>NZ_CP108039.1:8034435-9507903 GCF_036173045.1 Streptomyces sp. NBC_00299
GGCTCGGGTTCGCCATCCGTGAGGGTGGCAGGACCGTCGGGGCGGGGACCGTGACTGCCGTCGTGTGAGGGTCGCTCGGTTCTCCGGGGACTGCACAATGAGCAGGTGAGCGATCCCATACCCGTCACCCGAGCCGTCGACTACGGCACCGCCAAGCTGATGCCCGACGTCGATCGGAAGCGGGCCTGGTTGCTCACCGTCGACGGGGCTCCTCAGTCGTACGTCGATCTTGACGAGCCGACCCATCTGGAGTTCGAGTACGCGCGCCGCCTCGGCCATGTCCTGGACATAGTGGCCGAGGCGGGGCGTCCGCTGGACGTGTTCCATCTCGGGGGCGGGGCGCTCACCCTGCCCCGCTATCTGGCGGCCACCAGGCCCGGCTCACGGCAGGACGTGGTCGAGGCCGACCGTGGGCTGCTGAAGCTGGTCGCCGAGCATCTGCCGGTTCCGGACGGGGCCGGCATCCGGCTGCACGCCGGGGACGCCCGGGGCTGGCTGGAAGCGGCCGAGGACGACTCGGCCGACGTGCTCGTCGCCGATGTCTTCGGCGGGTCACGGGTGCCGGCCCACCTGACGTCGCTCGCGTACGTCCGTCAGGCCGACCGAGTCCTGCGGGGGAGCGGCGTCCATGCGGCCAACCTCGCCGATGCCGCACCCTTCGCCTTCCTGCGCTCCCAGATCGCCACCTACGGCACGGTGTTCGAGGAGCTGGCGCTGATCGCCGAGCCGGGTGTGCTGCGCGGCAGGCGGTTCGGCAACGCGGTGCTCGTCGCTGCGCACCGGCCCCTCGACCTGGCGGCCCTGGCCCGCCTGACCGCCTCCGACGCCTTTCCGGCGAGGGTCGAACACGGATCGGCGCTGCGGGACTTCATCGGCGGGGCCCGTCCGGTGACGGACGAGGACGCCGTACCGTCACCCGAGCCCCCGGACGGGGCTTTCAGCATCGGCTGAGCCGAGGTGGCCGCTCGCGGTGACCTGCTTGGTACGGCGCCGCAGGTTCCGTACGTCCGGTACGCACAGGGCCCCCGCCGTGACGATCACGACCAGCGCGGCGCAGCCCCACAGCGCGGACGTGCGCCCGACCGCCGCCTCCGCGGGGCCGGCCAGGGCCGTCGCCAGCGGGACCAGGGCGACCGAGCCGAACCAGTCGTATGCGGCGACCCGGGACAGCTTCTCCTCCGGGATCTCCTGATGGAGTGCCGTCATCCAGGAGACGCCGAACACCTCCACCGTCACGCCGGTCAGGAACATCACCGCGCACAGCACGCTGATCGGCGCCGGAACGGCGAGCGCGGCGGAAGGGAGGGCGAGCGGGAAGACGCACAGAGTGCCGGCGAGGAGCAGACGGCGTGGCTTCCAGCGGGTCATGAGCAGGGCTCCGGCGACCGTGCCCGCGCCGAAGAAGCCCAGCGCCAGGCCCCATGGCCCCGCCCCGCCCAGGTGGTCGCGGGCGACCAGCGGACCGTAGACCGCGTCGGCCGCGGCGACGACCGCGTTCGCGATGGAGAACTGGACGACGACCGCCCACAGCCACGGCCGCCCGGCGAACTCCCGCCAGCCGTCCCGCAGATCGGCGAGCATGCCGCCGCCCGGCGCGCGCTGCGGAATGTGACTCACGTCGAGGAACGCCCGCATGGATCCGGCGACGGCGAAGGCCACCGCGTCCGCCGCCAGCACCCACCCGGGCCCGATCGCCGCCACCATGGCACCGCCGAGCGCGGCACCGCCGACCGCTGCCCCCTGCATGGCCATCCGGAACACGGCGAACGCCCGGCTCGCCTGCTCGCCCCGCACCGACGACAGCAGCATGCCCTCGGCCGCCGGGCTGAAGAACGCCTGCCCGGTACCGCCGAGGGCCGTCAGCAGCATCATCTGCCACAGCTGGGCCTCGCCGACGAGGACGAGCACGGCGAAGACGGCCTGGGAGAGACAGTTGAGGGCGTTGGCCGCGACCATCACCCGGTGCCGCGGGACCCGGTCCGCGACGGCGCCCCCGATCAGCAGGAACAGCACCAGGGGCAGCGTGCGGGAGGCGGCCACCAGCCCCACGTCACCCCCGTCGCCGCCGGCCTCCAGCACCGCGAACGCCGCGGCGATCAGTGCGCCGTGACTGCCGAGGTTCGTGACGAACGCCGAGGCGGTCAGAAGGCTGTAGTTGCGGCCCGCCCAGGCGGGGCGGCGGGAGCGGCGGGGCGGATCGGCGGCGGAGGTCACCGGCCGACTATCGCCGCCCGGCCCTCGATTTGCCAAACGAATGGCAGGTCACGGGCCGGATGGACAGCTTCGAGCCGTGCGGCGTCCGTCGCCGTCGCAGCCATCGGGTCCCCTTACACGGACCACCTATCTGTTCCGTCACACGACCTGTTCCCCGGTGCCTACTCATGGGTAACATGACCGCCATGAGCGCAGACCAGATGTCGATCGGCGAGATGCTCGCCGCCACCGTGCCCATGGCCCGGACCCTGAACCTCGAGTTCCTGGAGACCACGCCGGAGAAGGCCGTGGTGGCTCTGCCGGATCAGGGCGAGTTCCACAACCACGTGGGCGGGCCGCACGCCGGCGCCATGTTCACGCTCGGAGAGTCCGCCAGCGGGGCGATCGTGCTGGCCGCGTTCGGCGACCAGCTCTCGCGCGCCGTGCCGCTCGCCGTCAGCGCCGAGATCGCCTACAAGAAGCTCGCCATGGGCGCCGTCACCGCCACCGCGACGCTGGGCCGTCCGGCCGCCGACGTCGTCGCGGAGCTGGACGCGGGGGAGCGGCCCGAGTTTCCCGTGGCCATCGAGATCCAGCGCGGTGACGGAGCCGTGACCGGACAGATGACCGTCGTCTGGACGCTGAGGCCGAACGGCTGAGTCGAACCGTACGACCACGAAGAGGGGCCCCGCCGAAGGTGCGGGGCCCCTCTTCTGTGTCCTGGCCGATTCTGTGCCCTGGTCGACCGAAAGCCCTCATACCGCCGGTCGATGCGGAGTTGAAGATTCCGTGGACTAAGTGTCCTTGTCTGCACACAACTTGGCGTAACCCTGGCGGTGCTATCGAATGCGGGTGCGGATACCGCCGGTAACTATTCTGAATTTCTTGTCTTTTGGGCGTTGGTCACTCGAACTTCTTGTTTCTTGTGCGTTGCTTGTGCGAAAGTGAGCGGCCCCGATAGCCGGTCCACAGGTGACGCGGCCTAGGTACGCACCAATCAGGCACCTGCTTTCCGACGGGCGTGCATTCCCCATGCCGTCCTGAGGCCGGGAAGGAAATGGTTCAGTGCAATCCCCTTACCCCCCACGACCGCCCTACCCGCCACGTCCCGGGGCGAGCCCCACAGAGTCCGACCGTGATCTCGTCGCGCGCCTCGGCAAGGCCGGTGCGGACGCTCATGCCGTCGCGCTGCTGATGGCCCGGCACTGGCGCGCCACCTACGACTACGCGGCCATCTGTCTGGTGTCCACGGAGAGTTCGGCCTCCATGGTGGCCGCCGCCGCGTTCCACCGCGTGCTCGCCCGGCCGGGCGGCGGCGCACTGCGTCCCCAACTCCTCGCCGCCGTAAGGGATCTGGTGAAGGAGTGGGCGTCCGACAGTCAAATTTCCGCTCTGCTGCCGGAACTCGGCAAACCGACGGGTGGCCGCGGGCTGCGTGCCGCGCGGTCCGTGACGCCCGAAAGGCGGCATATCGCAGAACGCGCTTTCCGTTCCCTGTCGGGGGCCTCGCAATGCCTTCTCTGGCACACCGAGGTCGAGGCGGAACCGATAACCATACCCGCTGGTCTGCTGGGGGTGGACGCGGCAACCGCCTCCGCCGCACTGGAGGGAGTGCGCGAACAATTCAGGCGAGGGTGCGTCCGCGCCCACGGCGAACTCGCGCCCACCCGGGAATGCCGTTACTACAACCGGCTTCTGGATGTCCCCATTCGCCGGGGTGGAGCCCTGCTGCCCGACGTCCAGCAGCATCTGATGGAGTGTCGCTACTGCCGTCACGCCGCCGAGCAGCTCAGCCACTTCGAGGGCGGCCTCGAAGTGCTGCTCGCCGAGACCGTGCTCGGCTGGGGAGCCCGGCGCTATCTCGACTCCCGGCCCCGGCGGGGCGGCTCGGGGCCGACGCCGTTGGAAGGCCCGCGCCACGGCGGGCGGCACCGGCCGGAGCGCCTGGCTCCGCCGCGCGTCCGTCCGAAAGCCGTCGCCATGGGGGTCGGTCTCACCGCTCTCGCCCTGCTCGTGACGGTGCTCACGGCCAAGGGCTGGACCGAGGAGAGCGGCGTCCCCGCCTCGGGCGCCACCTGGGGTGCGCCCAGCGGCAAGACCGTCCGTCCGGGCGCGGAGTCCCCGCCCTCGTCCGGCGGCTCACCGTCGGCCGCCTCGGCCGAGGACCCGGTCGAGATCGCCCAGGGCCGGCTCCGCAATCTCGACAGCGGCCTGTGCCTGGACCTCCGCGACGGCGAGATCCGCACCGGCGCCCGAGCCGAGCTGGCGGCGTGCTCGTCCGCCGCGTCCCAGCAGTGGTCGTACCGGGACAACGGCCTGCTGGGCAGCGCCGCCGACCCCACCCTCTGCCTCGACTCCGACGCCGACGAGGGCACGGTCGTCCTGGCGGACTGCCTCGCGCACGCCGGTGAGGTGCGCTACGACCTCACCGTCCACGGCGAGCTTCTGCCACGCCGCTCCGAGGGGCTGGCCGTTGCGTCCGGTGAAGGCGTGAGCGTGGTGGTCGCCGAACGGGACGGGTCCGAGGCGCAGCGCTGGATGCTCGACGGCGGGCTCGCGGACGTACGCGGGGAGAGATCCGGGTCCGAGAAGAAGGCCGAGGAGAAGAGAGGGGAGAAGAAGGGGGAGAAGCCGGACGAGAAGCAGGGGCCGGAGAACGGGGCACCTGCGCAGCCCGGCGCCCCCTCAAAGCCCGAGCGCGAGTCGCCGGGCACCACCCGCCCCGAGCCGCCCGACGCGGAGTCTCCGCGCGATGAGCAGGACCCGCCGGAGGGGGATCCGCAGTCGCACTACGAGACCCGCTACGTCCAGGACGACTCCGGCAACGGAGCCGAACCCGCCATCCCCGTCGATGCCGTCGCGGCCCTTCCGGCCAATGTGACGGCCAATGTGACGGCCAATGTGACGGCCAAGGTGCCGGCCAAGGTGCCGGCCACGGTCTCCACGATCGTGGGCACGGCCGGCGCGACGGTCGACTCCGTACTCCGCCGCTAGGAGCTCATTCAGTCAGGGGTCACCCCACCGGGGTGACCCCTCCTTCGTTCCCTGCGTCATTCGGCCTTCCTTGCGTAGATCGTTGACACGAGTCACTGACGCTCATAGTTTTCCCGCCGCGCCCAGCAGCCCCGCTCGAACCTTCGACGACCTTCGACAGTCAACGAATGTGGAGGTGGACCGGTGTTACGTCGTATGTCCGTCGCGCTGATGGCCCTCGCGGCCGCGCTCGTCACGCCCGTGCCCGCGCAGGCAGCCGCCGACCCGCCCGTCATCCGCACGGACGCGGGCCGGGTGCGGGGTGAAATCACCCCCGAGGGGAGGCAGTTCCTCGGCATCCCGTACGCCGAGCAGCCGGTCGGAAAGCTCCGTTGGAAGGAGCCGCGTCCCGTCCGGCCCTGGCAAGGGGTGCGTACGGCACAGGACTTCGGCAACACGTGTGTGCAGGGCGCGAGTTGGGACCCCGGCTATGAGGAACCCAGCCACACCGAGGACTGCCTCGACCTCAATGTGTACGTCCCCCATGTGTCCGTCCCCGAGGGTGTGGCCCGTCGTGCCGTCCTGGTCTGGTTCCACGGTGGCGGACTCACCGCCGGGGCCGGCCAGGACGTCGTCCCCGACACCTTCGCCCGGCAGACCGGCACCGTCGTAGTGACCGTGAACTACCGCCTCGGGGCGATGGGCTTCCTCGCCACGACCGGGCTCGACGGCGAGGCGCACGACGGCGTCTCCGGCAACTTCGGCATGCTCGACCAGCAGGCCGCACTGCGCTGGGTGCGCGCCAACATCGGCCGCTTCGGCGGTGATCCGGGTCGCGTGACCATCGCGGGCGAGTCGGCGGGCGGCCGCTCGGTCTGCACCCAGCTCGCCTCGCCGACGGCGAAGGGGCTGTTCAGGGCCGGGATCATCCAGAGCGGGGCGTACGGCGACTGCGGCGCCCGTCCGCACGGGACTGCCGTGGCCCAGGGTGCCGACTTCGCGCAGAAGCTCGGCTGTACCGACCTGGCATGTCTGCGTGCCAAGCCGGCCGCCGAGATTCTGGCCGCTCAGAGCGCGTTCGACTGGGCGCCCGTGGCCGGCGGCGACTTCCTGCCGAGGCAGCCCGAGGAGGCGTTCGCGCGCGGGGCGGCCGCAGGAGTGCCGGTCATGAACGGGGCCAACCAGGACGAAGGCCGGCTGTTCGCCTTCGCCCGGTTCGACCTGAGCGGCACCCCGCTCACCGCCGAGCAGTACCCGGCCGTCATGCGGGAGGACTACGGCGACGACGTCCTCGCCCGCTACCCGCTGTCCGCCCACCCCTCGCCGACCATCGCGTACGCCACCGCCCAGGGCGACCAGCTGTTCGCCTGCCCGGCGCTCCGCCTCGACAGCACGCTCGCCGGGCGCGGCAAGGTCTACGCGTACGAGTTCGCCGACCGCACCTCCCCGCCGTTCGCCTCCTTGCGCAACCTCGGCACCGACTTCGACTTCGGTGCGACCCACGTCAACGAGGTGCAGTACCTCTTCAAGCACTTCGGGCTCCGGTCACCGCTGAACGCGGAGCAGCGGGCGCTGGCGCGGCAGATGATCCAGTACTGGGGCTCCTTCGTCCGCGACGGAGTGCCGCGTGCCACAGGACAGCCCGCGATGCCGACCAGGCCCGGGACGGTGCTGTCGCTGCGCACCTCGTCCGCCGGCGGGAACGTGCCGAGCGCTGGTGTGCACCGTGAGCACCAGTGCAACCTGTGGGACTCCGAGCGCGTCACTCTGAACGGGTAGGCTGCCCCGGCGCACGCTCAGGACCGAGCGTGCGCCGGGAAGCACAGGGTGCACGACATGGGAGGAAGCGGCGTTGCACGTCCAGGAATGGCTCGAAACGGTGCCCCCGCTCGCCATCTATCTACTGGTCGGCGTGGTCATCGGTCTGGAGAGCCTGGGCATCCCGCTGCCCGGCGAGATCATCCTGGTCTCCTCGGCGCTGCTCGCCTCACAGCACGGTGAGATCGACCCCTTCGTGCTCGGCGCCTGCGCGACCGCGGGTGCGATCATCGGTGACTCCATCGGCTACGCGATCGGCCGCAAGGGCGGGCGCCCACTGCTGGCATGGCTGGGTGCGAAATTCCCCAAGCACTTCAGCGAGGGCCATATCGCCACCGCCGAGCGCTCCTTCCAGAAGTGGGGCATGTGGGCCGTCTTCTTCGGCCGCTTCGTCGCCCTCCTGCGCATCTTCGCCGGGCCCCTCGCGGGCGTCCTGCGGATGCCGTACTGGAAGTTCCTGACCGCCAACGTCCTCGGCGGCATCCTCTGGGCGGGCGGCACGACCGCGGTCATCTACTACGTCGGAGTGGTCGCCGAGTCCTGGCTGAAGCGCTTCTCGTGGCTGGGCCTGGTGGCGGCCGTCCTGATCGGCCTGACGTCAATGCTGATCATCAAGCGCAAGGCGAAGAAGGTCCAGACGGCACACGCGGAGCCGGAACCGGTGGCCGCCGGAGACTGAAGCGCGTCCTGAAAGGGGCGTGGAGAACGGCGCGACCAGCCAGGACGGGCCTCGGATCGCGAAGGACCGACCTCTACGCCCCGTGCTCGTCCCGGTGGGCCTTCGCCAAGTCCGCATACAGGGTTCCGTTCAGCGTGACGCCCTGCCGCTCTTCCTCAGTCAGCTCCCGCTTCACCTTCGCCGGCACCCCCGCCACCAGCGACCCGGGCGGCACCTGCATCCCCTGCGGCACCAGGGCCTGAGCAGCCACCAGGGATCCCGCCCCGATCACCGCACCGTTCAGGACGGTCGCCCCCATCCCGATCAGACAGTCGTCCCCGACGGTCGCGCCGTGCACCACGGCGTTGTGACCGACCGAGACACGCGCACCGATGCGCACGGGAAAACCGGGATCGGCATGCAACGTGCAGTTGTCCTGGACATTGGACTCGGCCCCGACGGAGATCCGCTCCGCGTCCCCCCGCACGACGGCGCCGTACCAAACGCTGGCCCCCTCCTCCAGCGTCACGTCGCCGATCACCGACGAGGTCGGCGCCACGAACGCAGCCTCGTCGATCTTCGGCTCCCGGCCCCCGATGCCCATGACCAGCGCCTTCTGCGTCATCGCCCTCTCCTCACCGCAAACGTCGTCGACACTGCGCACCGTACGCCACCCGGTAGGGCGAAGATCACAGGCCCTCGACCTCATAAGGGCCCGGCGCGCTCAGTACGGTAAGCGGGTGCCCAAGCGCAAGAACACGTTCTCGTCCTGGCGGCGCGGCCTCACGCAGCGCGCCGTCCATGCGGGCTGGGCCTGGGTGCAGCGCACGGGGTCGGTGACGTCCGAGAACCCCGGCCGCTTCCACTTCGGTTCGATCGGCGAGGCCACCCGGCTGGCCTTCCCGCTCGGCACGGTCTTCGGCGAACCCTGGATCCACCTCGGCTCCCACTGCATCGTCGGCGAGCAGGTGACGCTGACGGCCGGCCTGATGCCCGACCTGGACCTCGGCCCGGAGCCGATCCTGCGGATAGGGGACGGCGTCGTGCTGGGCCGCGGCAGCCATGTCATCGCCGACACGACGGTCACCATCGGCAGCGACTGCTACTTCGGGCCGTACGTGTACGTCACGTCCACGAACCACTCGTACGACGACCCGCACGAGCCCATCGGCAAGCAGTGGCCGCGGATGGAGCCGGTCGAGATCGGCCCCGGGTGCTGGATCGGCACCGGCGCGGTGATCCTGCCGGGGGCGCGGATCGGGCGGAACGTCGTCGTCGCGGCCGGAGCGGTGGTCCGGGGCGTGGTGCCCGATCACGCCGTCGTCGCGGGGGCGCCCGCCCGGGTCGTGCGGCGCTGGACCCCGGACGACGGCTGGCAGCCGCCGCTTCGGACTCCGGCGCCCGTGCCGATACCCGACGGGATCACCCCCGAGCAGCTCCAGGCGCTGGCCGAGCTGGACGACGAGACGGTGGCGAAGCTGGCGGAGCTGGACGAGCAGGCGGCTGCGAAGCCGGACGGGCCGGACGGGAAGGCGGCGCCCAAGCCGGATCAGGCGATGGCTGCCGAACTCGCTGAGCTGGACGCGGAGTCCTGAATCAGCGCCGGACGGGCCGGGCGGGAAGGCGGCGCCCAAGCCGGATCAGGCGATGGCTGCCGAACTCGCTGAGCTGGACGCGGAGTCCTGAATCAGCGCCGGACGGGCCGGGCGGGAAGGCGGCGCCCAAGCCGGATCAGGCGATGGCTGCCGAACTCGCTGAGCTGGACGCGGAGTCCTGAGTCAGCCGGTTGCCAGCAGCAGCGTCCTCACCAGGATGAGCCGGCGGCTGCCGAGCTCGCCGAGCTGGACGCGGAGTCCTGAGTCAGCCGGTTGCCAGCAGCAGCGTCCCCACCAGGGCGAGCCCTGCGCCCGCCGCCTGCACGCCCCGCAAACGCTCTTTGAGGAAACCGCGCGCGGCCATCGCCGTCACCACCGGGTAGAGCGAGGCGAGCACGGCGGCCACGGTGACCGGGCCGTGGTGGGCGGCGACCACATACGTGCCGTTCGCCGCCACATCGGCGAGGCCGACGAAGGCGAGCGCCGGCAGGGAGCGCCAGGGGAAGGTGCCGTCCGGGAGCGCGGCGGCGCCTCGCCGGATGGAGGCGTACAGGGCGAGGCCGCCCGCCACCACGTTGACCACACGCTGGACGAAGAGCGCGAGGAACAGGCCTGTGATGGTGGTCGACGCCTCCGCGATCAGCGCGAACACCGTGCCGAAGCCGAAGGCGGCGATCAGCGTGAGCAGGATGGCCTGACGCTGCACGGGTGCGCCCCGCAGTTGCGGTCCGCCCGCGAGCACCACACCGAGCACGGCGACGGCAATCCCCGCGACCTGCATCAGTCCGGGCCGCTCGCCGAGGAAGAGGCCCACCCCGACCGGGACGGCCACTCCCACGGTGCCGAGCGGGGAGACCACGCCCATCGGTCCCAGCGCGAGCGCCTTGTAGAAGCAGAGCAGGGCGACCGGGCCCACGATTCCGGCGGCGACCGCGAACCACAGCTGGTCACCGGCCTCGCTCCAGGCGCCGGTGGCCACCACGATCACGCCGAGCACGGCCGCCGCGATCCCCTGCGAGACGACGACCACCGTCAGGGCCGGGGTGCGTCGCGTCAGCAGTCCGCCGCCGAAGTCGGCCAGTCCCCACAGCAGGCTGGTGGCCAGGGCGAAGAGTGCTGTCACGGGTGCCTCGCAGTACAGTTCGGTGCACGATCGGGTGCATCCCACCGTAGTGCAGTGGGATATACCCTGTCATCCAGAATATTGGACTCCGCAACGTTGGACGGAATGTGTCGGACCTCGACCTGCTGACCCAGTCCCTGGCGCGCAACGTCAAGCGCTGGCGCACCGAGCGCGGCTTCACCCTGGACACGCTCGCCGCGCGTGCCGGGGTCAGCCGCGGCATGCTCATCCAGATCGAACAGGCCCGCACCAACCCGAGCCTCGGCACCGTGGTCAAGATCGGCGACGCGCTCGGGGTCAGCATCACGACCCTCCTCGACTACGAGCAGGGTCCGAAGGTGCGCGTCGTCCCGCCCGAGCAGGTGGTCCGGCTGTGGCACACCGACGCGGGCAGCTACAGCAGGCTCCTCGCCGGCACGGAGGCCCCCGGTCCGCTGGAGATGTGGGACTGGAAGCTGATGCCGGGCGAGAACAGCGGATCGGACCCGCACCCCGCCGGCACCGTCGAGATCGCCCATGTCACGACGGGCGAACTGACCCTGACCGTCGAGGGTGTGGAGTACCGCGTCGCGGCCGGCTCCAGCGTCACCTTCGACGCCAACACCCCGCACACCTACGCCAATCAGGGCGACGTCCCGATGCAGATGACCCTGACGGTCTCGGTTCCCCCCGTGCACTGAGACGCCCGGCCGGAAGGCGCCGCGGTCCTGTTAGCGTGCGCTCATGGACGCCCCCATCGGACACTTCGACCACGCCACTCCCGCCCCGGACTGCCTCGACGAGCTCACCCGACCGGTCGCCGACGCCGTACGCCAGTGGCACGGCAGCGTCCCCGCCGAGCAGATCATCTACGTCGAGACCGATCCGCAGTGGGCCGACACCGCCGTGTTCGTGGAGCACTACGGGCGGGAGCTGCTCGAACAGTCCGCGAACTGCGTTGTCGTCGCCGGCAAGCGCGGCGGCGAGACGTCCCTGGCCGCGTGCGTCGTGCTCTCCACCACCCGGGTCGACGTCAACGGCGTGGTGCGCCGGCAACTGGGCGCCCGCAAGGCGTCGTTCGCCTCGATGGACACGGCGACGAGCGAGACCGGCATGGAGTACGGCGGCATCACCCCGATCGGACTGCCAGACGGCTGGCCGGTGCTGGTGGACTCGGCCGTCCTCGATCTGCCGTACGTCCTGGTCGGCAGCGGTCGGCGGCGCGGCAAGCTGCTCGTGCCGGGCAAGGCGTTCGCCGAGCTGCCGGGGGCGGTCGTGCTGGAGGGGCTCGGCGTCTCCTGAGTACGCGGGTTCAGGCCGCGGTGTGGTGGGCGAGGGCGTGGTGCGGATCCGCCTCGCCCGGCACCGGTGCCGGATCGGCGTGGACCAGGGCCGCGGTGAGCCGGGGCACGGCGTGCAGCAGCGCGTGTTCGGCGTCGACGGCGATGGCGTGTGCCTGCCGTACCGTCGCCTCGCCGTCCACGACGACCGCCACCTCGGCGCGCAGCCGATGCCCGATCCAGCGCAGCCGCAACTCGCCGACCTCTCGTACGCCCTCGACCTCCCGCAGTGCCTGCTCAGCCCGGTCCACCAGGGCCGGGTCCACGGCGTCCATCACCCGCCGGAACACCTCGCGCGCGGCGTCCCGCAGCACCAGCGTGATCGCGGCCGTGATCGCCAACCCGACGATCGGGTCCGCGAGTTGCCAGCCCAGTGCCGCACCGCCCGCGCTCAACAGGACGGCCAGTGAGGTGAAGCCGTCCGTCCGCGCGTGCAGGCCGTCCGCCACGAGGGCGGCCGAGCCGATCGCCCGGCCGACCCGGATCCGGTAGCGGGCCACCCACTCGTTGCCCGCGAACCCGACGAGTGCCGCCACGGCCACCGCCGGGATCTGCTGCATGGGGCGGGGGTCGAGGAGGCGGTCGACGGCCGTCCACGCCGCGAAGGCCGCGGACGCGGCGATCGTCAGCACGATGGCGATGCCCGCGAGATCCTCCGCCCGTCCATAGCCGTAGGTGAACCGGCGAGTCGCCGCGCGCCGGCCCAGTACGAAGGCGATCCCGAGCGGTACGGCCGTCAGTGCGTCCGCGGTGTTGTGCACCGTGTCGCCGAGCAGCGCCACCGACCCGGACGCGACCACGACGACCGCCTGGGCGAGCGCCGTCAGGCCGAGCACCGCCAGCGAGACCCACAGGGCGCGCATGCCGCGGGCCGAGGACTCCAGCGCGGAGTCGAGCTTGTCGGCCGTCTCGTGGGAGTGAGGGGTGAAGAGGTGGGCGAGGCGGTGGCGGAGGCCGGTGGAGGAGTGGTCGTGCGGGTGGGGATGGTCGTGCGCGTGCTCGTGCTCGCTCGCCGGGCCCCGGTCGTGACCGTGCCCGTGGTGGTGCTCGTGCTCGTGCCGGTCGCCCACGGCGTTCCCTTTCCGTCGCCCGAGTGTGTGGAGGTCTGTTGCGCGGGTGTGGACGCGGGCCGTCCACGAGGCCATTATGTGCGTATGAGCGCACGCATGCACCTGTCAACTGCGCACGATGCGCACCCGCGCATCCCGGGCGAGGAACAGTTCGCACTCGCCGCCGAACTCCTCGCCCTGCTCGGCGACCGCACCCGCCTCACGCTGCTGCACGCACTGACTTCCGGCGAGGCCGATGTCACGACCCTCACCGAGGCCTGCGGCGCGGCCCGGCCCGCCGTCAGCCAGCATCTGGCGCGGCTGCGTCTCGCCGGTCTGGTGAACACGCGCAAGGAAGGCCGCCGGGTGATCTACTCGCTCGGCGACGGTCATCTGCGCCGCCTCCTCGACGAGGCGCTCAACGTGGCGGACCACCGGCTCAGCGACCGGCCGCTGCACGACTGAAGCCGGTCGCCCCGCCCGGCGGACGAACGGCCGGTCCCGGCGATAATCGGCTCCGTCACGACCGACGGAACGACCGGAGGCCACCCTTGCCCTCGATACATGACTTTGCGACCTGGGAACCCATCCTGCGGGTCGTGCGGGCGAGCAACGAGGAGCGCTTGGCCGCTCCGGGCGGCTATGTGGCCGGCCAGATCGGTGTGTACGGATGGAGCGTGCCCGTGCGGCGCCGGTCACCGGAGCCGGGACGAGCCGCCCAGGTCGAGGACATGCAGGACGAGTGGGACGCGGTCGAGGTGGTGCGCAACGCTCTCCTGGAGGCCGACACCCACGACATCGCCTTCGTGGCCGAGATCTCGCCGGCGGGTCGGACCGTGCTCCATCTGATCAGTTGTGGTCCCGCCGCGGATCCCGGTATCGCCGGTCCGTACCCGGGCTCGCTCCTCCTGGTCGAGGACGCCGTGGCCGAGCCGTGGCGCCGCCTGCCCGATCCGATGCCCGGCGCGGTACCGGCGCCGTCAGCGGACCCGGCGCAGCTGGAACGGACCCTGCGCGAGCGGCTCCCCGACGCCATCGGCGCCACCGAGGCGGAGATCGCCGCCGCGGAAGCACGCCTCGGCGTCACGCTGCCCGACGAACTCAAGGCGCTCTACCGGGTGACGCGGGCGCGGTGGGCGGACTGGGGCGACTACGAGACGGCGGAAGTCGTCTACGACGCAGTCGGCTGCGAACTCCTCGCGCTGGATGACCTGTTCGTCGCCGACGCCTCCTCCCGCCCGTGCCGCTGGGAGTTCGCGGCGATGGAGGCGGTCGTCACCCCGCCCGACGCCGCAGTGCAGCAACTGGTCGGCTCACCCGGCTGGATCGTCTTCGGCGACAACGGCGGCGGCGACCGTATCGCGGTCGACCTGACACCCGGTCCGCGCGGGCACCTCGGGCAGATCGTCATGCTCAGCCACGAGTGGAACATCGGCGCCGAACTGCTCGCCGACTCGCTGACCGATCTGGTGCTGAACGGGGAGAGCGGGGAAGCGGGCGGTGACTCTCGCGGGGACCGGCCGCCGGCCGTGGTGCGGGTCAACAGCAGCAGCCTGACCAGCATCCAGGCCGCCGCCCACCCCGGGCTGGAAGCGCTGAGCATCGGTGTGTGGGACGGTGAGCCGTTCAGCCTCGCGCCCCTCACCGGCCTGCCGCGCCTGCGCACCCTCACCGCATACTCCGGCACACTCGCCGACCCGCAGGAGATCGCCAAGCTGACCGGGCTGGAGTTCCTGAAGCTCGGCCCGCAGGAGTGGCGCGCCCTGCTCGCCGCCGGGGCCGTCCCGCGCAGCCTGTCGGCCGCCGCCATCCAGGTGGACGGGGCCCCGCACCCGCTCCCGATCGTGGACCTCGCCAACGAGATCCTCGCCCTGTGGGACCGTCCCCCGATCACCCGGACCGTCCTCGAAGGCGACCTCGGTCCCGAGGCGGCGTAGTCAGGCGTCCGTGTGCTTGCCCAGGTACTGCTCCGCGAACGCCATCGCGGCCGTCGGGGAGCCGAAGATGCGGCGGAGGCGGGCGAGGGTGGTGCCCGCGCGGTACGGGTCGCCCGAGGACGTGCCGTGGTAGACCTCGGAGAGCCAGTGGGAGAACTCCTGGTAGTCCCACACCCGGTTCAGGCAGGCCTGCGAGTAGCCGTCCAGGCCGGTGCTGTCGCCCTTCGTCAGGTGGGCGACGAGTCCGTCGCCGAGCAGGAAGGCGTCGTGCAGGGCGAGATTCATGCCCTTCGCGGCGATCGGTGCGGTCAGGTGGGCTGCGTCGCCTGCCAGGAAGAGGCGGCCGAACACCATGGGCTCGACCACGTAGTTGTGCATGTCGAGGACACGCTTCTCGATGAGGCGCCCCTCCGTCAGCGGCGGCGCGCCGGTCGCCCCGAGCCGTTGCTGCAGCTCCGTCCAGGCCCGGTCGTGCGACCAGTTCTCCGGGTCGTCGCCGGGCGGGCACTCGAGGTAGTAGCGGGTCACCTCGGCGCTGCGCGGCATGTGCCCGGCGAAGCCGCTGGGATGCATGCCGAACAGAACGCAGTCCGAGGACGGCGGTGCCTCGGCGAGCAGCGCCAGCCAGCCGATGCCGTAGTCGCTGCGGGAGATGTGGGCGCGGTCGGCGGGCAGGGCCGCCCGCGTCACTCCGCGCGCCCCGTCACAGCCCGCGACGAAGTCGCAGTGCACGATCTCCCGCTGTCCCGTCTCCGGGCAGGTGTACGACACCGAGGGGCGGTCGGTGTCGAGGTCGTGCAGCTGTACGTCCCGCACGCCGAACCGTATGGCGCCGCCGCGCACGTCCGCGTACTCGCGCACCAGGTCCGTCACCAGGAACTGCTGGGGGTAGACCCAGTGATGAGCGCCCGTCAGCTGTGCGTACTCGAACCGGTAGCGCTCCCCGGCGAACCGGAACTCGCACTCGGTGTGCCGCTGTGCGCGCTCCAGCAGCGTGTCGGCGAGGCCTCGCCGCTGAAGTCCGCGTACGGCCCACTCCTCGATGACGCCGGCCCGCGGCCGCTGCTCGATGAACTGGCGTGTCTCGATCTCCAGGACCAGACAGTCGACGGACGCCGCCCGCAGGATGTTCCCGAGGGTGAGGCCGGCCGGGCCGGCGCCCACGATGACGACCGGAAAGCGCTGCGTCGCGCTGGAGTTGGGGTGGGGGGAGGTGGAAGTCACCCGAGCATTATGGGGTGGGCGTCATGGCCAGGGGAGGGTCCCGGAGGCGGCTCGGTGCAGTGGCGGCGCAGTGGGACGGCAACTCGGCGCGGCGGCGACTCAGTGGTGAGGACGGCCGAGGCGGCGGCGCTTCAGTTGTGGGGCCGGCCGAGGCGCGGTATCTCGATCGCCGGGCAGCGATCCATGACCATCTCCAGTCCCGCCGCGCGCGTGCGCTCGTACGCCGCCTCGTCGATGACGCCCAGCTGGAACCAGACCGCCTTCGCGCCCTTGGCCACCGCGTCGTCGGCGATCGGGCCGGCGAGGTCGCTGTTCACGAAGACGTCGACCACGTCCACGTCGAAGGGGATGTCCGCCAAGGAGGCATAGCCGCGCTCGCCATGGACCGTCTCGGCCTTGGGATGAACGGGCACGATGCGCTTGCCGTAGCGCTGCAGCACATCGGCCACCCCGTACGCCGCCCGCCGCTCGTTCGACGACAGGCCCACGACGGCCCAGGTGTCGCCCAGTTCGGTGAGGATCCTGCGGACCGCTGCCTCGTCGCCGTACACCGTGGGCCTCCCTGTGCTTCGTACGTACCGGTGATTCGTGCCACTGCCGTCCAGCTGTTCTCATGACCCACAACGGCCGACGGCCCACGAGGATTCCCCGACACGCCGCGGATCCTGGGAACCCTGGCCCGAACTCCTGTCCGGGCGGGCAGGTGCGCAGTACGGTTCGGGCAGTCCGCACGGCAGGGGGTGGCGATGCCCGGGTACGACAGACGCCTCGCGCGCGTGAATGGGCCGTACGACCATGGATGACCAGCGAACTCCTGGCGGACCGGACGCCCGCCACGCTGACCGGAAAGCGGGCCGGATGACTGCGGACGACCGCGCGGGCGCCTACGCTCGCTCCGTGCTGCGCATCATCGACGCCCGAACCGGCAAGCCCGTCGACGCCGCGCCCGCCCGCCGCGGCCTGACCCGCATCGAGGCGCATACGGAGGGCTTCGACGTCACCGCCCTGCGGGTGCTCCTGGTCGCCGACCTCCTCGTCCGCGCCCTGGAGCTCGGCGGTACGCCGGTCTGGGCGCTGCTCGACGAGGAGCGGCAGCAGGCGGAGCTCCGGGCGGGCGCCGCGGCGCTCGGCATCCGGCCCTTCGAGGACGGCCGGGACGCGGCTTCGGGCGGCCTGGGCGAGGCGCAGGTGATCCACGTCATGCGCGAAGGCGGTGACGCGGAACCCGACGGCGTACGGGTCGCCGTCGCGCCCGTGCACTCGGAGGCGCCGCCGCAGGAGGGTGAACCCGCCGCCCTGCGCCTCGCACTGCTGTCCCGGCGCAGAGACGTGCCCGTACGGCTCGACGCGGCCGCGCTCGCCGAGGCCCAGGACACCCTCGCCCGCTGGCGCCGTGCCGTTGCCGGCTGGGCGCAGCGGCCGTCACGGCCCATCCCCGACGAGGTGCGCACAGAGCTGCGTACCGCCTGGGAGGACGACCTCGACGTACCCGGCGTGCTGGGCGTCCTGCGCTGGGTGGAGACCGCGCCGGAGCTCTCGGACGGCGCCCGCTTCGAGACGTACGCCTACGCCGACCGGCTCCTCGGCCTCGACCTCGCGCGCGACCTGGGAAGCTCGGCGTGAGCGCGCGCACGGGAGCGGGTCCGCTGCGTCGCCTGGTCGTCCTGCGGCACGCCAAGTCCGCCTGGCCGGAGGGCGTCGCCGACCATCAACGCCCGCTCGGCCCACGCGGCCTCCGCGACGCCCCGGCTGCGGGACGGATGCTCGCCGAGGCCGACTGTCTGCCGGATCTCGCCCTGTGCTCGACCGCCGTACGCGCGCGTGCGACCTGGGACCTTGCGGCCTCCCAGTGGGGCACGCCGCCACCGGTGCGTCACGACCCGCGGCTGTACGCGGCCGACGTGCCCGACCTGCTGGCGGTCGTGCACGAGGTGCCCGCCGAGGTCGAGACGCTGCTGCTGGTGGGGCACAACCCCGGCCTGGAGGAACTCGTCCTCGCCCTCGCGGGCGACGACCTCGACGGCGCGCTCGCCGAGGTCCGTACGAAGTTCCCGACGTCGGCGATCGCCGTGCTCGCCTGGCACGGCACCGGCTGGCGGGCTCTCACGCCGGGCACGGCGTTGCTGACGGGGGTCATGGTGGCGCGAGGCAAGAAGCCGACGTGAACCGACCCCCGGCTCGGGCCTCGGGCCTCGGGCCTCGGGACGAGGGTTGGCGGAAGGTCGGCATAGGCTGGCCGGATGCAGGACGAGTACCGCACAGTCGCCCACGCGGGCGTGCACGAGACCGAGGTCAACCGCTCACGCTTCATCTGTGCGCTCGCCCCGGCGGCCACCGAACAGGAGGCCCAGGACTTCATCGCCGGCGTCCGCAAGGAGCACGCCGACGCCACCCACAACTGCTGGGCCTATGTCATCGGCGCCGACGCCGCGATCCAGAAGGCCAGCGACGACGGCGAACCGGGCGGCACCGCCGGCGTCCCCATGCTCCAGATGCTGCTGCGCCGCGACATGCGGTACGTCGTCGCCGTCGTCACCCGCTACTACGGCGGCGTGAAGCTCGGCGCGGGCGGGCTCATCCGGGCTTACGGCGGCGCCGTGGGAGAGGCGATGGACGAGCTCGGCACGCTCACCCGCCGCCGCTTCCGGCTGGCCACGGTGACCGTCGACCACCAGCGCGCGGGCAAGGTGGAGAACGACCTCAGGTCGACCGGGCGGGAGGTGCGTGACGTGCGGTACGGGGAGGCGGTCACGATCGAGATCGGTCTGCCGGACGCCGACGTGGAGTCGTTCCGGGCGTGGCTCGCGGACGCGACGGCGGGGGCGGCGGGGTTCGAGCTCGGGGGAGAGGCGTACGGGGACGCGTGAGGGGCCGGGTGAGGGGTCGGGTGGCGCGGCGTGCTGCACGGTGGGCAGGGCGCGCTGGGTGAAATGTCCTTAACGGGCGTATGGCGCCCCTGTCATGACGGGGCGATACGGGAGTAACCGCCCGTGCTGTCAGACCCGGCCGTTAGTCTCGGGGATCATGAGACTGCTGCACACTTCCGACTGGCATCTCGGCAGGGCGTTCCACCGGGTGAACATGCTCGGGGCCCAGGCCGAGTTCATCGGTCACCTTGTCGCGACCGTGCGTGAGCGTGGTGTGGACGCGGTGGTCGTGTCGGGAGACGTGTACGACCGGGCGGTTCCGCCACTGGCCGCGGTCGAGCTGTTCGACGACGCCCTGCACCGGCTCGCCGACCTCGGTGTGCCCACCGTGATGATCTCCGGGAATCACGACTCGGCGCGTCGGCTCGGTGTGGGAGCCGGGCTGATCGGCCGCGCGGGTGTCCATCTGCGGACCGAGCCGGCGGCGTGCGGGACGCCGGTCGTGCTGCGGGACGACTTCGGCGATGTGGCCTTCTACGGACTTCCGTATCTCGAACCCGCCCTGGTGAAGGACGAGTTCGGCGTCGACAGGCCCGGGCACGAGGCAGTGCTCGCCGCCGCGATGGACCGAGTGCGCGACGACCTCACCGCACGCGCGCGTGGCACGCGGTCCGTCGTCCTCGCGCATGCCTTCGTCACCGGGGGCGAGGCCAGCGACAGCGAGCGGGACATCACCGTCGGCGGGGTGGCCGCAGTGCCCGCGGGGGTCTTCGACGGCGTCGACTATGCCGCGCTGGGCCACCTCCACGGCTGCCAGACCATCACCGAGCGCGTCCGCTACTCGGGCTCGCCGCTGCCGTACTCCTTCTCGGAGGCCGATCACCGCAAGAGCATGTGGCTCGTCGACCTGGACGCCGACGGAGCGGTCACCGCCGAGCGGGTCGAGTGCCCGGTGCCGCGTGCGCTGGCCCGGATCCGGGGGACGCTGGAGGACCTGCTCGCCGACCCGGCGCTCACGCGGTGCGAGGAAGCCTGGGTCGAGGCGACGCTCACGGACGCGGTGCGCCCGGCGGACCCCATGGCCCGCCTCACCGCGTGCTTCCCGCACACGCTCAGTCTCGTCTTCGACCCCGAGCGCGCACCCGACGATCCCGAAGTGTCCTATGCGCAGCGGCTCGCGGGCCGGAGCGATCAGGAGATCGCGGAGGACTTCGTGGCGCACGTGCGCGGGGCCGGACCGGACGAGCACGAACAGGGCGTGCTGAGGGACGCCTTCGACGCGGTGCGCGCCGACGAGGTTGTGCGGGAGGTGGCGCGGTGAGGCTCCATCGCCTCGACGTGACGGCCTTCGGACCCTTCGGAGGTTCGCAGGCCGTCGACTTCGACGCGCTGTCCCTGGCCGGCCTCTTCCTGCTGCACGGACCGACCGGCGCCGGCAAGACCTCCGTCCTGGACGCCGTCTGCTATGCGCTCTACGGCTCCGTGCCCGGTGCCCGTCAGAGCGGTCAGGGCATGACCCTGCGCAGCGACCACGCCACGGCCGCCACGCGCACGGAGGTCCGGCTCGAACTCACCGTCGCCGGCCGCCGGTTGGAGGTCACCCGGCAACCGCCCTGGGAGCGCCCGAAGAAGCGCGGCACGGGCACGACACTCGACAAGGCGCAGACCTGGCTGCGTGAGTACGACGCGCAGGCCGGGAGCTGGAAGGACCTCAGCCGTTCGCACCAGGAGATCGGCGAGGAGATCACCCAGCTGCTCGGCATGAGCCGCGAGCAGTTCTGCCAGGTCGTGCTGTTGCCCCAGGGCGACTTCGCGCGCTTCCTGCGCGCCGACGCCGAGGCGCGCGGCAAGCTGCTGGGCCGCCTCTTCGACACCCACCGTTTCGCCGAGGTGGAGAAGCGCCTCGCCGAGCGCCGACGGGCGGCCGAGGCGCAGGTGCGGGACGGCGACTCCGCGTTGCTGGCCGACGCCCACCGGATGCAGCAGGCGGCGGGAAACGCCATGCAGTTGCCGCCGGACCTCGCACCGGGCGAGCCGGGCCTTGCCGAGGCCATCCTCGGTGCCGCCGCCATCGCCCGCAGCACCGCCCGCGAGCAGCTGACCGTCGCCCACTGCCGCCTCCTGGCCGCCGAGTCCGCCCAGGCAGCCGCCGATCGCACCCTGGCCGATGTACGCGAAGTGGCCCGGCTGCAGCGGAGGTTCACCGAGGCAGGGGAGCGGGCCGCACTGCTGGAGGAGCGTGCCGACGGCTACCGGCAGGCGCAGGCCCGGATGGAGCGGTCCCGCAAGGCGGAGGCCGTGGCGCCCGCGCTGGAGCTGCGTGACGCGGCCGAGGCGGAGCACCGACGGGCGACGGCGGCCGAGGCTCGCGCGCGTGGACTGCTGCCGGAGACCTTCGCGGGGGCGGGCGCCGCAGGGCTCGCGGTCGCCGCGCGCCGGGCGGCCGAGGAACTGGGCGGACTGGAGTCGGCGCGTCGCGGTGAGCAGCGCCTGGCCGAACTCGTCGACGAGCGCGACGAGCTGGACCGTCAGGAGCGGGCCGACGAGGGCCTGCTGCAGGACGCCGAGGACTGGCTCGCCGGGTGGGAGGACAGCCGCGCCGCACTCCAGGCCCGGATCGACACCGCCCAGGACGCGGCAACCCGGGCCGAGCAGCTCGCCGTACAGCGGGAGCCCGCGCAGCAGCGGCTCGGCGCCGCGCGGATGCGTGACCAGCTCGCCGGGGACACCGACGCCGCCGCCGAACAGGCCCGGCTCGCCCAGGAACAGGTGCTCGAGGCCAAGGCGCACTGGCTCGACGTCAAGGAACAGCGACTGAACGGCATCGCCGCCGAACTGGCCGCCCAGCTGCAGGACGGCGAACCCTGCGCGGTCTGCGGCGCCACCGAGCACCCCGCCCCCGCCCGCAAGGACGCCGGGCACGTGGACCGGGAGGCGGAGGAGCGCGCGCTGACCGCCTACCAGCAGGCGGAGGAACGGCACAGCGAGAAGGAACGGCACCTGGGCGTCGTACGCGAGGCGCTCGCCGCGGCCACGGCCGAGGCCGGTGACTCGCCGACCGACCAACTCGCCGCGCACTGCGAGGAGCTGGAGCGCCTGTGGGCGCAGGCCCGGCGGGACGCCTCCGCGCTGCATCCGGCCCACGAGGAGCTGCGCCGGGCCGAGGCGGAGTACGAGCAGCGGACCGCCGACCGGCAGCGGGCGGCGGTCAGAGTCGCGTCCCGGGTGGGCCACCGCGAGCGGCTGGACCGGGAACGGGCCACTCTGGAGGGGGAGTTGACCCAGGCCCGCGGCACCGCAGCCAGTGTGGCCGCGCGAGCCGCCCAACTGGAGCGGCAGGCCGAGCTGCTCACCGACGCCGCCGACACCGCGCGTATCGCCGAGGACGTCGCTCAACGCCTCAAGGACGCGGACGCCCGCCTGGCCGACGCCGCCTTCCGCGCGGGCTTCGACACCCCGCACGCCGCGGCCGCCGCGCTCCTCGACGACGCCGCCCACCGGGACCTCCAACGGCGGCTGGACGCCTGGCAGTCCGAGGAGTCCGCCGTACGCGCGGTCCTCGCCGAGGCCGACACCGCTGCCGCCGCCCAGCAGCCGCCGGCCGAGGTGGGGTCCGCGGAGCGGACCGCCTCCGCAGCGGTCCAGCGGGCCCGCGACGCCGCCTCCGCGCGCGACGCCGCCGCCCGGCGCTGCACCGAGCTCGACCGGCTGTCCACGCGCGCGACCGCCGCCGCGCGCCAACTCGCCCCACTGCGCCGGGAGTACGACCGCGTGGCCCGCCTCGCCACACTCACGGCCGGAACCTCGTCGGACAACGAACGCAAGATGCGCCTGGAGTCGTACGTCCTGGCTGCCCGCCTCGAACAGGTCGCCGCCGCCGCGACCGTACGGCTGCAACGCATGTCGTCCGGCCGCTACACCCTCGTCCACTCCGACGACCGGGCCGGCCGTGGCCGCAGCGGGCTCGGGCTGCATGTCGTCGACGCCTGGACGGGGCGGGAGCGGGACACGGCGACGCTGTCGGGCGGTGAGACGTTCTTCGCCTCTCTTGCCCTCGCTCTCGGTCTCGCGGACGTCGTGACCGACGAGGCCGGCGGGGTCCGCCTGGACACGCTCTTCATCGACGAGGGCTTCGGCAGCCTCGACGACCAGACTCTCGACGAGGTGCTCGACGTGCTCGACTCCCTGCGCGAGCGCGACCGCAGCGTCGGGATCGTCAGCCATGTCGCGGATCTGCGTCGGCGGATCCATGCGCAATTGGAGGTCGTGAAGGGGAGATCGGGGTCGGTGCTGCGGCAGCGGGGTGTCGGATGACGTCAGTGGCCGAGCGGGCGGCGGGGCAGAGGGGACGAGTAGACGACGCTCGTCGTCACCGAGCCCAGTGTGCCGATCTTGCCTGACACCTCCTCCAGGTGCCGCATCGAACGGGCCGTGACCTTGATGACGAAACAGTCGTCGCCGGTGACGTGATGGGCCTCCAGGATCTCGGGCGTCGCGGCGACCAGGTCGTGGAACGGCTTGTAGTTGCCGTTCGGGTACCGAAGGCGGACGAAGGCCAGGATCGGCAGGCCCAGCCGCTCGGGGTCCACCACGGCGGCGTAGCCCTGGATGACGCCCGCCTCCTCCAGCCGACGCACCCTCTCGGTGACCGCGCTCGCGGACATGGACACGGCACGAGCGAGCTCGGCGAAACTGGCGCGGCCGTCGCGCTGGAGGACGTCGAGGATGCGCCAGTCGGTGGCGTCCGGGGAATACGCGGTCATGGGCGAGGAATAGCAGGGCATTCCCCGGCGGAACAAGAGGAGGGCAGGGGATTACCTATTCAGAGCGTGGATCACCGGCCGTAGATTTCCGGTCATGACGACTACGCCCAACGCTGTCCTGCGCGTCGCGCCCGCCACGCCTGCCGACGCCGCCGCCCACTTCCGTGCGAGCCTCGTCTTCCATGCCGACGTGTCCGACGTCGCCGCCGCGCTCGCGGCCGACGCCGACCCCGGCTTCGTCGTCCTGGACTCCCGTTCCACCGAGTCCTGGGACCAGGGCCACATCCCCGGCGCGCTCCACCTCCCCACCGCGCTGATCCCCGAGCAGGCTGAGCAGCTCCTCGACAGGTCCGTACCCCTCGTGACGTACTGCTGGGGCCCCGGCTGCAACGGCGCCACGCGCGCCGGGCTGGCCCTCGCCGAACTCGGCTACCAGGTCAAGGAGATGCTGGGCGGTTTCGAGTACTGGGCGCGTGAGGGCTTCGAGTACGAGACCTGGCAGGGACGGGAGCGTCGGGAGGCCGACCCGATGACCGCACCGCGAGCGGGTGCCGACAACTGCGGCTGCTGAGACGTGGGTTGGGCACGGTGTTCTGAGCGCAACGCGGTGCGTGTAGGTTCTGCTGCCATGGTGCGATACGCGGAACCGGGCGCGGTGGAGTGGGTGGAGTCGGGCGGCGGCCCGCTGATAGCGGTGCCGGAGACGGTGCTGCCGTTCTGGGCGGGCGCGGACGGCGACGAGACGGCCTCGGACTACGACCGGGCCTGCGAGATCGACGGCTTCGTCGGGCTGCTGCCTGTCGGAGACAGCGCGGCACTGGTGTTCGGCGACGAGCCCGCCTCGACCTCCTACCTGCCCGACCAGGGCATCTTCGTGCGCTGGTGCGCGGCCGACTCCGAAGCGGAACTGCTGGCCCGGGTCCCGGACGCCCTCGCCACGGCGGTCTGGGGGCACGAAGTGCGCTGGAAGGTGCCGGGAACGGTCGTCCTGTTCGACTCCGCCTGGCCCGGACGGGAGACGGAACGCACCGAGCATCTGCGAGTGGCCCTGGAGCCGGGGGCGTACGCCGTCCGAGCCGCCCAGGTGCAGCCAGGCCCGGAGGTCTGGCTGGGGCTCGTCCAACTGCGACGGCTGCCGCACTGACGCCACGTAGCTGCGTGAATATCCAGGTGCGCCGCACCCGGCAGATCACCATCATGATCTGCCATGCCCCGACTACCGCACCCCACCCCCCAAGACCTGCGCCGCGACCCCCTGCCCCTGCGCGGCCGGACCGCTCTGGTCACCGGGGCCAGCAGACGCGCCGGCATCGGCCATGCGGTGGCACGGCGGCTCGCCGCGTACGGGGCGAGCGTCTATCTGCACCACCATGTGCCGCACGACGCCGCGATGCCCTGGGGAGCCGACAGCCCGGACGACGTCGTCGCCTCCGTGCGTGAGGCGCTCGGCGACCCCGAGGCCCAGGTCCTCGCGGGACCCGGTGACCTGTCCGACCCGGCCGCGCCCGCCGAGCTGATCGCCACGGCCGCGGCGGCACTCGGCGGAAGGCTCGACATCCTGATCGCCAACCACGCCGTCAGCGGCTCCGACGGCACCCTCGACGAGATCGACGCCGCGATGCTCGACACGCACTGGGCGGTCGACACCCGCGCGGTACTGCTCCTCGTCCAGGCCCACGCCCGGCTGAGGCCGGCCGGTCCCGGCGGCCGCGTCGTGATGATGACCTCCGGGCAGGACATCGCGGGCGGCATGCCGGGGGAGATCGCCTACGCCCTTCAGAAGGGCGCCCTGGCCTCGATCACCCGCTCGCTCTCGACCACGCTCGCCGAACAGGGCATCACGGTGAACACCGTCAACCCGGGCCCCGTGGACACGGGCTACCTGACCGGTGAGGCGTACGAGGCCGTGGCCGCCCGCTTCCCGACCGGCCGGTGGGGCATGCCCGACGACCCCGCCCGCCTCGTCGCCTGGCTGGCGACGGACGAGGCGGGCTGGATCACCGGGGAGGTCATCAACTCCGAGGGCGGATTCGGGCGTTGAGGCGGCATTGCCGGCGTCGAGGGGGCGAGGCCGGCGCGTGCAGCGGAGGTTGACTTCCGCAGCAGGCGCCGGCGTCCGCCTCAGAGCCGGGCCAGCTCGTCCACCAGGTCGTCCAGGCCCAGGGAGCCCTGGGACAGGGCCGCCATGTGCCACGCCTTGAGGTCGAAGGCGTCGCCGTGCCGCTCGCGTGCCTTCTCGCGGCCCAGCAGCCACGCCCGCTCGCCGAGCTTGTAGCCGATGGCCTGGCCCGGAATCGTCAGATAGCGGGTCAGCTCGCTCTCCACGAAGTCCGCCGGACGGCTGCTGTGCGCGCCGAAGAACTCCTGGGCGAGCTCCGGAGTCCAGCGCTCACCCGGGTGGAACGGGGAGTCGGCCGGGATCTCCAGCTCCAGGTGCATGCCGATGTCGACGATGACCCGGGCGGCCCGCATCATCTGCGCGTCGAGGTAGCCGAGCCGGTGCTCCGGGTCCGTGAGGAAGCCGAGCTCGTCCATGAGCCGCTCCGCGTACAGCGCCCAGCCCTCGGCGTTGGCGCTGACCCCGCCGATGGTGGCCTGGTAGCGGGAGAGGTTGCCGGCGACGTACGTCCACTGCGCGAGCTGGAGGTGATGGCCCGGCACGCCCTCGTGGTACCAGGTCGAGACCAGGTCGTAGACCGGGAAGCGGGTCTGCCCCATCGTCGGCAGCCAGGTGCGGCCCGGCCGTGAGAAGTCCTCGGAGGGGGCCGTGTAGTAGGGCGCCGCCGCGCCGCCGGGCGGGGCGATGCAGGACTCCACCTTGCGTACCGGCTCGGCGAGTTCGAAGTGCGTGCCGTCGAGCTTCTCGATCGCCTCGTCCATCAGGCCCTGGAGCCAGTCGCGGACCTCGTCGACGCCCTCGATGTGGTGGCCGTGCTCGTCGAGGTGCGCCAGCGCCACCCATGGGGTCGCGGCGCCGGGAAGGATCTTCTCCGCTTCTTTCTTCATCTCGCCGAGCAGACGGTGGTACTCGGACCAGCCGTACGCGTACGCCTCGTCCAGGTCGAGGTCCGTGCCGTTGAAGTAGCGCGCCCAGCGGGCGTAGCGCTCGCGGCCGACCGTGTTCGGGGCGCTCTCGATCGCCGGCGCGTACACGTTGCGCATCCAGTCCCGCAGCTCCACCACGGCGGCCGTGGCCCCGCGGGCGGCCTCGTCCAGCTCCGCGCGCAGCGCATCGGGCCCGGCGGACACGAAGTCCTCGAACCAGCCATGCCCTTCACCCGTGTCGGACCACTCGGTGAGCTGCTCCACGAACGTGGCGGTGGGACGCGGGGCCGCGTACAGCTTGCGCTCCAGGCCCAGCGCCAGGGACTCGCGGTAGCCCGCGTACGCGACCGGCACCGCGCGCAGCCGCTCGGCGATCGCGGCCCAGTCCTCGTCGGTCTGGTTCGGGGTGACGGTGAAGATCTCGCGCACCGAATGCGCGGGCGTGGCCATGTTGCCGACCGCGCGCAGGCCTTCGTCGGTCTCGTGCACGGCGAGTTCCGCGGTGAGACGCTCGCGCAGCAGGCGCGCGCACCGGCGCTCGATGTCACTGTCCGCGCCGGGCTGCCGCTCGGCCTCGTCGAGCCGGGCGAGCGTGGCCCGCGAGAGGTCCGCGAGCGCCTCCTGGCCCGCGGGCGAGAGGTCGGGAAGCTTGCTCGAACTCTCCTTCACGCCGAGGTACGTACCGGTCACCGGGTCGAGGGCGATGAGCTCGTCGACATACGCGTCGGCGACCTCACGGGGCAGCGGGCTGTTGGTCTCAGACATGCGGTCCATCCTCATACGGCGACCGGCGCCGCGTCAGCCCGGTTTCACCGGCGCTTGTCCCACATCAGCCCGATTTCGCTGAGGGCGTGTTCTCCGGCGCGTCGTGTGGCAGAAGCGGCCCGCAGTCCCACTGCTGGAAGATCAACCGGGTCTCCACCCTCGCCACTTCGCGCCGGGAGGTGAACTCGTCCAGCACCAGCCGCTGCAGATCCGCCATGTCCGCGACCGCGACGTGGACCAGATAGTCGTCCGGCCCGGTCAGATGGAAGACGGTCAGCGACTCCGGCATCGCCCGGATCCGCTCCACGAACGGTCCCACCAACTCCCGCCGATGCGGCCTGACCTGCACGGACAGCAGCGCCTGAAGCCCACGGCCCAGCTTGGCCGGGTCCAGCCGGAGCTGATGGCCGAGGATCACGCCCGAACGCCGCAGTCGCGTCACCCGGTCCAGACACGTCGACGGCGCGACCCCGACCTGCGTGGCGAGATCACGGTAGGTGGTCCGGGCGTCGTTCTGCAGGAGCCGCAGCAGATGCAGATCGACCGGATCCAGAACGACAGATTCGGCCATTGGCCGAACGTAACACGGTCCTCCACCGCTGAACCCCGTCCACTGTTCAGTCTTCCGCTGTTCCGCCTTCAGCCCATGGATGCCCATGGACCCCGCGAGCAGGGAGGCATACGACCTTATGCACGGGTACGACGACGTACGCACCGCACCGAGAGCACTCGCCACCGAGGCCGTCCACGCCGGCCGCGACGACCTCGCACGGCAGGGCCTGCACGCTCCGCCGATCGACCTGTCCACCACCTACCCGTCCTACGACAGCCGCGGCGAGGCCGCCCGCATCGACGCCTTCGCCACCACCGGAGCCGAGCCGGACGGCCCACCCGTCTACGGCCGCCTGGGCAACCCGACCGTCGCCCGCTTCGAGACCGCCCTGGCCCGGCTGGAGGGCACCGAGGCGTCGGTCGCCTTCGCCAGCGGGATGGCGGCACTGAGCGCCGTCCTGCTCGTACGCGCCTCGATGGGCCTGCGCCACGTCGTTGCCGTACGCCCCCTGTACGGCTGCAGCGACCATCTGCTCACCGCCGGAGTGCTGGGCTCGGAGGTGACCTGGACCGACCCGGCCGGCATCGCGGAGGCGCTGCGTCCGGACACCGGCCTGGTGATGGTCGAGTCCCCGGCGAACCCCACGCTCGCCGAGGTGGACCTGCGGGCGGTGGCCCACGCCTGCGGCTCCGTTCCGCTGCTCGCGGACAACACCTTTGCCACCCCGGTGCTCCAGCGCCCGGCGGAACAGGGCGCGCGGCTCGTGCTGCACAGCGCCACCAAGTACCTCGGCGGGCACGGGGACGTGATGGCGGGCGTGGTGGCCTGTGACGAGGAGTTCGCCGGGCGGCTGCGGCAGATACGTTTCGCCACGGGCGGTGTCCTGCATCCGCTGGCCGGCTATCTGCTGCTGCGGGGCCTGTCGACCCTCCCTGTGCGAGTACGGGCCGCCTCGGCGAGCGCAGCCGAACTCGCCCGCCGCCTCGCCGACGACCCGCGCGTCTCCCGCGTCCACTATCCGCGCATTGGCGGCGCCATGATCGCCTTCGAGGTCCACGGCGACCCGCACGAGGTCATCGCCGACGTCCGCCTGATCACCCCCGCCGTGAGCCTCGGCAGCGTCGACACCCTCATCCAGCACCCGGCGTCCATCAGCCACCGCATCGTCGACGCGGACGACCGACGCGACGCCGGGGTGAGCGACCGACTGCTGCGGATGTCGGTGGGGCTCGAAGACGTCGACGACCTGTGGGCGGATCTCGACGCAGCGCTGGGAACGCCGACGCGCCCCGACAAGGGCGCGGGTTCGGCACGACATGCGGCCCGACCGCAGGGCACGCCCAGCCACAGCGCACCCGCGGCCGTCAAACGGCCCATGGCCTCTACGGCGCTTCGACCCTCCCCAGCTCACCCGCACTCGACAGTCGCCCCGTAACCCCCACGGCGCCCTCCGGCTCGGCATCCGGCGCGGCCAGGCGGGCCGTGATCACCAGGGTCCCCTCCTCGATCTGATAGTCGAGGGGGAGACCCAGGGCGCGCATCGCGGCGACCATGCCGGTGTTGGACGACTGCGTCACGGCGTACACGCTCTCGCAGCCCGCCTCGACCGCCATCCCCACCAGCCTGCGCAGCAACTCGCTGCCAATGCCGCGCCGCTGCCAGGCGTCCTCGACGAGCAGCGCGACCTCCGTCTCGTCGCCGTCCCACAGCAGGTGGCCGAGCCCGACGATGCGGCCCGACGCGGTCTGCACGGCGATCGTGCGGCCGAAGCGGGGGCTGAGCAGGTGGTTCAGATAGCGGTCCGCGTCGCCGACCGGCCCGTGGTACCGCATCCCGAGCGTCCGCGTCGAGCACCGCTCGTGCATCTCCTTGGCGGCCCGAACGTCACCGGTGTCCGCTCGGCGCACCGTGATGTCATTGCCCTCGGGCAGCGTCAGCACGTCCTGGCTGCGCGGCACGCGCGAGCCGAGCCGGGCGTCCAGCTCCACGAGGGCCCGCGCCCGCGCGAACTCGGTCGGCGTGAACGGCAGATAAGGCCGCTCCACGGTGATCACTCCGCCTTCCGGCGCCCGCAGCCGCATCACGGTGTCCTCGAGCGCGCCCTCCACCGGGACCGGTTCGGGGCCCCTTCCGCCCACGGCGGGCACTGCGGGCAGCGAGCGAATGGTGCACCGGCCGAGCAACTGACGCAGTGCCAGCGGTAGTTCTGCGGCGTCGAGCGCGGTACGGGTGGCAAGCCCCAGCACCCTCGTCGGCGCGTCCACCAGGTCGTGGGCGTCGGCCCGCTCGATCCAGGTCTCGGCACCGCCGGCCTCCGAGACCGCACGGGTGATGTCGGCCGCCATGAGACCGCCGGGCGCACGGAGCAGGAACTCATCCACCGTGCCGTCGGCCAGCGGATGTGTCTGCAGGCTCAGGATGTCCACTCGCCGGCCGGCGAGGGCCGTGCACAGCACGGCCAGCGACCCCGGTTCGTCCTGCACCGTCGTCCGCATCCGCCAGAGGCCGCCTTCATCGGTCACCCTCGCGGACGTCTCCGGCGACGGTTCCGACGGCCCGGCCTGCGCGCCAGGGCGCGGCCGGGCACCGGTATCGCCCGTCGGAGGCGCGTGACCGTGGCGGCGTGACCACCATGAGTGGAACCCCGCCGTGAAGAGTTCGGCGACCTGGACGACGTTCCTCCGCCAGGGGTGGGCGGAACGTCCGGATTTCGCACGCGTCACATCAGATATGTCTCGACTCATGCACCCACTGTGAAGGAACGGTGTTGCGTGATCACGAACGCTTTGTGACCGGGCGGTAAAGAACCTTTTTGTATTGTTTTTTACTTTTCTTGTCGAGTCAGGCGGCCGTCAACGCGCTGCGCAGTCGCCGAGCCTGGGCCACGAGCCGGGACGAGCCACGGCGATCCGCTGTCCGCGCCAGATGCGGCAGTTCCCCGCGTGCCCCCGTTCGCTCGGCGCACTCCGCAGCAACGGCCACGAGATCCGCGAGTCCTCGTGGGGGCGCGGTTGCCCCCGTGGCAGGCGCCCCACCGGTCCCTCCACTGGCTCTCCCCCCGGTCGCTCCGTCGGTCGCGAGGTCCGCGAGCAGGACGGGCAGAGTGTGCCGGAGCATCCCCCAGATGGTGGCGTTCGCCCCCGTGGCCGCCGCCGTGCGCACCGACTCCACGAGCCGCGACGGCTTCACGGCCCCGCGTCGCATCAACTGCCCCAGATCCGCGCCCATCCGGGCCCCGTCGAGCTGCCCGCGCGCCGCCAGCACCAGCAGTGCGTCCACGGCGGCGAGCCGGTCCTCCGGGTGCCGCGCACCGAGCCCGTACGCGACGGCCAGGTGCACCGCGTCACCGGCCTCGCCGCCCGATTCGGCCAGCCGCGGCAGGACCTCCGCGTCGCCTCGGGCGTCGTCGACGGCGACCGACGACATCTCGCGCAGCATTCTGACCGCCACGAGTTCGCGCTGCTCCGGCAGCAGGGCCAGCCAGTGCCGGCGCATGCCGTCGCCCCAGTGCCAGCAGTGCCGGCGATCCTGGACGAAGCTCACCGGCCGTCCCAACGGACGGAACTCGGCCGGCAAGTCGCCCTGCAGCTCGGCGATCTCCCCGGATTCGACGAGTATCCGGTCCCCTGACGTCTGCCGCCGGAACGCCGGCGCGGCCGGAGCCCCGGCTGTCAGCCACCCGGCGAGACGCGTCCCTTCCGCCGTGCCCAGCGCCGCCGCCCGCTCCGCGGCCGCCTCGGCCACCGCACGGTCGCCGCGTCGGACCCGCAGCAGTGCCTGCGCGAAGTCGGCCTTCGACACCCGTGCGCCGAGCTGCCGGTACTCGTCGAGACGCGTCACCAACTCGTCCGGCTCCAGCAGGCCTGTGCCCCAGGTGGGCGTGGACAGCAGGAACGGCAGAGGCTCGGTGCGGATGCGGTACGCCACTTCCCAGATGCGGGCCTCGAAGGCCCGGGTGAGGGGGCTGTGGCCGCAGTCGCTGGTGACGGTCCCGCTGCGCAGGGCCTTGTGGAGCGTGGTCGTGAGCACCTTGCCCCGCAGCGTCGCCAGCAGGAGTTCGAGACCGTGCGCCGCGTTGATCAGGCCGTGGTGCCTGGTGAAGTAGTCGTCCGCGCTGTACGCGTAGGCCTGTTCCCGACCGTCCCACCAGCGGCGCGCCACGACGGGGTCGAGCGCCTCCAGCAGCACGTCCCGATCGCGGTACGCGTGCCGCACGAGTCCGTCGAGTGCCCGCTCGAACGCCGCCACGTCATCGTCGGACGCGAGCAACGCGCTGACTTCCTCGGCCAGTTCCTCCGCGGACTCGGGCGCGGGCGCGAGTCGCACGGGCTCCGGTGCGGGCGGCAGCACCTCCTCGTAAGGCACCGGCTCCGACGCCACGGAGGACACCCCCAGGCTCCGGGCGGCTCGCATCCGGAGTGTGGGGATCAACTGTGCGGCGGCGTAGCCGAGTTCCTCCCGTGTCTCGGCCCTACCGACCTTGCCCGCATGCCGTTCCACAAGCTTCAGTGCCCGCTCCTGCACGTCCGAGTCCTCGTGTCCGAAGGCCTGGGCGGCGGCGGGCAGCAGCTCATCGGCTGCGGATGCGTCGCGGGCGAGAACCTTGCCCAGCAGGACCAGCTGGGCGCGCACGAGCTTCTTCTCGGTGCGGAAGAGGACCGCGCCCGACATCTCGGCCAGTTGACGGGTGGTCAGTTCACCGTCCAGGGCCAGCGACGCCAGCACCGACTGGGCGTGCGCGGCCACGACGGACGCGGCTTCGGAAGCCAGGGCCAGCCACTCGGCCGTGTGCTCCCGCTCCTCGTCCCGGGTGAGTGCGAGGGTGCGCAGCATGCGCAGGAACACCCGGTGGTCGGCGGCCGGACCACCTCGCAACAGGCGGGCCAGGCATGCGTCGACCGTCGCCTTCCGGTCCAGGACGCCGTCGGTGGTGAGCGTCGCCAACGCCTCGGTCCAGCTGTTCGGACCCTCGTCCGCAGTCCATGCCAGACGGCTGCCGATGTCGGTCGTCTCGAAGAGCGCGGCCGCGAGGTGCGCGAGGTGCGGGTCCTTGCGCAGCCGGTCCAGGATCGTGTCACCGCGCTGCCACACATGGCCGATGTGCTCCACCCACCCGTGGGCATAGGCCTCCGTGGTCGGCACCGGGCAGCCGGAGAGCCGTACCAGTCCCGCCATCAGTTCGTACGGCACACGCGAGCTGGTCGGCCGCTCGGCCAGCCGGTGCGCCACGTCGCCGAGCCAGCCGGGGGACCGGTCGCCCAGGAGGTCGATCAGCACCCCGGGCGGAGCGGGCCACCAGCGCATGTCGGAGGCCGCCAGCCAACTCGCCACGCCGGCCGCACCGGTCTGGCAGGCGGTCCCCGCCGCATGCAGGGTGGGATAGGCGCTGCGGGCCTGCGCGGTCCACTGATCCGCCCTCAGCTCCTTGCGCAGCGCCTTCAACTCCGGGAAGACCGCCCGTCGTTCGGCAGCCGTCATCCCGTCCAGCAGGCTCACCACCTCGGCCGTCCGCCCGGCCCGGACCGCTTCCATCAGCGAACTCATCGCGCACCCCCGTCGACTCGTGCCATGTCCCGCTCCGCAGCGGCGATGCCCCGCCGCCGCACCATCCGCACCGCCAGCGCGTGCTTGCACGGCCCGCGCCCACCCCGGTACTTCGCCCACCACAGACAGCTGCAGCTGAGCACGCCCGCCGCGTCGCGCACCCGGTGCACATGCCCGTCCTCGGCCGTCACCGTCCCGACGGCGCCGTCCAGGGCGACCGCGCCCGCCGCCACCAGCGCCTGTGCCGAACGCAACCGCGGGTTGTGGCGCTCCACGCGCTCGGCGTCGTACGGCAGCTCCCGGTGGAAGTAGGCCGCCTCGGCCGTGTCGTATCCGACCCGCCCCGACGTGCCCAGGCGGACCAGCGCCGCCCGGACGCGCTCGGGCGTGAGCCCCGAGGCGGCGGACAGGTCGGCCACGTCGACGCGAGGCTCCCACGCGAGGAGTACCGCGATCAGCTCCGCGTCCTCGGCGGCCTCGTCCGCCGCCAGGGCGTCCAGGACACCGCCCTCGCCGGAGAAGCCGCGCGAGGCGTCGGGCGACAGCGTCAGGGTCAGCCGCATGCCCGGCAGGACCACCTCCCAGGCACTGGCCGTCGCGGCGGCGCCGCCCGTGACCGAAGGGCCGTAGACCCGCAGGGCCGTGGCATGCCTCAGCACCCGCTGGAGCGCGAGCAGCCGCTCGGGGCCGGGCAGGCACACCGCACCGGGCACCGCGCGCGTGGTCGGCCGCAGCCCGCTCCCCGAAGACACCACCCAGCGCGCGCCGATCGAGGCGCCCCGCGCCCCACCGCGCGGCAGCGCCCGCAGGAACCGCACCGCCTCCGCAGCCGGCAGCTCGGCCCGCAGGTCGAAGCCGGCCGCTATCACCTGCGCCTCTGCGAAGCCCCGCAGCCAGCGGTCGGGGAGCGGCACCTTCTTCTCCACGACCGGGCCGTCCAGCGTGGTCACGGCCAACTCCTGCGGACCGACCCGCAGATGGAGCGGATCGTCCGCGCCGATCCTCGACAGGGCCTCGCGCAGGGGGTTGTTGACATCGACGTTCGTCGTGCCGTGTCCCACCTCGCCGCCGTCCAGGCCCGACTCCAGCACGTCCAGGCGGGCGTACACCCCGCAGCAGCCGGAGAAGGACTCGAAGCGCAGCCGGTCGCCGTTCCCCGTCACCACCGGGTCGAGAGAGGCGCGCAACTGCCGCTGGTAGTACCGCGCCGCCGCCACGTCGGCCACCGCGAGCAGCCCGGCGGAGGCCACCTGAGGAGACGTCAGGAAGCCTGCGAAGAACCGCGGATGGTCCTCCACGCCCGAGGGCGTCGCACCCCGTGAGGTCTCGAGCCCCAGGCGCTGTCCGTCCGCGGCGGACTCCAGCACGGAGGGTTGGCAATAGGCCACGGCCTGCAAAGATCGCGTCATGGAAAAACCGTAGAGGCGACCACTGACAATCGACCCTGACCTGCGAAAACAGCGTCTGGGGTGGGGAGTACGACCGTGCCGCGCCCCGGGGGATGACGCCGGTGCGCGGCACGGATTCCAGGCTAAGGCCTCCCGGCCACGGGAGTTACTGACCGACCCGGCCCGGCTGCAGGACCTGTGTGAACAGCACGGTGCCGTCGGACTCGCGCAGCCGCACCGTCAGTTCGCCGCTGCCGCCGTCGATGTCGACCTCGCCGAAGAACTGGTAGCCGCCGGCGGGCGAGACGTTCGCGGTCGTCGGCGCCTTGATGAACACCCGGTCCGGACCGAAGGTGTTGTCCAGGGTGTTCGCCGGGAACGCGCCCGCGTTGAGCGGGCCGGAGACGAACTCCCAGAAGGGCTCGAAGTCGGTGAACGCGGCCCGCGACGGCTGGTAGTGCTGGGCCGACGTGTAGTGCACGTCGGCGGTCAGCCACACGGTGCCGGTGATCCTGCGGTGCTTGATGAAGCGCAGCAGCTCGGCGATCTGCAGCTCCCGCCCGAGCGGAGCTCCCGGGTCGCCCTGCGCCACGGCTTCGACGTTCGGCTTGCCGTCGCCGGTGTCCGGTACCACCAGGCCCAGCGGCATGTCGGAGGCGATGACCTTCCACACCGCCCGCGAGCGGGACAGCTCGCGCTTGAGCCACCTCAGCTGCTCGGCGCCGAGGATGCCCTGCGCGTCGGTGGCCTGGTCGTCCGTCGAGTTGGCGTTGCGGTAGGTGCGCATGTCCAGCACGAACACGTCCAGCAGCGGACCGTGGTTGACCACCCGGTACACGCGGCCGTCGGGGCGGCGCAGGGTGGAGATGGGGAAGTACTCCGAGAACGCCTGCCGGGCGCGTGTGGCCAGGACGTCGACGTTCTTCTCGGTGTAGCGGGAGTCGGCGAGGATCTCGCCGGGGTACCAGTTGTTGGTGACCTCGTGGTCGTCCCACTGGATGATCGACGGAACCTGCGCGTTGAAGCGCTTGAGGTTGTCGTCGAGCAGGTTGTAGCGGAAGTTGCCGCGGAACTCGGCCAGGGTCTCGGCGACCTTGGACTTCTCCTCGGTGGTGATGTTCCGCCAAGTGCTGCCGTCGGGCAGCGCGACCGACGCCGTGATCGGGCCGTCGGCGTAGATGTTGTCGCCGCTGCAGAGGAAGAAGTCCGGGTCCAGCGCCGCCATCGCGTTGTAGATCCGGTAGCCGCCGAACTCCGGGTTGATGCCCCAGCCCTGCCCTGCGAGGTCGCCCGACCACACGAAGCGCACCCCGTCGCGCCGCCGCGCGGAGGCCGTACGGAACGTGCCGGAGACCGGCTCACCGGTGCGGCGCGGGTCGTCCGGGTCGGCGAGCAGCACGCGGTAGTGGATCTGCTCGCCGGACGGCAGTCCGCGCAGCCGGGTCGTGCCGGTGAAGTCCGTGTCCGCGCCGAGCAGCGGGCCGTGCCATCTGTGCGGTGTGCGGAACGACTCGGTCGCGGACGTCTCGACGATCATCCGGGCCGGACGGTCGGACCGCACCCACACCAGCCCCGAGTCGCAGGTCACGTCGCCCGTCTGGACGCCCCAGCCCGCCTTGGGACGCCCCGACAGGGCGAACGCCGGTGCCGAGCCGAGTGCCGTGGGCAGGGTGAGCGCCGCCGAAGCGGCGAGCGAGCCGCGCAGAACGCTGCGCCGGCCCGGGGACGGACGGTGTGACATGAAGGCCTCCAGAGGCGGGATCCGGCCAGTGTGCAGTGCCACAACTACTGGTGCGCCGCAGCGCACACGGAAACCACAAGTGAACAACCGACCGCATCCGCAAGGGAACCGGCGTGCCGGGTGCAGTGCCGGTGCAGTGCCGATCAGCGCGGACCTGCGACGACCGCCTCCGCCATGAGCCGTACACCCGCCCGGATCCGCGTCGGCGACAAATGCGCGTAGCCCAGGACCAGCCGCACACCCGGCCGGCCCTCCTCCCCGGCACGCGCGTGTGCGTAGTCCGTCAGAGGCCGCACCGCCACCCCGGCCGCGGCCACGCGCGCGAGGAACCGCTCCTGGGGCCCGTACCGCTCCGGCAGCGCGGCGATGACGTGCAGGCCCGCGGCGATCCCGGTCACCTCCGCGCCCGGGAAGTGCTCCTCCAGGGCGGATACGAGGGTGTCGCGGCGCTCCCGGTACGCGCGCTGGCACCGGCGCAGCTGGCGGTCGTAGTCGCCGCGCTCCAGGAACCGGGCGAACAGCGCCTGATCGAGGGTGGGATGGCCGAGATCCATGGTCCGCTTGCGCTCGACGACATCCTCGGCCAGCGCCTCCGGCACGAGCAGCCAGCCGAGCCGGAGGCCCGGTGCGAGGGACTTGCTGACCGATCCCGCGTACGCGACGCGCTCGGGGTCGAGCCCCTGGAGCGCGCCGACGGGCGCACGGTCGTACCGGAAGTCGCCGTCGTAGTCGTCCTCCAGGACGAATCCGTCGACGGACCGCGCCCAGTCGAGCAGTTCGGCACGGCGACGCGCCGAGTAGGCGATGCCGGTGGGGAACTGGTGCGCCGGGGTCGTGACGACGGACCGTACGCCGGACTCCCGCAACGGTCCGACGGCGAGCCCCTCGTCGTCCAGCGGCAGCGGCACGGTGGTCACCCCCGCTGCCGCGTAGAGCGCTTCGTGCTGTGGGCTCCCGGGATTCTCCACGCCCACTTCGCGCATCCCGCGCGCGTGCAGCACGAACCCGAGCAGGGTCGTCGCCTGCGCCACCCCGGACACGACCACGATGCGCTCGGGGTCCGCGACCACGCCCCGGCGGCGCGCCAGCAGTTCGGCCAGCGCCGTACGCAGCCGGGGCACCCCGCGCGGGTCGGGATAGCCGAGTTCGGCGTGCGGCAGCTCGGCCAGCACGCCGCGCTGCGCGGCAGCCCACGCCGCGCGCGGGAACAGGGACATGTCCGGTGTCCCGGGTACGAAGTCGGCGTGGGGGCCGGTGGCGCGTGGAGCGAGATCACGCGCGCGTGGCCGGGCGGACCGTACGGCACTGCCCACCCAGGTTCCGGCACCCCGGCCGCTGCGCAGATAGCCCTCCGCCGTCAGCTGCTCGTACGCCTCGGTGATCAGCCCGCGCGACACACCGAGGTCGGCCGCGAGATCCCGGCTCGACGGCAGCCGGGTGTCCGGCGCCAGCCGCCCCGACCGCACCGCCTCACGCAGCGCCGCCTGCAGCGAACGCCCACGCGCGCGTGCCGGCGCCGACGCGGCAGGCAGCAGCAACTCCCAGGCCGCGGAGTCCACGGGAGGCTGCGGGCCACCTGGGGTCGGCGCCGCGGAGGGCTGCGCCCGCCCGCTAAGGCCGCTCGCCCGCACCGAGCAACCGTCTGCCGAGGCCTCCGAGGCGTCCGTGGCGTGTCGTGCCGCCCTCCCGGCCGGATTGGTCTGCGATGGCGTCATGAAAGTGGACCTTAATCCGGACCGCTGCGCTTCCTACCGTCGCTGCCATGAAAGCCACCACCGCGCGCGGAGCCCTGCTCGCCGCGTTCGCCTGCGTCCTCGTCGGGGGATCCTTCACCGCCAACAGCCTCCTCGGCGACTACCCGTACGCCGGCGGCCAGTTCCTGCGCTACGCCCTCGCCTGCCTCCTGCTGATCCCGCTGGCCGGGCGTGGTGCCACGGCCCGGCTGCGCGCGCTCGCGGCCCGTCAGTGGGCCCGCCTCGTAGTACTCGCCGCCGTCGGCATGGTCGGCTTCAACCTGGCTGTGATCGCCGCCGAGCGCACGGCCGAACCGGCGGTTCCCGGAGTCTTCGTCGGCTGCGCGCCCGTGGTCGTGGCCGTGGTCGTCCCCCTGCTGGACAAGCGCCGCCCCCAACGGACCGTCCTCTACGGGGCGTTGTTGGTCGCGACGGGCGCGGTCACGGTCCAGGGCTGGGGGCGTACGGACGGCGCCGGCATCGCCTTCTCCGCCTGTGCGCTGGTCGGCGAGGTCGGTTTCGCCGTCCTGGCCGTGCCCGTGCTGCGCCCGCTGGGCCCGCGGCTGCTGTCCGCCGCGGTGTGCGGTGTCGCGGCGGTCGAGTCCGCGGCGGCCGGACTGCTCCTGGACGGCACCGCGTGGCTGCGCCGGCCAGACACCACCGAGGCGGCCGCTCTGCTGTGGCAGGCGGTGGTCGTGACCGTGGTCGGCTTCGTGTGCTGGTACATGGGCATGCAGCGGATCGGCGCCGAGCGCGCCACGCTCTTCTCCGGCCTCATCCCGGTGGCCGCCGCCTGCACCGCCCCGCTCGTCGGAACCGGCTCCTACGGCGCCGTACAGGCGCTGGGGAGCGCCCTGGTCGGCGCCGGAGTCGCCCTGGGGTCGGGCGCGTTGGCGCGCGCCCCGCGTGGGTCAGCGGCTGCCGTCGAGGATGACGCGCGCGACCAGGGCCGGGTCGTCGTTCATGGGGCAGTGGCCGCAGCCGGGCAGCCTGACGAGGCGCGCCCGGGGGATGATCTGCTTGGCGCGCACGCCCTGGCGGCGCACGAGCAGCCGGTCCCTGGTGCCCCAGGCCACGGTGACCGGGATCCCGGGGATGTCGTCGGTGAACCGGACGGCCCGGCCGGCGTCGAGGGTCTGGTCGAAGCCCGTGGCCCGCGCCAGCGCCAGGGTCTCGGCGACCACGGCGTCGGGTGACCGGCGGCCGGGACGGGCGTAGATCGTGCTCGTCAGGACCGTACGGCCGGCCGCCGACCGGGACAGCTGCTCCACCAGCGGCAGCGGCAACCGGCGGGAGATCTGCCGCATCGCGAGCAGCACGCCGAAGGCGTAACGCCGCTCGGCCTCCGCCCAGAACCCGGCCGGGGAGAGGGCGGTGACGGACCGCACGAGCTTCTCGCGGCCGAGTTCGAGTGCGATCAGGCCGCCCAGCGAGTTGCCCACCACATGCGGCCGGTCGAGTTCCATGGCCTCGCACAAGGCACCGAAGACGGCCGTCGTCGTCGCCAGGTCGTAGGAGAGGGCGTTCGGCAGGCCCGGGGACGTTCCGAAGCCGGGCAGGTCCACGGAGATCACATCGCGCTCGGTCGCGAGGATGTCGATCACCGGTTCCCAGACCTGCCGGTGATGCCCGATCCCGTGCAGCAGGAGCAGCGGTTCGCCGCTGCCCACGCGCGTGTAGTCGACGCTCACGCTCTGCGGGCCGTGGGGAGAGGCGACCTGGAAGGAGACGGTGGCGGACATGGGGTTGCTCCTTGGCTGGGACACGCTGACGGACGGCCGTAGACAGCTTGTCAGCAATTGCTACCGACGGGTAGACCCTGACCGTCGCGGACACCGGGCTCGCGTGCTCCCCAACGCGCCCTGCGCCCCCCGAGGTTGAACGACACGGGGTGGAGGGGGTCGATTTCGCCTGGACACGGCCGGACGCGTCGGCTGGGATGGAGCGGTGACCACCGACACCGAGACCGACGTCTTCGAAGAGCACCGCCCCGTCCTCCTGGGGGTCGCCTACCGCATGCTCGGCCGTGTGGCCGACGCGGAGGACGTGGTGCAGGAGGCCTGGCTGCGCTGGTCGGGCGCCGAGCGGTCCGAGGTGCGCGAACCGCGCGCCTACCTGGTGCGCATCACGACCCGGCTCGCCATCGACCGACTGCGCCAGGTCAAGGCGCGAGGCGAGACCTACGTCGGTCCCTGGCTGCCGGAGCCGTACGTCACCGCCTTCGGGGACGCCGTCCCGGACACCGCCGAGCGGGCCGTCCTCGCCGATTCCGTCTCCCTCGCCGTGCTCGTCGTCCTGGAGTCGCTGTCACCGCTGGAGCGGGCGGTGTTCGTCCTCAGGGAGGCCTTCGGCTACCCCTACGCCGAGATCGCCGCCATGCTCGACCGCGGCGAGGCGGCGGTGCGCCAGCTGGCCGGGCGGGCCCGCAAGCATGTCGACGAGCGGCGGCCGCGGTACGAGGTCGACCCCGCCCAGCGACGCGATCTCACCGAAAGGTTCCTGGCCGCGGCGGCGGAGGGAGACCTGGAGGGCCTGATGTCGCTGCTTGCCCCGGACGTCCGTCTCGTCGGCGACAGCGGCGGCAAGGCCAAGGCGCCGGTACGCGTCCTGGAGACGGCCGACAAGGTCGGGCGCTTCCTCGTGGGCGTCACCCGGAACGGCGTCCCCGATGTCACCTTCCGGTTCCTGGAGATCAACGGTGGCCCCGCGGTGCTGGTGCGGTCCGGCGACAAGCCCGACAGCGTCTTCCAACTGGACGTCCTGGACGGGCAGATCCAGTCGGTCTACATCATCCGCAACCCCGACAAGCTGACGTCGCTGGCGACGGCGTAGCTCTCACCGCCCCGTCCCGGCGGTGGCGGCGCGAGCCGTCCCGTGAACGTTCCCGGCGATTGGTATTGACCAAGGGTGAGGGCCGCCCTATGGTCGCAGATAAGTGCAACAACCTTTAATAAACAAGGGCGCTAAAACGCCGACGGGCCACGGCGATTGCGGAGGACAGGGTGGGGACCACGCAGCTGGAAACGGTGCCGGAACCGAAGTACTGGCATCTGAGGACCGTGCTCAGTGAGGCACTGGACTCCGAGTTCACCGTTGGCGAGATTCTGCCCAACGAACGCGACCTGGCAGCCCGCTTCGGCGTCGCCAGGGCCACGCTCCGGCAGGCCCTGGAACAGCTCGAACTGGAAGGCAGGCTGCAGCGCCGCCGCGGTGTCGGTACGACTGTCGCGCCGCCGCGCGTGGGCGTGTCCGTCGGGGGCGAGCAGCACGCCTGGCCGGGGGCGACCGACGACGTCTGGCAGCCCGCGGACTGCGCACTGGCGGCGCCGCCCGCGTCCGTCGCGGACGCCCTGGAGAGCGGCCGGGACGAGGCGGTGCACACCGTGCGCCGCTCCCGCGTCACGCACGGCCAGCCCGTCGCCGCCGAACTGCTCTACATCCCGCAGTCCTCGGTGCCCGACCTCTCCGCCATCGACGCCCCGGCCGGAGCGGCACGCGCGCGTGCCGTGCTGCGCGAGCTGCAGCGCCTGGAGCTGGAGGGCCAGGACAGCGCCGTCGAGCTGGGCTCGGCACGCGCGGACGACGCCAAGGAGCTGGACCGCCTCCCGGGAGCGCCCGTCCTCGTCGTGACCACCCGCTACCTCGCCGACGGCCGCACCGCCGTGCTCTCCGTCGCCACGTACCGCGCGGACACCTGCCGGCTGACCTTCGGCGACTCCGGCGGCGTGGAGATCCACCAGGGCCCGGAGCGCCAGGCGTCCTGACCGTCGTACCGGCACATGCTCGCGCCCTGGATCGACTCCGGGGCGCGGCGCGTTGAGTGGCGCGGAGGTCGCGCCGCTGCCTGCCGGTGGCGCGCCGGCCCTGTGCCTGACCGGATGACCGTCAGCGTCGCCCCGTGACAGTCCCCTCGACCGCGAACAGCTGCTCCTCGACATGGTCGAGAGCGAGCCGCAGCGCGCCGGTCGCCACGGCGGCTTCGCCGAGGAGGGACAGCGCGACCTTCGGCGGACGCAGGCAGTAGCGGGCCAGCTCGCGGCGCAGCGGCTCCAGTACGCCGTCCAGGCCGGCCGCCCAGCCGCCGACGACGACCAGCTCGGGGTCGAGAGCCAGGACGAGCGCGGCCACGTCGTGGACGAGGCGCTGAATGAAGCGATCGACGGCCGCGAGGGCCTGTTGGTCGCCGTCGCGGGCCTGGGCGAACACCTTGGCGACGGCGTGCTCGTCCAGGGGGCGCAGGGGCTCGTCCGTGGTCGACAGCAGCGTTTCAGGTGTCGCCTCGCGGCCCAGCAGATGCAGCGCGCCGATCTCACCGGCCGCGCCGCCGAAGCCCCGGTGCAGCTGACCGCCGATCAGCGAACCGGCGCCGGGGCTCAGCCCGGCCAGGACGAACACCACGTCGTCGGACTCGGTGGCGGAGCCCTTCCAGTGCTCGGCAACGGCCGCCGCGTTGGCGTCGTTCTCCACCAGGACCGGGCACTTGAAGGAACGGCTCAGCCGCTCGCCCAGCCTGAGCCCCGTCCACTCGGGCAGCGCGGCGCCCAGCCGCACGGTCCCGTCCGCCTCGACGATGCCCGGCGTCGCGACCCCGACAGCCCGCAGCGAGCTGCGCGCCACACCGGCCCTGCGCAGCAGCTCGACCACGCCCGTACGCACCCGATCGAGGCGCTCGTCGGCCGGAGCCGTCTCGTCGACGTCCTTGGCGATGGCGCCGAGAATCCGGCCGTCCAGGTCGGCAAGGAGCGCGGCGACCCGATGCGATCCGATCTCCACGCCGAGCAGGTGACCGGCCTCGGCCCGGAACCGGAACCGGCGCGCGGGCCGGCCCTGGCGCCGCACGACACTCTCGTCGGCCGCCTTCTCGACGACGTACCCCGCCTCGATGAGCCCCTCGACGACGCCCTCGACGGTGGGCCGGGACAGCCCGGTCACCCGGGTGATCTCCGTCAGCGTGGCGGCGTCCGTGGCACGCAGCGCGTGCAGCACCACCGCGGAGTTGATCCTTCGCAGCAGCGAGGGATCCCCGCCGGTCAGTGGCCCCAACGTCCGTCCTCCCAGCTCGTGCGCATGTTGGGCGGATGGTACTCGCAGTGGCGAACCCGGGCGAGTGTCGGGCACCCCCGAACCTACTGGTCGGTCCGCCCGACTGTCCTCGCCCCGGTCCGGGAGCGGGCTCACCCCGGCGCCACGAACCCCGACTCGTAAGCCGTGATCACCGCCTGCGTGCGATCCCGCGCCCCCAGTTTGGCCAGGACGGCGCTCACATGGGACTTCACCGTCTCCGTCCCGACCACCAGCCGGGCCGCGATCTCCGCGTTCGACAGTCCGCGTGCCATCAGCCGCAGCACCTCGGCCTCCCGCTCGGTCAGCCGGGCCCGCTCCAGCACCGCGCGCGCCGCCCGGTTGCCGCCGTCGTCGCCGTACTGTGCGGCCAGCTGCCGCACCGACGCGGGGAAAAGCAGCGACTCGCCCTCGGCGACCAGCCGCACCGCGTGCACGATCTCGGCAGGCCGGGCCCGCTTCAGCAGGAACCCGTCGGCACCGGCCCGCAGCGCCTCGTACACGTACTCGTCGTTCTCGAAGGTCGTGACGACGAGGATCTTCGGCGGCTCGTCGACCGTGCGCAGCACCGCGCGCGTGGCCTCGATCCCGTCCAGCAGCGGCATCCGTACGTCCATGGCGACCACATCGGGCCGCAGCTGCCTCACCAGTGGGATCACCGCCGCCCCGTCGGCGGCCTCCCCGACCACCTCGATGTCGGGCTGTGCCTCCAACACGGCCCGCAGACCCGCGCGTACGAGGGGTTCGTCGTCGACGAGGAGAACGGTGACCGGCATCCGGCCAGCCTAGATCAACTCAGCGGCAGCTCAACATGTACCTGCCAGTAGCCCTCGTCGGGGCCGGTCCGCGCACGTCCGCCCAGCAAGGCGGCGCGCTCGCGTATCCCGCGCAGGCCACTGCCCCGGCCGGGCCCGGGTATGTCGGCGGTCAGCGGGTTGCGGACCTCGAGGGTGAGCGTGCCGTCCGCGACGGCGATGCGTGCCCCGACCGGGACCGCGCCCGCGTGCCGCAGCACATTGGTCAGCGATTCCTGGAGGATGCGGTAGCCCTCGCGGGAGACCGGTCCGGGCACGGTGTCCAAAGGTCCCGTCAGCTCGATGTCGACCTTCGCGCCCGACGCCCGCGCGGACTCCAGCAGACGGTCCGCGTCCGTCAGCGTCGGTCGGCTGCTGACCGGCCGCTCCGACTCGCGCAGGATGCCGAGAACCCGCTCCAGGTCCTCCAGGGCGGCCCGGCCGGTCTCCTCGATGGCGTCCAGGGCCCGGTCGGTGAAGGCGGGGTCGCGGGCCGCGCGGGCGGCGCCCGCCTGCACCACGGCGACGGTCAGGGCATGGCCGATGGAGTCGTGCAGTTCACGGGCGATACGCGTGCGTTCCAGGAGCTGTTCGGTGCGCTCCTCCATGGCCGCGAGGCGCTCGGCGGGTGTGGGGCCCAGGAGGCGGCGGGCGAGTGCCGTGATGAGATGGCCGGAGGCGACCACCGTCGCCGCCAGTGCGACCAGCAGCAGGGGCACCAGCAGGACGTTCCACCAGCCGCGGCCGCCGAGGGTGAACAGTCCGCCCTCCTCGAAGTCCCGGTCGAACGGCGCCGACAGCAGGTGCACCGTGCCGAAGAGCAGTTGGGTGACGCATGTGACGGTCGCGTAGCCCAGCAGCAGCCGCGCCTCCAGCCAGACGACGAGCCGTCCCCGGTCGCCCCAGGACGCCGACGGCGCGACCACGATGTCCGTGCTCCCTTGCTCGTGCCGGTGCCCGGTCAGCAGCAGCCTCGCCTGGAGCCCCTCCGCGGTCCGCATCGCGGGCACCAGTGCGGCGGGGGCGAGCGCGGCGGCGGCTACCAGCCAGATCCACCACGCTTCCTGCACGAACAGCCACATGCTCGGCCACACGATGCCGATGAACAGATGCAGCAGCCGTGTGTACGTCACCGCCCGACCGAACGGGCGCAGCAAGCGGACCATTTCGTCAGCGTGCCAGCCGCCACTGACAACGGACCTCCCCCGCGTGGGGGAGACGATCTCCACGGGCGGGGGAGGAGCCGACCCACCCCCGGCGGCCAGGGTTACTGCCATGACCAGCATCGAAGTCCAAGCCCTCACCAAGGAGTACGGCAACCGGCGAGCCGTGGACGACCTCACCTTCACCGTCCTCCCCGGCCGCGTCACCGGCTTCCTCGGCCCCAACGGCGCCGGGAAGTCCACCACCATGCGGCTCGTCCTCGGCCTCGACCGGCCGACCTCGGGAGCCGCCACCATCGGCGGTCACGCCTACGCCACCCTGCGCGAACCCCTGCGGCAGGTGGGCGCGTTGCTCGATGCCCAGGCCGCGCACGGGTCCCGAACCGGCCGCGACCATCTGCGCGTCCTGGCCGCGACCAACCGCATCCCGAACCGCCGCGTCGACGCGGCGTTGGAGGAGACGGGGCTCGCGCCGGTGGCGGGGCGCAGGGTGAAGACGTACTCCCTGGGTATGCGCCAGCGGCTCGGCATCGCCGCGGCCCTCCTCGGTGACCCCGAGGTCGTCCTGCTGGACGAGCCGTCCAACGGCCTCGACCCCGAAGGCATCATCTGGATCCGCGAGTTGCTGCGCCGTCTCGCGGGGGAGGGGCGCACGGTCCTGGTCTCCAGCCATCTCATGAACGAGACCGCGTCCTTCGCAGATCACCTCGTGGTCCTCGGCAGGGGGCGCCTGCTGGCCGACACCCCCGTGCGGGAGTTCATCCACGCACGCGTGGAACCCCGCGTCCGTATCCGCACCTCGGACGCCACCGCGCTCAGAACCGTCCTCGCCCGCCACGGTCACGACGCCGTCCAGCACGACGACGGGCACTGGAGTGTGCACCAAGCGCGCGTGGACGACATCGGCCGCCTCATGTCCGAGGCAGGCGTCCCCATCCTCGAACTCGCCGCCGAAGAGGGCACATTGGAGCAGGCCTACCTCGATCTGACCGCGGCCGAGGCTGAGTTCACCGCACAGCCACAGGAGGCCTGAACCATGGCATTCGCACCCGTACTCCACTCGGAATGGCTCAAGATCCGTACGCTCCGCTCGCTGCCCGGAGCGCTGCTGGCGCTGTTCGCCGTGACCACGGCGTTCTCCGCCCTGGCCGGTACCGACGGGAGCTCCGACCCGGAGTTCGACCCGCTGTTCACGGCCATGTTCGGGATCCTGCCCGGCCAGATCGCCGCTATCGCGTTCGGGGCGCTGGCCGTGTCGTCGGAGTACCACGGGGGTGCGCTGCGACTGTCGCTCGCGGCGGTCCCGCAGCGCGGACGCTGGTTCGCGGCGAAGGTGACAGCCATCGCCGTGCCGGCCCTGCTCGTGGGACTGGTCACGGCCCTCACCGCGCTGGTGGTGGCACGCGCGGGACTCGGTACCGCGGCCGGCGGGCTCACCACGGCCGAGCAGGTGCGCGGGGTCATGGGCTGCGGGATCTACCTCATGCTGATGGCGTTGTTCGCGGCGGGCCTCACCGCGGTGCTGCGCAGCGGTGTCGCCACGCTCTCCGTCCTCATCCCGTTCATCCTCGTCGTGTCGTTCGTGATCGGCGACGCCGCCGGAACCGTCGCGGACTTCCTGCCCGACAAGGCGGGCCAGATCGCCCTTCACCAGACCTACGACGGCACCCTCGGGCCCTGGTCGGGACTCGCGGTGACCGCGCTGTGGACGGCGGCGGCGCTGCTGGCAGGGGCGTGGAGCGTGCGGCGCCGGGACGCCTGACGGCACGCCAATTGTCAGTGCGGCCGGGTTTACTGGGACCCATGAACATCGCACGGCACATCGCCCTCATCGACGAGCTGTGCTTCCGGCCCTTTCCGGCGGAGCACGGCCCGTCGGACGTCGGCGACGGGGGGCCCGGGTATCACGTCGTGGTGCTGGAGAGGAGCGAGGACGACTGCGGGACGCGCGCGGCGACGGTGGAGCAGTTCGAGAAGGACCGGGACGCCCTGTACGAGGTGTACGCGCCCCAGTGGCGGCACACGCATCCGTTGAACCTGCAGACCACGCTACTGCGCACCGAGCGGGAGGACATACCCGAGCCCTGGCGGTCTCTCAGCGCCGGCGCCGGCGTCGCCTATCTCTGGGAGGCGGAAGGGACGGGCCGATGGATCGCGGTGGCCGTCGCCGACCGGGACCCCGCCGCCGACGTCCAACTCCTGGCCGTGGTCACGGACGTCGCCCCACCCTGAGCTGCTGGGACCCCGAGCTGTCAGGCCTGCTCCGCCGCCATCCGCAACCGGGCGTACTCCTCCGCCATCGCCTGCGCCGTCCAATGCGCGTTCAGCCCGCTCGGGTTCGGCAGCACCCACACGCGCGTGTCCCCGATCACCCGCTCCTGCGGCCCCACCGACGCTTTGCGGTCGTCGAACGCCGCCCGGTAGGCGGTCACCCCGACGACGGCCAGCCAACGCGGCCGCAGCCGAGCCACCTTCGTCGCCAGCAGCCGCCCGCCGTCGCGGTACTCCTGTGCGCTCAGCTCGTCGGCTCGCGCGCTCGCCCGCGCCACGACGTTCGTGATGCCGAGCCCGTAGGACAGCAACTCCTCCTGCTCCGACGGCTTCAAGAGCCTCGGCGTGAACCCGGACAGGTGCAGGACCGGCCAGAAACGGTTGCCCGGGCGGGCGAAGTGATGACCGGTCGCGGCCGTCATCAAACCGGGGTTGATGCCGCAGAACAGCACCTGGAGACCGTCCGCGACGACGTCCGGCACCAGACGGTCGCGGGCGGCCTCCAACTCCTCGGCGGTGAAGCGCGTCATGCCGTGCCTGACGTCAGAGGATCGCCCCCGGCGTGTAACCGGCGGCCTCCGGGCGCTGCTTCACGATCTCGTCGATCCGGCCCACGACGACGCCGACCTGGTCGGCCGCGGCACCCGTGAAGGACAGCTTGTCGGCCATCAGGGCGTCCAGGCCGGCGCGGTCGAGCGGGATGCGCTCGTCGGCGGCCAGCTTGTCGAGCAGTTCGTTGCGCTCGGCGCCCTGCTCGCGCATCGCCAGCGCGGAAGCGACGGCGTTCTCCTTGATCGCCTCGTGCGCGACCTCACGGCCGACGCCGGCGCGCACCGCGCCCATCAGCACCTTGGTGGTGGCGAGGAACGGCAGGTAGCGGTCCAGCTCACGGGCCACGACCGCCGGGAACGCGCCGAACTCGTCGAGCACCGTCAGGAACGTCTCCAGCAGGCCGTCCAGCGCGAAGAACGCGTCCGGCAGCGCGACCCGGCGCACCACCGAGCAGGACACGTCACCCTCGTTCCACTGGTCGCCCGCCAGCTCGCCGGTCATCGAGGCGTAGCCGCGCAGGATGACCATCAGGCCGTTGACGCGCTCGCAGGAGCGGGTGTTCATCTTGTGCGGCATCGCGGAGGAGCCGACCTGACCCGGCTTGAAGCCCTCGGTCACCAGCTCGTGCCCGGCCATCAGCCGGATCGTCTTCGCCATCGACGACGGCGCCGCCGCCAGCTGCACCAGCGCGGTCACGACTTCGTAGTCCAGGGAGCGCGGGTAGACCTGGCCGACCGAGGTGAACGCCTGCGCGAAACCGAGGTGCCCGGCGATCCGGTTCTCCAGCTCCGCCAGCTTCGCCGCGTCACCGCCGAGCAGGTCCAGCATGTCCTGCGCGGTGCCGACCGGGCCCTTGATGCCGCGCAGCGGGTAGCGGCCGAGGAGCTCCTCGACCCGGCCGTACGCGACGAGCAGCTCGTCGGCGGCGGTCGCGAACCGCTTGCCGAGCGTCGTGGCCTGGGCGGCGACGTTGTGGGAGCGGCCGGCCATGACCAGCTCGCCGTACTCGCCGGCCAGCTTGCCCAGGCGCGCCAGCACGGCCACGGTGCGGTCGCGCATCAGCTCCAGCGAGAGCCGGATCTGCAGCTGCTCCACGTTCTCGGTGAGGTCGCGCGAGGTCATGCCCTTGTGGACGTGCTCGTGCCCGGCGAGGTCGTTGAACTCCTCGATCCGCGCCTTCACGTCGTGCCGCGTGACCTTCTCGCGCTCGGCGATGGAGGCCAGGTCGACGGTGTCGAGGACACGCTCGTAGTCGGCGAGCGCCTCGTCCGGCACCTCGATGCCGAGGTCCTTCTGGGCCCGCAGCACGGCGAGCCAGAGCTGCCGCTCCAGCTTCACCTTCTGCTCGGGGGACCAGAGCGTGGCGAGCTCGGTGGAGGCGTAGCGTCCGGCGAGGACGTTCGGGATGCGGGGCTTGGCGGGCGCAGAAGTCACGTGTCCAGATTCTACTGGCGGTTTGTGCAGGCCAGCGCCGCGGCCCGGTTCGGTGGAATGTACGAGACGTGCGTCACGTCTCGACGAGTCGTGCCCCGTCAGCCGCTAGGCCGGGTGAGCGGCCTCCCGCAGCTGGAACCGGGGCTACTCCGCAGTCTCCTCGTACGGCAGCAGATGCGGCCGCTTGGCCGGGCGGCCGTCGCCGGAGGAGCGGCCGGTCAGGCGGCGGCCGATCCACGGCAGCAGGTGCTGCCGGGCGAACCGTGCGTCGGCGACCCGCCGCGAGGTCCACCCCGGGGGCAGCGTGGCCGGTATCGGCGTGCGCCACTCGGTGTCCTCGGGGTCGTACCCGAGCGTCTGCCACACGGCCTCCGCGACCCTGCGGTGTCCCTCGGCCGAGAGGTGCAGCCGGTCCACGTCCCACAGGCGCGGGTCCCTGAGGGACGGGGCGCCGTACAGGTCGGCGACGACGGCTCCGTGCTTCGCCGCCAGCTCGTCCACGTGGGCGAACAGCTCCTCCATGCGCGGCCGGAACCGCTCCAGCACGGGGCCCTGGCGGCCGGGACTGCGCATCAGGACCAGCTGCTTGCAGGACGGGGCCAGCCGCTCCACGGCCTCGGTCAGCAGAGCGCGCACACGCACCATGTCGCACTTGGGGCGCAGGGTGTCGTTGAGTCCGCCGACCAGGGTGATCACGTCGGCCTGCATGGCAGCCGCGACCTCGACCTGCTCGTCGACTATCTGGCCGATCAGCTTCCCGCGCACCGCGAGGTTGGCGTACCGGAAGCCGGGCGTTCGAGCGGCCATCCGGCCGGCGAGGAGGTCGGCCCAGCCCCGGTAGGAGCCGTCCGGGAGCAGGTCCGACATGCCCTCGGTGAAGGAGTCGCCGACCGCGACCAGGCTGCTGTAGGTGGGGTTCTTCTGCATGGCGACAGAAATAGTATCCCGTGCACATACCCGTCGGTCGGTCGACCTCCCTCGCCGGACCTACGCCCGCTGTCCGAACAGCTCCCGCAGCACGTCCTCCATGGTCACCACCCCGCCCAGTCGCCCGTCGCTCCCGAGCACGGCCGCCAGATGCGTACGGCTGCCGCGCATGGCGGTGAGCACGTCGTCCAGCGGCGTGCTCTCCCGGACGCGCGCGATGGGCCGCATGTCGTCCACCTGGAACGGCACGTCCCGCGGGGAGGCGTCCAGCGCGTCCTTCACATGCAGATATCCGACGATGTGGCGGCCGGAGTCGACGACCGGGAAGCGGGAGAAGCCCGACTCGGCCGACAGGCGCTCCAGCTCCTCCGGAGTGATGCCCACGCGCGCGTAGACGACACGTTCCAGCGGAAGGACCACGTCGCGCACCGGCCGGCGGCCCAGTTCCAGGGCGTCGTGCAGTCGCTCCCGCGCGCGTTCGTCGATGAGGCCGGCCTCGCCGGAGTCGCGCACCAGGCGAGCCAGTTCGGCGTCCGAGAAGGTGGCGGTGACCTCGTCCTTGGTCTCGACCCGCATCAGCTTCAGGAGCGCGTTGGCGAAGGCGTTGATCGTGAAGATCACCGGCCGCAGCGCCCGCGACAGGGTGACCAGCGGCGGGCCGAGCACCAGGGCGCTGCGCACCGGCTCGGCCAGCGCGATGTTCTTCGGCACCATCTCGCCGAGCAGCATGTGCAGATACGTGGCCAGCGCCAGCGCGATCACGAAGGACACCACGTGCCCCGCGCCCTCCGGCACGCCCACCGCGTGGAACAAAGGCTCCAGCAGGTGCTCGATGGCGGGCTCCGCGACCACACCGAGCACCAGCGTGCACAGCGTGATGCCGAGTTGCGCCGCGGCCATCAGCGCGGACACGTGCTGCAGGCCCCACAGCACGCTCTTGGCGCGCCGGTCGCCCTGGTCGGCGTACGGCTCGATCTGCGAGCGCCGTACGGAGATGAGCGCGAACTCGGCGCCCACGAAGAAGGCGTTCACGACCAGCGTCGCGAAACCGATGAGCAGCTGTACGGCGGTCATCGCTCGCCCTCCTTCTCGTCCTGGTCCGCCTCGTCGGCCGGCGGCGCGTGCATCAGCACCCGCGCGGCCCTGCGTCCCGCGGCGTCCACGACGTCGAGGCGCCAGCCGGCGACCTCGACGCTGTCCCCGACCGCGGGGATGCGGCCGAGCTCCGTCGCGACGAGACCGGCCAGGGTCTCGTACGGCCCGTCGGGCGCTCTCAGCCCCACGCGTGCGAGCTGGTCCACGCGCGCCGAGCCGTCGGCCGAGTACAGGGTCCGGCCGTCGTCGTCACTGCCCGCCTGGGCGAGGTCGGGTGTCTCGTGCGGGTCGTGCTCGTCCCGCACCTCGCCGACGACCTCCTCGACGATGTCCTCCAGAGTCGCCACGCCCGCCGTACCGCCGTACTCGTCGATCACCACGGCCATGGTGCGCTTGCCGGAGAGCCGGTCCATGAGCCGGTCGACGGTGAGGGTCTCGGGGACGAGGAGCGGCTCGCGCATCAGCTCGGCGACGGAGACGCGCGGACGGCTCTCGGCGGGCACCGCCAGGATGTCCTTGATGTGCGCGGTGCCCACGACCGAGTCGAGGCTGCCGCGGTAGACGGGGAACCTGGACAGCCCGGTCGCCCGGGTCGCGTTCGCCACGTCCTCGCAGGTCGCCTGGGCGTCGAGGGCGACGACCTGGACGCGCGGGGTCATGACGTTCTCCGCGGTCAGGTCGGCCAGGTTCAGCGTCCGCACGAAGAGCTCGGCGGTGTCCGCCTCCAGGGCGCCTTCACGGGCGGAGTGCCGGGCCAGGGCGGCCAGCTCCTGGGGGCCGCGCGCGGCGGCCAGCTCCTCGGTGGGTTCCACACCGAAGAGGCGCACGATGCGGTTCGCCGTGTTGTTCAGGTGGGTGATGAAGGGGCGGAAGATCGCGCTGAACCAGCGCTGCGCGTTTCCGACCCGCTTGGCCACGGCCAGGGGCGAGGAGATCGCCCAGTTCTTGGGCACCAGCTCGCCGACGACCATCAGGACGATCGTCGACAGCGCCGTACCGATCACCAGCGCGATCGAGCTGGACGCCGAGTGGGAGATGCCGAGCGATTCGAGCGGGCCCGCGATGAGCCGCGCGATCGACGGCTCGGCGAGCATGCCGACGACCAGGTTGGTGACCGTGATGCCGAGCTGTGCGCCGGAGAGCTGGAACGTCAGGTTCCGCACGGCCTTCAGGGCGCCGGACGCGCCCCGCTCGCCGCGTTCCACGGCGCGCTCCAGCTCGCTGCGTTCGACCGTGGTCAGCGAGAATTCCGCCGCGACGAAGGCACCGCAGGCGAGCGACAGCAGGATCGCCACCAGCAGGAGGAGCACTTCGGTCATCGGGTCACCTCCGTCCCATGGTCGGACAGGGTGGGGAGGATCGCGCGATGTCGGGTACTGGGAGGCTCGCCCATGGGCGGACGCTCACACCTTTCCTTGGAGGACCGAAGTGGTCCAGCAATAGTAAAGGACGGGCAAAGTGGTTCGGTATGTGATCCGTGTGTGATCCCTGTCCGAGGTGAATCAGTCGTTGAGCGGCTTCACCCACCGCCGCCAGTGATCCTCCGGCGAGTACCCCGCCGCGCGCCAGGCATGGTGGGCGTTCTCGTTGCGCTGGAGCACCATCGCGTCGCCACGGCGCCCTCCCAGCCGTACGAACCGCTCCTCCGCGGCGGCCAGCAGCGCCGAGCCGATGCCCCGGCGACGGCGCTGCGGGTGCACCGCCAGCCGGTACAGATGGCAGCGCCAGCCGTCGAAGCCCGCGATCACCGTGCCGACCAGCTCCCCGTCCAGCTCCGCCAGGATCAGCGCCTCGGGATCGCGGGCGACCAGCCGCTCCACGCCGTCCCGGTCGTCGCTGATGCTCGTGCCCTCGGCGGCCGTCTTCCAGAAGGCCAGCGCACTGTCGAGGTCGTCGGCCGACGCGGGCCGTATCCGCAGATCAGTCATGCCGTGATCCCATCACGGGCGGCGGAACAGGAAGCGGAATTCCAGTATCCGGACGGCTACTTGTCGCGCAGCCGCGCCATCACCGGAGCGAACGCCTCCATGTATGGCTCCAGGACCGTCAGATACGAGAACCCGTACCGCTCGCGCTGGGCGAGCACCTGCGCGGTGATCTGGTCCAGGCTGCCGGTCAGAACGATGGGCAGCGCCAGGGCCTGCTCCAGGGTCAGCTCCGGCACCCGGTCGAGGAGCGGCTGGAGCACGGCCTCGCGGTCCTCCGTGACGGTCACCATCTGGAGGAGCAGGTTCAGCTCGGCGGGTTCCGGCCGGCCCGCTGCGAACTTCCGGTAGCGGGCCACCCGTTCGTCGAGCTGCTTGGCCGTGACGGGGAGCAGTCGCCCGGTCGCGCTCTTCGGGTCCGGGTAGGCGCCCCCGAACGCCGCGATGTCGGCGTGCTCGGCGGTCAGCCGCAGCACGCGGTCGCCGTTGCCGCCGACCAGCAGCGGCACTCGCGGCTGCTGCGTCGGCTGCGGCTGGTACGACTCCGCCCCGAGCAGCCGATCGAGCTCCTCGACCGTGCGACGCAGATGGTCCACGCGTTCGCGAGGAGTGCCGAACGGCAGACCCGCTGAATCGTGCTCCGCCTGCACATAGCCCGCGCCCAGCCCCAGTTCCAGCCGCCCGCCCGTCAGCGCGTCGGTCGTCGCCACCTCCCGGGCGAGCAGGGCCGGATTCCAGAACCCCGCGTTGAGCACGAACGTGCCCAGGCGCGGCCGTTCTGTCGCCTCGGCCGCCGCTACCAGGGCGGGGAACGGCGCCGGCATGCCCAGATGGTCGGGGACCAGGATCACGTCGTAGCCGAGTTCCTCGGCCCGGCGGCACTTGGCGCGCCACTCGTCGGCGGGGGCGGAGGTCATCAGGTTGACGCCGAAACGGAACGGACGCTGGCCCACCGGTCGCGACATGAACTCTCCTCACCTTCGGGGGACTTGAGTGCCTGCCGCGATTCCATCACTCGTGCGCGATGGCCGCCAGCACATTCATGCGCGATGCACGCAACGCGGGCAGCAGTGCCGCCACGACACCCACCACCGCCGACCCGATCACCACCGCGACGATCGTGCCCCAGGGGATCGCCAGCGCCGTCATGCCCTGCAACGCCAGCACCTGCTGGGTGCACACACCCCACACCAGCCCCAGCGCGAGCCCGAGGACCGCGCCGAACACGGCGATCACCACCGACTCCAGGCGGATCATCCGGCGCAGCTGCCGGCGGGCGAGCCCGATGGCCCTGAGCAGCCCGATCTCCCGGGTGCGCTCGACGACCGACAGCGCGAGGGTGTTGACCACGCCGAGCACCGCGATGATGATCGCGAGGCCGAGCAGGGCGTACACGAGGTAGAGCAGCACGGCGATCTGGTCGTGCACCAGCTGCTTGTAGTCGGCGATGTCCCGGACCTGCACCTGCGGATACGGGTCCAGCGTCTTCTCCAGGCCGGCCCGCAGGTCCCCCGCGCTCGTGCCGGAGGCGGCGTTGACGTACACGGCGGCGTCCTGCCCGCCCGGCGCGTACTTCTCCAGGGTGGCCAGGCCGAAGTAGATCCCGCCCTGGGAGCCGAACCCGTCGGAGGACTCCTGGTCGGTGAGGGCGCCCACCGTCAGCTCGGCCCGCCGGCCGCCCTGGAACTCGACGGGGAGGGTGCTGCCGACGCGTACGCCGTGGTCCTCGGCGAAGTCCTTGTCCATGGCGAGGCGCCCGTCCGCGAGGGCCGCCGCGCTGTCGCCCTGGGCGTAGGTGATGTTGGCGACCTCGTCGAGCTGCGGTTCGTACGCTGCGGCGGTCGTCTGCACCCGGTCGCCGTCGGGCAGGCGTACCGCGATCGTCGTGAACTGCGAGCGCACGACGAGCCCCACGCCCTCGGTGTCCCGGATCCGGTCGGTGATCTCCCGCGGGAACGGCACGAAGTTGCTGTTCTGTACGACGAAGTCGGCGCCCAGCGTCTTGTCGATCTGCTGGTCGAACGACTTGGTCATCGAGGCGCTCGCCACCGACATCCCGCCGACCAGGGCGAGGCCCACCATCAGGGCGGCGGCCGTGGCACCGGTGCGGCGCGGATTGCGCAGGGCGTTGCGCTGGCTCATCCGGCCGATCGAGCCGAACAGCGCAGGGAAGGCCCCGCCGAGGACCCGGATCACGGGCCGTACGAGCAGGGGTCCGGCGATCACGGTCGCGATGAGCGTCAGGATGACGCCGAGGCCCAGCAGGGAGGCCGCCGTCGATGTCTTCGACGACATGGCACAGCCCACGAGCGCCGCCGCGCCGCCCGCCCCGACCACCGTGCCCACGATCGCCCGCAGCTTCAGCGGCCGTCCGATGTCGGCGATCTCGGCGTCCGCGAGGGCCGCCATCGGCGAGACGCCCGCCGCGCGCCGGGCCGGGAGGTAGGCCGCGACGAAGGTGACACCGAGGCCGACGACGTAGGCGACCACCGGCGTCCCCCAGCCGATGACCATCTCGGCGGCCCGGATGTTCATGCCCAGCAGGCCCATCAGCTCGATGAGCGCGACGGCCAGCCCGATGCCGGCCGCGAGGCCCAGCGTCGAGCCGACCAGACCGAGCAGCAGCGCCTCGGTGAGGACGGAGCGCCGCACCTGGCGCCGGTCCGCGCCGAGGGCCCGCAGGAGGCCCAGCTCACGGGTGCGCTGGGCGATCAGCATGGAGAAGGTGTTGACGATCAGGAAGACGCCGACGAGCACGGCGATGCCGGCGAAGCCGAGCATGACGTACTTGATGATGTCGAGGAACCCGCCCAGCTGTTCGACGTCCGACTCGGCCTGCTCGTCGGCGGTACGCAGCTCGTAGGCGCCCGTGTCGCCGCCGAGCGCGTCGGCCACGCGCCGCTTGAGGTCCGCGTCGCTGACGCCCTCGGCCGCGTCGAGCGAGATGCTGGTGGCCGCCTTCGGATCGCCCAGGAGCCTCGTCTGCGCGGCCTCGGTGTCGAAGAAGACCAGTGCGGCGCCGGGGTTGGTGGTGGTGAATGTGGCGATGCCGACGACCTCGACCGGGAAGGAGCCCTCCTGCCCGATGACCGTGAGCCGGTCGCCGATCCGCACGTCCTTGCTGTCGGCGGTCTCCGCGTCGACCAGCACCTGCGCGTCGCCCTTCGGGGCGTGCCCGGAGGTGAGCTCCACGGGGCTGCGCTCGGTCGGGTTCCAGGCGGTGCCGATGGTCGGGGCGCCGGTCGTCGGACCCACCGACTTGCGGTTCTTGTCGGCGACGGTGAGGCCCTCGACGTCCACGTCAGGGCGGGCCGCCGCGACACCGTCGACCTGGGCCAGCCGGTCGGCCAGCGAGGCCGGGAGGGTCAGGGTTTGCCCGGAGGGGATCGTTTCGTCGAGGGTTTCCTTCGGGGTGACGGTGACGTCCGCGGCGGTCGAGGCGAAGAGCCGGTCGAAGGTGCGGCTGACGGTGTCCGAGAAGATCAGGCTGCCCGTGACGAACGCGACGGACAGGATCACCGCCAGGGCGGAGAGCAGCAGGCGTCCCCTGTGGGCGAGGAAGCTCCTGAGCGTCGCCTTGAGCACCGGGTCAGCGCTCCTCGGGCGGGGTGGGCCACTCGGACGGTGCGGGCGAGGCGGACGACGGCCGGTCGTCCGGTACCGCCCCCGGCGCCGGGCCGCCGCCGTCGAACGGGCCGCGGGTCACATCGAAACGCTTCAAGCGCTCCAGTACGGCTTCCGCCGTCGGCCGTTCCATCTCGTCGACGATCCGCCCGTCGCCCAGGAACAGCACCAGGTCGGAGTGGGCGGCGGCGCCCGGGTCGTGGGTGACCATCACGACGGTCTGCCCCAACTGGTCGACGGCGTCCCGCAGGAAGCCGAGCACCTCCAGGCCTGCTCGCGAGTCGAGGTTTCCGGTCGGCTCGTCCGCGAAGATCAGCTCCGGCCGGGAGGCCAGCGCGCGGGCGCAGGCGACGCGCTGCTGCTGGCCGCCCGAGAGCTGGGACGGCCGGTGCTTGAGGCGGTCCCGCAGCCCGAGGGTGTCGATGACCTGGTTCAGCCACTTCTCGTCGGGCTTCTTGCCCGCGATGTCCATGGGCAGGGTGATGTTCTCGGCCGCGTTCAGGGTCGGGATCAGGTTGAACGACTGGAACATGAACCCGATCCGGTCCCGCCGCAGGCGGGTCAGCTCCCGGTCCTTCAGCCCGGTGATCTCGGTGTCGCCGAGCCACACCTGCCCCGCCGAGACGTTGTCGAGGCCCGCCAGACAGTGCATCAGCGTGGACTTCCCGGAACCCGACGGCCCCATGACCGCGGTGAAGCGCCCGCGCGCGATGTTCACGTCCACCGAGTCGAGGGCGAGCACCGTGGTCTCACCCGAGCCGTACGCCTTGGTCAGACCGCGCGCGCGGGCCGCGATGCCGTCGGCCGACGCGGGCCCCGGGGCGTACTGGGCAGCTGCTGTGGACAAGACCGCCTCCTCACGGAACGGACGGGACGACTCGACGGAACGACTGTCGTCACCGCCGAGACTAATGTGATCCACCACACACCTGGTATCCCCCCGAGGTCCCGGTCGGTCTCCGCCCCAGGTCGGGTCCCTGATATCGATGTAAGGGGCACTCGCCGATCCGGGGTGGCCCTCGATCCCCGGCTGATCCCCGGGGGTGGCCCCTTGCCGTGCTAGCGCGATCGCGCTAGCTTCGAAGTATGGCGAAGACCCAGTTGAACGTGAGAGTGGACGAGGGCACGGCCCGCGCCGCCCGCGAACGCGCGCTGGCCCGAGGCGTGAGCGTCAACCGCTACATCGAGGAGCTGGTCCAGCAGGACACCGGCGAGGTCGGCAACACGTTCGTGGAAGCCGCCGCCGATTTCATGAAGCAGTACGAGTCGGTGTTCGCCGAGGAGTTCGGCGCGGACCGCGAGGGCACGCGCGAAGGTCGCCACTGATCCGTTGAGCCATCTGAACATCGACCTCGCCTGGCTGCTCATGCTCGCCGAACAGAACACGCCGGGGGACCCCCAGGTCACCGACTGGGGAGCCCTCGTCGCCGCCGTCGCACGCCATGAGGCCGAGATATTCGACGTCCCGGTCTACGACAGCCCGCAGACCCGAGCCGCCTCCCTGCTCCAACTCCTCATCCACGTCCCCGCGTTGGAGCGCTCCAACGCCCTGTTCGCCTCCGCCGTCGCCTACGCCTATCTCGTCGCCAGCGGCCTCAAGGTCGTCACCTCGCCCGAGCAGGTACGCGACCTGGCCCGGCTCGTGAAGAGCGGCGAGGCCACCGTGCACGACATCGCGCGGGAACTGCGCCAGTGGAGCCTGTGACTAGTCGCTGATGCGCGGTCGCCACGCCGTCCCCAGCGCGCAGTACGACGAAGGGAGCGTCGGCCCCTTCTCCGGCATCATCACCCGCCGGACGGGGCCGAGTTCGAAGCCGGCCCCGCGCAGCGCCCCGACCGGGTCCCGGGAGACATGGCAGCCGCCGCTCACCAGTGGCCACACCGACCGGTCCAGGGCGCGCTGAGTGAGGAGCATGGCGCGTCCGCCGCCCCGGCCGTGCTCGAAGAACCGCACCTCGCCGCCGGGCCGCAGCACCCGCCGCACTTCACCGAGCGCCCGCGGCACGTCCCGCACGCTGCACAGCACCAGCGAGAGCACGACCGCGTCGAAGGCTTCGCTCTTGACCGGCAGCGCTTCCGCCGCGCCCGGCACGACGTCCACGGGCACGCCCGCACGCAGCGCCGATTCCACCGCCAACTGCCGCAGCAGACGTTCCGGTTCGATGGCGACGACCTCCGAGACGGCACTCGGATAGTGGGCGAAGTTCAGGCCGTTGCCCGCGCCGATCTCGATCACCCGGCCGGAGAGCCCGGCCAGCAGCCGCTCGCGGACGCCGCCCATGCCCATCCGGGTCTCGGCGGTGACGCTGGTACGGGCGTAGAAGCGGGCGAACAGCGGGTGGTGCACGGCATCCCGTGGCACCTTGCCGGAGGCGGCGGACCGTGGGGACCGTAGGGCCATGGGGACCTCCCGGGCGGGACGGGGCTCACCCTGATTGTCCCCCGTACGAGGCCGACGCACCCCCCGCCGTTGCGGTGGCTGTCGTTCCGGGCCGGCTCAGCCGATGAAGTCCCGGACCTGCTCGTACACGCCGTGGTCGTTGTTCATGTCGGTGTGCGAGACACAGCCGACCTCGACGTTCGTCGCGCCGCTCAGGATCGCCGTGGTGTCGGGGGTGAGCGCCTCGTCGCAGTTCGACCAGTAGCTGGCGTACGACACACTGCCCGGGGTCTCGTCGCCGGAGTTCAGGGCGGTCAGGAACGAGCTGCCGGTGTTCATCTCCGCGCAGGAGGTGTACAGCCATGCGCACCACGAGGCGGTGGACGTGCCGTGGTTCACCCCGGCGGTGGAGACGAAGTCGTCGACGTACGACGTCCCGCCGAGGTTTTTGAGGTAGTAGCGGGAGCTGAGCGCGCCGAGCGAGTGGACGACCAGGTCGACCTTCGAGGCGCCGGTCCGGGCGAGCACGTTTCTGATCTCGCTCCCGAGCTGCTGGGCGGTGGTGGCGTTCGACTGGGCCCAGTCGTAGGACCAGGCGTCCAGTTCGGCGGCCGTGTAGCCGTCGGCCCGGAAGTAGCCGGCCCAGTCGTCCCAGCTGCTCGCCGAGCTGCTCAGGCCGTGCACGAAGACGACGGGGTCGTGGGCCGCGGCGTGCGCGGGTGTGGGGGATAGGGACAACGACAGCAGGAGCGATGCGGCCAAGGCCGAGGCGGCCGTGGCGATGCGACGCTTGTGGCGCTGCATGATGCCTCCTGAAACGTGTGGGGTTGGCAGGAGTGTCAGCCGGGTCTACGCGCGCCGCATCGGTGAAATCGCCGGTCTTTACGGTTCAAATAACTCGCCAGTAACGTCATTTGTGTGGTGACACCGGTGAACCCCCCACCTCTTGACCGCCCTTCGCCACCGCAGTTCACAAACGCGTGGCGAGAGCTGGCCGCCACCCTTGCGGACGGGGTCCGCGTACGGGTGCTGCGCGCCGTGTACGGCGATCCGCGCGCCGCCGCCGAACTGGTCCCGCGTCTGACCGACCGCCAGGCGACGGGTCTCGACCCGCTGCCCACGGACCCCGCCGAGCTGGCCCCGTCCCTGCTGCGTGAACGCCGCGCGCAGATACGGGCGCTGCCGGACAGCACCCGCCTGCTCCTGCTCCTCGCCGCGGCCGATCAGTACCCGGTCCCCACCGACGCGTTCCTGCGCGCCGTCATGGCCGCCCGCCTCGACACCAGGTCCCTGGATGCCGCCGAGGCTGCCGGGATCGCACACGCGGGTGCGGGCGGGGTGGTGTTCCGCGACGCGTGGACGCGGATAGCGGCCTACGAAACGGGCTCCCCGGCCGACCGCCGCGACGTCCACCGCCTGCTGGCCCGCGTGCTGGGCGGCGCGGGCGAGACACCATGGCGCTCGTGGCACCGGGGCGCCGGCGCGCCCGGCCCCAGCGGCCGGCTCGCGGCGGAACTCGGCACCGCCGCGCGCAAGGCAGCAACTGCGGGGCGGCTCCCCTTGGCGCGGGCGCTGACGGAACGGGCCGCAGCCCTGTGCCCCGAACCGTCCGAGCAGGCCCGCCTGCTGACCCGGGCAGCCGGGTACGCCTGGCGAGCCGGCGATGGGGAACGGTCACGGCGACTGGCGGCAGCCGGCTCCGAGGACGCCCTGACAGGGGTGCTTGCTCTGCGGGCGGGGAATGCGGGGGAGGCGTTCGACGCGTTGATGTCGGCGGTGGCCGGGGCGGGCGCCTCTGTCGCCCCTGCCTCTGCCTCTGCCTCTGCGCAGTCGGCCGCTCTCACCGCCCCTCCCGCCCCGCCGTCGGCCGTCGTCGCCATCCCTGCCTCCGCGCCCTCGGGCGCCAAGGCCACGCCCTCGGCGCCCCCGGCTGCCGTCGCCAGCCCGGCTTCAGCGCCTCGAGCCGCTGTCGCCACCCCCGCCCCCACACCCGCCGTTGTCGCCCCCGCCCCCACCACGTCAGTCACCGTCGCCCCCCGCCCCCCGGCCCCCGCCACCCACCTCCTCGCCCGAGCCACCGAGGCCGCCATCTACACCGGAGACCTGCGTCGCCTGCGCGAGGCCGCGCGGGTGGCCGATCGGCTCGGGGCTGTTTCGCCAGGGACGCTGGGTGGGCTCGTGGCGGCGTTCGAGGGGCGGTACGAGGATGCGCGGGAGCTGCTGGAGGCGGCGGCCGGACGGTGCGGGCCGGGGGGTGATCCCACCGTGCTGATCCACGCCGGAATCGCCGCCCTGCTCCTCGGCGACCACACCCGTGCCGCCACCGCGACCCTCCGCGCGGCCGCCTCCGCCCGGGCTCGCGGCACCCCGGTGACCGTGCCGCAGGCGATGGAGTTCCGTGCGTACGCCGACTTCTGGACCGGACGCCCCCGGGCCGGCGAGGCCGCCGCGGCGGACGCGCTGTGGCAGGCCCACGCCACCGGCCAGGACAACGGCGCCTGTCATCTGCAGGCGGCCCTGGCCATGTTCTCGGCGCTCACCGGAGACGCGGACCTCTGCCACGAACGCGCCGCGAGCGCACGGTCGTACGCCCTCGCCCGTGGCCTGGGCCTGCCCGCCGCCCTCGCCCAGTGGGCGCTGGCCTACCTCGACCTGAGCAGCGGCCGCTTCGCCGCCGCAGCCGCCCGACTGCGCGCCCTGGCCGGGTTCGGCCCCGGGCACGGCCACCGGGCCATCCGCCACCTGGCCGCCCCGCACTACGTCGAGGCCGCCGTCCGCACCGGCGACACCCGGGTCGCCCGCGTCGCGCACGCCGACTACCACCGGTGGGCAACCGCCGTGCGCAGCCCCGACGACCTCGCCCTCAGCGCCCGCTGCCGAGCCCTCCTCGCGCCCGGCGCGGAGGCCGTGGACCACTACCGCGTGGCCCTCGACCTGCACTCCCACGGCACCCGCGACTTCGAACGGGCTCGCACGGAACTGCTGTTCGGCAGCACCCTGCGTCGACTGCGCAGCCGTACGGAGGCACGCGACCGCCTGCACAGCGCCCTGGAGGCGTTCGACTCCTTCGGTGCTCCGCACTGCGCGGCCCAGGCCCGTTCCGAACTGCGCGCCCTGGGCACCCCGGCCGGCCCCGCGCGGACCGGCCCCGACACTCCGACCGGCCGCCTCACGGCCCAGCAGCTCCTGGTCGCCCGTATGGCCGCCGAGGGAGCCACCAACCGCGAGATCGCCGATCGCCTCGCCCTCAGCCCGCGCACGATCGACCACCACCTGCGGGGCGTCTTCAGCCGGCTGGGGATCCGCTCCCGTATCGAGCTGGTGCGGCTCATTGCCGAGGTCGACGAGAGTGAGGGAGGTCCGACCGGCTAGGCGCCGACGAAGGCCCGGGCGAGCCCGGCGAGGTTGCGCGGGCAGGCCCAGATCTCCCGCGTCATCCGGTGTTCGAACCAGTCGACCGACTCGTCGTCGGGACTGGGCTCGTCGGCTGCACCGTCCCGCTCCGGGTGGGCCAGCATGTCCAGGACACCGCGAAGGCCGTCCAGCTCGTCGTCGAGCGGCATGGCGTCACACGGATGCTCGTCATGGGCGCAGCTCGCCCCTCCGAGAGCCTGCTCGACGGCACCCATCGCCTGCAGCACACGGGCCTCGGCCGCCGCATCCGGGCGGGCATAGATCACGTAAGGCCCTGTCAGCACCAGTCCGAGGGTCCACAGAGCGGTGTCCGGACTGTCGGCCCGGACGCTCGCCTCAAGGTTTCTCGCGCATTCCAGTACCGCCTCCGGCGCATCGCCGAGGTAGTAGCACTCGCGGCTCTCGTCCCACGTGTCGAACAAGTCGTCCCACTCGGCGGAAGCGGCAGGCGTCACGGCGTCTCCCGCCCTCGGAACCCCTCCGCGTCCCAGGTCCCGAACAACCGCGGCGCCAGCCAACCCGGCGCCGCGGCACGGAAGTCGGCCGGTGCCAGCGCCCCCGCACCGGTCGGCACCGCACCCAGCAGGGGCGCCCCCGCCACCTCGGGCAGGTCCGCGACGTTGCAGCGCGACGCCAGATCCGGTGCCGTGGGCCAGCTGCCGATCACCACGCCCAGCAGGTCCACTCGGCGTGAGCGCAGTTCACGCGCCGTCAGCTCCGTCGTGTTCAACGTGCCCAGGCCGGCCGACGCCACCACGAGGACCGGCGCCGCCATCAGCTCGGCCGCGTCCGCCAGCGTGCCGCCCGTCTCGTCGAAACGGACGAGCAGCCCGCCCGCCCCCTCCACCAGCACCAGGTCGTGCTCGGTGGCCAGCTTGGCGGCCGCCTCGGCGATCTCCTGCGGGCGCACCGGAGGCAGGCCGGCCCGTCGCGCCGCCGTCGCCGGGGCCAGCGGGTCGGGATAGCGGGCGAGTTCGGCGGTCGTCACGGCGCCCGCGAGTCGCGCCGTCTCCTCCGCGTCCCCGCACTCGTCCGGCCGTACGCCCGTCTGCGCGGCCTTGAGCACCGCCACCGACCGGCCCGCGCCGAGCGCCGTCGCGGCGACCGCGGCGGTCGTGACCGTCTTGCCGACCTCCGTGCCCGTCCCCGTGATCACCAGGATCGGCATGTTCATCCCTCCCGCACTGCCGCGCACACCGCGCGGCCGATCCGTGCCACGTCCACGTCGCCCGTGACGTACGGCGGCATCGTGTAGACGAGGTCCCGGAACGGCCGCAGCCACACGCCCTCGCGCACGGCCGCCGCCGTCGCCGCCTCCATGTCAACGGCGTGGTCGAGTTGCACGACCCCGATCGCACCGAGGACCCGTACGTCCTTCACGCCCGAAATGTCCGCCGCGGGGGCGAGCCCCTCACGCAGCCCCGCCTCGATCCGCTTGACCTCGGCCGGCCAGTCCTGGCCGAGCAGCAGCTCGATCGAGGCGCAGGCGACCGCGGCGGCGAGCGGGTTGCCCATGAACGTCGGGCCATGGGCCAGGACCGGTACCTCGCCCCGCGAGATCCCGTCGGCCACGCGGGACGTGCACAGCGTCGCGGCCATCGTCAGGTAGCCGCCCGTCAGCGCCTTGCCCACGCACATCACATCCGGCGTCACCGCCGCGTGGTCCGCCGCGAACAGCGCACCCGTACGCCCGAAGCCGGTCGCGATCTCGTCGAACACCAGCAGCACGTCGTGCGCGTCGCACGCCTCCCGCAACACCTGCAGATACGCGGGGGAGTGGAACCGCATCCCGCCCGCGCCCTGCACGACCGGCTCGACGATCACCGCCGCCAGTTCGTCGGCGTGCTGTTCGACGAGCGAACGCAGTTGATCGGCGTAGGACTCCTCGTACTCCGCCGGCGGCGGGTCCGCGAACACCTGGCGCTGGAGCACCCCGGTCCACAGCTCGTGCATCCCGCCCTCGGGGTCGCACACCGACATCGGCTGCCAGGTGTCGCCGTGGTAGCCGCCGCGCCAGGTCAGCAGCCGCTGCTTGCCGGGGAGGCCCAGCGAACGCCAGTACTGCAGGCACATCTTGACCGCGACCTCGACCGACACCGACCCGGAGTCCGCGAGGAAGACATGCTCCAGGCCCTCGGGCGACATGTCGACAAGGAGCTTCGCCAGACGTACGGCGGGCTCGTGGGTGAGCCCGCCGAACATCACATGGCTCATCCTCGACAGCTGCTCGCGCACGGCCTCGTTGAGTACCGGGTGGTTGTAGCCGTGGATCGCCGACCACCAGGACGACATGCCGTCGACCAGTTCGCCCGAGCCGTCCGCCAGGGTCAGCCGCACCCCGCTCGCCGACTCCACGACGAGCGGCTCGACACGGCCGGGCATGGGGCCGTACGGATGCCAGACGTGCCGCCGGTCCAGCTCCAGCAGCTCGGGCACGGTCAGGTCGGCCACGGGGCGCGGGTCAGGCATTGGGTGCGAGGTCCGTTCCCGCACCCCGGCGGCGCACGGCGACCAGGTCGGTGCGCGGCTCGCCGACCGGCGCTGCGGGGTCGGCCGTACCGCACACACCGCCACCGTCGTGCGACCCGCACCCGGCGCTCTCATGCGATCCGCATCCGGCACCCTCGTGCGATCCGCACCCCGCGCTCTCGTGCGATCCGCACCCGCCCCCGGCCGTCGCCCGGTGCTCCGGCAGCGTCACCTGGTCGGTGCCCTCCACCTCGAACCCGGCGTCCGCGATCATCTCCAGGTCGGCCTTGCCCGCCTGGCCCTCGGTGGTCAGGTAGTCGCCGAGGAAGATCGAGTTGGCCAGGTGCAGGGCGAGGGGCTGCATCGTGCGCAGATGGACCTCGCGGCCACCGGCGATCCGGACCTCGACGTCGGGGCAGACGAACCGCACCATCGCCAGGATGCGCAGGCACCGCTGCGGGGTGAGGTTCCACTCCTTGGCGAGCGGGGTGCCCTCGACCGGGATCAGGAAGTTGACCGGGACCGAGTCCGGGTCCAGCTCGCGCAGTGAGTAGACGACGTCGACCAGGTCCTCGTCGCTCTCGCCCATGCCCGCGATCAGACCCGAGCAGGCCGAGAGGCCCGCCGCGTGCGCCTTGTTCACGGTGTCGACGCGGTCGGCGTAGGTGTGCGTGGTCGTGATGTCCGCGTAAGTGCTCTCGGAGGTGTTGAGGTTGTGGTTGTAGGCGTCCGCGCCCGCCTCGCGCAGCCGCTCGGCCTGGCCGTCGGAGAGGAGGCCGAGGCAGGCGCACACCTCGACGCCCTCGTTCTCGTCCTTGATCGCCTTGATGGTCTTGGAGACCCGGTCCACGTCACGGTCGGTGGGGCCGCGCCCGGACGCCACCAGGCAGACGCGCTTGGCGCCTCCCGCCAAACCGGCGGCCGCGGCCTGGGAGGCCTCGTCGGGCTTGAGCCAGGTGTACTTGAGGATGCCGGTGGTCGAGCCGAGCCGCTGGGAGCAGTAGTTGCAGTCCTCCGGACACAGGCCCGATTTGAGGTTGACGAGATAGTTGAGTTTCACCCGTCGGCCGAACCACTGCCGGCGCACCTTCCCGGCCGCGGCCACCACATCGAGCAGGTCGTCGTCGGAAGTGGCGAGGACGGCCAAGGCTTCCTCGCGGGTCGGCAGCTCGCGCCGAAGCCCCTTGTCCACCAGCGTGTTCAGCAGGTCCATGGGAGCTGATCCTGACGTACGGAGGGGCTCCGAGCCAAGGAGAGTTTGCACAACCCTGTCCATTCGATGTGTGGGTATTGCCACACCGTGGGGGCCCGCCGCTGCGGCTAGTGTCTGTCCACTGCCTACAAAAGCCCGGAGGAGTCATGGCGTTCGGCTGGATCGACGAGCAGGCGGAGCTGCGCCGCCGCGCCGGACTCGTACGGACCCTGCGCCCCCGCCCCGCCGAATCGCCGCTTCTCGACCTCGCGAGCAACGACTACCTGGGCCTGGCCCGCCACCCCGAGGTCACCGAGGGTGCGGCACGGGCCGCCCGGGCGTGGGGCGGCGGCGCGACCGGCTCCCGGCTCGTGACGGGCACGACGGAGCTGCACACCGAGCTGGAGCGGGAGCTGGCCGACTTCTGCGGCGTCGAGGCGGCCCTGGTCTTCTCGTCCGGCTACGCGGCCAACCTCGCCGCGGTCACCGCGCTGGCACCGCACGGCTCGCTGATCGTCTCCGACGCGGGCAACCACGCCTCGCTGATCGACGGCTGCCGGCTGGCGCGCGGCACGACACAGGTTGTCGCGCACTCCGACCCGGATGCCGTGCGCAAGGCGCTCCAGACGCACGACGGGCCCGCCGTCGTCGTGGCCGACACCGTCTTCTCGGTCGACGGCGACGCGGCCCCGCTGGCCCGGTTCGCCGAGGCCTGCCGGGAACACGGTGCCGGGCTGGTCGTCGACGACGCCCACGGCCTGGGCGTGCTCGGCGCCGGCGGCCGCGGGGCCCCGCACGCGGCGGGGCTCGCGGGCGCCGACGACGTCGTCGTCACGGTCACGCTGTCCAAGTCGCTCGGCAGCCAGGGCGGCGCCGTGCTCGGCCCCGCCCTGGTGATCGACCACCTGGTCAACGCGGCCCGGACCTTCATCTTCGACACGGGCCTCGCCCCCGCGGCGGCGGGCGCGGCCCTGGCGGCACTGAGACTGCTGCGCCGCGAGCCGGAGCGCGCGGCACGGGCCCGCGAGGTGGCGAGCGAACTGCACGCACGCCTGACCGCGGCGGGCCATCAAGCCGTACGGCCGGACGCGGCGGTCGTCTCCGTGCGCGCGCCGTCCCCGGAGGAGGCCGTGCGCTGGGCGGCCGAGTGCCGTGCGGCGGGCCTGGCCGTGGGCTGCTTCCGACCTCCTTCCGTCCCCGACGGCATCTCACGGCTGAGGCTGACCGCCCGCGCGGACCTCTCCGAGGGGCAGATCGAACGCGCTGTACGGGTCATCGGCGAGACACGACCATGAGTCGGCGTGACACGGCCCTGCCGTCGCGCCCGGCGACACCGATCGGAAATGATCGGAATCGGTCAGGCTGATCGGGAAACTGTCAGGACTGGAGCGCCGCCGTGAAGCCCGCCCAGCTCTCGGGGGAGAAGAGCAGCGCGGGTCCGGCCGGGTCCTTGGAGTCGCGCACGGCGAGCAGCCCGGTCCAGGGACCCGAGTGCGGCCGCGCCGTCTCGACGCAGTTGTTGGCTCCGGTGCTGTAGCTGCTGCGCAGCCACCGTGCACCAGGTAGTTCGGTGCTTGAACTCACCTTCCGAGGCAGGGTGGTCATGGTGCCTCCTTACGCGCCGCCAGCCAGTGCGGCGATGTAATCCATCGATTCCTCGGGCGAAAGGGCGTGGATCCGAAGGGCGTTGAAGGCCTCCGTGTAGGCCTGGAGGTCTTCTTTCCGTTCGAGGTAGAGGCTACTCGTCAAGTGGTCGAGAACAACCACATCCAGATCAGAAGTGCGCGAAAATGAGAAGATAACGAAAGGCCCGGTGATGCCGATATGCTCGCCGGCCGCGAACGGCAGGACCTGCAGCCGGACTTGCGGCAGTCGCGCCGCCTCCACCAGTCGCCTCAGCTGCCGCTCCATCACCTCGGGCCCGCCGATCTCCCGGCGCAGCACCGCCTCGTCCAGCACCGCGCTCAGCTCCAGCGGCGGCTCGGCGCGCAGCACGTCCTGCCTGGCCAGACGGACCGTGACCAGCGCGTCCAGGCGTTCGTCGGCGTCGTCGTCGAGCCCGCCCACCGCGGCCCGGGTCACCGCGCGGGCGTACTCGGGCGTCTGCAGCAGCCCGGGCACCACGGAGGTCTCCAGCGTGCGCATCGCGCTTGCCTGGGACTCCAGGCTGATGAAGTCGCGGTACGTCGTCGGCAGCACTCCGCGGTACGCGTGCCACCAGTGATCCCGGCCGTCACCCTCGTCGGAGCCCGCCAACGCCAGCATCAACTGGCGTAGTTGGGCATCCTGTACGCCGTAGACGTCGAGCAGTAACCGCACATCGGCCTGTTTCACCCCGCTGGCGCCCGTCTCGATCCGGCTCACCTTGGACTGGTGCCAGCCCACCAGCCGGGCCGCCTCACCACTGGTGAGCCCGGCCCCGGTGCGCAACGCACGCAGTTCCGCGCCCAGTTTCCGGCGGCGCACCGCGGGACCGTGCTGCATGCGTAACTCCTTACTCCAACCGAGCCGTCCAAATACGGTCTGCCGTCGCAGAGTTCACCGCTTCGAGCGACAGATATATGCATATCTCGGGGGATCGGCACCGTGACGGCCCTGGTAATGGCAGTCTGGCGACGAAGCACCAGTCCGGGACCGTACTCGAACCCTCCGCTCCGTGTCGGACTGCGGTCCCGTTGGGAAAGGGACGACATCGCCATGGCAGACCATTTGGAAGCATCCGTCACTCTGCCGAGCGATCCCGCCTCGGTCTCCGCGGCCCGGACCTATGTGGTCACCACCCTTGCGGAGTGGGGACTGCCTCCGGACACGGAAGTGGCCGACACCATCCGCCTGATCGTCTCCGAACTCACCACCAACGCCGTACAGCACACCCTCGGCCAGTCACCCACCTTCACGGTGGACCTCGTGCTCGACCGTGACGAACACCTGCGCATCGGGGTCACCGACAGCCACCCCCGCTTCCCCAAGCGGCTGCCCGCCGCCGTCCAGCAGGACAACGGCCGTGGCCTGGTCATCATCCGCTGGCTGACCGCGGAATGCGGCGGCAAGCTGAGAGTGCGCCCGACCCGCGAGGGCGGCAAGACCATCTCCATCGAACTGCCGTGGACGGTGCCCGCGGAACCCGTGCCGACCGCAGGGCCCCAGGAACCGTAGCCGCAGGGCCCACCCCTCAGGTCTGCCGCGACCGGCCGAACGAGCCGCGCAGCAGAGCCCGGAAGGCTTCCGCGGCCGGAGCCGCCTCCTCGCTCCGGAAGGCGACCGAGATCGTACGGCGCAGCTCAGCGCCCTCCAGCGCGCGCACCCCGACCGGCGTGACCGACGTACGCGCCACCATCTCCGGTACGACCGCGACCCCGAGCCCCGCACTGGCCAGCGCGCACACCAGGAGATAGCCCGGCGTCGGCACCAGCACCGAAGGCAGGGCCCCCGCCCGGGCCAGCACCGCCTCCACACCCCGCCGGGCCGGAGCGTCCGGCGCCATGCTGATCAGCGGCTGCCCGGCGAGGTCGGCCAGCGGCAGCCGTGCGGTCCCGCTGGTGAGGGCGTGGCCCGGAGCGGACACCAGGACCAGCTCCTCGACGAGGATCGGCTCGACGCGGACCGAGGACGCGAGCGGAATCGGGTCGCCCGGCTCATACGCGTGCGTCAGCGCCAGATCCACCTCCCCGGCCGCCACGGCGGCGACACCCGCCGACGGTTCGTAGTCGGCGACCGTCAGCTCCACGTCCGGATGGGCCCGCCGGAAGGCGCTGAGGGCCGGCGGCAGCAGATGGATGCCCGCGGTCTGGAAGGTGCCGAGCCGGAGCGTGCCGCCCGACAGGCCGGTCAGCCGGGCCAGCTCGTGCCGGGCCCGCTCCAGCTCGTCGAGCACTCGCCGCGCCCGCGCCACCAGCAGTTCGCCCGCACCCGTCAGCCGCGCCCCGCGGTGATGCCGTACCAGAAGGGCCGTGCCCGCCTCGCGCTCCAGCTTGGCCAGCTGCTGGGAGAGCGCGGGTGTGGTGTAGCCGAGCCGCTCCGCCGCCCGGGTGATCGAGCCCGCCTCGGCGACCGCCACCAGGGCGGCGAGCCTGGTCGGGTCGTACATGCCGGGCTCCTCGTCCGTCCAAGCCTGTCTGCCTAAAGCAATGCTTTAGGCAGACCCAGGATATTCGACATACCTGCTGAAGGCTTCCGCGCGGCACGCTGGGTGCCATGGACGCTCAGCTCATCGCCTTCACCGGGGTTTCCGCCGGCCTCGTCGCCATGCCCGGCGCCGACTTCACCGTCGTCGTGCGCAACGCCCTCGTCTCCCGCCGGGCCGGTATCGCCTGCGCGCTCGGGATCGGGGCCGGACTGCTGGTGCATGTGACGCTGGCGGTGCTGGGGGTCGCCGCGGTCCTGGCCGCCGTACCGGCGCTGTTCCGTGCGCTCCAAGTGGTCGGGGGGGTCTATGTGTTGTATCTGGGCGTCCAGACCCTGCGGCAGCGGCGCAGTGAAGTGGCGGACACGGGCGAGAACTCCACCGGGCGACCGCTGCGGCAGGGCTTCGTCACCAACGCCCTCAACCCGAAGGCGTCCCTGACCTTCCTCAGCGTGCTGCCCCAGTTCGTGCCCGCGGGGGCTCCCGCACTGCCCCGGACGCTGCTGCTCGCACTGATCGTGCTCGCGATCGCACTGGTGTGGTTCCAGGTGGTCGCCCTGCTGGTCGACCGGCTCGGGCGGTGGCTGCGCCGGCCGCGCGCCGCCCGGGCGGTCACGACGGTCACCGGCGTCGCGCTGACGGCCTTCGGCGTCGGGCTCCTCGCCGGGCCGCTGATGGCCGTCTGACGGCCTTTCTCGTGCCCCGAGGGCGATGACGGCGTGTCAGGCCGCCGCCATCGCCCCCGGGTGGGTCACTTGACCCGGCCGTACCAGACGCTCCTGGTCCAGATCTTCTGCAGCCTCACCACGTCCCCGCTCTTGGGGGAGTGCCAGATCTTTCCCTTCCCGGCATAGATGCCGACGTGGTAGACGTACGACCCCGAGTGGAAGAACACCAGGTCTCCGGCCTTGCGGCTCTTGGCGGAGATGTGGCGGGTCTTGTTGTACTGCTGGGCCGCCGTACGGGGCAGCTTCTTGCCCGCCTTCTTGAACGAGTAGAGCGTCAGCCCGGAGCAGTCGAACCGGTTCGGCCCCGTGGCGCCCCACCTGTACGGGGAGCCCTTCTTGGAGGCCGCGATCTGAAGTGCCTTCGTCGCCGGTGTGGCTGCCTCCGCTTCGGACGTGAAGCCGGGCGCCACTATCGAGCCGCCCACTGCGGCGATGGTGAGAGCCGAGGCCGTACCGGCCCGGGCCATGAGCGACGGGACACGATTGAGCGCAGTCATGCGCAACCCTTCGTCAGCCGCCTGTGAAGGATGACCTGTCGGATTCGGGCTGGCGAAGTTGCCCGGCCGCACTGCTGCGGCTTCACCCCAAGGGCTGCTCGGATCGAACGAACGTCCGCTCCGGCGACCCGTCTTGCTCGGGTCCTCCACTCCTGCCGATCCACTCCTGTCGACCGGTCATCCAGGCGGCGGCAGGACTCGGCGTCCGCCCGGACCGCCCCGCCGCTGCGGCGGGGGCTTGTCGTCAGACAGGGATCTTGGTGCACGGATGAGCGAAATACCCAGCGGAACCGGTGATTTGTGGTGTTAGTCACCACTCACCCGTTCGGGTGGGTACCCGTGTGTTCGAGAGGGTGTCCAGAGGGTGAAGGCGTCCCGGACCAGCGATGGAGCGCCTTGTTCCGCCTTGGACTCATGCCCGATGCGCAACCCTGACGGGCCCGCAAAAGGAGCCACGGCTACGCCGAAAGGGGGTACGCCGTTTGGTCCGTTTCAGCCTTGGTCCGGACGCCTCGTCAGTGGGATCGAGACGTCCGGGACCGTCCTGTACACGTCGTCAACTGTCGGAGCGCGGCGGCAGCGTGACGCGAGCCGTGCGGCGCTCCCCGTCCAGCACACGCAGCGCACGCGCGAGCGTGGGAGCGTGCAGCTCCGTCTCGCCCCGCTGGTGCATCAGCGCCAGCGCGTCCCGCAGCTCGGCCGCCTTGCGGACGAGCGCCTGGGCGGCACGCAGTCCGCGGTAGGTGTCGCCGTCCTGCGCCGGGTTGATCCGGCCGAGCAGGTCCACCACATCGAGATAACGGTCGATCAACTCGCCCTCCGCACGGGTCAGCGCGGGCAGCGGCGGCAACTCGGGTGGCAGCACCGGCCGATCACCGCCCCGTGGGTGGCGCGAGGGTCGCCTTGCGGCTGGGGATGATCCGGTCCACCAGTCCGTACTCCAGCGCCTCCTGGGCGTTCAGGATCTTGTCCCGCTCGATGTCCTTGGACACCTGCTCGCGGCTGCGCCCGGTGTGCCGGGCGAGCATCTCCTCCAGGCGGGCCCGAATCCGCGTCAGTTCGTCGGCCTGGATGGCCAGATCGCTGGCCTGGCCCTCGACCGGCTCGGGCAGCCCCGGCTGATGGATCACCACCCGGGCCCCGGGCAGGGCGAACCGCTTCCCCGGCGTGCCCGCGGCGAGCAGTACCGCGCCGGACGCGCCGGCCTGGCCCAGGCAGATCGTCTCCACGTCGCAGGTGACGTACTGCATCGTGTCGTAGATCGCCGACATCGAGCTGAACGAGCCGCCGGGCGAATTGATGTACAGCGAGATGTCCTGGTCGGGGTCCCTGTGCTCCAGATACATGAACTGGGCCATCACGTCGTTCGCCGAGATGTCTTCGATCTGCGTGCCGAGAAAGACGATCCGCTCCTCCAGCAGCTTCGAGTACGGATCCTGCGTCCTGGTGCCTGAACTCGTGCGCTCGGTGAACTCGGGCAGTACATAGCGGGCTGACGGTCGGGTCATGGCTCACGCTCCCTTGCCGGGTGCCTGTAAAAAATGTACAGGACGTACATGACGTAATGTAGGGAGCATGGCCTACGAGATTCCGGTGACGCAAGCCAGGGCTGAGCTCGCCGAACTGATCAATCGCGTGGTGTACGGCGGTGAGCGCGTCGTCGTGACGCGCCACGGAAAGCCCCTCGTCGCCCTTGTCTCCGCCTCTGACCTCGAACGACTGGAGAAACTCGGGGAGCCGGCGGAGCTCACCGAGGAGCAGGTGATCAGCGCGGTCTCCAGCGTCCGCGAGGTCGCGTCCGCTCCCCGCGAACGACAGCGCTTCGGTATCGCCGCGGAGCACCGCGGGTCGAGCCCCTCGTAGGGCCGACGCCTCTCCGGACGCCGAGCCGGCGTTCGGACTTCCCTCTGCCGCGCCCCGGAATGACAGGACCGTGCACCCCCGTCCGCTACAGCGGGGGTGCACGGTCGGTTCGGTGGGGCCGGACGGCCGCTCAGCCGACGGGGGCGAGCTCCCTCTCGGCCGCGGGTTCGGTGCTCGGCGTGCGGGACCTCAGGGCGTTCCCGAGCAGTACGGCGCCCAGTCCCAGTGCGGCCCACCAGGTCAGCGTCATGGCGGGACCGATCGCCGCCGCGCCGTCGAAGAAGGACACCGAGCGCAGCAGGGTCGTGCCCGCGCCCGGCGGCAGCCACTGGCCGATGACGCCGACCGGCTCGGGCAGCATCTGCGGCGCCGAGGCCGCCCCGGAGAAGGGGTTGCCGAGGAACATCACCGTGAACGACACGATGCCGATGCCCGCGTTGCCGATCAGCGCGGCGAGCCCGGCGACGGCCGCACTCACGGCCAGCGTCGTCAGCGCGAACACCCCTGCCTCCGCCCACCAGGCGCCGGTGAGGATCCCCAGCCAGCTGTGCGCGAGCGTGGCCGCGACCACGCCGATCAGGACGGCGGCGCCGGTAAGGGCGCTCACGGCCCGGATGCCGCGCAGCCCGAGCAGGGTCACCGCGGCTCCCGCCGCCATGCCGGCCAGGGCGAGCGGCAGGACGCTCGCGCCGAGGGCCGCACCGCGCGGGTCGTTGTCGGGTGTGGGGACGACGTCGACGGCCTTGACCTGGGTGCCCTCGGCGGCGGCCTGTTGGGTCACGGCCTGTTGCAGCAGCTGGGCGACCGCCGGGCTCGCCGCTGACGCGGTGAGCAGTTCGGGGCCCTGGGGGGTCACGACGACAGCGCCGTATACGGTCCGGTCCTCGATCGCGTCCCGGGCGGCGGACGCGTCCGCGTAGCGGTGGATCTCGAACGCGCCGTCGTGCCGGCCGAGTTCCTTCTCCACCTGGGCCGTGGCGGCGGTCGGTCCGGCCACCCCGAGCGGCAGGTCGCGGGGAGCGGTGCGGGCGGCGGGCCAGGCGAAGGCCCAGAGGGCGAGGGCGGCGAGGACGGGGACGAGGACGACGACCGCGATCAGGCGCCTGGGTGCGGCGGACCTGGGCGGCGTAGCGGACGGGGTGGGCATGGGGGTCTCCCGGCTAAAAAGAAGGATCGTTCGTTTTTGATGACGCTCCCACCGTCCTGCCGATGCCGCTCCTTGTCAAGAAGGAATGTTCGTTTTATTTTGTGACCATGGCCCGCGTATCCCAGCAACACCTCGACGCCCGCCGCCGGCAGATCCTCGACGGCGCCGCGATCTGCTTCGCCCGCAACGGCTTCCACGCCACGTCCATGCAGGACGTGCTGAAGGAGGTCGACCTCTCGGCGGGGGCGGTCTACCGCTACTTCAGCGGCAAGGAGGCGCTGATCGCCGCGATCGTCGCCGAGGTGCTCGGGTCGGTCCGCGGGGCCTTCGAGGAGGCGGCCCGGCAGAGCCCGCCCCCGCCGCCGGACGAACTGGTCGCCTCGGTCCTCGGCAGGACCCTCGCCGCCCGGGAGTCCCTGGTCGTCGACGGCAGGCCCGCGTTTCCGCGGCTGGTCATCCAGGTGTGGACGGAGACACTGCGCAACGAGGAACTGGCGGCGATCCTGCGGGAGGGCTACGGCTCGGTGCGCACGGCCTGGGCTCGGATCGTCGAGGGCTACCAGGAGGCCGGAATGATGCGGGCCGACGCGGAGCCGGACCATGTGGCCCGCACGATGATCGCCGCGGTCCTGGGATTCATCGCCCAGCAGTCCCTCTTCGGGCCCGCCCCCGTCGACGTACTCCGGGACGGGCTGCGGGCACTGATGAGCATGCGGGACGACCACGGGACGACCGATGGATCACAGCTTGGTTAACGTGCCCGAAACTCGGTCCAACTAGCCTGCCGATCCACGCCACCTGGCACTTTGCCCCGTGGCTGCGGCAACCGGACCCCGCACGGTCCGGAGCGAGGACTGTGAGGTGGGACGTGCAACTGACCCCGCACGAGCAAGAGCGGCTGCTCATCCACGTGGCGGCCGACGTCGCCGAGAAGCGCAGGGCCCGCGGGCTGAAGCTCAACCACCCCGAGGCGGTGGCCCTCATCACCTCGCACATCCTCGAGGGCGCCCGCGACGGCCGTACGGTCGCCGAGCTCATGTCCTCCGGACGCAAGCTGCTCACGCGGGACGACGTCATGGAGGGCATCCCCGAGATGATCCACGACGTCCAGGTCGAGGCGACCTTCCCGGACGGCACCAAGCTCGTGACCGTCCACGACCCGATCGTGTGAGGGGGCCTCGATGATCCCCGGAGAGATCCTGTTCGCCGATGGCCCGATCGCGTACAACGAGGGCCGTGAGGTCACCCTGCTGACCGTCCTCAACGCCGCCGACCGGCCCGTCCAGGTCGGCTCCCACTACCACTTCGCCGAGGCCAACCCCGGTCTGGAGTTCGACCGCGCCGCGGCCCGCGGCAAGCGGCTCAACGTCGCCGCCGGCACCGCCGTGCGCTTCGAACCCGGCATCCCCGTCGACGTCGAACTCGTCCCGCTCACCGGCGCCCGCGTGGTGCCCGGCCTGCGCGGGGAGACCGGAGGTGCCCTCGATGCCTGAGATCTCCCGTGCCGCGTACGCCGACCTGTTCGGCCCGACGACCGGTGACCGCATCCGGCTCGCCGACACCGATCTGCTGGTCGAGATCGAGGAGGACCGTTCCGGCGGTCCCGGACTCGCCGGTGACGAGGCGGTGTTCGGCGGCGGCAAGGTCATCCGCGAGTCCATGGGCCAGTCGCGGGCCACCCGCGCGGAGGGCACCCCGGACACCGTCATCACCGGCGTCGTGATCATCGACCACTGGGGCATCGTCAAGGCCGACCTCGGTATCCGCGACGGCCGGATCACCGGCATCGGCAAGGCGGGCAACCCCGACACGATGGACGGGGTGCACCCGGACCTCGTCATCGGCCCCGAGACCGAGATCATCGCGGGCAACGGGCGGATCCTGACGGCCGGCGCCATCGACGCGCACGTCCACTTCATCTGCCCGCAGATCGCCGACGAGGCTCTCGCGTCGGGGATCACGACCCTGATCGGCGGCGGTACCGGACCGGCCGAGGGCTCCAAGGCGACCACCGTGACACCCGGCCCGTGGCATCTGGCCCGGATGCTGGAGGCGATGGAGGGCCACCCCGTCAACTTCGGCCTGCTGGGCAAGGGCAACACCGTCTCCCACGAGGCGATGCTGTCCCAGATCCGCGGTGGCGCGCTCGGCCTGAAGCTGCACGAGGACTGGGGCACCACCCCGGCCGTCATCGACGCCTCGCTGACCGTCGCCGACCGGACCGGCATCCAGGTCGCCATCCACACGGACACGTTGAACGAGGCCGGCTTCGTCGGTGACACGCTGGCCGCCATCGCCGGCCGGGGCATCCACGCGTACCACACCGAGGGCGCGGGCGGCGGGCACGCGCCGGACATCATGACCGTCGTCTCCGAGCCGCACGTGCTGCCGAGCTCGACGAACCCGACCCGCCCGTTCACCGTCAACACCGCCGAGGAACACCTCGACATGCTGATGGTGTGCCACCACCTCAATGCGGCGGTGCCGGAGGACCTCGCCTTCGCCGAGTCCCGGATCCGGCCGTCGACCATCGGGGCGGAGGACATACTGCACGACCTCGGCGCGATCTCGATCATCTCGTCCGACTCGCAGGCCATGGGGCGGGTGGGCGAGGTCGTCATGCGGACCTGGCAGACCGCCCATGTGATGAAGCGGCGGCGGGGCGCGCTGCCGGGGGACGGGCGGGCCGACAACCTGCGGGCGCGGCGGTACGTGGCCAAGTACACGATCAACCCGGCACTCGCACAGGGCCTCGGCCGCGAGATCGGCTCCGTGGAGACCGGCAAGCTCGCCGACCTGGTCCTGTGGGAACCGGCGTTCTTCGGGGTCAAGCCCCAACTCGTCATCAAGGGCGGGCAGATCGCATACGCGCAGATGGGCGACGCCAACGCCTCCATCCCGACGCCGCAGCCGATCCTGCCCCGCCCGATGTTCGGTGCGATCGGACGGGCGCCGGCGTCGAACTCGGTCAACTTCGTCGCCCCGCTCGCGATCGAGGACGGGCTGCCGGAGCGGCTCCAGCTCGGGAAGCGGTTCGTGGCCATCGACTCGACGCGTGGGGTCACCAAGGCCGACATGCGGGAGAACGACGCGCGGCCGGAGGTGCGGGTCGATCCCGACAGCTTCGCCGTGCACATCGACGGGGAGCTGGTGGAGGCCACGGCCGCCGCCGAACTGCCCATGGCTCAGCGGTACTTCCTGTTCTGAGGGTCGGGTTCTGAAAGTCGGGTTCTGAGGGTCGGGTTCTGAGGTTCTTCGGGTTCTGATGGTTGGGTTCTTATGTCACGAGCTGCACTCCTCCTCCTTGCCGACGGCCGCTTTCCCGCCGGGGGCCACGCGCACTCCGGCGGGGCCGAGGCGGCCGTCAAGGCGGGGCGGATCACCGGGGCCGCGAGCCTGGAGGACTTCTGCCGGGGGCGGTTGCACACGGCGGGACTGGTCGCGGGCTCACTCGCCGCGGCGGCGGCGCTCGGGGGTGATGCGGTGGCCCTGGACGCTGCGGCCGACGCCCGTACGCCGTCGCCTGCATTGCGGCTCGCAGCCCGGAAGCTGGGGCGGCAGTTGATGCGGGCCGCTCGGGCCACTTGGCCGTCCGGGGAGCTGGATGAGCTGGCTCGGCGGTTTCCCAAGGGGGCTCATCAGCCGGTTGTGCTGGGGGTTGTGGCTCGGGCCGCGGGGCTGGGGGCCGTGGAGGCGGCTTACTGCGCGGCCTACGAGTGTGTGAGTGGGCCGGCGAGTGCGACGGTGCGGTTGCTGAGTCTTGATCCCTTTGACGCTACGGGGGTGCTGGCTCGGTTGGCGCCTGAGGTGGACCGGGTGGTGGATCGGGCGGTGGAGGCGGGGCGGTGTGTTGTGGAGGGCGGGGTGGATGCGGTGCCTGCGGCTTCTGCTCCGCTGTTGGAGGTGGGGGCTGAGGTGCATGCGGGTTGGGGCGTGCGGTTGTTTGCGTCCTGAGTGGGCTTCGCCCCCGCCGCCCCTTCCCTTCCCGACCTGGGGGCTGCCGCCCCCAGACCCCCGCTGTCGGCCTGAACGGCCTCGTCCTCAAACGCCGGACGGGCTGAAATGCCAGGACCGGCGCTGAGGAGCCAAGCCTCAAAGCTGAGAAGCCAAGCCTAAAAGGAGATGCCCCATGCACCTCGACCACTCCCACCCCGGCCCCTCCGCCGTCAGTGCCGACGCCCACCGTCCCGACGGGTCGCGGCGTGCCCTGCGGATCGGGCTCGGTGGGCCCGTGGGGTCCGGGAAGACGGCCACTGTTGCCGCGCTCTGCCGTGCTCTGCGTGACGAGCTGGCCCTGGCCGTTGTCACGAACGACATCTACACGCGCGAGGATGCCGAGTTTCTGTTGCGGGAGGCCGTACTGCCGCCGGAGCGGATCACCGCGGTGGAGACGGGGGCCTGTCCGCACACCGCGATCAGGGACGACATCTCCGCGAACCTCGAAGCCGTCGAGGATCTGGAGGACGCGGTCGGGCCGCTTCAGCTCATTCTCGTGGAGTCCGGTGGGGACAACCTCACCGCCACCTTCTCCAAGGGGCTCGTCGACGCGCAGATCTTCGTGATCGATGTCGCCGGTGGGGACGACATTCCGCGCAAGGGCGGGCCGGGGGTGACGACCGCCGATCTGCTCGTCGTCAACAAGACCGACCTCGCGCCGTACGTCGGCTCCGACCTGGCGCGGATGGCGGCCGACGCCAAGGCGCAGCGGGCCGAACTGCCGGTCGTGTTCCAGTCGCTGAGGAGCGAGCCCGGGGTGAAGGACGTCGCCGACTGGGTGCGGGCGCAGTTCGTGGCGTGGACGGCATGACGGCCACCACCGGTGGGGTGCGGGCACGTGCGCGGATCGTCGCCCGGGACGACGGGCGGGGCGGCACCTCGTTGCCCGTGCTCGACGGCGACGGGCCCCTGGCGCTCCGGCGGACGCGGGGCAGCGGCGCCGAGGCGCGGGTCGTGCTCGTCGGGGCGATGAGCGGGCCGCTCGGGGGTGATCGGTTCGCCATTGAGGCCGACGTGGAGGCCGGCGCCCGGCTGCGCGTCGGGTCCGCGGCGGCCACCATCGCGCTGCCGGGACAGAGCAAGGGCGAGGCCCGTTACGACGTACGGCTGTCCGTGGCCGACGGGGGTGAACTGCAGTGGCTGCCCGAGCAGTTGATCTCCGCCCGGGGGAGTGACCTGTGTGTGACCACCCGCGTCGATGTCGGCGCGACCGGTCGGCTCGTGCTGCGTGAGGAGCAGGTGCTCGGGCGGGCGGGGGAGGAGCCCGGGCGGCTCGGGAGCCGGATCCGGGTGAGTGTTGCCGGGCGGATCGTTCTTGATCAGGAGCTTGCCTGCGGGCCTGGCGCGCCAGGTGGGTGGGACGGGCCCGCAGGGCTCGGTGGGTGCCGGGCGGTCGGTCAACTCGTGGTCGTACGGCCGGAGTTCGCGCAGACCCCGGTGGTGGCTCGGGTGCTGGGGGAGAACGCTGCTGTCATGCCCCTCGCCGGTCCCGCCGCCCTGGTGAGTGCCGTGGCGGCGGACGCGTTGCGGCTGCGCCGGGTGCTCGACGAGGCGCTCGACCGGCTCGGCTGAGTACCCCGGGGCGCGTCAGCTTATGGGCAGCCGCGGCAGCTTGCGGTCCTTCCCCGCCTTGGCCTTGGCTGCGGCTTCCTGCTCCGCCTTGGCGACGGCCGCGTACTGGTCGACGTACTCCTGCTCGGACAGCGCCAGGATGGCGTACATGATCTCGTCGGTCACGGCGCGCAGGATCGCCTTCTCGTTCTCCATGCCCTCGTACCGGGAGAAGTCGAGGGGCTCGCCGAAGCGGATCTTCACCGGGTGGACGTTCGGGATGACCTTGCCGGGCGGCTGCGCCTCGAAGGTGCCGATCATCGCGCAGGGGATGACCGGGACGCGTGCCTTGAGCGCCATCACCGCGACCCCGACCTTGCCCTTGTAGAGCCGGCCGTCGTGCGAGCGGGTGCCCTCCGGGTAGATGCCGAGGAGTTCGTCCTTGGTCAGGACCCCGAGTCCTTCGCGGATCGCGGCCTGGCCCGCCTCCTTACCGGTGCGGTCGACCGGGATCTGGCCGGCGCTGCGGAAGAAGGCCGCGGTCAGACGGCCCTTGATGCCGGGGCCCGTGAAGTACTCCTTCTTCGCGAGGAAGGTGATGCGCCGCTTGAGTATCGCCGGCATCAGGAAGTGGTCGGAGAACGACAGGTGGTTGCCCGCGACGATGGCCGCACCCGTGGCCGGTACGTGTTCGAGGCCCTCTATTCGGGGCCGGAAGGCCAGTCTCAGCAGAGGTCCCAACAGCACGTATTTCAGTACGTAGTAGAACAAGGGGGGCGCTCCTCACTCCGGCGGATCAGCTTGGGCCGCCGCGTTCTGGCAGGTCAACCAGCGTGCCGTGGGGCTGCCAGTGTAGGCGCAGGGGTGACAGGCCGGAACCGGGCAGGAACGGGCGGATACCGGCCGACGAAGACCGTTCTGAGTGGATGTCAGGTAGTGGGCGGGCGGCGGGGTTTGCGGGTGGGGAGGACCGCGGGACCAGCCTGGTGTCCGGGGTCGGTGTGCGGCAACTCGATGGCGGGGTTTGGCGTGATCACGATTGCCGCGTGGCAGGTGGCCCGCCCTTGCGGGGAGTCGTCGGGTCTGCTCGTTCATCACAGCCGCACGATGACGAGCGCCGTGTCGTCCGTCGCGCCCCCGGGCGGCAGCAGCTCCAGCAGGACGGAGTCGGCGAGGGCCTCGGGGGCGGAGGTGCGATGGCGCACGAGCGCGTCGGCGAGACGGGCCAGGCCCGTGTCGATGTCCTCGCGGCGGCGCTCGATCAGGCCGTCGGTGTACAGCGCGAGCGTGGCACCGTCGGAGTAGGTGGTGACGGCCTGGGGCCTCGGCTTCGGGTCGGGGCGGGCGTCCAGGGGCGGATCCGTGGCCAGGTCCAGGAACTCCACCCGGCCGTCGGCGTGCACCAGAACCGGCGGCGGATGGCCGGCGCTGCTGTACGTGATGGTGCGGGCGTCGAAGTCGATGAACGTCGTGACCGCGGTGGCCGACTCGGCGCCGTCGACGACATGGGCGTACCGCCCCAGCACGTCGAGCGCCTGCGCCGGGCCGTCGGCGACCCGTGAGGTGGCGCTGAGCGCGCTGCGCAGCTGCCCCATCACGCCGGCCGCCTCCAGGCCGTGGCCGACCACGTCGCCCACGGAGACGCCGATGCGGTTGCCGCCCACCAGGTCGATCAGGTCGTACCAGTCGCCGCACACGTTCAGCGCGCCCATCGCGGGCCGGTAGCGCACGGCGGCCCGGTGGTTGCCCACCTGCCGGCGGGCCGGCAGCATCGCCTCCTGCAGGGCCAGCGCCACCTCGCGTTCGCGGGCGTGGGACTGCCGCAGCCGTTCGTTGAGCTCCTGCAGTTCCCGGGCGCGGGTGTACAGCTCGGCCTCCAGGACTCTCACCCGGCTGTCACCGCTCGTGCCGCCGCGCAGGCGGATGAGTTCGGTGACCTCCTCGACCCGGTGTGCGACGAAGGCCACCTGCCCGTCGGGGCCGAAGACGGGTGCGTTGATCGGGCTCCAGTAGCGCTCCTCCCAGTGGCCGGGCAGGGAGGCGTCCTCGACGTCGTAGCGCTGCAGCGCCATCGTGTCGCGCTCGCCGGTGGCCACCACGCGCAGCATCGACGCCCGGACGTCGCGCATGCCGGTGGCGGCGGGGTCGTTGGGGTTGTCGGGGAAGACGTCGAAGATGTACCGGCCCACCAGCTCTGCGCGGGCGCGCCCGGACAGGCGCTGGAAGTCCTCGTTGGCGTCGGCGTAGACCAGCTCCGGGGTCAGCAGGGCCACCATTCCGGGCAGGCCCTGGAACACCGCCTCGTAGTCGATCGGCTTCTCGTTCATAGCTCCCGCCTCACCCCCGGGATCACACCAGTTTCCCATGCTGTGCGTGGTATGCGTCGATGTATTACATCTGTCGAGTTTCTTCAGTTCAAGGCGACGGATCCGTCAGTGACTGCTCGGCCCAGATGATCTTCCCGTCGGGAACGAAGCGCGTGCCCCAGCGCTGTGTGACCTGGGAGACCAGCAGTAGCCCGCGGCCGCCCTCGTCCGTCGTGCGCGGATGGCGCAGATGCGGGGCCGTGGCGCCGCCGTCGAAGACCTCGCAGACCAGAGCGCGCTCCTTGATCAGACGCAGCCGGATGGGGCCGTCGGAGTACCGGATCGCGTTGGTGACCAGTTCGCTGACGACCAGCTCCGTCGTGAAGACCAGCTCCTCCAGGCCCCACTCCGACAGCATCCGGGAGGCCGTCTTGCGGGCGTCCGCGACGGCGGCGGGGTCGGAGGGCAGATCCCAGTCGGCGACCTGCTCGGCGCCCAGCAGGCGGGTGCGGGCCATCAGCAGGGCCACGTCGTCGTGCGGACGGTCCGGCGTCAGGGCGTCGACCACGGTCCGGCAGAGCAGTTCGACCGAGGGCGCGCGCTGCTCCAGCGCCTGCCGCAGCCGGTCCCGGTCGGCGTCCACGGCCCAGTCATCCCCGCGCGCCAGCAGCCCGTCGGTGTGCAGCGCGAGCGTGCTGCCCTCCCCCAGGGCCAGCTCGACCGACTCGAAGGGGGGGCCGCCCACGCCCAGCGGCGGGCCCTGCGGAAGATCGACGAAGGCCACGCTGCCGTCGGGCATGACGACGGCGGGCGCCGGATGGCCCGCGGCCGCCATGGTGCACTGCCCGTCGACCGGGTCGTAGACGACATACACGCACCCGGACCCCACGGACTGGGCGACGGCGGCCTCTCCCTCGCTCGTCTGGACGCCCTCCTCGCGGGCCGACCTCGCGACCAGGTCGTCGAGATGGGCCAGCACCTCCTCGGGCGGCAGATCCAGCAGGGCGAGGGTGCGTACGGCGGTCCGCAGCCGCCCCATCGCCGCGGCGGCGTTGATGCCGTGGCCCGGCACCTCGCCCACCACCAGGGCGACGCGGGCCCCCGACAGCGGGATGACGTCGTACCAGTCGCCGCCGAGGCCGGTCAGCTCGTCGGCGGGCCGGTAGCAGGCGGACACCTCCAGTGCGTCCTGGTCGGGCAGGACGTGCGGCAGCAGGCTGCGCTGCAGGACCAGCGCCGCGTCGCGTTCGCGCGTGTAGCGCCGGGCGTTGTCGACACACACGGCCGCCCGTGAGACGAGGTCCTCGGCCAGGTTCAGGTCGTCCTCCTCGAAGGCCTCCTGGCGACGGCGCCGGAAGAAGGAGGTGACGCCGAGGGTGACGCCCCGCGCGCGGATCGGCACGATCATCACGCTGTGCAGGCCCAGTTCGACGAAGATGGCGGCTTCTCCGCCGCGCGCGTGCTCGGTCCACGCCTCACCGAGCGGATCGAGTCTCTCCTCGCGCCAGGACTTGGCCGTCCTGAGGGAGCGGATGGGCGGCGAGCCCGCCGGATAGGTGACCAGGTCGCCGATGCCCACGACGGCCTCCGGCACCTGCTCGGTGACCGAACGATGCCCCGCGCGGCGCAGCGTCACCGGCTCCGTGTCGCCGAACGGCCCGGCGGCGGGCTCGCCGCCCCGCAGCACCGACTCCAGCAGGTCCACGGTGACGAGATCGGCCAGGCCCGGTACGGCCACGTCCGCCAGCTCCTGGGCGGTGCGGTTGATGTCCAGGGTCCGGCCGATGTGCTCACCGGCCCGGTCCAGCAGGGCCAGGCGCTGGCGGGCCTGGTGCCGGTCGGAGATGTCCTCCACCGTGTAGTACACGCCCATGGGGTGGCCGTGGCCGTCGTCGAGCCGGGTGAACGACATCATGTGCGCGGTCTCGCGCAGCGGCGCGGAACGGGCGTGGCCCACGTGCTCGTAGCCGACGATGGGTTCGCCGGTCGTCAGGGCACGGCGCATCTGCGCCTCGATGGACTCGGAGTCCAGTCCGGGCTGTATGTCGGCGAGCCGCAGCCCGAGCCGGCGGCTGGGCGGGCCGCCTCCGTACTGGGCGAGGGCAGCGTTCGACCAGACGTAGCGCAGGTCCGTGTCGACGATCGCTATCCCGACGGGGGAGCGGGCGACCATCTGCTCCAGCACCGCCCGGCTCATGTCCCAGCCGGGTGCCTCGTCCAGCTCCGACAGGAGGGCGAGCCACCGCGAGGGGCTCTCGGTGTCGAGGGCCGCGGTGATCCGCACCATGATCCCGGCCGCCCGTCCGTCCCCGCGCAGACCCGTCAGCAACCCCACCCACCCGCCGTCCGCGCGGCACCGCTCCATCACCTCCGGCACCCGCGCCGCGTCCTCGGCGCTCAGCAGCTCGGCGACGTTCCGCCCCACCGCCTCGTCGGCCTCGTACGCCAGCAGCCGCTGTGCCTCCCTGGTCCACCCCGTCACCCGACCCTGCGCATCGAGCAGCACAGGCGCGGCGTCCGCCACGTCGAACCACTGCCGGGCAACGCCCCGCTCCTCGTGTGTGCCCACGGCCGACCTCTCTGTCGCTTAGAGCGGTCTACCACCTCTTGTCCCCATCTTCACCCTTCCGGTGGGCGTTGCCTCTTTGCGGGGACCGGGTGGGGGCGAGGTGGGGCCGGTTGGCGGGGGCCGCGTGCCGGTGCCTGTGCCGGTGTTGAGGCACGTGCGCGGCGGCGCCCCTGGATCGGAACCCCGGGGGCCCGGGCGGGCTGCCAGCAGTCCTGCCCCCCTTCGGGAACCGGGCTGCCGGGCCGGGTGGGGTCGGTTGGCGGGAGCCGCGTCAGGTGCCGGGTGTTGGGCGTACTTGTTGCGCGGCGGGGCCTCACGGCCGGGACCGGGGTGGCCCGGCCGGACGCCCGAAGCCCGGTCCCCGCGTGAGGAACCGGGCTGCCGGGGCGGGTCGGACTACTTCAGTACCTTCTCCAGCCTTCCCAGCGCCCCCACCAGTTCCTCCGCCGTGATGGTCAGGGGCGGGGCCAGACGGATCGTGGAGCCGTGGGTGTCCTTGACCAGGATTCCCTCGCGCATGAGACGCTCGCCGATCTCCCGGCCCGTGCCGACCGCCGGGTCGACGTCGACGCCCGCCCACAGGCCCCGCGCCCGGAATCCGAGGACGCCCTTGCCGACCAGGTCCGACAGGCCGCTGCGCAGGATCGTGCCCAGCTCGGCGGCCCGGCGCTGGAACTCGCCCGTCTCCAGGAGCCCGACCACGGCCGTGCCGACCGCGGCGGCCAGCGGGTTGCCGCCGAACGTCGAGCCGTGCTCGCCCGGCCGCAGCACGCCGAGTACGTCCCGGCGGGCCACCACCGCGGACACCGGCACGATGCCGCCGCCCAGCGCCTTGCCCAGCAGCACCATGTCCGGGACGACACCCTCGTGCTCGACGGCGAGCGTCCGGCCCGTGCGGCCGAGGCCCGACTGGATCTCGTCCGCGATGAACAGGCAGCCCTTGCGGCGGGTCAGCTCGCGCACGCCGGCCAGGTAGCCCGAATCAGGGATGAGGACGCCCGCCTCGCCCTGGATCGGCTCCAGCAGCACCGCCGCCGTCGTCTCGTCGACCGCCGCCTCCAGCGCCGCCAGGTCGTTGTACGGCACGACCCGGAAACCCGGCGTGAACGGGCCGAAGCCCTGCCGCGCGGTCTCGTCCGTGGAGAACGACACGATCGTCGTCGTACGGCCGTGGAAGTTGTCCGCCGCGACCACGATCGTCGCCTGGTCGGCCGGGACGCCCTTCACCTCGTACGCCCACTTGCGGGCCACCTTGATGCCGCTCTCCACGGCCTCGGCGCCGGTGTTCATCGGCAGCACCATGTCCAGGCCCGTCAACGCGGCCAGGCGCTCCGCGAACTCGGCGAGCCGGTCGTTGTGGAAGGCGCGCGAGGTGAGCGTCAGGCGGTCGAGCTGGGCGTGCGCCGCCTCGACCAGCGCCGGGTGGCGGTGGCCGAAGTTCAGAGCCGAGTAGCCGGCCAGCATGTCCAGGTAGCGGCGGCCCTCCACGTCCTCCACCCAGGTGCCCTCGGCACGGGCGACGACCACGGGCAGCGGATGGTAGTTGTGCGCCAGGACCGGCTCCTCGGCGCGGATCAGATCGGCGGACGAACGGGTCTGCGCGGGCGCGGTCATGAGCGGATCTCCTGGGTGCAGCACTTGATGCCACCGCCGGCCTTGCGGAACTCCGACAGGTCGACGGGGACGGGGACATAGCCGCGCTCGTCCAGCCGGGCCGCGAGGGCCTCGGCCTGCGGCGCGATGAAGACGTGACGGCCGTCGGACACGGAGTTCAGGCCGAAGGCCGCGGCGTCGTCGCGGGTGGCGAGCACCGCGTCCGGATACAGCCGCGCGAGCACCTCACGGCTGCCCGGCGAGAACGCCTCCGGGTAGTAGGCGATGTTGTCGTCGTCGAGCACGAACAGCGCCGTGTCGAGGTGGTAGAAGTACGGGTCCACCAGCGTCAGGCTGATCACCGGGTGGCCGAAGAACTCCTGCACCTCGCGGTGCGCCTCCCGGGTGGTGCGGAATCCGGTGCCGGCGAGCACATAACGGCCCGTCCAGACCAGATCGCCCTCGCCCTCGCAGACGGACTCGGGCCGGTACACGTCGAAGCCCGCCGTCTTGAACCACGTGTCGTAGTGCGTGGACTCGGGGCGGCGCTCGCCGGCGTGGAAGAGGGAGCCGAAGACACGGCCGCCGACGACGACGGCCGAGTTCGCGGCGAAGACCATGTCGGGGAGGCCGGGGACCGGCTCAACGGTGTCGACGTCGTGGCCGTGGGAGCGGTAGGCGCTGATCAGCGAGCGCCACTGCTCATGCGCCAGATCGACGTCGACGCGGACGTCGGGCTGCATCCAGGGGTTGATCGCGTACTGCACGGCGAAATGTCTGGGTTCGCAGACGAGGAAGCGCCGCCGGCGCGGCACACGGGTATCGGTCACAGAGGGGTTCCTCCGCTTCCTGCGGTGTCGATGAGGATTGACACCAAGGTAAGAAGGCACCCTGACGAGCGACAAGCAACGAAAATTGCGTGTCCACGCAGGAATGCTGCGTATTTCGCCGACCTGGCGCATGCCTGCTGCGTGGCCTCAGATTCCTGCGCCTTCCTCCGGCGCGGCGAGGCCCGCCGCGCCCGCTTCCGGACTCTCCGGGAGGAGATGGGACAACACCATCACGCTGATCGTCTTGCGGATGAACGGCTCGACACGGATGCGCTCCAGCACCTCCTCGAAGTGCTCCACGTCCCGCGCCCGCACATGCAGCAGGGCGTCCGCGCCCCCGGTCACCGTCATCGCCGCCGTGATCTCCGGATGGTTGCGGACCACCTCCGCGAGCCGCCGCGGCGGGGCCGCGCCCTCGCAGTACACCTCGACGTACGCCTCCGTTCGCCAGCCCAGCGCCGACGGCTGGACCGTGGCCGAGAACCCGGTGATCACGCCCGTGTCGCGCAGCCGGTCCACGCGCCGCTTGACCGCCGTCGCGGACAGTCCGACGCTCGTGCCGATCTCGGCGAAGCTCTTCCTGGCGTTCGCCATCAGGGCGGTGATGATCTTCCGGTCGAGTTCGTCGAAGGACGCCGCGCCGCTGTTCATGAGGGCACTGTAAGCGGCCCGACACCCAGCGCGAACGTCCGACCGGAGCACATGTCCAAGCGTGCGAATAGCTCCTACACTCCGGGTTCATGCTGCGCGCCCTGGCTGTCGACGACGAACGCCCCTCGCTGGAGGAGCTGCTCTACCTCCTCAACGCCGACCCCCGCATCGGCAGCGCGGAGGGCGCCGGCGACGCGACGGAGGCGCTGCGCCGCATCAACCGCGCCCTGGAGTCCGGGCCGGGCGGGCCGGAGGCGATCGACGTCGTCTTCCTGGACATCAACATGCCCGGCCTGGACGGTCTGGACATGGCCCGGCTCCTCACCGGCTTCGCCAAGCCGCCGCTGGTCGTGTTCGTCACCGCCCACGAGGACTTCGCCGTCCAGGCCTTCGACCTCAAGGCCGTCGACTACGTCCTCAAGCCCGTCCGCAAGGAGCGGCTCGCCGAGGCGGTCCGCCGCGCCGTCGAACTGCGCGCCGCCGAGCTCCGCGACGCCCCGCCCCGCATACCCGTGAGCGAGCCCGACCCCGACCACATACCCGTGGAACTCGGCGGCGTGACCCGCTTCGTCTCCGTCGAGGACATCACCCACGTCGAGGCCCAGGGCGACTACGCCCGGCTGCACACCGACAAGGGCAGCCACCTCGTCCGCATCCCGCTGTCCACCCTGGAGGAGCGCTGGCGCTCCCGGGGCTTCGTCCGCATCCACCGCCGCCACCTCGTCGCCCTGCGCCACATCGGCGAACTCCGCCTGGACGCGGGCACCGTCAGCGTCATGGTGGGCTCCGAGGAACTCCAGGTCAGCCGCCGGCACACGCGCGAGCTGCGGGACCTGCTGATGAGGAGGCCGTGACGATGCCCCAGAACCCCGCCGAACGCCGCGTCGTCGTCACCGGCCCGCCCCGGCAGACCCGCCGCGTCTCCGGCTACTACCGGCCCCGCACCGAGATCGACGAGCAGACCACCCTCGGCCATACCTACGTCCGCTCCCTGATGCGCACCCAACTGCGCACCGCCCTCGCGGTGTTCGCCGTCCTCGGCCTGCTCATCGGCCCGCTGCCCCTGCTCTTCGCGGCGATGCCGGACGCCCGCCCCCTGGTCTGGGCGATCCTCGGCTTCGGCCTCTACGCACCGCTGGTCCTGCTCGCCCGCTGGTTCGTGCGCCGAGCCGAGCGCAACGAACGGGACTTCGTCCGGCTCGTCGAAGACCGCTGAGCCCGAAAGAACCGATGCGGTCGTGAACTCCAGCTATGCCGTCCCCGCCGTCGCCCTCGTCGTCCTCGCGACCGTCCTCGTCGGCGCGTTCGGCCTGCGCATCTCCCGCACCACCTCCGACTTCTACGTCGCCTCCCGCACCGTCGGCCCGCGCCTCAACGCCGCCGCGATCAGCGGCGAGTACCTCTCCGCCGCCTCCTTCCTCGGCATCGCGGGCCTGGTCCTCGTCCAGGGCCCCGACATGCTCTGGTACCCGGTCGGCTACACCGCCGGCTACCTGGTCCTGCTGCTGTTCGTCGCGGCCCCGCTGCGCCGCTCCGGCGCCTACACCCTCCCCGACTTCGCCGAGGCCCGCCTCTCCTCGCAGGCCGTACGGCGGCTCGCGGGCGCCTTCGTCGTAGGCACCGGCTGGCTGTATCTGCTGCCCCAACTCCAGGGCGCCGGGCTGACGCTGACCGTGCTCACGGGGGCGCCCGACTGGCTCGGCGGAGTGATCGTCGCGGTCGTCGTGGTCGCCATCGTCGCCGCCGGCGGCATGCGCAGCATCACCTTCGTGCAGGCCTTCCAGTACTGGCTGAAACTCACCGCCCTGCTCGTCCCCGCCCTCTTCCTGATCCTCGCCTGGCAGGGCGACGGCGCCCCCCGCCACGCCTTCGACGAACCGGCGACGTTCCGCGAACAGAGCGTCGTCCGCGTCGACGACACCGTCGACCTGAAGCTCGACAGCCCGTTGACCGTCACCGTGAACGGCACGGTCGACGGCCGCACGCACGAGGACCAGAAGGTCCGACTCCCGGCCGGCACCCACCACATAGAGGCCGGCACCCGCCTGACCTTCGACAAGGGCGCCCCCGTCCCCGACCCGGACCGCGGCGGCAGCGGCAGCCTGTCGCCGTCGCAGGCCGAGAGCCGCGGCGAACGCCCGCTGTACGCCACGTACGGACTGATCCTCGCCACCTTCCTCGGCACCATGGGCCTGCCGCACGTCGTCGTCCGCTTCTACACCAGCCCGCACGGCGTCGCCGCCCGCCGCACCACGGTCGCCGTGCTCGGCCTGATCGGCGCCTTCTACCTCCTGCCCCCGGTCTACGGCGCCCTCGGCCGCCTCTACGCCCCCGAACTCGCCCTCTCCGGAGATGCGGACGCCGCCGTCCTGCTGCTGCCCGAGCGGATGATCGGCGGCCTCGGCGGTGACCTGCTCGGCGCGCTGGTCGCGGGCGGCGCCTTCGCCGCGTTCCTGTCGACGGCGTCGGGCCTGACCATGGCCGTCGCGGGCGTACTCACCCAGGACGTCCTCCCGTCCCGCGGCGTACGGCACTTCCGGCTCGGCACGGTCCTCGCCATGGCCGTCCCGCTCGCCGCGAGCGCCCTGGTCGGCGGGCTCCCCGTGGCCGACGCGGTGGGCCTCGCCTTCGCCGTGTCGGCGTCCTCGTTCTGCCCGCTGCTCGTGCTCGGCATCTGGTGGCGGCGGCTGACCCCGCCCGGCGCGGCAGCCGGGATGCTGGTGGGCGGCGGCTCCGCACTGCTCGCCGTCGCGGCGACGATGGCCGGCTTCCCTGGCTCCGGCGCCCTGCACGCCCTGCTCGCCTGGCCCGCGCTCTGGTCGGTGCCGCTGGGCTTCCTCACCATGGTGCTGGTGTCCCTGGCCACGCCGAGCCGGGTGCCGGCCGGCACGGCGGCGATCCTGGCGCGGTTCCATCTGCCGGAGGAACTGCGAGCGGAGGTGAAGGCATGAGGTGTCTCATCGCCGGACGGCGTGAGGCGGTGAAGGCATGAGGCCACCCATCGCCGGACGGCGTGCGACGGAGGCGATATGAGCGGCTTCATCGCAGGTCTGTGCGTGGCCGTCCTCCCGCTGCTCGCCGCAGGCTTCTGGCTCGGCCGGCGCACTGCCCGCCCCGAGAACTCCGGCGGCCTCGGCACCCCCGTCGAGCACGCCACCTTCGAGACCCTGCACACCGCCTCCCTCGCCGCGCCCCCGCTGCGCGCCGGGCTCACCGAGGAGACCGCCCGCAAGTCGGCCCGCAGGCTCCGCTCACTGCTCGGCACGGACGCGCTGTGTCTGACGGACCAGAAGGACGTCCTGGTCTGGGACGGGGTCGGCGGACATCACCGTACGGAGATCATGGAACTCCTAGCCGGCCCCCTGGAGTCGGGTCGCGGCGAGGCCTTCCCGCTGACCTGCGACACCCCCGACTGCCCGGTGCGCTGGGCGGTGGTCGCCCCGCTCACCGTCGACGACCGGGTCCACGGCGCTCTCGTCGCCTGCGCGCCCCGGGAGTCGGCCGTGCTGGTGCGCGCGGCCGGCGAGGTGGCCCGCTGGGTCTCGGTCCAGCTGGAGCTGGCCGACCTCGACCAGTCCCGCACCCGCCTGATCGAGGCCGAGATCAAGGCCCTGCGGGCGCAGATCTCCCCGCACTTCATCTTCAACTCGCTCGCGGTGATCGCCAGCTTCGTCCGCACCGACCCCGAGCGCGCCCGCGAACTGCTCCTGGAGTTCGCCGACTTCACCCGCTACTCCTTCCGCAGGCACGGCGACTTCACCACCCTCGCCGAAGAACTGCATGCCATCGACCACTACTTGGCGCTCGTGCGGGCACGCTTCGGCGACCGCCTGTCGGTCACCCTGCAGATCGCCCCCGAGGTGCTGCCGGTGGCCCTGCCCTTCCTCTGCCTCCAGCCGCTCGTCGAGAACGCCGTCAAGCACGGCCTGGAGGGCAAGGCGGCGTCCGCGGGCAGGAGCCACATCAGCATCACCGCACAGGACGCCGGCGCCGAGGCCCTCGTCGTCATCGAGGACGACGGCGCCGGAATGGACCCCGTCCTGCTGCGCCGCATCCTCGCCGGCGAGGTCAGCCCGTCGGGCGGCATCGGGCTGTCCAATGTCGACGACCGGCTCCGGCAGGTCTACGGCGACGCCTACGGGCTCGTCATCGAGACCGCCCCGGGAGCGGGCATGAAGATCACCGCCCGGCTGCCGAAGTACCAGCCGGGCGTGCACTCCGCGGGGCGGCTCACCCGGGAGTGAGGCTCAGCTGCCGCGACTGGCCACCATCCCCAGCGTGATCAGCCCCAGCACCACCCACCCGAACCACAGCCAGCCATTGCTCCCGAGCGCCACCGTGTAGGCAGTCACCACGACGAGTCCGCCGACGGTGACCACCCCCATCGCCTTGGTAGAACCGTCCGTAGAACCGGGCATCGCAACACCCTCCTAGGCTTCGTCCCCCTCCATGGTGCCCCCGTTCTGCTTCCTGACGGTGCACACGACGAAATGAGTGCCCGTCTTCCAGGCCCCCTCGCTCGTCCAGGAGCCCGCCGTGTAGACGGAAGGATCGAAGCCGTAGTCGCGTGGCGGCACCTGGCGGGCGCACGCCGTGTCCGACTCCGTGCGCGCCTCGGCCAGCGTGACGTCGTCGCCCAGTCGGGTGAACCCGAGCACCTGCTCGTCGTGCGGGTCCGCGCAGGACACCAGGCGGGCGTCCCGGCGGGAGCGGACCTCCAGACAGTCCCTGCGCTGCATGGTCGCCGTGTCGGCGAAGGCCGACCCCGGTTTCCGATGCCCGCCCAGCGGCCCGTACACCGGCCCGTGCGCGCCCAGCACCAGACAGGCGGTGCGCCGCCCGGCCGCCTCGAAGCCCGCCTCGGTCGGTACGACGGCGAAGCTGCGGACGTCCGCCAGCCTCCCGCGGAGCTCCTCCGTCCGCTCCTCGCACGCCCCCGGCCCCTTCTCCCGCGCCTCGGCGGCGGACGCGGCCCCGACGAACGCCAGCACCTGCCCGTCGGGCACCTTCTCCCGGCAACCGGGATCGACACTGAGCCGGGGCGTGCCCCGGAAGGGAGCCGTGCCGGGCCAGTCGGCGAGCACGCAGTCACCGTCCTTCAGCGCACTGCCGAGTCCGACGGTGTCGCCGTACGGCCGCGCGGACCCCGTGGTGTCCGGCGACTGGGCCATGGCGTACCAGACGCCCACTCCGGCGAGCGCCAGCCCGAGGATGCCGCCGAGGACCGCGTGGAGGATGCGGGGACGGGCTCGGCGCCGCCCGTCGGGACCGGGACCGAGGCCCTGTCGACCACCGTGTGCACCGGACGCGGGACCGAAGCCCGCCAGGCCGCCGGGCCGCTCGGACACCGGCATGGGCGGGGAGCCGAAGCCCGTCGCGCCGGGCATGCGCCCCGGCGGCGCCCCGTCCCAGTGCGGCTGCGAACCCAGGTCGGTCTGTGTCCGCGCGTACGCGTCGACCTCCGGAGTGACGATCCGCGACAGCGCCGCCTCCGCCTCCACCGCGGACATCCGCAGTGCCGGATCCTTCTCCAGCAACGCCCGCAGGACGGGCCCCAGCGCCCCGGCCCGCACGGCCGGCGGGGGCTCCTCCATGACCACCGCGGTGACCTGGGCCAGATGCGACTCGCGGTCGAAGGGCCCCCGGCCCTCGACGGCGTGGTACAGCGTGCAGCCCAGTGAGAACAGGTCGGTCGCCGGCGTCGGCGCCCCGCCCGTGACCCGCTCCGGCGCCAGATAGCCCGCCGTGCCCACGAGCACCGACGCCAGCGTGTACCGCGTCTCACCGGCGTCCGGCTGCACCGAGATGCCGTAGTCCGTGAGCAGCACCCGCCCGTACCGCGCCCCGGTGCGGTCCGGGGCCAGCAGGATGTTCGCCGGTTTCACGTCCCGGTGCATGACGCCCCGCTGGTGTCCGGCGGTCAGCGCGTCGAGGACGGCGAGCCCGATGCGGGCGCACTCCGCGGGTGCCAGCGGCCCGCGCTGGTCGATCAGGTCACGCAGATCGACGGCGCCCGTCACGTACTCCATGACGATCCACGGCAGCCCCTCGTGCTCCAGCACGTCGTGCACCGTCACCACATGCGGATGCCCGCGCAGCCCCGCCGCGTGCCGGGCCTCCGTTCGGGCACGGGCCACCCGGGCCTCACGCTCGCAGGCCTCGACCGGATCCCGGAACACGATCTCCTTCAGCGCGACCTCGCAGGCGAGTCTCCGGTCATGGGCGAGCCAGACATGGCCCATGCCGCCGCTGCCGAGCCGGTTCAGCAGCAGATAGCGGCCGGCGACGACCCGGCCCACTCCCGACGTCGATGATCCTGAAGGCATCCGGTGACTCCCCCGGGTTCTGCGGGTGCGCTACGTGGTTGTCAGACGGTCGAGGTTGCGCCGGGCCCGCCGGTGGACGGGGCGCTCGTCGCGGGCCGGCTGGTCTCGGGCGGCGGCGCGCTGCTGGTGACCGGAGCGCTGGTCGGGGCCGAGCTGGTGGTCTCCGGCGGTGAGCTGGGCGGGGACGGGGGTGGTGCGCTGGACGTGGGGTCCTTGGACGACGGGGGCTTCGCCGAGCCGGCCGGCGGGTCGGAGGAGGCCGGCTCGGACGAGGGCGGCGCCGCGGAGGACGGCGGGCCCGCGGACGGGGGCCCGCTGGTGGGACCCGGGCCGCTCGGTCCGGAGCTGACGGATCCGGAGGACGACGGCGGTGGAGTCGAGCCGGACGGCGGGGACGTGGACGTGGAGGACGACGAGGACGCCGACGGCGTCGACTCGGAAGACCCGGGCTCCGACCCCGACCCCGAACGCGGGGGAGTGGACGTCCCGGTCGACGAGCCACCGGACGTCGCCCCTCCGGCCACGCTCAACGTCACGTACTCCCCGAACCGCAGCTCCGTCCCGGCCGGCGGATCCGATGCCGTGACCCGGGCGTGGTCCGGCGGCAGCCCTCCGCCGGCGAGGGCGGCCGCCAGCCCCTTGCCGGCCAGCCGCCGGCTCGCCTGCCCGAACGTCGTCCCGGTGAGGTCGGGCACCGCACGCCGCTCCCGTGTGTCGAACTCCGTGTCGTCCTCGCCCGTGGTGCCGACGGGCCGGTTGACGCCCCGGTCGGGTTCTTGGACGTCCACGAGAGCGAGCTGCTCCACTTTCCGCGTCGCGGGCCGCACGGCCACCACGGACGACTTCTCGTAGCCCTTCCACTCCTCGTTGCGGTCGTCGAACTCGACCCTTATCCGCGTCGTGTCACCCTCGAAGGGCCGCAGCGGATTTCCGCACGAGCACTTCACCGCGGGAAGCCCCCGCTCGTCGACGAGAATCGCGATTCCCGTCTGCAGCAGCGCGTTGAAGGGGACGGCTTTTCCCTTTTTGTAGTCGTGGTTCTTCACGAGAGTGTCGTGACGCAGGAGTACGGCTGTGAGGCGGCCGAGATACCCCGGAATCTCTGCTGCACTGATGGAGAGCGCGGCTGCCCAGGCCTGTGCCTTGCGCTCGTTGGCCGGGTCGGTGAGGAACTCCTCCAGCCGTACGACGTCGCAGATCGTCGGCTGTTTCGAACCCCCGTACAGCCCAGGAGTGTCGCCCTGTTGCAGACCGCCGTGCGCCGCCGGCGCCCGGACCTGGGCGTCCCGCCCCAGCCCCTGGTTCTCGTCGAAGAAGGGCGCGAGCGACGGAACTCCCGCGGCCACCGCTTTCACCACGGACAACGGTGTGTTCCGATCGCACCCGCTGAGCGCCAGAACGAAGACCAACAGGACGGCGATCCTCCGAATCGCCGCTATTTCGGACCTGTGCACGAAAACGCGAAGCGCCATTACCGCTCCCCCCGGCGGTTCCCCCGACGCGCTTCATGCTACTGAAAGGCGCAGCCTTTCGGTTTCCTCAGTTCCCGCGTGCGTTCAATGAGGCCAAATAGGCGTTGTACGCCTCGAGTTCCTTGTCACCGTCCCGGTCGGCGGCCCGGTCCTTGCGCTTGGCCTGCCGCTGCTCGGAGCCGTACCACTGGAACAGCAGCGCGATCAGCACCAGCACGGACGGAATCTCACTGAACGCCCAGGCGATGCCGCCGGCCGCGTTCTGGTCGGAGAGCGCGTCGATGCCGAGTGAGGCGGGCGGGTTCTTGAACGTCTCGACCATCGGCTCCGACGCCATCATCAACGCGATGCCGAAGAACGCGTGGAACGGCATTCCCGCGAACAACTCCAGCATCCGCATCAGATACCCCGGCCGATGCGGACCGGGATCCACGCCGATGATCGGCCAGAAGAACACCACACCCACGGCGAGGAAATGCACCATCATCGCGATGTGGCCCGTCGCGGAGCCCATCAGGAAGTCGAACAGCGGCGTGAAGTACAGCGCGTAGAGACTGGCGATGAACAGCGGAATGGTGAACGCCGGATGCGTGATGATCCGCATGTACCGGCTGTGCAGCAGGGCCAGCAGCAGTTCCCGCGGCCCCTTGCGCCCGCGCCCGGCCGGCGGCATCGCACGCAGCGCCAGCGTCATCGGCGCGCCGAGCAGGAGGAGAATCGGCGACAACATGCTGATCACCATGTGCTGCACCATGTGCACGCTGAACATGACCATCCCGTAGTCATTCAGCCCGGTGCACATGACCAGCATCACGGACAGCACCCCGGCGACGTACGACACGGTCCGCCCCACGGGCCACTTGTCGCCGCGCCGTGCGAGCCGCACGACGCCCCACGCATACAGCGCGAGCCCCACCAGACAGGCGACGAGAAAGAACGGGTCCGCGGACCACGCGAGCCCTCGTCCCAGCGTGAACGGCGGCAAATCCATCAGCATGCCGTGCCCGCTGTGATCCATCCGCCGGCTCCTGTTTCGTGGGGGTTGTGCAAGTCTGTCCGCACACAGACTAGAACTGCCCCCGGTCGGCATTGCGACCGGGGGCATCTGTTCAAGGGCGAACCGGAGCTACAGCACGCACTCAGCCTCTTCGTACCGGTTCTCCGGCACGGTCTTCAGCGTCTCCACGGCCTCCGCCAGCGACACCATCACGATGTCGGTCCCGCGAAGTGCGGTCATCTTGCCGAACTCACCCCGGTGCACGGCCTCCACCGCGTGCCACCCGAACCGCGTCGCGAGGACCCGGTCGTAGGCGGTGGGCGTACCACCGCGCTGCACATGTCCGAGGATCACCGGCCGGGCCTCCTTGCCCAGGCGCCCCTCCAGCTCGATGGACAGCTGACGGGCGATCCCGGCGAACCGCTCGTGCCCGTAGATGTCCTTGCCGCCCTCGTCGAACGCCATGGAGCCGGGCCTCGGCTTGGCCCCCTCGGCCGCCACGACGATCGCGAAGCGCTTGCCCGCCTCGAACCGCGCGCCGACGACCCGGGTCAACTCCTCGATGTCGAAGGGCCGTTCCGGCACGACGATGGCGTGCGCGCCGGCCGCCATGCCGGAGTGCAGCGCGATCCAGCCGGTGTGCCGGCCCATGACCTCGACCACGAGCACCCGCTGGTGGGACTCGGCGGTGGTCTTGAGCCGGTCCAGGGCCTCGGTCGCAACGCCGACGGCCGTGTCGAAGCCGAAGGTGACGTCCGTGACCGCGATGTCGTTGTCGATGGTCTTCGGCACACCCACGACGGGCAGGCCGTTGTCCGACATCAGCCGGGCCGCCTTCAGCGTGCCCTCGCCGCCGATCGGGATGATCGCGTCGAGGCCGAGCTCCTCGAGATGGCCCTTCGCCCGCTCCACGCCGTCCCGCAGATGGGAGGGCTGGACCCGGGAGGAGCCGAGAATCGTGCCGCCGCGAGCCAGGATGCCGCTCACCGCGTCGAGGTCGAGCTTGAGGTAGTCGCACTCCAGGAGGCCCTTCCAGCCGTCCCGGAAGCCGATGACCTCGTCGCCGTGGTCGACGACGGCGCGGTGCACGACGGACCGGATGACGGCGTTCAGGCCGGGGCAGTCGCCGCCGGACGTGAGGACACCAATGCGCATAGCCCGAAAAACCTTCTCAACGTGGGCCGGGACCGGACCACGCTGTCCGGCTCGAATCCCCGCCACCCTAGCGGCATCAGGGGGCGGGGCCGAACCCTGCGTCCGCCTGCTGGACGACCCCGCTCACCTGTGCGGACGCACCGTCAGACGGGCTGGTGACAGCAGGCCGGCACCCAGGTGTACGAGCAGGTGCGAGGACCGTCAGGCAGGCTGCTGCGCGGCAGTGATGCGCTCGTTGCGGAGCGCCTCGTACCAGCGGTCGTCGGTCGGCGGCAGCGCGTTCACGTCGAGCGCGAGCTTCAGCAGCAGGTCGGCGATCAGCGGGTTCCGGGCGAGCACGGGCCCGTGCATGTACGTACCGAAGACGGTGTCGTTGTACGCGCCCTCCGTACCGTCGCCCGTGCCGTTGCCGTTGCCGAAGCGGACCTTGGCGAGCGGGCGGGCGGTGGGGCCGAGGTGGGTGACGCCCTGGTGGTTCTCGAAGCCGGTCAGCGGGGGCAGACCGAGGCGCGGGTCGATGTCGCCGAGCACGTCACCGACGCACCGGGCTCCTTCACCCCGCACCGACACCACGTCGATCAGGCCGAGACCGGGCTCGCGCTGGCCGAGGTCGTTGATGAACTCGTGGCCGAGGATCTGGTAGCCGGCGCACACCGAGAACACGATGGCGCCGTTCTCGACGGCCCGGGTAAGACCGCCGTCCCGGCGCAGCCGTTCGGCCGCCAGCCGCTGCGGCCGGTCCTCGCCGCCGCCGATGAGATAGATGTCGCCGGAGGTCGGGATCGGCTGGTCGCTGCGCACGTCGAGGCGGGCCACGTCCAGGCCGCGCTGCCGTGCCCGGCGCTCCACGACGAGGACGTTGCCCTGGTCGCCGTACGTGCTGAGCAGGTCCGGGTAGATCCAGACGACCCGCAGACTGTTGTCGCTCATGAAGTCACTGTCCTTGTGAGTACGTCTGAGTACGTCAGTTGCCGACGCGGCGGCGCAGGTCCTGGAACGCGGTGTAGTTCGCGATGACCTCGATACGGCCCGGCGGGCACAGCTGCACGGCCTGGTCGAGGGTGTCGCAGACCTGGAACTGCTGGTTCGCGACCTCCAGCCGCACCGCGAGGTCGAGTCTGCGGTCGCCGACGATGCAGATCGGGTGCCCGGTCAGCCGCGTGTAGTCGACGTCCCACAGCCAGGAGGTGTCGGTGCCGTCGGCGCCGCGCGCGTTCACGGAGAGGATCACCGGGGTCGGCGGCGGGTCGATGAGGGAGAACGTCTCCAGCCAGCCGGCCGGGTTCTTGGCGAGCAGCAGCCGCAGGTCCCGCCCCTCGAACTGCACGACGTCGTATCGCCCCGCGACGGCCTGCACCTGGTACATCCGCTCCAGGGCGACCTGCGGCGGTACTCCGAACACGGCGGCCACGGCGGCGGAGGAGGCGGCGTTGGCCTTGTTGGCGCGGCCGGGCAGCTGGAGGTGGATGGGCCAGGCCGACCCGTGCGGGTCGAGGACGTGATCACCGGACAGCGCCCAGCTCGGCGTGGGACGCCGGAAGCCGCACTCACCGCAGAACCAGTCGTCGCCCGGCCGCTGCATCACACCGCCGCACGACGGGCAGGACCAGGCGTCGTCCTTCCACATCTGCCCGGCGGCGACCCAGATCACATTCGGGGACGAGGAGGCCGCCCACACGACCAGCGGGTCGTCGGCGTTGGCGATGATCACGGCCTTCGAGCCGGCGAGTCCCTCGCGCCAGTTCTCGGCGAGCATGCGGGTCTCGGCGGCGCGGTCCAGCTGGTCACGGGAGAGGTTGAGCAGCGCGATGCACTTGGGGTCGGTGTCCCGGGCGACCCCGGCGAGGTACTTCTCGTCGACTTCGATGACGCCGTAGCGCGCCTCGGAGCTGCCCGCGAGTGCCGAGGTGATGCCGGCCGGCATGTTCGCGCCGAGCGCGTTGGAGACGACCGGTCCGGCGGCCCGCAGGGCCTCCGCGATGAGCCGGGTGGTCGTGGTCTTGCCGTTGGTCGCCGACACCAGGACCACGTCCAGGTTCTGCGCGAGCCGGGCGAGGAGATCGGGGTCGAGCTTGAGTGCCACCCGGCCGCCGATCACCGAACCGCTACCGCGCCCCGCGGCACGCGATGCCGCCGCGACCGCCTTGCCCGCGGTCACGGCCAGCTTGGCCCGCGGCGAAAGCGGGTCCGAGTTGCCTGACATCAGTTCTCGATCCTCCTTGCGTACGCGCCGCGCCTCTGCCTGACGGCAACGTGGTGGTGGTCAGCCTATCGAGATCCATTCGCACTCCCGAATCGCCGTACCCTTGCGGCCATGCGAAACGGCTCGATTCCGGGCGCGCGCGGGCGCGTCCGTCCCCTCACCGTGCTCGGCGACCCGGTGCTCCAGGCGCCCTGCAAGGATGTCACCGACTTCGGTCCCGAATTGGCGACGATGGTGGAGGACTTGTTCGCGACGATGTACGCGGCGCGTGGCGTGGGCCTCGCCGCGAACCAGATCGGCGAGCCACTGCGGGTGTTCGTGTACGACTGCCCGGACGACGAGGACGTCCGGCACCTCGGGCATGTGGTGAACCCTCGGCTGGTGGAGACGGACGGGGTGGTGCTCCGCGGCCCGGAGGGCTGCCTGTCCCTGCCGGGCCTGGAGGCGGGCACGGAGCGGTACGACCATGCGGTGATCGAGGGTTTCACGGTGACGGGGGAGCCGGTGACGATCCACGGGACGGGCTTCTTCGCGAGGTGCCTGCAGCACGAGTACGACCACGTGGAGGGCAGGCTGTACGCGGACCGCGTAACGGGCTGGCGCCACCGGCGCCTGATGCGACAGGTGGCCCGAGCCTCTTGGCACAGGCCGGCGCTGCCCACCTAGGGGCCGTCAGAACCCCGGACCGCCGATCTTGTCCCCCGCCGCGGCCAACCGCCCCCACAACAGGTCGGCCAGACTGCGCACCAACTCCGCCCGCGAGCACGGCCGTTCCCCGAGCCACCAGTCACCCGCGGCATGCATCATCCCGACGATCCCGTGCCCCCACACCCGGGCCAGCTGCTGACTGCCGGGACCGAGATCCAACCGCTCCTCGATGACGGTGGCCAGTTCCTCGCCCATCCTGCGGAGCAACGGCGCCGAGTGCTTGCCGACGTCGAACCCAGGGTCCCCCGGCTGGCCCCCCTCCGCCGGATGCATCAGGAAGCGGTACACCTGAGGCCGCGCCTCGATCGCCGCGAGATACGTGTCCAACGTGGCCTCGACGCGCTCACGCCGGTCCGCGGGGGCGTCCAGCGCCGCCCGCAGCGAGTCGAGCAACGCGTCCGTGTGCCGCATGGCCAACGCCGCGTAAAGTCCGCCCTTGTCACCGAAGTGCCGGTACAGAATCGGCTTCGTGATCCCCGCCTCGGCCGCGATCGCGTTCATCGAGGCCTGCGGACCGTCGCGAAGCACCACTCTGTCGGCGGCCTCCAGCAGCTCGCGCCGACGGCGGTCGGCGGACCGCTGTTGCTCGGTCCGCTGCGTGGTGTCCATGAGCTCTCCCCACCCGTGGTGAATCGATGACGCATGCGCAAACTAACACTCAACCAGCCGGAACCATCGAACGGACTGCCGACCGGGCATCGCGGGTTGACTTTATCTACCCGCGAGTAACAAACTAAGGTTACCGCTAGTAACAAGCATCAAGCATGCACGTACGCAGCTGGAGGGGACATGGCCGAGTTCACCATGGAGCTCAACGACGAACAGAAGGAGGTCCGGGACTGGCTGCACGGCTTCGCGGCCGATGTGATCCGCCCCGCGGCCGCCGAATGGGACGAGCGTGAGGAGACTCCCTGGCCGGTCATCCAGGAGGCCGCGAAGGTCGGCATCTACTCGCTCGACTTCTACGCCCAGCAGTACTTCGACCAGACCGGTCTCGGCATCCCCATGGCGATGGAGGAGCTGTTCTGGGGTGACGCGGGCATCGCCCTGTCGATCGTCGGCACCGGCCTCGCCGCCGTCGGCGTCCTCGCGAACGGCACCGAGGAGCAGATCGGCACCTGGGTGCCCCAGATGTACGGCGATGCCAACGATGTCAAGCTTGCCGCGTTCTGCTCCTCCGAGCCCGATGCCGGCTCCGACGTGGCCTCGATGCGGACCCGTGCCGTGTACGACGAGGCCAAGGACGAGTGGGTGATCAACGGCACGAAGACCTGGGCGACCAACGGCGGTATCGCCAACGTCCACGTGGTCGTCGCGGTCGTCGACCCGGACCTGGGGTCCAAGGGGCACGCGTCCTTCATCGTCCCGCCGAACACGCCCGGCCTGGCCCAGGGCCAGAAGTTCAAGAAGCACGGCATCCGTGCCTCGCACACCGCAGAGGTCGTCCTGGACAACGTGCGGGTGCCGGGTTCCTGCCTGCTGGGCGGCAAGCAGAAGCTGGACGAGCGGCTGGCGCGAGCCCGTGAGCGGGCCAAGGCGGGCGGCGGCGAGCGGGTGAAGAACGCGGCGATGGCCACGTTCGAGGCCTCGCGGCCGGCCGTCGGCGCGATGGCCGTGGGTACGGCCCGTGCCGCGTATGAAGTCGCCCTCGACTACGCGATGACGCGTGAGCAGTTCGGGCGGCCGATCATCGACAACCAGGGTGTGGCGTTCCAGCTGGCCGAGATGGCGACGCAGATCGATGCCGCGCGGCTGCTGGTGTGGCGTGCCTCCTGGATGGCGGTCAACGGGAAGCCGTTCACGGCGGCCGAGGGGTCGATGTCGAAGCTGTTCGCGAGCGAGACGTCGAAGAAGGTCACCGCCCAGGCGATACAGATCCTCGGGGGCAACGGCTACACGCGGGAGTACCCGGTGGAGCGCATGCACCGCGACAGCGCGATCTACACGATCTTCGAGGGCACGAGCGAGATCCAGCGGCTGGTGATCGCCCGTACGTTGTCGGGCATGTCGATTCGGTAGCGCCGCAGGGGTTTGCCGCAGGGCGTCCGCACGCCCTGCGGAGCTCTCCTATGGAGCGGTGCCGCTGCTGTGCGCGATGCACGCCACATCGATGCGGTCCGCGAGCTTCGCCAGCTCGATGGTCAGCGCAGCCACCGTGTCCTCGTCGAGCCCGTCCTCCCCGGCCTCGACAAGGTGCAGCCACCGACCACCCACCGTGCGCAGCAGCTTGCTCACATCGGAGGCAGCCACCTGCAAGGTCCCGCGGTCATCGACGATCAGCGGCAGAGTAACTTCGCGGTTCACACCCGGGATCGTAGTCGCGTGGCGCTCACGCACCCTGCCAAACCGTGGTGATGTTGCAGAACTCGCGGATTCCGTGCCCGGACAGCTCACGCCCGTATCCGGACCGCTTCACTCCGCCGAACGGGAACGCCGGATGGGACGCCGTCATCCCGTTGACGTACACGCTTCCGGCCTCCAGATCCCGTACGAACCGGTCGACCTCGGCCTCGTCGCGGGTCCACACATTCGAACTCAGTCCGAACGGTGAGTCGTTGGCGATCAGTACCGCCTCGTCCAGGTCGTCGGCCCGGTACAGCGTGGCGACCGGCCCGAACGCCTCCTCGCGGTGGATCCGCATCTCGCGGGTGATGCCGGCGAGCACGGTGGGCGCGTAGTACCAGCCGGGCAGCTCGGGCCGGCGGAGCTGGTGGCCGCCGCACAGCACGGCCGCTCCGCTGCGCCGGGCGTCGTCGACGAGCTCCTCCAGGTCGTCCCGCCCCCGTTCGCTGGACAACGGGCCGACCTCCGTCTCCTCCTGCATCGGATCGCCGACCACCAGCGCCTTCATGCCCTCCACGAACCGCTCGGCGAACGCCTCGTAGACGTCCGTGTGCACGATGAACCGCTTGGCGGCGATGCACGACTGACCGGTGTTCTGCACGCGCGCGGTCACCGCGATCTGCGCGGCGCGGTCGACGTCGGCCGACGGCATCACGACGTAGGGGTCGCTGCCGCCCAGTTCCAGGACCGTCTTCTTGATCATCTCCCCGGCGGTGGCGGCGACCGCGCGGCCGGCAGGCTCGCTGCCGGTGAGCGTGGCCGCCCTGACGCGCTCGTCGCGCAGGATCTCGTCGACCTGTCCGGAGCCGACGAGCAGGGTCTGGAAGCAGCCCTCCGTGTAGCCCGCGCGGTGGAACAGATCCTCCAGGTAGAGGGCGGTCTGGGGGACGTTCGAGGCGTGCTTGAGGAGGCCGACGTTGCCCGCCATGAGCGCCGGGGCCGCGAAGCGGATCACCTGCCAGAGCGGGAAGTTCCACGGCATCACCGCGAGCACCGGGCCCAGCGGCCGGTAGCGGACCCGGACCCGCGAGGCGCCGGAGTCCTTCACGTCGGACTCGGGCGGCTCCTCGTCGGCGAGCAGTTCCTCGGCCCGCTCGGCGTACCAGCGCATCGCCTTGGCGCACTTGGCGACCTCCGCGCGCGACTGCGTGATGGGCTTGCCCATCTCGGTGGTCATCGTCCGGGCGATGTCGTCCTGGTCCCCCTCCAGGAGACTGGCGGCCTGGATCAGCAGGCGAGCCCGGTCGACGAAGCTGGTCGTCCGGTACGTGCGGAACGTGGCCTCGGCGAGCTGGAGCCTGCGCTCGATCTCCTCGGCACCCATGGCCTCGTACGTCTTGAGCGTCTCGCCGTTCGCCGGGTTCACCGTCGCGATGGGCATGACCGACCTCCTGGGAGCGGGCTGATGCTTCGACCTTCCCGCGCGGCGGTGGCTACCGCAACGCGTGTACGGCCGCTCAGGCCGAGTGCTCCGCCAGCCGGTCGAGAAACGCGGCCTGGGCCTTGACGACGACCTCCCGCGCCCGGTCGACGCCCAGCCACGCCACCCGGTCGAGCTCCGGGAACTCCTGGGTCCGCCCCGAGCGCGGCGGCCACTCCATCACGAACGTGCCGGGGACGACCGTCGCCGGGTCGAGGTCGGCCTCGACCGCCCACACCGTGACGATCTTTCCGCCCGACTGCTTGACCTCGCCGAGCGGTACGGCCTCCCCGTCGGGCGGTGCAAGACCCAGCTCCTCCTGGAACTCGCGGCGGGCTGCGTCCCAGGAGGGCTCGTCGGGTTCGTACTCGCCCTTCGGGACCGTCCAGGCCCCGGCGTCGCGCTTGGCGAAGAACGGGCCGCCCATATGGCCGAGCAACACTTCCAGACCGTCATCGGTGTGGCGGAACAGGAGCAGACCCGCACTGCGCTTCTCGCGCTTCCCGCCGGACGACGTCATGGCTTCACCTCCGCGGTCACGGCTTCACGTCCGGGTGGGCGGCGAGCAGGGTCTCGACCGTGTCCGCCTCCTCGGGCCGCTTGTCCTCGCGGTAGCGGACCACGCGCGCGAAGCGGAGAGTCACGCCGGCCGGGTAGCGGGTGGAGCGCTGCAGGCCGTCGTAGGCGATCTCGACGACCAGGTCGGGGCGCACGGTCACTCCCCAGCCCTGGTGTTCGACTGCGAGTTCCTGGAGCCGCTCGGTCTGCCAGCTCAGCATCGTGTCGGTCATGCCCTTGAAGGTCTTGCCGAGCATGGCGAAGGAGCCGTCCGCCGTGCGAGCGCCCAGGTGCAGGTTGGAGAGCTTGCCGGTCCTGCGGCCGTGGCCCCATTCGGCGGCCAGCACCACCAGGTCGAGGGTGTGCACCGGCTTGACCTTCAGCCAGGACGCGCCGCGCCGGCCCGCGCTGTAGGGGGCGTCGAGCGCTTTGACGACCACGCCCTCGTGGCCGCGCTTCAGGGTCTCGGCGAGAAAGTCCTCGGCCCGCGCGAGGTCCTCGGGCCCGGACACCGGGCTGCGGCGCACGCGCATCGGCTCGGGGACCAGCCGGGCCAGTTCCGCGTGCCGTTCGGCGAAGGGCAGGTCGAGCAGGTCGCGGTCGTCGACGGACAGGGCGTCGAAGAAGACCGGGGAGACGGGGACCTCCTTCGCCGCCGTCGCCACGTCCACGCGGGAGCCGACGCGGCCGGCGGTCTCCTGGAAGGAACGGGGGCGGCCCTGGCCGTCGAAGGCGATGACCTCCCCGTCCAGGATGAAGCGCTCGCCTCTCAACTCAAGTGCGGTCGCGGTCAGTTCGGGGAGCCGGTCGGTGATGTCGTCCAGGGTGCGGGTGTAGATCCGTACGGCCTCGCCGTCGCGGTGGACCTGGACGCGGATGCCGTCCAGCTTCTCCTCGACCACGCAGGCGCCGAGCTTGCCGACCGCCTCGGACACCGAGGAGGCGCTGTGCGCCAGCATCGGCAGGACGGGGCGGCCGACGGTGAGCCGGAAGCGTTCGAGGGCGGCGGGGCCGTCCGCGAGCAGGGCCTCGGCCACCGTCTGGAGCGACCCGGCGAGCATCACTGCCCGCCGCACGTCCGCCGGCGGTGCCTCGGTCGCCTGGGCCAGACCCTCCACCGCCACGGCATCCAGCGCGCCCTGCCGCACCTCGCCGGTGATCAGCCCGAACAGGAAGCGCTGCTCGTTCTCGGTGGCCGCGCCCATCAACTCGCCGACCAGACGGCCCCGTTCGGCCTGCGAACCGGTGCCTGACACCTTGCCGAGCCCGGTCAGCCGGGCGTCCACCTCGCGCACCGTGAGGGTCGGCTCGGCGGCCGGGGGGACCGGGCGGCTCAGCACCTTCCAGCCGATGCCGAGCCGCCCCTGCGGCAGCCGTCCTGCCAGATAAGGGATGACGATCGGTACGTCGTCAGCTTCGGCGTCCCGGAACAGCTCGGCGAGCAGAGCGATCTTCCGGGACCGCGCGGAGGTAGCGGCGACCTCCTGGGACACCTGGGCCAGCCGGGTCAGCAGCATGCAGCCATCGTGCACCGCAGGCGGCGGCTCTACACCCCCGCGGCCGCGTCGATGTCGGTCATCAGCATCTCCCCGTTGATCGTGGCCCCCGCCCGGTAGCCGCCCGCCGCCGCGTTCACGACCTGCTCGCCGAACCCCATCGCGTTGCCCGCGGCCCACACGCCCGGCACGGAGGTCAGGCCCGTCGCGTCGACCACCGGGTAGGCGCCGAAGGGCGTCTCGGTCATCTCGGCGCCGAGCCGCTCGAGCAGCGCGGTCTGCGGGATCGGACGGGGCGCGACGAACAGCGCCTGGCGGTCGTACGCCGAGCCGTTCGCCAGCCGCACTCCGGTGAGCCGGTCGTCCTCGACCACGAGCCCGGCGACCTCGCCGGGAACGACGTGCACGCCGGCCGCGGCGAGCCTGCGCAGGTCGTCGTCCGGCAGGTCGTCCTCGGCGACCTCGTGCAGGAAGAAGGTCACGTCCTTGGACCACTGGGAGACCATCAGCGCCTGGTGCACGCTCAGCGGGCCGGTCGCCAGCACCCCGAAGGCCTGGTCGCGCACCTCCCAGCCGTGGCAGTACGGGCAGTGCAGCACATCGCGCCCGAAGCGCTCGGCGACGCCGGGGACGGCGGGCAGCTCGTCCCTGAGGCCGGTCGTGATCACCAGCCGCCGGGCCCGCACGGTGCGTCCGCTCGCCAGCTCGACCGCGAAGTCCTCGCCCCGGGTGACGTCCACGGCGGTGTCCCGGACGAGCTCCACGCCGTACCGGGCGATCTCCTCGCGGCCGACCGCCAGGAACTCGGCGGGGGACATGCCGTCCCGGGTCAGATAGCCCTGCATGTGCGCGGCGGGCGCGTTGCGCGGCTGGCCCGCGTCGACGACCAGCGTGCGGCGCCGGGCCCGGCCCAGGACGAGGGCGGCCGAGAGACCCGCCGCACCGCCCCCGACGACGATCACTTCGTACGTTTCGGTCATGGTGACCACCTCCTCCCAGACCGTGCCGCCGAGGGCGCGGGATTGACAAACAAGTTTGCCGAAACTGCAATACCGGCATGAGTACCGATGAAGTTCTCGCGGGCGTGGGTCCCAGGCTGCGGCAGATGCGCAAAGAGCGCGAGGTGAGCCTCGCCTCGCTGTCCGAGGTGACCGGCATCTCGGTGAGCACGCTCTCCCGGCTGGAGTCCGGCCTGCGTAAACCCAGCCTGGAACTGCTGCTGCCGATCGCGCGGGCGCACCAAGTGCCGCTGGACGAGCTGGTCGGCAATCCCGTCGTCGGCGATCCGCGGGTGCGCGCCACCAAGCCGATCGAGCAGTACGGCCGCAAGCACTGGCCGCTGACCCGGCAGCCGGGCGGCCTCCAGGCCTTCAAGGTGCTCGAACCACAGCGCAGGCTCGAACCGGAGCCGCGCACGCACGAGGGCTACGAGTGGCTGTACGTCCTGTCGGGCAGACTGCGGCTGGTGCTCGGCGAGCACGACGTGGTGCTCACGGCGGGAGAGGCCGCCGAGTTCGACACACGGGTGCCGCACTGGTTCGGGTCGACGGGGGAGGGGCCGGTGGAGTTCCTGAGTCTGTTCGGGCCGCAGGGGGAGCGGATGCATGTGCGGGCGCGCCCCAAGAAGTCGTGACGCGCATGACTGTCTCCACAGGACTGTTCCCTGATCGGCAAGCGACCGCTTAGTATGCGAACCGACCCCGGTCAGACGAAGCAGTCCCCCGTGGAGGCACCGCATGCAGGCATGGCAAGTGCACGAGAACGGCGAGCCGAGCGAGGTGATGCGGCTCGAGGACGTCGAGACGCCCACGCCCGGTGACGGCCAGATCCTGCTGAAGGTGCGCGCCGCGAACATCAACTTCCCGGACGCCCTGCTGTGCCGGGGGCACTACCAGGTCAGGCCGCCGCTGCCCTTCACGCCCGGCGTGGAGATCTGCGGCGAGACGGAGGACGGGCGCCGGGTCCTCGCCAACCCCGCGCTGCCGTACGGCGGTTTCGCCGAGTACGCCGTCGCGGACGCCGCCGCCGTCCTGCCCGCCCCCGAGGCGCTGGACGACGCCGAGGCCGCCGCCCTGCACATCGGCTACCAGACCGGCTGGTTCGGCCTGCACCGGCGGGCCGGTCTGGAAGCCGGCGAGACGCTGCTCGTCCACGCTGCCGCTGGAGGGGTCGGCAGCGCGGCCGTGCAGCTCGGCAAGGCGGCCGGCGCACGGGTCATCGGTGTCGTGGGCGGCGCGGACAAGGCGGCCGTCGCCCGTGAGCTGGGCTGTGACGTCGTCATCGACCGGCGTGCCGAAAACGTCATCGGCGCCGTCAAGGAGGCCACCGGCGGCCGGGGCGCCGACGTCATCTACGACCCCGTCGGCGGCGAGGCCTACGCCCAGTCCGCCAAGGTCGTGGCCTTCGAGGGCCGGATCGTGGTCGTCGGCTTCGCCAGCGGCACGATCCCCAGCCCGGCGCTCAACCACGCGCTGGTGAAGAACTACTCGATCCTCGGCCTGCACTGGGGCCTGTACAACACCAAGAACCCGAAGCTGATCCAGCACTGCCACGAACAGCTCACCGAGCTGGCCGCCCGGGGCGCGATCAAGCCGCTGGTGAGCGAGCGGGTGCCGCTGGGCGGGGCCGCGGTCGCCGTCCAGAAGGTCGCCGACGGTGTCACCACCGGCCGTATCGCCGTCGTGCCGTCGCTGGAGAACGGAGCCGCCGCATGACGATCGACGCATCCGGACTCCGGCGCCGGACAGCCGAGCTGCTGGACGCCCAGCCGCCGACCGGCACCGACCGCCTGGACTTCCTGCGCGCCCGCTTCGACGCGGGCCTGGCGTGGGTGCACTACCCCGAGGGGCTCGGCGGACTCGGTGCTCCCCGCTCCCTCCAGGCCGTCGTGGACGCCGAGCTGGAGGTCGCGGGCGCCCCCGACAACGATCCGCGGCGCATCGGCATCGGGCTGGGCATGGCCGCGCCGACGATTCTCAAGTACGGCACCGAGGAGCAGAAGCAGCGGTATCTGCGGCCCCTGTGGACGGGTGAGGAGGTCTGGTGCCAGCTCTTCAGCGAGCCCGGCGCCGGATCCGACCTCGCCGCGCTGCGGACGCGCGCCGTCCGAGAAGGCGAGGACTGGGTCGTCAACGGGCAGAAGGTCTGGACTTCCAGCGCCCACATCGCCCGCTGGGCCATCCTCATCGCCCGCACCGACCCGGACGTGCCCAAGCACGCGGGCATCACCTACTTCCTCTGCGACATGACCGACCCCGGAGTCGAGGTCAGGCCGCTGCGGCAGATCACCGGTGAGGCCGAGTTCAACGAGGTCTTCCTCACCGACGTCCGCATCCCGGACTCACATCGCCTCGGCGAGGTCGGCGACGGCTGGCGGGTCGCGCAGACCACGCTGAACAACGAGCGCGTCGCGATCGGCGGCATGCGGCTGCCCCGCGAGGGCGGCATGATCGGCCCCATCGCCGAGACCTGGCGCGAGCGGCCCGAGCTGCGCACCCACGACCTGCACCAGCGGCTGCTGAAGCTGTGGGTGGAGTCCGAGGTCTCCCGCCTCGCCGCGGAGCGGCTGCGCCAGCAGCTCGTCGCGGGCCAGCCCGGCCCCGAGGGCGCCGGCATGAAGCTCGCCTTCGCCCGGCTCAACCAGGAGATCAGCGGCCTGGAGGTCGAACTGCGCGGCGAGGAGGGCCTGTTGTACGACGACTGGACCATGTGCCGCCCGGAGCTCGTGGACTTCACCGGCCGCGACGCCGGATACCGCTACCTGCGTTCCAAGGGCAACAGCATCGAGGGCGGGACCAGCGAGGTCCTGCTGAACATCGTCGCCGAGCGCGTCCTGGGCCTGCCGTCCGAGCCGCGCACCGACAAGGACGTCGCTTGGAAGGACCTGACCCGATGAAGACGCAGAGCGACTTGTTGTACTCGGAGGAGGAAGAGGCGCTGCGGGCCGCCGTACGGGACCTGCTCGCCGACCACTGCGACGCGCCCGGCGTCATCGCGCGCACCGAGTCGGACGCCCCGCACGACCTCGCGGCCTGGAAGGCGCTCGCGGACGGGATGGGTCTGGCCGGGCTCCTGGTACCGGAGGAGCAGGGCGGACAGGGCGCCACGCATCGCGAAGTCGCCGTCGTGCTGGAAGAGTTGGGGCGCGCGGTCGCGCCCGTGCCGTTCCTGACCAGCGCTGTCGTGGCCACCGAGGCCCTGCTCGGCTGCGAGACCGACGCGGGCCTGCTGGCCGAGCTGGCGTCCGGGCGGCGGATCGGCGCCCTCGCCGTGGCGCTGAACGTCGTTCCCGGCGGCGCCTTCAAGGCCGTACGGCATGAGGGCGGCGCCCTGCACGGGGAGCTGACCGGCATCGCCGACGCGGCGGTTGCCGACGTGCTGCTCGTGCCCGCGGACGACGGCGGACTGTACGCGGTCGACTCCGACGCCGTGACCGTCACCCCGCAGACGTCCCTGGACCTGACCCGCCCGGTGGCCACGGTGCGCCTGGACGGGGCGTCCGGCCGGCGGCTGGGGGCCGCCGAACCCGCCGTACGACGCGCCCTGCGCGCCGGAGCCGGGCTGCTCGCCTCCGAACAGTTCGGGCTCGCCGAGTGGACGTTGACGGAGACGGTCCGCTATCTGAAGGACCGCAAGCAGTTCAACCGGCCCGTCGGCGGCTTCCAGGCGCTCAAGCACCGGCTCGCCCAGCTGTGGCTGGAGGTCGTCAACCTCCGCGCCGCCGCCCGGGGCGCCGCCGACGCGCTCGCGACGGGGAACGACGTCGACGTGGCGGTGGCCGTCGCCCAGGCCTACACGGCGCCCGTCGCCGTGCACGCCGCCGAGGAGGCGCTGCAACTGCACGCCGGAATCGGCATGACCTGGGAGCACCCGGTCCACCTCTACCTGAAGCGCGCCAAGGCCGACTCCATCGCCTACGGGACGGCAGGCGCCCACCGTGCGGCGTTGGCCGAACTCGTCGACCTGCGGGCTCCCTGACGTACACCTGAGCGAACCCCGCGAAAAGCCCGCCCGACCTGGGGCGGGCTTTTCCGTGTGCGCTGCACCGGTGAAGTGAACGCAGGGCGGCAGTCCGGCCAACTCACCGCTCAGCTCTGCTGTTTGGGCCTTCGGAATCGCATACTCGCAGCGGTTCCCAACGCCTGAAACGCCCCTGTCAGGGAGGCAGAGCACATGGCCCTCACCACCCGTCGCAGAGCCCTCACGACCTTCGGCGCCGCCCTCGCGGGCGCGGTCGCCCTGCCCGCCACCGGCGCGCTGGCCGGCGAACAGAAGCACCGCCCGCGCCCGTTGTGGCGCGCCCACGCCCACAACGACTACGAGCACCCGCGTCCCCTCCTCGACGCCCTCGACCACCGCTTCGGCAGCCTCGAAGCAGACATCTACCTCGTCGGCGACCAGCTCCTCGTCGCCCACGACCCCGAGGATCTCGACCCCAGGCGCACGCTGGAGTCCCTCTACCTCGACCCGCTGGCCGCCCGCGTGCGGGCCAACCACGGCTGGGTCCACCGGGGGCACCACAAGCCGATCCAGCTGCTCATCGACATCAAGACCGAGGGCGCGTCGACGTACCTCGAACTCGACAAGCACCTGAGGCGCTACAAGCACCTGTTCACGACGTACGCCCACGGCCGGGTCCTCCCCGGGGCGGTCACCGCCGTGATCTCCGGCGACCGTGCGGCCCGTACGCCGATGGAGGCGCAGACCGTCCGCCGCGCCTTCTACGACGGCCGCCTCGCCGACCTCGGCAGCTCGGCCCCCGCCTCCTTCATCTCGCTCATCAGCGACAACTGGACGCTCAACTTCACCTGGCTCGGCGTCGGAGACTTCCCGGACGCCGAGCGGCAGAAGCTGCGCGGCATCGTCCGGGCGGCGCACTCCCGTGGGCAGAAGGTGCGCTTCTGGGCCACCCCGGACGTGGCCGGCCCGGCCCGGGACGCGCTGTGGGGCGAACTGCTGGCCGCCGACGTCGACTTCCTCAACACCGACGACCTCGCCGGTCTGGAGGCCTTCCTCGACGCCCGGCGGCGGACCCGCTAGAACGCCGCGCGGGAACACCACACGTTCGGAGGACAGGTCAGCCGCCCGGACGAACCCTCCGCTACGCCACACTTGCGGCCGAACGCCGCGAACCTTGACAAGGCGGCGTGGCGGAGGAGGTTGACGATGGCCATTTCCATCTCTGTGGTGCTGCTGCTGTTCATCCTGGCGGTGATCTTCGTCCGCAACGGCGGACTGAAGATCAGCCATGCGCTGGTGTGCCTGCTGCTCGGCTTCTACCTGGCCAGCACGAGCATGGCGCCCACCATCAACAGCGGTCTGACGGCCACCGCGGACATCGTCAGTGGCCTCAGACCGTAACGGTCAGCGAGCCGAGAAGACGCCGATGCCGTTGGGGACAGGGCGTTCCACTCCGTCGGACGGGTGGTTCCGTACCGAGACGGCCCCCGCTCCCGGCGCGCGGGCGACCAGCGTCGACGAACCGCCGCCGTCCAGGCTGAACGCGTCGATCGAACCCACATCCCGCATGACGGAGGCCACCTCCGCGATGGTCAGACCGGTGCGGTACTCGGGCGCGCCGTCCAGCGCGAGCAGCAGCAGGCGCCGGCCGTTGTCCGCGATGCCCACAGCCGTGCGCACGGCAGACGTCCGGTTGTCGAGGCCCGGCAGGGGCTCTCCGTCGTCGAGGACCGGATAGCCGCCGAGCGCGAAGCGGAACGGGACCCGTGACTTCGACGCCACCAGCCGGTGCCGTACCGTCACGCGCTCGCCCTCGAAGAACTTCCGCAGCTGCTGCGCCCCCGCCTCCCGCCCCACGAGCACGGTCGTGTCCGCCGCGATCGGCCCGCTCCCCGGAGTGTCGGCGGTCGACACGACACGGCCCCGGCGGACCGTCACCTCGTAGGTGTCCGTGCTGCACGGAGCCGCCCGGTCCGTGTCCGTCCCGCAGGTGGCGCGCACGCGGGAGACGCTGCCCCACTTGGCGGTGAACGCCCCGATGGAGCCCACCGGCAGGGCGTACTGGTTGAGGCCGCGCAGCGGCAGCCGGCCCTCGGGGGTGCGGATCGAGCCGTCCAGGCTCAGACCGCCGAGGCGGGCCCGGCGGTCGACACCCAGCCCGAACACGTCCTCAGTGCTCGTGCCGGGCGGCAGCGGGGGTCCGAAACGCTGGCCGTTCGGCACCGCGCCCTTCAGGGCCCGGCCGCGCGCGATGGCCGGTCCCACACTCGCGCCGGTCGCCTGGACACCGGGATGCTGGGCCTCGCTGATGTTGAAGAAGTCGCCGTTCACGCCCGCGACGGCGCCCTGCGCGGTGGCCTGCTGCGAGACGGTCGCCCGGGCCGCGACCGCCCCCGGCTGCAGCAGGTCGAGGCGCACGCGCGGGTTGCGCAGGTCGACGGTGAGGACATGGGCATGCGCCGTGCCCTTCGCCGCCGCGATGTCGAACTCGTCGTACGAGACACCCGGCGCGACCGTGGTGCCCTGCACGGCGCCGGCCGGTGCCGCCCCCACCAGGGCCGTACCGGCCAGCGCGCTGAGTGCCGTGAGCAGCGTGAGGGCCGCTCTGGCGGTTCCGAACCGTTTCTGACGACGCGTCACAGCTCCCCCTGATGTCTCGTCAAATGTGGCAGGACTCAGGGGAAGTGCACCAGACGGCGATGAGCTGCGGGGTTCTAGGCGCCGACGACGCGAGAACGGGTGAGGAAACGTACCCCCTCGGGTGCCTCCAGGGAGAAGCCGCTGCCTCTGCCCTCGACGACATCGACGATCAGCCGGGTGTGGCTCCACACCTCGTACTGACTGCGCGCCATCCAGAACGTCACCGGCTCCTCGACCCCCTCGACCTGGAGCTCCGCGAGCAACACGTCCGAGCCGCCCGTACGGAACTCGCCCTCCGGGTAGCACATCGGCGCGCTGCCGTCGCAGCAGCCGCCGGACTGGTGGAACATCAGCGGACCGTGCGCAGCCCGCAGCCGGCGCAGCAGGTCCGCGGCCGCGGGGGTGAGTTCGACGCGGGGGGTCTCGTCGTACGGCGGGGTCTCCTCATCCATGGGAGGAAGGGGAGCACGGGGAAGGTTGCGAGAGGGTTGCACCAAAAATGGCTCTGTCCATGTCGGTGGGCGCTGTTAGCCTCCTGCGGCCCGTGTGATCAACGGGCTCACCAGGGGAGGAAAACGTGAACAGTGCCAGAAGCAGCGGGAGTCGGCACAGGCCCAGCCGCATCGCGGTGGGCTTTGTCGTCACCGCGGCCGTCCTGACCGCGCCCGGAGTCGCCCACGCCGCCGAGAATCTGCCGCCGCGTCAGCCGTTGGTCCAGGATCTGCAGACCGGTACGAGGGCGTGCGCCACGGGGGAGCAGAAGGCGTACGTCGGGGCGCCGCCGACGCTGGAGGCGGTGCTGTACGACCCGGAGGAGGACAACCAGCCCGTCGAGGCCAACATGGTCAAGGGCGGGTTCGAGGCCTGGTGGACCGATGCCGAGGGCGTGGAACAGCGCCGCACCCACACCACGTCGGAGACGCTGTCCGGCTCACCCCAGCGTTGGCGGATGCCGGACGACATTCCGGCGAACACGGTCGTCTCCTGGCACGTGCGTGCCGACGACGGCACCGCGCTCTCCGCGTGGAGTTCCGAGGGCGCCGGCTCGGTCTGCCAGTTCGTGTACGACGACACCAGCCCGGAGAAGGCCGTCGTCACGTCCTCCGACTACCCGGATGACCAGATCCGCGACGGCGTCGGCGTCTACGGCAGCTTCACCATGGACTCCCCGTCGGACGATGTCACGCAGTACGTCTACAGCTTCATCGGCGGCCCGCAACTGACCGTCCGCCCCGACGAGCTCGGCGGCCCCGTCACCATCCGGCACCTTCCGCTGAAGTCCGGCCCGGACTACCTCAGCGTCCGCGCGATCGACCGTGCGGGCCGCAGCAGTACGACGACCACGTACTGGATCCGGATCAAGTCGGGCCGAGCCCCTGTCGCCCACTGGACCCTGGCGGACCCGGCGGGCTCCACCGCCGCCGCGGCTGAGGCCGGCCCTGCCGCCGACGCCGGTTCCGGGGTGGTCTTCGGCACGACCGCGCCGCGCGGCACTTCGCTGCCCTCCGTGGCGAGCCTCGACGGCAGCAGCCACGCCTTTCTCACCCCGAACGCACCGGCGGTCGACACCGGAAAGACCTTCGCCGTCAGTGCCTGGGCGCGCCCCGCGCGGACGGACCGGAACATGACCGTGGCCGGCCAGGACGCGGGGGCCCACACGGCCTTCACCCTGGGACTGCGCACCCGGCACGAAGGCCCGCAGTGGTCCTTCACCATTGGCGGCACCCGGGTCACCGGCGGCGCGCCGGAGACCGGCGAGTGGGCCCATGTGCTGGGCCTGTACGACCAGGAGACCGGCAAGGCGAGGCTCTACGTCAACGGCAACGAGGTCGGCACGCCCGCCGAGGCGACACCCGACCGGACGGCGGGCGCCTTCCAGGTCGGCCGCTCCCGCAAGGGCGGCGGCTACGGGGACCGCTGGCGCGGCGCCGTCGGCGACGTCCGCGCCTACGACCGGGTGGTCGTTCCCGACGAGGTCACCGAACTCGCCTACCGCAAGCCGACGCTGCTCGGCCACTGGTCGCTGGAGACCGCCACGGACGGCGCGAGCCCCGAGCAGAACGGCAAGGCGCCGCTGACGCTCGGCCCGGGAGCCTCGATCCACCGCGGCCCCGACGGCTCCTGCATCCCCGATCTCGATCCGGACTGCCCTTTCGTGCCCTACCCCCTCGTCGGTGACGGCCACCTCAAGCTGGACGGCGCGACAGGCCACGCGACCACCGGGAGTGCCGTCGTGGACACCTCGGACAGCTTCACCGTCGGCGTGGTCGTCCGCCTCGCCGACGCCGAACCGGCCGGCCCCATGACCGTGCTGTCGCAGGCCGGTGAGCACACGGACGCCTTCAAGGTGCGCTACGACCCGGCGGTCCATGCCTGGCAGTTGGTGATGCCGCAGCGGGACGAGGCCGGCGCGCCCGAGGTCGTGGTCTCGCAGATCGAGTCCGCCGACGGCGGCGAGGGCCAGGGGCACCGGCTGGCCGTCGTCTACGACGACGCCGACGACCGTGTCCAGCTCTACCTCGACGGCTACACGAACGCCGACGCCACCACCACACTCCGGGACGGTTGGCACAGCGCCGGCGCCCTGCAGATCGGCCGGGGCAAGGTCGGTGACGGCTGGGGCGAGTACCTGCACGGCGACGTCGACGAGGTGCAGGCCTACGCCGGGGCCTTGAGGGGCAGCGACATCGGCGGTCTTGGCTGGGGCACCGATCCCTGCCTCTGCTGAGAGCTCATTGCACGGGTGCGCCCTGAGCCAGAGCCGAAATCTCGGCGTCGGCTCAGGGCGCACAGCAGTGATGGTGCCGGCGGGGGCTAGCGTCGACCGTTGCCCACGGTGATGAAGCCCGTGGGCTTCGTGGCGGTGGTGTTGTCGTAGAGGGTCTCGCCGGTGGACTTCTTCCAGATCCTGATGCGGAAGGTGTCCGGGCCGTCGGTGGCGGTGATGCGGAAGGCGTAGCCGGCGTTGCCGTTGACGGTGCCGGAACCCTGGTAGACCGCCTGGTCACCGATGATCACGAGCCAGTCGGAGGCCGTGGAGCGGAACTTCAGTCTTGCCGGGCCGAAGTCGAAGGCGGCCTTGCCGGTGGGGGCCGTGGTGCCCCTCGGGTGGGCGTAGGTGACGGCGAAGGAGAAGGCCGCCTTGCCGGTCAGGGCCGGCTTGGGCGGGTAGGCGCCGGTCGGGGAGGTGATCACGCCGGTGCCGAGGGCGGGGCCCGCGGTGCGGTCGTAGGCGATCAGCTCGGGGAGCGTGGCGCTGTCCGTCGCGCCGTCGTCGTCCTTGACCGTGATCACCGGGCGGTGGATGCCGGCCTTGGTGTAGGTGTGCTGGGCCCGGCACGTTGTGCCGGCGACCGTGCCGGTCGTCGGTTCGGTGCCGTCCTTCCAGTCGACGGTGCAGGTGTGGGTGTCCCGGGCACCCGGGTCGCCGAAGGCGGCGGTCAGGGCGGTCCGCCTGCCGGTCGGCACGGCGGCGGTGGGGCCGGTCGTCGAGGTGATCGCGGGGGCCGCGTTGGCGACGGTCACGGCGGCGGTGTCGCTGCTGCGGCCGCCCGTCAGGGTGACCTTGTAGGTGCCGTCGTCCGAGCAGGTGAGCGTGGTCCGGGCGGCCGTGGCGTCGCCGAGTGTGCAGGGGGCTCCCTCCCCCACCGCCCACTTCGGGGTGGCCGCGCCGGAGAACGTGCCGTTCAGCGGGATGGCGTCGCCCTCCTTGCCGTTGCCGTCCGGACCGGCGTGGACGACGGTCACCGGGTCGATGCCGGTCAGGGTGGGCACGACCTTCTCGATCAGGCCGTCGGCGTCGAACTCCAGCTTGTCGACGGTCGTTTCGCGGTGCGTACCGTCACCTCCGGGGATCGCGAAGCGGTGGTAGGCGATGTACCAGTCGTCGGTGTTCGGGACGTGCACGACCGAGTGGTGGCCGGGGCCCTTGATGCCGAGGGAGAGGTCCTTCTCCAGGATCACGCCGTGCCTGGTCCACGGGCCGGTGGGCGACGGGCCGGTGGCGTAGGCGACGCGGTAGTTCTCGTCGCGGGTGTCGTTCTCCGACCACATGAAGTAGTAGGTGCCGGCGCGCTTGATGACGAAGGTGCCCTCGTTGTAGCCGCTCGGCGTGATGTCCGTGACCTTCGAGGTGTCGATGGACGTCATGCCGTCGTTGAGCGGCGCGACGTACGCGCGGCCGTTGCCCCAGTACAGGTACGACTGACCGTCGTCGTCCGTGAAGACGGCCGGGTCGATCATCTGGCCCCTGTAGTCGCCCGCCTTGAGCAGCGGCTTGCCCAGCGCGTCCTTGAACGGTCCCGTCGGCGAGTCGGACACCGCGACACCGATGTTGGCGTCGGCACAGTAGTAGAAGTAGTACTTCCCGTCCTTCTCGGCGATCGTCGGCGCCCAGGCCCTGCTGTCCGCCCAGGACACGTCCGGACCGAGGTCGAGGATGACGCCGTGGTCCTTCCAGTGGACCAGGTCGGTGGAGGAGTACGCCTTGAACTGCGTACCGCTCCAGCCCTCGAAGCCGTCGGTCGTCGGGTACAGGTAGAAGGTGTCGCCGAAGCGGACGATGTTCGGGTCGGCGTTCAGGCCGGGCAGCACCGGGCTCCTCATGACGAGCGCCGAGACCGACCAGGTGCGCTTCTTGCCGTCGGAGCCCGTCACCTCGTACGTCACCGGCTTGCTGAAGTCCTGCACGCTGCCGGAGGCGGGGCTGATCGCGGCGCCGTGGGCCAGGGTGAACTCCGGGGCGAGGGCGGTGAGATCGGTGCCCTCCTTCATCGGCAGCGTGATCGTGCTGCCGGAGTTGTCGACGAGCGCGTCGACCTTCAGCGACGGGACGGTCACCGTGGCGATGCCGGCCGTGTTGCCGCTGAGCTCCATGACCTGGGCGGCGGTGAGGGCCCGGTCGTAGACGCGGAAGTCGTCGACCTCGCCGCCGAAGTACGGGTCGGCCGCATACAGGGACCTGCCGATGTAGCCGCTGTGGTCCTTGTTCGCGTCGTACAGCTCGGACGGCTTGACGGTGGTCGTCGTGCGGGCCGCCTCGATGCCGTCCACGTAGAGGACCATCGTCCCGGTCGGACCGTCGAGGGTGACGGTGACGTGCCGCCACTCGCCCGGCGTGAGCTGCGAGCCCGCCGTCAGCTTCGACTCCGCCGACCAACTCGCCTTCGTGATCGCCGAGTAGAGGCTGGAGACGCCGTTGGACGGGGTGGCGAAGAGGTACTTGTCGCTGTCGGGCCCGAGGCCGAACAGCCACTGGAAGTTGCCGCCGCCCTTCCACTTCGCGTACGTCGAGACGGTCACGCTGTCGGCGTTCTTCAGCACCCCGTTCGGGATGCGGACGTACGGCGAGGTGGTCGAGCTGCTCGATCCGCCGGACATCTTGAACGAGCCGCCGTGCACGCCCGTGCCGAAGTCGGGCGCACGGACGTAGGTGCCGTGGTGGCCGTGGCCGCTGGAGTCACGGGCGATGCTGCCGCCGGTCTCGTCGAAGTCGTAGTGCAGGAGCAGGTCGGCCGGGACGTCCGGGCCCTCCTCCGACACCGTGACCTCGGCGCGGACCGGGAGCGCGGCGCCGTCCGGCAGGCTGCCCGTCACCGTGAAGGTGCCGGCCTGCGCGTACTTCGACTCCGGGACGTCCTCCCAGCTGACGGGGACGGGACGCTCGACGCCGTCGGCGTAGCCGGCGATGACGGTGGCCGGCAGAACGGGTGCCTGCCCGGTCCTGGTCCGCACCTGCACGGCCTCGACGCTCTCGACGAGCTGGTCCGGCTGGTAGGCGCGCAGCAGACGGTCGTACTCGGCCTGGGTGACCGGAAGCACCGTGCCGTGGCGGGGCTTGGCCGGGAGGTCGTAGCCGGCGGACGGGGTCCAGGTGCCGGAGGCGAGGTCGGTCGTCTCGAAGGGGATGTAGCCGCGACCGCCGAACTCGTCGAGGAACGCGTACCACTTGTCCTCGGTGTTCGACTTGAACACCAGCGGCCCCTCGGCGGCGTTCATCGCACCCTTGCCGATGCCCTCGGCGACGGCGTCCCAGGACGGGTTCAGGAGCGAGTCGCTCCTCTCTTCGAAGATGAACTTGCTGTTGGGGGTGGAGGAGGAGTTGTTCCGCTCGTCCTTGGAGAGACGGAAGTACGTCCCGTCGTGCTGGATCACCGTGGAGTCGATGACGGAGTAGCCGCGGTCGATCCAGACCTTGGGCTCGCTGAAGGAGTAGAAGTCGCGGGTGGTCGCGTACATCATGCGGTTGTACGTGTCGCCGGAGTGCGCCTCGTTGTCGTACAGCTTCGACGCCCAGAAGACGACGTACTCGCCGCGCTGCGCGTCGTAGAACGCCTCCGGCGCCCAGGTGTTGCCCGCGCTGTCCGGTGAGACCTTGACGAGGCGCTGGTTCGTCCAGTGGACGAGGTCGGTGGACTCCCACACCATGACGGACTTGCTGCCGGTGCGCTGGGCGGCGTCCCAGTCGCCGTTGCCGTAGATCCTGAGGTCGGTGGCGATCTGGTAGAACTTGTCGCCCTCGGGGGAGCGGATGATGAACGGGTCGCGCAGGCCCTTCTCGCCGAGCGTGGAGGTCAGGACGGGCTTGCCGTCGTTCAACTCCCGCCAGTGCAGCGGGTCGTCGCCCTTGCTCAGGGCCGCGTAGAGCTGCTCGCCGTCGGCCGTGCCCTCTCCGGTGAAGTAGCTGAACATGTAGCCCTTGAGGGCCTCCTGCTTCGGCAGCTCGGGCACGTCCGCGGTGAAGGTGCGGGTCGCCTTCGCCTGGCCCTTGGTGACGGTGGCGGTGAGCTCGACGGTGGTGGCGCCGGCGCCGTGCGCGGGGCGGTGGACCAGGCCGTCGGCGGAGACGACGTCCGGCTTCGCGGAGGACCAGGTGACGTCGGTGCCGTAGGAACCGGTCGCCGGGAGGGTGAGGTTGCCGCGTACGTCGTCGAGGTTGTGGACGGTGAGGGCCTCGGCGGCCTGCTCGGCGGAGGTCCGGTCGTCGAAGGCGGGGAGCACCGTGATGTCGAAGGACCTGGTGTCGGTCACCGTGCCCTTCCTCAGCGTCGCCGTGAGGGTGGCGTGGGCGGCCGGTTCACCGGCGGAGGGGCGGGTCACCGCGCCGGAGCCGGACACGACGCCGGGATTGTCACTGGCCCAGCTGATCGCGGAGCCGCCGGCCGTGCCGGTCCTCGGCAGGTCGAGGTCGGCCGTGACGGCGTCGGTGTCACCGAGGTTCAGCGCGGCCTTGTCGTCGGCGACGCCCTGTGCGGCGACGGGGAGGGCGAGTTGCTCGACCTCCGAGCCGGCGAGGGCGCGGTCGTAGACGCGGAAGTCGCGGATCCGGCCCTTGAAGAGCTTGTCGTCGGAGTAGACCGACTTGCCTATGTAGTTGGCGGTGGTGGTGCCGGCGCCGATCGAGGCCGGGGTGATGGTCACCGAGGTGCTGCGGCCGACCTCGACGCCGTCCTCGTACAGCACGCCGGTGGTGCCGGTCTGGGTGTAGGTGACGTGCTTCCACACCGAGCGGGTCAGATTGTGGGAGTCGGCGGGCCGGGTGGTCTGCTCCGTCGACCAGTTGCCGGTCGCGAGGGACGTCCGCAAGGAGTTGCCGGTGGTGAACAGGTAGCCGTTCCCGCTGCCGCCGCTGGAGTTGCCGAAGCCGTAGAGGAAGTACGGCGTGGTCTGCGCGGAGTCGATCTGCACGTCCAACGCGACGGTGATCGCGTCCATGCCCTTCATGACGTCGTTCGGCACCTTGACGTAGGTGTCCGAACCGTTGAAGGCGAGACCCTGACCGGTGCCCGACCAGTCGGCGGCGCCGCTGACCGCGCCGGTGCGGTTGTTGCCGGAGGCGTCGGTCACCGTGCTGCCGGAGGTGGCGTCGAGCTTGTACCAGAGGGCGAGACCGTTGGTGATCTCCGCCGCCTCCGCCGCCTCGGCCGTCTGCGCCGCCTGCGCGGGAAGGGCGGGTGCGGTGAGGCCCAGCAACAGTGACGCCGCGGTCAGCCCGGCGAGTCGGCCCGCCAGGCGTCTCGCGCGGACACGGACGCGTGCGATGTACGGCATGTGGATTCCCTGCTGAGGCATGGCGGGGCCGCGGCCATGGGCACCCTGCCGTTTCGGCTGTGTGACGTCGTGTTGCGAGAGTGTCAATCGGCGTGTGGTGCAACGTCAAGAGTTTTCGAACGATGTCCGACTGGTCGAACGAAAGATTCGCGCGGGGTCAGGAGGCAGGTATCGGGGGCGTGTTGGGGCCGGGCCTCGGTCGAGCGGCGGCCGGTCAGCGATCGCGCCTTCCCCGGCGGGCCTCGGTCAGCATGGGCACCAGGGGCAGCAGAGAGACCACGACGACGAGGGCGACCAGCGGCAGCAAATAGTGGTCGATGTCGGGGACGGAGGCCCCGAGGAGGTATCCGGCCAGGACGAGACTCTGCGACCAGAGCAGGCCGCCGACGATCTGCCACACGGTGAAGGTCCGCACGGGTACGCCGAGCGCGCCGGCCGCCGGGTGCAGGACGGTCCGCACCATCGGGATGAAACGGCCGATCACCAGGGCCTTGCCGTAGCCGTACCGGGCCAGGAGCTTCTCCGCCCGCTCCGCCGTCTCCCGTATGCGCCTTTTCGAAGTGCGGGCCAGGAACGCCCGCCCGCCGTGCCGCCCGAGCAGATAGCCGACCTGGCCTCCTGCCACGGCGCCGACCGCCGCGCACAGCAGCACCTGCCACAGCACCAGCCGCGCCGGCTGGTCGGCGCTCGCCGCGCACAGCACGCCCGCCGGGATCAGCAAGGTGTCGCCGGGCAGGAAGAAGCCGACCACCAGCAGACCCGACTCCGCGAAGATCACCGCGAGGACCCCGAGAGCACCGAAGGTCGCCAGCACCGCGTCGCCGTCCATCGGGTTGACGGCCCACATCGCCCTCACCTCCCGGCCGTCCACGTCGGTCGCCCTCGTCCAGCATCCCGTGCACGGGACGAGGACGCCTTTGCGCGGGGTGACCCCCTCCGCGACAGCGCGGTCTCCTCGGCGGGGTCAAGCGCGCCCATGTGCCTCCTGCGACCGTCGCGACAGCGCGTCGATCACCACGGCGGCGAAGAGCACCCCGCCCGTGATCATGAACTGGACGGCGGCGGGGGTGTCCGTGATGGCCATGCCGGAGGCGATCGACTGGATGACGAGCATGCCGAGCACCGCGGACCAGGTGGAGCCACGGCCGCCGAACAGGCTGGTGCCGCCGATGACGGCCGCCGCGATGGCGTTGAGCAGCAGTACCCCCGAGCCCGAACTCTGGCTCACCGAGGTGATGCGCGAGGCCAGGAACAGTCCGCCGACCGCGGCCATGGTGCCCGAGACCGCGAGCACCGCCGTCTGCACCCGCGTCACGCGGAGGCTGGCGCGACGGGCCGCCTCGACCCCGCCGCCGAGGGCGTAGACCTGCCGTCCGTAATGCGTGCGGCGCAGGACGATGTCGAGGCCGGCCACCACCACCAGGAAGATCAGCAGGGCGAGCGGCAGGCCCTGGAAGCGGTTGAGCAGATACGCGGAGGCGAACGCGATCACCGCGAGCCCTCCGGCGCGAATCACGATGACCTGCAGCGAGCGGTGCGGCATCCGGGCGGCCACGCGGCGCCGTCGGTCCTGGTACGACACGAGGAAGACGAGGCCCACGGCGACCGCGGCGATGCCGTAGGCGACGGCGTCATTGGTGAAGTAGTAGCTGGTCAGCTTGGCGACGAGGCCGTTCTCGTCGAGGTTGATCGTGCCGTCGTTGCCCAGGATGTAGAGCATGAGGCCGTTCCAGGTGAGCAGCCCCGCGAGCGTGACGACGAACGCCGGAACCCGGGTTCTGGCGAAGGAGTAGCCCTGCACGGTTCCCGCGGCCATCCCGGCGAGGACCGCGATGATGAGGGCGAGCCATTCGGGCACGCCGTTCTTCACGTTCAGCACGGCGAAAATGGCCGCCGCGAGCCCGCTGACCGAGCCGACGGACAGGTCGAGCTCGCCGAGCAGCAGCACGAAGACGATGCCGACCGCGATGAGGCCCGTGCCCACGAAGTCCACGCTGAGATTGGACAGGTTCCGGGGGGAGAGGAAGTTCTCGTTGAGGGACTGGAAGGTGATCCACACGATGGCGAGCACGACGACGACCGGGACCGAGCCCAGCTCCCCTGCTCTCAGCTTGCGCCGCGAGAAGGCCATCCAGTTCTCCATGGCACGGGCGGCGGTCTGCCCGCGACGGTCCTGACGGGCCTCGGCGGCGGGTGCGGCGGCTTCGGCCTGAGGGCTGTCCGCCATGTCGCGCGTCCCTTTCACCATCCCGCCTCCTGGTGGGCCTGCCGGTGGGGCGCGTTCTCGGTCGCCCCGGTGATGGAGGAGATGATCTGCTCCTGGGACGCGGTGTTCACGTCGAAGAAGCCGTTGTTGCGGCCGAGCCGCAGCACGGCGGCCCGGTCCGCGAGCGCTTTGACGTCGCCCATGTTGTGGCTGATGAGAAGGACCCCGAGGCCGCGGTCGCGCAGCTGGTCGACAAGGTCCATGACCTCGGTGGTCTGCTGGAGCCCCAGCGCCGCGGTCGGCTCGTCCAGCAGGAGGAGCCGTGGGTCGCCCAGGAGCGAGCGGGCGATGGCGACCGTCTGCCGCTGCCCGCTGGACAGGGACACGACGGGGGCACGCAGCTCGGGGACGCCCTTGGTCAGCGGCTCCAGCAGTTGGAGGGTGCGGCGCTCCATCTCCATCTCGTCGAGGAACCCGAACCTGCGGATCTCCCGTCCGAGGAACAGGTTCCCGACGACGTCGAGGTTCCCGCACAGCGCGAGGTCCTGGAAGACGGTGGCGATGCCGAGGTCCCGGGCGTCGTTGGGACGCCTGATGTGGACCGTACGGCCCTCCCACTCGATGACGCCCCGGTCCGCGGGGGTGACGCCGGAGATCACCTTGACCAGGGTGGACTTGCCGGCCCCGTTGTCGCCGAGGAGGGCGACGACCTGGCCGGCGTGGATCTCCAGGTCGATGTCCTCGAGGACCTCGACGGCGCCGTAGCGCTTGCACACACCGTGCAACGCCAGCAGGGGAGCAGACACAGGGACGATCTCCTTCCCGTGGGCCCGGCCAGGGGCGAACCGGTGGTCAGGTCAGCCCGGCCGCCTCGCACGCGGCGCCGAGCTGAGGGGTGCAGATCTGCTGGACCGTGTACACCCCGTCCTTCACCAAGGTGTCCTTGATGTTGTCGGCGGTGACGGATATGGGGGTGAGCATGACCGAGGGGACCGTCCGCCCACCGTGTGTCGTCACCTCGTCCTTGGCCACGCGGTCGAGGTTCTCCCCGCGGGCCGCGGCCACGGCCAGGGCGGCGCCGGCGGCGGCCTCGGGCTCGAAGGGCTTGTAGACGGTCATGTACTGATCGCCGTCGACGATGCGCCGCACGGCGCCCAGTTCGGCGTCCTGCCCCGTGACCGGGGGCAGCGGTTCCACCTTGTTCGCCTTGAGGGCGGAGATGCTGCCGGAGGCGAGGCCGTCGTTGGCGGCGTACACCCCTTGGATGTTGCCGGCGCCGAGGGCGGAGATGGCGCCGGACATGTTCAGGTTGGCGGTCTCGGGCCGCCACTGGAGGGTGTCGTACGCCTTGCCGATCTTCACCTTCCCCATGAGCACCTCCAACGCGCCCTTCCTGAACAGCACCGCGTTGGGGTCGATGGGATCGCCGTTCATCATGACGATCTGGGCGCCGGGGACCTCGTCGCCCATGGCCGTCAGCAGGGCTCTGCCCTGGAGCCTGCCGACCTCCTCGCCGTCGAAGGAGACGTGACCCGAGATCGGGCCCTCGGAGAGACGGTCGTAGGCGATGACGGGGATGCCTGCCTCATCCGCCTTGCGGACCGAGGCGGCGAGCGACCTGGCGTCCACCGCCACGAGCAGGATGGAGTCGACTCCCTTGGTGATCATCGAGTTCATCTGCTCCTGCTGAAGGGCCACATCGCCCTTGGCGTTGGTCATATCGACCTCGCACTCGGCGCACCGCTTCTCGATCTCCTTGGTCAGCAGGGGCTTGTCCTGGGTCTCCCAACGGGCCGTGGTCGCGTCCGGCAGGAGCACGCCGATCACCGGATCGCTGCTCTCGGCGGCATCGCTCCCGCCGTCCGCCCCGCAGGCCGCGAGGGCTACGGCCGTGGACACCGCGGTCAGGGCCAGAACCGCGTCCCGTATGCGGGCCTTCATATGAGAGATCTCCCTTGTCCTTCACCCTGCGTGGCGAAGCTGCGCTCGTGGTCGCCCGTGACCGGCCGTCAGCGGGTGTCCGGGGTTCGGGGTTCGGCCTGCGTGGCGGGTGTGGAGGGAGCGGTGCGCGTGCACCGCCGTGTCGGGGTGTGTCCACGGCGGCCGAGGCGTGGGGCCGGTGCGGCGCCCCTTCGCCCACCCCGGCGCGGTGGTGGCTCGGCCCGGCCGGTCCTGCACCGGCGGCAGCCGCATGGAGCATGGCGACACCTGGCCTTCTCAGTCGTCAGTCTGACACCGGCCGCGGTGATCTGCGAACGCAGCGAGGGCCTGAGGATGACCAGGAGCAATGCGGAGGATCGGGCGTAAATCGAGGGTGAAAAGGGCAGATATGTCCGGCTCATCCATGTATGCGATTCTGGTGGGGGAGCGACCGGGGCGGCGGGAGGTGCCCCGATCTCCTTCGGCACCTCCGGCACGGACGGGAGGTTGGTTGCGGACATGCCTCATGACGGCCGTGCCCGGACCGGAGTTTCGGCCCCGGGGGCATCCGAGGTCGGCACCGCAGACACCGGTTCACCGCCAACGGGGCCGCAGGCCGCCACGAGCGACCGGGCCCTGACGTTCGCCGGAGCGGCGCTGGCGGCCGTCTACGCGCCCAACGCCGGCGACGGCGCGCTTCAGCTGCTGGAGACGGCCGGGGGCGCCACTCCCGAATACCGGTTGCCCGAGCGGCTCGCCCTGTCGGGCGGATCGGCCGCGGCACACGCCTTCCGCACCGACCGTCCGCTGTGGCTGAACGCCGCGGCCCTCGCCTCCTACCCCGTCGGCGCCCCCACCCCGCCGCGAGCGAGAGCGGCGTCGCTCGGCGCGCTGCCCCTGGAGAGGGAAGGCATCCGGCTGGGCTGCCTGGTCGTCGTGGGGGCCTCCGCGGACGGCTTCGACGCCGGGCAGCAGCGCTTCCTGGAACGGTACGCCGACGCGCTCGCCGGTCTGCTGCAGGCCGAGTCGGGCCGGCCCGCGACCTCGGGCCTGCTCAGCCGTGCCCTGCGGAGTCTGCGCGTCGGCTCCTTCGTACTGGAGCCGGACACCGGACTGATCGAGGCGGACGGGACCCTGCTCGAACTGGTCGGCACGACCGCGGACGACTTCGACGGCAAGGCGGACACCCTCCTCGCGCACGCCCTCCCCGAGGACATGCCCGCCCTGATGTCGGTCCTGGAGCCGTCCGCCCAGACGCCCGGCCGGCGGGAGCTGGAGTTCCGGGTCCGCTGCCCCACCGGCGAGATGCGCTGGCTGAGCCTGATCTGCCGGGTCGTACCGCACACCGGCGACCGGCCGGAGCAGGTGCTGGGCGTGGTCACGGCCACCTCGGTCAAGAGCCGCAGCGCCGACGACGTCTCCCGGATCCAGTGGCTGACCGCCGCACTCGACGACGCCGCGACGGTCCGCGACGTCGGCCGGGTCGCGGTGACCGCGCTGCGCGAGCCCCTCGGCGCCGACCGGGTGGCGCTCGCCGATGTGCGCGAGGACCGCCTCGTCGTGACCCTGCTCGACCCGCCGCAGCCCGACGCCTGGCCCGATCTGTGGCGGGCCCAGTGGCGTTCCGAGTGGCCCGACGCGCCGGTCGGCGCCCTGCCCACCCTGCAGATGGCCCTCCAGGACGGCCGGATGGATCTGTGGCCCGCGGGCACGGCCCTCGAACCCGGACTCGCGGGCATCGGCGCCGGCGGCCTGGCCGTCCTGCCGCTCCCGGCCAAGGGCCGGGTCACCGGGGTGTGCCTCGTCGGGTGGGAGCAGCCGCACGAGTTCATCCCCGAGGAGCGGTCCCTGTTGACCGCCACGGCGGCGTTGATCGGGCAGGCCCTCAAACGGGCCCACGCCTACGACGCCGAGCAGGAACTCGCGACCATGCTGCAGCGCAGCCTGCTGCCCCGTCGCCTGCCCGAACTGCCCGGCGGAACGGCCGTCGCCCGCTACCTGCCCGCCAGGCGCGGGCTCCAGGTGGGCGGTGACTGGTACGACGTCATCGCCCTGTCCCAGGACCGGGTGGCGCTGGTCATCGGCGATGTGCAGGGGCACAGTGCCGCCGCCGCCACGATCATGGGCCAGATGCGTACGGCGGTCAGGGCGTACGCCGTGGAGGGCCACCCGCCCGACGTGGTTGTCTCCCATGCCAACCGTCTTCTGGTCGGCATGGAGACCGACCTGTTCGCCACCTGTTGCTATGTCGAACTGGACATGGAGGAGGGCAACACCCTGTTCGTGCGGGCCGGGCACCTGTCACCGCTGCTGCGCCACGCCGACGGCGGCACCGAGGAGGTGCAGGTCGAGGGCGGGCCGCCACTGGGGATCCTCGCGGAGGCGGACTTCCCCATGACAGCGGTCGCACTGACCCCCGGCTCGGTGCTCGCCCTGGTCACCGACGGCCTGGTCGAGGCCGCCGATCTGCCCCTGGACGTCGGCATGGAGCGCACGCGCAGCGCGCTCGCCGCGGCCGACCCGGCGGATCCGGCGCGGATGGCCGACGCGCTGCTCGGCGACATCGGCCGGCGTGAGGACGACGTGGCGCTGTTGCTGCTGCGCTACGACGGCATGCGGACCCGGCCGATCCGGTCCAGCTGGGTGGTGTGGCGGCTGCCCGACGCGGTCATGCACGCCCGCCGCTTCACCGCGCGCACCCTGCGCAAGTGGCACGTCCAGGAAGCCGCCGACGCGGTGCTGCTCGTCGTGTCCGAACTGGTCACCAACGCCCTGGTGCACACCCAGGGGTCGGTCACCCTCGACCTGATGCTGCGCGGCGACCGGGTACGGGTCAGCGTGAGCGACGCCTCGCCGCGGGCTCCCGCCAAGCCGGTGATCGTGGACTGGGAGTCGACCGGCGGCCGGGGCCTGCTCCTCGTCGAAGCGGTGTCGGACTCCTTCGGCTCGGTGCCGGTGGCCGGCGGGAAGCAGGTGTGGAGCGAGGTCACCGTGCCGCGGCGCGGGCCCGCTCCCGCCGACTCGAACCTCTCAACGGAACGGGGCGAGCTGCCATGAGGACCCGTACGCTGCACGTCGTCGCGGCACTCGTCGTGGGACTGCTGACGGTGCCCCTGGCCGCCTGCGGCGGAGACGACGAGGCCGGCGGGGACAGCTTCATGGTCGGCCTGCTGCTCCCGAACCGGGTCACTCCCCGCTGGGAGCAGTCCGACAAGCCGTTGATCGAGCAGCACCTCAGGCAGCTGTGCCCCGGCTGCACCATGGTGTACGCCAACGCCGAGAACGACGCGGCGCGGCAGCGGGAACAGATGATCTCCATGATCACCAAGGGGGCCGAGGTCCTGATCCTCGACCCCGCCGACAGCAAGGCGCTGCGCTCGCCGATCCAGGAGGCGCGCAGGTCGGGTGTCCCGGTCGTCGCATACGACCGGCTCGCCGAGGGCCCGATCTCCGGCTTCGTCAGCTTCGACGGCGATCAGGTCGGCCGGCTGCAGGGCGAGGCGATCCTGCAGGCGATGCGGGAGAGGCGCAACGGCAGAACGGTCGTGATGATGAACGGCGATCCGAGCAGCTCCAACGCGGCGTGGTTCCGCAAGGGCACGCTGTCCGTCATCGCGGGCAAGGCCAAGATCGCCAGGTCGTACGACACCGTGGGCTGGAGCCCGGAGAACGCCCACGCCAACATGACCGCCGCCATCTCCGCCCTGGGGGCGGACCGCATCAGCGGTGTCGTCGCGGCCAACGACGCCATTGCCGCGGGCGTCGTCTCCGCCTTCAAGAACGCCGGTGTCCGCAAACTTCCCCCGATCACCGGGCAGGACGCCGACCTCGAGGCCGCGCGGCGCATCGTCGCCGGCGAGCAGTACATGACCGTGTACAAGCCGTTCGAGAAGGAGGCCGCCGCGGCCGCCGCCATGGCCGTCGCCCTCGGCAACGGAGACGGCGCCGGCGAGGTCTCGACGACGACCACCGACAGTCCGACGCACCAGGACATCCCGTCCATCCTGCTCACTCCACGAGCGGTGACGGCAGCAAACCTCAAGCAGACCCTCGTCGACGGCGGCCTCTACACCACCCAGCAGATCTGCACGCCCAGGCTCCGCTCCGCCTGCGCCGCGCTCGGACTCACCGGGTGAGCCGGGCTGGTCGGCGCGACGGGCCGGGCGCAGCATGGAGATGAGCGACCAACGGAGGTCAGCCATGAAGACCCGAGCCTCGGACTACGACCGTTGGCTGTACTCGCACACCCCTTCCCAGGCCGAGGGCGAACGCGATGAACCGGCGGAGCGCGCGGCCGTCGAGCAGCACCCCGACGTCCCCAGGACCGAGCCGTCCCAGGCCGAGGGAGAACGGGTGGACGACTTCAGGAGCCCGTGATCGCCGGTTGGCGGTCAGCCGTGCGGGCATGGGCGCACCCGCGCCGAAAGGTGGCTGCCCCAAGCTCGTTCACCTGCGCCGAGCCCATGTCGGTGTCCAGATCTCGCCGCCCGGTGGGTCCCGGCGGACCGACGTGAAGTGCTCCCGGAGCGCGGTGAGGGCCGGGTGCGGGTTGTCGGCGCGCCACAGGAGTGAGTGCGGGTAGACCGGTGCCGGGTCGCGCAGCGCGATGAGCCGCATGTCGTACCCGGCGGGCCGGACCAGAGGCGTCTGAGTGCCGAGGAAGGTCGCCAGTGTCGAGGAGGCCGCGATCGTGTCGATGAGGGCCTCGACACCGAAGTTGGGGCCGGTGGCCTCGATGGTCAGCCCGAAGTCCGCGGCCAGCGCCTCGTAGTACGCGGTCCACTCCGCGCCGGGGACGTTGCCCGGCATCCAGATCGGATGGCCCGCCAGCTGAGCGGGGGTGACCGCCGAGGCGCCGGCGAACGGGTGCGCGGGGCCGGTGAACAGGTGGAGCGGCTCGTCGTGGACCGGGGTGATCTCGATGCCGTCGGGGATCTGCTGCCCGGGCATCGTGACCGCGCGGAACGTGGCGTCGATGACGCCGTCCCGGACGGCCGCGATGGCCTCCTCGGAGCCGGGGAGGATCACCACGTCCAGGGCGACCGAGGGATGCGCGCGGTGGAAGTCGCGCAGCACCCCGGCCAGCGAGACCCGTCGGCCGACCACGTCGACGCGCAGGGCACGGCTGCCGGGACGTACCGAGGATCTCGCCCTCTCCTCGGCCTGGATCAGGGTCCGGGCATGGGCCAGGAACGCCTGCCCGTCGATGGTGAGCTCCGCTCCGCGCGGTGTGCGGGTCAGCAGCCGCACACCCAGGTCCCTCTCCAGCGTGGCGACCCGCTTGGAGACGGCCTGCTGGGTGAGGGCCAGGTCGACGGCGGCCTTCTGGAACTGGCCGGCGTCCGCGACGGCGACGAAGGTGCGTACGGCGTTGAGATCCACAGCCGCCAACCTAGCCGCGCACCCGGATTCCTTCGTCCTGTCCTAGAAGCCGTCCACGCCCAGCTCGTGATGCCCGCGTAGAGCCAGCTCCATGTGCTGCCGCTGGGCGTGCCGCGGTCGAACAGGCCCCGGGGGCAGCTCCGAGGCGCAGCCGATGCTCCGGTGGTACGACGCCATCCTTGAGGAGACAGCCGCCCACCACCTCATGGTCGACTTCCACGGCTCCACGATCCCCAAGGGCATCCAGCGCACGTGGCCGCAGGTCATGACCCTGGAGGGCGTCGCCGGCGAGGAGAAGCGCACCAACACCGCGGCTCACCTGACCACCCTGCCCTTCACCCGCAACGTCATCGGCTCCATGGACTTCACTCCGGGCGCCTTCCAGCGCGTCGGACTGCGCCCCAACTCCGACGCGGCCGAGGTCGGGCTCACCGTCGCTTACGAGTCGGGCCAGCAGATGTTCGCGGGCACTCCCGAGTCCTACGACGAACGGCCCCTGGCCCGGGCCTACTTCGACCAGGTCCCGGCAGCCTGGGACGACACCCGGCTGCTCGCGGGCCGACCCGGTCAGGAGGCCGTACTCGGCTGCCGCAGCGGCCACCGCTGGTTCCTGGGCGGCGTCTACGCGGGCGCCGCCCGCGCCGCCGAGGTGCCGCCGGCCATCGGCCCAGGACGGTGGCTGGTCGAGACGATCGAGGACGGCGCCGACGGACTCGCCCGCAACCGGCAGGTGCTGGGCGGCGGCGACACGCTGGGCGTGGATGTCGTGGCCGACGGCGGCTTCGCCGGGATCGCCTGCCCGTGGCGCCCGGGGATCAGCAGCTGCCACCGGTGACCGTGGTCGGCTCGACAGGTCATTCACACTGATGAACATGGCTCACGTGGGTGTACAGCACTGCGTCCGCCGTGCAACGCTCGGTCAACTCCGCTCTTCCCTTGACCAGTTGGAGGAACCGGCATGAGCGTTTCCCGGCGGACGGTGCTGGCCACAGCGGTCGGCGCCGCAGCGACAGGCGCCTCCTCGACACCCGCCACGGCCGCGGATGTGAACGCCGGTCGGGCACCGGCACCGACCCTGCGCAAGCTCCGCGCGGCGGCCGACTACGCCGTCGAGAAGCTGCACACCGTCGCACCGACCGTGACCGCCTTCCCCGTCGGCACCAAGTTCGAGAAGTGGACCTACTCGCAGAACGGCGACTGGGTCGGCGGGTTCTGGCCCGGCACGCTGTGGATGGCGTGGCTCTACAGCAAGGACGACACCTTCCGCACCCAGGCGCTGGCCTCCGCCCAGAAGCTCGCCCCGCGCCAGTACGACACCGGCACGCACGACCTCGGCTTCCTCTTCTACCCGTCCTGGGTCACCGCCTGGCGGCTGACGGGCGACGAGGCATGGCGGACCGGTGCCGTACGGGCGGCCGACTCCCTGATCCAGCGGTACAACCCGCGCGGGCGCTTCATCAGAGCGTGGGGAGCGCTGAACGACCAGGGGAACGCCGGCCGGGTCATCATCGACACGATGATGAACCTCGACCTGCTGGCGTTCGCGAGCGGCCGGACCGGCGACGACACGTACCTGGACATCGCGGTGGAGCACGCGAAGACGGCTCAGCGGGTCTTTCTGCGCCCGGACGGATCGACGCCCCACGTCTACGACTTCGACCCGAACACCGGCGCCGCGATCGGCCCGAACACCGTGCAGGGGTACAGCCCCACGTCCTGTTGGTCGCGCGGTCAGGCGTGGGGGCTGTACGGGTTCACCACGATGTACCGCCGCACCGGGAACGCCGAGTTCCTGGCCACCGCCCGCCGACTCGCGGACTTCGCGATCGGGGCGCTCACCCCGGACCACGTCCCGGTGTGGGACTACCGCGCGCCGCAACAGCCGTACGACATCAAGGACGCGTCGGCCGGGGCGATCATGGCGTGCGGACTGCTCGACCTGTCCGCGGCCACCGGCAGGCCCGCCTACCGCGAGGTGGCGCTGCGGCTGCTCACCGCGCTCGCGGAGACGTGCCTGACGCGGAACTCGGCCCGTGCGGAAGCGGTGGTGGCCCGCTGCACGCGCAACCGGCCGGCCGAGGACGGGATCGAGATCTCCCTCCCGTACGCCGACTACTACCTGTTGGAAGGCATCCTGCGGGTGTTGCAGCCGCAGGACGTCGACCGCGCGATCGACCTCTCCAGGGTCTGAACCGGCGGGCCGGCGGTCACCCCGCGATGGAGTCCAGCTGTTCCGCCGCCGGGCGCAGGGCCCACAGGTCGCCGCCCGGCGGCTCCTCCAGCAGCGGAACGGCCCGCTGTGCCTGCCGGTCCCCGGCGTCGGCGGCCGCGTGCACGACGTCGGTCGCCGCGTACCGGTGGAACTCCATCTCGAGGTGCGGCCAGGCGGCCGCTCCCGTGGCCGCGGGCAGCAGATAGTCCACGGCCTTGAACAGGCTCTGCCCGTCAGGTCCTCGGTAGGCCCACAGGTTCACACCGACATGTCGGCCGATGTCCGCGAGCCGGGTGTAGGCGACCAGGTCGAACGTCGAGTAGTGCCAACTCCTGGTCCGGGTCAGCTCCTGCGGCTGGCTGCCGTCGGACGCGATCTGCGGCGCGATGCGCTTGCTCCGGGCGTCCAGGACCGTCCGGCGGGCCAGGTCCTCGTCGCCGGTCGCGTAGGCGAGGGCGGCGAGCTGCATGTCGTAGAAGGTGCCGTGGTTGTTGGTGGCCGCGGCCTCCTGCTTGCCGAAGTCACTGTTCCTGAGCCAGTCCCGGAAGGCGGTGTTCCACCGCGTCATGCCGGTGCGGTCCTTCGCGGTCCAGCCGGGGGCGCCCGTCTGAAGCAGGGCGAGTGCGTCGAGGACGCTGGTGTACGACTGCGAGAAGTCGATGATGCCGATGGCGCGGCCGTCGTACTTGCACGGAATGAACTGGGCGTGGTCGAGGTTCGGGTTCATCCTCGTGGCCGGATCGAGGAACCAGGTCCGCAGCACCTGCCCGGCCTTCTCGGCGTACCGCTTGTCGCCGGTGTAGTACCAGGCGAGCGAGAGGTCGTAGCTGGAGTCGAAGGTCTTCTCGACGTCCTGGCGGTCGGTGCCGGAGTCGACCTCCGGGTTGCGCTCGCCGTCACGTTGCACATACGGGCAGCCCCACGGGTTGTCCGGGGTCGGCGCCTTGGTCGGCCACCAGTACGGCGCCTGGCTGAGGTAGTCGTGGACGTCGCCGCCTGGCGCGGGCCGGGGCTTGTCGACGACCGTCCAGGGGCCCTGGTTCAGCCATCTGTCGGCGCGCGTCCGCAACGCCCGTAGTGCCTGCCGGAGTTGGGGGTCACCGCGGTCGAGACGGATCTTCGTCTGGTGCAGACGCTGACCGTCCAGGACGGCGGTGTGGGGGATGCGAGGGGCCCGCTGTGCCTCGGCCGGAGCCGAGGCTGCGGGGACGGCGCCGGTGGTGAACGCGGCCAGGACCGCCAGCAGGACACCCAAGCGGGATCTTGCAGTCATGAGCCACTCCCTGACTGGTGTTCAAGAGTGTGAATAGCGTTCAGATCCGTGGTGGCGTGAGCATGCCACGGCGGTCGGTTCCATGGAAGGGGGCATGCCGCGGTTTGTCGGGCTCTTGACCGCCGTTCGGCTCTCCCTGATGCTGTGTTGCGACGTACGAGATGTGTGCCGTAATGAGCAACATCTGATTCCGGTCTCGACCAGCCGAGGAGTGGCCATGACGCACCAGGTCCGTGCTGTCGTCGCGCGGGGCAAGGGCGCCCCCGTCAGCCTGGAGACGATCCTCGTGCCGGATCCGGGCCCGGGCGAGGCGTTGGTGAAGATCGAGGCCTGCGGGGTGTGCCACACCGACCTGCACTATCGCGAGGGTGGCATCAACGACGACTTCCCCTTCCTGCTCGGTCATGAAGCCGCCGGTGTCGTGGAGTCGGTGGGGGAGGGCGTCACCGATGTCGCCCCCGGCGACTTCGTCGTCCTCAACTGGCGTGCGGTGTGCGGGCAGTGCCGGGCCTGTCTGCGCGGCCGGCCGTGGTACTGCTTCGCCACCCACAACGCGAAGCAGAAGATGACCTTGCCGGACGGCACCGAGTTGTCGCCGGCGCTGGGCATCGGTGCGTTCGCGGAGAAGACGCTGGTTGCGGCGGGGCAGTGCACGAAGGTCGACCCGGCCGCGTCGGCGGCCGTGGCAGGCCTGCTGGGCTGCGGGGTGATGGCGGGCATCGGCGCTGCCATCAACACGGGCAACGTCGGCCGGGGTGACTCGGTCGCCGTCATCGGCTGCGGCGGTGTCGGGGCCGCGGCGGTCGCGGGGTCCGGCCTCGCGGGCGCGGCGAAGATCATCGCGGTGGACATCGACGACCGCAAGCTGGAGACCGCCAGGAAGCTGGGCGCGACGCACACCGTCAACTCCAAGGACGCCGACGCGGTCGAGGCGATCCGTGAGCTGACAGGCGGTTTCGGCGCCGACGTCGTCATCGAGGCGGTCGGCGGCCCGGAGACGTACAAGCAGGCCTTCTACGCCCGCGACCTCGCCGGCACGGTCGTCCTCGTCGGTGTCCCGACCCCGGAGATGAAGCTGGAGCTGCCGCTGCTGGACGTCTTCGGACGCGGCGGCGCCCTGAAGTCGTCGTGGTACGGCGACTGCCTGCCGAGCCGTGACTTCCCGATGCTGATCGACCTCCATCTGCAGGGCCGGCTGTCCCTGGACGCCTTCGTCACGGAGACCATCGCGCTGGACGACGTCGAGAAGGCCTTCGAGCGCATGCACGACGGCGACGTCCTGCGCTCCGTGGTGGTCCTCTGATGGCCGCCCGCATCGAACGCCTCGTCACCTCGGGGACGTTCTCCCTGGACGGCGGCACCTGGGACGTCGACAACAACGTGTGGATCGTCGGCGACGACACCGAGGCGATCGTCATCGACGCCGCCCACGACGCCGGGGCGATCGCCGAAGCCCTCGGGGACCGCACCTTGCGGGCCATCGTGTGCACCCACGCCCACAACGACCACATCGACGCCGCTCCCGAACTCGCTCAGCGCACCCGGGCCCCGGTCCTGCTCCACGCCGACGACCTGCCGCTGTGGAAGCAGACCCACCCCGACCGGATGCCCGACGGCGATCTGTCCGACGGCCAGGTGCTCACAGTGGCCGGCATCGAACTGACCGTGCTGCACACGCCGGGCCACGCCCCCGGAGCGGTCTGTCTGTATGCGCCGGCCCTGAGGGCGCTCTTCAGCGGCGACACCCTGTTCGCCGGCGGGCCGGGGGCGACGGGGAGGTCGTACAGCGACTTCCCGACCATCGTCGAGTCGATCCGGGAGCGGCTGCTGACGCTGCCGGGCGACACCGTCGTGCACACCGGGCACGGGGACACCACGACCGTGGCCGCGGAGGCCCCGCACCTCCAGGAGTGGCTCGACCGCGGCTTCTGACCGCCCCCGGGATGGTTTCCGTACGGCGCCCGTTCCACCTGTTTCCGCAGGTGGTTCGGGCGTTTCGAGCTGCCCGGAAATCGTGTGAACGGCCTGTCCGAACGAGCCCCATGGATGCCTTGACAACGCTTCCGAGCGGCCTTCAGACTGGCGTTGCGCTCATCGCAATCCGTTTCGCTATACGCACCGAGGTGTCATGATGATTCCCGCGTGCCGTCTCGCGGATCTCCCGCGAGGCGAGGCCCTCCGGCTCGATATCGATCCGCCGGTCTCGGTGTTCCACACCGACGATGGCGAGCTCTTCGCCATCGACGACACCTGCACCCACCAGGACGCGTCGCTCGCCGACGGCTGGCTGGAGGGCTGCGAGGTGGAATGCCCGCTGCATGCCTCGAAGTTCGACCTGCGTACCGGCGCGGTCGACGCCCCGCCGGCGAAGCTCCCGGTCCGGACCCATGAGGTCGTCGTCGAGGACGGCGTGGTCCACGTCCGGCTGTCCATGGACGCCCCCAACCTGCCGCCCTGCATCGCAGCCCGGCTCGCCGGGGGAGTCGCGTGAGGACGGTGGCCGTGGTCGGCGCCTCGCTCGCCGGTCTGTCGGCGGCCCGCTCCCTGCGCAAGCAGGGCTACGACGGACGGCTGGTCGTCATCGGGGACGAGCTGCACCGCCCCTACGACAGGCCCCCGCTGTCCAAGGAGTTCCTGGCCGGCACCCTCGGCGAGACGGAGCTCGCGCTGGAGACGGACGACGAGGACCTGCGGGCCGAGTGGCTGCTCGGCTCCCGCGCCGTCGGACTCGACCGCACGGAGCGCACCGTCCGGCTCGCCGACGGACGCGAGGTGCGCGCCGACGGAGTGGTCCTCGCGACCGGCGCCGCGGCGCGTACGCTGCCCGGCTCCGAGGGCCTGTCCGGGGTGCACACCCTGCGCACCCTGGACGACGCCCGCGCCCTGCGCGACGAACTGGCCCGCGGCGGACGGCTGGTGGTGATCGGCGGCGGCTTCATCGGGGCGGAGGTCGCCTCCACCGCGTACGCCCTCGGGCTCGACGTGACCGTGGTGGAGGTGGCGCCGACACCGCTCGCGGGACCGCTCGGCGAGACCATGGGTGCCGTCGTCTCCGCGCTCCACGCCGACCACGGCGTACGGCTGTTGTGCGGTGTGGGCGTCAAGGGACTGAGCGGGGAGACCCGCGTCGACGCCGTCCTGCTGGAGGACGGCCGCAGCCTCCCCGCCGACATCGTCGTGGTCGGGGTCGGCGCGAGTCCCTGCGTGCAGTGGCTGGACGGCTCCGGCGTCGAACTCGACAACGGCGTCAAGTGCGGGGCGGACGGCCGTACCAGCCTGGCCGGTGTGGTCGCGGTCGGCGACTGCGCCAACTGGTACGACCCCCGCGCGGGCTTCCACCGCCGGGTCGAGCACTGGACCGGTGCGCGGGAGCGCCCCGACGCCGCGGTCGCCGCGCTGCTGGCGGGGGGTGCGGTGGCACCGGGTGTGCCCCGGCCGCCGTACTTCTGGTCCGACCAGTACGGCGTGAAGATCCAGTTCGTCGGGCATGCGGCCGGCGCCGACAGCGTGACCGTCGAGGCGGGCGCCACGGACGACCGTGACGTGCTCGCCGTCTACCGGCGTGCCGGGGACCCGGTCGCCGTGCTCGGGATGAACCAGCCGCGCCTGTTCACCCGCTGGCGCAAGCAGCTCGCCGCGGCGACGTCCTGACCCCGCCCCTGAGGCATCACCCAGCCACGACGTTCTCCGAGGAGTGCACCGTGACCTCGACCAGCCTGCCGGACAGTCTGATCGCCACTCTCCCCGGCTCCTCCTACACGGATCCGGTGATCTTCGCCCAGGAGCAGGAGCGCATATTCGAGACCATGTGGTTCTGCGTCGCGCGCGCGTCCGACCTCGCGAAGCCCGGCGCCTTCCGCACCTTCGACGTGGGCCGCGAGAGCATCCTCGTCACCCGGGCGAGGGACAACGGCATCCGCGCGTACTTCAACGTGTGTCGGCACCGCGGAGCCAAGCTCTGCACCCAGGAGTCCGGCGAGGTCAAACGGGCCTTCCAGTGCCCGTACCACGCCTGGACGTACGACCTGAGCGGCAAGCTCGTCGCGGCACCCAACCTCACCAAGATGCCCGACGTCGGCCGCACCGAGTACGGCCTGGTGAGCGTGGCCGTGCGTGAGTGGCTCGGCTATGTGTGGGTGTGCCTCGCGGAGAACCCGCCCTCCTTCGAGGAGGAGGTCATCGGTGAGATCGTCGCCCGCCTCGGCGACGTCGAGTCGATCGAGCGCTACGACATCGACAGCCTCTCCGTGGGCCGGCGGATCGTCTACGAAGTCCGGGCGAACTGGAAGCTCATCATCGAGAACTTCATGGAGTGCTACCACTGCGCCACCATCCACCCCGAACTCACCGAGGTGCTCCCGGAGTTCGCGGACGGTTACGCCGCCCAGTACTACGTCGGACACGGCGCCGAGTTCGGCGAGGACGTCCAGGGTTTCACCGTCGACGGGTCCGAGGGACTGGACCGTATCCCCGGGGTTGCACAGGACCAGGACCGCCGCTACTACGCGATCACCGTCCGGCCGCAGGTGTTCATCAACCTCGTCCCCGACCACGTGATCTTCCACCGGATGTATCCGGTGTCCGTCGACCGCACGATCATCGAGTGCGACTGGCTCTACCTCCCGCACGTCGTCGAGAGCGGCAAGGACGTCAGCCGGTCCGTGGAACTCTTCGACCGGGTCAACCGCCAGGACTTCGACGCGTGCGAACGCACACAGCCCGGCATGAGCTCCCGGCTGTATGCCAAGGGGGGCGTGCTGGTGCCGAGCGAGCACCACATCGGTGCCTTCCACGACTGGGTGAACGAGCGTCTCGGCGTCCCCCGGTCGTAGCCGGGCGGGTCAGCCCAGGTAACCCATTCGGTGGCTGATCTCCTCGGCGCCCTTGAGCAGCACCGGGGAGAGCTCGTGCAGACGCTCCTCGGTGAAGCGGTAGGCGGGCCCGGAGGCGCTGAGGGCCGCGACGACCTCGCCGTCCCGGTTGCGGACCGGCGCGGCGATGGCGTGCAGGCCGATCTCCAGCTCCTCCAGAGTGAAGGAGTAGCCGCGCTCGCGGGCCTCGGCGAGGTTCTTCTCGAGCTTGGTCTTCGCGGTGATGGTGTTCGGGGTGACCTTCTTCATGCCCGTGGTGGACAGCAGCGCGGCGCGCGCCTTCGCGGGCATGTGGGCCAGCAGGATCTTGCCGCTCGACGTGGCGTGCAGCGGGGTCAGCTGGCCGACCCAGTTGTGCGCTGTGATCGCGCCCGGGCCGCGAACCTGGTAGAGGTTGATCGCGTAGTGCTCCTGCATGACGGCGATGTTCACGGTCTCGCCGAGCTCCTCGGCGAGGCGTTCGCAGACCGGACGACCCTGCTGGGTGATGTCGATACGGCCGGTGACCGCGCCGGCCAGCCGGACGATGCCGAAACCGAGCCGGTACTTGCCACGCTCGCCCGCCTGCTCCACCAGACCGCGCGCCTCCAGGGCGCCGAGCAGGCGGAAGGCGGTGGACTTGTGCACATCGATCTCGGCCGCGACCTCGCTGACGCCGGCTTCACCACGCTGGGCGAGGATCTCCAGCACGCTGATGGCACGATCCACCGACTGGACCCCGCCGGCCTGCGAGTTCGACGTTTCCGTGTCCATGCTGTAGTTGCTCACAGTAAAACTATACGCGCAGTAAACAACGCCACGGCAAGCAACAGAGCCGTGATCAGCCCGCAAAAAGTTGCGCGGTTCGCAACCTGGTGCGTATCGCGAACCCACCGCTAGCATGCCTCGCGTATCAAAGGCGCGAGCGAGACGAGGCACCATGGCACCTGTGCACTTCGACTTCCTCATCGTCGGCGGCGGCTCGGCCGGCAGCGCACTGGCGAACCGGCTCTCCGCGGACCCGGCGAACCGGGTGTTGGTACTGGAGGCGGGCCGCTCCGACTATCCGTGGGACGTCTTCATCCAGATGCCCGCGGCGCTGACCTACCCGATCGGCAACCGGTTCTACGACTGGAAGTACGAGTCCGAGCCCGAGCCCCACATGGGCGGCAGGCGCGTCTATCACGCGCGCGGGAAGGTGCTGGGTGGCTCCAGCAGCATCAACGGCATGATCTTCCAGCGCGGCAACCCCATGGACTACGAGCGCTGGGCGGCCGACCCGGGCATGGAGACCTGGGACTACGCACACTGTCTGCCGTACTTCCGGCGGATGGAGAACTGTCTGGCGGCCGACGAGGACGACGAGTTCCGCGGCCACGACGGCCCTCTCGTGCTCGAACGCGGCCCGGCCACCAACCCCCTGTTCGGCGCCTTCCTCGAGGCCACCGAGGAGGCGGGCTACCCCCGTACCGAGGACGTCAACGGCTACCGGCAGGAGGGCTTCGCCAAGTTCGACCGCAACGTCCATCGCGGCCGTCGCCTGTCCGCCTCGAAGGCGTACCTCAAGCCCGCCATGGACCGGCCGAACCTCACGGTCAGGACCCGCACCCTCGTCACCCGGGTCCTTTTCGAGGGCAACCGCGCGGTCGGCGTCGAGTGCCGGCGCGGCCGGGGCCCGGTCAAGCAGGTCCGCGCCAAGGAGGTCATCCTTTGCGGCGGCGCGATCAACTCCCCGCAGCTGCTCCAGCTCTCCGGTGTCGGCAACGCCGAGGAACTGCGCGCCCTCGGCGTCGACGTCGTCCACGACCTCCCGGGCGTCGGCGAGAACATGCAGGACCACCTGGAGGTCTACGTCCAGTACGCCTCCAAGCAGCCCGTCTCCATGCAGCCGTACATGGCGAAGTGGCGGGCCCCGTTCATCGGGCTCCAGTGGCTCTTCCGCAAGGGCCCTGCCGCCACCAACCACTTCGAGGCCGGCGGCTTCGCCCGCAGCAACGACGACGTGGACTACCCCAACCTGATGTTCCACTTCCTGCCCGTCGCGGTCCGCTACGACGGCTCCTCGCCCTCCGGCGGCCACGGCTACCAGGTCCATGTGGGCCCGATGTACTCCGACGCCATCGGCTCCGTGAAGATCAAGAGCAAGGACCCGAACGAGCACCCGGCGCTGCGCTTCAACTATCTCTCCACCGAGCAGGACCGCCGCGAATGGGTCGAGGCGATCCGCGTGGCCCGCAGGATCCTCGAACAGCCGGCCCTCGCCCCCTACAACGGCGGGGAGATCTCGCCGGGGCCGGGCGTCGCGACCGACGACGAGATCCTCGCCTGGGTGGCCGAGGAGGGCGAGACCGCCCTGCATCCCTCCTGCACGTGCAAGATGGGCACCGACGACATGTCCGTCGTCGACCCCACCAGCTTGCGGGTGCACGGAGTGGAGGGCCTGCGCGTGGTGGACGCCTCCGTGATGCCGTACGTCACCAACGGCAACATCTACGCCCCGGTGATGATGATCGCCGAGAAGGCCGCCGACCTCATCCTCGGCAGGAAGCCGCTGGAGCCGTCCACGGCCGCGTACTACCGCTACCCCGACGTCCGGAAGCAGGCGAAGTAGACGCGCGGCTGAAGCCTCGCCGTATACGACGAGTGGGCCGGGAAGCCGGCCCACTCACCCATGTGGCCGAGTCGTTCAGCGGAAAACGACCGTGCGGTTGCCCTCCACCATCACGCGGCTCTCGCTGTGCCACTTCACGGCGTGCGCCAGCACCTGCGCCTCCACGTCCCGTCCGACCGTGACCAGCTCGCCGGGGTCGAGTGAGTGGTCCACCCTGACCACGTCCTGCTCGATGATCTGGCCCTCGTCGAGGTCCGGCGTCACATAGTGGGCGGTCGCGCCGACCAGCTTCACGCCGCGCTGGTAGGCCTGCTCGTAGGGGCGCGCGCCCTTGAAGCTGGGCAGGAAGGAGTGGTGGATGTTGATGGCGCGGCCCTCCAACTGCTTGCAGAGGTCGTCGGAGAGGATCTGCATGTAGCGGGCCAGCACCACCAGGTCGATGTCCAGCTCCTGCACCAGCTCCAGCAGCCGCGCCTCGGCCTCCGGCTTGGTCTCCTTGGTCACCGGGACGTGGTGGAAGGGGACGCCGTACGTCTGCGCGAGTCCCTCGAAGTCCCGGTGATTGGAGACGATCGCGGGGATCTCGATGTTGAGGGAGCCGGAGCGCATGCGGAACAGCAGGTCGTTGAGGCAGTGTCCGAACCTGGACACCATGATCAGTGTCCGGACCGGCGTGGCGGCCTCGCTCAGCGCCCAGGAGATGCGGTAGGCCTGAGCGACGGGACCGAACCGGTAACGCAGGCTTTCCAGGGCGACGTTCGGATCGGAGACGTCGAAATGGACCCGCATGAAGAAGCGGTCCTGGAGTCGGTCGTCGAACTGCTGGCTTTCCAGGATGTTTCCGGAGTTCCTGACGAGAAAGCCGCTCACGGCGTGAACGAGACCGGCACTGTCGGGACAGGAGAGGGTGAGAACGTACTCGCGGCCGGATGACGATCGGGGGAACTTGGGGGACACGTCGGCCTCCGTCGGTGCGCATTGCACAACATGGTGAGCGATACGCAACATGGTCTGCTCGGTGCCGCTTCCGGTCAAGGGTGGCCGGGAACGTGATCGCATGGTCAAATCGTCATCGGCCAACCTCTTGACGTGCGTCCGGTCGTTCGCAAGGGTGTTCCACCACAAGCAATCGGGTGCACGATGCGCAACGACTTCGTTGAAAGGCTCGGCGCGTGGAAGACCTGTACGTGGATGGCGAATGGCGTGAGCCGGTGGCCGGCGGGCAGCGGGAGATCCGCTGCCCCGCCGACGGCACGCTCGTGGCGACCGTGTCGGAAGGGACACGTGCCGACACCGAGGCGGCGATCGCCGCGGCCCGCCGCGCCTTCGACGAGGGGACCTGGCCGGGCACTCCCGAGCGGGAGCGCGGCGCACTGCTGCTGCGCACCGCCGACCTGATGGAGCGCGACGCCAAGGAGTTCGCCCGCGCCGAGTCCCTGGACACCGGCAAACGGCTGGTGGAGAGCGAGTACGACATCGCCGATGTCGTCTCCTGTTTCCGCTACTACGGCGGCATGGCGGGCACCGACGCCGGCCGTGTGATCGACACCGGCCGTGACGACGCCGTGAGCCGCGTCGTCCACGAGCCGGTCGGCGTGTGCGGACTGATCACGCCCTGGAACTACCCGCTGCTGCAGGCCAGTTGGAAGGTCGCCCCGGCGCTCCTGGCCGGCAACACGATCGTCCTCAAGCCCAGTGAGCTCACCCCCTCCACCTCCATCCTGCTGATGAAGGCCCTGGAGGAGGCCGGGCTCCCGGCCGGCGCGGCAAACCTCGTCCTGGGCCCGGGGCCCGAGGCGGGCGCACCGCTCAGCGAGCACCCCGCCGTCGACATGGTCTCCTTCACCGGAGGCGTTCAGACCGGCAAACGCATCATGGCCACCGCCGCCGCGAGCGTGAAGAAGGTGGCGCTGGAACTCGGCGGCAAGAACCCCAACGTGGTCTTCGCCGACGCCGACTTCGAGACGGCCGTGGACTTCGCGCTCACGGCCGTCTTCCTGCACTCCGGGCAGGTCTGCTCGGCCGGCGCCCGGCTGATCGTCGAGGACCGCCTGCACGACCGCTTCGTCGACGAGGTCGTCCGCCGTGCCCGGCAGATCCGCCTCGGCGGCCCCTTCGACCCCGAGGCCGAGACCGGGGCGCTGATCTCCGCACAGCACCGCGCCAAGGTCGAGGCGTATGTCGCGGCCGGCATCGGCGAGGGCGCCGTACTGCGCTGCGGCGGCGCCCGGCCGGACGACCCCGCCCTGGGAGACGGCCACTACTACCTGCCCACCGTGCTCGACGAGTGCCGACAGGACATGCGCGTGGTGCACGAGGAGTCCTTCGGACCCGTGCTCACGGTCGAGCGCTTCACCGACGAGGACGACGCCGTACGCATCGCCAACGACACCGAGTACGGACTGGCCGGAGCCGTCTGGACGCAGGACGCGGGCAAGGCCCAGCGCGTCGCGCGGCGGCTGCGTCACGGCACGGTGTGGATCAACGACTACCACCCCTATGTGCCGCAGGCGGAATGGGGTGGGTTCGGGCATTCGGGCGTGGGCCGGGAGTTGGGACCGACCGGCCTGGACGAGTACCGGGAGACCAAGCACATCTGGCAGAACATCCAACCCCGGCCGCAACACTGGTTCCGCGGCTGAACGCCGAAAAGAGGTCGAACGTGACCACACAGACCGAGGTGCCGCAGCGGCGCGGCACGCCGCAGGACTCGGGCTCCACCCCGGTCATATCCGTACGCAGGCTGTGGAAGGTGTTCGGGCCGAAGGCCGACCAGGTGCCGGACTCCGAGGAGTTGCGCGGCCTCACCCGCCGCGAGCTCATGGACCGCACCGGATGCACCGCAGCCGTACGGGACGTCCACTTCGACGTCTCGCCCGGCGAGGTCTTCGTCGTCATGGGCCTGTCCGGCTCCGGCAAGTCCACGCTGGTGCGATGTCTGACCCGGCTGATCGAACCCACCGCCGGCGAGATCGTCTTCGAGGGCGAGGACATCCGCAAGGCCGACGCGGGACGCCTGCGCGACCTGCGGCGCCGCAAGTTCTCCATGGTCTTCCAGCACTTCGGTCTGCTGCCCCACCGCCGCGTCGTCGACAACGTGGCGTTCGGGCTGGAGATCCGCGGCATGGGCAGGGCCGAACGGGCCAAGCGGGCCATGGAGGTCGTCGAACTCGTCGGCCTCGCCGGCTACGAGAACTCCTACCCCGACCAGCTCTCCGGCGGTATGCAGCAGCGCGTCGGGCTCGCCCGCGCGCTGGCCGGCGAGCCGGACGTGCTCTTCTTCGACGAGCCGTTCTCCGCGCTCGACCCACTGATCCGGCGCGACATGCAGAACGAGGTCATCCGCCTGCACCACGAGGTCGGCAAGACCATGGTGTTCATCACCCACGACCTCTCCGAGGCCCTCAAGCTCGGCGACCGCATCCTGATCATGCGCGACGGCAAGATGGTCCAGTGCGGCACCGGCGACGAGCTGGTGGGCGCCCCGGCGGACGACTACGTACGCGAGTTCGTGAAGGACGTGCCGCGCGGTGACGTGCTGACCCTGCGCTGGATCATGCGCCCGGCGCAGCCCGACGACGCCCTGGACGGACCGGAGTTGGGCCCGGACGTCGTCGTGCGCGAGGCCACCCGGGCCGTACTGGCCGCCGAGAAGCCGGTCAAGGTCGTCGAGAACGGCAAGCTGCTCGGCATCGTCGGCGACGAGGAGATCCTCGCGGTGGTCGCCGGGCGGGAAGGCGACGCGTGATGACCGTCGCCATGGAGAAACCCGAGAAGACCGGGGTCGTCGAGGAACCGGCCGCTCCCGCAAGGACCGAGCGCAGGATCAGCCGGCCCATGGTGGTCGCCGCGATCCTCGTCGTCTGGCTGGTGCTGTTCCTCGTGCTGCGCGGCAAGCAGACCCTGACCCTGGCGGCGGCCGACCTGACCGATCTGCACCGGTGGTTCAACGACGTCAACGACTCGATCGGCGCGAACCGCAACTCCAACCCCCTCTTCCTGTACTTCTTCAATGAGATCCGCCTGGTCATCGACTCCCTGGTGACCTTCGTCCAGGAGCTGATCTCGCAGCCCGCCGCCGGCCGGCCCGTCCCGCAGATCGGCTGGCTGGGTGTCGTGGGCATCGTGGGCTACGTCTCCTGGGCCGTGGGCAACTGGCGGGTCGCGCTCCTCGCGGTGGCCGGCTTCACCTTCCTGGGCCTTCAGGGCCTGTGGCAGGAGAGCATGGACACCCTGGCGCTCACCGTCTCCGCGGTCTTCGTGGCGCTGCTCTTCGCGATCCCACTGGGCGTGTGGGCGGGGCTGTCCGACCGGGTCAACCGGATCGTGACGCCCTTCTTGGACTTCATGCAGACGATGCCGACCTTCGTGTATCTGGCCCCGCTGACGCTGTTCTTCCTCATCGGCCCGGCGTCCGCCACCATCGCCACGTTGATCTACGCGGCACCGCCCGCGATCCGTATCACCGCGCACGCCATCCGGTCCGTGCCGACGACCACGGTCGAGGCGGCCGACTCGATGGGCGCCACGAGACGGCAGACCCTGACGAAGGTGCTGCTGCCGATGTCCAAGCGGACCGTGGTGATGGGCGTCAACCAGACCATCATGGCCGCCCTGGCCATGGTCACCATCGCGGCCCTGATCGACGCGCCCGGCCTCGGCAAGACCGTCGTGCAGGCACTGCAGTCCCTCGACGTCGGCACGGCCTTCAACGCGGGCCTGGCCATCGTCGTCATGGCCATCGTGCTGGACCGGGTCACCACCGCGGCGAGTGGACGCGAGGAGGAGGCCCGGCGTTCGAAGAACCGCTTCCTGGCCTGGCGGCGCCCGCTCCTCGGCGTGGGCGCGGCGGTCGCGGCCGTCCTGGTCTTCCTCTCCCACACCTATGTGTGGGCGGCGGAGTTCCCCGGCGAGGGCGGCGTCGGCAGCGCCATCTCCAGCGGGGCGGACAGCGTGACCACCTGGGCGCAGGACAACCTGGGGGGCCTGACCAACGCCATCCGTGACGTCATCACCACCGGTCTGCTCAACCCGTTCCAGACACTGCTCACGGACTCCCCGTGGTGGCTCGTCGGCGCGGCCCTGATCGCGCTCGGCGTCGTCGTCGGCGGCCTGCGCGCCGGTATCACCACGGCCGTCTGCGTGGGCCTGCTGGTCGGCACCGGGGTGTGGTCGGACAGCATGACCACGCTGGCGTCGACCGTCGTCGCCACGGTCCTGGTGATGCTGCTCGGCATCGGCTTCGGCGTGTGGATGGGGCGCAGCGCCCTGGTGGACCGGCTGATCCGGCCCACCCTGGACGCGGCCCAGGTCATGCCGCCGTTCGTCTATCTCGTGCCGTTCCTCGCCCTGTTCGGCGCGACCCGCTTCACCGCGATCGTCGCAGCCGTCGTCTACGCGGCCCCCGTCACCATGAAGATCATCGCCGACGGGGTGCGGAACGTGCCGGCGACCACCGTGGAGGCGGCCACCTCCGCGGGGTGCAACACCTGGCAGATCATCACCAAGGTCCAGCTGCCGATGGCACGCAGCGCCCTGACCCTGGCCACCAACCAGGGCCTGATCTATGTGCTGTCGATGGTCGTGGTGGGCGGCCTGGTGGGCGCGGGCGCCCTCGGCTACGACGTCGTGGCCGGCTTCTCGCAGGGCCAGCTGTACGGGAAGGGGCTCGCCGCGGGGCTCGCCATCGTCCTTCTCGGAGTCATGTTCGACCGGATCACCCAGGCAGCGGCGCGACGTGCCGGCGCATAAGGAGTCACTGATCATGGCAAGGCAAGCAACACACTGGAGATACGGCGTGGCCGGCATCGCCGTCCTCGGTCTCACCCTCACCGCATGCAGCGGCGCAAAGGTCGGCGACGACAGCGCCGGCGGCTCCGACGGCTCGGGCAAGTGCGGCACCTTCAACCTCGCGATCAACCCGTGGGTGGGCTACGAGGCCAACGCGGCGGTCGTCGCGTACGTCGCGGAGCAGGACCTCGGCTGCAAGGTGGTCAAGAAGGACCTGAAGGAGGAGATCGCCTGGCAGGGCTTCGGGACGGGCGAGGTCGACGCCGTCATCGAGAACTGGGGCCACGACGACCTGAAGAAGAAGTACATCACCGACCAGAAGACCGCCGTCGACGCGGGCCCGACCGGCAACAAAGGTCTGATCGGCTGGTACGTGCCGCCGTGGCTGGCCAAGGAGCACCCGGACATCACCGACTGGAACAACCTCGACAAGTACGCCGCCGAGTTCAAGACGTCCGAGTCCGGCGGCAAGGGCCAACTGCTCGACGGCGACCCGTCGTTCGTCACCAACGACGAGGCCCTGGTGAAGAACCTGAAGCTGGACTACAAGGTGGTGTACGCGGGCAGCGAGGCCGCCCTCATCCAGGCTTTCCGCAAGGCGGAGAAGAACAAGGAATGGGTGATCGGCTACTTCTACGAGCCGCAGTGGTTCATGTCCGAGGTGCCGCTCGTCAAGGTCAAGCTGCCGGAGTACAAGACGGGCTGCGACGCCGACGCGGAGAAGATCGCCTGCGACTACCCCGTGTACGAGCTGGACAAGATCGTCAGCGCGAAGTTCGTCAAGTCGGGCAGCCCCGCCTATGACCTGGTGAAGAACTTCACCTGGAGCAACGACGACCAGAACGCCGTGGCGAAGTACATCGCGGTCGACAAGATGACCCCCGAGGCCGCCGCCAAGAAGTGGGTCGAGGCCAACCGCGACAAGGTGGACGCCTGGCTCAAGTAGGCGCCTGCCAGGCTCCTGGCAGGCCATCGGCAGGCCCTTCATGCCCTTCACGGATGCCCGGTGGGCGGTGCGCGCGGGATGCGCACCGCCCACCGGGCATCGCCGTGTCTCCGGGCGCGTTTCCCGAGGTCGCGGACCCCTTGACACCCACCTGCACGACAGGCACATTGAGTTGCGCAACCTGAACCAAGTTGCGTGAGCAGCAACTGGACGGATCGACTGGTTAGCCAACCGGAGGTGCGGCGATGGCGGGTCCCCGAGTGGTCATCATCGGAGCGGGGGTCGTCGGTGCGGCGCTCGCGGACGAGATCTCCGCGCGAGGCTGGACCGAAGTGACCGTGGTCGACCAGGGCCCGCTCCCCGCCACGGGGGGCTCCAGTTCGCACGCCCCGGGCCTGGTCTTCCAGACCAACTCCTCCAAGACCATGACCGAGCTGGCCCGCTACACGGTCGAGAAACTCTGCTCCCTCGACGTCGACGGCAAGCCCTGCTTCCTCCAGGTCGGCGGCCTGGAGGTGGCGACCACGCCCGAGCGCCTGACGGAACTGCGGCGCCGCCACGGCTGGATCACCGCCTGGGGCATCGAGTCCCGGCTCCTGAGCGCCGAGGAGTGCGTCGAGCAGCACCCCCTGGTCAACCCCGACCGGGTCCTCGGCGGCCTCCTGGTCCCGACGGACGGGCTCGCCAAGGCGGTGCTCGCCGTCGAGGCGCAGATCCGCCGTGCCACAGAACGCGGCGTGCGCTTCCTCGCCCGCCACGAGGTCCTCGACATCCGGCAGGACGGCGGCCGCGTCACCGGCGTTCACACCGACCAGGGCGAGATCCCCGCCGACATCGTCGTGTGCTGCGCCGGCATCTGGGGCCCGAGGATCGCCCGCATGGTCGGCATGAACCTCCCGCTGACCCCCCTCGCCCACCAGCTCGCCTGGACCGGCCCCGTCCCGGCCCTCGCCGGTCAGACCGAGGAGGCGGTCCGCCCGATCCTGCGCCACCAGGACGCCGACCTCTACTACCGCGACCGCTTCGACGGCATCGGCATCGGCTACTACGGCCACCGCCCCATGCCGATCTCCGCCGACGACATCCTCTCCGTCGACGAGGCCGACGACATGCCCTCGGTCCTGAAGTTCACCGAGGAGGACTTCGAGGACGCCTGGACCGAGACCCGGTCCCTGCTCCCCGTCACGAAGGACGCCAAGGTGGAGGAGGGAATCAACGGCCTGTTCTCCTTCACCACCGACAACTTCCCGCTCCTCGGCGAGTCCCCGGACGTCAAGGGCTTCTGGGTCGCCGAGGCCGTCTGGGTCACCCACTCGGCGGGCGTCGGCCGGGCCATGGCCGAGTGGCTGGTCGACGGGTACTGCTCCTCCTTCGACCTGCACGAGTGCGACGTCAACCGCTTCGAGCCGCATCAGCTCTCCCCGGAGTACGTCCTGGCCCGTGACTGCCAGAACTTCGTCGAGGTCTACGACATCCTCCACCCCCTCCAGCCGTCGGGCGACCCGCGCCCGATCCGCACCAGCCCCTTCCACGTCCGCCAGCGCGAGCACGGCGCCTTCTTCCTGGAGGCCAACGGCTGGGAGCGCCCGCACTGGTACGAGGCCAACGCAGCGCTGACCGAGGGCCGTTCGGTGCCCACCCCGAACGACTGGGCAGCGCAGTACTGGTCGCCCATCGTCGGCGCCGAGGCCCAAGTGACCCGCGAGACGGTCGCGTTGTACGACATGACGGCCCTCAAGCGTCTTGAGGTGACCGGCCCCGGTTCGGCGGCCTTCCTGGAGCGGCTGTGCACGGGCAAGGTCGCGAAGTCGGTCGGCTCGGTGACGTACACCCTCCTCCTGGACCACGACGGCGGCATCCGCAGCGACATCACCGTCGCCCGCCTCGCCCGCGACCGGTTCCAGGTCGGCGCCAACAGCAGCCTCGACCTCGACTGGTTCACCCGCCACCTCCCCGCCGACGGCACGGTCCAGGTCCGCGACATCACCCCCGGCACCTGCTGCATCGGCTTGTGGGGCCCACTCGCCCGCAAGGTCCTGGAGCCCCTGACGGACGAGGACTTCTCGAACGACGGCCTGAAGTATTTCCGCGCCAAGCCCGCCTACATCGGCAGCGTCCCGGTGACGGCGATGCGCCTGTCGTACGTCGGCGAACTCGGCTGGGAGCTCTACACCACCGCCGACCAGGGCCTGAAGCTGTGGGACACCCTGTGGCGGGCGGCCGAGCCCCTCGGCGGCATCACCGCGGGCCGCGGCGCCTTCAACAGCCTCCGCCTGGAGAAGGGTTACCGCTCCTTCGGCACCGACATGACCTACGAGCACGACCCGTACGAGGCCGGCGTCGGCTTCGCCGTCAAGCTCGACAAGGACGACTTCATCGGGAAGGCGGCCCTTCAGCGCCGTAAGGCGGAGGTACGACGGAGGCTGACCTGCCTCACCATCGACGACCCGCAGTCGGTCGTCATGGGGAAGGAGCCGGTGTACGACGGCGACCGCGCGGTCGGCTACGTCACCAGCGCGGCCTACGGCTACACGATCGGCAAGGGCATCGCTTACGCGTGGCTGCCGACCGAACTCGCGGCTCCCGGTACCGCGTTGCACATCGGCTACTTCGACCAGCGGGTCGAGGCGGTCGTGGCCGAGGAGCCGTTGTTCGATCCGTCGATGTCCCGGCTCCGTGGGTGAGGGTTCCAGCCAGGAGGGAGATCAGTCCGGCGAGCCCATCCGGTGGCTGATCTCGTCCGCGCCCCTCATCAGCACAGGGGCGAGTTCGTGGATGCGCTCCTCGGTGAAGCGGTACGCGGGCCCGGAGGCGCTGAGGGCGGCGACGACGTCGCCCTCACGGGACCGGATCGGGGCCGCGACGGCGTGCAGCCCGATCTCGAGTTCCTCCAGCGTCACCGCGTATCCGCGCTCCCGGGTCTCGGCGAGGCTCTTCTCCAGCTTGGTCTTCGCGGTGAGCGTGTGCGGGGTCATCTTCTGCATCCCGGACGCCGCGAGCACTTCGGCGCGCTCCTTCGCCGGCCGGTGGGCCAGCAGGATCTTGCCGCTCGACGTGGCGTGCACGGGGGTCAGCCTCCCGACCCAGTTGTGCGCGCCGACCGCTCCCGGGCCCCGTACCTGGTAGAGGTTCACGGCGTAATGCTCCTGCAGGACCGCGATGTTGACCGTCTCGCCGATCTCCTCGCTGAGCCGCTCGCACACCGGCCGGCCCTGCTGCGTGATGTCCAGACGGCTCGTGACCGCGCCCGCCAGACGCACGATCCCGAAGCTGAGCCGGTACTTGCCCCGCTCGGTCGTCTGCTCGACAAGGCCGCGCGCCTCCAGCGCACCGAGGAGGCGGAACGCGGTCGACTTGTGGACGTCGATCTCGGCGGCGACCTCGCTGACACCCGCCTCGCCACGGTGGGCGAGGATCTCCAGGACGCTGACCGCACGGTCGACGGACTGCACGCCACTCACCGCGGGACCTGCTGTTTCTCCATCTGCCGCGTGGTTGCTCATAGCGCAACTATACGGCGGCCCCTGAAGGCTGCCCAGTGAAGAGTGTGAGTCAGCTCACTTCATCCTGATCGGGGCCTCGGGGGGTCGGCGAAAAAGTCTGGCCGCGGATGTCGAGAACCCGCGACCTGCTCCGTCCCCGGGGTGAACGCGACCACAATGGGTCGCACCAGCACCAAGGAGAACATCATGGCCAAGTACCTGCTGCTCAAGCACTACCGCGGCGCTCCTGCGGCGGTCAACGACGTGCCCATGGACCAGTGGACGCCCCAGGAGATCTCGGCGCACGTGCAGTACATGCAGGACTTCGCGGACCGGCTCGAGAAGACCGGCGAGCTCGTCGACAGCCAGGCGCTCGCCCCCGAAGGGAACTGGGTCCGGTTCGACGGTGAGGGGCGGCCGCCGGTCACCGACGGCCCGTTCGCCGAGACCAAGGACCTCATCGCCGGGTGGATGGTGATCGACGTCGACAGCCATGAGCGCGCCGTCGAGCTGGCCGGGGAACTGTCCGCCGCCCCCGGCGCGGGCGGCAAGCCGATCCACGAGTGGCTGGAGGTGCGCCCGTTCCTGGCGGCGGCGCCCCATGTCACGGAGTGCTCCTTCAAGTGACCTCATCGATCGACGAGGCCCTGCTCAGGAGCCTCACACCGAGCGTGCTCACCGTCCTCGTCCGCCGCGGAGCCGACTTCGCGGCGGCCGAGGACGCCGTACAGGACGCCCTGGTCGAGGCCGTCCGCGTCTGGCCGGCCGACCCTCCGCGGGATGCGAAGGGCTGGCTGATCACCGTGGCCTGGCGCAAGTTCCTCGACGCGACCCGGTCGGACGCCGCCCGCCGCCGGCGCGAGGACCTGGTCGACGAGGAGCCGGCCTCCGGACCCGCGCCCGCGGTCGACGACACGCTCCAGCTGTACTTCCTGTGCGCCCACCCCTCGCTGACGGCGTCGTCGGCGGTCGCGCTCACCCTGCGTGCCGTGGGCGGCCTCACCACTCGGCAGATCGCCCAGGCCTACCTGGTGCCCGAGGCGACCATGGCGCAGCGCATCAGCCGCGCCAAGCGCACCGTCTCCGGCGTGCGGTTCGACCAGCCCGGCGACGTCGCCACCGTGCTGCGCGTCCTCTACCTGGTCTTCAACGAGGGCTACTCCGGCGACATCGACCTCGCCGCCGAGGCCATCCGGCTCACCCGGCAGCTCGCGGCCGCGATCGACCACCCCGAGGTGGCGGGGCTGCTCGCCCTCATGTTGCTCCACCACGCCCGGCGCGCGTCGCGGACCGCTCCCGACGGCAGCCTCGTGCCGCTCGCCGAGCAGGACCGCGGCAAGTGGGACACCAAGGCGATCGCCGAAGGCGTCGACATCCTCCAGGCGGCGCTCGCCCGCGACCGGCTCGGCGAGTTCCAGGCCCAGGCGGCCATCGCGGCACTGCACGCCGACGCGCCCACCGCCGAGGAGACCGACTGGGTGCAGATCGTCGAGTGGTACGACGAGCTCACGCACCTGACCGACAACCCAGTCGTCCGCCTCAACCGCGCGGTCGCCGTGGGCGAGGCCGACGGACCGCGCGCGGGCCTCGCGGCGCTCGCGGAACTGGACGACTCGCTGCCCCGCCACACCGCGGTGGCGGCGTACCTCCACGAACGCGACGGCGACCTGGCGACGGCGGCACGGCTCTACGCCGAGGCGGCCCAGCAGGCCCTCAACCTCGCCGAACGCGACTACCTGACCCGCCAGGCCGCCCGCCTCAACACCCGCCGCCGACGCTGACGCCCGCCGCCGGTCGCGACCGGCTCATGGCGTCGCCGGGTGCGCCGACTCCGCCGTGGCCTGGCTCTCGTGGTCCCGCTGGGTGCCGACGGTGAATTCGTGGGCGTACGCGGCCTCGTCGACCGTGGCGCGCAGACGGCCGGCGATGCGCTCCACGTCGCCCCGCTCCGCAGGGGGGTGCGGGGCCCCGGCCCGTTCCCTGGCCGCCGCCGCCGTGCCGAGCAGACGGATCGCCCTCTCCGCGGCCCCGGCCAGCGAGTACGCACCCGCCAGACCCTCGAGGGCCAGCGCCACCGAGCGGGGGTCCTTGGTCGTCGCGGCGGCCGCGAGGCCGTCCCGGTGGTACGCGAGCGCCCGGCCCGCGTCACCGCGCTGCTCGGCGATGAAGCCCAGCTCGGCCAGGACCAGAGCCAGGCCCGGTCCGTCACCGCGCCGGCGGTTCCAGGCGAGCCAGGGCCGCAGCCACTCCTCGGCGGCGTCCAGCCGGCCCTGGCGCCGGGCGCTCAGCGCGAGGCCCAGCGCGGCGAACTGCTCGGCGGGCTGGTTGCCCTGCTCCACCGCGAGCCGCAGGGCACGCGTGTGCAGGTCGTCGGCCTCGTCGTAGCGCTGGGTGAGCAGGGCGATCCTGCCGAGGCCCGACAGCTTCGTGGACATCTCCGGCCAGGTCTCCAGGGCCTGGGCGATGCGCAGGCTCTCCCGGTGCAACCGGGCCGCCCGGTCGTAGTCGCCGTTGATCTCGGCGAGCCTGCCGAGCACGTCGGTCGTCTTCAACCGGCCCCACAGGTCGCCCAGTTCCGCGAAGTGGGCGCGGGCGTCCTCGGCGCTGCCGCGCAGCGACTCCAGGTCACCGCGGGCCAGGGCGAAGCAGGCGCGTGTGGTCAGCGCGGCGGCGGTACCCCACGCGTCGCGCAGGGTGCGGAAGCGGACCAGCACGCGCTCGACCCGCTGCTCGCCCGCGACCAGCGCCCCGACCGTCCACTGCGCGTGCGCCAGGAACCACTGCGCCCTCGTCGACTCCAGGGTGGACGCGAGATCGTAGGCGTCCAGCGCGTCGCACTCCCGGTCGTGCTCGCCGAGCAGCAGGCGGATGCCCGTGTACCAGAACTCCGCCTCCCCGCGCTCCTCGGGCGCCGCCTCGCCCGGCGTGTCCAGGGCCGTGGCCAGCGCCCTGCGGGCCTCACCGAGCCGGCCCCGGACGTACCAGTACCAGGTCAGCGAGTTGACCAGGCGCAGCGCCTCCTGCGCGGCCCCGGACCGGGCGGCCTCGGCCAGCGCGCGCTGCACATTGCCCGCCTCCAGGTCGAGGTACTGGAACCAGCGGGACTGCTCCCGCTCGTGCAGATGCGGCCGGGCGCGCTCGGCGAGGCGGACGCAGTGGCGCAGATGCCGGGCCGCGGTCTCGGCGTGCTCACCGGACTCGGCGAGCCTGTCACGCGCGTAGACCGCGACGGACTCCAGCAGCCGGTAGCGAGGACCCTGCGGTCCCTCGGTGCGTGCCGCCAGTGAGCGCTCCACGAGCAGGCTCAGCGCGTCGAGGACGTCGGCGGGGGACACCCCGCCCCCGGAGCACACGTCCTCGGCGGCCCGCAGCCCGCACCCCTCGCTGAACACCGACAGCCTGCGCAGCACGGTCTGCTCCCGGGCATCGAGCAGACCCCAGCTCCAGTCGAGCGTGGCCTGAAGGGTCCGGTGCCGTGAAGGGGCGTCCCGGTAACCGCTGTTGAGGACCCTGAGGCGGTCGTCGAGACGGTCGTGCAGTTCCCTGATGCCCAGCGAGCGCACGCGGGTGGCGGCAAGTTCCAGAGCGAGCGGGATGCCGTCGAGGCGCCGGCAGACATCCGCGACGAGCGGGGCGGTGGTGGCGTCGAGCACGAACTCCGGGTCCGTCGCCCTGGTCCTGTCCACGAAGAGGCGTACGGCGCCCGAACTCGCCAGCGCGTCGAGGTCCGGCAGGTCCTCCGGGGGCAGCGACAGCGGCGACACCGGATACAACGTCTCGTCCCGGGTGCGCAACGGTTCCTGACTGGTCGTCAGAATATGCAGGTGCGGGGCCCGGCCCAACAGCACGCCGGCCAACTGCGCGACGGCCTCCACGACGTGCTCGCAGTTGTCCAGCACGAGCAGCAGCCGCCGCCTGGCCAGCGCGCTCGCCAGGCGTTCCGTCGGACCCTTGGCGTCGTCGTCCGACGTGTTCTCCCGGATGCCCACCGTCGCCATGACCTGCTCGGCCAGCGACTCCGCGTCGGCGAACCGCTCCAGGCCCCCGGCGTCCGCGAGCTCCACAAGCCAGGTGCCCTCGACGAATGCGCCGGCCAGGCTCTGCGCCGTGGCCTGGGCGAGACGGGTCTTGCCGACCCCGCCAGGGCCCGTCAGCGTCACCAGACGGCGCTGTAGGAGCAGCGTCCGGATCGCCTGCACATCCTGTTCGCGGCCCACCAGGGGCGAGGCGGAACCGGTCGCCCCCGGAGCGGCCGGCGCCCACGTGGCCGACTGCGCGGGCGGCTCCGGCCGGGCGAGCACGGGGTCGTGGCGCAGGATCGCCTGTTGCAAGGCCTCCAGGGACGGTCCCGGGGTCAGCCCCAGCTCGTTGTCGAGCCGGCGCCGCAGATCGTTGAAGCAGTCGAGCGCGTCGGAGGAGCGTCCCGCCTGGTACAGCGCCCACATCAGCGCGCCCCGCAGCCCTTCGCGCAACGGATGCCGCGCCACCAGCTCCGTCAACTCGCCCACCAGCAACCTGTGTTCGCCCAACTCCAGCCGAACCCCGGCATGCTCCTCCACCGCCGTGAGGCGCTCCTCCTCCAGGCTCGCCGCCGTCGGCCGCACGGACGACTGGTCCGCGAACTCCGCGAAGGCGGGGCCGCGCCACAGCCCCAGCGCCTCGGTGTACAGGGCCGCCCGTGTCACAGGGTCCGCCCCGGACCTGGCCCGGGCGACCAGTTCGCGGAACCGCACTGCGTCGAGCGCTCCGGCAGGGATGGCCAGGACGTAACCGGGCGGCCGGTGCGCGATCAGTTCGCGGCCGCCCGCCTCCGCGTCCTCCAGCGCGCGCCGCAGCTGGGACACCTTGGCCTGGAGCGACGCGGTGGGCCGTGCCGTGAACGTCGAGCCGCCCCACAGGCCCTCGATGAGCCGGCCCGCCGGGACGACCTGCCCGTGGTGGGCGAGCAGAACGGCGAGGAGCATCCGCACCTTGACTTCGGGTACCCGCACGACACGTCTGCTGTCCGTGCGCACCTCCAGCGGCCCCAGCACCCCGAATTCCATGATCTCAGCGTAACCGGCCCTCGATCGCCGCGACTTGCGACGAAAAGGGCTGCTCGGCCACCGGAAGGGCTGCTCGGCCACCGGCCCGAAGTGCCTGCCCGCAGCATTTCCGAAGCCGTCCGAAGCGAATCCGAAGGGGCATACGCCAGGGTTCCTTAAGGAATGCGGTTCGGCGGCGGTGGCGGCGGTGGTGCGGGCGGAAGGCGTGGGCGGGTGGCCGGGTGGCCGGGAATGAGCGACTGAGGCTGGCGATCACCATCGGCAGCATCAGTAAAGGACGGTTCGGGCACGTCGCGGCGGAATGGCTCGCCTCGCGCGCCCGAACATCGACGTCGCCGAGTTCCTGTCGACCCGCTGGCTCACCCACCTCCAGGAGCGCGCCGACGTCGGCGAGTAGCGCTTCCAACCGCGGCATCGCCTCTGAGTCGACGCCCCTTCCCTCCGCGGCTCGCGCCCCGGACCGCATTCCCACCGGCACGCCCAGCGGGCCGGCCCGTTCAGCAACACCACTTCGTACTGGAGGAATTGATTCATGGGTGACAACCACACCTCGGTGTCGGTGTCGGTGTCGGTGCTCGGCCTCGGCCTGATGGGGCAGGCCCTCGCCGCCGCCTTCCTGAAGGCGGGTCACGCCACCACCGTGTGGAACCGTTCGGCGGACAAGGCCGACGGCCTCGTCGCGGACGGCGCGGTGCTCGCCGCGAACCCCGCCGACGCCGTCGCCGCGAGCGACCTCGTGGTCGTGTGTGTGTCGACGTACGACGTGGTGCACGACGTCATCGGCTCGCTGGGCGACGCCCTGCACGGCAAGACCGTGGTCAACCTGACGACGGGCTCCTCCGAGCAGGCCCGCACGACCGCCGAGTGGGCGGAGAAGCACGGCGCCAAGTACCTCGACGGGGCCATCATGATCACCCCGCCCGGCATCGGTGCCGAGACCTCGGTCCTCTTCTACGCCGGCGACCAGGCCGTCTTCGACGCCCACGAGCCCGTCCTGAAGCTCCTAGGCGGCGGCACCACCTACCTCGGCACCGACCACGGCAAGCCCGCCCTGTTCGACGTGTCGCTGCTCGGCCTGATGTGGGGTGCCCTCAACAGTTTCCTGCACGGCGTCGCCATCGTGGAGACCGGCGGCGTCAAGGCGCAGGAGTTCCTGCCGTGGGCGCACATGTGGCTCGACGCCATCAAGATGTTCACGGCCGACTACGCCGCGCAGATCGACGCCGGCGACGCGAAGTTCCCGGCCAACGACGCCACCCTGGAGACGCACCTGGGCGCACTGAAGCACCTCGTCGAGGAGAGCGAGGCGCTCGGCGTCGACACCGAACTGCCCAAGTACTCCGAGGCGCTGATGGAGGGCATCATCGCCCAGGGCCACGCCAAGAACAGTTACGCCAGTGTCGTGAAGGCGTACCGCCGCCCGCAGCAGTGACCGGGTCCGGTACTCGCTTCACCCCCTGACGAAGGGGCCGGTTCTGAATCCCCACCGGAGCCGGCCCCTTCCACATGCCCGCGCACCGGCGCCGCGTAATCCAATGGGCCTTCGTTCCGATTTCGGCTGCCGATTCGGCTGCCGATTCCGTGTGCCGGTCCCGTCCGCTTTCGGTCCTGCAACCGTCCTGCAATTCCCGCTTTCGCGAAAGGTGTGTTCCATGGCCGAGAACGGCGACAGCACGACCCCGCACGCCGACGGAAGCGTCACCAGACGAACGCTTTTGAAGGCGGCGGGCGCCAGCCCTCGCCGGCCCATCAGCTTGCGTCGGTGCCCCTGGCTCTGACGGTGATCCGCGCGTACTCGTACCCGCCGGGCTCGGGCGACGGGTTGTAGGTGACCGTGAACGTTCGCCGTACGTCGTCGAAGCGGTCGGAGTACGTCACGTCGGACGGGCCGGTGCGCTTCGGCTCGGCGGCGATGTCGTACGTGCGAAGGAAGTCCTTGACACTCGAGTCCTGGCTGTTGCCCACCTCGTACCGGAGCACCGCGGTGCCGTCCTTCTCCACCTTGGCGTACGTCGGAATGTAGTAGCGCCCCGCGGGTTGGTGCTGATCGTGGTGCATCCCCGCCTTGCGCTCCACTGCCTCCTTCGGGTCGTCACCGGCCGGCGTGAGCACGGCGACGGTCGCCCAGGCGATGGCGCCGAGCGTCCACACCACGCACAAGGCGTTCAATGAGGCTCCGTCATTCTGATTCCTGCTGGTCAGCGGAGGGCTTCGCGAACTCCGTGTGGCTGGCGTGGCGCTACTGGACCATCAGGGCCAGCGCCTCCTTCGCGTTGTGATCGGCGATTTCCTGCATCAGCCTGCGGTGTGGAAAGTCGCCGTCGAGGAGGCGCAGGGGGCCGGCCACCAGAGAGAGACGCATGGCGAGCATGAAGAGGTCGAGCCGTGCTGGATCGAGTCCGGGACGGGCCAAGGCTGGGTACCGATCGCCGAAACGGATCTGAAGGAACACGTGCTCCCACTCCACGTCGAAGAACATCAAGCCCTCGATGTCGATGAGGACGGGGTGCCCGGATGCATCGACCAGGACGTGGTCGGGCCCGAGCTCGCCGTGGATCAGCCCGTGTTCCGTGCGCGGAGACACCCGTGAGGCCAGCTCCCGCAGGCGATCGTACAAGGGGGCCACGACCGATCCGATCCTGGTATCGCGTTCCGCCGCCTCAGCGAGATCCCCGAGGGCACGCTCAAGCACCAGCTCCTCGCAAGAAGCGCCACTCGCCTTGTCGCCCCGTTCGCCGCTCCGTATGCCGCTCCGTTCGAGCACGTCTACCCGGCCGTACTGCTCACTGTGCTGCTGGTGCATCACGTCGAGCATTGCTGCCAGCTCGCTCAGGGCATCCGATGCGCGTGCGGGATCCGTGATCAGGAGCGCTTCCAGAGTGCCGCCGCCAACGTCCTCGACCACCGCCACATCCGCCGGGTAGCGGCGCCGGCTGTCGTCAGCCAGGAGTAACCCTGGAACCCGCACTCCAAGACCGTCCAGCCTCCGCTGAGCGGCCAGAAAAGGGACCAGTCCGGAGGCGGGAGCGAACGGGTGGGCCGCGTCGACGCCTTCCGCGGCCGGCCAGAAGTTCTCGCCCGCGGCCCAGCTGTAGACGATCACACTCGCTGCACGTGATCCCTCCGCCCGGACCCGGTAGACCCCCTTCTTGCTCCCACCTCGCAACCGGACCACGCCGACAACATGGAACCCCGCCCCCAGTGCCTCATGCACGATCCCCGACAGGGCTTCAGGCTCCGTGAACTGGCGCATCCGTCGACCCTATCCGCGGGCCCACGGACCCGGCACAACGACCGGACTGACGGCTGACTCCGCGCTGGAAAGGCCGGGCGCAAGGGCCTGATCAGCGTCGCAGCATGCGGCGCCACGGCCCGAGGGCAGAGGCCGCCGGTCCCCGGCGACCGGTCACGCCCTCGGCGATGAGGGAGATGCCGATGCCCAGCAACCAGACGTCCTTGGCCAGCACGGTTCCCGGCTCAGTGGGGCGCAGACCGCCTTCCTGCCGCATGCCTGGCGTACGCAGGTACAGCCCGAGAGTGCCGCACGCGAATGCGGTGAGCGCGGTCCCGGCCACGGCGGCAGGGATGACGGGCAGGAGCAGCGCGGCGCCAATGGCGATCTCCTCGGTGGAGAGCTGCCGTGTGAAATTCCGGGCGTCGAGCTTGCCCAGGAAAGGGTAGGTGCCGATGGTGAGCTGGTGGAGTCGCTCAGCGGTGGCCTGGTCCGCGTGGCGTTTGGACAGTCCGGAGTTGAGGAAGAACGCACCGACGGTGAGCCTGAGCGGCATTTGCCGCGCTGCCGAACGCCAAGCCGAAACGGTTGCCATACGGGGCCTCCTGACCGCCTCCTGACCCTCACCCCCGCCTTCCACCATGCCACTGGCCCGAACCGTGTCAAACGGGAAGTAATTGTTGCCTGCGGCCCGTGTGGACATGGCAGGCCTCCGGTAACGATCCCGGCAGAGTCAGCGTGCGAGCGTCCCGGGGCGCCCCGCGCGCTCGGCTCTCACCGCGGCTTGGTCGGACCGTATGGACCTCCAACCCAGCCGTCGATCGAATGGCTGCACGAATTCTGGGTGATTCTGGGTGACGGCGGATGCCTCGGTCAGCGCACTGCGGAGCGCGGCACGGCGGCGCTCCGCAGCGCGCTGACCGGGCGACCCGATGTAGCGCGAACAGCAGCTCGCACCGTGGCGGGAGCTGCCCGGGGGGCGGGCTGCGGACGGAGGCGGTGTGGCTCGGACGCACAGGCACCGGGAGCGGATGCTTGCGGCTGGCCGCTCGCGGCCAGTGGGCCTGGCCGGGCGGCTCGGTGTCCGCGGGGTACTGACCGAACGCGGTCCGCTACGCCGACCCGACCCGACCCGACCCGACCCGACCCGACCCGACCCGACCCGACCCGACCCGACCCGACCCCGGCACGGCGCCGCGGCCGCCGATGTCCTCGATACGGCGCGTCTGCTGCGGCCCATCGATCGGCACTCCGACGGCGGCGAGCGCAGGCTCAAGGATCCCCGCAGCCATGGCCCAGAGCGGTAGGTGCGAGGAGAGGTAGGCCAGGTCGGTGGAGAGCTGGGGCGACGTCCACGGAAACCTCCGCGTACCGCCGGTCGCCCACAGCCACCAGCTGCCGCGCCAGGCGCAGGGCCAGCACGGGGTCGTGGTGCGGAAGACCGGGTAAGCGATGGGGTTGGACATGCGGGCACCTCGCGACAACCGGCAGTGGACGAAGATCCATTTTCCTCTGGGCCGGTCGGAACCACATTCAACGAGCTCTCACATGCCCGACCGGTGGACGGGGCTCACAGCAGCCAGACACGGCGAAGCGGGGCGCGGGGCTTACGGGGCTCACTCCGGCTCGTGCTTACGGGGCTCACTCCGGCTCGTGTTCGGGGCCTCCGAAGTCAGGGCTGGTGAAGTCAGGAGTGGTGAAGTCAGAGCTGGCGAAGTCCGTGCCGGTGAAGCTTGGGCGCGGCCCCCGCTCGGTTTCGTCCTCCGGGCTGCTGAAGCCCGGGCGGCTGTAGCCGAGTTGAGGGATGCGGCCGCCCGAAGGCGTGGCTCGATACTGCGCCGAGGCCGTGCCGGGATCGGCGAGCGCATCCCGCAGGAAGGGGTGGATGCCGCGCTCCAGCAGCGCCGCGCGCCAGGCCTCCCTGGCACGATCCACCTCGGCGCTCGACTCGCTGTACTCCTCGGTCTCAGCCGGCGGCCGGTTGCGGAGGGCGCTGAGCAGGAGCCCGACGGCGGCCACCAGGATCGCTGCCGCCGTGACGGCCCCGAAGACCCATCCTGTGGTGATGAGGCCGCCGCTGAAGGAGGAGGCACGGCCCACCAGCTCCAGGAGGTGGCCGACGCCGAGGAAGATCGTCGCGGCGGTGCCCGCCAGCACGGGCGTCAGGACCACCGCGACGGCGATGGCACCCGCGCCCGTGGTCTCTCCGACGGTTCGCATGCTGCTGGCCGGCGCCGCCTCGGTGATGTCGGACCCTCGCGGGTGCGCCGCAGGGTCGCGCAGTTCCTCGCGGACACGGACGTAGTGCTGGTACTCCGTCGCCGCGGCAGCGGTGATGATCGGGCTTGCGTTGAGAGCCATGGTGCGCAGCTGTTCGGGGTGGAGCCGTCGGCCGACGGCCGTCAGTCCCTGGCGGTCCGGTGCGGTGTGCAGCGCCTCGTCGAGGAGCCGCTCGTAGTCCCGGCGGTCCTCTGCCAGCAGATGTTGTGGAGTGCTGCGCACCCCCACTTTTGCGTACGACCTTCGGGGCGAACGCCGTGGCGGGGTCGACGGCGGCTCCTCGGGGCCGACGCGCTCCCATGACTCCTCCCGTTCCACGGGTGGGTGAGGGGGCGAGTCCGGCTCCACAGCAACCGAGGGCACAGGAGCCACCGGTGTGGTCGGAAGCTCGGATGTCTCGTTCTGCGAGGGCGTCTGGGAAATCGGGTTAGTGGCCCCGGCCCGTGTGTCGGTCGACGTCTCAAACCGTGCCCCGGCAGAGCTCGCGTCCGCTTCGTGGATCCGCGCCCCGGCAGAGCTCACGTCCGCCTCGTCGATCCGCGCCCGGGTCTTCGACAGGGCCGCGACCTGTCGTGCCCCCGCCCGCACACCGAGCACCGCGGCCAGCAGGCGACGGCCGTAGGGCAGGTCGCGCTGGGCGGTGACGTCCCGCGGTCCGCGGCCGGGGCGTTCCACGCCGAGTACCGCCGCGGCGATACGGCGGCTCAAGGAGGGGCGCGTGGTCATGGCCTCCCCTCCTCACCGGCGGCCCGCTCACGCCTCAGCGGCGGCGTCCCCCGGCCACCATGGCCATGTCCAGGATCGGTGGGCTGCCCGTTCGGGTGCGGCTGGGCCGTCTCCGCGTCCTGCCGGAAGGCGGCGGACCGCAGTTGCGACGACGTCCGCTGCGACGGTCCCGCTTCGGCATTGGGCTGAAGCGCGGCGGCCCCCGAGGCGGTGGCCGCCTGCGGATCGTCGAGTACGGCGGCCCCCTGCTCGGGGAGCGCCGGTTGTACCCTTGACGGCACGGCCTGCTGAGCGGGGTCGACCGGGCCGGCGCCCATGGTCACGGTGGGATCGACCGGGCCGGTCCCCATCGTCACCGCGGGATCGACCGGGGCGGCCTCCATGGTCACCGCGGGCTCGGCCGGTCCGGCGCCCACACCGGCCGATGGGGCGGCCGGGCCCGCACCCGCCTGCCCTCCCCCCAGTGCCTCGCTCACCGACTGGATGCGGGCCAGCTGGGTCAGGAGCACCGGGGCGGAGGCGCCGACGACGATGGCCGCGTACGGGCCGCTGATCTGGCCCGTGGTGCCGAACAGGACCGCCATCCCGGCGCCCATCACGCTGTGCACGCCGGCCGCGGCCAGGTCGACGGCCGGGTCGAAGTACTGCGTCAGGCGGGGTCTCACGTGCTCCGAAAGCTGTTCGCGCTGATGGGCGCCGCGAGCCGAACGCCAGTTCGCAAACTGGATGTAGAGATCGACGACCCCGCGCAGCACACCTCCCACCGCACCCAGCAGGATCAGCGTCGGCACATCCACGTCGCCCCCGGTCCACGGACGGCAAGGTTCCCCCGCGGAACCCGCGTCTCGAGCCTAGAGCTGTGCGAGGGGCCAAGGAAGTCGCCCCGGGGAAAAGGCAGTTACCGTCGGAAAATGGCGACGCCCAGGCCACCGGCGCCCCGCCGTGCGCTATGAAGCCTCGGTGTCCCGGTCGCGAGGGTGGCCGGGACATGTCCGCACAGGAAGACGACAGCCGTGCGGATGCGGGCCACCGATGCGCGCTTCAGCGCGGTGAGCACGACCAGGACTCGATTGGACGACACTGCCTCGAACTCTCCAGGAGGAGCGGGTTCGAACTCTCAAGGAGGAGCGGGGTCGAACGGATCTCGCGCACGCGTACTTGCTCTGCCATCAGGACAGGCAGGACAGGGTGGCTGTCAGGCCCCGTCAGACACCTCATTGACTGCCCCTCGGTCGGCAGCGGATGCCGCCCCCGCGACTGTCCATGTCGCCATGCCCCACAGGGAGAGCGCAGAAGCAAGGCCCACCACGAGGCGAACGGTCTCGTCCGGGCCGTTCGTGAGCCAGACGGTCATGCCCGCAGCCCCGGAAGCGATCAACAGGGCCGCCGGTATCCGCAGTCGGGGCTGCTCGAACACCGACGCCAACGGCAGGAAGTGGAGCCCCACGACAACCGCGACCAGCGGAGGAATGAGCACCGGCACGCCGACCTGACCGCAGATTACGGCGATGGCGATGATCAGCAGCCACTGAAGCCCGTTGATCTGGTTGAACCGCCGACGTCGGTCGACAGGAAATGGCCCCCCTGCCGATGAGGGGAGAAAGCGGCGTGCGGCGAGCATCAGCCCCGCCGCAACGGCACAGCCACCCACGACCAGAACCTGCCGCATCACCCCGTCGAATGCACTCGAGCCCAGCAGCCACCAGCCGAGCCCGAACAACGCGAGGAACCCCACCCCTGACTTGAACATGATCGGGATCCTAGGCGGAAGAGCAGCCCCCGGCCCAGGGATCCTCAACCTGGCGCGAGCCTCGTCGGCCACCGTCATCGTGGCCGGCCTCCGGAGTCGGGAGCCGGAGGACGCCTGACAGACACCTTGCCTGGTCAGGCGCCCTTGTTCCTGCGCCTAGAAGAAGCCCAGCTTCCTCGGTGCGTACGACACCAGCAGGTTCTTCGTCTGCTGGTAGTGCTCCAGCATCATCTTGTGCGTCTCACGCCCGATGCCCGAGCCCTTGTAGCCGCCGAACGCCGCGTGTGCAGGGTAGGCGTGATAGCAGTTCGTCCACACACGCCCCGCCTGGATCGCGCGGCCCGCGCGGTACGCGGTGTTGATGTCGCGGGTCCACACACCGGCGCCGAGGCCGTACAGCGTGTCGTTGGCGATCTTGATGGCGTCGTCGAAGTCGTCGAAGGACGTCACCGAGACGACCGGCCCGAAGATCTCCTCCTGGAAGATCCGCATGCGGTTGTCGCCCTCGAAGATCGTCGGCTGGACGTAGTAGCCGCCCTTCAACTCGCCGTCGTGCTCGATGCGTTCGCCGCCCGTGAGAACCCTGGCGCCTTCCTGCCGGCCGATGTCCAGGTAGGAGAGGATCTTCTCCAACTGGTCGTTGGAGGCCTGCGCGCCGATCATCGTGTCCGTGTCGAGCGGGTGACCGGTCTTGATCTGCTCGGTGCGGGCGATCGCCGCCTCCATGAAGTCGGCGTACTGGCCGCGTTGGACCAGCGCCCGGGACGGGCACGTGCACACCTCGCCCTGGTTCAGCGCGAACATGGTGAAGCCCTCGAGCGCCTTGTCCCGGAAGTCGTCGTTCGCCGCCCAGACGTCGTCGAAGAAGATGTTCGGGGACTTGCCTCCGAGTTCGAGGGTGACCGGAGTGATGTTCTCCGAGGCGTACTGCATGATCAACCGGCCGGTCGTGGTCTCACCGGTGAACGCCACTTTGGCCACCCGGGGGCTCGACGCCAGCGGCTTGCCCGCCTCCACGCCGAAGCCGTTGACGATGTTGAGCACGCCCGGCGGGAGCAGGTCGGCGACCAGGCTGAGCCAGTAATGAATGGACGCCGGCGTCTGCTCGGCCGGCTTGAGTACGACCGCGTTGCCGGCCGCCAGCGCGGGGGCGAGCTTCCATGTCGCCATGAGGATCGGGAAGTTCCACGGGATGATCTGCGCGACCACGCCCAACGGCTCGTGGAAGTGGTACGCCACCGTGTCGTCGTCGACCTCGCCGAGCGACCCCTCCTGCGCCCTGATCGCGCCCGCGAAGTAGCGAAAGTGGTCGATGGCCAGCGGAATGTCCGCAGCCAGCGTCTCGCGTACCGGCTTGCCGTTCTCCCAGCTCTCGGCCACCGCCAACTGCTCGAGGTTCGTCGCCATACGGTCGGCGATCTTGAGCAGGATGTCGGCTCGCTCGGTCACCGAGGTGCGGCCCCACGCGGGGGCGGCCGCGTGCGCCGCGTCGAGCGCCCGCTCCACGTCCTCCGCCGTGCCCCGCGCGATCTCGGTGAACGGCTGCCCGTTCACCGGCGACGGGTTCTCGAAGTACTGCCCCCGGATCGGCGGCACGTACTCACCGCCGATGAAGTGGTCGTAGCGCGCCTGGTAGGAGACGATCGCACCCTCGGTGCCCGGCGCCGTGTAACGGGTCATGCTGCTGCCTCCCGAAGAAGCGCTGCCCGCCGTTGGGCAGCTCTCGGCGCGAGGCTAGGGACGGCGAGGTTGCAAGTACGTTGCGCGCGCCTGGGGTTCTGCAGGAGCACCAAGGGTTCTGTCAGCGAGCCGGAGGCGGGTCAGCGGGTGGCGCGGCGCTCCCAAGCGGGCGGTGCCGAGAGTTCGGACTCCAGCGCGGTCAGCCGCGACCGTACCGCCGACGTCGGCCGCACCGCCGCGAGTGCTCGCCATACGTCGAGGTCGTCCTCGCCCCAAGGCGCGTGCGCCCAGTCCGCCAGCAGGTCGGGATCACGGCGGGCGATCAACGCCGTACGGACCCCGTCCGCGAGGCGCCGCCGGAGCCGCACCACCGCCGGTGCCTGGGAGCCGGGCAGCAGCGGGCCGGCGTACGCCATGGCCGCACCGGTGACCGCACCGGCATCCAGACGGCGTTCGACCACCGTCACGTCCGACTCGACCGGCACCGTGAGCCGGTAGGGCCGGGAGCCGAGCAGCCCGGGGGCGACGATCCGGCGCAGCCGGGCCAGTTCGGCCCGCAGGGTCACAGGCGTCACCGACTCGTCCTCGTACAGCGCACACAGCAACTCGTCACCGGTCAGTCCCTCCGGGTGGCGCGCCAGCAGCACCAGGATCTCGCTGTGCCGACGACTGAGCCTGATTCGGCGGCCCCCGATGCGCAACTGCGCCTCGTCGCGGCCCAGAGCGCACAGCTCGGGCGTGTCGGTGGTCCGCACCTGCGGGGCGAGCAACGCCAGTTGGGACTCCGCGGCACGCGCCACCGCCTGGACGAACCCCAGGCTGTGCGGATGCGCAAGCCCATCGCCACCGGTGATGTCCACCGCCCCGAGCACCCGTCCCGTGCGCGGATCGTGCACCGGCGCCGCCGCACAGGTCCAGGGCTGCACCCGGCGGATGAAGTGCTCGGCCGCGAACACCTGCACCGGCCGGTCCACCGCGACCGCCGTCCCCGGCGCGTTCGTCCCCACCGCCGACTCCGCCCACCGCGCACCCGGCACGAAGTTCATCCCTCCCGCCCTGCGCCTGGTCGTCGGATCGCCCTCGACCCACAGCAGCCTGCCGTGCGCGTCGCACACCGCGAGCAGATGCTCCCCGTCAGCGGCGAACGTGCCCAACAGCTCCCGGAACAACGGCATCACCCGCGCCAGCGGATGTTCCGCGCGGTAGGCGCCGAGATCGCCGTCCGCCAGCTCCACGCTCGCGGTGCCGTCCGGGCCCACACCCGCCCGCGCCGAACGCCGCCACGAGTCGGCCACCACGGCACGCACCGGCTTCGGCACGGTGCCCACCTCGGTGAACGTCTCATGCGCATGACGCAGCACCCGTACCCGCTCGGCAGGGTCGGCCCCCGGCTCCAGGGCCACCCATGGATCGGTCAACTCGGCCTCCCGGAAGGCGATGCGGCTGAGGACATCGTCACTCCGGGTGCGCACGCGGACAACCTTTTCGACCCGGGTCACCCGAACGATGGCCACGCCGGTGACGCCATGTGAAACTTCAGGCCGCGTTGACCAACCGTATGTAGCGCTCCCAGTCCCAGTGCGGGCCGGGATCGGTGTGGTCGGTGCCAGGCACCTCATGGTGGCCGATGATGTGTTCCCGGTCCTTCGGTATGCCGTATCTGGCGCAGATGGCAGCCGTGAGCCGGGCCGACGTCTCGTACATGACGCCGGTGAAGTAGGCGGGCTCGTCGACCCAGCCCTCGTGCTCTATGCCGATGCTGCGCCTGTTGTGCTCCCAGTCCCCGGCGTGCCAGGCGATGTCCGCCTCGCGGACGCACTGCGACGTGTGTCCGTCGGCCGACCGGACGACGTAGTGCGCGGACACGTGCTGCCTGGGGTTCTCGAAGACGAACAGGGTCTTGGTGTAGGTGGTCTGAGTCACGTGGATGATCACCCGATCGACAGGACGGGCCGCTGAGTGGTCCGCCACCGTGTAGTTGGCGGCGCTCGCCGGGCGCCACACGGCGAGCGCGTAGTCCGGTGCAGGGACATGCGCACCGGCCGGTCGCTCCGGGAGCAGGACATACGGGACGGCGGCGAGTGCGGTGCCTTGGAGGAGCAGCCGGCGGCTGGGGCGTGGTCTTGCGCGTTCCAAAGAGGGTTTCCCTTTCAGGGGCGGTGGTCTGTCTGTCAGCCGTTGAGTTCGGCCGGGGCGCTCAACTCAGAGTCGCTGCCGTCTCGCGCAGTTGAGCGTGCACTCCACGGTGCGTCTCACGTGCCGGCAGCCACTCCTTGCGGATCTTGGCCACGCACGTGTAGTTGGTGTCGCACACGTTGGCCAGCGGCGACTCGACGGCCTGGGTCGCGAACTGGTAGGCGTCCAGCTCGCTGAACCCGTAGTCACGCACGAGCCACTGCACCAGGTCGAGCTGGGATATCCGGAACGCGTCCTCCAGGGGCCGGGCCGAACCCGTCGAGATGATGTGAGTGTCCGACTCGATGCGGGGCCATGGTGTGGCAACTCCCTTGAGGAGTTCGACGATCACCACGGTGTTCATCGCGCACTCCACGGCGACACCGCAGGTCTCGCCCTCGCCCTGCCGGGCGTGTCCGTCACCGAGACTGAGGAGCGCGCCCTCGACGTTCACCCCGAGATAGCAGGTCACGCCCGCCCGCATCTCGGGCGTGTCCATGTTCCCGCCGTGCGCGTCGGGCACCAGAGCGGAGCGGACTTCCAGATTTGCCGGGGCGACCCCCACGGTGCCGTGCATCGGGTCCATGGGCAGTTCCGCCTCGATGTCACTGTCGTGGGCCCGGAACAACGCCGTACGTCGTGCCCGGTCGAGCTGCCAGATCCACACGGTCTCCGGCAGAGGCGGTTGCAGCGTGGCCGTGGTGTGCGTCGAGGTGAGCGCGCCGAACAGGGGGACCGTGGTCGACGCGGCCCAGTCCCGTGCCGGTTCGATCGATACGAAGTGCACGGCGACGGTGTCGCCCGGCTCGGCGCCCTCGATGTGGAACGGTCCGGTCTGCGGGTTGAGATAGGGAAACTCGCACACCTGGGACACCAGGTCCTTCTCCGACCGCACCCGCCCGGCGAAACAGTCCTCCGTGTACAGGTCGAGCACCGTGCCGGGCGCGATGCGGGCCACAGGCGGTGCGCCGCCGAACGTCCACGCGTACTCGCCGGGCTCGGGGCGCACGGTCAGGATCCTGGGGTCGCTCATCGCTGCACAGCTCCGTTCTGCGGAAGGCCGGTGGGAAGATGGAACGATCGCGTGGTGCCGTAGCCCTGCGCTGACTGCGGCTCACGTGATTCACGGTACGGCGCTGCTGGGTTGGGCAGAAGCGAGCGTCGATTTCCGTGGACAGCCGCGGGATTGTGGATAACCCGCTCACTCACACGAGTGAACACAGCCTGGAACCCGGCCCGTTGTGGAAGCAGGAATCGGGCCTGGCGTGGAATCAGGAATACATCCTGGTGTGGAAGCAGGAATCGGACCGGGTGCGGAATCTGGAATCGGGCCCGTCATGGAATCGCAGCAGGCGTGCTGCCGCCGGACGCCCGGTACACCCGGCCTGGTTACGTGCCCAGCTCCGTCGTGGGTTCAGGCCCGCTCCGCCACCCCCGCCGGATCGTCCAGCACCGCCCGCACCACGGAGTGCGCTGCCCCCAGCAACGGCCCCTCGGGGCCCAGCCGCGACACGGAGACCGGACAGGCCGGCCCCGCGGTGCGCCGGTCCAGCTCGGCTTCCAGTGAGGGCAGCAGCCAGGGGGCCAGTCCGGCCAGCGCGCCGCCCAGCACCACGCTCTCCGGGTCCAGCAGATTGACCGCGCCCGTCAGTGCGATGCCGAGCGCCGTTCCCGCGTCGTGCAGGGCGCGCCGTACGTCCTCGTCGCCTTCGGCGGCACGGTCGGCGAGCAGGCCGACGCGGTCCTCGCTCGGCTCCAGTCCGGCCGCGCGCAGCACCGCCTCCTCACCGGCGTACTGCTCCAGGCACCCGCGCCCCCCGCACGGACACGCGGGTCCGTCCGGCTGGACCGGCACATGCCCCAACTCGCCCGCGAAACCGTGCGTTCCGCGCAGCAGCCCGCCGTCCACCACGACCGCCGCACCGATACCGATCTCCGCCGACACGTGCACGAAGTCGCGCGCAGTACCATCGCCCAGCCAGAGCTCGGCGAGCGCGCCGAAGTTGGCCTCGTTGCCCACGCTCACCGGGAAGTCCACGGGCAGCAGACCGCCGAGGTCCGCGTCCCGCCAGTCGAGGTTCGGAGCACGGACGACCGTGCGCGCGTCCCGCGCCACCAGACCCGGCACGGCGACCGCCAGGCCGGCGGGCCACAGCCCCACGTGCTCGGCCTCGGCGACGACTTGGCGCACCAACGCGCCGAGTTCCTCGATCACCGGTGCGGGCGCCCGGCCCCGATTCGCGCCGTGCCGCACTGCCCTGGCCCGCACCACGCCGCGCAGATCTACCGCGCAGACGGCGAGATGGTCGACGCCGACCTCCGCCCCGATTCCGGCCGGACCGTGCCCACTGACGGCCAGCGCCGAGCCGGGGCGACCCACCCGGCCGGGCCGTTCGGGACCGAGTTCCTCCAGCAGTCCCGAGCGGATCAGCTCGTCGACGAGGGTCGACACCGCCGCGCGCGTCAGCCCGATCCTGGAGGCGACGGCGGCACGCGAGAGCGGACCGTCGGCGCTGACGGTGTGCATCACCCGGGCGAGGTTGCGGCGGCGCATGCCCTGCTGGGTGTTCGGCAGCGCGCGCCCGGCTCCGGTCGGGTGGGCCTCGTGCAGCGGTGCGGTCATGCCTCCGTCAATCCTCGTCAGTCCTCAGTGAGCCTCGGGGCTCCGCTCCAGCAGCGGGGCCGCGTCGGAGAGTACCCCGCTGATCCTGGCCAGCGTCTCGTCGTCCCGCTCCACGGCGTCCAGCACCGGCCCGCGCGTGGTGTTCCAACGCCGGGCGACCGCGGCCGGATCCTCGCCGGTCAGCAGGCCGGCCGCCTGGGCCGCGGCGCCGAGCGCGACCAGTTCCCTGGCCTCGGGGACCTGCACCGGGCGCCCCGACAGCCGTCGTACAGTCTGCTGCCAGGCCGTACCCCGTGCCCCGCCGCCGATCAGCAGCAGCGGCGCGGAGCGGTCCGCGTCCTCGTCCAGAACCAGGTCCAGGGCGCCGAGCAGCGCGTGGACGGCGCCGTCGTAGGCGGCTTGCAGGAGCTGGCCTGCGGTCGTGTCGTGACGGAGGCCGTGCAGCACACCGGAGGCGTTCGGCAGGTTCGGGGTGCGTTCGCCGTCCAGGTAGGGCAGGAGCGTGAGGCCGGTGGTGGGTTCCACGGCCTCGCGGTCGAGGCCCAGCAGGGTGGCGAGGCGGTCGACGGCGAGCGTGCAGTTCAGGGTGCAGGCCAGCGGCAGCCAGTCGCCGTGCGCGTCGGCGAAGCCCGCCACGGTGCCGGACGGGTCGACGGGGCGCCGCCTCGACACGGCGTACACCGTGCCGGAGGTGCCGAGGCTCAGTACGGGCATGCCGGGCCGCAGTCCGAGGCCGAGTGCCGCGGCGGCGTTGTCACCGGTGCCGGGTGCGACCAGGGTGCCCCTGGAGAACGGCAGCTCATGGCTGTCGCGCACGGTGCCCGCGATCTCCCCGGGCCGGACCACACGGGGCAACATCGCCGGGTCGAGCCCCACGCGCGCGAGGATCTCCTCGTCGTACGACTCCGTCCCCGACGCCCACCAGCCCGTACCGGAGGCGTCGCCGCGGTCGGTGGTGCCCTGCCCCGTGAGGCGTTCGGTGAGGTAGTCGTGGGGGAGACGTACGGCCTTGGTGGCCCGGACGGACTCCGGCTCGTTCTCCGCAAGCCAGGCCCACTTGGTCACCGTGAACGAGGCCGCCGGAACGGAGCCCGTGCGCTCGGCCCAGAACTTCGCGCCGCCCAGTTCCTCGGTCAGCCGACGGGCCTGCGGCGCCGAGCGCACGTCGTTCCACAACAGAGCCGGACGCACCGGCTCGCCCCGGTCGTCCAGCGTGACCAGGCCGTGCTGCTGCCCGCCGATCGACACCGCCGCGGCCTCGTGCGCGGCGTCGCCGCACTGGCGCAGCGCCTCGCACAGAGCGTCCCACCACTGGCGTGGGTCGCTCTCGCGGCCGGCACCGGAGGACACCGTGTGCGGTGCCTGGCCGCTCGCGACGACCTGCCCCGTCGACGCGTCGACGACCAGCGCCTTGGTGGACTGGGTGGACGTGTCCACGCCGACGACGAGCGGACCCTCGGCTGCTGACATCGGGCTCTCCCTTTTCCGCGGCTCTGCGGGAACCGACCTGCTGTTTCGAGGGTGCCCGGAGCGTCACGACCCGGACCTCACCCCTTCGGGGACATCTTGTCCCTTCCCAGGGACGCGTCGGCATACTAATTTGTAAACGGCCATGACGAAATAGTCGTAGCAAGCAGACGTAAGCAAGCGAGGAGCCGCGGCATGAGCTACCAGCCCACCCCCGAGGACAGGTTCACCTTCGGCCTGTGGACCGTCGGCTGGCAGGGACGGGACCCCTTCGGCGAGGCCACCCGCCGGGCCCTCGACCCGGTGGAGACGGTGCAGCGCCTGGCCGAGCTCGGCGCCCACGGCGTCACCTTCCACGACGACGACCTGATCCCCTTCGGGTCCTCGGACACCGAGCGCGAGGCGCACATCAAGCGCTTCCGTGAGGCCCTCGACGCCACCGGCATGAAGGTGCCGATGGCCACCACCAACCTCTTCACCCACCCCGTCTTCAAGGACGGCGCATTCACCGCCAACGACCGCGACGTGCGCCGATACGCCCTGCGCAAGACGATCCGCAACATCGACCTGGCGGCCGAACTGGGCGCCAGGACCTACGTCGCCTGGGGCGGGCGCGAGGGCGCCGAGTCCGGCGCCGCCAAGGACGTACGCGTGGCTCTCGACCGCATGAAGGAGGCTTTCGACCTCCTCGGCGAGTACGTCATCTCCCAGGGCTACGACCTCAAGTTCGCCATCGAACCCAAGCCGAACGAGCCGCGCGGTGACATCCTGCTCCCGACCGTCGGCCACGCGCTGGCGTTCATCGAGCGCCTGGAGCGGCCGGAGCTGTACGGCGTCAACCCCGAGGTCGGGCACGAGCAGATGGCCGGCCTCAACTTCCCGCACGGCATCGCGCAGGCACTGTGGGCGGGCAAGCTCTTCCACATCGACCTCAACGGCCAGTCCGGCATCAAGTACGACCAGGACCTGCGCTTCGGCGCGGGCGACCTGCGTGCCGCCTTCTGGCTGGTCGACCTCCTGGAGAGCGCCGGTTACAGCGGGCCCCGTCACTTCGACTTCAAGCCGCCGCGGACGGAGGATCTCGACGGAGTGTGGGCGTCTGCCGCGGGCTGCATGCGCAACTACCTCATCCTCAAGGAGCGTTCGGCCGCCTTCCGCGCCGATCCGGAGGTCCAGGAGGCCCTGCGTGCCGCGCGCCTGGACGAGCTGGCGCAGCCGACGGCGGCGGACGGCCTGAAGTCGCTACTCGCGGACCGCACGGCGTTCGAGGACTTCGACGTCGAGGCGGCCGCCGCGCGCGGGATGGCCTTCGAGCGCCTCGACCAGCTGGCGATGGATCACCTGCTGGGAGCACGCGGCTGAGGCCACACGCGCGTGCCCGACCGCGTGTGACCCGCCCGCCCAGAGGCCAGTCACACGCGGGACGGGCAGTGGGTGCCGGCCATTGGTGCCGGTAAACGATCGGTCTCCGCGCGGAATGTTCCGGAACCATGCGCTCCAAGGCATGGGCCCGTACCAACTCCCAAGAAGAGCTCGCGTCCTGACCGGGACGAGGCGAGGCTTGTCGGTATGGCCATGCCGCCCGTACCGCCTCAGCCGCCGGGACCGCCGGGTGACACGCCGCCTCCGGGCGGTGGCTTCGGACCGCCTCCTGGAGGCTACGGTCCGCCTCCGGGAGACAGCGGCCCACCCACGTACGGTGATTGGCCGCCCCCGGAATCACCCGACGGAGGCGGCGCACCAAGGCGGCGTACTCCGCTGTTCATCCTGCTCGCCGCGATCGTGGTGGTCGGAGCAGTCGTGGCCGTGGTGCTGATGACCTCCGGCAACGACGACTCGCCCGACGAGAAGACGCCCGCCGAGAGCACGAGCAGCTCGCCCAGGCCGTCCTTCAGCATCCCGACCGAGCTTCCCAGCAAGCTGCCGAGCGAGCTGCCGACATCACTGCCGTCGGGGTTCCCGACCGAACTGCCGTCGGGGTTCCCCACCGAGCTGCCGAGCGGCTTTCCGAGTGATCTCGAATCGCTGCTCCCGTCGCTTCCGGACGAACTGCCCTAGGGCGCCGCTCGCGTCCCCGGCGGGCGAACTGCCCCAGGCCGTCAGATGCCGCGCGGCAGTCGCACGTAGATCACCGACGTCTCGATACCGCTGTCGACGAGCCTGCCCTGTGCGTCGAACGCACCCTCGCCGTCCGTCATCCCGAAGTCGTTGTCGTTGATGAGGGCCAGCGTGTCGCGGTCCACGCGCGCGATGCCCTCGATCTTCCCGGGCACACCCTTGACCGTGCCCAGGTCGACGACCAGCCGCTTGGACAGCACCGGCACACCCGAGGCCGCCGGGTCGTCGAGCTGCTCCAGCGCCGGTGACGTCGTGTCGTCGTCCCAGGGACCGCCGAGGATGTTCGCCGCACGGTCCAGACGCACCAGGTGCAGCCGCGCGGCCTTGTCGGTGCGCTCCTCGACCAGCAGCCGGTTGCCGCCCACGGCCACGACCGAGGAGATCTTCAGCTCGGACGTGTCGTCCTCGCTCGGGTCCACCACGTTCACCGGGTCGAAGCGGTACGCGTACTCCGCGGTGACCGCCCTCTTCTTCGGCGAGAAGCGCAGCAGGCGCGTGGTGCGAGAAGCCTCCCCGGCATCCGTGTCCGGCAGCGACAGCGGGCTCTGCACGGCCATCACCAGGTCGCCGCCGGGCAGTTGGGCGAGCCCTTCGAAGCCACGGTTGATCTTCCGGTGCAGCAGGACGGAGGGCAGCGCCTCCACCACCGGGTAGCCCGCGCCGGTGAGGCGGAGCCCCTCGGGCACGTAGCGCGCGAGGACCTTCCCGCGCGCGGAGACGTGCACAAGGGAGGGCCCGTACTCGTCGACGAGCCAGAAGCTCCCGTCAGCGGCGCGCACGATGCCCTCGGTGTCCAGCCCGTTCGGATTGAACGCCAGAGGTGTCCGCGCGTCATAGGAGTACGGCGCCTCGTCGCGGCCCTCCTGGTTCGACAGCCCGGTGACGGGCTTCCCGGACGTCGTCGTGATCGGGATCGCGTCCAGCACCCGCACGGTGCCTCCGGTCACCCGGATCTTCACGATCGCCGGATCGAAGCCGGGCACGGGGAACGTCCGCCGCTTCGTGCCGTCCACCTTGATCTGGCCGTTGGGGCCGCGGTCGGTGACGGTCCAGAACTCGCCCTTGCGGCCCGCCGGGTAGATGTCGCTGCCGATGCCGCCCAGGTCCACACCCCGGTCGTTGCCCACGCTGCCGGGCAGCAAGGCGTTGCTGAACGCGCCGAGCGGGATGTCGCCGAGCGTCGCCGTGTGCACGACGTGTGCGGCGCGGCCCTTGCTTGCGATGCCGCCCTCGTTCCCCGCGCCGGCGGCGGGCCCGGTGGCCGCGAGCGCCGCGAGCACGGCGAGGGGTACGCCGCCGGCGACGAGACGTTGGGCGTGGCGCCGGCCGGTGGCGTGCGGGGACATCGGGCCTCCTGAAGACCAAGTTGTTTGACAGCGGCCAGATTTGGAGCTCAGGCGGAACGTAATTCGTCCGAGGGATGAACACGGGGCGACGGCCACTCGTCGAGCCGAGGTCGCTCTCAGCCGAGCCGAGACGGCTCTCAGTCCAGGAGGGGTGCTCGTCGGAGCCGCCCGGCATGACCTACGGCTGTGCCGCCTCCTCGGTCCCCGCCTGCGCCGCGGCCAGAGCCGTTGCCGGATCCTGTGCAGGGCCCCCTGCGGGCACCCAGCGACTCCCTTCCTTGCGGTACGGCCACCACCGTCCGTCCTGTCCCAGGCGCAGCTGACGCGGCGCGCCGACGACCGTCCAGCGGTTGCCCTTCGCGCGCAGCGACGGCCGTTCGTCCTTGTCCCAGGCGGAGTCCAGGGCGGTACGCGCGCGTGCGAGCGTTTCGCCCTCGACGGTCCACTCCTCGTCGAGCACGGACAGCGCGACGACTCCTCCGAGTTGCCAGGCGCGTACGGCCGTCGCCAGCCCTTCCCGGCCGCGTCCCGATCCGTCTGCCAGCCGCTCCGCCACGTCGGCGAGCGGGGCGCCCGCGGCGAGGCGCACCGCGTCCTGGCCGAGCGTCAACTCCGCTTCCACGACCTGCTGTCCCGGACCCGGCCGCAGCGCTTCCGCGAGCATGCGGTGCGCTTCGGCGGCGGCCTGGGCAGCCAGGAACTCCAGCGCAGCCGGATCGACGCCGGGCGCGGGAGGCGTCTCGGTGTCCAAGGACGGCGGTACTCCCGGCTCGGCGGGCAACTCGGGCAGCGCGGGCAGCGGCGGCAGGATGTCGCCGGTCGCATACGCCTCAGCGGCGTCCACGCCCACCGCATCGGGAGAGGTGGGCGCCTCGGACGCCTCGGACGACGGGGTCGCGGGGGCGGCGCTGCGGGCCTGCAGGTCGTCCAGGAGGTCGCGCTCGCCCCGTCCGCGCATCAGGAGCAGGACGAAGGGGTCCTGGTCCAACAGCCGTGCCACCTGGTAGCAGAGGGCCGCCGTGTGCCCGCAGTGGTCCCAGGCGCCGCAGCCGCACTCGGGCTCCAGATCACCCATGCCCGGCAGCAGTTCGATGCCCCTGGCGGCAGCGTCCTCCACCAGGTGCGGTGGCATGTCGCGGTCCAGCAGCGCGGCGACATGCCCGGCCCGCTCGACGGCCATGTCCAGGAAGCGGTCCCACTGATCCGTGGACAGCTCCTCCAGCAGCACGTCGGCCCGGTGCGCCGTACGGTCGCGACCCTGCACGATCGCCGTGATGCGGCCGGGGCGCACCGACACCGCGCCGACCGCTCCCGCGCGGGCGAGCCTGCGGCCGGCCTTGAGCTGCCCCGAGTCCAGTGCCGACTCCTCCAGCGCCTGCAGCCAGGCCTGTCCCCACCATGTCTGTGCGAATCCCCGCCCGTGCGCGGGCGGCAGCGCGGCGAACGTGCGCTCCATCTCACCGTCGTGTCGATTCATCGGGTGCCCCCTCGCAGTTCCACCAGATCGGCCAGCTCCGCGTCCGTCAGCTCGGTGAGTGCTGCCTCGCCCGCGCCGAGCACCGCGTCTGCCAGTTTCCGCTTGCGGCTCAGCATCTCGGCGATACGGTCCTCGATGGTTCCCTCGGCGATCAGCCGGTGCACCTGTACGGGCCGGGTCTGGCCGATGCGGTACGCGCGGTCGGTGGCCTGCGCCTCGACCGCGGGGTTCCACCAGCGGTCGTAGTGCACGACGTGCTCGGCGCGGGTGAGGTTCAGGCCGGTTCCCGCGGCCTTCAAGGACAGCAGGAAGACGGGCACTTCACCGTCCTGGAAGCGCCGAACCAAGGCCTCACGTTCGGCCACCGGGGTTCCGCCGTGCAGGAACTGCGAGGGCATGCCACGAGCCGCCAGATGCTGTTCGATGAGGCGTCCCATACGCACGTACTGCGTAAAGACCAGGACGCTCGCCCCCTCGGAGAGGATGGTGTCGAGCAACTCGTCCAGCAGCTCCAGCTTCCCCGAGCGCCCGGCGATCCTCGGCCGCCCCTCCTTGAGGAACTGCGCCGGGTGGTTGCAGATCTGCTTCAGGCCCGTCAGGAGCTTCACGATCAGGCCGCGCCGCGCCATGCTGTCGGCGCCGGAGATCTCCGCGAGCGTCTCGCGGACCACTGCCTCGTACAGACCCGTCTGCTCCGTGGTGAGGAACACGGCGCGATCGGTCTCCGTCTTCGGCGGGAGCTCTGGCGCGATCCCCGGATCCGACTTGCGCCGGCGCAGCAGGAACGGGCGTACCAGCCGGGCGAGTCGCTCCGCGGCAGCCGGATTCTGGCCGCCCTCGACGGCCTGGGCGTACCGCGTGCGGAAGGTGCCGAGGCGGCCCAGCAGGCCGGGCGTCGTCCAGTCGAGGATCGCCCACAGTTCCGACAGGTTGTTCTCCACCGGCGTGCCGGTGAGCGCCACGCGTGCGCGTGCGCCGATCGAGCGCAGCTCCCGCGCGGTCGCCGAGTACGGGTTCTTCACGTGCTGGGCCTCGTCCGCGACGACCATGCCCCAGGGCACCTCGGCGAGCCGACGTGCGTCCAGCCGCATCGTGCCGTACGTGGTGAGCACGAACTCCCCGTCCGCCAGGGCAGCCAGGTCACGCCGTGGCCCGTGGAAGCGGCGCACGCGCGTGCCGGGCGCGAACTTCTCGATCTCGCGCTGCCAGTTGCCCATCAGGGAGGTCGGACACACGACCAGCGTCGGGCCGGCGGACGAGGCGTCGGACTGCCGGTGCAGATGCAGCGCGATGAGAGTGATCGTCTTGCCGAGGCCCATGTCGTCGGCCAGACAGCAGCCCAGGCCGAGGGACGTCATCCGGGCCAGCCAGCTCAGGCCGCGCCGCTGGTAGTCGCGCAGTGTGGCCGCGAGCGCGGCAGGCTGGGCCACCGGGTCCTGCCCCTCCGGGTCCGTGAGGCGCTCGCGCAGCGCCGCCAGCCAGCCCGTGGGCCGGACCTCCACCTGGCGGCCGTCCACCTCGGTGGAGCCCGTCAGCGCGGCGCCGAGCGCGTCGATGGGTGTCACCTTGTGGTCCTGCTGCGCGCGGGCGCGGCGCACCTCCTGAGGGTCGACGAGGACCCACTGGTCGCGCAGCCGCACCACGGGGCGGTTCGCCTCCGCCAGCCGGTCCAGCTCCCCGCGCGTGAGCCGCTGGTCGCCCAGGGCGAACCACCAGTTGAAGGCGAGCAGTGCGTCGGCGGCCAGGAACGACGGGGTGTCCGAGGACACTCTGCCCGGCGCGGACTCCTCGTCCGGCGGGCCGATCACCGCGCGGGCGGTGAGGTTGCGGGTGAGCTCCTTGGGCCAGTGCACATCGACGCCGGCTCCGGCGAGGGCCCGAGCGCCCTCCTGAAGGAGGTCGGTCACCTCGTCGTCGGCCAGTTCCACCGCGTCCGGCACGGCCGCCGACAGCAGCGGCGCAAGCGGCGCCCAGGCGCGAGCTGCGCGGCGCAGTGCCAGCAGGGCGTCCAGCCGCGCGCGTGGGCCGAAGGCGCCGGGCGACGCCCACACCGTGGCGGCGTCCGCGACCAGCGCCGGATCACTCACGCTGTGCAGCTGCAGAACAGCCCGGAACGACAGTGTCCCGTCATCCTGTGTCGCCGCGCCGAGGCCGGGCACCTCGAGCCGCAGGGAGAGCCGTACGCCCGCGTCGTGGCCCGCGGCGACATCGGCTGCCCATGCGCGCTGTTCGGGCACGCGCTGCGGCTCCTGGGCCGCGTAGGAGGGACCGCCTGTGACGAGCTTCGCGGCGGGGGAGCGGGGAAGTGCGTCGGCAACCGCGTCCAGGAAGGCCCGCAGCAGCCGCTCCGGATCCGGCAGCACCAGCGGCTCCAGGTCGCCCAGCGGCACGGCGTGCGCCTCGGGTGGCATCGCGGCGGCGAGGGCGCGAACACGTTCGACGTCCTCGGGTCGCAGGGGACCGGCTCGCCAGGCGTCGTGATCGTCCGCCGAGAGGCCGGGCAGGAGCAGTCCGCGTGCGACGAGTTGCAGGGCGAGCACAGTCGCCGTGCCCCAGAAGACGCCTGCTCGGTGAGCCTGATCGGACGCGCGCGCACGCGTGAGCACAGGCAGGGCGGCGCGCACCGGCAGCAGGACGGCCGGCACGCTCACCAGCTCGACACCGTCCTCGCCGGTCAGGGCGACGGTCAGGTCCTCGACGGATCCGGCTGAGGCGAGCGGAACGGTGCCCCCCTCGGCTCGCCAGAAGGCGACCCGGCCGGTGCGGGCCGGGTCACCGGGTACGAACACGGCACAGCACCCGGCCAGGTCAGAGATCTCGAACGGTGTTGCCTCGGGAAGCCTCGGCACAGCTCTGTAGCACTCCTCAAACTTGACTACCCTGGATTGAGGGGCCGAGGGTACAGCAATCGACGGCCCGTCCGAAATGCCGGATCTGTGATCTGTGTCACTCTCCGGTCGGCATGGGTATCTCACTTGTGCGGAATCCAGTAAGTCGATCGGCCTCGGACAGCGGACACTGGGTGCTGGGTGCTGGGTGCTGGGTGCTGGGTGCCGGGTGCCGGGTGCCGGGTGCCGGGTGCCGGACCTCGGACCTCGGACCTCGGACTTCAGTCGGCACCGGTCTCCGGGACCAGTAAGGGCCGCACCTCAGGGTCGTCTCAGGGTCGCGGTTCGGAACCGCTGGAAGCGCGGGCCCGTTTTCAGGACAGAGAGCGGCAGTGGCCGCGAAGGAGGCGACGCACATGTCGAAGAACGCGAAGATCGCCGCGGGAGGTGTGGCGGCCGGTCTCATCCTGTTGATCTGGCTGCCCTGGTGGGCCGCGCTCCTGATAATCCTGGGAGTCCCGGCCGCCGCGTACCTCACGCTCGACCCGTCACAGCGGCGCAGGCTGCGCCGCGCCACGCGCAAGGAGCTCGGTCGCTGATCATCGCCCGGCCGTCGGTGCGGTCCGGGTGGACAGCGCGCACGAATTGAGCACATCGCCGCTCGCGGGCCTGCCGACGGTACGGTCCGCGGGCGGTCGGGTGCCCCGCTCCACCCACGCGACCAGCGTGTCGAAGGCCGACCGGTAGCAGGGCAGGATCGGCCGGAGCCGGTCCGGATAGGTGTCGTACAGCCCGTCGACATGCGTGCCGCCCGCGATCGTGAAGTACCGGTGCAGTGGGCCTCGCCCGCTCGCGTCGACCATGCGTGTGTACACGTCCGAGTCGGCTGCTTTCGGCAGCAGCGCGTCGAGGTCGCCGTGCAGCGTGATCAGCGGTCTTGCGATGCGCCCGGTCAGAGCGACGCGGGCCACGGCGCGATGGACGGACGCCGGACGCGATGCGTAGTCGTACGCGGCATCTGAGGCGCACGGAGCCAGGATCTGCTCCGGCGTGGTCCCGGCGGATGGGCCCGGACAACCGGGGTCGTACGCCGGGTCGAACTCGGCGCGGTAGATCTTCTGCGTGACGCCCCAGTAGGCCTGCTCGTGATAGGGCCACAGAAATTCGGAGCCGCGCGCGAAGCCGATCGCGTACAGGTCCTCGTCCCGCGCGGAGCCGAGTATGCGAGCCACCGCGGTGGGCAGGGAGGTGAGCAGGTTGGGGCCGTCCGCGGTCCACAGGGCGCCCTCCCAGTCCACGCCGCCGTCGTACAACTCGGGATGGTTCTCCAGCTGCCAGCGGGTGAGGTAGCCACCGTTGGAGATGCCGGTCATGTACGTACGACGGGGAGCCTGCCCGTAGCGCTGGGCCACCGCCTTGCGGGCAGCCCGGGTGAGCTGAGTGGTGCGTGCGTTCCACTCGGCGACCGCATCACCCGGCCGCTTGCCGTCGCGGTAGAAGTCGGAGCCGTTGTTGCCCTTGTCGGTCGCAGCGTAGGCGTAGCCGAGCGCGAGCACCTGATCGGAGATCGCTGTGTCCGTCGCGTACTGCCTGCGAGTGCCGGGGGCGCCGGTAACGACGAGTCCGCCGTTCCAGCGGTCCGGCAGTCGGATCACGAACTGTGCGTCGTGACGCCATCCGTGCGTGGCGTTGAAGCGGGAGGAGTCCGGGAAGTAGCCGTCGATCTGAATACCGGGCACCCCCGTCGGGGTCCGGGTACCCCGTGCCGTGAGCCCGGCCTGGTCGGCCATGTCGGTGTACGGCGTGCCGGCGAGTCCCGACGTGGTCAGATCCGGGAGGCAGGCGCTCTGTTGGTAGGCCGCGCCGGGCACCCGTACGCCTTCCTGACGTGCGCAGTGCTGCTCGCCGACTGCCGTGGCCGCTACGGGAGTCGGCCAGCTGAGGGCGCCGGCGAGCAGCGTGGCGGTGAGGAACGGAAGACCTCGGGACAGGCGCATGACGGCCTCCTGGCAGAAGGGACGGGCACATGAGGGAGCGGAGCCGTGAAGGCTGCCTCATGGTGCGGTCCTGCTGCCGTGCCATCCATGGGTTGGGGCCACATGTGACGCTGCCACCGAATGGGGTCACCAGACACCGGCAGTTCCGTCCAGGCGCACTGCCGCGCCGCTCGGTACGCAGGTCAGGAGGGTGCCGGGAGGGCTCAGGAGGGTGCCGGGAGGGCTCAGGAGGGGCGTACAGCCATCTTGTCGAGTGCTTCCAGAAGCCAGGGCAGCTCCGCCCCGCGACCCACCGGCAGGACCTCGCCGGGCTCGTCGTCGAGGAGTACGAAGGCGATGTCGTCGGTCCTGGCGACCAGCGACCAGCCGGGACCGTCCGCGCGCAGGGTCCGTGCGTCGCCCGAGGCGAAGGAGGACCGGACGCGACCGAGGGGTGGCGGGGACTCCACGTACGCGCGTGCCTCGGCGAGGACCCGCCGGATACCGCTGTGGCCGCCCTGCTTTTCGGCCGTCCTGGCCGTCTCGGCATTTTCAGCGTTCTTGGCGTTCTCGGCCTCTGGTCCCTGGTCCTCGGCGTCGTCCGTGTCCTTGGCGGCGCCGGCGCCCGGCGTCGCGAAGTCGGCGTCCTCGATCTGCTCGCGCCACACCGCCCACTGCAGGGCGATCTCGTCGGCGCCCAGGCGCCGCTGGGCCGGCCCCCACACACTCGTGTCCGGCGGCGTGAGTGGCGGACCGTCCGCGATGTCGGGCTCGGGATCGTGCGGCGCGGGCACATTCGGGGCGGCGACGGCCACCGCGAGGGGCCAGCCGGGCAGCGCGGCCACGACCGTACGTTCGTCGGGCGACAGGTCGTACTCCATGCCGCAGTCCCAGGACGCGATGGCGACCGCGACCAAGGAGACGTCGTCGATGACGACCGTCCACCGGGCGCCGTCGCCGTCCTGGCCGATGACCAGGCCGTATCCGTCGGCGAGCGGCGCGAGACCGAGCGCCGCGCACGCCTCCGGGTAGTCGTCGCCCAGCACGCTCGGGAACTTCGCCGGCGTCAGCAGCACCGCCGTGAGCACGTACAGCGCATCGTCCAGCGCATCGTCCGCGGCGGCGACGGCCTCCTCGTCCGTCTCTGCCATCCCAGCCTCCCCATCGGTTCGTCCATCGGCGCGCACCCTAGTGCGACCGGAAGCCGCTTGTCACGACTCCCAGGCGCACCCGGAGCTGCAGTTTTCCGACCGGTCGGGGCGAATCGACCGAGATCGTCCGCGACGTCAGGCCGCCGGGAGCCCGAGGAGGGTCCGGGCGACAGTCTGCGGCGACTCGTCGCGTTCCCGTGCCAGCGCGATGACGGCCCGGCACGCCAGTTCGCTCACCCCGAACGACAGCGCTTCCGGAGACACCCAGCCGGCCGCCTCGTCGATCTGCTCCTGGTCGTCCTCCGCACGGGCCGACACATACACGGCGGCGGCCTCGAACAGATTGTGTGTGCGCCTGTCCTTGCCGGTGTCCGCCTCCGTGCGAAATGAGCGGAGAACTCTCGCACCCGACTCGCGCACCCTGCTCCACATATTGACCGCCTTCCCCCTGCGTGACTGATCTTTCATCTTCCAATACCCAACGTAGAGTTGGAGCCTCCGCGACAGAAGGGGGACAGCGCGGTGAAGCGCTTCGAGCGGCTCGAACAGATCCGGCGGATGGACCCTTTCCGCGAAGCCTCGGAGATCTACCGGCTCAGCTCGGCGTACGAATTCCCCTGGGACGGCAGGGCCTCGCAGCCGGGACCTCAGGGCTCCCGTGCGGCGAGCGCCAGGAATCGGTCGTCCTCGTCGGCGTACGACGTCATGCGCCACCCCGAACCTGCCAGCAATGGCCGGAGGTTGGGTTCGGCCCGCAGGTCGTCCGGGGTGATCTGTCTGCCCTGGCGTGCCGCCAGCGCCGCCCTGCCGATCGGGTGGAACAGGGCGAGGGTGCCACCGGCGCGCACCACACGTGCCAACTCCCGCAAGTTCTGCGCCGGATCGGGCAGGTGCGCGATGAGGCCGGCCGCGAACACGGCGTCCAGCGACTCCGACCGCAGAGGCAGCGCGGCCACGTCGGCGAGCAGCAACTGCCCGTCCGCGCCGCGTCCGGCCCGTACGGCGGCCTCCAGCATGGCCGGGGTCAGATCAGCGCCGAGGACCAGCCCCGAGGGCCCCACAGCGGCACGCAGCGGCGGCAGGGCGCGCCCGGTGCCGCAGCCGGCGTCGAGCACGCGATCCCCCGCGCGCAGTCCGAGCGCGGCGGCCGCAGCCGCGTAGGCGGGCCCGTCGTCGGGGAACCGACTGTCCCAGCCGGCGGCGCGGGCCCCGAAGAACTCCTGCACATGTGTGTGGTCGTCGCTCATGCTCCGCATGATCCCTCACCGGCACGGATGACACCGCTGTGCACACGTTCGAGCGTGACGCGATCGTTCTGCTGCATCTCCATGTCATATTCCAACAGCTTTCGAAATGCGCCCCCCTCGCGCGCCCCTGCCCCGGCTAGCGTCCCTGGGCCATGGGACACCTGGACCACGCCGCCCTCGGCTGGCTGACCCCCGTTCTGTCTTACGCGATGGCGTGCATAGGCGCCGCGCTGGGACTTCGCTGCACCGTCCGCGCCCTCGGCGCCACCGGCAAGTCGCGCCGCAACTGGCTCATCACCGCCGCCTCGGCGATCGGCACCGGCATCTGGACCATGCACTTCGTGGCCATGCTGGGCTTCAGCGTCAGCGGCACCGACATCCGCTACGACGTGCCGCTCACCATCGTGAGCCTCCTCGTCGCCATGGCCGTCGTCTGCGCAGGCGTCTTCGCGGTCGGATACAGCCGTGACCGGACCCGCGCGCTGTTCCTCGGAGGGCTCACCACCGGGCTCGGCGTCGCGAGCATGCACTACCTGGGCATGGCCGCCGTACGACTCCACGGCGAGGTGACCTACGACCCCGTCCTCGTCGGAGTGTCCGTCCTGATCGCAGTCGTCGCGGCGACGGCAGCCCTGTGGGCGGCGCTCAACATTAAGTCGCCCGTCGCCGTCACCATCGCCTCCCTGATCATGGGCGCGGCGGTCAGCAGCATGCACTACACCGGGATGTTCGCGGTCGGCGTGGAAGTCACCCCCGCCGGTGATGTCTTGCCCGGGGCCACGGCGATGCAGTTCATCTTCCCCCTCGCCGTCGGCCTCGGGTCCTACCTCTTCCTGACCTCCGCCTTCGTCGCGCTGTCGCCCACCACGGGGGAGCGCGCGGCATCCGCGTCGGCCCAGGGAACGGTCGAGCGCGTCGCGGGCTAGCGGCGGGCCCGGACCGGGGACGGCCCGGGAACACCCGCCCCGAACCACTTCCGAGCGAGGAGGCCATGCGTAAACCCCGTAGGACCACCGCAGCCGGCGCCGGGACGCCGTCATCGCCCCCCGCGCGCGGTCGCCGCGCCCATGCCGGACCGCCGGCCGACGAAGGCCCGGACGAGAGCCTGGGCGTGGCGCCCGACGACACACCCACGCGTGCGGAGCGCTGGCGCATTCGTCCGCGCACCGTCCGAGCCAAGATCGTCTGCCTGCTGATGGTGCCGGTCGTCTCGCTTCTGGCCCTGTGGGCCCACGCCACCGTCACGACGGCCCAGGACGTCTCCAGGCTGCGCCAGTTGCAGCGCGTCGACTCCGGCGTCAGGGCGCCCACCGCAACTGCCGTCGCTGCCCTGCAGGCGGAACGCGAGGCCGCCGTGCGCTACGCGACCGACCCGTCCGCCGGACAGAGCGACGACTTCAAGAAGCTCGCGCAGGACACCGACAAGGCGGTGGCGCGGCTGCGGCTCGGCGACCGGAACACGGTCGCCGACGGCGGGGAACTCCCGGTCGGCGTGGCCCGGCGACTTGAGGCCTTCGTCAGCGGCGCCGAGCAGCTGAGCACCGTACGCAGTGCCGTTCTGGACGGCAGCGCCGGCTGGGACGAGGCGTACGGGCGGTACACGACGACCATCGCGAGCGCGTTCTCGGTGGGCGGCGCGCTCACCGGCATCCAGGACGCCGAGCTCGGCTCCGACGCGCGCGTACTGCTCGAATTCGCCCGCGCGGGCGAGGCGTTGGCGCAGGAGGACGTGGTGCTGGACAGCGCACGTCTCGCCGGGCGCCTCGACGGCGAGCGGCTGCGGCTGTTCACCGGCGCCGTCGGCACCCGCCGTACCCTCATCGAGGCGGCCGTCGCCGATCTGCGCGGCCCGGAGGGCGCGGCCTGGCAGAGCCTCGCAGACGGCAGCGCCTACGCGGCCGTGGCCGCAGTCGAGGACAGGGTCCTGGCCACCGCACCGGGCGCGCGGGCGATCGACGCGGCCGGGGAAGCCACCTGGGGTCAGGCACACGCACGCGTGCAGGACGCGATGCGGACGATCGAGCAGGACGCCGGGCGCGGCGTCGCAGATCGCGCCGACCCGTTCACCCGCGGTCTGCTGACCCCGGCCGGCGCCGCTGTGCTCTTCGGTCTCGCCGCCGTGGCCGCCTCACTCGTGATCTCCGTCCGCATCGGTCGCGGCCTCGTCGTCGAACTGGTGAGTCTGCGCAACAGCGCCCTGGAGATCGCCCGGCGCAAACTCCCTGAGGCCATGCGGAAGCTGCGCGCCGGGGAGGAGATCGACATCCGGGCCGAGGCGCCGCCCGGACCGCCCGCCGAGGACGAGACCGGTCAGGTCGGCGAGGCTCTGAGCACCGTCCACCGAGCCGCGCTCCGCGCCGCCGTCGAGCGCGCCGAACTCGCCAGCGGAATCTCCGGCGTCTTCGTCAACCTCGCCCGCCGCAGCCAGGTCCTCGTGCACCGTCAACTGAGCCTGCTGGACAGCATGGAGCGGCGCTCCGACGACCCGAACGAACTCAGCGACCTCTTCCGGCTGGACCACCTCACCACCCGCATGCGACGCCACGCCGAGAGCTTGATCATCCTCTCCGGGGCGGCACCCGGGCGGGCCTGGCGGATGCCTGTCTCCCTGACGAACGTGGTCCGCGCTGCCGTCTCCGAAGTCGAGGACTACGCGCGCGTGGAGGTACGACAGCTCCCCGAGGCGTCCGTCATCGGCGCTGCCGTCGCCGACCTCACCCACCTGCTGGCGGAGATCGTCGAGAACGCCGCCCAGTTCTCGCCTCCCCACACGCGTGTGCGCATCACCGGCGAGCCCGTCGGCAACGGCTACGCCGTCGAGGTCGAGGACCGCGGCCTCGGCATGGGCAAGGAGACCCTCGCCGAGGCCAACCGGCGCATCGAACAGTCCGAGGCGCTCGACCTGTTCGACAGCGACCGGCTCGGCCTCTTCGTGGTCAGCCGACTCGCGTCCCGGCACGCCATCAAGGTGCACCTGCGCACCTCGCCCTACGGCGGCACCACCGCGGTCGTCCTGCTGCCCACGGCCCTACTGCACAACGCCACGGCGGAACGTTCCCCCGAGAAGCCGGCGGGCATCGATCGGCACGCCGAACACGAGTACGCGCGTGTGCCCGCCGCCGAGCCGCACCAGGAGGCCGTCCACGCGGTCGCCGACCGGCCCGCGCTGGTGGCTCCCGCACCGGCGGCGGCGCAGCCCCACACCGACACCCCACCCCCGGGAGTCACCACCTTGCGACTGCACCGGCCCCCGGACGACTCCGCAGCCTCCGACGACCTCCCACGCCGCGTACGGCAGGCGAACCTCGCCCCCCAACTGCGCGAGGGACGCCCCGACGAGGCGGCAGGGACGACCGCCTCCGACGACGACGGCCGTCGCACACCCGAACTCGTCCGGGACCGCATGGCGGCCTACCGCGAGGGCTGGGTGCGCGGCGGCGGCAGGCGGCCCGGTCGCGGCGCCACGCCCGATTCCAGAGCCCGCAGCGACAGCAGCGAAGGAGACCCCGCATGATGCAGGATCCGAGCATGAGGGCCGCCCAGCGGTCCGGTGAACTCGACTGGCTGCTGGACGACTTGGTACTGCGCGTGAGGGAGGTACGGCACGCCGTCGTGCTGTCCAACGACGGGCTCGCCGTGGGCGCCTCCAGCGACCTCCGCCGTGAGGACGCCGAGCACCTCGCCGCGGTCGCCTCCGGCTTCCACAGCCTGGCCAAGGGTGCCGGCCGGCACTTCGGTGCCGGCGGCGTGCGGCAGACCATGGTGGAGATGGACGACGCCTTCCTGTTCGTGGCCGCCGCCGGCGACGGCTCCTGTCTCGCCGTCCTCACCGCCGTGACCGCCGACATCGGACTGGTGGCGTACGAGATGGCACGACTCGTCAAGCGCGTCGGCGAGCACCTCTACACGCCGACACGCGCCGCCGCGCGACCGCCCGCGGCGGGATGAGCCGGAAGGGCGGTCCGCGCACATGACCGAGGACACGACGGGCACCCCGCGAGAGCAGGGCAGCCAGTGGTACGACGGCGAGGCCGGGCCCCTTGTCCGTCCGTACGCCATGACGGGCGGGCGCACCAGACCCGGCCCCACGGGCGTGCGCTTCGATCTGATCGCCCTTGTCACCCTGGACGCCGCCGCGCCCGCTGCCGACGACGACACCGCGCTCGGGCCGGAACACCGGGCTCTCATCGAACTCTGCCGACCGGAGACCCAGTCGGTCGCCGAACTCGCCGCGGGCGCCGATCTGCCCGTGGGGGTCGTCAGGGTGCTCCTGGGGGACCTCCTGGAACTCGGCTGCGTCACCGTCAGCCGTCCGGTACCTCCGGCGCAGCTTCCTGACGAACGGATTCTGCGCGAGGTCATCGAAGGATTGCGGGCGCTGTAGATGACATTTCGGAACCAGGCGGCAAGAAGCGGTCCAACCCCACGAAGGGCAGCAGCAGTTGTCATGATGCTGCCTTCGCACAGTGACCTCGACCGATACCGGCACTCCCGAGAGAAGTGAACGATGGTCTCCGAGCACTCCGACGCCACCGACGGTGAGACCGCCGCGCTCGCGTTGAAGATACTTGTCGCCGGCGGATTCGGCGTGGGCAAGACCACCCTGGTGGGCGCGGTCAGCGAGATCAGGCCGCTGCGCACCGAAGAACTGCTCAGTGAAGCCGGGCAGTGGGTGGACGACACCGATGGCGTGGACCACAAGGTCACCACGACGGTCGCCATGGACTTCGGGCGCATCACCATCCGGTCCGGCCTGTCCCTCTACCTCTTCGGCACCCCCGGCCAGGACCGCTTCTGGTTCCTGTGGGACGAACTGTCACAGGGGGCCCTCGGCGCCGTGGTCCTCGCCGACACCCGGCGCCTGGAGGACTGCTTCCCCGCAGTGGACTACTTCGAGCACCGGCACATCCCGTTCGTCGTGGCCGTCAACTGCTTCGCGGGCGCCCGCAGCTACGGCGCACAAGACGTCTCACGCGCCCTCGACCTGGACCGGGGAACGCCCGTGGTGCTCTGCGACGCCCGCGACCGCGATTCGGGGAAGGAGGTGCTGATCCGGCTCGTCGAGTACGCCGGGCGGATGCACACCGCCCGGCTGCTCGACTCGGTGGGCTGACTGGCTATGAGGGTCCGGCCGGCTTCGTGAGCCGACTGGCGCCTCAGCCGCTGCCGGCCCCTGTTTCGAGCGGCGTTCGCTCCGCTGCTATTCGGCGACGCTCTTCTCCGCCAGGACCTTGTCGATCGTGACACGGACGAGGAGTTCACCCGGGACGCCGTTGCGGGCCCCGAACTCCTCCGCGCGCTCCTCGCCCATGTAGCGCGCCCCGATACGAGTTGCCCAATGCCTCAGCTCGTCGAGATCCTCCGAAATGCGGGCGCGGCCCTGCAGCACCACGAAGTCGTACGGCGGCCGGTCGTCGTCCACGCACAGCGCCAGTCGGCCGTCACGGATCAGATTGCGTCCCTTGACACTCGACTTGCCGGTGTTGAACACCAGCTCCTCCCCGTCGAGCACGAACCAGATCGGCGTCACATGCGGGCTCCCGTCGGCTCGCACGGTCGACAGCTTTCCGGTGCGTGTGCCCTGCGAGACGAACGCCCGCCATTCCTCATCGGTCATCTTCTTCGCCATGCCCCCATCCTCCTTGCCCGAGGGCCGGATCGTCGGGAAGGGTGGCGAAGAGTTCCTCCGGCGCAGGGGGAGACATCTACACGGGGAGACCGGATCATGGCGCAGAACCAGGGACTTGGCTGGCTCCTGGACGACCTGACTGAGCGCGTCGACCATGTGCGGCACGCGTTGGTGCTGTCCAACGACGGTCTGGTGACGGGCGCGAGCACGGGACTGCGACGCGAGGACGCCGAGCACCTCGCCGCCGTCTCGTCCGGGCTTCACAGCCTGGCCAAGGGTTCCGGACGGCACTTCGGAGCGGGCAAGGTTCGCCAGACGATGGTCGAGTTCGACGACGCCGTGCTGTTCGTGACGGCGGCGGGTACCGGCAGTTGCCTGTGCGTGCTCAGCGGCGCGGAGGTCGACATCGGCCAGATCGCCTACGAGATGACCCTGCTCGTCAACCGGGTCGGCGAGCACCTAGACGTGGACGCCCGACAGCCCGAGCGTGCACCTCTCACAGACCTCTGACCTGCTGGTTCATCGTCCCCCGCGGAGTTATCCACAGGCTCGCCACGAGATCCGGCCGAGCGGCTACGGTTTTGTCACGGCGAACGCACAGAGCGTGAGCAACCGACTCCGCGGGGGAGATCGACCATGTCAGGCGACACCATCACGAAACCCAACCTCCTGTCCTGCACGCCGAGCCGCGCAGCCCGGGAACTGGGGGTGAAACGAAGCGAGCTGGACCTCGCCATCCATCTCGGCCTCATCCGGACCGTGCCCGACGAGGGAGGCGGGGGCCGACGTGTCCCGCGGTCCGAGGTCGACCGGGTGAGTTCGGGGCGGGGTTTCCCGGAGTCCTTGGTGGACCGCGTGCGGGTGGTGGGCACGACCGAGGGCGCGGACCTCGTCGACGTGTCCCCCGGAAGGTTCACACGCCTCGCACGGCTGGGCCTGGTGGTGCCGGTGAAGTGGTATTTGAACCGCTATCGAGCCGTGGTCTGGCTGTATCTGGCCGAGGAGCTCAAGCAGTTCGCCGCCGACGAGAAGAACGGCCCACTGCTGAACGACCGGCGTATGCCCGAAGGGCTGCGCGGCATGTTGGATGCGGGGGTGGATCTGCGTCCGCGCAACTGGCGGGGCCGCCATCGTGGATTCCTGCTGCGACTGGCCGAGCACCCGTGGGAGAGCGCCGGCACGCTGGCCGCCTTCCTCGAACCCGTCCAGATCGCCGAACTCGTCCCCGACCCCTATGAGCGCTCCCACATCAACCGCTTCCGCCCAGGCCCACCGGCGTCCGGCGCACCGGGTTCACCCTCCTCGCTCATCGCCCAGCGGCTCATGACGGCGGACAACCCGGACGAGATCGGCCTGCTGCGGGCCGAACTGACGGCGGTTCTGGAGGAAGCGCGAGAGAGGCGGCCCGCGCCGCGTCCGACAGCGAAACGGGCCCCGGCTCCGGCGCGCCACGCACGTCACCTCGGTGCGTCCCAGCCGGTGGAGCCGGAACCCCCGCGCGGCCTGCTGAGCTGGCTCCGGCGCAAGAGTCCGCGGGCTACAACGCCCTGAACAGTCCCTCCTGGACGACGGACACCAGCAGGCGCCCCTCGATGTCGTAGATTCGCCCACGCGCGAGGCCCCGCCCGCCGGTAGCGATCGGCGACTCCTGGTCGTACAGGAACCACTCGTCCGCGCGGAACGGCCGGTGGAACCACATCGCGTGATCCAGCGACGCGATGTCGAAACTCCGGGGTCCCCACAGCGGTTCGACCGGGATCCGGACGGCATCCAGGAGCGTCATGTCGCTGGCGTAGGTCAGCGCGCAGGTGTGCACGACGGGGTCGTCGCCGAGCGGCCCGACCGCGCGCATCCACACGGCACTTCGCGGCTCGGCACCCTTGACCTCCTCGTCTGTCCAGCGCAGCCGGTCCACGTAGCGGATGTCGAAGGGCTGACGGCGCGCCATCCGCTCCAACTGTTCGGGCAGCGTGCCCAGATGTTCCCGGATCTCCTCGGTGACCGTCGGCAGCGACTCCGGGTCCGGGACCTTGCGTGCCGGCGGCAGTTGATGCTCGAAGCTCCCCTGCTCAGGCTTGTGAAAGGAGGCGGTGAGATTGAAGATCGTGCGGCCCTGCTGCACGGCGGTGACCCGGCGGGTCGTGAACGACCTGCCGTCCCGCACCCGTTCGACCTGGTACACGATCGGCACGCCCGGCCGCCCCGGGCGCAAAAAGTACGCGTGCAGCGAGTGCACCGGACGGTCCCCGTCCGTGGTGCGCGCCGCGGCGATCAGCGCCTGGCCCGCCACCTGGCCGCCGAAGACCCGCTGCAGGGACTCCTGCGGGCTGCGGCCTCGGAAGATGTTGACCTCGATCTGCTCCAGGTCGAGCAGGTCGACGAGTCTCTCGGCCGGGTTCGTCGTCATGAGTGGGATTCTCCTGTGCTCACAGCTGGCCTACGTCGGTGACGCGGACCACGGCGCGGCCCTCCGCGTCGGAGGCAGTGAGGTCGATCTCCGCGCTGATGCCCCAGTCATGATCGCCGTTCGGGTCGTCGAAGATCTGGCGGACCCGCCACAGACGGTTCGCCGGTTCCTCCTCGATCACCAGCAGCTTGGGGCCGCGAGCGTCAGGGCCGGTGCCGAGGTCCTCGTACTCGTCCCAGTACTTGTCCATCGCCTCGCCCCAGGCATCCGCGTCCCAGCCGGCATCGGCGTCCATCTCGCCCAGCTCCTCGACGTTGTCGAGGGCGGCGAGCTCGACGCGGCGGAACATCGCGTTGCGGACGAGGACGCGGAAGGCGCGGGCGTTGGTGGTGACCGGCTTGACCTCGTCGGCCTTCTCCTGGGCCTCCTCGGCGGTCATCTCCTCCGGGTTGGCCAGCTGCTCCCACTCGTCGAGCAGGCTGGAGTCGACCTGGCGCACCATCTCGCCGAGCCACTCGATCAGGTCCTGCAGATCCTCGGACTTGAGGTCGTCAGGGATGTTGTGGTCGAGGGTCTTGAAGGCGCTTGCGAGGTAGCGCAGCACGATGCCCTCGGTGCGCGCCAGCTCGTAGAAGGACACCAGCTCCGTGAAGGACATGGCCCGTTCGTACATGTCCCGGATGACGGACTTCGGCGACAGCGGGTGGTCGCCGACCCAGGGGTGGCTCTTGCGGTACGTGTCGTACGCGTGGAAGAGCAGCTCCTCCAGGGGCTTCGGGTACGTGATGTCCTGGAGGCGCTCCATGCGCTCCTCGTACTCGATGCCATCCGCCTTCATCGCGGCGACGGCCTCGCCCTTCGCCTTGTTCAGCTGGGCGACCAGGATCTGCCGCGGGTCGTCCAGAGTGGACTCGACGACGGACACCATGTCCAGGGCGTAGGAGGGCGATTCCGGGTCCAGCAGCTCGAACGCGGCCAGCGCGAAGGTGGACAGCGGCTGGTTGAGCGCGAAGTCCTGCTGGAGGTCGACCGTGAGGCGGACGATGCGTCCCGTGGCGTCCGGCTCGTCGAGCTTCTCGACGATGCCGCCGTCCAGCAGCGAACGGTAGATCGCGATCGCGCGCCGGATGTGCCGCAGCTGCTGCTTGCGCGGCTCGTGGTTGTCCTCCAACAGGTGCCGCATCGCCTCGAAGGCGTTGCCGGGTCGGGCGATCACCGACAGGAGCATGGTGTGCGTGACCCGGAAGCGGGACGTCAGCGGCTCCGGTTCGGAGCTGATGAGCTTCTCGAAGGTGTTCTCCGTCCAGCCGACGAAGCCCTCGGGCGCCTTCTTACGGACTACCTTGCGGCGCTTCTTCGGGTCGTCGCCGGCCTTCGCGAGCGCCTTCTCGTTCTCGATGACGTGCTCGGGACCCTGGGCGACGACGAAGCCCGCCGTGTCGAAGCCGGCGCGCCCGGCGCGGCCCGCGATCTGGTGGAACTCCCGGTTGCGCAGGGTACGGACACGGCTGCCGTCGTACTTGGTCAGAGCGGTGAACAGCACCGTGCGGATGGGGACGTTGACGCCCACCCCGAGCGTGTCCGTGCCACAGATGACCTTCAGCAGACCGGCCTGCGCGAGCTTCTCCACCAGTCGCCGGTACTTCGGCAGCATCCCGGCGTGATGGACACCGATGCCGTGCCGGACGTAACGGGAGAGGTTGCGGCCGAACTTGGTGGTGAAGCGGAAGTTGCCGATCAGCGCGGCAATCTGGTCCTTCTCCTCGCGCGAGCACATGTTGATGCTCATCAGCGCCTGCGCCCGCTCCACGGCCTGAGCTTGGGTGAAGTGCACGATGTAGACCGGCGCCTGCCTGGTCTCCAGCAGCTCGGTCAGGGTCTCGGTGAGCGGGGTGAGCTTGTACTCGTAGGACAGCGGCACCGGACGGGTCGCCGAGCGGACCACCGAGGTCGGGCGCCCGGTGCGCCGGGTGAGGTCCTCCTCGAACATCGAGACGTCGCCGAGCGTCGCCGACATCAGGATGAACTGCGCCTGCGGGAGCTCCAGGATCGGGATCTGCCAGGCCCAGCCGCGGTCCCCCTCCGCGTAGAAGTGGAACTCGTCCATGACGACCTGACCGACGTCCGCCTGCTTGCCGTCGCGCAGGGCGATCGACGCGAGCACCTCGGCGGTGCAGCAGATGACGGGAGCGTCGGCGTTGACGGACGCGTCACCAGTCAGCATGCCGACGTTCTCGGTGCCGAAGATCTTGCACAGTTCGAAGAACTTCTCCGAGACCAGCGCCTTGATCGGAGCGGTGTAGAAGGTGACCTCGTCCCGGGCCAGCGCGGCGAAGTGGGCGCCCGCGGCGATCATGCTCTTGCCGGAGCCGGTGGGCGTCGACACGATCACGTTCGCGCCGGAGACCACCTCGATCAGCGCCTCCTCCTGGTGGGGGTACAGAGTCAGACCCCGCTCCTGGGCCCACGACTCGAAGGCTTCGTAGAGGGCGTCGGGGTCGGCGGTCGGCGGCAGCTGATCGATGAGGGTCACCCACCCATCTTGCCTGCCGTCCTGGCCCAGAGGGGAATCGGCTGCGGGCGCGAAGATCGCGAACGCTACGCTGTGTCGCCGACGACACGTCAGCGAACCCGGTCAACTGGACAGCGGCACACGAGGAATGGGGCGGGCAACACCGATGATGGGACCAGCACACTCACTGTCGGGCGCTGCCGCCTGGCTCGGCGTCGGAGCGGCGGCCGCCGCTGCCGGGCACGGCATGCCCTGGCCGGTCCTCCTCGCCGGCGCGCTGATCTGCGCCGGAGCCGCCCTCGCCCCGGACCTCGACCACAAGGCGGCGACCATCTCGCGGGCCTTCGGTCCGCTGTCGCGCTGGCTCTGCGAGATCGTCGACAAGCTGTCGTACGCGGTCTACAAGGCGACGAAGAAGCAGGGCGACCCGCGGCGCTCCGGTGGGCATCGCACGCTCACGCACACCTGGCTGTGGGCTGTCATGATCGGCGGGGGCGCCTCCGCCCTGGCGATCACCGGGGGCCGCTGGGCGGTGCTGGCGATCCTGTTCGCGCACGTGGTGCTGGCCATCGAGGGCCTGCTGTGGCGTGCGACCCGGGGCTCCAGCGCCGACGTCCTCGTCTGGTTGCTGGCGGCGACCAGCGCGTGGATCCTCGCGGGCGTGCTGGACAAGCCGGGCAACGGTTCGGACTGGCTGTTCACGGCGCCGGGCCAGGAGTACCTGTGGCTGGGGCTGCCGATCGTGCTGGGTGCGCTGGTGCACGACATCGGCGATGCGCTGACGGTGTCCGGCTGCCCGATCCTGTGGCCGATTCCGGTGGGCCGCAAGCGCTGGTACCCGCTGGGTCCGCCGAAGGCCATGCGGTTCCGGGCGGGCAGCTGGGTCGAGCTGAAGGTGCTGATGCCGGTGTTCATGGTGCTCGGCGGGGTGGGCTGCGCGGCGGCGCTCAACGTGATCTGAGCGGGCGGCGGCGTCAAGGTCCTGACGCCGGCGATCGGCCTGCGGCCCGCCGTGACCGGTCGGGCCACGGGACGGGCCGGACCTCCGGTGTGCTGTGCGGATCAGCCGCCCTGTCAGGCTCCGCCGCCGTAACGTCGCTCGAAGGCCGCGACCCGGCCCTCGGAGTCCACCGTCCGTGCCTTCCCGGTGTAGAAGGGGTGGCTCTCGGAGGAGATCTCGACGTCCACGACCGGGTAGGTCTTGCCGTCGTCCCAGTCGATGGTCTGGTCGCTGGTCGCGGTGGACCGGGTCAGGAAGGCGTAGCCTGCGGCGCGGTCGCGGAAGACGACCTCGTGGTAGTCGGGGTGCTTGTCCTGCTGCATGCGAGCTCCTCGTGTTGCGGCATCGGCAAGGGCCGACGACCAGACGCCAAAGGCGCGGGGACTGTGGCCCGGGGGCTGCGGGGATCAGCCGTGCAGGGACCGCGGAGGTCAGCCGTACGTGTCCTCGTCGACGATGTGCATGGCGGCCTCCTCGGCGGACGCCGCCGCGCCGTCGATGCCCACGTCCGTCGCGACGAGCGCGCTCTCCTCGTCCTCGTGGACGCCCTCGTCGGGTGCGACGAGGCGGCCGGAGCGGGCGGCGCCGACCTCGTTGTCGACGAGTTCCCCGTCGGTGCCCTCGGAGTCGCCGAGGCCGTCGCCGTCGGGGGCGACCAGGTCGGGCTGCTCCTCGGCGAGCCGCTGGTCGAGGGTCTCGCCCTGGTGGCGCTCGGCGGCCGTGACACCGGCGTGCTCCACCGCCCAGGGTCGCTCCGGAGGGGACCAGCCGCGGTCCAGGGGGTCGTCGACGCCGTCGTTCTCGAGGGTGTCCTCGGCGTCGAGCAGCCCTGTGTCCTCGCGTTGATCGGATGCGTCGGGCTGGTAGACGTCGTCACCCCATCCGTCGGCGCTGTTCACGGGTACCTCCAGGTGGTGGGGACGGGCCCGAACTCACCGCGGGCGACGGCGGGCCGCCGCGGCGCGGGGCACAAGCCGCACCCGGCGCGAACCGCGTGGTTCCCGGGTGCTCCCCGAACCGGTGCCGTTATCCAGCCTTCCACCCCTTTTCGCCCCGGCGCAACGGCACGGGTGCGCTCCGGTGCGGTGGGATGGGGCCACGGCTGGGACTCCGGATCTCGGGCCCCGAGATCGTCCCGTCGCACGGGGCCGAGCGGACCCGGGCCCACCTCCGCCCCGCCTGCGAAGGAGCGGGCCCCGACTGCCCGCCCCGTGTTCCGGGCGACGGCCGCCATACCCGGGCGCCGGTCGTTCCAGCCCGGTGGCCCGGTGGCCCGGTGGCCCGGTGGCCCGGTGGCCCGGTGGCCCGGTGGCCCGGTGGCCCGGTGGCCCGGTGGCCCGGTGGCCCGGTGGCCCAGCCCGTCCCGGCTGTCCACCCGGCCCGTCCGGTGCCCCGGCTCCCGACACCGGGCGCCCCGGACCGCGCCTCCCGCTCCAGTCACCCAAGCCACCTGCTCAGCCCTGCGCGCTCTCAGTCGGGTGGGACAGGACCCTGGCATCACTCGGCCCACCGGCCAGTGGCCCCGGCCCGTCCGATTCCGCCCGACCGACCCACCCGTCCTGCCCGGCAGCCCACGCCCCTCGCCCAGCCGACGGCATACTCGGGATCAGCCTTCCAGGCCCCGCGGCTCGGTCACCCTCTCCTCCTCCCGTCCCACCTGCGCACCCATGCGCTCACCCATGCCACGACCGCCACAGTGCCGCATACGCCCCGTCCGCCCTGACCAGCTCGTCGTGGCTGCCCAGCTCGCTGATCCGGCCGTTTTCGACGACGGCGATGACGTCCGCGTCGTGGGCGGTGTGGAGGCGGTGGGCGATGGCGACGACGGTGCGGCCGTCGAGGACGCGGGCCAGGGAGCGTTCCAGGTGGCGGGCCGCGCGGGGGTCGAGGAGCGAGGTCGCCTCGTCCAGGACCAGCGTGTGCGGGTCGGCCAGCACCAGACGGGCCAGTGCGATCTGCTGGGCCTGGGCGGGAGTGAGCGCGAACCCGCCCGAACCGACCTCGGTGTCCAGGCCGTCGTCGAGTGCACGGGCCCACGCGTCCGCGTCGACCGCGCCCAGCGCCGCCCACAGCTCGGCGTCGGTCGCGTCGGTGCGGGCCAGCAGCAGGTTGTCGCGCAGGGAGCCGACGAACACGTGGTGCTCCTGGTTGACCAGGGCCACGTGGGAGCGGACCCGCTCGGCGGTCATCCGGGACAGTTCGGCGCCGCCGAGGGTGATCCGGCCGTCCCGGGGTGCGTAGATGCCCGCGAGCAGCCGGCCCAGGGTCGACTTGCCGGCACCCGACGGGCCGACCAGCGCCAGCCTGGTGCCGGGGGCGACCTCGAGGGAGACCTTGCGCAGCACGTCCACGCCCTCCAGGTAGCCGAAGTGCACCCGGTCGGCGTGCACGTCGCGGCCGTCGGGCGCCAGCCGGGCGTCCCCGGCGTCCGGCTCGATGTCGCGGACCCCGACCAGCCGGGCCAGCGACACCTGGGCCACCTGCAGCTCGTCGTACCAGCGAAGGATCAGCCCGACCGGGTCGACCAGCATCTGGGCGATGAGCGCACCCGTCGTCAGTTGACCGACCCCGATCCAGCCCTGCAGGACGAACACCCCGCCGATGATCAGAACGGAGGCGAGCACGGTCACATGCGTGACGTTGATGACCGGGAAGAGCACCGACCGCAGCCAGAGTGTGTAGCGCTCCCACGCCGTCCATTGCTTGATCCGCAGCTCCGACAGCTCGACCCGGCGTCCGCCGAGGCGGTGGGCCTCGACGGTGCGTCCGGCGTCCACGGTCTCGGCGAGCGCGGCGGCCACGGAGGCGTATCCGGCGGCCTCCGAGCGATAGGCGGCGGGCGCACGCTTGAAGTACCAGCGGCAGCCGACCACCAGCAGCGGCACGGCGAGCAGCACGGCGGCGGCGAGCGGCGGTGCGGTGACGACGAGCCCGCCCAGCAGCAGGGCGGCCCACACGACGCCGATCGCCAGCTGGGGCACGGCCTCGCGCATCGCGTTGGCCAGCCGGTCGATGTCCGTCGTGATCCGGGACAGCAGGTCACCGGTACCGGCGCGCTCCAGGACACCGGGCGGCAGGCCGACCGACCGTACGAGGAAGTCCTCGCGAAGGTCGGCCAGCATCCGCTCGCCGAGCATCGCGCCGCGCAGCCGGACCTGCCGGACGAAAGCCGCCTGGATGAGCAGGGCGACCGCGAACAGGCCGATGGTGAGCTCCAGATGAAGCTCACCGGTGCCGGGGCGGGTGTCGTCCGACACCCGCTCCACCAGCCCGCCCAGCAGCCATGGCCCCGCCATGGAGGCCACCACGGCGACCGTGTTGACGACGACGAGGAGCACGAAGGCACGGCGGTGCCGGCGGAACAACTCGACGACATAGGCGCGCACGGTCGCGGGGGCGCCGACCGGCAGCGTGTTCGCCGTCGTCGGGGCCGCCGGGTCGTACGCCGGTGGCGCAACGCCGATCATGCCGACTCCTCGATCTCTTCCAGTTCCTTCAGGACGTCATTGAGGGCGGACCCTTCGCGCAATCCGCTCTGGCGGGCCGCCTTTTCGGGCAGTGCCTCGTCGCGGGCCGCCTCCTCCTCGGTCTCCCGGGTCACGACGGCCCGGTACCGCGGCTCGGCTTGGACCAGTTCGCGGTGCACGCCGACCGCCGCGACCTCGCCCTCGTGGACGAGCACGACCCGGTCGGCGCGGTCCAGGAGCAGGGGCGACGAGGTGAAGACCACGGTCGTACGCCCCTCCCGCAGGTTCCGCACACCCTCGGCGATCCGGGCCTCGGTGTGCGAGTCGACGGCCGAGGTCGGCTCGTCCAGGACGAGCACCTCCGGGTCCGTGACCAGCGACCGGGCGAGCGCGATGCGCTGGCGCTGGCCGCCGGACAGGGACCGGCCGCGCTCGGTGATGCGGGCCTCCATCGGGTCCTCGGTGTCGAGCGATCCCTGGACCAGCGCGGCGAGGACGTCCTCGCACTGCGCCGCCGCGAGGGCTTCCTCGGCACCGACGTCGCCGGACCTGGGTACGTCGAACAGTTCGCGCAGTGTCCCGGAGAGCAGTACGGGGTCCTTGTCCTGTACGAGGACGGCCGTACGGGCGTTGTCGAGCGGCAACTCGTCGAGCGGGACACCGCCCAGGAGTACCGGCGTGCCCTCCTCCGAGGGGTGTCCGCCCAGCCGTTCGGCCAGCCGTCCTGCCGCGTCCGGGTCGCCGCACACCACGGCGGTGAGTCGGCCGGAGGGGGCGAGCAGTCCGGTGGCCGGGTCGTACAGATCCCCGGAGGGCATCTCGGACCCGTCGCGGGACCCGTCGGTGTCGGTGACCCGCTCCAGCGACAGGACACGCGCGGCCCGTCGGGCCGAGGGCCGGGAGAAGGAGTAGGCCATCGCGATCTCTTCGAAGTGGCGGAGGGGATAGGTGAGGATCATGACCGAGCTGTAGACGGTGACCAGTTCGCCGACGGTGACCCGGCCCTGGCGGGCCAGGTGGACGCCGTACCAGACCACCGCGATCAGCAGCAGGCCCGGCAACAGCACCTGGATCGCCGAGATCAGGGACCACATCCGGGCGCTGCGCACGGCCGCGTGGCGTACCTCCTGGGAGGCGCTTCGGTAGCGGTCGAGGAAGAGCTCCTCGCCGCCGATGCCACGCAGGACGCGCAGGCCGGCGACGGTGTCGGAGGCCAGCTCGGTGGCGCGGCCCGCCTTCTCGCGCTGGAAGTCGGCGCGTCGGGTCGCCCGGGGCAGCAGCGGCAGCACGGCGACCGCCAGCAGGGGCAGCCCCACGGCGATCACCACACCGAGCGCGGGCTGGTAGACGACCAGGCCGACGCAGACCACCACGAGGGTGACCGCAGCCGCCGTGAACCGTGACCAGGCCTCGACGAACCAGCCGATCTTCTCGACGTCACCGGTGGAGACGGCCACGACCTCACCGGCCGCGACACGCCGGGTCAGCGCCGAGCCCAGCTGTGCGGCCTTGCGGGCCAGTACCTGCTGGACGCGGGCGGCGGCAGTGATCCAGTTGGTGACGGCGGTGCGGTGCAGGAAGGTGTCGCCGAGCGCGTTCCCGATGCAGCACAGCACCAACAGGCCACCTGCGAGGGCGAGTTGTGTGCCGGAGCGGTCGACGACGGCCTGTACGGCGACGCCGACGCAGAACGGCAGCGCGGAGACGGACAGGAAGTGCAGCAGCCCCCAGGCCAGGGCCTTCAGCTGTCCGTCCAGCTGGTTCCGGAAGAGCCACCACAGGAATCGGGGACCCGAGCGTGCGTCCGGCACACCTGGATCGGGATACGGAAGGTCTTGAATCTGCATGACGTCCCAGTGGCTCGTGTCAGCGGGGGGATCAGGGATGGGGATGAGGTGCGGGTCGGGTGCCGATACGGGGAGCGGGCAGCGCTCGGCGGATCGGCGCCGCGGAGCAGCAAACCGTGACAGATTCGCGTCGTAGCGTGGCCGGACGCAAGCGGTTTTCCCGGCCGCCGCACAGATCCGGCTGCCGCGCCGGCCCCGAGAAGTGTTGTGGCTCCGGCTGCCAGTCAGGCCCGAGAAGCCGTTGCAGCTCCCGCTGCCGTCAGGCCCGGGAAGCCGTGATGGCTCCCGCTGCCGCGCAGGTCTCCGAGGGCGTTGCGGCTTCCGCCATCGGCCCGGCCCTCTGCGGCCATCGCCGCCCCTGCCCCCGCCGCCGCTCGCTGCTGAGGCCGGTGCCGCGCCCCGCCGCTGCTCGCTGCCGAGGCCAATGCGCGCCCCGCCGCTGCTCGCTGCCGAGGCCAATGCGCGCCCCGCCGCTCGCCGCTGAAGCCGTGGCCGCCCTCGCCGCCGCCCCCGGCCGCCAGTCCGGCCGGCGCTGCCTACATTGCCGCCAGGGCAGTCGCTCTCCCCGCCGGTAGGCTGCTGCCCGCGCTGCCCGCGCTGCCCGCGCTGCCCGCGCTGCCCGCGCTGCCCGCGCTGCCCGCGCTGCCCGCGCTGCCCGCGCTGCCCGCCGGCTGCTGTGCTCGCCCCCGGTCAGCTGTCGCTATGGAGCACCTGTCGCTCCCGCCACCGGCTCGACCGCGGTGCGACCATGGACCGATGCGGAACGGCGGACTACGGCGAGCCATGGTCGCGGCGGCGGCCCTTGGCTCCCTCCTGACGGCCCTCACGACCCTGACCGCGTGCGGCGGCGCGCAGCATGGCGCCGGTTCGGGCGGCGGCAGGGCTGCGCCCACGCGGCCGGCCGCCACGGTGGACCCGACGCGCATCCCGGGCGTCGGCGACCGGTGGCAGCGCCGCATCCCGGCCGAGTCGCGCCAGGTGGTGGCGGTCTACGGCGACGGCAAGAACTCCCCGGACGCCACGGTCGCGCTCTACACCAAGCGGGGCTCCGCCTGGGAGCGCATGCGCAGCTGGCCCGCGCACAACGGCAAGAAGGGCTGGACCACCGACCACCACGAGGGCGACAACCGCAGCCCCGTAGGGGTGTTCACGCTCAGGGACGCGGGCGGCGTACTGAAGAACCCCGGGTCCAAGTTGCCGTACACGCGGTCAGCTGCGTTCGCCGCGCCGCGCTGGTGGGCGAAGTCGTACTGGCACGACTTCGACTACGTCATCGCCATCGACTACAACCGCGTCAAGGGCACCCCGCCCAATGACCCCACCCGTCCCGAGGGCCGGCACAAGGGCGGCAGCATCTGGCTGCACATGGACCACGGCAGCGGCACGTCGGCCTGCGTCAGTCTGTCCGGATCGGCGATGGAGTACCTGCTGCGCACGCTCGACCCCGATCGGCATCCCGTGGTGGTGATGGGGGACAGGGGTGACCTGAAGCGCCCGCACTGACGCGGTAGGCGTCATTGCGGAGGATGCCCGACTCGCCGTAGAACACCGGCCATGAAGAGACGGATCGCCATGTCCATGCTCGCGGGAGCGACCCTCCTGGCGAGCACCCTCCTCGGAGCGAGCCCCGCTGCCGCGACTCAACTCCCCGAAGTTCCCGCCGAGTTCGGTACCGACTGGCACGACCCCCGCACCGCCGCCCCGCCCGTCCCCAAGCCCTCCGGCAAGTCCTGCCAAGTCACCCTCGCCGAGGCACAGTTCCGCGACTTCACCCCGTAAAAGGGCACTTACACCCCGCCCGAAGGCTGCGGCGACCGATGGAGCAAGGTCGTACTGCGGATGGACGGCAAGGTCAAGGGGCGCCAGTACGACCGGCTCGGCCATCTGCAGGTCGGCGGGGTCGAGGTCTTCCGTACGTCGACCCCGGAGCCGTCACCGGACGGGATCGAGTGGTCCGTGGAGAAGGACGTCACGCGATACAGCGACACCTTCCGGCGCAGCCAGGACGTCGAGATGCTCATCGGGAACGTCGTCGACGACACCTACACCGGCGTCATCGACGTCAAGGTCACGCTGACGTTCTACGCCGGCCGCCCCGCCGCCGGCACCCCCGACCGCGTCCTGACCCTCCGGGGCGGCACGCTCACCACGCCGCGCAACAGCGAACGCATCGTCGCCGAGGTGTACGCCACCGGCTCCGGCGGCGGCTGCGAGGAGTTCTGGTACCTGTCGGCGCCCGAGCCGGCACCGTACTCCTGCAAGGCCGCCGGCGGTCCCTACCGTGAGGTGCAGGTCGAGGTCGACGGTCAACTCGCCGGAATCGCCGCGCCGTTCCCGCACGTCTGGACGGGCGGCTGGTCCAACCCCTTCCTCTGGTACGTCACTCCGGGACCGCGGGCGTTCGACGTCAAGCCGATCGAATACGACCTCACGCCGTTCGCCGGTCTCCTCAACGACGGGCGCCCGCACCGCGTCGAGGTCTCGGTCGTCGGCGTCCCTGAGGGGCAGAGCGGCTGGAGCGCGCCCGTGAACGTCCTCGTCCGGCAGGACGCGAAGCGTGCGCACGTCACCGGCAGACTCACCGCGCACAAGGTCGGCGACCTCGCCAACTCGTCGACGTACACGCCCGGTTCGGAGTACCGAGTGGTCACCGAGGGTGGTCACCGGCTGACCGTCGCCGGATACGTCGACACCTCGCACGGCCGGGTGACGACCACCGTGCGCCGGGCGCTCGCGAACAGCTCCGCGCACCGCTGGACCGACGGCGAGAACCTGGATGCCCTCGACGCCACCTGGACGGACGACCAGTCGGTGACCGTCGACGGTCGCGGGCCCGCCCGGACGACGCGCATGCAGCGGACGTATACGATGGACGGCTCGATCACGATCGGTGCGGACGACCGGCTGCGCACGGTGCTGACCCTCGGTGACCGTGCCGGAGTCGGGACGACCGAAGGCGGACGGCGGACCGCGTGGTCATGGCTCGATGACACCGTCAAGGGCGACGCCGCATGGACGTTGAACGTGCCACGCGACCAGCGGCACGCGGTCGGCACGACGAGCGAGCGCTATCGGCTGTACGGCTCAGACGGCTCAGACGGCTTGGGCGGCTCAGGCGGCTCAGGCGGCTCAGGCGGTTCGGGCGGCTGTTACGACCGCTCCATCACCAGCGTCCAAGGGGTGCTCACCGGGGATCGCCAAGGCTGTTGAGGCGGGTCAGCAGGGGCTGTTGAGGCGAGTTGTGTGCGATGCGTCACGCGGGACGTGATTTACGCGGATGCAACACGCGGGTCTTGTGTGGGAACAACATCACCCTCAAAGTGATCGGCACGGAATGCGCTTTCCGTATGGCAGAAGTTCCCGCCGTCCCTTGGGGCTTCTGTGTGCCGCCGTCCCCAAGGAGTTCCCGTGCCGCCGTCCGTACCGTCCTTTCCGCGACGCGTCGCACGCACACTGCGTACCTCTCTCTTCGCGCAGGTCGCCTGCGCGCTCGTACTCGGAATCGTCGTCGGGAAACTGTGGCCCGGATTCGCCGCGGACCTCCAGCCGCTCGGCGACGGTTTCATCCGGCTCATCAAGACGATCATCTCCCCGCTGGTGTTCTGCGTGGTCGTCGTCGGCATCGCCAAGGCCGGTGATCTGAAGGCGTTCGGCCGGATCGGGCTGAAGGCGCTGATCTGGTTCGAGGTCGCGAGCACGCTCGCGCTGGTCATCGGCCTTCTCGCCGCCAACGTGGTCCAGCCCGGTGCCGGGATGAACGTCGACCCGTCCACGCTCGACGCCTCGGCGGTGGACGCGAAGACGGGCGGCGGGCATCTGCCTTCGACGACCGAGTTCGCGCTGGAGGCGATCCCGACCTCGTTCATCGGGGCCTTCGCGGAGAACTCCCTGCTCCAAGTGCTCGTCCTGGCCTGCCTGGTGGGTGCGGCCCTGCTGCATCTCGGCCACACCAAGGTGCCGCAGGTGCTGCCCGCCATCGAGCAGGCCCAGGAGATCATCTTCGCGATCGTCGGCTTCGTCATGCGGCTGGCCCCGATCGCGGTGTTCGGCGCGATGGCCGTGCTCATCGGCAACTACGGGCTCGGCGTCATCGAGACGTACGGCAAGCTGATCGTGCTGTGCTACGCCGCCGCGGCGCTCTTCATCGCGCTGCTCGCCGTCGCACTGAAGGTGGTCACCGGGCTCAGCCTCTGGAAGTTCCTGCGCTACATCCGCGAGGAGATGCTGCTCGCGCTCGGCACCGCCTCCACCGAATCCGTCCTGCCGCGTGTGATGCAGAAGCTGCGCAAGGCGGGTGCCCGCGACGACGCCGTGGGCCTGGTGCTGCCCACGGGCTACTCCTTCAACCTCGACGGTGCCTCGCTCTACCTGTCCATCGGCACGCTGTTCATCGCCCAGGCCGTGGGTGTGGACCTCAGTCTCAGCCAGCAGGTCACCGTGGTCCTGGTGCTGATGCTGACCAGCAAGGGCATGGCGGGCATCCCCGGCTCCGCCTTCCTCGCCCTGTCGGCGACCGCCTCCTCGCTGGGCGCCATCCCGGCCGGAGCCGTCGCTCTGCTCCTCGGCGTGGACCGCATCATGGACTCGATGCGCGTCGTCACCAACCTCCTCGGCAACTGCGTCGCCGTCTTCGCGGTCTCCCGCTGGGAGGGGGCTCTCGACAAGGAGCGGGCGAAGAAGGTGCTGGACGGCGAGATCGTGGTCGAGTTGGACGACGAGGAATCGGAGAAGGTGCGGCTCGGGAAGCCAGGGACGCCCGGTGTATCCGGAACATCCGGGACTGAGGCTCCGGGTCCCGAGGGTCCCGAGGATCCCGTCGCCGTGCCGGTCCAGGGCGCAAAGGAGACGGCTTCCGGGGCCGCCTGAGCCCGCGCACCGTAAAGGCCGCGGCCACCACTCCAGCAGCATGGAGCGGTGGCCGCGGCCATTTCACGCGCCCCTCTCGGCTTCACGGGCCCACTCGGCGTAACGGGCCCACTCGGCGTTACGGGCCCACTCGGCTTCACGCGCCCTCTCGGCTTCACGTGCCCTCTCGGCTTCACGGGCCTCTCGGCAAAGCCCGCTCAACACCGCGACTCGGCAGCCCCGTCGATCAGCGTGTCCAGCAACTCGCCCAGCACCCCACGCTGTTCGTCGGTCAGCGGCGCGAGAATCTCCTCCGCGGCCGACCGGCGCGCACCGTGCAGCTCCCGCAGGGCCCCCCGCCCGTCGTCGGTGAGCTCGATCCGGATCACCCGCCGGTTCGTCGGATCCGGCACCCGCCGTACCTTCCCGCTCGCCTCCAGCCCGTCGACCAGCGTCGTCACCGCGCGCGGGACCACTTCCAGGCGCTCGGCGAGATCGGTCATCCGGGGTGGCGAGTCGTAGTGCGCGAGCGTGCGCAGCAGGCGGGACTGGGCCGGGGTGACGCCCAGGCCGCACTCGTGCAGGTGGCGTTTCTGGATCCGGTGCACCCGGCGGGTGAAGCGCAGTAGCTGGTCGGCGAGCGGGCCGTCGGGATCGGGGGTGGTCATACGGGAACAATATCAGGACTACATTCATTGTGAGCATAGGTAACAATGAGCTAAGCTCCGTCAGTCCGCATCACCACACCTCCGTAGGAGCCCATGCACCCCGAGCACGAACCCGTCCGGACGCCACTCGCCGAACAGCAGGAACAGCCCCGGCAGGTGCGCCGCATCCTGAAGCTCTTCCGTCCCTACCGCGGCCGCCTGGCCGTCGTAGGCCTCCTCGTCGGCGCCTCGTCGCTGGTCGGCGTCGCCACGCCCTTCCTTCTCAAGGCGATCCTCGACGTCGCCATCCCCGAGGGCCGCACCGGCCTGCTCAGCCTGCTCGCGCTCGGCATGATCCTCAGTGCGGTCCTGACCAGCGTCTTCGGCGTGCTGCAGACCCTGATCTCCACGACGGTCGGCCAGCGCGTCATGCACGACCTGCGCACCGCGGTCTACGGCCGCCTCCAGCGCATGTCCCTCGCCTTCTTCACCCGCACCCGCACCGGCGAGGTCCAGTCCCGCATCGCCAACGACATCGGCGGCATGCAGGCCACCGTCACCTCCACCGCGACCTCCCTGGTCTCCAACCTGACCAGCGTGGTCGCCACGATCGTCGCGATGCTCGCCCTCGACTGGCGCCTGACCGTCGTGTCGCTGCTCCTGCTGCCGGCCTTCGTCTGGATCAGCCGCCGCGTCGGCAACGAACGCAAGAAGATCACCACCCAGCGTCAGAAGCAGATGGCCGCGATGGCCGCCACGGTCACCGAATCGCTCTCGGTCAGCGGCATCCTGCTCGGCCGCACGATGGGCCGCTCCGACTCGCTGACCGACACCTTCGCGGACGAGTCCGAGCGACTGGTCGACCTCGAGGTGAGGTCGAACATGGCCGGCCGGTGGCGCATGGCCGTCATCACCATCGTCATGGCCGCGATGCCCGCCATCATCTACTGGACCGCGGGGATGGCCCTCCAGGTCGGCGGCCCGCAGGTGTCGATCGGTACGATCGTCGCCTTCGTCTCGCTCCAGCAGGGCCTGTTCCGCCCGGCGGTCAGCCTGCTGTCCACCGGCGTCCAGATCCAGACCTCGCTCGCGCTCTTCCAGCGCATCTTCGAGTACCTCGACCTGCCCATCGACATCACCGAGCGGGAGAACCCCGCCCGCCTCGACAGCGTCAAGGGCGAGGTCCGCTTCGAGAACGTCGAGTTCCGGTACGACGGCAAGAGCGGCCCGATCCTGGAGGGCATCGACCTGACCGTCCCGGCGGGCGGCAGCCTCGCGGTCGTCGGCCCGACCGGCGCCGGGAAGTCGACGTTCGGCCACCTCGTGCCGCGGCTGTACGACGTGACGGGCGGCCGGGTCACGCTCGACGGGGTCGACGTGCGCGACCTCGATTTCGACACCCTCGCCCGCGCGGTCGGCGTCGTCTCGCAGGAGACGTACCTCTTCCATGCGTCGATCGCGGACAACCTGCGCTTCGCCAAGCCGGACGCCACCGACGAGGAACTGCAGGCGGCGACGAAGGCGGCCCAGATCCACGACCACATCGCGGCCCTGCCCGACGGCTACGACACGGTCGTCGGTGAGCGCGGTCATCGCTTCTCCGGCGGTGAGAAGCAGCGGCTGGCCATCGCCCGCACCATCCTGCGTGACCCGCCGGTCCTCATCCTCGACGAGGCGACCAGCGCCCTGGACACCCGCACCGAACACGCCGTCCAGCAGGCCATCGACGCCCTGTCCGCCAACCGCACCACGGTGACCATCGCGCACCGTCTGTCCACCATTCGGGGCGCCGACCAGATCGTGGTACTCGATGCGGGGCGTGTGGCTGAAAGGGGCACCCACGAGGAGCTGTTGGAGCGGGACGGGCGGTATGCGGGGCTGGTCCGCCGAGACGCCCAACTGGAGCCGACGGGGTGACGTTATGCCGAGTTTGTGAGCATGTGGGGGTTACCGTGCCCGCATGCACATGAACACTCCGTCACGGAGCACGATTCGACTGACGCGCCGGGGCCGTATCGCCCTCATCGCCGCCGGCGCCGTCGTGGCCGGCACCGCCGTGGCGGTGCCGCTGCTGAGCGTGGGTGAGGAGGAGGCGAAGCCCACCACGCTGGTGATCCCGGAGGGCTGGCGCGCGAGCAGGATCTATACCGCCGTCGACAAGGCGCTCACCCTGCCTGCCGGGACCACGAAGAAATCGCTCGCGAAGCTCGACCTCAAACTGCCGAACGACGCCGACGGCAACCCCGAGGGCTACCTCTTCCCGGCGACGTATCCGCTGGAGCGCGACGGGAAGAGAGCGACGCCCGACTCCCTGCTGTCGGCCATGGTCGACACCGCCAACAAGAAGTTCAGCGGAGCCCCGATCGCCGCCGGCGCGCAGCGCAACTCGATGAACGTCTATCAGGCGGTCACCATCGCGAGCATCGTCCAGGCCGAGGCCGCCACCAGGCCGGACATGGGCAAGGTGGCCCGGGTCGTCTACAACCGGCTCGAACGCGGTATGCCGTTGCAGATGGACTCCACCATCAACTACGCCCTGAACCGCTCCACGCTCAGGACCACCGAGGCCGACACGCGGATCGAGAGTCCGTACAACTCGTACCAGCGCATGGGCCTGCCACCCACGCCGATCGCCAACCCGGGCGAGGAGGCGATGCGCGCAGCGATCAATCCGTCCGCGGGCGACTGGCTCTACTTCGTCACCGTCAGGCCCGGCGACACCCGCTTCACGGCCGACTACTCGGAACACCAGCGCAACGTGGCCGAGTTCAACGCCGAGCAGAAGAAGCAGAAGCAGCAGAAGAAGCAGAAGGCGAGCCCGCAGCCGACGAAGTGAGCCGACGGGGTGTCTTGTGCGACCCGGCGGGGGGCGTGGACCGGTGGGCGGGCGTGCGCGTGCGGCGGACCGGAGCGCGGGGCGCCGCGCCGGCGCCTCGGGCAACGGCGCGCCGGCCGGGCCTGATGGCGCGCCTGTCCGCCCGTCACGCAGCCGCCACCGGCTCCTCCGCCAGCAACCGCCTGATGTCCCGTACGGCAGCGCGGCCGGCTCGGTTGGCGCCGATCGTGCTGGCGGACGGGCCGTAGCCGACCAGGTGGATGCGGGGATCGGCGACCGCGCGTGTGCCGTCCACGCGGATGCCGCCGCCCGGCTCGCGCAGGTGCAGGGGGGAGAGATGGTCGATGGCGGCGCGGAAGCCGGTCGCCCAGAGGATGACGTCGGCGTCCACGCGGCGTCCGTCGTTCCATTCCACGCCGTCCGGCGTGATCCGGTCGAACATGGGCTGCCGGTCCAGGGTGCCGTCCGCGAGCCCCTGCCGAATGGCGTCGTTGAGGGGCAGCCCCGTGACCGAGACGACGCTCATCGGCGGTAGCCCCTGCCGGACCCGCTCCTCGACGAGCGCGACGGCGGCCCGGCCGAACTCCTCGGTGAAGGGACCCTCGCGGAACACGGGCGGGCGCCGGGTGACCCACGTCGTGGCGGCCGCGTACCGGGCTGTCTCCAGCAGGTGCTGGGTACCGGAGGCGCCGCCGCCCACCACGACGACCCGCTTCCCGGCGAACTCCTGCGGACCGGGGTAGTGGGCGGTGTGCAACTGCCGTCCCCGGAACGTCTCCTGGCCGGGATAGCGCGGCCAGAACGGCCGGTCCCAGGTGCCGGTCGCGTTGATCAGCGCCCGCGTCGACCAGGTCCCCGCCGAGGTCTCGACGAGCAGGCGCCCGTCCGGCCCCTCGCGCACGGCCGCCACGTCGACGGGCCGTCGGACGCGTAGGTCGAAGGTCCGCTCGTAGCGGTCGAAGTACTCGGCGATGACCTCGGACGACGGCCGCCCGGGGTCGGCGTCGGTCAGCTCCATGCCGGGCAGCGCGTGCATCCCGTGGACCTTCCCGTACGTCAGGGACGGCCACCGGAACTGCCAGGCGCCGCCCGGACCCGGGGAGTGGTCGAGCACGACGAAGTCGCGTTCCGGCTCGAACCCGGTGCGCCGCAGGTGATAGGCGCTGGACAGACCGGCCTGACCAGCGCCTATGACGACCACGTCGACGATGTTGACCGCCTCGGCATCATTCACGGTTCTACCAACCGCATCGAGGCCGTGGATCTTCCCGAGGGCCCGGAGGGGGCCGGCGGCGCCGGCCCCGAGAGCTCAGCGCCCGCCCGCGACCAGCAGCGGAACCCCGGCCACGGCCTCCGAGGCCGCAGCGGGGACATCGGCGATATCGCCGATCAGCCCGCGCGACGCCAGTACGGGAATCACCCCCTCCCCGAACCAGTACGCTTCCTCCAGATGCGGATACCCGGACAGCACGAAGTGCTCGACCCCCAGCGCGTGGTACTCCTCGATCCGATCCGCGACCTCGGCATGGCTGCCGACCAGCGCCGTCCCCGCGCCACCCCGGACGAGTCCGACGCCCGCCCAGAGGTTCGGGTGGATCTCCAGGCCGGAGCGGGAACCGCCGTGCAGGGCGAGCATGCGCCGCTGGCCCACCGACTCGCTGCGGCCGAGTTCCGCCTGCGCGGCAGCGACCGTGTCCGCGTCGAGGTCGTCGAGCAGCCGGTCGGCGGTGGACCAGGCCTCCGCCGACGAGTCGCGTGAGATGGTGTGCAGCCGTATCCCGAACCGGACCGTGCGCCCCTCCCGCTCGGCGAGCGAGCGGATCCAGTCGATCCTCTCCTTCACCTGGGCCGGCGGTTCGCCCCAGGTCAGGTAGACGTCCGCATGCCGCGCCGCGACCGGCCCGGCCGCCGGGGAGGAACCCCCGAAGAACAGCTGCGGCACCGGCTCCGGCGGCAGTGCGGTCAGCCCGCCGTCGACCTGGTAGTGGGCGCCGTGGAAGTCGTACGGCTCACCGCGCCACACCCCGCGTACGACGGACAGGAACTCGTCCGTGCGGGCATAGCGCTGATCGTGGTCGAGGTGGTCGCCGAAGCGGCGCTGCTCGGCCGAGTCGCCGCCGGTGACGACGTTGAGCAGCAGCCGCCCGCGCGTGACGCGCTGGTAGGTCGCCGCCATCTGGGCGGCGAGCGTCGGCGAGATCAGGCCCGGCCGGAACGCCACCAGGAACTTGAGGCGTTGGGTGTGGTGCGCCAGGGCCACCGTGGTCAGCCAGGCGTCCTCGCACCAGGTGCCGGTCGGCGTGAGGACCGCCTCGAAGCCCAACTGCTCGGCGGCCTTGGCGATCTGGGCCAGGTAGTCGATGTCCGGCGGGCGCACCCCGCTCGGCCGCCCGCCCTGGTTGGACCCGTAGGCGTGCCGGTCGACGAGGGTGCGGCCGTCGCCGCCCGTCGGCAGGAACCAGTGGAGACGTACGGTCATGTCACGAGCCTTCCGAGGGACGGGGCGCGGCGGTCGACGGCGGGAGGTCACCGTTGAAGCGGGTGTCGGTGAAGCCGCCGAAGTCGACCTTGTTCGGGATGAGCTTCAGATCGGCGAAGGTGTCGACGATCTCCTGCTCGGAGGCGATGAGCGGCTTGTCGACGGCCACCGCGACCCGGGTGGTGTACGTCCGCTTCACCGCGGCTAGCGCCACGTCCTCGGGCAGCCCGGTGTCCTTCGCCCAGACCTTCGCCCAGTCGTCCTCGTGCGAGTACACCCACTGCTGGGCGCGCCGCAGCCGCTCCAGGTAGTCCTTGACGGCGGCGGCCTTCTTCTTGTCCTGCAGCGCGCTCGGCGCCGCCACCTGGAAGGTCAGACCGTTGGTGATGCCGTCGCCGGTGGTCAGGACATGGCCCTGCTTCGCCTTGAGCACCTGGGAGGTGTACGGGTCCCACACCGCCCACGCGTCGACCTTGCCGGAGGTGAACGCGGCCAGCGCGTCGGCCGGCTGGAGGTACTTGACCTTCACGTCGTTCAGGCTCAGCCCGGTCTTCTTGAGGGAGGCGACCAGTTGGTAGTGGGCGGAGGAACCCTGGGCCACGGCGACCGACTTGCCCTTGAGCTGTGCGGTCCCGGACAGCTTGGAGTCGTTCGGGACGAGGATGGTGTCGCCCTTGGACGTGCCGTGCCAGGCGGCCACCACCTTGATCTTCGAGCCCGCGCCGGCCGCGAAGACGGGCGGCGTGTTGCCGACACCGCCTATGTCGACGGCCCCCGCGTTGACGGCCTCCAGAAGCGGCGGGCCGGAGCTGAAGGTGGACCACTTGATCGTGTAGTCGAGGTTCTCGAGCTCTCCGGCGGCGCGCAGGATCGCCTCCGAACCACCCTTCTGGTCACCGACGTTGAGGGTGAGGGAGCCCCGGCCGTCGGTGTCGGACCCCGTGCCGGCGGACGAGTTCCCGCCGCAGGCCGTGAGCAGGAGCGCGAGGGGGAGGAGAAGCGCGGCGGGGACGAGACGTCGTCGCATGATGGTTCCGTTCTGGGGTGGGTGGTTCAGGCGGCTTCGGCGGCGGTGTCGACGCCGAGCCGCTCCAGGAGTCCGGCGCGCAGTTCCGCGAACCGGGGGTCTGCGATGTCGCGGGGCCGGTCGAGGTCGATGCGCTGTTCGTGCGCGATCACCCCGTCGTCCATCACGAGCACGCGGTCGGCGAGGAGGACGGCCTCCTCCACGTCGTGCGTGACGAGCAGCACCGCGCAGCCGCGCCGCTGCCACAACTCGCCCACCAGGCGCTGGGCCTTGATCCGGGTGAGCGCGTCGAGCGCACCGAACGGCTCGTCGAGCAGCAAAAGATCCGGCTCCCGGACCAACGCCCGGGCGAGAGAGGCCCGTTGGGCCTCGCCGCCGGAGAGAGTCTTGGGCCAGGCGTCCGTACGGTGGTCCAGGCCGACTTCCTTGAGCGCCTGCTCGGCGACGGCACGACCGGGCTTGCCCGGCAGGCCGAGCAGCACGTTGCGCCACACCTTCTTCCAGGGCATCAGCCGCGGCGACTGGAACGCGACGGCCTTGCGGCGCGGTACCAGGACGGTGCCCTCGATGTCGCGGTCGAGGCCGGCGAGGATGCGCAGCAGCGTGGACTTGCCGCAGCCGCTGCGGCCCAGGAGCGCGACGAACTCGCCGGGGCGGACGTCCAGGCGGAGCCGGTCGATGACGGCTCGCCCGTCGAAGGAGCGGGTCAGCCCCTCGACGTGCACGGCTTGGACGGCTTGTGCGGCGACAAGGACGGCCTGGCCGGCCTGGGCGGCGCGGGTGGTCGGCACGGCCTCGGTGGCCTCGGGGCTCACCGGCCGGTGAACGTCGGTCGCCATTGCAGCAGCAGCCTTTCGAGGGAGCGGACGATGAAGTCGGCGAGCAGGCCGAGGAAGGCGTAGACGATCAGGCAGACCACGATCACGTCGGTCCGCAGGAAGTCCCGTGCCTGCACCATGAGGAACCCGATGCCGGAGTCGGCGTTGACCTGCTCGGCGAAGACGAGAGCGAGCCAGGCGATGCCGAGCGAGTAGCGCAGGCCGGTCAGGGCGCCCGGCAGCGCGCCGGGCAGCACGACGTGCCGTACGAGCCCCCACCTGGACAAGCCGAGGGACTCCCCGGCCTCGATCAACTGGGCGTCCACGCCGCGGATTCCGGCGTACACATTGAGGTAGAGCGGGAACGTCACGCCGAGCGTGATGATGGCGACCTTGGGGGCCTCGCCGATGCCGAACCAGATGATGAACAGCGGGATGAGCCCGACGAAGGGCACCGTCCGCAGCATCTGCACGGGCGCGTCGACGAGGTCCTCACCGATCCGGAACAGCCCGGACAACAGGGCGAGTCCGGTGCCGACGACCGTGCCGAGCAGCAGCCCGAGCGCGACGCGCTGCAGCGAGGTGCCCATGGCGGACGTCAGCGAGCCGTCGGCGATCAGGTCACCCCCGACCTGCGCGATCCGGCCGGGCGAGGCGAGCACGTCCGCCGTCAGCACACCGGTGCTGCTGAGGAGTTGCCAAAGGGCGAGCAGCAGCAGCGGTCCGGTGGTGCGACGCAGCCAGCGGGGCACGCGGGTGCGGCGGGCGGAGGTGGGGACGAGTGGGACGAGGTCGGGAGAGGGGCCCGCAGTGACGCCGAGTGGATCGGCTATATCAGAAATATCGGATTCAACCGAATCGGGCGGGGCATGGCTGATGCTCATGAATGCTCCACGGGGGGAGAGCGGCAGGTGATGAGCCGCGCCGCGCCGCGGACCCGCCGCGCCGGATGCGCGATCAGGGCATCAGGCGTGCGGGCAGGGGGGTGTGCAGGCGCGAGGAACGCGGGAGAAGCGAGGAGAGGGCGTCAGCAGCCGCGGCGACACGCGGCGGAGGCCACCCGCAGCAGGTCGATGTGACCGCGCGTGGTGAGCAGGGCTGAACGCAACATGCCGCTGAAATTAGCCAGATGGCGCCGTGACGGTCAACGGTGTCTCGCGAAGTGGACCTCGCGTATCGCGGCCCGGCCGTCACTCCGGCGCCGCCGGCACGTGTCCTCGCGCGTGAACTCCCATGGATGGGCCAGGATGGAGAACATGTCAGACGCCTTCACCACCCGAGTTGTGAACGTGGCCTCCGGCTCCTCGGAGCGGGTCGTGGATGTCACCCGCGAATGCGAGGCCTTCCTGCGGGACGTGGCCCAGGGACGCGACGGTCTGCTGAACGTCTTCGTGCCGCACGCCACGGCCGGCATCGCGGTCATCGAGACGGGTGCCGGCAGTGACGACGACCTCCTGGCCGCCCTGCACACCCTGCTCCCCGCCGACGACCGCTGGCAGCACCGCCACGGCAGTCCCGGCCACGGCCGCGACCACGTCCTCCCGGCCATCGTCCCGCCGCACGCGACGCTGCCTGTGCTGAACGGGCAGCTGGAGCTCGGGACGTGGCAGTCGGTGTGCCTCGTGGACACCAACAAAGACAATCCCAACCGTCAGATTCGACTGAGCTTCCTGGGCTGAGCAAGATCGTCTTGAGTGTGGCCGCCAAATCTCCGTACCTTGCGTGTTCGAAACGGAGAAGTCTTGCGCGGTACGGACCTGAACACGATCGAACGCCCCTACGATGGATGCGGGAAGTGCCTGATCGGCGTGCGACGGCTGTCGCGGATGAAACTCCCCACGTCGTCGCCGGTGCGGCAACGCGAGGACGCGCTGACCGCCGCCGCCTCTGTCGGGGGTCACATCATCGGCTGGGCCGACGACTGGGAGGTGTCGGGCGCCACCGACCCGATGACCCGGCCGAAACTGGGCCCGTGGCTTCGCGATGAGAGGGGTCCGTACGACGCGTTGGTGGCGCAGCCGTGGACCGGCTCGGCCGCAACGTCGTGGACTGCCTGAACACCGGCTACAAGATGCGTGACGAGGGGAAGCTGCTCGTCACCTACGGGCATGACGGTCCGTGGGATCTGGATGACCAGGTCGACGAGAACCGCTTCACTATGGAGGCATGGGGCGCGCAGATGGAACTGCGGGCCATCCAGCGCCGAAACCGCAGCGCTACGGAGAAGACGCGGGCAGCGGGACGCCCGAAGGGGAAGCCTTCCTACGGGTTCCAGTACGTGCGGACCGCCATGGGCGGCAAGATCGATCACGTTGTCCCGCATGCGCACGCCTCGACTGTCATCCGTACTGTCGCCCGTCGGATCCTGGCTGATCCCGAGAACGTCACACCCAGCAGTGAGGCAGCCCGCCTGAGCCGGGCCGGAGAGCCGTCACCCGCTGACCACTTGGCCGTCATGTACGGCAAGCCGGCAGGCGGTCGCCCCTGGTAGCCGACAAGTCTGAAGAACATCCTTCTGTCTGAGGCGGCCTTGGGCTACTTGAAGCACCAGGGCAAACCGGTGATCGACCAAGACGGAAACCCTGTCCGTCTCTGCGAGGGCTTGTGGGACCGACCGACTCACGAGGCATTGAAGAAGGCGCTGGCTCCCCGGTGGACGCCATGGATCGGCCGTCGCACAAACCGGGATTACATGCTCACGGAGCTGGCGCAGTGCGGCCAGTGCCACAACCGGCTGTACACGCAGACCTCTCACGATCAGCCGCCTCGCTACGTGTGCACTGTCCGGAACAAGGGATGGCTGAGCGCGAAGGACTGTCGGCCTGGCGAACCGGGTTCCGTCCCCGGCGCGGTCGTGAGCGGGGCAGGCGGGGTCCCGGGCCGCCGGGCGCGAGGCGAGGGCGAAGACCGGCGAGGCGAACCGCTCGGGCATCCTCTTGCCCCTTCGCGCCGCCTGTCGTGCCGTTCACGATCGGTCAGAGGCGCGCAGAGAGGAGTCGGGAGCCCGTGTGAAGCGCTGCAGGAGCCGGGTGAAATCGTCCGCCCAGGACATGATGGTGGGCTCGTCGAAGAGGTCCGTGGAGTACTCGAAGGTGACGGTGATCGTATCGGCGCCGGGTGCCAGGACCGCGTACAGCTCGTTGCGGGCCACGTCCGACGTGGGGAGGTCACGTACCGAGGCCGACAGGGAGCGCATGTCCAGCTGGGGCGGCGGTGTGGTGACCACGGTGAACAGCACGGTCGGGAACAGCGAGTTGCCCGTCCCCGGCGCCACCAGCTCGACCACCTCCGTCAGGGGCAGTTCCTGGTGGTCGAGCGCGATGAAGAGCGTCGTGCCCAGCCGCGTCACCAGGTCGGCGTACGTGTCGGCCTCGCCCGGCCGGGCGCGCAGAAGGACCGCGTCGCCCAGGAGCCCCACCACGTCGGACCGCTCGCGACGGGAGCGGTTGGCGCTGGACGCCGCCAGCACCACGTCGGACGGCCCGCCGCACAGCGCGGCGACCCACGTGGCGAACGTCGCGGCCAGTACGACGTACGGCGTCGTCCCCAGGCGAATGGCGGCCTCCGCGACCCGCTTCGGGACGTCCCCGTCGATGACCCAGGTGTGCAGGGCGCCCTGGCCGGACAGCTTCGCGGGGCGCGGCCGGTCGTACGGCAGCGGCGGACGCAGGGACACCCCGTCGAGTTCGGTGCGCCAGAACCGTTCGAGATCCGCCCTGCGGTCGTCACTCAGCTGGTGTTCCGCCCTGGCGACGTCGGTGAACTGTAGTGAAACCGGCGGGAGTCGACTGGCGGTGCCCTGATGGCGGGCGTTGTGGAGCTCCCCCAGTTCGCGCCAGACGACGCCCATCGACCAGCCGTCGCACACGGCGTGGTGGAACACCGTCACCAGGACCCAGCGATCCGGACCGAGTCGCGCCAGCCGGAAGCGGAACAACGGCGCGCGGTCCATGGAGAACGGGCGCGTGGCCTGGTCCCGGCACCACCGCTCGACGGCCTCGTCGTCGGCGTGCCCCGTCAGGTCGTCCACCGGCAGGTCCACCGGCACCCGGGCCAGCACCTCGACCACGAAGCGCCCGTCACGCCGGACGGCCCTGCTCCGCAGCGCGTGATGGCGGTCCACCAGGTCCTCCAGGGCGCCCGCCAGGTTTTGTGGGTCGAGGTCGCCGCACAGGTCGATGCGGTGCGCGACGTTGTAGACGCCCGGATCGGCGTGTTCGTGGTGCCGGTGCCACAGCCTGCGCAGCGTGGACGTCATCGGTGCCGTGTCCACCACCCGCTCGGCGGGCGCGGGACGTTCACCGCGTGCGGCCACACCCCGGATCGTGGGGTTCAGGAAGAACTCGGCCATGGACAGTTCCCTGTCCAGCCGGTCCGCCATGCGGTTCAGCAGCCTGATCGCGCTCAGGGAGTGGCCGCCGAGTTCGAAGAAGGACCGGGTCACCGGCACCCGGCCCACGCCGAGCTCCTCGCACCACAGCTCGTGCAGGGCGTTCTCCAGGGGGGTGGCGGGCCGCGTGCCGGCACCCGGCGCCGCGTCCTCCGGCCCGGGCGCGGGCAGCCGCTCCCGGTCCAGCTTGCCCGAGGTGTTCACCGGCAGCCGCTCCAGCCGCACCCAGTGGCGGGGCACCAGGTGGCCGGGCAGCTCCGCCGAGAGCGCCGCGCGCAGCGCGCCCAGGTCGGCATCCTGCGCCGTGGGCACCACGTAGGCGACGAGCTCCTGGTCGCCGTGCGGGTCGCGCCGGGACACGACAGCCGTGTCCCGGACGTCGGGCAGGGCGCTCAACGCCTGCTGCACCTCGCCCGGTTCGACCCGATGTCCCCGGATCTTGACCTGGTCGTCCCGGCGGCCGACGTACTGGAGCGTGCCGTCTGTGCGCCAGCGCCCGAGGTCCCCCGTCCGGTACAGCACGGAGCCCGCGCCGTCCGCGAGGAACGCCTCTGCCGTCTCGGCGGGCCGGGCGTGGTAGCCGTGGGCGACCGCGGCGCCCCCCACGTGGATCTCACCGACCGTGCCTGGCGGAACCTCCCGCCCGGTGCCGTCCAGCAGGGTGATCCGCACACCCGGCAACGGCGTGCCGATCGGCGGCCACTCCTCGCCTTCGGGGTCGACCCGGTGCGAGGTGACGACGACGGAGGTCTCCGTCGGCCCGTACTGGTTGTACAGCGCGCACCCGGGGTGCGCGGCGAGGAACCGGCGGAACGCGCCGGTGAGCTGAAGTGCCTCGCCGGCCGAGAACAGCTCCCGCAGGGACGGCAGTTCGGGCCCGGACTCGACGAGGTACCGGAGCGGGGTGCACGGCATGAACATCCGCTCCACCCCGTGGCGGCGCACCGCCTCCGCGACCGCCGCCGGGTCGTGCCGCACCTCGTCGTCGATCAGGACCAGGGCCGCCCCCGAGCACAGCGTCGTGAAGATCTCCTGCACGCTCACGTCGAACGCGGGCGACGTCCACTGCAGGGTGCGCAGCGCGGAATGGCCCGCCAGGTGCCCGCGCACGAGGTTGACCGGGCCCCGGTGCGGCACGACGACCCCCTTGGGGCGGCCGGTCGAGCCAGAGGTGTAGATGCAGTACGCGGGGTCTTCGGGCCGCGCGCCGTCCGCCGGGCGGGCCTGCGCCGGATCGCCGTCCACCTGCTCCACGAGCCGTACCGGCCCGTACGGGGCATCCGTCCCCAGCCCGGGATGCCGCGCGAGGACGGATGCGGAGGTCAGCAGCAGCACGGGCGCGCCGTCGTCGAGGAGCGCGGCGAGCCGAGGGGTGGGCAGGGACGGGTCGAGCGGCAGATACGCGGCGCCGCTCTTGAGCACCCCCAGCACCGCGGCGATCAGTTCCGGGCCGCGCGGCAGCAGCAGCGCCACCCGCTCCCCGCGCACGGCACCCCGGGCACGCAGATCGTGGGCGAGCGTGTTCGCGCGCCCGTCCAGCTCCCGGTAGCGGATGCTCTGCGCCCCGCTCACCAGGGCCACGGCGTCCGGCGTCCGCCGTGCCTGCCGCTCGAACAGCCCGTGCAGGGTGTCCTCGACGGCGGGCGACGGCTCGTCCAGGCGCCCCAGCCTCGCGACGGCCGCGCGGTCGGCGCCGGTCACGGCCGTCAGTTCCCGCAGCGGCGCGCCTGGGGTGGCGAGGGCACGGCGCAGCACCTGTTCCACGTAGTGCGTGAAGCGGCGCACGGTTGCCTCGTCGAACAGGGCCGTGTCGTACTCGACCATGAACCGCACGCCGTCGCCGTGGTGCGTGAAGTAGACGCTCAGGTCGAACGGAGCCCGCGCGCTCGGCACGTCGAGCAGCGTCGCGGAGAGCCGGGGCGGGTCGAACTCCGCCTCGCCCTCGTTCTCGTACTCCACCATCACCTGGAACAGCGGATTGCGTCCCGGGTCCCGAGACGGGTTGAGCGCTCCCACCAGCTCGTCGAAGGGGACGCCGCTGTGCTCGTACGCCGCGGTGCTGCCGGCGCGCACCCGGTGCAGCAGCGTGGGGAAGTCCGGGTCGCCGGCGAGGTCCAGGCGCAGCGGCACGGTGTCGAGGAAGAGCCCGACATGGCGGTCGGCACCCGCGGGCCGGGCGGCGAGGACGGTGCCGAGCACCACGTCGTCCTGGCCGCTCGTCCGGCCGAGCACCGCCGCGACGGCGCCGGTCAGCGCCATGAACGCAGTGACCCGGTGCCTGGCCGCGAACGCCCGGAGCGCGTCGGTGAGTTCCGCGTCCAGCTCGTGGGTGAGGCTCGCCCCCACCCCCGACCTGACGGGAGGGCGGGGCCGGTCGGTGGGCAGGGCGAGCTCCGGGACTCCCGCCAGCTCGCGCCGCCAGAAGGCGAGGGACGCCGCGTGGTCCGCCGGACGGGCCGGGGCCACCTCCGGCAGAGGCGGCGGCTCGGGGGCGCCGTGTTCCGAGGCGCGGTAGCAGGCCGCCAGCTCGCGGACGAGCACGGCCGTCGAGGCCGAGTCGAAGACGATGTGGTGGGCCAGCAGGAAGAGCAGATGCCGCTCCTCGGACAGGCGCAGCAGCCGCGCCGTCACGAGCGGGCCCTCACGAAGATCGAGGACCCGGCGCCCCTCCGTCGCCAGCGTGGCGCGCAGCGCCTCCTCCTCCGTCGCCCCCGTGTGGTCGTCCACCGGGCATTCCAGGCGTACCCGGTCGCGGATCTCCTGGTACGGGACCCCGCCGTCGTCCAGGAACACCGTCCGCAGCGCCGGATGCCGGTCCGCGACCTGCTGGAGCGCACGGCGCAGAGCCGCCACGTCCAGCGGCCCGTCCAGCCGAACCGCCTTGGGCTCGTGGTACATGCCGGTCCCCGGATGCAGCTGCTCCAGGAACCAGATGCGGCGCTGTGCGGGCGTGAGCGGCACCCGCCGCGGTACGGGGGCCGCCCGCCCCCCGCCCTCGGGCAGCGCCCGGCGGCGGACCCGGTCGAGCACCGGCAGCGCGGCCAGGACCTTCTCCTTCGGGACGCCGAAGTCCACGAAGCAGGCGATCTCGTCCGCTCCGGCGTCCACCAGGCGGCGCACGGTCCCGGCTGCCGTGTCCTCGTCGCCGATCAGGGCACGTGAGGCGCAGTAACGCTCGTAGGCCCGCTCGAGCAGGTACTCCACGTCGTCCTCGGGGGTGTTGTCGAGGTCCGCGGTGAAGCCCAGGCTGTTGGTCACCTGGCCGAAGAGGGAGAGCGAGGAACGCAGGTACGACACGAACGGCCGGTACGCCTCCGCCCGTGCGCGGTCCCCGTCCTCACCGAGGTATGTGTGCACCAGCACCACCACTCGCCCCGCCGCCGGGTCGAGCCCGTGCTCGGCTCGGGTGCGCCGATACAGCGCGATGTTCTCGGCCAGCTGCTCGACGGATTGCGTCATCAGGTTGGTGACCACGCCCAGGCCCTCGACGGCGGCCCGGCGGTAGCTGTCCGGGTTGCCCACCACCGCGACGTACAGGGGGAGTTCCTGCTGCAGGGGGTGGGGGTGGAGGCGTACTTCGACGGGCTCGCCGTCACCGGCGGTCGTCGCCAGCCCTCGCCCCGACCAGAGCTGCCGCACGGTCGCCAACTGCTCGTACATCACTTCGCGGTGGCGCCCGAAGTGCTGCGGGGCGAGCGAGAAGTCGGTGGCGTGCCAGCCGCTCGCGACGCACAGCCCCGCCCTGCCGCCGGAGATGTTGTCGACGACCGACCACTCCTCGGCTACCCGCACCGGATGGTGCAGCGGCAGTACGACCGAGCCCGCGTGCAGCCGGATGCGGCGGGTGCTCGCCGCGAGCGCCGCGGCGAGCACGGAGGGGTTGGGAAACAGCGCTCCGAAGGAGTCGAAGTGCCGCTCCGGGAGCCACAGGGCGTGGAACCCGTGCTCGTCCGCGAACGTCGATGACTCCATGATCAGCGCGTACTTGTCGCGGTCGGCGTCCTCCGGGTAGTCGCCGAAGAAGTACAGGCTGAAGTCGCACCCCCGACCGGGTGTCGGCGGGGGTCCCTGCACGGGACCCGCCGGTGGAATGTGCGGAGCGGGGGCCGGGAGAGTGCGCGGGGTGGAGACCTCTGCCGGGTTCGGAGCGGGCAGAGGTGCCCGGGGCCGGGACGGCGCCGGCCGGCGGGTGGGTGCCTGCGCCGGGGGAGCGGTGGGCGGGGCTCCCGTGGAGGCGAGCACGTCGAGTTGGCGGGACAGCACGCCGGTGACCTGGTCGACCAGATGCTCGGTGAGCTCGAGCTGCCGCCTCAGCAGCTCGTGCAGCCCGGAGGGCGCCTCGGATGCCGGGGTGAGGGCGCCCGGGGCAGAGGTCGCCGGCTCCAGGAGCACGGGCGTGGGCTGGGGCGCGGGTGCGGCCACCGGGTCCTCGCGCTGCCGCTCACGCCCGGCGTGTGGCTGCCGGCCCGCGTTCCCGGGCGTCTCCCCGGGTGTCTCCACGGGTCCCGGCGGCGGCCCCGCGCCGAGCTGCGCGAGGCGTTCCGCCAGCGCGCGCGGGGTGTCGGCCGTGGAGAACAGCTCCCGTACCGGGACGCGCACGCCGTACCGCTGCTCCAGCTCCGCCGTCATGCCCATCAGCGAGAGGGAATCCGCGCCCAGCTCGAAGAACGAGGTGCCGGGGCCGACGTCGGCCATTGGGCGGCCGAGCTTCTCGGCGGTCAGCCGCCGTACGACGGCGAGCAGTTCGTCCGGCACGGTGGGTTCCTCCGAGGGGGTGGCAGGCGGTCCAGACGGATGGTGCGGGGCCTGGGACAGGGGCGTGAGGAGCGACACCACCCGGCGCCTGCGCAGGGGATGACCCGGCAGCGGCACCCTGCCCCCGCCGGTGTTCACCGCGCCCCACTCCAGGTCGGCCCCCCTGCGGTACAGCGAGCCCAGCGAGGTGAGGAGCCCGCACAGCTGGTCGGCCGCTCCCGGACCGGCGCCCTGCCCTTCGAGCCAGCGGCTCTCCGGTACGCAGTGACGGCCCAGGCCGGTGAGGGTGTTCCCGGCGCCCAGTTCCACGAAGTCCCGGCACCCCTGCGCCGCCGCCGCGGCCATGGCCAGATCGAAGCGGACGGTCCGGCGCGCCTGGCCGCAGAGGTAGTCGGCGTCCGGGGTCCAGCCCACCGGGCGCACCAGTCCGTCGGCCGCCGTCACCAGTGGCGTGCGCAACGGGCCGTAGGCCACCCGCTCGGCGTGCGGGCGGAAAGCGCGCAGAGCCGGTTCGACCGCGGCGGAGTGGAAGGCCCTGTCGACGGGCAGCCGCCGCCATCGCAGGCCCTCCCCCTCCAGCAGGCGTACCGCCTCCTCGAGGGCGTCCGGCGGACCGGAGATCACCTGGGAGCGCGGCCCGTTGACCGCCGCCAGTGCGGACCCCGCGGCCCGCGCGATCCGCTCCGCCTCGGCCTCCCCGGTGCGGACGGCGAGCATGCCGCCCGGCGGGCAGGCTGTCTGCATCAGCCGTCCGCGCCACGCCGTGAGCCGCAGCCCGTCGTCGAGCGTGAGGGCGCCGCCCGCGTAGAGGGCCGCGTACTCCCCGACGCTGTGGCCGAACAGCAGCGCGGGGCGCATGCCGGTGGCGCACCACACGTCGGCGAGCGCTGCTTGATGGGCGAACAGGGCGGTCTGGGCCGTCTCGGTCGGCCAGACGCCGTCGTCGGCGGACTCCTCCAGCAGCAGCGGGAGCAGACTGCCGCCGAACTCGTCGGCGTACAGCTCCTCGCACCGGTCGAGGACCCGCCGGGCGGCCGGGTGGGCGGCGTACAGGCCGCTCGCCATGCCGCGCCGGGCGCTTCCCTGCCCGGCGCAGACGAAGGCGAGCGGCCCGAGCGGGGCGACAGGAGTCGCCGGCGGCTCGTCCAGGGCGTCGGCCAGCTCCCCGGCGGTCCCGCCCACGGCGGTGCTGCGCGCCGTGCGATGGGGCCGGCCGAGCGCCATGGTGGCCGCCACGTCCGCCGCCGCGAGGTCCGGCCGCCGGCGCAGCCGGTCGCGGAGCAGGTCGGTGAGCTCGTGCAGCGCCTCCGTGTCGCGCGCCGACACCGGTACCAGCACGGGAAGTCCGGCCGGGTGGGACGCGGACCGAACGGGCGCCTCCTCCAGCACCACGTGCGCGTTCGTGCCGCCGACGCCGAGCGCGCTGACCCCGGCCCTGCGCGGTACGCCGTCCCGCGCCGGCCACGGCCGCAGTTCGGTGCCCAGGACGAGCGGGCCGCCCTCCAGCCGCAGGTCCGGGTTGGGGCGTGTCAGGTGCAGTGTGGGCACCAGCGTGCGGTGGCGCAGCATGAGGACCGTCTTGAGGAGACCGGCCATCCCGGCGCAACTGTCGAGGTGCCCGATGCTCGGCTTCACCGAGCCGACCGTGCAGAACCCGGTACGCCGGGTGCCCTCGCCGAGCGCTCTGCCCAGTGCCTCCAGCTCCACCGGATCGCCGAGACGGGTGCCCGTCCCGTGCGCCTCCACGTACGAGATCGTGTCGGCGGGGACGTCCGCCCTGCGCAGCGCCTGGCGCACGACCTCCACCTGCCCCGCGACACCGGGCGCGCTGAACCCGACCTTGCCCGCCCCGTCGTTGTTCACGGCGGAGCCCAGGATGACCGCGTGCACGGTGTCGCCGTCGGCCAGCGCACGGTCGAGCCGTTTGAGCAGGACGGCCGCCACGCCGTTGCCCCCGACGGTGCCGTCGGCCTCCGCGTCGAAGGCCCGGCAGCGTCCGGTGGGCGACAGGATCGACCCCGGGTGGCTGCGGTAGCCGCCCTCCTGCGGCAGGTGCACGGCCGCCGCGCCGGCCAGGGCCAGGTCCGCCTCACCGCTCAGCAACGCCTGCACGGCGAGGTGGACGGCGACCAGCGAGGTGGAGCAGGCCGTCTGCACACCGATGGCCGGGCCGGTGAGGCCGAGCCGGTAGGCGACGCGGGAGGCGAGGAAGTCGGGCTGCTGCCCGATCGCGGCCTGCATGCCGGCGGCCGGGTCGTCCGGGGTGCCGGTCACGCCGGCCGCGGGCGGGTTCTGGTGGTCGTAGAGGTTCATGCCCGTACCGGCGAACACCCCGACCCTGGTGCCCGGTCCGGCCGCCGCGTAGCCGCCGTCCTCGAGCGCTTCGTGACAGCACTCCAGGAACAACCGGTGCGCGGGATGGGTGAGCCCGGCCTCCCGGGGGCTCATCCCGAAGAAGTCCGCGTCGAAGGCGTCGGCACCGTCGATGACGCCCGCGACCGGGACCAGACCGGGGGCGCGCCGCTGCTCCGGGGACAGCCCGGCCGCGGCGAGGCGTTCCTCGTCGAAGACCCGGACGCTGTCCACGCCGTCGCGCAGGTTCGCCCAGAAACCGTCCGCCGAGTCCGCGCCGGGAAAGCGCAGCGCCAGGCCGACGACCGCGACGCGCCGTTCGGCCGCGTCGGCCGCGTCGCCCCTTGAGGAGGTGGTCACGGGCTGCGGCCGGTCCCCGGGGGTGGCGGTCAGGTGCGCGGCGAGCGCCGTGGCCGTGGGGTGCTCGAAGAACGCGGTCTGGGCGATCGACGTCGCGAGCCGTCGCTCCAGGCGGGCGCGCAGGCGGGTGAGCAGCAGGGAGTTCAGCCCCAGCTCGTAGAACGGCACGTGTGCGTCCACCGGATGCCCCAGGACGGCGTCGATCTCCTCGCACACGACCCGCGTCAGGTCGGGGGAGGGGACGCCGTCGGCGTGCGGCGCGGACCCGGGGCCGAAGCCGCCGGCGATCAGGCGGTGCCGGAGTTCGGCGCGACGCACCTTCCCGGCGGGCGTCCTCGGGAAGTCGCCGTATGATACGGGCAGGACGTGGGAAGCGGTCAGACGCAGCCGGGAGAACAGCGCCGCCTTCACCTCCCGCACGATCCGCGCGTCCTGGTCGGCACCGCGCGTCACGAAGAACACGGCCAGCCGCTCCGTACCGCTGTCCTCGTCCGGTACGCCGCAGGCCGCGACCTCTCCCTGGCGGACCCCGGCCACGGCGGTCGCCGCTTCCTCGACCTCGTGGCAGTACACGTTGTGCCCGTTGAGGATGATCAGGTCCTTGCGCCGGCCGGTGATCACCATTTGCCCGCCGTCGAGGAACGCCAGATCGCCCGTGTCCAGCCAGTCCCGGCCCACAGGGAACGCCTCGGCGTCCGCCTGCGGGTTGTTCACGTAGCCGGGGGTGAGCCGGGCGGGCGTGTGCACCTGGAGGCGGCCGATCCTGCCCGCCGGCACCGCCTCGCCCCGGTCGTCCACGACGCGCAGGGTGACCCCGTGCGCCGGTGAGCCGGCCGCGACGAAGGTGACGCAGTCGTCCTCCGGGGTCCCCGGCTCGGCCCGCACCAGGTCGCCGCCCAGGCTGCTCTTGAGCAGGCGGTGCACGGTGCCCGGCCGGTCCAGCCGTCCGTACGTGACGGCCGTGACCGTCTCCGCCATCCCCCACACCGGCACGATGTGCCCCTCCCGCACCCCGGACGCGGCGGTGGCGTCGAGGAAACGGCGCAGCACCGGCAGCACGATCTGCTCGCCGCCGCACAGCAGCGTCCTGAGGCCGCCCAGGCTGCGTACGCGGTCCGGCCGCTCGGCGAGCGCGTCCGCGACCAGTCCGTACGCGAAGGTCGGCGCCCAGCTGTGCTGCGCCCCGTACGTCTCGACGAGGTCGAGCCAGCGCAGTGGTTCGGCCAGGACCCGCTGGGTCGGCGCGTGGACGTTGGTGCAGCCCACGAAGACCGCCAGCACGTGGTACAGCAGGAACGCGCCACTGTGGTCGACCGGCAGCCAGTTCACCATCGTGTCGTCCGGCCGTACGTCCATGATCCGCCGGGAGCTCGCGGCTAGGTCCGTCAGACCGGCATGGGTGAGCTGTGCCGCCTTGGGTCCACCAGTGCTGCCGGAGGACAGCATCAGCAGCGCGACGTCGGTCCCGGCCGGTTCGACGTGGTCGTCCGCGGGGCTCGCGCCCAGAAGGTCGTGCGCGATCGCGACCCGCAGGTGGGGAGCGGAGGCGGCCAGGTCCCGGGCACCGGTCGTGTCGGTGAGCACCAGCGGTCCGTCCAGCACGGCACATGTGTGCAGTAGGCGTTCGTACGCGGGGGAGCCCGGGACGGCCCGTTCCGCGATCGCCGCGGGCCGGGCGCCGCCCAGCACACAGGCCCAGAAGGCGGGGAAGAACTCCGCCAGTTCGAGCCCGCACAGCACCACCGTGTCTCCGGCACGCAGCCCGCGCCCCCGCAGCCCGGTCAGCAGCCGGCGGGCCCGCGACAGCAACTCGCGGTAGGGCAGGCTGATCGGGGTGCCGTCCGGGGCGATCGCTACGACACCGGCGCCGGAGTCCGCGTCAGCGGCTCGCAGTAGAGCGTCCACGGCGGTGCGAGGGTCGTCCTCGGTGTACTCGGGCTCAGGACCCCGGCAAAGTGCCTGTCCCTGTACGCGCTCCATGCGTGTCCCCTTCTTCTTCTCCACTCGTGGACGACCTCCGGACCGCGGCTGCGGCGAACAGCAGCAGGAGCAGCGCCCCGCACACCGCCGCCCCGTGGAACATCCCGACGACCGTCAGGGCGGGCAGCGCTTCGAGAGCCGCCGCGGCCAGCACCGTGCCCAGCGCGAAGCCGGCCGTCTCCGCCGTGGCGGACATCCCGAACAGCCGGCTGCGCTGCCGGTCGGGTGCGGCCTGAAGGCGTGATGTGTAGACGATCTCGGTCCAGCCGTCCGCGAAGCCCGCGCACGCGGCGGCGGCCATGAGACCGGCGGCGGGCAGGCCGGTGAACGCCGCCACGAAGGACACCGACATCGCCGACGTACCGAACGCGAAGGCCCGTTCGCCCCACGCCGATCCCCCCTGGGTGCGCTTGAGCACCAGGTGGGCGGCGATGGTGCCCACCGCCCACGCCACCCAGAACCGGGTCATGAACAGCGCCGGATCGGACGGGGAGCCGGCGTGTGCGACCACGGGCAGGGCGACGTTGTGCGAGGAGGACGCGAGGGCGTCGACCCCCCGGAGCAGGATCATGCCGAGCAGCAGGCCGGGAAGCCCGGCCACCCCGTGCCACAGGCGCGGGCGGCGCCACGGGCGGTCGGCGTCCTTGCCCCGGCCGTCCCCTTCCCGTGCGGGCTCCTCCTCGCCGTCCGTGCGCGGCCGCAGGACGAGCAGTGCCCCCGCCGACACCGCGAAGCTTGCGGCGTTGACCGCGAAGGCTGCGCCGTAACCGCCCAATCCGATGACGGGAGCAGCCGAGGCGAAGCCCAGCACGGTGGCGATCGAACGCGCCGTGACCAGCAGCCCGTTCGCGCGGGTACGGGACTCCTGGCCGACCATCGCGGGGATGGAACTGCGCAGGGCGACGGTGAAGTACGTGTTCCCCGCCCCCATGACGACGACGGCGCAGCACAGCAGCCAGGTCGGCGTATCGGTCGCGCACAGGGCCAGGACGGTCATGACGAGGCCCTGGGCGAGGTCCGCGCGGACCATCGTCCGCAGGCGGGTGGTCCTGGCCGACAGCGCGGCTGCGGTGAGCCCTGCGACGAACCCCGAGAACAGACGCAGCGCCATCACCAGGCCCACCCCGAAGGCCGTGCCGGTGGCCTCGTACGAGAAGAGGCTCAGCGCGATCAGGTTCAGGTAGTTGCCGTAGCCGGACACCGCGTACGCGCAGACGAGGGCACGGAAACGCAGGTCCACACCCCGCACCACGTCCCCTTCCCGCGCGTGTCCGAGCTCACCGGTCCTCGGCGCCTGTCCGTCACGAGCCCGCCGGCCGCCCTCGCGGTGGGTCGGCGGGGGCGGCGGCGTCACCTGGTCGTCACGGGCGCCTCGGCGCGCATCTCTCGCAGCACATCGGCCACGTGGCGGATGCCTTCGGTGAGCACCTTCTCCTCGGCGCTGAGACTGATGCGGAAGCACCGGGTCGCGTGGCCGGCCACGGCAGGGGAGGAGAGCGGGTCCACGAAGAAGTGCCGGCCCGGCACGACGAACACCCGTCTCTCCTTCAGCCTGCGGTACAGCTCGACGTCGTCGAACCACGGGTGGTCCACCCACAGCCAGCAGAACATCCCCCCGGCACCGGAGTGCATCCGCCAGTCCATGTCCGCCGGCATCGTCTCCGCCAGCAGGTCCGCGGCGAAGCGCTTCTTCTCCCGGTAGTAGGGGACGATCGCCTCCCGGGTGACATCGTCGAGCCGCCCATCCCGCATGATGCGGGCCAGGGCGGCCTGGGGGAGCTGAGGGGCGTGCAGGACGGAGTTGGACATGAACGACGCCAGCGCGTCGACGTACTCAGGGGAGCCGATCGCGAACCCGACGCGTTCCCCGGGCAGCCCGGCCTTGGACGCGGAGAAGCAGTTGATCAGGTGGTCGTGCAGCACCGGCTCGGTGCGCACCTCGGCGATCCGGGGGAACGGGGAGCCGTACGCCTGGTCCAGGAGCAGCGGTACGTCACGCTCGGCCGCCAGCGTGGTCAGCGCGTCCAGGTCCGCCCGGTCCAGGGCGCGTCCGGTGGGGTTGCCGGGGCTGGAGACCAGCATCATGCCGATGTCCGACTGCCGCCTCAGGCCCTCGACGTCCAGGGCGTAGCGGAAGCGGTGGTCGCCCTCTCGCTCGATGCGGGGCGGCACTCCGACGATGCCCCCTGCGTGCATGCACATGCCCTGGTAGCCGGTGTAGTCGGGGACCATGGGCAGGACGATCTTTCGCTCCCCCCGCGTTCCGGGGCCGGTGAAGAGGGCGGCCGCGGCGAAGCACAGCATCTGGCTGCCCGGGCCCACCACGACGTTCTCCGGGCCGATCCGCCAGCCGTACGCCCTGCGGAAGTACTCGACGACGGCCTCGATGAGGGACCGGCTGCCGCGCGAGGGGCCGTAGCGGCAGCTCGCCCGCCCGAAGTCCTCGGCCAGCGAGTCCGCCAGCGCGGTCCGCCACATGTCGCTCGCCTCCGGGACGGAGGCAGGATTGCCCACGCTGAGGTTGAGCCAGTCACCCGCTGACGCGTCCGCCGTGCTGGCGGCCACGTCCTCCATGATGCTGCGCAGGCCGGAGACACCGGCCATCTTCGCGCCGCTCAGTGACAACTGCATGGGGATCTCCTGGTACTCGAGGGTGAGTGCCGGTGCGCGGGCGGAGCACGCGGGCAGCGCGCAGCACGCGTGCCCGGCCAGCGGTGGGCCGGGGAGAAGGAACGAGTGGTGGAGGCGGTACCGCCCCGGGGCGACGGGCCCGGCGGTGCCGTGCCCTGCCGGCGGAGGTGAGGAGGGAACGCGATGTCCCCGAAAGTCCGCGCGGCGGGGCGCTTTCCGAACGCGCGCAAAGGAAACGCAGCGTACCGCCCATGCTCTTAGCGCCCGGCGATTCTGTCAACGGCTTTCCGTGGCAGGCCCGTACGACCGGCGCCGTGTGAAGTGGGCTACGGTGAGAGCGATGCCCGGATCGCGGAGAACCATCCGTTAGTCAATCCGATGCCCCAACCGTCAAATTACTCCGCAAGTAAGTCCGTGTGGCCCCGGCACCGGTCTGACGCAGACTCAAGTCGTGTTCCGGTAAGTAAAGATGATCAACCCTTCCCTGATTCGGTCACACGCCATACAGTGGCAACGTCCTCCGGGACACCTCGTGGGGGACGGGTGCATCACCAGTGCATCGCTCGGCTGGACACGAGGCGGGCAGCGGACCCCTCGTCATTGACCGTCGAGAGGGCGAATCGCTGCCCTCGTATGCTGCTGGCCGACGGAAAGGGGGAAAGGTGATGCGGGGCGCATCCTGCTTTGCCGTACGACCGATGAGTGGTGCCGCTGTGCGAGCGTGACGCTCGCGCGTGCTGAGCGCGGAGAAAACCGCGGAAGGCCGGGTCCTGACCTCGCGCGCCGACGCAGGACATGGTGGTGGGCTATCGGCCCCGCCGTGCGTGAGCCCTGCCCGCGTTCTCGCTATTGCCCTGAGACGACACGTCCGTGAAAACCCCCGTGGGGCGTCGAAATGACGTCCGCGCCCGGGGCAGTGCCTTCAAGGAGTGGAATGTCCGACGCCGGTGCGAGTTTAACCGACTGCGTACGTGCGGAAGTGGCCGGAACCTTGGACGGTAAGCCGATGTCACTTGACGATTCATTCGCGAACCCCCGGATGAACCCGATCGCCGTGCCGCGTCCGACGTCCGCCCTCGAGGGCCGGCTCGACGCTTTCATGGAACCGGTCGCTCCGTTTCAGGCCGAATCCGTGGCCGCCCTCGCCGAACTCGCCGTAGCTTCTGTGAACCGCCGGGATGGGAATGAAGTGGGGACAGCGGAGATCAGGGAAGGGATCCGCCCTGCGGCGGAGGACCGCCGATGCGGACCTTGGACGACACCTCGGCCGTGTCCTGCCACGCGTGAAGTAGTGGACGTATGAAGACGATACGAGACGCCTTCGAGGCCCAGGCGGCACGCACCCCGGACGCGGCCGCCGTGCGGGCCGTCCGCACCTACACCTACCGTGAGTTCTCGGCGCGGGCCCTCGCCCTCGGTGAGGAGATCCTCGCGCACACCCGGCCCGGGTCGTTGGTCGCCCTCGACGCGACCGGCCCCGCCGGCGGGGCGCTCGGCATCCTCGCTGCCGTCGGCGCCGGGTGCGCGGTCCTTCCTCTGAACCGGGAGAGCCCGCCCGCCCACCGCGAGCGGGTCCTCGCGAACGCCAGGCCGTCCCTCGTCCTGCGCGAGACGGCGGAGTGCGTGTTCGCCATCGAGCCCGCGGCCGCCGCGGGGGGGCCGGTCGTCCCCCGCGAGCCGGTCATGGCCGACATCGCCTACGTCATGTACACCTCGGGATCGACCGGGTTGCCGAAGGGCGTCATGGTCCCGCACACGGCGCTGCTGGACCGGCTGGCGGGGCTCGCCTCCACACCGGGGCTCGCGGCGGGCGAGGTGATGGTCGCCGCGACGGCCCTGTCCTTCGACATCTCCATGGCGGAGATGCTGCTGCCGCTGACGGTCGGGGCGTCCTTCCTCGCCGTGCCGGACGACGTGCGCTTCGACCCGTACCTGTTCCAGGAATTCGTCGACAAGCACGCCCCGCAGGTCATCCAGGCCACACCCAGCTTCTGGCGCATGCTCCTCGCGACGGAGTGGCAGGGTGCCACGGGCGCCAGACTCTGGTGCGGCGGAGAGGCCCTCACCCCGGAACTCGCACGTCGCCTTCTGCCCCGCGGCGCGGAGCTGTGGAACATGTACGGCCCGACGGAAGCCACGATCTGGGCCACCGCCGCGCGCGTCGAGCAGCCCGATGTGATCTCTCTGGGAAGCCCGCTGGACGGCAGTGGCCTCTACCTGGCCGCCGTGGACGACAGCGGTACGACCCACCTGGGTCAGACGGTCACCGAGCCCGGCACGGCCGGCGAGATCGTCCTGTCCGGGGCGGGGATCGCACTCGGCTACCTGGACCGGGACGACCTGACCGCCGAGCGGTTCCCCACCGGGGACACCGCCGGAGTCGGCGGGCGGCTCTACCGCACGGGTGACCGCGGAAGATACCGGCCGGACGGCTCCCTGGAGTTCCTCGGGCGCGTCGACGACCAGATCAAACTGCGCGGCCATCGCATCGAACTCGGTGAGATCGAGGCCGTGTTGGAAGAGCACCCCGACATCACCGCCGCGGTCGCCGTCCTGCGCGACGCCGACCGGCCGGAGCACGCGTCGATCACCGCCCACGTCACCGCCCGCCGGGAGGGAGTGTCCGGCAAGGCCCTGAGGACCTGGCTGCGCGAGCGGCTCCCGGCCGGTCACTGCCCGAGCCGCATCGTGGTGCGCGGGACCCTCCCGCGCACCACGGCCGGAAAGATCGACCGGGTGCTGCTGGCCGCCGAATAGGGCAGGCGGCCGGGCGCCGGGGGAGCGCGGCCGATCACGAGCGGTACCCATCGGCGCAGTCCCGCACGGGACGGCCCCGCGCGCCCCCGCCGACGTCCCAGGACCAGGACATCAGCAAGCGTATGGAGGCAACGAGTTGAGCCAGGTGAAGACCGCCCCGCTGACCTTCGGTCAGCTGTCGGTGCTGAGGGATCTCGATCTGTCGGGACCTGACGAGCAGAGCGATGGCAATCTCCCCCTCGTCCTCGACGTCCCCTCCGGTACGGGCGTGGACGAGGCCGCCGCGGCCTGGGAGCGGCTGGTCGAGCGGCACGAGGCGCTGCGGACCGTCTACGACCGCCGCGCCGCCGAGCCCACCCAGACGGTCCAGCCGTTTCAGGGCGTCCGGCTCGACACGGTCGAACTGCCCGCCCCCACCCGGGAAGCGGCTCTGGACGTCGCCGGGGAGTGGGCGGAGGAGGAGATCCGCTTCGACGTGGAGCACTCCTGGCGCGCCGCCGTCGGCGTCCACCAGGGTGTCGCCACCCACCTGGTGTGCGTCGTGCACCACCTGGCGGTCGACAGCGCCGCCTGCACCCTGCTGGAGGACGAGTTCCGCACCCTCGTCTCCGGGGGCACACTCGCCCCCGACCCGCCCCAGCCCGTCGACCTGGCGCTGGAGCAGCACGGCGACGAGCAGCAGCGCCGCCAGACGATCGAGTTCTGGCTCGACGAGTGGCGGGGGTTCGTCGAGGAGGACCGGCAGGGCGGCGACAGGAGCCGGCGCCACCGCGCGGCGCTCTACTCCGAGCGCGCCCAGGACGCCGCCCGCGCGGTCTCCGAACGCCTCTCGGTGTCCGTCCAGTCCGTGGTCCTCGGCGCTGTCGCACTCGTCCTGTTCGACCTGAGGGGCCGCGACCGGGCGACGTTCGGCCTGCTCGCCGGCAACCGCATGGACAAGCGCTGGCAGACGCTGCTCAGCAGCATGAACCAGCTCGCCCCGATGACCGTCGCCGCCGACCGGGACGCAGCGCCCGCGGTGTTCCTGCGCATGCTCTACATGAACAGCCTGGAACGCCTGCTCCACGGCTCGTACAGCATCGACGAACTGCGCGCCCGGCTCACGGAGACCGGCTGCGCCAACCCCGATCCCCTGCAGTTCGACTGCTACTTCAACTACCTCGGGGACATCGCCGAGCCCCCGGCCGAGGGATCACCCGCGCGCGACGACATCGAGTGGTTCGCCGACGCCTGGCAGGGCGGGCCGCGCTTCAACCTCAGGGCCGCCACGGGCACCGGCCTGCACCTGTCCCTGACCGCGAGCGACGACTACCTCGGCGCCGGGGTGACCGGCCGCTTCCTCGCCTCCGTCGAGGCCGCGCTGGTGGACCTCGCCGACGGCGCGCCGGAGACCGTGGGCGCCGTCGACCTGGCCCCGCTGCGGAAGGTGAGCCCGCCGCCCGCACAGGACGGGGACACCGGCCATGAGTGACACCTTGCAGGCGGCCCAGGACACCGCCCCCCGTGCGGGCCGGTGCCCGTACCACGTGACCGGTCGCGCCCAGGCGGACCCCTGCATGGACTACCTCCACCTGCGGGACGACGAGCCGGTCCGCTGGGACGAGGACCTCGGGGTGTGGCTGGTCACCGGATTCCGCGAGGCGACCGAGTTGCTGCGCAACCCGTCCCTGTCGGCGGCCTGGCCCGAGCACGGCAGGACCAAGCTGCACACTCCGGCCGAGGGCGAGAGCGGCGACGGGAGCCGCACCTCGGAACTGGTGCGCATGTGGTTCATGTTCAACGACGACCCCGGCCACGCCGCCTCCCGCAAGATCGTCGCCCCGCTCTTCTCGGCCGAACGCCTGGCGGCGGCACGCACCTTCGTGGAAGGGCTCGTCGACGAACTCCTCGCGCCGCACCGCGACGTCCTCGACGTCATGGACGACCTCGCCGTGCCGCTGTCGAGCCGGGTCATCTGCCACGTCCTCGGGCTGCCCGAGGACGTCGCTCCCCGCCTCGCCGTCTGGGCTCCCGACATCGCGGCGTTGCTCGTCGCGGACTACCTCCCCGAGGTCGTCACCCGCGGGTACCGGGCGCTGCACGAGGTGACCGCGGCCGTCGACGAGGCGCTCCGGGGCGAGGTGCCCGAGGACTCGGGCCTGTGGCTGCTGCGCGAGGCGCACCGGCGCGGCGAGATCGGGCTCCAGGACGTGTGGGCCACCGCGAGCCTGCTCATCTACGCCGGTTTCGAGACGACCTCCACCTTCATCGGCAAGGCCGTACGGGCCACCCTGCACGCGGGTGTCCGGCCGGGCGACCTGAAGGCCGACCCGGCCGCCGCCGTGGAGGAGTTGCTGCGCTTCGACACCTCCGTGCAGCAGGTCGCCCGCTTCGCGACGGCGCCCATCGACGTCGCAGGGCAGCGCGTCGCGGCCGGCGACCTCGTACTGATCATGCTGGGAGCGGCCAACCGCGACCTGGACGTCTTCGAAGGCCCCGACCACCTGCGGCCCGGCCGGGAGATCAGACGTCACCTCACCTTCGGGTTCGGCGCGCACTACTGCCTGGGGGCCGGACTGGCGCGGCTGGAGGCCGAGGCCGCCCTGCGAGGTCTCGGTGAACGGTGGGACGTGATCGAGGAGGCCTCCGCCCCGGTGACCCGGTCGCACTACGGCCTCACCGTCCTGGAACACCTCAAGGTCAGAGGGGGGACCCGCAATGGCGCGTGATACAGCGACCAGTGCGTACGAACACGGCGAGCTTATTGACGAGGCGGTGTCCCGCCAGGCCCGCGCACGGCCCGACGCCGTCGCCGTCGTACAGGGCGGCCACCGCCTGACGTACGGGGAACTGGACGCCGCGAGCGACGACTACGCCGCCGGACTGCGCGCCCTGGGCGTCTCCCCGGGACACCGGGTGCCCGTACTGATGAGCCGCTCGCCCCAGTACGCGGCCGTCGTCCTCGCCATCCTCAAGTGCGGGGCCGCCTACGCCGCCCTGGACCCGCGCTGGCCCGAGGAGCGGGTGAGCTCCATCCTCCGGCGGCTCCAACCGCCCCTCGCGGTCCTGGAGAAGCCCCAGGACCTGCATGTACCCACGTGGTCCGCGGCCGACCACCCCGTCGACGAGGCGGTACGGCGCCGGCGCCGCGTCCCCGCCGCGGTCCGCGACGGCGGCAGCGAGGCCACCATCTTCTTCACCTCGGGCAGCACCGGCGTCCCCAAGGGCGTCGTCACCCCGCACCGGGCCACCACCCGGCTGTTCCAGCCCGGCGGCTTCGCCGACCTCGGCCCTGGCCACGTCATGCTCGCGTCGGTCGCGCTCCCCTGGGACGTCGCCAGCATGGAGCTGTGGGGGCCCCTCACCAGCGGGGGCACGGTGGCCCTGGTGGAGGACGAGTACCTGCTGCCCTCGGGGCTCGCCGCGCTCGTACGCGACCAGGGCGTCGACACCGCATGGCTCACCACCTCCCTCTTCAACGCCTTCGTCGACGAGGACCCTTCCTGCTTCCTCGGCCTGCGGCACGTGATGACCGGCGGGGAGAGGCTGTCGCCGCACCATGTGCGCCGCTTCCTGGACGTCCACCCGACGGTGCGGCTGACCAACGGCTACGGACCCGTCGAGTCCTGCGTCTTCACCACCACGCACGACATCGTGCTGACAGACACGGAACTTCCGCACGGCATCCCCATCGGCAGGCCCGTGCCGCACACGACGGTCCACGTGATGCGTGACGGCCGGACGTGTCCGCCGGGCGAGACCGGGGAGATCTGCATCGGCGGGGACGGACTCGCCGTCGAGTACCTGGGCATGCCGCAGGACACGGCCGCACGGTTCGTGGACACCGACGTCGACGGCGAGACCGTCCGCGTCTACCGGACCGGCGATCTCGGGTTCACCACCCCCGACGGACTCCTCCACTACGTCGGCCGCGCCGACCGCCAGGTCAAGATCCGGGGACGGCGGATCGAGCCGCTGGAGATCGAGAACGTCTGCCTCGCCCTGCCGCACGTCAAGCAGGCGGTCGCGGTGCCCGTGCCCGGCGCCGACGGCGCCTACACCGCCATGGTCCTCTTCTACGTCGCGGAGTCCGGCGCCCCCGAGGACGCCGCCGCACCGGCGGCCGTACGGGCCCACCTCGTCGCCGGGCTGCCTCCCCACAGCGTCCCCGACGACCTGCGGCGCGTCGACGCCATCCCGCTCTCGGCCACCGGCAAGACGGACACCGCGCGGCTGCTGTCGACGGCCCGCCGGGCCCCCGGCGGGCCGCAGTCGGAGACGACCGCTCCCGAAGAGCCCGCACCGTCACCAAACCGGTGGGCGGCGGTCGTTCTGGAGGAGATCCGTGCCCTGCTGAAGACCGACGCCGCGCCCGACGCGCCGTTCGCGGTCCTCGGCGGCACGTCCCTGGACGCCATCCGGCTCTGCGCTCGCCTCTCGGACCGTACGGGCATCTCCGTGCCGGTCTCCGCCTTCCTGCGCCATCCCACGGCCGACGGTCTCGCGGAGTTCCTGGAAAGCCGCTCCGCGCCCGTCCCGACGCAACCGGCCGGCCGAGCCGACCGCGTCCGCCTCGACGGCATCCAGGCCCACTTCGGCCTGCTGCACGAGTTGGATCCGAGCGACTCCGCCGCCCTCTGCCACCTGCTGTGGGAGGTCACCGGCCCGCTGGACACCGACGCCCTGGAACAGGCCCTCAACGACCTGCAGCGGCGCCACGAGGCCCTCGGGTCGGCCTACCGGCTCGACCCCGAACCGGTGGCCTTCACGCCCGAGTCCACGCACCCCATCCGCGTCGAGACGCTCACCTGCGGTGACGGGACCCAGGACGCCCGGACCCTGGTGGAGGAGGCCCTGAACCGGCCTCTGCCCATCGAGGACGCGCGGGTCTGGCGGTGCGTCCACGCCCCGGTGGACGCCGACACGGGCCTGGTCGGCCTCACCGTCCACCACATCGCCTTCGACGGCTGGTCGCAGGACCTCCTCATCGCCGAGCTGACACACGCCTACGACGCCCGCGCCCGCGGGGCCGAGCCGCGCTTCGAGCACCCCGCACCGACCCTGCGCGCCCTGGCCGACGAGGCCGCGCGCTTCCACGACCGCGACGAGGCCGCCGCCCAACTGGCCTACTGGACCCGGCACCTCGCGGACCTGCCGGTACTCGCCCTGCCCGCGCCCGGAGCGGAGCCGGACCGGTCGTTCGGAAGCCACGGCTTCACCGTGGACCCGGTGGTCGCCGCCCGGCTGCGCACCGAGGCCGGACAGCTCGGAGCGACCCTGTTCCTGCCCCTCGCGGCCGGCTACGCCGCCGCGCTCGCCGACGTGACCGGACAGGCTGACTTCGGCATCGGCGTCCCCCTCGTGCGCCGCTCCGGACCCGCCTCCATGGCGGCCGTCTCGTGCCTGGTGGACGTCGTGTGCCTGCGGCTGCCGGAAGGGGGCGGCGGGCCGGCGCTCGCGGACCTGGCGGAGGCGGCACGTCCCGCCGTCGAGGACGCCTTCGCCCGCCAGGACGTGGCGTTCGCGGAGGTGGTCCGCGCGATCCGGCCGCCCAGGACCGGACGCAACCCGCTGTACCAGACGATGTTCGCCGTGCAGAACGCCGTACCCGAGGAACTCGCCCTCTCCGGCTGCGCGGTGCGGCGCCTGCCGATGGAGCCGCCCGCCGCCATGCACGAGATCGTCTGCGAGATCTGGCCGACGGCCGACGGCGGGCTGCGGGTGGACATCAGCTTCCAGGCCGACCGCGTCGCCTCCGGCACGGCACACCGCCTCGCCCGCGTCTACGAGGAACTGCTGGTGTCCGGGAAACGGCCGGCCGCCCAGCACGTGTGAACAGCCCCCACCCGAAGGGACCTCACCTCCCCATGCAGGACATTCCAGAGGAACGGACGGCCGTGCGCCTGCTGCGGCGCCTCGTCGACGCGAACCCCGAGGCGACGGCGGTCGAGTGCGGCAAGGACGTGCTGACGTACCGCCGTCTGTGGGACGAGGCCGGCACCGCGGCGGCACGGCTCCAGGAGACGCCCGGGTTCGAACCGGGCTGCCTGCTCGGCGTCCTGTACGAGCGGGGCGTGCCGGGCCTGGTCGCCCAACTGGCGGCCTGGCGCGCCGGGGCCGCCTACCTGCCCCTGGACCCGGCCCTCCCGGACGGGCGCATCGAGTCGGTCCTCCACGACGCGCGGCCCTTCGCCGTGCTGGCCCAGCCCGATCTGCGCCACCGGGTGCACCCCTCGGTGCCCGCGCCGCAGGACGCCTTCTCCGGCCCCCCGCGAGAGCCGCGACCGGCCCGGTCGGCCCTCGCGTACGTCATCTACACCTCCGGCTCGACCGGGACGCCGAAGGGCGTGGAGGTCGCTCACGCCAGTCTGGTGAACCTGCTGGACTGGCACGGCGAGACCTACGGGACGGGGCCCGGCACCCGTGTGGCCGCCTTCGCGGGCCTGGGGTTCGACGCCTCCGTCTGGGAGACCTGGGCGGCGCTCGCCAACGGCGCGACCCTCGTCCTGCCCGCCGAGCCCATGGGCGCCGACGTGCCCGCCATCGCGGACTTCCTCCAAGAGCACGCGATCGAGCAGTGCTTCCTCAGCACCCCGATCGCCGAGGAACTGATCGGCTCCGATACGCCACCGTCCTCCCTGCGGGTCCTGCTGACCGGCGGCGACCGGCTGCGGGTGCGGCCGAGCGCCTCGTTCCCCGCCGCGGTCCACAACCACTACGGCCCCACCGAGGCGACCGTCGTCACCACCGCCAGCGGGGACCTGCGCGGCACCGGCGACCCGGGCAGCCCACCGGTCATCGGCACCCCCATCACGGGTGCGCGCGTCCGGCTGGTCGACCACCGGGGCCAAGAGGTCACCGGCCCCGGCGCGACCGGCGAACTCCTCATCGCAGGGGCGGTGCTGGCCGCCGGATACCGAGGTGACGCCGCCCTCACCGAGGAGAAGTTCGGTACGGCGGCCCCCGCCACCGACGCCACCGAAGGCGGATCCGGCACCACCGAGCGCTGGTACGCGTCGGGGGACGTCTGCCGCTGGACGGACTCCGGTGACCTCGAGTTCGTCGAACGGCGCGACGCCCAGCTGAGCGTCCGCGGCAACCGCGTCGAACCCGCCGAGATCGAGCACACCATGCTGACGGTGGCAGAGGTCAGCCAGGCCGCCGTCGTGCTGTGCGACGACGGCTCGGGAGGCTCCCTGGCCGCCTTCTACTGCGGCGGGGCCGGCGCGGAGACGGTGCAGGAAGCGCTGACGCAGAGGCTGCCCGGGTACATGGTGCCCTCCCGCGTCCAGCGGCTGGACGCCATGCCGCTCACCCTGAACGGCAAGATCGACCGCAAGGCCCTGTCGGAGGTTCCGGCCGAACCCGCCGAGCGGCCCGAGGCGGCCTTCCGGCCCGGCTCCACCGAGGAGGGCATCGCCGAGATCTGGACCGATCTGACCGGCATCGCGCCGGGCGCCGGCGACAACTTCTTCGACGTCGGTGGGCATTCGCTGCTCGCCGCCCGCATGATCGGCAAGGTGCGCGACAGGTTCGGCGTCAAGGTGGGCCTCCAGGCGGTCTTCGACCATCCGGTCCTGGCGGACTTGGCGGCGGCGGTCGACGCGGCACCGAAGAACGGAGACTGAAACCGATGTCCGGCAACACGCCTCCCCACGACGGCCGGCCGGTCGTCGTCATCGAGTTCGGCAATGAGATCCCGCCCCGCAGCTTCGACCCCGTGCTGCCGCCCGAACTGCACGCCCACCGCCTCCGGATCGATCCCCTGCGCTATCCCGGGCTCGCCGAGACGGTCCCCGACCTGGCGACCCAGGCACGGCACTGGGCGGCCGAGATCGCGGCCGCCGCTCCGCCGCGGGCCGTGCTCGCCTACTGCTCCGCCGTCGAACTGGCGCACCTGCTGGCCCGCGAACTGCCCGAGCCCGGCATACCGCTCATCGTCCTCGACCCCGTGCTCCCCGGCCCCGGCACGCCCCGGGAGCTGTTGCTGGACCTGGCCCTGGACATGGACGACACGCTGGACCCCGCCGAAGTGCCCGACATCACCGGCCTCCCGGCGTCCGAGGCGCTGCGGCAGGCGAGCGTCTTCCTGCGCTCCCTCGTCACCCGGACCGCGCCCGACCTGGACGAGGACATCGCCGACGAGCTGACGCAGGCGCAGCGGGCCTGGCTCGGCTTCACGCTGTCCGCCGCGGCAGAACGCACCGCCCCGCCGAAGCTCGGTCACGTCGTCCTCAGTGAGGGCTCCGCGTGGCCGGACTCCGACGCACTGTCAGTGCACCACACCGGACTGAACGTGAAGGAACTGTTCGGCACTCCGGCGGTGACGCCGCTGCTGTCGGAACTCCTCTCGGCCCCGGCGGCCGGGAGCGAACGGGGGAAGGAAACGCCGTGCAGTCGCACTTCGTAGAACGGGACGCCACCGAGGCCGTCGTCGCCGCCCAGTGGTCCCGGGTGCTGGGCCGGCCGCCCGCCTCCCTGGACGCCGACTTCTTCGGATCGGGCGGGTCCTCCCTGCTCGCCGCGAAGCTGGTATCCGCACTGAGGGGCGCTCTCGGCACCCGGATTCCGCTGAAGACGCTGTTCGAGGCGCCCACGTTCGGCGGTCTCAGCGCCCGCATCAGGAACGACACCCCCGGGTCCGGCGGCCGACTGCTCACCCTCAATCCGTCCGGCGCCGGCGCCCCCCTGCTGCTGGTGCCGGCCGCGAGCGGCGGTGTCATCGGCCTCCACCGCTTCGGAGGCGACCCGATCGACCGCCCCGTGCTCGGTCTGCAGGCCCGCGGTCTCGACCCGTCCGAGGGCGAGCCGTGCGGAACGCTCGAGGAGATCGTCCAGGACTTCACCGAAGTCCTGGAGAAGGCGGACGCGCCGCGCAGCCTGCACCTGGCCGGATACTGCGTGGGAGGCATCCTCGCCTACGAACTGGCTGCCGGACTGCTGCGGCGCGGATGGGACGTGCGCTCCGTCGTCCTGCTCAACACCTCCCTGTACTGCCCGCCGCTGACGGTGGCCGAAGCCGCCGGGGAGAAGCTCCTGTCCGTCGCGCACGAGGCGGGCATCGCGATACCGGAGGGCCAGGAGCCGGACGCCGCCGAGGTGTACCGCGCCGTCGGCTCACAGGGCCCGGACCCCATCGAGACCGACTTCGCGGAGTTCCAGGCGGGACTGCGGGTCTTCGGCTCCGTCGGGTCGGCGGTGTCGGGCTATGTGCCCGAGCCGGGCGACTTCGCCGTGCGGTTGTTCTCGACCGACGACCGGGACGACCCGTCGGACGTCGAGCGCACCCTCCACCCGGTGACCGACTGGCCCGACCTCGGGCTGGCCGACTACCAGCAGTACCAGGTGCCCGTCGACCATTTCGAGATGATCGTGCACGAGCCGACCCTGAAGGCCGTCGAAAACGCGCTGAAGGACATCGACGACGGCCGGAAGAGGTCAGAGCGAACGGTGTGAAGAATCCCGCCCGGCCTCCCGGCCGGGCTGGAGGAGGCGTTTCGCCATTTCCGCGAGAAGGGGCTGTCGCGACGCATGCAGGAAAAAGTGGTCACCGGGCAGGACCATCGAGTCGAGCTCTCCCTCCACCAACTCGGACCACTGCTGGAGGTGGTGCATTCCAACACCCGGATCGTTTGCCCCACCGAAAACCGTCACCGGTGCGCCCGGCGGCTTGCACGACAGAAAGGAATAGCGTGAGAGCATCGCATAGTCCGCCCTTATGGTGGGCAACAGCATCCGCATGAAGTCGGCATTCTGGAGAATCTCCTCCGGTGTTCCGTTCATCAGTCGGAGTTCCTCGATGAGTTCCGCTTCCGGAAGGGTGTGAAGGTCCCGCCGACCGTCGTGCACGGCGGGCAGTGCGCGGCATCCCGAGAGGAACATGTGCATCGGTTCGACGTCGTGCTCCTCACGTAGCACGCGGGCCGCCTCCCAGCAGACGATCGCCCCGAGACTGTGTCCGAACAGGGCAAACGGCTCCTTGGAGTGCTCCAGCAGCTCCGGGACGACGGCGTCCAGAGTCGCCTGCAGGGTGTCGACCGGGTCCTCGAACAGCCGGTCCTCGCGGCCCGGCGGCTGAATGGCGTGGACGTCGATCTCATCCGGCAGCAGCTCGGCCCAGCCCCGGAATGTGGAAGCACCGCCGCCCGCATAAGGGAAACAGAAAAGCCGTATGCGTCCGGGGGGATTCGTCCGCGATAGGCGGTGGATCCACGGGTGGCTGGGCGGATTGCCGTGCATGTGTGTCCTCTTTCCGTTTCCGGTGCGGCTCATCGGCCAGAACAGCGTGCCACAGAGCCGCCCCCGGGGCGAGCACGAGGAAGGAATTACGGGCGCTTTCACCTTCTATTGGCCACGTCACACCAGGTGCCATTGTGGCCCGTGGGATCCTGCGTTAGTCTCGCAGCCGGTCGGCATGTGCTGCGAACACCGAGCGCTGGGCCGTCGAGCAGCATCGATTTCCTGCTCTCGAGATTCTCGGGAGCAGCCGTTGGGGGACTGAGTGCGGTACGGGGCAACAAACGCCGATGGAGCCAGGACCTCCGGAAAGACCGTCCGGAGGGTGTGCGGTGCGACGGGTCGGGTCCTCCCCCTTCGCCGGGCGGTGACAGGCCCCTTCCGGAGCCGTCGAGACGGGAGTCGGCCTCGTGCCCATCGAGTCCCCCCGGCGCACGGAAGCTCGTCACCTCCGGCAGCGGAGACACCGCCGCCGCGCTCACCACACCGGCCGCCACGGGCCCGTTCCGCGAGAGCCGCTTGACGAGGTTCCCGGTGGATCTGACGGGCCGGCGACGGCCCGCCTGAGGCGCGGGTGACCCCCGCGGCGGGGAGCGCCCGGGCCACCACCGCGACGACAGCAGGCCGCAGGGCCTCGGCAGCACCGATGGACGCGTGCAGGACGGAGGGAGCAGTGGTGACCGACACGAACGACGAGGGGTTCGACGACCCGTCCATGCCGGAAGGCGTCGCCATCATCGGCATGTCCGGCCGCTTCCCGGGCGCCCGGGACCTGACCGAGTTCTGGGAGAACCTGCGCGCCGGCGTCGAGTCCGTCGTGGAGTTCGGCGACGACGAACTGCTGGCGGCCGGGGTCGACCCCGAGGAGTCCCGGCAACCGCACTACGTGAAGGCGGGCCCCTCGTTCGAGGGCATCGGCCTGTTCGACGCGGAGTTCTTCGGCTACACCGCCCGGGAAGCCAAGATCATGGACCCGCAGCACCGGCTGTTCCTGGAGACCGCCTGGGAGGCGCTGGAGCACGCGGGCCTCGACCCGGCCCGGTACCGGGGCACGGTCGGGGTCTTCGGAGGCGCGAGCAGCAGCGCGTACATCGGGAACGTCGTCAGCAACATGGACGGCGGGGAGAACATCCGCGGGGAGAACGTGGGCCTCGGCAACGAGCTGGCGTTCCTGACCACGCGGGTCTCGTACAAACTCGACCTCAGGGGACCGAGCTACCCCGTCCAGACGGCCTGCTCCAGCTCGCTGGTCGCCCTGCACACCGCCTGCCAGAACCTCCTGGGCTACGAGTGCGACGTGGCGCTGTCCGGCGGGGTCGCGTACAAGGTCCCGGAGAAGACGGGCTACCCCTACCAGGAAGGCGGCTTCCTCTCGCCGGACGGCCACGTCCGGCCCTTCGACGCCGCCGCCCGGGGCACGGTCTTCGCCAATGGCGTGGGGGTGGTCGCGCTGAAGCGACTGGCGGACGCCCTCGCCGACGGAGACACCGTGCACGCCGTGATCAGGGGCACCGCGGTCAACAACGACGGTGCCGTGAAGGCGAGTTTCTCCGCGCCGAGCGTCGCGGGGCAGGCCGCGGTGATCGCGGAGGCCTTGGCGACGGCCGGGGTGGAGCCGGTGGACATCGACTACGTGGAGGCGCACGGCAGCGGCACCGTGATCGGGGACTCGATCGAGATCCAGGCCCTGTCGCGGGCCTTCGCCGGCGCGTCGGGCACCTGGTCGATCGGCTCGGTGAAGTCCAACGTGGGACACCTGGACGCCGCCGCCGGGATGGCCGGACTGCTGAAGACCGTGCTGGCCCTGCGCCACGAGGAACTCCCCGCGTCCCTCAACCACGTGGAGGGCAACAAGGACGTCGACTTCGCGGGCGGGCCGTTCCGGGTGCAGACGAAGCTCGGCGCGTGGCCGCGGACGCCCGGGCGGGCACGCCGCGCCGGGGTGAGCGCGTTCGGCTTCGGCGGCACGAACGCGCACGTGGTGCTGGAGGAGGCCCCGCCCGCCCCCGAACCCGCCCCGAGCCCCCGCGAGTCCGAGCTCCTGGTGCTGTCGGCCCGCTCCGAACACGCGCTGAACCAGGCGTCGGACCGGCTGGCGGCGTTCTTGCGCGGCGAGCGGCCCGTGCTGGCCGACGCCGCGTTCACCCTGGCCACGGGCCGACGCCACTTCCCGTACCGGCGCACCGTCTGCGGGTCGGACGCCGAGGCGTTGGCCGCCGCGCTGGAGAGCGGCGACCCCGCGTACGTGACGACCGGGCAGGCCGCCGCGACCCCGCCGCACGTCGCGTTCCTGTTCAGCGGGCAAGGCGCCCAGCACCCGGGCATGGGACGGGAACTCTACGACGCGGAGCCGGTCTTCCGGTCGGCGGTGGACACCTGCTCGGAGCTTCTGCGGCCCCATCTGGACAGGGATCTGCGCGACGTCCTCTTCCCCGAGGACCCCGCCGACGCCGCCCTCCTGGGGCAGACCCGGTGGGCGCAGCCGGCGCTGTTCGTCGTCGAGTACGCCCTGGTCGCACTGTGGCGAGCATGGGGCGTGGAACCCTCGCACCTGCTCGGGCACAGCCTGGGGGAGTGGGTGGCGGCGTGCGTCTCCGGAGTCTTCCGGCTCGAGGACGCGCTGCGGCTGGTGGCCCTGCGCGGCGAACTGATGCAGCGCTGCGGGGCCGGAGCGATGCTCGGTGTGGTGGCCGAGCGGGACGCGGTGGAGTCCGCGCTGCCCGAGGGCGCCGGCCTGGCCGCTCACAACGGTCCCCGCGACTGCGTCGTGTCGGGCCCTGTCGACGCGGTCGAGAAGTTCGCCGTGACGGCCGACGAGCGCGGTTGGTCCACCCGACCGCTGGAGGTGTCCCACGCGTTCCACTCGGGACTCATGGAACCGGTCGTCGACGAGTTCGTCGCGGCGGTGGCACGGGTGGAGCGCGCGGCGCCCGGAATTCCGTTCGTCTCCAACGTGACCGGTGACTGGATCACGCCGGAACAGGCGAGGGACCCGAGGTACTGGGGACGCCACATACGGCAGTGCGTGGAGTTCGCCGCCGGCGTGCGCCTGCTGGTGCGCAAGGCCGCACCGGTCCTCCTGGAGGTCGGGCCCGGACAGACCCTCGCAGGCCTGGTGCGGCGCACGCTCGCCGACGCGGACGAGGAGAGCGTCACGGTCACCGCGTCGCTGCCGCACCGCCGCGACCCGCGCGGTGCCGGCGAGACGATGCGCCGCACCCTGGGCCAGCTGTGGCTGAACGGGGCTGCGCCGGACTGGGCCGGCTACTACGGCGAGGACGGGCGGCGCCGCGTTCCCCTGCCCACGTACCCCTTCGAGCGCAAGCACCACTGGCTGGAGCCCGCGGCCCCCCGCGTGTCCCGCGAACCCGGCCGCCACCCGCTGCTGGACGAGGTGCTGCTCCGGTCCGCCGGACAGACCGTCTTCCGGTCCGAGCTGTCCCTCGACCGCCACTGGGTGCTCGCCGAACACCGCATGCTCGGTGAGGCCATCGTCCCCGGGACCACCTATCTCGAGATGGGCCGCGCCGCCGCCACCGCCCATCTGGGCCGCCCCGTCACCGAGATCAGGGACGTCGACTTCCTGGTGCCGCTGCTCGTGCAGGAGCACCGACCCCGCACCGTGCACATCACCGTTCGCGAACTCGACGACGACCTCGTGGAGTTCTCCGTGGCCGGCCACGATCCCGAGCGCGACGTGTGGACCGTCCACGTCCAGGGCAAGGCCGCCTCGGGACCCCTCGTCCCGCTGCCGCGTCAGGACCCGGACGCCCTGCTCGCGCGGTGCGGTCTGGAGACCGTGGACCTCGGCAGAGCCCAGGCGGAGCACAAGGTGATGGAGTTCGGCCGCCGCTGGACGGACAGCCTGCGCACCATGCACGTCGGCGTCCGGGCCGCGCTCGGCATCCTCGACATGCCCGAGCGGTACCACTCCGAGTGCGAAGATCACGTCCTCCACCCGGCCCTGCTCGACCTGGCGACGGGATTCAGCGGATTCGCCGTCCACCAGAGCAGGGCGGACGTGCAGGAGTACCGCGGCAGCCGCGACTTCTTCCTGCCCGTCGGCTACGAGTCCCTGCGCATCCACGCGCCACTGCCGCCCACCGGGACCAGTCTCATCACCCCCCACCCGGACGCCGAGCGCGGCAGCGAGATCCGCAAGGTCGACGTCACCATCCGCGACACCGAAGGCAATACCGCGGTCGAGATCCTCGGCTTCACGGTGAAGCGCGTCCCCGACCCCCGGCACACGGTCGCCCGCATCCGTCCGCACTCCCGCCACCACACCCTGCGCTGGATCCCCGCGCCGGCCGTCACGGAGCAGCGCGAGGCGCCCGCCGCCGTCCTCCTCGTGACGGAAGGGGGCGGGCTCTCCCGGGACCTCGGCGAAGCACTGCGCTCCCGAGGCGCACGGGTGATCACGGCCGAACTCGCCGGGGAGTGGAGTGCCCTCGGCGACGACCACTACGGCGTGCCCCCCAGCTCCGAGGGGTGGGAACGGCTGCTCGACACGCTGGGCGAGGAGGTGCCCGGCGAAGCGGTGCTGGTCGCCGCTCCCGCCGGCGACGCCCAGCGCGGAGTCGAGGAGCTCGACCGACGCCTGCGCGGCGGGGCGGACAACCTCTTCCACCTCCTCCGGGCCCTGGCGGCACGGGACGCCGTCCCCGGCCGGCTCGCCGTGATCGCCCCTCACGTCGCGCGCGTGACCGGCGAGGAGCCGGCCACGGCCCCCGTACACGCGACCCTGTTCGGCATGGCCAAGGTCATCGGTCAGGAGCACGAGGGGACGGAGGTCCTCTGCGTCGACACCGACGACGACACCGACGCGGACGCGCTGTGCGCCGAACTCCTCGGGCCCTGGTCACCGGCCCTGGTCGCGCTGCGCGGGAGCGGGCGTCATGTCACCGAACTGGCGCCGCTGCACCTGCGGGACCGCTCACGCCAGGAGGACGAGCGGCCCGAAGGCGTCCACCTCATCACCGGCGGCCTCGGCGGCCTGGGACTGTCCGTGGCCAGGCATTTGAGCCGCACCGTGCCCGGCATCCGGCTCGCGCTCGTCGGCCGTGGGGCCCCGGACTCGCGCGAGACTCGCGAGGAGACGGCCGCCGACAACCCGAGACACCGGCGGCAACTGGCCGCCCTGCGGGAGCTGGAGGAACTGGGCGCCCAGGTGCGCTGCTACCGGGCGGACGTGGCCGACGAGGCCGCCATGGCGGACGTCGTCGGCGCCGTCCGCGCCGACCTGGGCCGGATCGCCTGCGTCATCCACGCGGCGGGCGTCGCGGGTGACGGGTTCCTCTTCCGCAAGGACGCCGGCACGTTCCGGGCGACGCTCGCCCCCAAGGTGTTCGGCGCGACCGTCCTGGACCTCGTCACCGCGGACGACCCGCCGGAGCTGATGCTCTGCTTCGGGTCGACCACCTCCGTGTTCGGTGTGGCCGGCCAGGGCGACTACACCGCGGCCAACACCTACCTCGACCACTTCGCCGACCACCGCACCGCCCTGGGCCGCAGGACGGTCACCATCGACTGGACCGACTGGCTGGACACCGGCATGGCGTTCGACCACGGCGTCCAACGGGACCAGGGGTTCTTCCGCTCGATCAGCGTGGAGGACGGGCTCGGCAGCCTCGACGAGATTCTCGCGGTGCCCTGCTCGCCCGTGGTCGTCGGCGAGATCAACTACGCGATGCTCGGCGCCGTGGACTCCGACCGGCTGGCAGCCCGGCTGGCCGTGGCCCCGCTGGTCCTGGAGGAGTCGGTCCGGCAGCGGGTGGCGGCGGCCGGTGGCGAAGCCCGCCGGGCGGCCGACGCGCCCGCCGGACAGGCAGCGGGTGAGGGCGTCACGCTCTTCGGCCGGGAGGACGGCGGATACAGCGAGACGGAGCATCTGCTCGCCCGGATCTGGGCCAGGGAACTCGGTCTGGACCGCCTGAACATCCATGAGAGCGCCTTCTCGCTGGGCGGGGACTCCCTCGTCGCCCTGCGGATCGCGCAAAGCATCCAGAAGACCATGGGCGTCCGGGTGTCGATGGTCGACCTGTTCCGGTACGTCACGGTCGCCGACCTGGCGGCGCACCTCGACAGCAAGAAGTCCCACGGCTGAAACGGCGATCCCGTTCGGCCGCCCCTTCCAATCATCTGAGGCGGTATCAGCATGAACATCCGTACGGTGGGTGTCATCGGCGCGGGCACCATCGGCCGTGGAGTGGCACAGTCCCTGGCCCAGTCCGCGTTCGACGTGCTGCTGGTCGACGTGTCCGAGGAGCAGCTCGCCTCCGCCACGACACAGATCGGGAACGACCTGCGGCTGCAGGGCATGTTCCGCGCGGAGCGTCTGAAGGACGACCCGGCCCCCATCCTCGGCCGCATCACCACCGGCACCGACCTCGCGGCCCTGAGCGCCGCGGACTTCGTCGTGGAGAACGTCACCGAGAACTGGGACATCAAGCGCGACGTCTACGAGAAGATCGACAAGATCTGCCGTCCGGAGGTCGTCTTCGGCGTCAACACCTCCGCGGTGCCCATCACCCGGGTCGGCTCGGTCACCGAGCGTCCCGAGCGCGTGCTCGGGCTGCACTTCATGAATCCCGTGCCGCTGATGGACACGGTCGAGGTCGTCCAGGGCCACTTCACCTCGGAGCAGACCCTGGACACCGCGCTGGGGCTCCTGCGGGACCTCGGCAAGGAGGGCATCGTCGTCCAGGACGCGCCCGGCTTCGTCACCAACCGCGTCCTGATGCTGACGATCAACGAGGCGATCTTCTGCGTCCAGGACCAGGTCGCCACGGCCGATCAGGTCGACCGGATGTTCAAGGGCTGCTTCGGCCACAAGATGGGCCCGCTGGAGACCGGCGACCTCATCGGCCTCGACACGATCCTGAACTCCCTCACCGTCATGTACGAGAGCTTCCGCGACAGCAAGTACCGTCCCGCGCCGCTGCTCCAGCGCATGGTCGACGCCCGGCTGCTGGGCCGCAAGACCGGACGCGGCTTCTACACCTACTGACACCCACCCACACTGGAGGCAGAACCATGCAGAACGACGTGCGCACCCGGGTCCGGGAGTTCCTCGCACCGCAGCTCAACGGCCGCACCCTGGCCGACAGCGACGACATCTTCGCGCTGGGATACGTCAACTCGCTCTTCGCCATGCAACTGGCGCTCTTCGTGGAGCAGGAGTTCTCGCTCCAGCTCACCCCCGACGACATGGAGTTCGACAACTTCCGGACGGTGGACGGACTCGTCCGTCTCGTGACGTCGAAGACCGCGACGGCCGCGTGACCCCGAGGACGCCGTGCGCGGCCGTCGCCGACGGCCGCGCACGGCGTCCGTCCGCGGTGAACGGAGACACAGAAAGGCGTACGACATGACGGCGCGGACCGAGGACGTCGCACCGGGCCCCGACGCGGCCCACGCGTCCGTCGTCACCCTGCTGCTGCGGCTGCGGGCCTCGAACGTCCGGGTGTGGACGTCCGGCGGCCGACTGCACCACGAGGCGCCACCGGAGGGGCTCGACGAGAAGCTGCGCGGGCTCCTGGAGGAGCACGCGGAGGACCTGGCGGCCTACCTCCAGGCCGCCGACGGCGTCGAGTCCTCCACCCACTACGTCACGATGCGCGACGGCGTCCGTATCGCCGTGGACGTGTTTCGCCCCAAGCGGGACGGCCGGGTGGTCGAGGAGCCTTTGCCGGCACTCTGGTGCCACGACCGCTACCACCGCTCGGAGGTGGTGGACGGCGTGACCTGGACCAAGCTCGACAGCCGCCCCTGGCTGCGCCGGATCCTCGACGACGGCTATGTGATCGCCGCCGCCGACGCCCGTGGCACGGGTGCCTCCAGCGGCGTGCGGGGCATGGAGTTCGGCCCGGAGGAGAGCCAGGACGCCCACGAGATCACGGAATGGCTCGCCGCGCGGGACTGGTGCAGCGGGAAGGTCGGCATGTACGGCGAGTCCTACCTCGCCATGACCCAGTTCCTCGCCGCCGGCACCGCCCCGCCCAGCCTGAAGGCGATCTTCCCTCAGGTGGCGCTGTTCGACCTCTACTCGTTTCTCCGCCCCGGAGGGGCGTTCCGGCACGACTTCATCCGGAACTGGGGCGCGATGGTGCGACGGCTGGACACCGAGACCGGGGCCGCCCCCGTACGGGAGGACGCGGCGGCGGTGCGCGCGGCGGCTGAGGAACACCGGGCCAACACGGACGTCTTCGCCAGGGCCGCCGCGCTGCCCTGCCGGGACAGCCGGGGCGAGGGCGACGACGAGCAGCCGTACGCGCGGCAGAGCCCCTCCACCCACGTCGAGGCGATCGCCGCCGCGGGCGTGCCCGTCTACCAGCTCAGCGGCTGGCACGACATGTGGGTGCGGGACGCCTTCCTGTGGCACGCCAATCTCACCGGGCCACGCAAGCTCCTCGTGGGTGACTGGTCGCACAACGGCAGGGACGGCGTCGACCTGGCGGCCGAGCACCTGCGCTGGTTCGACCACTGGCTCAAGGGCGTCGACACCGGCGTCATGGACGAACCGCCCATCCGCTACCAGCGGCGCAACGCGCCCCCCGGCGAGGAGTGGCGCGACACGGACCAATGGCCGCCGGCCGGAGTCCGCACGACGCGGATGTACTTCGGTCCCGGCCCGGCCGTGCCCGTGTCCTCCGTCAACGACGGCACCCTGACGGACCGCGCCCCTTCGCGGCTCGGGGGCTTCGACGACCTCGTCGTCGACTACACGGCAACCTCCGGCACGGCGACCCGCTGGACCGACGGCTACGGCGGACCGTTCGGCTACGAGCCGATGACCGGCAACGACCGGACCGCCCTCACCTACACCACGGCCCCGCTGGAACAGGAGCTGGAGGTGACCGGACACCCGGTCGCGGAACTGTGGGTGACGTCGACCCACCTGGACGGCGACTTCTTCCTCTACCTGGAGGACGTCGACGGCGAAGGGGTCTCCCACTATGTCACCGAGGGAGTGATCCGCGCCTCCCACCGGGCGCTGGGCACCGCCCCGTACGACAACCTCTCACTGCCGTACCACCCGTGCGCGGAGCGGACCCGGGCCACGCTGCCCGAGGAGCCGGTGCCGCTGGTCTTCGACCTGCACCCGGTCAGCCATGTGTTCGCTCCGGGGCACCGGCTCCGGATCGCCGTCACGTGCTGCGACCGGGACAACGCCGAGACACGCGTGCACCACCCGCCGCCCGTCGTCCAGATCCACCGGAGGGGCGCGCACGCGTCCTTCGTCGATCTCCCTGTCCTCCCAGACCTCTCAGCCGCACAGGAGCAAGAGACATGACCGAGACCACCCGACAGGGCACCGAGCCGACGGGCGCCGGGACCGGGGAGTTCCACACACGCGTCGCGCTGCACACCCCGGTTGCCGGGCAGCTCGCCTCCGAGATCGAGCGCCGGCTCCTGTTCGTGTCGTCGCAGATCACGGGATACGAGCTGGAGACGGCCGACGGCGAGGTGCGCGGGGTGACCCTCCGCTCCGCCACCCCGCTCCCCGCGGACGAGCTCACCGAGAAGGTCAACCGGGTCGTCGACGGCGACGTCCGCAAACAGCGGACGACCCCACCGAAGTCGGTGTGGACCTCCTCGCACGACCGGGCGGTCGAGGAGGGGACGTTCGAACTGCTGGCGCAGGCGGGCGCGGTGACCGAGGCGGGCGAGGGACAGGTCGCCGTCGGCGAGCCGCTGCTGTCTCTGCTGGCGTACTTCGACCGGGCGGTGAAGCGGATCCTGGGCGAGGACTTCAACCCGACGGAGTACCGCTACCCGACGCTGATCAGCACCGAGGCCCTCGCGACGGCGGGCTACTTCGCCTCGTTCCCGCAGCACCTGATGTTCGTGACGCGCCTGCACAACGACATCGACGTGTACCAGGGCTTCCAGCGATCGTACGGCGAGACCGGCATCGACTCCACCGTCCTCGACGCCTGTCACAACGTGGACTACTGCCTGCCGCCGACCATGTGCTACCACACGTTCCACCAGTACCGGGGGCGAACGCTGGACGCCGAGGGGGTGCACGTCGTCACGGCCAAGGGCAAGTCCTTCCGCTTCGAGGCCGCTTACGCCACGACGATGGAACGGCTCTGGGACTTCACCATCCGGGAGATCGTCTTCATGGGACCGCGCGAGGACGTCCTCGCCTCGCGCGAGCTGTTCATGCGGAAGATCTTCGCGTTCGTGGACGAGCTCGGCCTGAGCGGTTTCTGCGAGGTGGGCAACGACCCGTTCTTCGGCGGCGAGGACACCTCCGCGCGGATCTGGTCGCAGCGGCTGATGGAGCTCAAGTACGAGCTGCGCCTCACGGTCGCACCCGGGCGGACCATCGCGGTGGGCTCCTTCAATTTTCACGACGACCTGTTCGGCCGGGGCTTCGGGATCGACTACGGCACGGAGGGCACGGCACGCAGCGCCTGCGTCGGGTTCGGGCTCGAGCGGCTCGTCTACGCCTTCCTGTGCCAGTACGGCCTCGACTCGGCGGGCTGGCCTGCCACCGTGCGCGAGGGAACCCGGGCCGTGGGCGGGGCGGTCTGACGGCCCCCCACGGCAGGCGACCGTGCCGCGAAGCCCCGCTGGGCCGATGCGCGGTCGCCTGCGTGGGCGGCCCGGCCGACCCGGGCGGTGCACCCGCGGTTAGTCCACCGCGAAGCGCAGTGCCAGCCGGGGGCAGGGAGCGTCAGCCTGCTCCTCGGAAGGCGGTCCCCACGCGGCGAGCGCCGACGACAGCTTTCCGCCGATGGATTCCAGATAACAGATCATGTTCACCGGATATCTGGTGTTGTCGAACATGTACCGGTCCATGGGTGTGGGGTCTTCGCTGATGGTGAGACCCCGTTCGGAGGGCGGCCCTATGCGGTGCCAGTCCGGATGCATATGGACGGATCCCAGTATGTCGAGTCCCTGGTGCTCGGCCTGCCGTTGTATCCGCAAGAGGTCCTTGGAACTGCACCAGAACCCCCGGCGGGTGTTCCTGTAGGCCGCTCCGAAGCATGCGGCGATGGTGCCGGAGAATTCCGCCACGGCGGTCGGGTCGCTCGCCCGCGCATTGGTGGCGAACTCGACCTCGGCGATATGGGCCACGCCGTCCTCGACGGTCCCGAGTAACAAGGCGAAACAGGACGGTGGTTCTTCCGGGGTGCATTCTTCGTACGCGCTGCGAGCCGCGCTTGTGAAGGATTTGAGGAAGTCGAATCCGATCAGGGCGGTGTGCGGGTGGGCAGAGGTCATGATGCCGCCGTGTCTCCAGTCGGTGCGCTGCGGTCCGTGCGGTCGGGTGTGAGGGCCCGGGAGGCCATGTCGAGCTCGTGCAGCTCGCCGGCGGACAGCCGCAGGGTCGCGCCGGGAAGAAGCTCCGCGAGTTGCCCGGTGGTCCTGCTGCTCGCGATCGGCGCGCTCACGGACGGCTGCGCGGCGAGCCAGGCCAGCGCCACCGCGCCGGGAGCGACGGCGTGGCCTTCGGCGACGCGGTCCAGGGTCTCCAGCAGGGCGCGCGCGTGGGGCCGGCTCGCGTACTGCCGTGCCGCGGCCCCCCGTACGCTCCCGGCAGCGGACGCCGCGTCGCGGTGCTTGCCCGTCAGGAACCCCTGCGCCAGCCCGAAGTAGGGCACGCAGGACAGGCCCTCCTCAAGGCAGAGGGGGAGCAGCTCACGCTCGAACGGGTCGCGGTCGGCCAGGTTGTAGGAGGGCTGCACCGCTACGAACCGGGCGACACCGGCCTTTTCGGAGACGGCGAGGGCCTCCGACAGCCGGTCCGCGGTGGTGTTGGACGCCGCGACATGGCGGACCTTCCCGGCCGAGACCAGGGCGTCCATCGCCGTCAGGGTCTCCTCGAGGGGGGTACCCGGATCGTCGGCGTGCGTGTAGTAGAGGTCGATCCGGTCCGTCCGCAGGCGGCGCAGGGAGTCCTCGACGGCTTGGTGGATCACCTTGCGGCCGAGTCCGGAAAGGCCCCCCTTGCGGCCCACCTTGGTGGCGATGACCACCTGGTCACGGACCTTCCGGGCGGCGAGCCAGCGGCCGATGACCGTCTCCGACTCGCCACCGTGGTTGCCGGGCGCCCACTGCGAGTAGGAGTCCGCGGTGTCGATGAAATTCCCGCCGGCCTCGAGGTAGGCGTCGAGGACGGCGAACGAGGTGTCCTGGTCGACGGTCCAGCCGAAGACGCTTCCGCCCAGGCAGAGCGGGAAGACTTTCAGGTCGGATTGCCCAATGGTAGCCATGGTCGCTCTCTGAATGCGATGTGCAATTCATCTTGGTTCGGTGAATACGGAGGCGTGTGCCCGTCATGGTGCGGGTGACGGTATCTCAGATAGCGAACGGACGAATACTCCGGCAGGTTCCCCCGATGGGCAAGGTGTACTGTCCAACTCGCCCTCCATGTCTGGAAAGTTGGCGTATGGAGTTGGGCACTGGATGAACGTCCGGCAGACGGGTGCTTCCCTTCTCGAAATCACTTGCCGAGGTCCGCCGGCTGACGTAGCGTGGCTCGGGCCGGGCGTGATCAAAAACGGCCGGTGTTCGTCGGCGGTTCGGCCGAAAGGTCTATCGCCGGTAATGAGGTCGCCCGTTCTTCGGGAATCCCGTACGAGGAGCGGCCTCAGGACGGGTGGGCGGCAGGGCCCACCGCATCGTGCGGGGGAGCGCTGATGATCGAAAAGCTGTTACCGGTTTCGGTGGCCGTGGCTGAGACGTATGACGACCCGCCCCACGCGCCCCTCCTGGGCGGGGAGCCCGAGGTCGTGAGCCGGGCACTGGAGAAGCGAAGACGGGAGTTCGCCGCCGTCCGCTGGTGTGCGCGAACAGCGCTCGCGGACCTGGGAGTCGGCCCCGTCCCCATCCTGCCGGGCGAGCGCGGCGCCCCCGTGTGGCCGGAGGGCTTCGTCGGCAGCATGACCCACTGCGACGGATACCGAGCGGCGGCCGTGGCCCGGGTGCGCGACGGTGTGCTCGCCGTCGGCGTCGACGCCGAGCCCCATGCGCCGCTGCCGGACGGGGTGCTGGAGGTCACGGCTGTGCCGGACGAGCGGCTGCGGATCGCGGACATGAGGCGCCTGGAGCCCGAAGTCAGCTGGGACCGGCTGCTGTTCAGCATGAAGGAGTGCGTCTACAAGGCGTGGTTCCCGCTCACCCGCAGATGGCTGGGTTTCGAGCAGGCGGACATCACCATCGAGTACGAGGGCACCTTCTCGGCCCGTCTGCTGGCAACCGATCCCGCTGTACCCGCCGACGGGTTCACCGGCCGGTGGCTGGTGGAGGAGGGGTTGATCGTCACTGCCCTCGCGGTGACGACGGCGCAGTCCTGACCGGCGCGTACCGGCGTCCGGGAAAGAGTGGGCTCGCCCTCTTTCGTGCATCGTCGGCTCGATGAGGAATGGTAATGCCTGTGTCATAAGCGGGGCGAGACGCCCTATTCGGTGGGATGGCGCGGCCGTGAGGGTGAGGGTGAGGGAGCGCGGCGGACCGGGAGTCCCTTCTCGGTGTCCGGCTCTGAATCCCTTGTAACGGGGTAGGCGAACGTGACGAATCAGGCCGGCGGGCCGGATTGCATGAACTCGACCATTCATGCTCATTTGATTCGCAGTTGCCAAGTCTAATCTTGTCGCGACCTCCGTCGTGACAGGAGGCCGGTTCTCCCCTTCCTCCTCCGCTCCTGCGGTATGCGCTGACAGTATGCGGTCCTGGGGTTTCCCCATGGTGTAGAACGGGAATCGAAGTGTCGAATGATGTGCAGCAGCGCTACCACTGTCACAGTTGCAAACGTGACGTTATTCGGATGCGGCAGGCCGGTCAGGGTCGGCTCCATGTGTGCGGAACATGTTTCGATCGGTTCAGACAGAATCTGACGTCCCTGCCGCGCCTCTACCGCCAGTGTGAGGAAATGCTCACGGTGTCGCCCCAGAAGGGCGAGAGGGTATCCCGTCAACTGGGTCGGGGAATTTCGCTCAATTCCAGCGCTGTGGAGGCCCGCGATGGTGTCCGGGCGCGTCTGCTGGCCTGGTCCGACCTGGTCGCCACCGAGCGGGCCTGCGCCGCCCCCGACCGGTCGGTCGAGGCCATGACGGCCTTTCTGCTCCGCCATGCCCAGTGGCTCTGCGCGCACACGGCGGCCGCCGATGCCGTCGCCGAGATCGACGAGACGGCGGCCAAGGCGAAGCGGGCCGCCTATCCCCACCGGACCCGCAAGTTCAGGGTCGGCCCGTGCGTCGAGCAGCAGTGCGACGGCTCCCTGGTCGCCGTGATCCAGTCCCACGAACAGCTCCTGCCGAGCGAACTGCGCTGCGACATCGACCCCGAGCACACCTGGCCCGCGCACCGCTGGCGCGAACTGGACCGGCGAGTGAGCCGGCAGAACTCCTCGGGCGGCGAGCGGTGGCTCACCGTCGTAGAGGTCTCCAAGCTGTGGGGCCTGTCCACCAGCAACGTCTACCGGCTGGCATCGGTGAACAGTTGGCGGCGCCGCGCGAACGGCCGCAGGGTCTACTACTACGAGGCCGACGTGCTCCAGTCCGTGGGCTGATGCGGGCCGTCAGGGCCGTGGGGGCGGCAGGCCGACCCTTGACTTCCGGTCCGGCGGCTAAGAATATGAAGACCAGACTGCACACGTGTCTGTGCAGGTCGCCCGACTGAACGGCCCAGCCGGCGGGTCGGGCGGAGCACCATCCCGGCGGTGACGCCGACACCGATGAGACGCCGAGCGATACCGCCTCGGCGCCCGGTGGCCCACCCCGTTTCCTTCCTCACTCCCACGAGCGTCATTCGACCGATGACGCTCGGCTCGCGCGCGTCCGATCCGGCGCGGCGCTCCACTCCTCCGCTCGTGACACAAGGTGGTGCTTGTTTGTGATCGTCCAATTGTCTCCGGACCAGCGGGCGGCCCGGAGCCGGTTCAAGCTCTTCGCCGAGAAGGAGATCCTTCCGCACGCCGCCGCGTTCGACGCCGAACAGGCGATCTCCACGGACGTGGTGCGCGCGCTCGCCGAGGAGGGCTGCCTCGCGGCGCCCGTGCGCGCGGACAACGGGGGCGGCGGCATGGACTGGGTGACGTACGGGCTGCTGAGCGAGGAGCTCGGCCGCGCGTGCCAGAACATCCGCAACTTCGTCGCGGTCGAGGACATGGTGGCCCAGGCGCTCGACCGCTGGGGGACCGCCGAGCAGCGGGACCGCTGGATCGGCCCGATCCTCCGCGGCGAGACGCTCGCCGCCTTCGCCCTCACCGAACCGGGCATCGGCTCCGACGCGGCCTCCATCGAGATGGACGCCGATCCCGTCGCCTCCCCGGACGGGCAGGACGGCTTCATCCTGCGCGGGAGCAAGAAGTGGATCAGCTTCGGCCAGATCGCGGACCTGTTCCTCGTGTTCGCCAAGGTGGACGGCAAGCACACCGCGTTCCTGGTCGAGCGGGACACCCCCGGCCTCACCGTCAACCCCCTCAACGGCCTGCTGGGCCTGCGGGGTTCCATGCTCGGTGAGCTTGTCTTCGACGACTGCCGCATCCCCGCCGGGGCACTCGTGGGCCGGCCCGGCATGGGCCTGACCTTCATCGCCTCCTCCTCCCTCGACCTGGGCCGCTTCAGCACCGCGTGGGGATCGGTCGGACTGGCACAGGCGTGCATGGAAGCCTCGGTCCGCCACGCCGACACACGCCACCAGTTCGGCGGGCCGATCAGCGACCACCAACTGGTGCGGCGGATGCTCGCCGACATGGTCACCGACATCACCGCGACCAGAGCCCTCTGCCACCAGGCCGGACTGAGCAAGGACCAGAACGAGGCGGACGCGGTCAACCTCACCCTCATGGCCAAGTACCGGGCCTCACTGCTGGCCAACCGGGCCGCCGCCGACGCCGTGCAGATCCAGGGAGCGCAGGGCATCGGCACTCCGGGCCAGGTGGAGCGGCACTTCAGGGACGCCAAGGTTATGGAGATCATCGAGGGCACCACCCAGATCCAGCAGTCCATGCTCGGCCAGTACGCCAGGCAGGTCGTCGGCCGCGGCTGACCACCGACCGGAATGTCGCACGGGCCGCAGATCCGGCCGCCGCAGACAACACCTCGATCACGGGGGAAGGACCAACCTCGATGAACAGTGGACGGCCTGCGAGCCGCGTCGCCGACTCGCTCACCGATCTGTTGCTGCGTCGCTCCGCGGAGCAACCCGACTCCGTCGCCTACACCTTCCTGGAGCGCGACCGCGAGGTCTCCTGGACCTACGGCGAACTGGACGCCCGGGCCCGGGAGATCGGCGCGACCCTGCGGAGGCACTGCGCTCCGGGGGAACGGGTGGTGATCGTCCTGCCGCCCGGACTCGACTACGTCGCCTCGTTCTTCGGATGTCTCTACGCCGAGGTCATCGCCGTCCCCGTGTACCCGCCGAACGGGGCGAGTCTGGTCCGCAGCCTGTCCCGGTTGGAGGCGATCGTCTCCGACGCGCGTCCGACCGCGGCCCTGACCCTCGGGGCCGTCGCGGGGCAGCGCGACGCCTTCGTCGAGACCAACCCCCTGCTGGGCACGCTCCGGTGGATCGGGGTGGACACCGACGTGACGCCGGAGGCCGGCTGGCGGCCGGAGCCGGCGCCCCGGGACGCGCTCGCCTTCCTCCAGTACACCTCCGGCTCCACCGGCACCCCCAAGGGGGTGATGGTCAGCCACGGGAACCTGCTGCACAACGGCGGCGACATCGAGCGGTTCTTCGAGCTCACACCCGACAGCAAGACCGTCATCTGGCTGCCGCCCTACCACGACATGGGCCTCATCGGCGGCATCCTGCAGCCTCTGTACACCGGATACCCGACGGTGCTGATGCCGCCGATGGCGTTCGCCGCCGACCCCCTGCGCTGGCTGCGCACCATTTCCGACCACCGGGCCACGACCAGCGGCGGGCCGAACTTCGGCTACGAGCTGTGCCTGCGCAAGATACGCCCCGAGCAACTGGAGGGCCTGGACCTCAGCTGCTGGCAGGTCGCCTTCAACGGAGCCGAGCCCGTCCGCGCCGATGTCATGGACGCCTTCGCCGACTTCCTGGCGCCCACCGGTTTCCGCCGCGAGGCGTTCTACCCCTGCTACGGACTGGCCGAGGGAACCCTCATCGTCACCGGCGGCTCGCCCAAGGCGGCCCCCGTGGTGCGCGAGATCGAGGGCGCCGACCCCGTGGTGGGCTGCGGACAGCCCTCCCCGGAACAGGAACTGGCCATCGTCGACCCCGAGACGCGCCGGCGCTGCGCCGAAGGAGAGGTCGGGGAGATCTGGGTCGGCGGCCCGAGCGTCGCCCAGGGCTACTGGCAGCGCCCCGAGACCAGCGCGGAGGTGTTCGGCGCCCGCATCGAGGGCTCGCAGGACGGCCCCTTCCTGCGCACCGGCGACCTCGGCTACGTCGTCGACGGCGAGCTGTTCGTCTCCGGCCGCATCAAGGACCTGATCATCCTGCGCGGCGTGAACCACTACCCGCAGGACATCGAGCTCACCGCCTTCCGGTCCCACCCGGCACTCAGGCACAACGGCGGGGCTTGCTTCACCGTCCCCGTCGACGGCCAAGAGGTGCTGGTCGTCGCACACGAGGCCGAGCGGGTCGCCCGCGACGCCGACGTGCGGGAGGTCGCGGCGGCGGTGCGGGCCGCTGTCGGAGAGAACCACCTCATCGCCCCGCACGCCTTCGCGTTGGTACGGCCGGGGCGGCTGCCCCGCACATCGAGCGGCAAGATCCAGCGGTTCGCGGCCCGCGAGCAGTATCTGGCCGGCACGCTCGCCGTGCTGGGCGTCCACGAATACGGCCAGGATGACGTCGCCGACCCGGCCACCACCACCGCCACCGCGGGACCGGACCAGGCACGCACACCTCAGGCGGTGGAGTCGTTCCTGCGGGCGGCCATCGCGCGGCGCGTGGGCGGCGACCCCGGCGCGCTGGACCTCGGCAGGTCCGGCCCCGCCCTCGGCCTCGACTCCCTCGACCTCCTGGAGATCCAGCACGAGGTGGAGAAGGCCTTCGGCGTCGAACTCGGATACGAGGCCATGCACGGCGCCCCGGTCCGCGACGTCCTCGCCGCCGTGGTCGCCTCGGTCGAGGACGCCGGGGACACGGTCGCACCCGACGCCACCGCCCCCGATGTCTCGCCCGACGAGCTGAGCCACGGCGAACGCGGCCTGTGGTTCCTCGACCACGTCACCGGCTGCGGCGCCGCCTACAACGTCGCGGGCGCCGTACGCCTCCCCGACGACGTCGACCCGGACGCCCTGCAACAAGCGCTCGACCGGGTGGTGGAGCGACACGCCGCGCTGCGCACCTCGTACACCACGGACGAGGACCGGCCGATGCGCCGGATCGACGCCGGGGGGAAGGTCGTCCTCGACCGCACGGCCGTCCCGGAGGCCGCGCCGGGTGCCCTGGAAGCCCTGCTCGCGGATGCCGCCGCCGAGCCCTTCGACCTGGCGGCGGGGCCCCTCGTACGAGCGCGGCTGTGCGCCGGCGCCGACGGTCGGCGGGTGCTGCTGCTGGTCATGCACCACATCGTCGCGGACTTCTGGTCGATGTCCCTGATCGTGGACGAACTGGCGCGCTGCTACCGGGCGGCGCGCTCCGGCACGGCCGCTGATCTGCCGCCGGCCGGTGACTACGCGGCCTTCGTCGCGGCGCAGCAGCGGTACGCGCAGAGCGCCGAGGGCGAGGCCGCCGCCGCCTTCTGGCGGGAGCGGCTCGGCGGCGAACTGCCCGTACTCGAGCTCCCCACCGACCGGCCCCGTCCCCCTGTCCAGACATACGACGGTGACACCCACGACTTCTCCCTGGACGCGGAACTGCTCGCCGGGCTCTCCGCCTTGGCCCGGCAGTCGGGGACGACGCTGTACACCGCGCTGCTGTGCGCGTTCGAGGTTCTGCTGCACCGCTACAGCGGCCAGAGCGACATCCTGGTCGGCTCGCCGGTGTCCGGCCGGGGCCGCCCCGCGTACGCCGACACCGTCGGCTACTTCGTCAACCCCGTGGTCATCCGCGGCGACCTCGGCGGCGACCCGGTCTTCCGTGAGCTGCTGGCCCGCTTCTCCGGGACCGTGTCCGAGGCGCTGGCCCACCAGAACTACCCGTTCGGCCTGCTGGCCGAGCAACTCCAGGCCGGCCGCGACCCGGCGCGCTCCCCGGTCTTCCAGGCCATGTTCATCCATCACCAGGCACCCTCCCGGTTCCCCGGCGACTTCGCCGCGGTCGCCACCGGGCACGGGACGCGGCCGTTCACCCTGGCGGGGCTCGACCTGGCGCCGGTCCACGTGCCGCAGCGCACCGCGCAGTTCGACCTCACCATGATCGTCGCGGAGCACGCGGACGGTCTCGTCGGGCGCGTCCAGTTCAACGCCGACCTGTTCGACCGTGCCACCGTCGCCGAACTCGCCGACAACTTCCGCACCTTGCTCGCCGGGATCACCGCCGACCCCGACCGGCCCCTGTCCGCGCTGCCGCTGCTGAGCGAGGAGAAGACCCGGCGCGTACTCGTCGACTGGAACGACACCGCCCTGGAGCTCCCCGCCGCGCTGTGCATCCACCAGGAGTTCGAGGCCGCGGCCGCCCGCACGCCCGACGCCATCGCCGTGGTCTTCCGGTCGGCGCGGCTGACCTTCGAGGAACTGTCCGAGGCGTCGGACCGGTTGGCCCGGGAGCTCGTGGGCCGGGGCGTCGGCGCGGAGTCCCGTGTCGGCATCTGTCTGGACCGCTCGCCGGAGCTGATCGTCGCGATGCTGGGAATCCTCAAGGCCGGCGGCGCCTACGTGCCGCTCGACCCGGACTACCCGCGCGACCGGCTGGACGTGGTCGTCTCGGACGCCCGGCTCGACCTGATGGTGACCCGCGGCAGGGTGGCGCGCCGGGTCGCGGGAAGCGCCGTACCCCTCCTCGACGTCGACGACGTCCTCGCCGCACCCGACGGGCGGGCCGGATGCCCGGCCGGCCGGGCATCCGCGGACAACGCCGCGTACCTCCTCTACACCTCCGGCTCGACCGGCGTCCCCAAGGGCGTGGTGGTCACCCACCGCAACGTCGGCAACTTCTTCGCCGCCATGGACGAGAAGGTCGGCTGCGGCACCGACGACACGATGCTCGCGGTGACCAACGCGGGGTTCGACATCTCCGTCCTGGAACTGCTGTGGACGCTCACCCGGGGCGCCACAGTGGTACTTGCGGAGGACGCGCTCTCCCGACAGGCCGGGCAGGCGGCCCCGGTCAAGCCCGTCGACTTCAGTCTGTTCTTCTTCGCCAGCGACGCACGCTCGGGCACGGACGACGCGCGCCGGCGCTACGACCTGGTCTTCGACAGCGCCCGTTTCGCCGACGAGCACGGCTTCACCGCGGTGTGGACCCCCGAGCGGCACTTCCACGAGTTCGGCGGCCTCTACCCCAATCCCTCCGTGCTCAGCGCCGCCATCGCCGCCGTCACCCGCAACGTGGCGGTCCGGGCGGGCAGCGTCGTCCTGCCGCTGCACTCGCCGGTGCGCGTCGCGGAGGAGTGGTCCCTCGTGGACAACATCTCCGGCGGACGGGTGGGCGTCGCGTTCGCCTCCGGCTGGCACGCCGACGACTTCGTCTTCTTCCCGGAGCGGTACGAGGGCCGCAAGGAGCAGATGTTCCGGGACATCGACACCGTGCAGCGGCTGTGGCGGGGCGAGACGGTCTCCCTGCCCGGCGGTACCGGCAAGCCGGTGGACATCGCCGTCCGCCCGGCCCCCCTCCAGCCCGAACTGCCCACCTGGATCACCGCCGCCGGAAGCCCCGACACCTTCACCAGGGCGGGAGCCATCGGGGCGAACGTCCTCACGCACCTCCTCGGCCAGACCGTCGAGCAGGTCGCGGAGAACGTACGCCGCTACCGCGAAGCCCGGCTCCAGAACGGCCACGACCCGGACACCGGCGTGGTGACCCTGATGCTGCACACCTTCCTCGGCGACGACGTCGAAGAGGTGAAGCGGCAGGTCCGTGAACCGTTCACCGCCTACCTGCGGTCGTCCGTCGGGCTGATCGAGAACCTGGTGCGCTCGCTCAACCTGCCCGTCGACCTCGCGGGCATGAGCGAGTCCGACATGGACGACCTGCTGGAGTTCGCCTTCAACCGGTACTTCGACACCGGCGCGCTGTTCGGCACGCCCGAGTCCGTACGGCCGCTGATCGAGCGCTGTGCCGAGGCGGGAGTCGACGAGATCGCGTGTCTGGTGGACTTCGGACTGCCCCGCCGGACGGTCCTGGACGGACTGCCGGCCCTCGACCGGCTGCGCGAGCGCAGCGCACGCGGCGCCGCCGCCGAAGCCGCGACCGCCGGAGACGAGGACAGGTCCCTCGCCGGCCAGATCGCGGCCTGGCGCCCGACCTTGCTGCAGGCGACGCCCTCCGCGATGCGGCTGACGGCCCTCGACAAGGCAGCCATGAGCGGACTGACGTCCCTGCGTGCGCTGTTGCTGGGCGGCGAGGCCCTCCCACCCGACCTCGCCCGGGAGCTGCGCGAACAGCTGCCTGCCCGGCTGGTCAACATGTACGGCCCCACCGAGACCACGATCTGGTCGGCCACGCACGAGGTGACCGAGGTGGAGGAGACGGTGCCGCTCGGCGGACCCATCGCCAACACCCAGATCCACATAGTCGACGAGGGCCTGCGACCCGTCCCGGTCGGGGTGGCCGGCGAACTGGTGATCGGCGGCGCCGGGCTGGCCCGCGGCTACTGGCGCCGCCCGGACGTCACCGCCGAGAGGTTCGTGCCGAACCCCTTCAGCCGGACGCCCGGAGAGCGCCTGTACCGCACCGGCGACCTCGCCCGCTACCGCCCCGACGGCCGCGTCGAGTTCCTCGGGCGGATCGACCGGCAGGTCAAGGTACGGGGGCACCGCATCGAGCTCGGAGACATCGAAGCGGCCCTGGCGGCCCGCGAGGACGTACGAGAAGCGGTCGTGATCGCCCAGCAGGAGGCCTCCGCCGGCACCCGGCTCGTCGCCTGCGTGGTGCCGGCCGACGGCGCGACGCTCTCCGGCCGCGACCTCCAGCGCGGCCTGCGCGAGCGGTTGCCCCAGTCCATGGTCCCCAGCGGCTTCGTCCTCCTGCCCGACCTGCCGCGTACCGCCCACGGCAAGGTAGACGTCAAGGCCCTGGCCGCCCTGCAGTGGTCCGGCTCCGGCAACGGCGTCAAGGCGGCACCGGTGACGGAGCTGGAGCGCTCCATCGCCGCGATCTGGAGCGAGGTACTCGGCGTCGAATCGGTCGGACTGTATGACAACTTCTTCGATCTCGGCGGGCACTCCATGCTGATGGTCCAGGTCCACAACCGGCTGCAGCGCGACACGGGCGTGGAACTGCCCCTGATCAAGCTCCTGGAGCACCCGACGGTCAGCGCGCTCGCCGCCCATCTGGGCGAGGGCGGCGCCGACACGGAACAGCGGGTGTTCTCCGACAGCGAGGAACGAGCGCGCCGACAGCGCGACAGCAGGCGAAGGTCCCGCGGGCTCGGTGGAAGGGGCAGGGCGTGATGAGCGAGCTCAACGAGCCGCAGGAGGACACCGGATCGGACATCGCCGTCGTGGGCATGGCCTGCCGGTTCCCCGGCGCGCCCGACGTCGAGACGTTCTGGGCGAACCTGCGCGACGGCGTCGAGTCCATCCGGCACTTCACCCCGGAGGAACTCGCCGAGCTGGGCGTACCGCCGGAGGTCTCCGGACAGCCCGGCTTCGTCCCCGCGGGCGCCCCCATCGACGACCCCGAGGGCTTCGACCACCGCTTCTGGGGATACTCCCCGCGCGAGGCGGCGCTGCTCGACCCCCAGCAGCGGCTGTTCCTGGAGACCGCCTGGGCCGCGCTGGAGCACGCCGGGCACACCACGTCCGACCGGTCCGGCACCGTCGGCGTCTACGCCGGCATGGGCCTGAGCACCTACCTGCTGTACAACCTGCTCGACCACCCGGACATCAGCGACTCCGACACACAACTCGCCATGCTCGGCAACGACAAGGACTTCCTGAGCAGCCGGGTCTCGTACCACCTGGATCTGCGCGGCCCCAGCATGACGGTGCAGACCGGCTGCTCGACCTCGCTCGTCGCCGCCCATCTCGCCTGCGACAGCCTGCTCAGCTACCAGTGCGACCTGGCCCTGGTCGGCGGAAGCACGGTGGTGCTGCCCGAGCGCACGGGCTACGTCCACGTCCCCGGCGGCACGGCCTCCTCCGACGGGCGGTGCCGGGCCTTCGACGCGGCCGGCGACGGCACGGTCTTCGGCAGCGGAGCTGGCGTCCTCGCCCTGAAGCGGCTGGACGACGCTCTGGAAGACGGCGACACCGTGTACGCCGTCATCAAGGCGTCCGCGGTCAACAGCGACGGCGCCAACCGGGTCGGCTTCACCGCACCCAGCCTGGACGGTCAGGCCGAGGTCGTCCTGCGCGCGCAGAAGATCGCGGACGTCGACCCGCGGACCGTCACGTACGTCGAGACGCACGGCACCGCCACGAAGCTCGGCGATCCGGTGGAGGTCGCCGCGCTGACCAAGGCCTTCCGGCAGGGCACCGACGCCACCGGGTACTGCGCCATCGGCTCCGTCAAGACCAACATCGGGCACCTGGACGCCGCGGCGGGCGCGGCCGGCCTGATCAAGACGGCCCTGGCACTGCACCACGGGAAGATCCCGCCGTCACTGAACTTCGACGAGCCCAACCCGCAGATCGACTTCGCGGCGAGCCCCTTCTACGTGAACACGGAGCTCGTCAGCTGGCCGGACCGGGACGGGCCCCGGCGGGCCGGCGTCAGCGCGTTCGGCTTCGGCGGCACGAACGCCCACATCGTCCTGGAGCAGGCCCCCGCCCTGCCGCCCGTCCCGGACGACGCCGGGCCACAGCTCCTGGTCCTCTCCGCGAGGACACCCTCCGCGCTGGAGGAGACGACCGCGAGGCTCGCCCGTCACCTCCGGGAGCGCCCGGACCTCACGACGCGGGACGTCGCCCACACCCTGCGGCAGGGCCGCGTGCCGTTCGAGCACCGCAGGGCGCTTGTGGTCCGGGACCGTGAGGACACCCTCGCCGTGCTGGAGGGCGGCGACCCGGCCCGGCTGCACGAGGGGGCCGCCGCCCGCCAGGACCGGCCCGTCGCCTTCATGTTCGCGGGGCTCGGAGACCAGTACCGGGGGATGGGCCGGGACCTGTACGAGGGCATGCCGGAGTTCCGGACGGCCGTGGACGAGTGCTGCGACCTGCTCCGGCCACTTCTCGGCCTCGACCTGCGGGACGAGTTGAGGCTGCGCGGGCCGGCCGTCGAGGCGCCCGCGAGCGGCGGGCTCGACCTGCGGCGCATGATGTTCGGCGGAGGCGAGGAGGATGACCCGTTGCAGCGCACCGGGCTCGCCCATCCGGCGCTGTTCGTCGTCGAGTACGCGCTGGCCCGGCTGTGGCAGTCGCTCGGTGTACGGCCCGCCGCGCTCATCGGGCACAGCCTGGGGGAGTACGTCGCCGCCACCGTCGCGGGCGTCTTCACCCTGGAGGACGCCCTGAACGTGGTCGTCGCCCGCGCCAAGCTGTTCGACGAGATGCCTCAGGGCGCCATGCTGGCCGTCCCGCTCGGCGTGGAGGAGACCACCCGGCACCTCGACGGAGACCTGGCTGTCGCTCTCGTCAACGGGCCCGCCCTGACCGCCGTGTCCGGGCCGGTCGACGAGATCGAGGCGCTGGAGCGGCGCCTGGCCGGCCGGCGGATCGCCGCCCGGCGGATGCGCGCCGAACGGGGCTTCCACTCGCCCATGGTCGCCGGCATGGCCGCGCCCCTCGCCGAGTTCATCGCCGGGATACCGCTCTCCCCGCCCCGTATCCCGCTCGTGTCCAACGTGACCGGCACCTGGATGACCCCCGAACAGGCCACCGACCCCGCGTACTGGGCCCGGCACAGCGTCAGCACCGTCCGGTTCGCCGACGGGCTGGCCACCCTGTGCGCCGAACGGGACCGCTCCCTCGTCGAGGTGGGCCCCGGCCAGTCGCTGAGCGCGCTGGCGGCGGAGCACCTCGCGGGGGCGGACCCGCAGGCACACCCCGTGGTGGTGCCCTCCCTGCGGGCCGTCTACGACCGCCGCCGCCCCGACGACCTCAGCCATCTCCTGGACGCCATCGCCCAGTTGTGGACCACCGGTGCGGCCGTCGACTGGGACGCCCTGTCGGACCCCGCCGGGCACCGCAGGGTCGGTCTGCCCACCTATCCGTTCGAGCGCACCCGCTGCCGGTTCGACCCGCCGGGTGAGCGCTCCGGGTCCTCCCGCAGGCCTTCCGCCACCGCCCGGCGGGACGATCCCGAGTCCTGGCTGCTCGCTCCCGCCTGGCAGTCGGCGCCCATGCCGTCCCCGGCGCCGCCCCGGCCCGTCGGCGAGCACTGGCTGCTCCTCGCCCCGGTCGGACAGGACGGCCTGCCCCTCCCGCTGGCTCTGAGCGTCAAGGACCGTGCCACGGCGGCCGGACATCGGGTGACCGTCGTCGTGCCAGGCGCTCCGGGCGCCGTCGACGGCCCCCGCCACGGCGTCGACCACCGGATCGATCCGGCCGACCCGGGTGCCTACGCCGAAATGGTCGCCGCGCTCGACGACGACCAGTGGCCCGCGAAAGTGCTCCACCTGTGGAGCGTCGACCCCGGCGGCGACGACGCGGAGGACGGCGACCCGTACACACGCGGCATGCACAGCCTGCTGTGGCTGTCCAGGGCCTTGTCCGCCCGCAGCGCCGCCGCTCCCGTGGACCTGTGGGTCGTCTCCCACGGGCTCGTCGGCGTGGAACGCGCCGACCGGCCGAGGCCGGAGGTCGCCACACTGCTGGGCGCCGCCAAGTGCGTTCCGCAGGAGTACGAGGGCATCAGCGTCCGCTGCGTCGACGTCGCCCCGGACGACATTCCGGGCCCGGGCGCGGACGAACTCGCGGACCGGCTCGTCGACGTCGTCGCGGAGGCGCCCGACGAGCGCCTGATCGCCTACCGCGGACGCACCCGGTGGACGCAGACCTTCCAGCCCCTGACGCTCGGCACGGCCCGCAGCCCCCTGCGCGGCGACGGCGTGTACGTGATCACGGGCGGGCTCGGCGCGGTCGGCCTCGAACTGGCCGACCACCTGGCCGACATGGCCGCCTCGATCGTCCTGACCGGCCGCTCCGCCTTCCCCGACGAGGAGGAGTGGGACGGCTGGACGGCCCGTCACGGCGACGACGACCCCACCAGCCGCAGGATCCGGCGGCTGCGCGCCATGCGGGAACGCGGCGCGCGCGTCCTCGTGCAACGGGCGGACGTCACCGACGAGGCGGAGATGAACCGGTCCCTCGCGGAGGCGGAGCGGCTGCTCGGACCCGTCACCGGCGTGTTCCACGCTGCCGGGATCGTGGGTGAGAACGCCTTCGCCCCCATCGACACCCTCGACCGGCGGTGGCTCGACGGCGTGATGCGCGCCAAGGTCGACGGCACACGCGTCCTGGAACGCGTCCTCGCCGGACGCGAGCCCGAGTTCGTGTTGCTGTTCTCCTCCAACGCGGCCCTGCTCGGCGGTCTCGGCACCGCCGGCTACACCTCGGCCTGTGTGTTCCTGGACTCGTTCGCCCAGGCCAGGGCCGGACGGCCGGGTACGCGGTGGATCAGCGTCGACATGGAGGACTGGATACCCGACGAGGGGCTCGGCCGCCCGATGACCAGCGTCACCCGGTACGGCGTCGGTGTCGCGGAGGGCGTTCGGTTGCTGAGCCGTATCGCGGAGAGCGCCGAGGCCGGGGTGACCACCATCGTCACCGCCGACCTGGAGGAGCGGCTCGACCGTTGGGTCCGCCACCCGGAGGTCGCCAGACGCGGACGCGTACCCGCCGGCGGGGCCCGCCAGCCGCGGCCGGAGCTGAGCACCGCCTACACCGACCCTCGCGACGCCACGGAAACGGTCATCGCGGACATCTGGGCGGAGATGCTCGGCGTCGACAAGGTCGGCCGCGACGACGACTTCTACGAACTGGGCGGGCACTCCCTGCTCGCGACGCAGATCGTGTCGCGGGCCCGTGCGGCGCTGGGCGTCGAACTGTCCCTGCTCAACCTGCTGCGCCGGCCGACCGTGGCGGGTCTCGCCGACTACGTGCGGGGCGACGAGAGCGAGGCGGCGGCCCAGGACCCCATCCCGGTCGTGCCGCGGGACGAGGCGCTGGCCCTCTCGTACGGGCAGCAGCGGTTCTGGATCATCGACCAGCTCACCCCCGGCAACTCCGTCTACAACATCCCCGACGTCGTGCGCGTCGAAGGGCCCCTCGACGCCGAGGTGCTGCGGTCCTCGCTCGACGACATCGTGGCCCGGCACGAGGCCCTGCGCACGTGCTTCGGCCTCGACGGCGAGCGGCCCACCCAGCGCATCGCGACGGACGTGTCCGTCCCGTTGCCCGTCACCGACCTGCGCGACCTGCCCGAGGGGCAACGGCGCCGGCGCTGGGAGGAACTGGCCCTGGCGGAGTCGCGGCGGCCGTTCGACCTGACCCGGGCGCCCCTGCTGCGGGCCGCGCTGCTGCGGGTGGGCGACGAGGAGCACATCCTGCTGCTCACCATGCACCACAGCGTGTCCGACGCCTGGTCCACCGGCGTGTTCGTCCGGGAACTCGGCATCCACTATGCCGGCCGCCTCGGCGCGGCCACCGAGGAACCGCCGTCGCTGCCCGTCCAGTACGCCGACTACTCCGCCTGGCAACGGGCGCGGCTCGACGGGCCTGGGCGCGAGGAACTGGTGGAGTACTGGCGGACCCAGCTCGCCGGGGCACCCCAGCTCGTGGAGTTCCCGCCGGACCACCCGCGCCCGGCGGCCCAGAGCTTCGCCGGCGCGACCGTGCCGCTCACGTTGCCCGGCCCCCTCGTCAAGGGCCTCCAGCAGCTCGGCGGCAGCCAGGGCGCCACGCTGTTCATGACGCTGCTCGCGGCCTTCACGTTCCTGTTGCACCGGTACTCGGGCGAGCGGGACGTGGTCGTCGGATCGCCGATCGCCGGGCGTACCCACCCGGACGTGGAGAACCTGATCGGCGTCTTCGTCAACATGCTGGCCCTGCGCACGGACGTCGACCCCGGTCTGTCGTTCCGCGACCTGCTGGAGCGGGTCAAGGAGACGACGCTCGGCGCCTACGCCCACCAAGAGCTGCCCTTCGAGCTGGTCGTGGAGGCCGTCGCGCCCGAACGCAGCCTCGGCCACGGGCAGTTGTTCCAGAACGTCCTCGTCCTGCAGAACGCCCCGCTGCCGCCTCTCGACCTCGCCGGGCTGCACCTGGAACAGGTGCCGATGCCCGCAGTCAACGCCAAGTTCGACCTCATGATCATGCTGCGTGAGACGGGCGACGAGGCGGTGGGCATCCTCGAATACGCGACGGACCTCTTCACCGAGGAGACCGTGCGCCGGATCGGTGCCCACTTCGTCAGCCTGCTCGACAAGGTCGTCGCGGACCCCGACCGCCCCCTCGCCCGGATCGACCTGCTCTCGGACACCGAGCGGGCGAAGGTCACCGGCGCCTGGGCGCACGGGCCCGAGGGCCATGCCGGCCGGCGCTCCCTGCCCGAGATGTTCCGGGAGCACGCCGCCGCCACGCCGGACAAGGTCGCCGTTTCCGACGCGCTGGACCCCACCGCGTCCCTGACCTTCGAAGAGGTCGAGGCCGTCTCCAACCAGCTCGCCAGGGAACTGCGGCGACGGGGGGTGGGCGCCGAGTCGCGTGTCGCCGTCTGCGCCGAGCGGTCCCCGGAGACGATCGTGCTGCTGCTGGCCGTCATGAAGGCCGGTGCCGCCTACGTGCCCCTGGACCCCGCGTACCCGAAGGACCGGCTCAGGTTCATGCTGGCCGACTCCGGAGCCGAGCTGGTGCTGGTCGCGGGCGAGCACCGGGAACGCCTCGGCGAGGGGCCGCACACCACGCGCACGGTGGACGTCGACGCGTTGCGACAGGCCTCCGCCGGCCTGCCCACGACCCCCCTCGACCTGCGCATCGACCCCGCCCAGCCCGCCTATGTCCTCTACACCTCCGGCTCGACCGGCGTCCCCAAGGGCGTGATCGGCCTGCACGGCGGCATGGTCAACCGACTGGAGTGGATGTGGCGGGAGTTCCCCTTCCGGCCCGGAGAGGTCCTCTGCCAGAAGACCTCGCTGAACTTCCTCGACTCGTTCTGGGAGATCTTCGGGCCGCTCTGCCAGGGCGTCCCGGTCGTGGTGCTGCCGCAGTCCCTGCTCATGGACCTGCCCGCGCTGGTCGCAGCGCTCGCCGAGCACCGGGTCACCCGCATCGTGCTCGTCCCCTCCCTGCTGCGGGCCCTTCTCGACACGGTGCCCGACCTCGCCGGTGAACTGCCCGCCCTGCGCCTGTGGGTGAGCAGCGGGGAGGCCCTCCCGGCCGACCTCGCGGGCCGCTTCCTGAAGACCCTGCAGGGCCGGATCCTGCTCAACCTGTACGGGGCGTCCGAGATCTCCGCCGACGTCACCTGGCACGTGCTCACCGACGCCGACGTGGCGGCGGGCAAGGTGCCCCTGGGCAGGCCCATCGCCGGAACCAGCGTGTACCTGCTCGACGAACTGATGCGGCCGGTCCCCGCCGGGGTGGCGGGCGACCTGTACATCGGCGGGCCCGCCCTCGGCCGGGGCTACGTCGGACGGCCGGACCTCACGGCCGAGCGTTTCGTGCCGAACCCCTTCCCCGACGGACCCGGCGGACTGCTCTACCGCACCGGCGACCGTGCGCGGTTCCGGTCCGACGGGGCCATCGAGTACGCCGGACGGAGCGACCAGCAGGTCAAGGTCCGCGGATTCCGGGTCGAGCCCGCCGAGGTGGAACAGGCCCTCCTCGCCCACCCCGCACTGGAACAGACGGTCGTGACGGCCGAGGGCGAGGTCCTGGCCGCCTACTACGTCGCGGCCGGGGGACAGCGGGCCGACGCGGAGGAACTGCGCCGGCATCTGCACGGGCGGCTGCCCGGCTACATGGTCCCCACGCTGTTCGTGCCCTGCGCCGAGCTGCCCCTGACTCCGAGCGGCAAGATCGACCGCCGGGCGCTCAGCGGTCTCGCCCGTACCGGGGCACGGACCGCGACGGCGCCCTCGGTCGCACCGCGCGACGACGCCGAACGGGCGGTCGCCGTGCTGTGGCAGGAGACGCTCGGCACCACGGGACCGGTGGGCGTCCACGACGACTACTGGGCCTCGGGCGGCTACTCGCTGCTCGCCACCCGGTTCGCCGTACGCGTCCGGGAGACCTTCGGTGCCGCCTTCCCGCTGGACCGGTTCTTCGCGGACGCCACCGTCGCGGGTGTGGTCCGGACCCTGCGGGACGACCCCGACACCGGCCACGAGGTCGACGAGCGGGCGGCGCTTTTGCTGCAGGTCGCGGAACTGTCCGACAGCGACCTCGATCGACTGCTGACTCAGGAGGACGTGTGAGCGGCACCGGCGGAGACATCGCCGACAAGCGGCGGGAGGCCATGCGCCGGCTGCTCGCGCAGCGCGGACTGAGCACGAAGTCCGAGTCGCGGATCGCCGCCCACCCCGAGCGCGGCAGCGCCCCGCTGTCGCATCCTCAACGCCAACTCTGGCTGTTCGAGCAGATGTTCCCCGGCACGGGGGCGTACAACGTGCCCGCGGCGGTACGGCTGACCGGCACGGTCGACGTCCCGGCCCTGCAGAGCGCCCTGGACGCCTCGATCGCCCGGCACGCCGTCGTCACCGCCCGGTTCCGCATGGAGGGCTCCGAGCCCCGGCAGTATTTCGCCCCGGATCCGGTCCGGGTGCCCATCCGACGGCACGACCTGACGGGGCAGCCGGCCCCGGACCGGGAGCGCGGCGCTCTCGAGCTGGCCAGGTCCATCGCGGCCCGCCCGTTCGACCTGACCGACGCGCCTCCTCTGGCCGTCCACCTCGTCACCCTGACCGAACACGACCACGTCCTGGTGCTCAACATGCACCACCTCGTCGGCGACGCCCTGAGCTGGGGCGTGCTCCTGCGCGAGGTCGCCGCCGGCTACGACGCCGTCCTGCGCGGTGAGAAGCCCGCCGCCGAACCCACGCCCGTGCACTACGGCGACTATGCGCGCTGGCACCGCGACCGGCTGCACGGCGCTGCCTACGACGACCAGCTCGCGTACTGGGAGCGGGTGCTGACCGACCCGCCGTCCGTCCTGGAGCTTGCGGCCGACCGGCCCCGTCCGCTCACCCCGGCGTTCCGCGGCGACGTGGTGGACTTCGGCCTGGACGCCGCCACCGTCGCCGGGCTCAGGGAACTCGGACGCCAGGAGGGCGCGACCTTGTTCATGGCCGTCATGGCCGCCCTCGACGTCCTGCTGTACCGCTACACCGGCCGGACCGACTTCCTCGTGGCCACCTCGGTGGCCAACCGCGCTCACTCCCAGGTCGAACCGATGGTCGGCCTCTTCGTCAACACGCTGCTGCTGCGGGCCAGGCTCGACGGTGACCGGACGTTCCGCGAGGTCCTGCGCCACGTCCGGGAAGGGACCGGAGAGGCACTCGTCCACCAGGAGGTCCCGTTCGAGAAGGTCGTCGAGCGGCTGCGCCCCGACCGCACCGGGGGAGCCGTCCCGTACTTCCAGGTGATGTGCACGCTGCGCCCCGCGCCGCGCTTTCCCGAGATGCCCGGTCTGCGGCTGAGCGACTTCCCCGTCCACAACGGGACCAGCAAGCGCGACCTCACCCTGAACCTGGTCGAGGACGGTGACACGGTCCTCGGGCAGTTCGAGTACGACACCGAGATCTTCGACCGCGAGACCGTGACCCGCCTGGCCGCGCACCTGCGGCAGTTGGTGACCGCCGCCCTCGCGGCGCCGGACACCCCGGTCGGCGCACTGCCCATGCTCACCGGCGCGGACCCCGCCCCGCCTTCCGAACCGGCCCGCTACGCGGCGGCGGCCTCGTGCGTGCACGAGCTGTTCGCCGAGCAGGCCGACCGCACCCCGGACGCCGTCGCCGTTCGCGGCGAGGACACCACACTCACCTTCGCCGAACTCGACCGGCGTGCCAATCAGTTGGCGCACCTGCTGCGAGAGGCGGGCGTGGGCCCGGAACGCCCGGTCGGGCTGTGCCTGGAACGCACCCCGGCCATGGCCGTGGCCGTGCTCGGCGTGCTCAAGGCGGGTGGCGCCTACGTGCCGGTGGACCCCGCCGACCCGGCGGCCCGGCGCGCGGCCATCCTCGCCGACTCGGGTGCCGCCGTCCTGGTCCACACCGGCGGCGCGGACCCCGGGGCCACGATCAGGACGGTGGAACTCGACCCGGACTGGACCGCGCTGCGTGATCGGCCCACCGACTGCCCCGACAGCGGGGCGACACCCGGGAACACCGCGTACATCCTCTACACCTCCGGCTCCACCGGCGCCCCGAAGGGCGTCGCGGTCGAGCACCGCCAGATCGTCAACTACACCTTCGCGGTGCTGGACCGGCTCGACGTCGACGAGCCGCTGAGCTACGCGATGCTGCAACCGCTCACCGTCGACTCGTGCCTGACCATGCTGGTGCCTCCCCTGGTCACCGGGGGAGAGCTGCACCTGATCACCCGTGAGCGCGCCCTCGACGCGGACGCCCTGGCCGACTACATGGCTCAGCACAGCGTCGACTGCCTGAAGATCGCTCCCTCCCATCTGAAGGCCCTCATGCGCTCCGGGCGGGGCGCGGACCTGCTGCCCCGGCGCCGTCTCGTCATCGGAGGCGAGGCGTCGGGCTGGCAGTGGCTGCGCTCCGTCGCCCGCACGGCCGGTCCGGACTGTCAGGTGTACAACCACTACGGTCCCACCGAGACCACCGTCGGCGTGCTGACCTGGCCCGTTCCACGCGACGCGGAGCCCGAGGCGGTGAACGCCCCGCTGGGAAGACCGCTGCCCAACACCACGGTCCATGTGCTCGACCGCGACGGCCGGCAGGTGCCGGCCGGGGTCCCCGGCGAACTCTGCGTCTCCGGCGCCAACGTGGCCCGGGGCTACGTGGGCAGACCGGACCTCACCGCGGCCGCCTTCGTCCCCGATCACCTCACCCCGCCCGGCGGCACGGCGAACCCGCCGGGCGGGGAGGGCGGGGCCCGGATGTACCGGACCGGTGACCTGGTACGGCTGCGCCGGGACGGCACGCTCGAGTTCCTGGGGCGCGGCGACGACCAGGTGAAGATCCGCGGGTTCCGGGTCGAGCTGGGCGAGATCGAGGCGGCTTTGACCGACTGCCCTCTCGTACGGGAGGGGATCGTCGTCGTCCGGCGCGACGGACAGGAGGAGCCCCGGATCGTCGGCTACCTCGTGCCGCAGGACGCCGGGGATGCCGGGAATGCCGGGGACGCCGAGGGCAAGGGGGACGGCGGCGGCGGTGCCGGGGACGCCGGCACGCGTGCCGTGCTGGAGTACCTGCGGGCCCGCCTGCCCCGCCACATGGTTCCCGCCGCGCTCGTGGCGCTGCCCGCGCTGCCCCTCTCCGCGCACGGCAAGGTCGACCGGAGGGCGCTGCCCGCCCCGGCGCGCACCGAAGCACCCGTGCTCGCCCCCCGCAACGACACGGAGCGCGCCGTCGCCGAGGTGTGGCGTGACCTCCTGGGCGTCGACGACGTCGGCCTCGACCAGAACTTCTTCGACCTCGGCGGCCATTCACTGCTGCTCATCGAACTGCACCGGCGGCTGGCCGCGGACGTGGGCATCCACGCCGAGCTGATGGAGCTGTTCCGCTCGACCACCGTCCGCGCCCAGGCCGCCCTCGCCGACGACGAGAGCGGCCCGGCCGGACCCGTCGGCCTGGACAGCGCCAGGGAACGCGGCAGGCGGCAGCATCAGCTGCTGAGGCGCAGGCAGGCGGCTCGGCCGCAACGGCCCGCGCCATGACGGACCTTGACACCGGGAAGAGCGGCTAAGAGTATGAGCGGGACGCTGCCGCAATGTATCGACGTTCCCGCAGCGCGACCGACAGGCCGGGCCCGGGCCTCCTCCCGGGACTTTCCGCCGACCGGTCGTCTCCTTCCCGCCCCGCCCGGTCCGCGCCGTCTGTCGCGCACCCCGCCCGGCCGGGGCGGCTCCCGGAAACCATGACGGACACCGCCGCGTGCCCGTCACCGCGGCGGGCGATCCCGCGCGGGCAGAGTCAGTCAGAACGCACAGCGGTAGTACGGAATTGGGGGAGTACGTGGAAGAGCCCGACGACTCGCAGGAACTGGGCACCGAGATCGCCGTCATCGGCATGGCCGGGCGATTCCCGGGAGCACCCGACCTGGAGCGGTTCTGGTCGAACCTCCGGGACGGCGTCGAGTCCGTGGCCTTCTTCGAGGACTCCGAACTGCTCGCCGCCGGCGTTCCCGAGGCGGAGTTCTCCCGCCCCGGTTACGTGAAGGCCGGGGCCCGGGCGGAGGGCGTCGATCTCTTCGACGCCGAGTTCTTCGGGTACACGCCCCGCGAAGCCACCATCATGGACCCGCAGCACCGGATCTTCCTCGAACTCGCCTGGGAGGCGCTGGAGCACTCCGGCTACAGCCCCGCCCGGATCGGGGACGGTGTCGGTGTCTTCGGGGGCGCGGGGACCAGCGCCTACCTCCCGCTCGTCTTCGCCAACCTGGAGAGCGGCGCCGCCATCGGCGCCTCCAACGTGGGGCTCGGAAACGAACTGGGCTTCCTGACCACACGCGTCTCCTACAAGCTCGGCCTGCAGGGCCCGAGCGTCCCCGTCCACACCGCCTGCTCCAGCTCCCTGGTGGCGGTCCACCTCGCCTGCCAGAGCCTGCTCAACCACGAGTGCGGCACGGCCATCGCCGGTGGAGCGGCCTTCAAGGTCCCGCCGGGCAAGGGGTACCGGTACCAGGAGAGCGGGATTCTCTCCCCCGACGGGCACTGCCGTCCCTTCGACGCCGACAGCCGGGGCACCGTCTTCAACAACGGCGCGGGCGTCGTCGTACTCAAGCGCCTCGAGGACGCCCTGCGCGCCAACGACACGGTGTACGCGGTCATCAAGGGCACCGCCGTCAACAACGACGGCTCGGGGAAGGCGAGTTTCACCGCCCCCGGGGTGGCCGGGCAGAGCGCGGTCGTCCTGGAGGCCCTGGAGATCGCCGGTGTCGAGCCCGACGAGATCAGCTACGTCGAGGCACACGGCAGCGGCACCAGAATCGGCGACTCCATCGAGATCGAGGCACTGACCAGGGCCTTCGGCACGGGCTCGGACCGCACCGGATTCTGCGCGATCGGTTCGGTGAAGTCGAACGTCGGCCACCTCGACGCGGCCGCCGGAATCGCCGGGCTCCTCAAGACCACGCTCGCCCTGCGCCACCGCACCCTGCCGCCCACCGTCCACTTCCGTAAGGCCAACCCGGCCATCGACTTCCCCAGCACGCCGTTCCACGTCCAGCGGGAACTCGCCCCCTGGACCACTCCGGACGGCGGCCCCCGGCGCGCGGGGGTGAGCGCCTTCGGATTCGGCGGCACCAACGCCCACGTCGTCCTCGAGGAAGCACCCGAACCCGCCCCGCCCGGCCCGGCCCGGCCCTCCCAGCTGCTCGTCCTGTCGGCCCGCACCCCGCAGGCGCTGGAGCGGGCCACCGACCGGCTGGCCGCGCGCCTGCGGCAGGAGGAGCTGTCGCTCGCCGACGTCGCCTTCACCCTGGCGCAGGGCCGGCAGGAGTTCCGCCACCGCCGCGTCGTCGTCGCCCCCGACGCGCCCAGCGCGGCGCACGCCCTGGAAACCCGCGACGGCGCGAGCGTGACGACCGGCACAGCCGACGCCGCCTCGCCCTCCGTGGCGTTCCTCTTCACCGGGCAGGGCTCCGCGTACCCGGGGATGGCGGCCGGGCTCTACGCGCAGGAGTCCGTGTTCCGCGCGGCCGTGGACCGGTGCGCCGAACTGCTGCGCCCCGAACTCGGCACGGACGTCCGCGAGCTGCTGCTCGCCGCGCCGGACGACGAGGAAGCGGCCCGTCGGCTCGCCACCACCGCGCTCGCCCAGCCGGCACTCTTCACCCTGGAACACGCGCTGGCCGAGCTCTGGAGCTCCTGGGGCGTCACCCCGTCGGCCATGATCGGCCACAGCCTCGGCGAGTACGTGGCCGCCTGCCGTGCCGGGGTCTTCGAACTGGCCGACGCGCTCCGGCTGGTCGCCCTGCGCGGCAGGCTCATGGAGCGGCAGGCGAGCGGCGCGATGCTCAGCGTCGCCTCCGACCGGGCCACGGTGGAACGGCTCCTGCCCGCCGGACTGTCCCTCGCGGCGCACAACGGCCCGTCCGACTGCGTCGTGTCGGGCCCGGACGAGGCCGTCGCCGCGTTCGCCGCCCTCGCGGAGCGGCAGGGGATCGTGACCCGCCCGGTCGCCACCTCCCACGCCTTCCACTCCGCGTTGATGGCGCCGATGGTCGAGGAGTTCACCCGCGCCGTCGCCCAGGTCCCCCGGCACGATCCGGCGGTGCCGTTCCTCTCCAACGTGACCGGCGACTGGATCACCGCTCGCGAGGCCACCGACCCCGCCTACTGGGGCCGCCACGTACTCGCCACCGTCGAGTTCGCGCGGGGCGTCGAAGTGCTGGCGGCCGACCCGGAGGTGGCCTTCCTGGAGGTCGGCCCGGGCCAGACGCTGCGCAGCCTCGCCGCACGGAACCTCGCGGGCGCGCAGCCGCCGCGCCTGGTCACCGCCACGCTGCCGCACCGGCAGGACGGCCGAGGGCCGCTGGAAACCGCCCAGCGCGCCCTGGGCCTGCTCTGGCTCCACGGCGTCACCCCCGACTGGACCGGTTACCACGCCGACGAGCGGCCCCGTCGTGTGGCACTGCCGACCTACCCGTTCGAGCGCACGCGCCACTGGCTGGAGCCCGCCCCGGTGTCACCGGCAAGGCCGGGGCCCCACCCGCTTCTCGACGAGTTGCTGGTGCGGACGGTGGACGAAGCGGTGTTCCTCACGTCCTTCGACCTGGAACGCCACTGGGTGCTCAGCGAGCACAAGATGCTGTCCGAGGCCATCGTGCCGGGCACCACCTACCTGGAGATGGCGCGTGCCGCGGGCACGGAGTACCTCGGCGAGCAGGTCACCGTCCTGTCAGACGTCGAGTTCCAGGTCCCTCTGCTGGTCACGGCGGAGCAGCCGCGGGTCGCGCACACCATCGTGCGCTCCGACAGCGGTGACGGCGCCGAGTTCAAGGTCGTCAGCCAGGACCCGGCAGCGCCCGACGGGCGGCGGTGGACCGTCCACGTGCGCGGCAGGCTCTCGGCGGGACCCCGGCCGCCGCGCCGCGCCGACCTGCCCGCCCTCGCCGCCCGCTGCCGGCTCGCCACCGTGGACGTCGGCACCCTGCAGGCCGAGCACCGGGTCATGGACTTCGGCAGCCGCTGGCAGGACAGCCTGCGCACGGTCGACGTCGGCGTGCGGGCCGCGCTCGGCCACCTGAACCTGCCGGAGCGTCACCACGAGGAAACCGGCGCCTTCGCGCTCCACCCCGCGCTGCTCGACCTGGCGACCGGGTTCCACCGCTGGGCGATGCTCCGGGGCGACGAGGCCCCCGACGCGTCCGGGCACGACTTCTACCTGCCGTTGGCCTACGACCACCTCACCGTGCACGGTCCGATGCCCGCCCGGTGCGTCAGCTTCATCCAGCCCGACCCCGACTTCCCGCAGAGCGACGAGATCCGCAAGGTCGACGTCCTGGTCTGCGCCCCCGACGGCGCCGTCGTCCTCGACATCAGGGGCTTCACCGCCAAGCGGGTCAACGACCCCGGGCGTACCGTCCGGAACGCCCGCGCGGCCACAGCGCACCACACCCTGCGCTGGGTGCCCACGGACGGCACCGGGGCGACCGGTGACGGGGGAGCGGCACGGCGGGCGGTCGGCCATGCCCTGGTGGTCGGAGCCGACTCGCCCCGGCGCGCGGCCGTCGTCGCCGAGCTGCGGGACGCCGGCGTGAGCGTCGACGTGACCGGTGCCGACACCGACTGGACCACCTGGACGCAACCGCTGCCGGCGGAGACCGTGTTCGTGGCGAGTGAGGACGAAGCGGGCAGCCCCGGCCGGCACGCCCAGGAACGCCTCCTGGACAGCGGCGTGATGGCCCTGCTGCGTCTGGCCCAGACCCTCGGCGGGCAGAGCGCGGGCCCCCGCCGGCTCACCGTCGTCGCCGGGTACGCCGAGGACGTCACCGGCGACGAGCCCTACCTCGTGCCCGCCCACTCCGCGCTGTTCGGCCTGGCGAAGGTCATCGGCCAGGAGCACCCCGACATCGGCTGCCGGTGCGTCGACACGGCCGCCGACGTCCCGCCCGGCGCGCTCGCCCGGGAGATCCTCGGGACGGACCCGGCGGGGCAGGCCGCCCTGCGCGCCGGCGGCCGTTACGTCCTCGAACTCGTCGAAACGGACCTGCGCCCCGAGCCGGAGGACCTCGCGGTCGTGCCGGACGGCGTCCACCTGATCACCGGCGGCCTCGGCGGACTCGGTCTGGAGATCGCCCGGTCCATCGCCGCGGCCCGGCCCGGAGCGAGGATCGCCCTGGTCGGCAGGCGTGGACTGCCACCCCGTGAGCAGTGGCCCGACGTGCTGCGCGACGGGCCGGCCGGCCAGGCCGAGCGGATCCGCCTCATCGAGGAGATGGAGTCCCACGGCGCCCGCGTCCTCGTGCGCCCGGGCGACGTCTGCGACCACGACGACATGGCCCGCGTCGTCGCGGACGTCCGCCGCGACCTCGGCCGCGTCACCTGGCTGATCCACGCGGCGGGCACCGCGGGCGACGGCTTCCTGATGAACAAGTCGCCCGACGTCTACCGGGCCACCCTGGCCCCCAAGGTCACGGGCGCGATGGTGCTGGACGACGTCACCGCCGACGACCCGCCCGAACTGATGGTGATGTTCAGCTCGACCACCGCCCTGTTCGGCTCACCGGGCCAGGGCGACTACACGGCGGCCAACCTCTTCCTCGACGCGTACGCGGCCTGGCGCGGCAAGCTGGGTCTGCGCACGATCACCCTGAACTGGACCGACTGGCTGGGCACCGGCATGGCCGCCGACCACGGCGTCCAGCGTGACCAGGGCTTCTTCCGGTCCGTCGAGATCGAGGACGCGGTGGCGAGCTTCCACGCGGCCGTCCGGTCGGAGCACGTGCGGGTGATCGTGGGGGAGATCAACCACGACGCGCTGGCCGTGCTGGACCCGGCCGTGCTGCGGGCGCGCATGGCTGCCTCACCCATCCGCCTGAGCGAGCCGATCCGGCGGGCCGTGGCCGCCCTGGCGGCGACCGCCGCCACCCGGGCCGCCGCGGGACCCTCGGCACCCGTCTCGGAGGTGACACTGCTGGGCCGGCCGGACGGCGAGTACAGCCCCATGGAGGAGACCCTGGGCAGGCTGTGGGCCGCCGAGTTCGGTATCAGTGAGATCGACGTGTTCGCCACCCTGTTCGACCTCGGAGGCGACTCGCTGCTGGCACTGCGCCTGTCCAACACCCTGCAGGAGGCCCTCGACGTGAAGACGTCGATCGCCGACCTGTTCGCCCACCCGACGGTTGCCGACCTCGCCCGGCATGTGACCGCCGACGAGCAGGCGACAGACCCCGGGGATGCCCCGTACGCGGTGACGGCCCCGGACACCGCGCCCACCGGGCCCGTCCCGGACGAGGCGGCCGGGGAGGAGACCGACCCGGGCTGGTTCGGCCTCTGGAACGCCCAGAGCGGCATGTGGTTGCAGCACCAGTTGGGGGAGGGCCGTGCTGAACTCAACCTGCCGGTGTGGACGCACGTGCGCCGCGCCGTCGACCACGACGTCTTCCGCAGAGCCGTCGCGTATCTGATCGACCGCCACCAAGCGCTCCGCCTCGTGTTCCGGGACACCGCGGACGGGCCCCGCCAACGGGTCCTGCCCGCCTTCGACCTCGACGTCCCGCTGGTCGACCTGAGCGCCCACCCCGACCCCGAGGCGGAGGCCGAGCGGCTGATCCGCGCGGACAGCGCCACCCCGTTCGACGCCCTGGACAGCCCGCCGCTGCGCGTCGCGCTCTACCGGCTGGGCCCCGAACACCACTGCGTGTACTACACCATGCACCACCTCATCTCCGACGGCACCGGCATCGGGATCTTCCTGCGGGAGCTGCTGGAGACGTACGAGGCGCTCGCGCGGGACGAGGAACCGTCGCCGGAGCCGCTGGAAACGACGTACGAGGAGCTGATCCGCGGCCGGTTCGCATGGCTGGCGGGCCCCGAGCGCCCGGCCGCCGAGGCCTACTGGCTCGACGAGCTGGCGGGCCCCCTGCCCCGGCTGCACATCGGTGACTACGACGCGCCCGGCGCCGAGGTGTCCAACGAGACCATGGACTTCACGGTCGACCCGGACCTGTCCGAAGCCGTCGGGGCGCTCGCCAGGAAGTGGGACGTCACCGTGCACGTCCTCCTGCTCAGCGCGTACGCCGTGGCGCTGCGGGGCATCGGGTCGGACGACGACATGGTGATCTGCGTGCCGTTCTCCGGGCGGGACAGCAAGAACATGAGCCATCAGCTGGGCATGTTCGTCAACCCGCTCGCGGTGCGCCTCACTCTCTCCGACACCGACACGTTCGATGAACTGGTCCGGCGCGCCCAGGCCAAGAGCGTCGGCGCCTACGCCCACAGCCGCTACCCGTTCACGCTGATCGCCGAACGGGTGGCGCCCGACGGCGCGCCCCGCGACGGCCGCAACCCGGTGTTCTCGACCGCGTTCCAGTTCACCGACTTCCTGCCGCCCGCCAACCAGACCTCGCAACTCGACATCTGCCTGTACGGCAAGCCGGGAGAGGACGGTCTGGGCATGCGGCTCACCTACAACTCGCTGCGGCTCACCGAGTCGGAGGCCATGGAGGTACGGACGGCCTTCCTCGCCGTGCTGCGCGAGGTGACGGCCGACCCGGGCCGCGCATTGGCGGCCCTGGCCGAACCCATGCGGCGGGCGCGCCGGGCGGGCGTCGTCGCCCCCAGGGGCCGCCGTCTGGGAGCCCTGCGGTCCACCCGGGCTCCGGGCGTCTGAGGGCCGGCAGCCAGGGTCCGCAACCGAGTCCGCCCGACCGGCGGACTCGCTCATTCGAGGAGGAAGAGGTCCATGGACGAGCGACAGGAAGAACCCCGTTACGTCGTGGTGGTCAACCACGAGGAGCAGTACTCGATCTGGCCGCTGGGCCGCGAGATTCCCGAAGGCTGGAAGGACGCCGGACACGAAGGCCCGAAGGACGCCTGCCTGGCCCACATCAACGAGGTGTGGACCGACATGCGTCCGCTGAGCCTCCGGTTGAAGATGGAGACCGAGAACACCCGATGACGACCCTTGTCCGGCCGTTCGTCCACAGGCCCCACGCGAGCATGCGGCTGCTGTGCCTGCCCCACGCCGGAGGCGGCGCCTCGGCGTACCGCACGTGGGCGACCGAGCTGCCCGACGGCATCGAGCTGTGGGCGGTCCAGCCGCCCGGCCGGGAGGACCGGGTCATGACCCCGCCTCTCGACCACATGGACGACCTGCTCAACGAGCTGGTCCCCGCCGTCGTCCCGCTGCTGGACCGGCCGTTCGCCCTGTTCGGCCACAGCATGGGCGCCGTGGTGGCATGGGAGCTGGCCCGGGCGCTGCAGCAGCTCGAAGCCGGCTCGCCGGTACGGCTGTTCGTCTCCGGCAGTGTGCCGCCGCAGATCAGGGACAGACCGGAACGGCCCCTGCACACCCTGTCCGACGCCGAGCTCTGCGACCGGCTCAGGGAGTGGGGCGCGACCCCGGAGGCCGTGCTCGCCGACCCGGAGCTGATGGCGCTGTTCCTGCCCGTCATACGAGCGGACCTCGCCGTGGTCGAAAGCCGTGTCCACCGCGCCGAACCCCTGCTCACCTGCCCCGTCACGGCCTACGGCGGCACCGAGGACGGCAGCGTCGGCAGTGACGTGCTGGCCCGGTGGGGCGAGGTGACGACCGGACCCTCCAACTGCCGCATGTTCCCCGGGGACCACTTCTTCCCGCACTCCGCGCGCTCGGCCGTCCTCGCGGACATCGCCGACCGGCTCGGCGCGGACTCGCACTACCGAAAGGCTGGAACGGCATGACCTCGCAGTACGGAACCGGCCCGCAGGGCGACACGCACACCCCTTCCGTCACGGACGTCGTGACCTCCGTGTGGGCGTCCGTGCTGCGCATCGACCGCCCGACCCCGGGCGCGAACTTCTTCGCCCTCGGCGGCAACTCGCTCCAGGGGGCCCGGATGGTCGGCCGGCTCCGCGAGGAACTGGGCATCCGCATCCCGCTCAGCGCGCTCTTCGAGAGCCAGACGGCCGCCGAACTGGCCGCCAGGATCGAGGACCTGCGCGGGGACGCCCCAAGCACCGGCGTCACCGTACCGCCGTACACCGAGCGGACCGGGGGGACCTTCCACGCACCGGCCTCCTTCGCCCAGCAGCGCCTGTGGGTGGAAGAGCACATCCTGGGACCCAGTTCCCGGTACAACGTCCCCGCCGCCGTGGAGATCGAGGGAGACCTCGACGTCGCGGCCCTGCGCCTGGCCCTCCAGACGCTGGTCGACCGGCACGAGCCGTTCCGCACCGCCATCCGCGCCGTCGGCGGCGTACCCCACCAGTTGGTCGAGGCCGCCGTGGAACTGCCCTTGGAGATCGTCGACCTTCAGAGCGAGCCGGACGAACTGCGGGAGCAGGTCCTCGTCGACCGGATCGGCGCCTCGGCGCAGCGGCCGTTCGACGTCGAACGGGGCCCGCTGCTGAGGGCGGAGCTGTACCGGCTGGAGGACCAGTGGCACGTCCTGCTGGTCAACATGCACCACGCCATCACCGACATCCACTCGTTCGAGCTCGCGGTGGCGGAGCTGCTGGAGCTGTACGCGACGGCCGCCAAGGGCACCGTCCCGCCGGCCGAACCGCCGGCCCTGCAGTACGCCGACTTCGCGGCCTGGCAGCGCCGCACGGTCGGCGACGCTGCGTTCGACGCGCAACTCGAGTACTGGAAGGAGTGCCTGCGCGGCCCCCTGCCCGTGCTCGACCTGCCCACGGACCTCACCCCGCAGGGCTCCCCCAGCGGCCGGGGCGCGACCGTCGCGGTGGAGCTGCCACGGGCGGTCTCGCGCCGCATCCGGGAACTGGCCCGGCAGAACGACGCCACGCCGTTCATGACTGTGCTGACCCTCCTCGCCGCGCTGCTGCACCGGTACAGCGGCCAGACGGACATCGTGGTGGGAACCCCCAGCGCCAACCGGGACCTGCCCGAACTGGAAGGCATGCTCGGCTACTTCCTGAACACCCTCGCCGTACGCTGCGACCTGTCCGGCGACCCGACCGTGCTGGAACTGCTCGGTGGCGTACGCGAGCGGACGCTGGGAGCGTACGCGCACCAGGACGTCCCGTTCGAGCGGGTGGTGAACGCCGTGGCCACGGACCGCTCCGGGCTGCAGTCGCTGTTCCGGGTCATGCTCGCCTTCCAGCAGGAGCTGCCGTCGCCGCAGCTGCCCGGCCTCACCGTCACCGACGTCGACCTGGACCGCAACGCCGCCAAGTTCGACCTGGTGTTCTCGGTGACCGAGACCGAAACCACCTACCGGGTGGCGCTGGAGTACAACACCGACCTCTTCGTCGAGGACAGGGCGTGGCGGATCCTCGACCACTTCCGCACGCTCGCCGCCGACGCGGTCGCCGCGCCGACGAAGCGCCTCTCGGGCCTCCAGGTTCTCCCCGAGGAAGAGCGGCGGCAGATCGAGTCCTGGTCGCGGGCCCGCTGCGGTCCGTACCCGACGGACACCTTCCTCCACCACATGTTCGAGGAGCAGGTGCGCAGGACTCCCGAGGCGGTGGCGGTCGAGAGCGGCGACGCCCGGGTCACCTACCGCGAACTGGACCGGCGCGCGGACCAGCTGGCGGCCGCGCTCATGGAGCGCGGCGTCTCCACGGACCACCTCGTGGGGCTCTGCGCAAAACCCTCGGTGGACCTCCTGGCCGGCATCCTCGGCATCCTCAAGGCGGGGGCGGCCTACGTGCCGATCGACCCGCTCGCCCCCGTGGACCGCATGACCCACCTGGTCGAGGACAGCGGGCTGCGCGTACTGGTGACCACTGCCGAGCTGCACGCCCAGCTGCCCGGCGTCGCGCTCGACGGCGTGGACGTGGTGCACGCGGGGACGGCGGGGCCCGTCGGGGACGAGGGCGCCACACCGGGCGCGCGGCGCCCCGATCCGGCCGTGGACCCGGCACAGCTCGTGTACCTCATGTACACCTCCGGGACGACGGGCAGGCCCAAGGGCGTCGGACTGCCCCACACGGCCGTGACCCCCTGGATGCGGTGGGCGCAGGACATCCGGCCCATCGGCGAGGGCACCCGGGTCGTGCACAACCTCGCGTACCACTTCGACTGGTCCGTGGAGCAGATGTTCCACGCGCTGACGAGCGGGGCCTGTCTGGTCATGCTGCCGCTGGACGTGCGCGCGGACCCCGAGGCCACGGCCCGGTTCGTGAACGAGCACGACATTCACATGCTGTACCTCACGCCCACCCAGATGCGGGCGCTCACCGGCGTGGGCGTCACCCTGCCGACCCTGCGGCACGTCTCCCTGGGCGGCGAGAACCTGAGCGGAGACCTGGTCGCCCGCATCCGCGAGGTCGTGTCGCCCGAGTGCCTCGTCTGGAACGAGTACGGCCCAACCGAGACCGCCGGTGTGGCGCTCGCCGGGCGCATGGGCCATGCCGCGGAGGACCGCGCCTCCATGCCGCTCGGTGAGCTCGTCTCCAACGCCTCCTGCGCCGTCGTGGACCGCTGGGGCAACCAGCAGCCGATCGGCGTCCCCGGCGAGCTGCTGGTCGGCGGGGACGGCGTGGCCCGCGGCTACCGCAACCGTCCCGGCCTGACCGCCGAGCGCTTCGCCCCGGACCCCGCGAGGCCCGGTCGCCGCCTCTACCGGACGGGCGACACGGTGCGCTGGCTGCCGGGCGGCGAGATGGAGTTCCTCGGCCGCACCGACCACCAGGTCAAGATCCGCGGCGTACGGGTCGAGCTGGAGGAGATCGAGTCCGTGCTGCGCGGCCACCCCGGCGTGGCGAACGCGGTGGTGGTCCTGGAGCCCGGCGAGCGGCTCGTCGCCTATCTCGTACCGGGCCCGCAGGGCGGCCCGGACGATCCGGAGCTGCGCTCGTACCTGGCGCCCAAGCTGCTCGCGGTCATGCAGCCCGCCGTCTTCGTCCGGCTCGACACGATGCCGACCTCGGCCACCGGCAAGGTGGACCGGGCCCGGCTGCCCCGGCCCACCGACCAGCCCCCGGCCGAGGTCGTGGTGGTCCCGCCGAGCACCGAGACGGAGCTCGCCGTCGCCGCCGTGTGGAGCGAGGTGCTGAAGCGCGACGTGGTCGACGTGAACACCACCTTCTTCGAACTGGGCGGGGACTCGCTCACCCTGCTGTCCGTCGTGGAACGGCTGCGTGGATCCCAGGACCTGGAGATCCCGGTGCGCGCCGTCGTGGACACTCCGACCGTCGCGGGACTCGCAGCCCGGATCGACACACTGCGCTGGACCCTCGGGTCCCGGGAGACCTCCGTCGACACGACCGGTGCGCGCGAGCTGGGTGAGCTGTGACCCCACACGTGTCCGAAAGCGTCGTCGACCTGCTGCTGTCCCTGCGCGCGCAGGGCATCGCCCTGTGGGCCGAGCACGGAAAGCTGCGGTTCGACGCCCCGGCCGGCGCGATGACCCCCGCCCTGCGCGAGAGGCTCGTCGCGCGCAGGGCGGAGATCGTGGCCTTCCTCGCCGAAGCCGACCTGGCCGAGCGCAGCACCGTGCGGATCGCCATGACCGACGGCGTGGGACTGGCCGCCGACCTGTACCGCCCCAAACGTGAGGGCGTGGTGACCGAGGAACCCCTGCCGGTCGTCTGGTGCCACGAGCGTTACCGCCGGGCCGAGCATGTCAGCGGAGGAGTGCTGACCAAGCTGGACAGCCAGCCCTGGCTCAGGGAACTCCTCCGGCACGGCTACGTGGTCGCCGTGGTCGACGTCCGGGGCGGCGGCGCGTCGGAGGGCACCCGCCCCGTCGAGTTCGACCCCCAGGAGGCCCGGGACGCCCACACGGTGACCGAATGGCTGGCGGAGCAGCCCTGGTCCACCGGGCGCGTCGGCATGTTCGGGATGTCGTACTCGGGGATCAGCCAGCTGCTCGCCGCCGGTACGGCGCCCCCGCACCTGGCGGCGATCGTCCCGCAGATGGCGATGTTCGACCTCTACGCGTTCCTGCGCCCCGGCGGGGTCTTCCGGGACGACTTCGCCCGCAACTGGGGCGAGACCGTCCGCAGGCTCGACACGGAGGCGGGCGTTGCCGCTGCGGGGGAGCCGGACATCGACGGGCTGGTGGCCGAACACCGCCTCAACGCCCGGGTGTTCGAGCAGGCCGCGGCCCTGGAGTTCCGGGACAGCACGGACCGGGCGAGCGGCCTCGCCCTGTACGAGCACATCAACCCGGCCGCCGCACTCGCGGACATCAGCGCCTCCGGCGTCCCCGTGTGTCACCTGACCGGCTGGTACGACGTCTGGGTGCGCGACACGACGCTCTGGTACCGCAACCTGACCAACCCCCAGCGCCTCGTGATCGGCCCCTGGAGCCACAACAAGTGGTCGGACGAGGACATCGCCCGTGAACACCTGCGCTGGTACGACCACTGGCTCAAGGGCATCGACAACGGGGTCACCGACGAACGGCCCGTCCGGTACTTCACCATGAGCGCACCGCCCGGCACCGAGTGGCGCACCGCGAGCCGGTGGCCGCCGCCCCATGTGCGGCCCCGGGCGTTCCACTTCCACGAGGGCCCGGCCGGTACCGTCTCCTCCGCCAACGACGGACTGCTGCTCCCCGAGGACGAGACCGGGGCCGCCCCTGCCGACGGCGCCGATGCCTACGAGGTCGACTACTCCGCCACCACCGGAAGGACCTCGCGCTGGTCCGACGGGTACGGCGGCGGGTTCCGCTACGACCTCACGGCGAACGACCGCAAGGCCCTGACCTACACCTCGCAGGTGCTGACCGAGGACTTGGAGGTCACCGGCCATCCCCTGGTCCACCTGTGGGTCACCTCCACCCACCCGGACGGCGAGTTCTTCGTCTACCTGGAGGAGGTGGACGAGAAGGGCGACTCCCACTACGTGAGCGAGGCGGTGATCCGCGCCTCCCACCGCGGCCTGGGCACACCCCCGTACGACGGCATGGGGCTGCCCTACCACCCGGGCACGGCGGACTCGGTCGCACCGCTCCCCGGCGAACCGGTGGAACTCGTCGCCGACATGCACCCCACGTCGAACGTCTTCGTGGCCGGCCGCCGGCTGCGGATCAGCGTCACCTGCTGCGACCGCGACAACGCCCAGGTGCCCCGGCGGGATCCCGTGCCGGTCGTGCGGGTCCACCGGGGCCCCGGCCACCCGTCGCGGGTGGTCCTGCCCGTAGCGCCCCGGCTGTGACGGGCGGGCACCAGGCCCGTGCCACGACCCGGGCTCCCGCCGAAGCCCGGCCGAGTCCCTCGTAACCGGAAAGTGCCTTTATGAACACGGAAGTCGAAGCACGCCGCGAAGCCGTCGTGCGGGCCTGGCGCGAGACGCTGGAGTCCGACCCCGCCTCGGACGACGAGGACTTCTTCGAGGCCGGAGGCAACTCCCTCCTCGCGGTGCAACTTCAGCGCCGTCTGACCGAGGCGCTCGGCCACCGGGTGCCCCTGCGCCACATCCACGACCACCCCACCGTCCGCGGCCTCCTCGGCCTGCGACCGCCCCGGCAGCCGCGTCCCGCACACCCGGAGGAGGCCGGCGCACCCGCCCTGAACCTGTACTGCCTGCCGTACGCCGGCAGTTCCGCCCGCATGTACGAACCGTGGAAGACCCGGCTGCCGTCGTCGGTGGCCGTCACCCCGCTGGAACTGCCGGGACGCGGCGCCCGCTGGCCCGAGCACGCCAAGTCCGAGCTGGAGCCCCTGCTGGACGACCTCGCCGGGACGATGGAGGAGGCGCACCACGCCCCCTACGCCGTCTTCGGACACAGCTTCGGGGGCATCCTCGCCTTCGAACTCGTCCGCCACCTGAATGCGCTGGGGTTCCCGCCGCCCCGGCGCCTGCTGGTCTCGGGCTGCCCGGCACCCCATCTGGCCACGCCCGCCGAGACCACGCACGACCTCTCGGACGAGGAGTTCACCCAGCGGCTGCGGCGACTTCGCGGCACCCCCGAGGAGCTCCTCGAGAACGAGGAGCTGATGGAGCTGTACATCCCGATCCTCCGGGCCGACTACACCATCCTCGACCACTACAAGGCGCCCCCGGCCGAACCGCTCGACTGCCCCGTCTCCGTGTTCTACGGGCGCGGGGACGAGGACGCCGGACGGGACGTCACGCAACCGTGGAGCGCGTACAGCGGCGGACCCATGACGATCGAGGAGATCGACGGGGACCACTTCTTCCTCCGGGACGCCGAGGACGAACTGCTCATGAAGATGGCACGGCATCTGGAGGTCCCGCCGCCAGGCAACCCGTGACCGGCCCACCTAAACGGCGATTTCGAAGAGAGAAGCCCATGTCCTACCCCCCTTCCGCCGCCCGGCCCGTCCGCGTCGGCGTGCAGATCCAGCCGCAGTACTGCTCCTACGCCGAGATCCGCCGCGCCGTCGCCCAGTACGAGGAACTCGGCGTGGACATCCTGTTCAACTGGGACCACTTCTTCCCCGTCTACGGCCCCGCCGACGGCGAGCACTACGAGTGCTGGACCATGCTGGGCGCCTGGGCCGAGGCGACCTCCCGCGTCGAGTTCGGCCCCCTGGTGAGCTGCAACTCGTACCGGAACCCCGACCTGCTCGCGGACATGGCCCGCACGGTCGACCACATCAGCGACGGGCGCCTCATCCTCGGCATCGGCGCCGGCTGGAACGAGAAGGACTACGACGAGTACGGCTACGAGTTCGGGACGCCGGGCAGCAGGCTCACGGCCCTGAGCGAGGGACTGGAGCGGATCGAACGGCGCTGGCAGCGGCTCAACCCCGCGCCCACACGGAAGATCCCCGTCCTCGTCGGCGGCAACGGAGAGCGCAGGACCCTGCGTCTGGCCGCCCGGTACGCCGACATCTGGCACGGCTTCGGCGACCCCGGCCAACTGGCGCACAAGCACAGCGTCCTCGACGCATGGTGTGCCGAGATCGGCCGTGACCCGGCGGAGATCGAACGGTCGACCCGGGTGTTCCGACGCGGCCCCGACGAGGTCGGCCGGGATCTCGTGGACGTTGGTACGCGGCTCATCCAACTCGTGGCGCAGTCACCCAACTTCGATCCGGCACCCGTGAAGGACTGGCTGGACTTCCGGGACGACGTCAACAAGAGCCTCGTCGCGTCCTGACCGCGGACCGGCAGCGAACCCCGGCCCAGCCCCCCCCCGCCCGCGGGCGGCGGACGGACCGCCCGCAACCACCCCAAGATCACGATCTCTTGACACGCCGGGGAAGCTCTAAGAGTATGGCCAGCACGCTGCTGACATGTGCCCACCAGGGCCGAGCCGGCCGGTGAACCGGACAGGACACCGGCGGTACCGGTGGGCCGGATCCCACCCGGTGGCAGCGTTCCAGGCCGTCCGAGGCCGCTCTTGCGCAGTGCCCCGCCGCCCGGCCCCGTCGCGCCGCGCTCGTGCCTCCCACCGTGATCGCGCCCGCCGCGCCGCGGTCCGAAGCCAAGGCCCACGTCGATGAACCCCCCTGTACAAGGACGGCCTAGATGACCGAAGGATCGGACCTGCCCACTCGCGAGCGCCGGGTCCCCTACACCGAACCCGGCACGCCGGACCTGCGCAGTCCGGCCCGCTACCTGTGGTGGCTGGTCCGGATGCAGCGCGGCCGGATCCTGCTCGGCGCCCTGTGGGGCTCCCTGTGGATGTGCGCGCTGATGCTGCCGCCGTACTTCATGGCCCAGGCCATCGACGACGGCCTCCGGCAGCGCGACACGGACACACTGACGTTCTGGGTCGTGATCATCCTGGTCACCGGCGCGGCCATCGCCACCCTCGGCATCCTGCGGCACCGCACCATGACCCTCATCCGCACGGACGCGGCCTACCGCACGGCGCAGGTCGTCGTCCGGCAGGTCACCCGGCTCGGCGCCACCCTGCCGCGCAAGGTCTCCGTCGGCGAGCTCACCCACCTCCAGGCGGGCGACATGGGGCGCATCGCCGTGACGCTCACCATCACCGGGCCCGGCGTCGGCGCGGTCATCGCCTACGCGGCCACCGCCGTCCTGCTGTTCACCATCTCCGCCGTCCTGGCCGGTGTGGTCCTGCTGGGCGTCCCGCTGCTCGCCCTCGCGGTCGGTCCCCTCCTCGGCAAACTGCACGGCGCCGAGGGCACCTACCGCGAACGGCAGGGCGAGCTGACGGCCCGCGCCGGCGACATCGTCTCCGGCCTCGGCGTGCTGTGCGGCATCGGTGGCAAGGCCGCCTTCGGCAAGCGGTACCGGCAGCGGTCGCAGGCCCTCCTCACCGACGGCTACCGGGTCGCCTCGTTCACCAGCTGGGTCCAGGCCATCGGCGCCGGCCTGCCGGTGATCTTCCTGGCCGTCGTCACCTGGATCAGCGCCAGGATGGCCGCCAGCGGAACGATCACCGTGGGTGAGATGGTCGCCGTGTACGGCTACGTCGCCGCTCTCCTGGTGCCCGTGTCGTTCTTCATCGAGGGCGCCGACGACCTGCCCCGCGGCCTCGTCGCCGCCCGACGGGTGATCGACATCCTGAAGCTTGAGCCGGACGTGGAGGACGGGGCGAGCCCGGCGGCCGCCCCGGCCGGACCCGCCGCCCTGTGCGACCCGGATTCCGGGCTGACCCTGGAGCCCGGCCGGATGACTGCCCTGGTCTCCGCCCGCCTCGACGAGGCCCGCGCCGTCGTTGACCGGCTCGCCCGCTACACCGACTCCGACGCGACCTGGGGCGGAGTGCGGCTCTGCGACCTCGAACTGGCCGAAGTGCGGCGCCGCGTCCTCGTAGCCGACAACGACGCCCACCTCTTCGCCGGGGCCCTGCGTTCGGCTGTCTCCGTCCGCGACGACCACGCGGCGGGCGAACTCGACGCGGCCTTGCGGGCCGCCGTGGCCGAGGACATCGTGGAGGCCCTGCCCGACGGCCTCGACACACGGCTGGAAGCCCAGGGCCGCAACGTCTCCGGCGGACAGCGCCAGCGCGTGCGCCTGGTGCGGGCCCTCCTCGCCGACCCCGACGTGCTGCTGCTGGTCGAACCGACGTCGGCGCTCGACGCGCACACCGAGGCCACCGTGGCCCAGCGCGTCCTCGAGGCCCGGCGGGGCCGCACCACCCTGGTGGTCAGCACCTCACCTCTCATCCTCGACCGGGCCGCCCAGGTGTCGTACCTGGTGGACGGCGCGGTCGTCGCCGTCGGCACCCACGGGGACCTGCTCGCCACCCACCCGGGCTACCGGGACCTCGTGCTCCGGGGCAGCGACGAGAGTGTCCCGGCCGTGCACACGACGGCCCTCCAGGAAGGAACCAGCCGATGAGCCGCCCGAACGAGCCATGGCGGCTTCCGGTCGCGGACCGCGCGACCGTACGCCGGGCCGGCGTGGAACTGATCAAGGCGGACTGGCGGTCCATGACCCTCGTCGTCCTGCTCGCCGGTCTCGCTGCCGCGGCCGGACTCGCCGGGCCATGGCTGCTCGGCCGGATCGTCACCCGCGTCGAGGCCGGCGACGCCACCATGTCCTCCGTCGACCGGCTCGCCCTCGGCGTATTCGTCTGCGCCGTCGCCCAGCTGGTGCTCACCCGGTTCGCCCTCAACCACTCCCACCGGTTCGGCGAGCGCGCCCTCGCACGGCTCCGGGAGGAGGTCGTGGACCGGGCGCTCGCCCTGCCCGCCCGGGTGGTCGAACAGGCCGGCACCGGTGATCTGACGACCCGCTCCTCGATGGACGTCGGCACCGTCGCCACCACGCTGCGCAGCGCCATCCCGGAGGTGTTCGTCGCCGGGATGCAGCTGCTCTTCATCTTTGCCGCCACCTTCCTGCTGCACCCCCTGCTCGGCCTGTGGGCCCTGGTCGGCATGCCCTTCGTCCTCCTGGTCACCCGCTGGTACCTCGCCCGGGCCAGGGCCGCCTACCTCGTCGAGGGCGAAGCCGCCTCGGAGGTGGCCGAGATCGTCGCCGCCACCGCCGAGGGCGCCCGCACCGTGGAGGTGTTCGGTCTGCGCCGCCGCCGCGTCCGGGACGCCGACGCGGCCATCGGCCGCGCGTACGGCGCCGCCCGCCGCACCCTGTTCCTGCGGACCGTGCTGTTCCCCGTCACGGAGTTCGCCCACTCCCTGCCCGTCGCCGTGACCCTGTTCGTCGGCGGGCACGCCTACCTCGAAGGCTCCATCAGCCTGGGCGTGGTCGTCGCCGGCAGCCTCTACATGTGGCAGCTGGTCGAACCGCTCGACCGCGTGCTGATGTGGGTGGAACAACTTCAGCGCAGCGGCGCGGCCATGGCCCGTATCAAGGGCATCGGCATGGTCGCGGGCGAGCCCCGCAGCGGCCTGCCCGCGCCCGCAGACGACCGCATCGAGATGCGCGGAGTGCGCTACGCGTACGTGGACGGCCACGATGTGCTCAAGGACGTGGACCTCACCGTCCGCCCCGGGGAGCGCCTCGCTCTGGTCGGCCCGTCCGGCGCGGGCAAGACCACTCTGGGCAAGCTCCTGTCCGGCGCCGACGCGCCGCGCACGGGAAGCGTCGAGGTCGGCGGTGTCCCGGTCGCGGATCTCGCCGCCGCCGACGAACTCGGCAACCGAGTCGTCCTGGTCACCCAGGAACACCACGTCTTCATCGGAAGCCTCCGCGACAACCTGACCATGGCAGCCCCCGACGCCGACGACCAGCGGCTGCTGGACGCGCTCGCCGTGGTCGGCGCCGGCTGGGTCAAGGACCTGCCCGACGGTCTCGACACACAGGTCGGCTCCGGTGGCACCGAGCTGGACCCCGCGCAGGCCCAGCAGCTCTCGCTGGCCCGGGTGGAACTGGCCGACCCGCACACCCTGATCCTCGACGAGGCCACCTCGCTGCTGGATCCGACCACCGCACGGCACGCGGAGCGGGCGATGGCCGCCGTACGGGCCGACCGCACCGTCATCGCCATCGCCCACCGCCTGCAGACCGCACACGACGCCGACCGCGTCGCCGTGGTGGAAGACGGCCGGATCGCCGAACTCGGCTCGCACGACGAGCTGGTCGCGGCCGACGGACCGTACGCGGCGCTGTGGCGCTCCTGGCACGGCCGGGGCGCCTCGGCCGACGAGGGCCGCGCGGGCTAACCCCCGCGCACCCTTGCCGCACGACACCTATTGCATCCGGTTCCACGAGAACGAGGGGGACGCCGCAGTGCCGGAGGACGAGAAGAGCCAGGGCGGCGCGGGAGGCACGTATCGACTCGCCTGCCTGCGCTGCGACGTCGAACTTGAACCGGCGCTGGTGTACCGGTGCCCGAACTGCTCCGGGGCCCTGGAGCCGCGCTACACCCTGCGCGGCGCCGCATGCCGCGACCACGAGGCCCCGGAGCGGGCGTACTTCGACTTCCTTCCGCTGAGCTCGCCGGACTTCCTGGACGACGGCATCACCTGCCGTACGCCCTGTCGGCCGGCACCGGAACTCGGCGCCGCCATCGGCGTGCCAGGCCTGTGGACGAAGGACGAGTCGCGGCAGCCCACCGGCACCACCAAGGACCGGCTGGCCTCGGTCGTCCTGGCCGTGTTCCGGCAGTTCGGTGTCAAGGAGTTCGTCGGGTCGAGCACGGGCAACAGCTCCACCGCCCTCGCCCGCGCGGTCCGCAGGGACCCCGCGATGCGCGCCCACTTCTTCTGCGGCGAGGACTTCGTCACCAACCACGACGTACCCGACCACGCCAGGACCTCGCTCACCGTGGTTCCGGGCACCTACGTCGACGCCTCCGAGCAGGCCCGCCGCTTCGCCGCCGAGCAGTCCCTCCACCTGGACGCCGGGTTCTTCAACTGGGCGCGGCGCGAAGGGCTCAAGCTGGCCTACCTGGAAGCCCTCGACCAGATGGACCGCACGCCCGACGTGGTCGTCCAGGGCATCAGCAGCGGCATGGGGCTGCTCGCCGCCCACAAGGCCATGCGCGAGTACCTGCTGACCGGCGCGCTCGACCGGATGCCGCGGTTCCTCATGGTCCAGGAGGAGTCGTGCGCGCCCGCCGCCAAGGCCTGGCGGGAGGGGCGCCGAGAACTGACCGCCGCCGACCGGATCGACCGGCCCGAGGGGCTGGCCACGGCCATCCTGCTGGGGGACGGCGCCCCGTACTACCCGTATCTGTACGACATCGCGTCACAGACCGGGGGAGCCGTCGTCTCGGCCTCGCGCCAAGAGCTGATCGAGGCCAGGACGATGCTGCGGGAACTCGAGGGCCTCGACGTCTGCTACGCCGCGGCGGCGACGATCGCCGCGGTACGCAACGAGGCCGCAGCCGGGCGGATCGGTGAGGACGAGACCGTACTCGTCAATCTGACCGGGCGCAGCCGGACGGACGCGCCCGCCTGACCCGGGGTCCGAGGACGGGGAAGACACACATGCTCGCTGCGGGGACGGGAGACCGATGACAGACCAGCAGTTCGACGAGTACGCGGAGAGCCTGGACATCGCGGTGATCGGCATGGAGGGCCGGTTTCCGCAGGCCCCGGACGTCGACGCCTTCTGGCGCAACATACGAGACGGAAAGTGCGCGGTCACCTTCCTGTCCGAGGACGAGCTGCTCAAACGCGGTGTCGACCCGCGGACGGCTCGCGACCCGCTGTACGTGCCGGCGGCCAACGAGCTGGCCGACATCGACAGCTTCGACGCGGAGTTCTTCGGCTACTCGCCGCGCGAGGCGGAACTGATGGACCCCCAGCACCGGCTGCTGCTCGAATGCGCCTGGGGCGCGCTGGAGAAGGCCGGCCACGACCCGGCCCGCTACGACGGGCTGGTCGGCGTCTACGCCGGCGCCGGCACCAACACGTATCTGATGTTCAACGTGGCGGCGAACCGCCGGGCGGCCGACATGCTGGGCGGCAGCCAGGTCATGATCGGCAACAGCGGCGACTTCCTGGCCTCCCGCGTGTCGTACAAGCTCGGTCTCGAAGGCCCCAGCGTCAACGTCCAGTCGGCCTGTTCCACCTCCCTGGTCTCGGTCGTCCTGGCCTGCCAGGCCCTGCTCTCCTTCCAGTGCGACATGGCCCTCGCCGGGGGTGTCGCCGCCGACGACTCCAAGCACAAGGGCTACCTCTACGCCGAGGACGGCATCTTCTCGCCGGACGGCTACTGCCGCTCCTTCGACGCCGACGCCCGGGGCACCGTCGGCGGCAACGGCGTCGGCATGGTCGTCCTCAAGCGGCTCGGGGACGCCCTGGCCGACGGGGACCACATCCACGCCGTCATCAAGGGCGCCGCCCTCAACAACGACGGTGACCGGCGCATCGGGTTCACCGCGCCCAGCGCCGACTCCCAGGCGTCGGTCATCACCACCGCCCTGGCCAACGCCGACGTGGAGCCCGAGACCGTCGGGTACGTCGAGACGCACGGCACCGCCACGTCCCTGGGCGACCCCATCGAGTTCGCCGCGCTCACCGCGGCGTTCGGCGCCGGCACCGACCAGCGCAACTTCTGCGCCCTCGGCGCCGTGAAGACCAACATCGGCCACCTCGACGCGGCCTCCGGCATCGCGGGACTGATCAAGGCCGTCAGTGCCGTCGAGCACGGCCAGATCCCGCCCACCCTCCACTTCAAGCGGCCCAACCCACGCATCGCCCTGGCCGACAGCCCGTTCTTCGTCAACACCGAGCTCGTGCCCTGGCCCGTCACCGACGGCCCGCGCCGCGCCGGAGTGAGCTCCTTCGGACTGGGCGGCACCAACGCGCACGTCGTCCTGGAACAGGCCCCGGACCGTCCCAAGCCCGAGCCCGCGGCCGATCTCGCGGCCGAAGAGCAGCTGATCGTCCTGTCCGCCCGCAGCGACACCGCCCTGGAGGCGATGTCCGACCGGCTCGCGGACCATCTGCGCGAACACCCTGAAACCCCCCTGGGCGACCTGGCGTTCACCCTCCAGACGGGACGCAGGCCGTTCCACCACCGCCGGGTGCTCGTCGCGTCCGGCCCGGCGGAGGCCCTCGACGCCCTGGACGCCCGCGACGACGGGCGGGTCCTCAGCGCCGCCCGCACCGGGGACGGACACCGCCCCGTCGCCTTCATGTTCAGCGGCTTCGGCGAGCAGTACCCGATGATGACGGAGCGTCTCTACGCGACCGAGCCCGCCTTCCGGGAGGCACTCGACGAGTGCGCCCTGATCCTCGACCCGCTCCTCGGCCGGGACATCCGCGAGGTCGTCTTCGACCGGGCGGCCGCGCGCCGCTCCGAGGGCGACGGAAAGCCGGACCTGCGGCGCATGCTGATGGCGCCCCGCGTCAGCGACCACCCCCTCGACCAGCCCACGCTCGGCTACCCGGCCGTGTTCGCCGTCGAGTACGCGCTGGCCCGGCTGTGGCGCGCCTGGGGCATCGTCCCCGAGGCGATGATCGGCCACAGCCTCGGTGAGTACGTCGCCGCGTGCCTGGCCGGGGTGTTCTCCCTGCCGGACGCCCTGCGCCTGGTCGTGGAGCGAGCCCGGCTGATCTCCGCCTGCGGCGAGGGCGCCATGGTGGCCGTACCGCTCACCGAGGAGGAGGTCGCGCGCCACCTCACCGACGAGGTGTCCGTGGCAGCCGTCAACGATCCGCGCACCTGCGTGCTGGCAGGACCGCCCGAGGCGATCGACCGGGTGACCGCCGCGCTGGAGACGGCCGGGGTGGTCTCGCGGCGGCTCAACACCCGGTTCGCGTTCCACTCCCCGATGATGGACCCGGTGGTCGAGCCGTACGCCGAGGCCGTGCGCCGGGTCCGGCTGAGCCCGCCGGCCATCCCGTTCGTCTCCAACATCACCGGCACGTGGATCACCGCGGAGGAGGCGACGGACCCCGGCTACTGGGCCCGGCACGTACGGCTGCCGGTTCGCTTCGCCGACGGCATGCGCACCCTGTGGGGCGTGGAGGACGTCGTCCTCGTCGAGGTCGGCCCCGGCCGGGCGCTGACGTCGGGGGCGATGCAGCACCCGGCGAGCGCGGAGGTCGCGGACCGGGTCGTCGTCCCGTCGCTGCCCGACGCGTTCACCGCCGAGTCCGACCGGGCGGCCGCGCTCCGGGCACTCGGCCGGCTGTGGCTCGCCGGAGTCACCCCCGACTGGGCGGGCCTGCACGCGCACACCCCGCGCCGCCGGGTGGTGCTGCCCTCCTACCCGTTCGCCCGCACCCGGTACTGGCTCGACGCCGACCGGCGCGACCGGCACCCGGCCGTCTCCGGGGAACGGGCCGGGATGGACGACTGGTTCTACGACACCTCCTGGCAGCGGGTCGCTCCCGTGGAGGACACCACCCTCGCGGCGGACGGCCACCGATGGCTCGTGTTCGCGGACGACGGCGGCCTCGGCGGCGACGTCGCCGCCCGGCTCTCCGCGCTGGGCGCTCCCGTCGTGACCGTCAGCACGGGACCCGCCTGGCAGGAGGACGGTCCCGGCCGGTACGTCATGAACCCCGCCGACCCGGGCCACTACGGCAGACTCGCCGAGAGCCTGCGCGGCCAGGGGGCCCTCCCCGACCGCGTGGTGCACTGCTGGGCCGTCGACCCGAGCCCCGCGACGGACGACCGCGCGGCGGCCGAGGAGACCCTGGAGCGCGGCTTCCACAGCCTCGTGCGGTGGGCCCGCGCGTGCGAGCCCGAACTGATGGTGGGCGAGCAGCACTGGACCGTGCTGTCGAGCGAGACGTACTCGGTGCTCGGCGACGAGCCCGTGAACCCCGTCAAGGCCACCGTCCAGGGTGTGTGCAAGGTCGCCCCCCAGGAGTACCCCTCCCTGCGCTGCGCCCAGATCGACGTGCCTGTCCCGACAGACACGACCGGCCTCGCGGACCGGGTCCTCGCGGAACTCGCCGACGAGGCGGACAGCGGGATCGTCGCGCTGCGCGGCACGACGCGCTGGCGCCAGGTCCTCGTACCGGCGCCGCTGACGGCGCGCACCGGGGGCGTGCTGCGCCCCGGCGGCGTCTACCTGATCACCGGCGGCCTGGGCAAGATCGGACTGGTCCTCGCCCGCGCCATCGCCACCCGCGCGCCCGGCGCGCACCTGGTTCTGATGGGGCGTACGGGCCTGCCCGACCGCGGCGCGTGGGACGGCGAGCACGACCCCGCCACCGCCGCGGCCGTCGCCGCCGTGCGCGAACTGGAGGCCATGGGCGCCACGGTCGTCATCTCCGCCACCGACGTGGCCGACCCCGACGCGGTCGCCGCCGCGGTGGACAAGGCCGTCCAGGAGTGCGGCCCCGTCAACGGCGTCATCCACGCCGCGGGCACCACGGGACCGGCCGCCCACCAGGTGCTCGCCGACATGACGGACGACGACTGCGCCCGCCACTTCGGGCCGAAACTGCACGGCGTGCACGTGCTCGACCGGGCCCTGGAGGGACAGCCCCTCGACTTCGCGGTGCTCTGTTCCTCCGTCGCGGCCCTGCTCGGCGGACTCGGGTTCACCGCCTACGCCGCCGCCAACGCCTTCCTCGACTCCTTCGCCCGGCGCGAGCCACGTCCCGGCCGCCCCCGGTGGACGTCGCTCAACTGGGAGGCGTGGCACTTCCCCGGCGACGCCGGCGCGGAAGCCGGCATCGGCGCCGCCGTCCACCAGGTCGCCCTCGACCCGGACGAGGGACGCGCCGTCTTCGAACGCCTCCTCGACGCGGCGGCCCGCCCCCAGGTCATCGCCTCCACGACCGACCTCAACGAGCGCGTCCGGCAGTGGTCCGCACCCGTCCGGGACACGACGGCGGTGGAACAGCGCCACGCCCGCCCCAGCCTGCGCAATCCGTACGTGGCCCCGGCGACCGACCTGGAACGCCGGCTCGCCGCCATCTGGGAGGAACTGCTCGGCATCGAGGCGGTCGGAGTACAGGACAACTTCTTCGAACTGGGCGGCAGTTCCCTGCTCGGCCTGCAGGTGGTGCACCGGCTGCGCAGCGGCCTCGGCATCGCCGTCCCGCTGACCGTCGTGTACGAGGGCCCCACCATCCGCTCGCTGGCCGGCCTGATCGGGGAGCTCGCATGAGCCTGGACCGGGACATCGCGATCGTCGGCATGGCGGGACGCTTCCCCGGCGCCCGTGACCTGGACGAGTTCTGGGCGAACGTACGCGACGGCGTGGAGAGCGTCTCCTTCTTCACGGACGAACAGCTCCTCGCCGCGGGCGCCGCACCGGACCACCTCGACCAGCCGAACTTCGTACGCGCCGGCGCCTGCCTGCCCGGCATCGACATGTTCGACGCCGAGTTCTTCGGCTACACGGCCCGCGAGGCGGAGATCATGGACCCGCAGCACCGGGTCTTCCTGGAGACGGCGTGGCAGGCGCTGGAGCACTCCGGGCACGACCCCGCCCGGTTCGACGGGGACATCGGCGTGTTCGCCGGTGCCGGCAGCAACGGCTACCTGGCCCACGTCTACTCCCATCCCGAGATCGTCGAGACCACCGGCGGCACACAGATCCTCCTCGGCAACGAGCTGGGGTTCCTGTCCACCCGGGTCTCCTACAAGCTCGACCTGCGGGGCCCCAGCGTCTCGCTGCGCACCGCGTGCTCCACGTCCCTGGTCGCCGTACACCTGGCCTGCCGCTCGCTGCGCGAGCGCGAGTGCGACATGGCGCTCTCCGGCGGTGTCTTCCTCAACCTGGAACAGGAGCGCGGCTACTTCCACCAGGAAGGCTCGTTCGTCTCCCCGGACGGACACTGCCGCCCCTTCGACGCCCGCGCGGCCGGAACCCTGTTCGGCAGCGGCGCGGGTGCCGTGGTGCTCAAGCGCCTCGACGACGCCCTCGCCGACGGTGACACCGTCTACGCCGTCATCAAGGGTTCGGCCGTCAACAACGACGGGGCGGTCAAGGTCGGCTTCACCGCCCCCACCGTCGCCGGCCAGGCCAGGGTGATCGCGGACGCGCTGCGCGACGCCGGCACGGAACCGGCCGCGATCGGCTACGTCGAGGCGCACGGTACCGGCACCTCGCTCGGGGACCCGATCGAGGTCCGCGCCCTCACGAAGGCCTACGAGGGCGTGCCGCCCGCCACGGTCGCCCTCGGGTCGCTCAAGTCGAACTTCGGCCACCTGGACGCCGCCGCGGGTATCGCGGGGCTCATCAAGACGGTCCTGGCCATGTGGCACGAGACGCTGCCCCGCACTCTGCACTTCCAATCCCCCAACCCGGACATCGACTTCGCCGCCGGACCGTTCACCGTCCAGCGGGACACGGCACCGTGGCCGCGCTCGGGCACACCGCGCCTGGCCGGAGTCAGCGCCTTCGGCTTCGGCGGCACCAACGCCCACGTCGTCCTCCAGGAGGGCCCCCCGCAGGGCCGGCCGGACGCCGGGGAGGACGCCCGGCCCGGACACCCCTCGCACCTCCTCGTGCTGTCCGCGCGCAACCACGCGGCGCTGGAGGAGCTCAGCGACGCGATGGCCGCGCGCCTGCGCCGAGGACAGGCACGGCTCACCGACGTCACGTACACCGCCGCGACGGGCCGGCACCGCTTCCCGGTGCGCCGCGCCGTCACCGGCCCCGACGCCGCGTCACTCGCCGCCGCCCTGGAGGCACGGGACCCGGCGCGGGTGACGACCGGCGAGAGCGGCGGCACGCCCCCGCGCGTCGCCTTCCTCCTCAGCGGGCAGGGTGGTCAGTACCCCGGCATGGCCAGGGAGCTCTACGCGCACGAGCCGGTCTTCCGCGACGCTGTGGACCTCTGCCTGAAGGAACTGGCCTCCCGCGGCGACGCCGACGCGGGCCTGCTGGACCTGCTGCTCGACACGGAGCGGTCCGAGACCGCCGCCGAACTCGACCGGACCAGGCTCGCCCAGCCGGCCCTCTTCGTCCTCGAATACGCCCTGGCACGGCTCTGGGCGTCATGGGGCGTCGAACCCGCCGCCCTGCTCGGCCACAGCCTGGGAGAACTCGTCGCGGCCTGCCTCGCGGGAGTGTTCACTCCGCAGGACGCCCTCGCCCTGGTGGCGCTGCGCGGGCGACTGATGCAGGAGCAGCCGACCGGGGCGATGCTCAGCGTCGTCGCCGACCGGGCCACCGTCGAGTCCCTGCTGCCGGCCGACGTCTTTCTGGCGGCCCACAACGGGCCCAAGGACTGCGTCGTCTCCGGCGGCCACACCGCCGTGGCGGCGTTCGCCGCGCTGCTCTCGGAGCGGGGCGTCGCCACCCGCCCCGTCAGCACCTCGCACGCCTTCCACTCGCCGATGATGCAGCCCATGGTCGACCGGTTCGTCGCCGCCGTCGCGGCCGTACCGAGACAGGCGCCCCGCACCAGGTTCGTGTCCAACACCACGGGCACCTGGATCACGGACGACGAGGCCCGCGATCCGGCGTACTGGGGCCGGCACGTACTGGCCCCGGTGGAGTTCGACGCCGGTGTGCGCACCCTCGCGGAGGAACCCGACCTCGTCTTCCTGGAGGTCGGCCCCGGCCAGACGCTCACCAGCCTCGCCCGGCGCGTCGTCACCGGCGAGGCCCCCCGGCTGGTCACCTCCACCCTGCCGCACCGCCAGGACAAACGGCACCCGGTGGAGGCGGCGCAGCGCGCCCTCGGCCAACTGTGGCTCGCCGGCGGCGAACCCGACTGGGCCGCCTTCCACGAGCCGCGCCACGGCGGGCGGCGCCGCAAGGTCGCCCTGCCCACCTACCCGTTCCAGGGGAAGCGGTACTGGCTGGACCGGCAGACCGAACCGGCCCTGCGTACCCCGGCGGCCCGCCGGGCCGACGTCGCCGACTGGATCCAGGCCCCGTCCTGGGAACGCACCGTACTGCCCCAGGCGCCGGCATCTCCCGCCGGCCGATGCTGGCTCGTCTTCGACGACGGCCGGGGGCTGGCCGAGGCCCTGACGGCCCGGCTGCGCCGCGACGGCGCCCGGGTGACGACCGTGTCCGCGGGAGACCAGTGGACGCAGGCCTCCGGCCGATTCACGATCGACCCCGCCGATCCGGACCACTACACACGCCTGTTGCGGGAGCTGCGCGCGCAGGACCAGCTGCCCACCCGTATCGCCCACTGCTGGAACGTCACCGGCGCCACCCCCCAACCGGACGCCGGCCCCGCCGCCGGGTTCGCCGCCGCCCGCCGCGCCTTCGACGGGCTGCTGCTCCTGGCCCAGGCACTCAACAGCCACTCCGACCAACCGGACTGCGACATCTGGGTCGTCAGCGACGGTCTGCACCGGGTCCTCGGCACCGAACGGCTCTCGCCGCTCAAGTCCACCCTGCTCGGCCCCGTCCGTGTCATCCCGCGCGAACACCCCGGTCTCGCCTGCCGCAGCGTGGACATCGTCCTGGACGGCGAGCCGGTCGAGCGCGCCGCCGACCAGCTGCTGCGCGAGTTCTCCGTGCCGCCCGGGCACGCCGCCGTCGCCTACCGGGGACCGCACCGCTGGTCGCAGACCTACGTCCCCGCGCCGCTGCCGCCCTCGGACAGCACCCCGTCCGCTCTGCGCGACGACGGTGTCTACCTGATCACCGGCGGAACCGGCGGGCTCGGGCTCGCCCTGGCGGAGCACCTCGCCCGCCCCGGCCGGAGACTGGCCCTGCTCGCCCGCACCCCGGTCCCCCCGGAGGAGGAGTGGGACCGCCGGCTCGCGCAGCCGGACGGCGGCAGGACCACCGAGATCATCGAGAAGGTACGCGCCCTCCGGCGGCGGGGCGCCGAGGTGATGCTGCTGACCGCCGACGTCTGCGACCACGACCAGGTCGAGGCGGCCGTCTCCGCCGTCGTGGAGCGGTGGGGAGGCGTCCACGGAGCCTTCCACGCGGCCGGCCTGGCGGGCGGCGGCCTCGTCCAGCTCGGCACTCCGGAGAAGGCCGCCCAGGTCATGGGCCCCAAGGTGCTCGGAACCCTCCACCTCGAACAGGCGCTGGCAGGCCGGTGGCCCGACTTCTTGTTCCTCTTCGGCTCCAACGCCGCCCACGTCGGTGACTTCGGCCTGGCCGACTATGTCGCCGCCAACAGCTTCCTCGACGCCCACGCCCACTCCCACGCGGCCGAACGCCGGGTCCTCACCGTCGACTGGGGGCCGTGGAAGGAGGCGGGCATGGCCGTCGCGACGGACCTTCCGGACGCGCTGGCGGAGATCCGCGGCAAGGATGTCGCGGAGCGCGGCATGGCGTCGGCACAGGCCCTGGAAGCGCTGGAACGCGTCCTGTCCTCGTCGCCCGAACCCCAGCTGATCGTGTCACCCGTGGACGTCAACGCCCTGATCGAGCAGGCTTTCGTACTCGGCGCGGACGCCGGGGGCGACGAACGGCTCGCCGGACTCGGCGCACCGCACACCCTTCACCCCCGCCCGGAGGTCCCCAGCGCCTACGCCCCGCCGAAGGGAGAGACCCAGCGGCAGCTGTGCAAGGCGTGGCAGGACCTGCTCGGCATCGACCAAGTCGGCGTCAACGACAGCTTCTTCGATCTCGGCGGCGGCTCTCTGATCGCCATTCAGCTCGTGGCGACCGTCAACAAGTCCCTGGGCGCCTCACTCACGGTGGCGCAACTGTACGAGGTGCTCACCGTCGCCGGTCTCGCCCGGTTGATCGACGGGGACGACGCCGAACCGGCCGAGGCGGCAGGGCACACGATCGAACAGGTCAAGAGCCGGGCCCACTCACGCCGCCAGCACCAGCAGAACCGGATGGCCCGCGCCCGCGCACGCCGCCAGACCTGATCGGGCGATCGGCCCGTCCCGCACGGGCACGGGCCGCAGCGCACCCGAGACGACACCGCAATCCCTCACCGGCCGGTGGTCCCCGGCGCTCCCCGCCGGAACGCCGGGCGCCGTACGAAAGGAGCACGATGCCCGCTCCCTCCCCCAGGGGATCGCGCCTGGACGTCCTCGTCAGGGAGATCCGCGAGGCGCTGCGCGCCCCGTCCGCCGGCCGGCCCGAACAGCCGGGCCGGCGGGCCGCGGACATCGTCGCCGCCCATCTGCGCCACGACGACCTGCTGACCGAGGAGCAGCTGGCCGCCGACCCCACCGCGTACAAGCAGCACGTTCTGCACATCGAGCCGGACGGCACGTTCTCCGTCGTCGCCCTCGTGTGGCTGCCCGGTCAGCGCACCCCGATCCACGACCACGTCTGCTGGTGTGTGATCGGCGTCCACCGGGGGGCCGAGGAGGAGATCCGCTACCGGCTCGTCGACGAGGACGGCTCACCGCACCTCGTCCCCGTCGACGTCACCGTCAACCACATCGGCACCGTCGCCCACCTCTCACCGCCGGGGGACATCCACGAGGTCCGCAGCGCGACCGACGGCCTGACCGTCTCCCTGCACGTGTACGGCGCCGACGTCGGCAGGCTCGGTACCAGCGTCCGGCGACGCTACGACCTGCCGGTGCGGTCGCCGCACGCCGTCCTCGGTGCGGCACAGCGGCCCGCCAGACCGTAAGGGAAGCGACATCATGGGGGACAGCGTGCACAATCCGCCGACCACCCTGCCCGAGCTCTTCTCGGCGCAGGTGGCCAGAACGCCCGACGCGGTCGCGATCGTCGCCGACGGCACCGTACTGACCTACGCCGAACTGGACGCCCGGACGGACCGGCTGGCCCGTGCTCTGGCGGCCCTCGGCGCCGGGCCGGAGACCGTCGTCGCGGTGAGTGTGCCGCGCTCGGTGGAACTCGTCGTCGCCCTGTACGCGGTCCACAGGACGGGGGCGGCCTACCTGCCGCTCGACCCGGGGCATCCGGCCGAACGGGTCGCGCTCATGGCCGAGGACGCGCGGCCCCTGACGGTGCTGACCGCCGACGACATCCGGGAGCTGTCGGCACGGGACACGGCGGGGGACCACCCCCTGCCTCCGCCGCACCCGCTGAACACCGCGTACGTGATCTACACCTCGGGGTCGACCGGACGGCCCAAGGGCGTCGCCGTACCGCATCGGGCCATCGTCAACAGGCTGCGGTGGATGCAGGACCGGTACCCGCTCGGCGCCGACGACGGGGTACTCCAGAAGACCCCGGCGGACTTCGACGTCTCCGTGTGGGAGTTCTTCTGGCCGCTGAGCGTCGGCGCCCGCCTCGTCCTGGCCGCGCCCGGCGGGCACCGGGACCCGCGGTACCTCGCGGAGCTGATCCGGTCCCGGCAGGTGACGACCGTCCACTTCGTGCCGTCGATGCTCAGGCTGTTCCTCGACGAACCCGCGGCGGCCGCGTGCACCGGCCTGCGCAGGGTCTTCGCCAGCGGAGAGGCCCTCCCCGGCGAACTGCGCGACCGCTTCTTCCCCGTCCTCGGGGGCGCCGAGCTGCACAACCTGTACGGCCCCACGGAGGCGGCCGTCGACGTCTCCCACTGGCAGTGCCGGGCGGACGACCCGCCGGGGGCGGTCCCCATCGGCCGGCCCGTGTGGAACACCGGCCTCCGTGTCCTCGACACCGATCTGCGGCCGGTGGAACCCGGGGCCACCGGCGAGCTCCACATCACCGGTGTCCAGCTGGCCCGCGGTTACGTCAACCGACCGGACCTCACCGCGGACCGTTTCGTGCCCGACCCGTACGGGCCGCCCGGCAGCCGCATGTACCGCACCGGCGACCTCGCCCGCCCGCGCCCCGACGGAGTCATCGAGTACGTCGGCCGGACCGACCACCAGGTCAAGGTGCGGGGCATGCGCGTCGAACTGGGAGAGGTGGAGACCGTGCTGGCCGGCCTGCCCGGCGTGGGCGCAGCCGCGGTGGTGGCCCGGCCGGACGAGACGGGCGGCGCGCGACTGGCCGCCTACCTCGTCCCGGACGCCCGCGAGGCGGGCCCCCTGCTGCGGGTGTGCCGGTTCGAACGCCAGGGCCTGCTCGGCGCCGACGAGCGGCACACACTGCCCAACGGCATGCTCATCGCCTCGGGCAATCACGCCGAGACGGACTTCGTCTACCAGGAGATCTTCGAGGGCCGCGAGTACCTCCGCAACGGCATCACCCTGCCGCCGGACGCCTGCGTGTTCGACGTCGGTGCGCACATCGGGCTGTTCACCCTCGAGGTCGCCCGGTCCTTCCCGGGCGCCGTCGTCCACGCCTTCGAACCCATCCCCGAGCTGTTCCGTCTGCTGGAGCTGAACACTCGTATCCACGGCGCCGACGTCCGGCTGTACCCGTGCGGCATCGGTGAGAAGGAGGACACGGCGACGTTCACCTACTACCCGGGCCTGTCCATCATGTCCGGGCGGTTCGGCGACACGGCGCAGGAGCGTGGCGTCGTGGAGGCGTACGTACGCAACGACCTCTCGTCGAGGGGCCTCGACGCGCCCGGAGCCGAGGCGGACCTCGACGTGCTGCTCACCGAGCGGCTGCGGCACGAGGAGGTGGTCTGCCGGCTGCGGACGCTGTCCGACGTCATCCGCGAGACCGGAGTGGACCGAGTCGACCTGCTGAAGATCGACGCGGAGAAGAGCGAACTCGAGGTCCTGAACGGTATCGACGACGCGCACTGGCCCCTCATCGGACAGCTGGCGATCGAGGCACACGACGTGGGCGACCGGGTGGCCCGCGTCAAGGACCGGCTCACCGCGCACGGCTACGCCGTCGAGGTCGAGACGGCGCCCCTCCTCAAGGGCACCGGACTGGTCACCCTGTACGCCCGCCGTCCCGAAGACGCACCGGACGGCCCCGCCCGGCCGGCCGCCGTGCCCCGCCCCGGCCGGGGGCTCCCCTCGGACCCGGACCTGTTCGCGGAGGAGGTCCGCCGCGACGCGGCACGGCACCTCCCGGAGCACATGATCCCGTCGACGTTCACGGTGCTCGACGCGCTGCCGCTGTCACCAAGCGGCAAGCTCGACCGCAGGGCGCTCCCGGACCCACTCCCGCGCACCACCTCCGCCGCCCCGCGCACCCCGCAGGAGGAACTCCTGCGCGCCCTGTTCGCGGAGGTGCTCGGCCTTCCCGGGATCGGCATCCACGACAACTTCTACCGCGTGGGCGGGGATTCGCTCCTGGGCATCCGGCTCACCGAGCGCATCCGCTCGGTCTTCGGCGTCGACCTCGACATCCGCTCCCTCTTCGAGTCGCCCACCGTCGCCGGCATGGCCCATCACCTGATCAACCGCCCTTGAGCTCTTGTCGTCACAGGAACGGCCCGGTCATGCCCACTCCCCAGCCACCCGGCACCATCACCCCGCAAGCGTTCCGCGACGCCATGGCCACCGTCGCCACCCCGGTCGCCGTGGTCACCGCGATGGACGGCCCCCGCCCGCACGGCACCACGGTCAGCGCCTTCGGCTCACTGTCCCTGACGCCCCCGATGGTGCTGGTGTGCCTGTACAACCGCTCCCGGCTGCTGGAGGTCATCCGCGGCACCGGACGCTTCGGTCTCAACATCCTGGGTGCTCACCAGGCGGATCTCGCCACCACCTTTGCCCGTTCCGGACCGGACAAGTTCGACGGCGTGACCTGGTCGCCGAGCCAGGACCGGCCCCGCCTGCCGGGCTCGGCGGCCTGGATCGCCGCCGAGGCCGACGACTACGTCCTCGCCGGAGACCACACCGTCCTGCTCGCCCAGGTCGTCTCGGTCGAACCGGGCGAGGTACCCCCGGTGGACTCCAGCCCCCTCACGTACCACCAACGCTCCTTCGGTACCCACACACCGCTCGCTTCCTGAGCTTGATCGAACGCGTCGGACGGGCCGTACCCGGGGATGGCCGGCCCCTGTACCAGGCAGGCTTCCCGACTTCACCCCCGCCTGGCGAGCCGCGCCCGGCGTAGATTCCGCAACTCCGACCAGGCCCCGTGGTACCCCGGCCCGGCTCTCGCAGATGTCGCCAGGCACCAGCCTGCCGATCAACCGCTGAACCGGTCGACGCGGGTGCGGCTCGCGTCGGCGAAGATAGAGGCATCATCTGTCCCCGAGCGCGTGAGGAGCGATGGAGATGCCCATTTCCGGGGCCGGCTCCAGACCACCGACGATCGCCGACGTCGCCCGTGCCGCCGGAGTCTCGCGCACCACGGTGTCACACGCCCTCAACGGGCTCGGAAAGGTCGACCCCCGGACCCGGGAGCGCATCAAGCGGGTTGCCACCGAGCTGGGTTACCGGCCCAACCTGCGGGCTCAGCGTCTGCGGCGCGGCCAGGCCAAGGCCATCGCGCTCGCCTCGACCATGCCGTTCGCGGTGGCTGCAGGGCCTTCCCGGCTCGGCTTCTACATGGAGATCGCCGCTGCCGCCGCCGAGAGCGCACTGCTGCACGGCTACGCGCTCGTGCTCGTACCCCCCGTGCGGTCCGGTTCAGGCCTGCAATCCGTCGACATCGACGGAGCGATCGTCGTGGAGCCGGATGTGAACGACGTGGCGGCGGCCCATCTGAAGGAGCGCGGGCTGCCGTACGTGGCGCTCGGCAGGCCCGCCTCGCCGGACGGCGCGGTGCCGTACATCGATCTGCGCGGCGAACTCGTGGCCGAGATGCTGCTCGCCCACCTGCACGAGCAGGGCGCCGGACGACCGGCGCTGATCATCGGATCCGGGGAACGGCATGCGGCGGTCGACGCACGAGCCGCGTACGAGCGGGTCTCCGCGGAGCACGGGTGGACGCCGATCGTGGCGACCGCCCCCGAGGCGGGCGGCGAACAGGCCGGCTACGAGGTCTGCGCGGAGTTGCTTGCCCGGTATCCCGGGATCGACGCCGTGTGTGCCCTGGTGGACGCCTTCGCCGTGGGTGCGGTACGGGCGATCAAGGACAGCGGGCGCGCCGTACCCCACGATGTCATGGTCGTCACCCGGTACGACGGTCTGCGCGCTCGCACGTGCGAGCCGCGGCTCACGGCCGTCGACCTTCATCTCGACCGGGCGGCGTCCGACGCGGTGGAGCTGCTGCTGGGACAGCTGCGCGGCGACGCTGCCACCGGCGCGGTGGTCACGTCGCCCGAGCCCCGGGTGATCCCGCGCCCGTCATCGCTGCGGGTCACAGCCCGATCATGAGGACCAACCCGGAGACCAGCGCGAACCCGAGCACGAACACACGCATCCTGGACGCGTCGATGCGGTGGCGCACCAGGCGACTCGACCACGCGCCGACGGCGATCGCCGGCAGCAGGGCCGCGGCCCAGCCCAGGTCCTCGGGATGCCCCTTCCCTGTGGCGAACAGCAGGGCCAGCGAGGCGAGTTCGCCGATGAGGAAGCAGACGGCGACGGTGGAGCGCAGCTCGGACGGTGGCCGGTGCTGGTAGACCAGGGCGAGCGGCGGTCCGCCGACGCCGGTTGCCGTCTCCGTCAGCCCGGTCACCGCGCCCGCGCCGAGGTAGGCGGCCCGGCCGGGAGCGAACGAGGGCGCGGTGAGACTCACGACCACGGCCAGGACGGTGGCGATGCCCACGAAGAGGCCCAGACTGCGGTCGGGGATCAGCCAGAGCAGCGCCAGTCCGCCAGGGGTGGCGGCGAGTCGCGCGCCGGTGATCCAGCCGGCCCCGCGCAGATCGAGCGAGGCCCGCTCGCGCCAGGCGACGTACATGTTGAGCGGGATCATCGCCGCCAGCACGAACACGGGGAGCAGACCGGGGGCCAGGATCCCGGCCACGGGCGCGACGATCAGAGCGAAGCCGAGGCCGCTGCTGCCCTGTACGAACGCGGCGACGGCCACGGTGAGGGCAAGGACGGCCAGTGTCAGCGGGCTCACGCGGCGGTGCTCCGCTCGCGTGCCGCCGTGGACGTCGGGTGCGCGCGGGTGAGGGGTGCTCGTTCCACGCAGAGGCGGGCGAGCTCGGCCGCTCGGCGGACTAGCGCGGGGCCGTCCCAGGTGGTGGGCAGGCCGCGCCACAGGCGCATCCGGCCGCCGACGAACACGGCGGTGATCTGGTCTCGGTTGCCGCGCCGTACCAGTTCCCAGGGCACGTCCCAGGAGAGTGCCAGTTCGGGGTTGGTGACGTCGACGACGAGGAAGTCGGCAGCCAGGCCCTCGGCGATGGCGCCGGTTCGGGCACGGAGGCCGACGGCGTCGGCGCCGCCCCGGGTGGCGTGTTCCAACCAGGTCCAGCCGGCGCCGCACGACGAGTCGCCGGTGGCAAGACCGTAGGCGATCCGCTGGGCGAATTCGGCCGCCTCGGCGAGGCGGAATCCGTCACCACGGGTGCCGTCCGTGCCGAGGCCGAAGCGGATGCCGCGTTCGGCCATCGCCAGGGCGGGAGCGACGGCGTTGCCCTTCCATGCGCTGGCAACAGGGTTGTAGCTGACGGCGGTTCCGGTCTCGGCGAGCAGGGTCAGTTCGTGGGGTGTGAGGAGGGTGGCGTGCGCCGCGAGCAGGTGAGGGCCCAACGCCCCTATGTGGTGGAGGTGTTCGAGCGGGCGCAGGCCGTGCCGTAGCAGGGAGCGTTCGACACCGGCAAGGTGCTCGTTGACGTGGATCTGCAGTGTGGCTCCCGCCTCCGCGGCGAGTCGGGCGACGCGCCGCAGCGTCGCGGATCTCGCCGCCTCGGGGACGGAGACGGCGAGGGAGGGGTGAACGAGCGGGTCGTCGGCGTACCGGGCGAGGTGCTTGTCCGCGTGGTCGAGGACGGCAGGATCGGCATCTTCGGCGTCTGTAGCGACGTCTTCGGCATCGTTGCAGACGAGGCCGAGAACGCAGCGGATTCCCGCGTCACGCGCGGCGGAGGCGACGACATCGACGTCCACGTCGGCGCGGGTGCCCGCGTCGGCGACGGTCGTGAAACCGCCCCGTAGAGCTTCGAAGGCCGCCAACTTGGCCGCCGTGTACGCCGATTCCTCGTCCAGAGCGGTTTCCAACGGTACCCAGACCCGGCGGTAGATCTCCGACGGCTCCCCGAAGGCGAGGGCGGAGCCGAAGCTCTGCGTGAGGTGGTGGTGGGCGTCGACGAAACCGGGCATCAGAAGGTGACCGGGCAACCTTATGCCCTCCAGGCGCGGATGGGTGCGTCGGAGCTCCTCCGAGGGGCCCACGGCATGGAACGAGCCGTCGGCCACGACGACCGCGTATCCGTCAGCGGGTCCCTCCGGGAGCAGGACGGTGTCCGGTATCAGAAGGAATGGACCGGGCCTGTTGAGGAGTTCGCGGGTGCTGTGGTTCATCGGTCGGCCTCCGTACAGCTCGTGACCAGGCGCGCGGCGACGCCTGGCCGGATGTGGTGGAAGAGGATGTTGAGGACGGCGGCGACGAACGCGCCGACGGCGACGCCGCTTTCGAGGAGGATGCGGAGGCTCGGCGGGAAGCCCGCGTACACACCAGGGACGAGGATGGGCAGGAGTCCGAGCGCGAGTGCGACGGCGCAGATGAACGTGTTGGTGTGTCTGTCGAGGTCGGCGCGGCCGAGCATCTGCACCCCGAGCACGGTGATGACCGCGAAGACGACCATGGCGGTGCCTCCGACGACCGCCGACGGGACGACGCTGATCGCGTGGGTCACTGGGGCGAGGAAGCCGATGGCGATGAGGACCGTACCGGCAGCCGCGGTGACGAAACGGCTGCGAACACCCGTGACCCGGACGATGCCGATGTTCTCGCCACTCGTCACCATCAGCGGCAGTCCGAAAAATCCGCCGAAGAGGGACGTGAGTGCATCGCCGCGAATGGTCGACGGGACGGCGGTGCGCCGGTCGATCTCCTTGCCGACGGCCTCGGCGTTGACGACGGTCTGGCCGGTGGCTTCCGCCATCGAGGCGAGGCTGTAGAGCATCAGCGGCAGCGCGGCGAGGAGGTTGAACTGGGGCGTGCCGAACGGCATCACCGGCGGCAGGGTGATCAGGCCGCCCTCGGCGGCGTGGCCGAGATCCAGGTGGCCGAGGAGAGCGGCCAGCGCGGTGCCCGCGAGGAGTCCCAGCATGACGGCGAGTTGCCGCAGGACGCCAGTGAACAGCAGGTAGAAGGCGACGGTGAAGCCGACCGTCGCCATGCCGAGCGCGAGATTCGTGGTGTCGGCGAAGCCGGGACTGCCGGGAGATCCGGTGACGAGTACCGCGCCGACCTTCACCAGGTTGACGCCGACGATGACGATCATCGTGCCGATGACGAGGGCCGGAAAGTAGGCCAACAACCGGGAAAAGACAGGCAGTATGACGAAGCAGAAGGCCGCGGTGAGGATCACCGCGCCGGTAGCCGTGCGCAGGCCGTGCTGTTCGGCGATGGCGAGGAAGAGGATGAGCGGCGCACCCCCGGGCAGCATCACGAACGGTAGCCGGGGGCCGAACTTCCACGGGCCGAGCGATTGGATCAGGGATCCGACTCCGGAGAGCACGAAGGCCGCGGAGAGCAGGTTGACGGTCAGGCCGGGGTCGAGGCCGAGCGAGGCGCTCATCAGAAAGACAGCCGAAATCGGTGTGGCGGCCATGACGAGGACGTGCTGGATCCCGAAGAGGAGGATGCGGCCCAAGGGGCGGGACTCGTCGACGGGGTGGACGGGCGCGGGGTCGGTGGGCGCGGGTTCGGTGGGCTCCGGAGTCGGTGACTGATCCGTACCGGGAAGGTTCTTGCGGGGACTGGACACGTTCGAGCTCCGATCGGCGTTCGACATGTTCTGGTTCAGCCGCGATCTGGCCCTGGACCGGGCAGCCAAATCGATTTGGGCCAAATCGATTTGGCCGTCAGTATGTGAGGTGGTCTGGTGGTCGTCAAGGCCCTGGGTTGCTGGCATTGGTCGGCCGGTGCGGCCTGATGTGCCCTCGGAGGGGGCAACGAATTCCGCACTGCGGGTGGCGCTTGGCCATTGATTCGTAAGTTACCGACGGGTTTTACTTCAAGAAGTGCGACCTCGTGTCTTGCGCGATGCCCTGCCTGTCCGGAAGGAACCGTCTCCGGTCCGGGCCGTTCGCCCCGGCCCCCTCACGCCTCCTTGTCCGGACGCCTGGCAGTGCATCGGCAACCCCGTTCCACCGGCAGGTGACCCGCCCGATCCGCGCGGCCACCCTGATAGTCCCTCCGAGGCCCTCCACGCGACCCGGCGTCCCGGCGTCGCGGCTTTATCCGGGTTCGTAGAAGGTGCCGTCGCGGAACGTCGCGAACAGTACGTTGGTCCGCTGGCGGGCCAGGCAGAGAAGTGCCTGATTACAGCCTCGCCCGGGTAGAGATCGGCGATCCGCGGCATGGACCGGCCGGGCAGGTGGGCGACCTTGCAGCCGGCGTCCCGGGCGACGGTCAGAGGCAGGGCTCCGATGGAGGCGGGCTGGTCCGATCACCAGCACGGTGTCGAACTTCGCGGCCAGCTTGTCGCAGACGGCCCGCAGCTTCGGCTCGCTCTTGGACAGCTGCCTGTCGAAGACCTTCTTGCCGACCGGGGTCAGTCCCTGCCCGTGACGGGTGCTCTCGCCGACGTCCAGGCCGAGGGAGGGGCCCACCTCGTCGATGGTGCCCGACCCATTCTCCCGAGCGGGGTTCGTGCGGTACCGGCCCAGGCGTTGGCGTCGCATGCGCGGGTCCGTAGGCGGCGGAGTCCGTGGAGCCAGGCGATGTCTGACTCGGTGACCCACCGGATTTTGCCCAGGCCGAGTCGTGCGGCCGGCAGTCACGTTCGTTGCCCTCGCCGGTTCCGATCTCGGTGAGATCGCCCGCCCAGACGAGATCGGGCTCCTCGGCGGTGAAGTCCCGGTGCGCGAAGTCCGCGGCCGCCGGCCGCTTGCCCAGCCTCGTCGGCGACCGGTGGCGACGCACCTTCCGCCCCCAGCCCGCCTCCCCCTGCGGCTTCGGCCAGAAGGCCAAAGCATCCCTTGCCGTCTTGGCCGACACGCACACCCCTGTCCATCCCTCCATTCCGCATCATCAAGGGCCGGAGTGGAGCTGTAAGAGGAGTGGAGCGTGGACACAGTACAGACGCGCCCGCGGAGAACCGCGGGTGAGGTCAAGGCCGGGAGCAGGTTGACGCGGCGGCGGGACGTCGCCGATCTCGTTGCCCAGGCCCGTGGTGGCGAGCTGCATCGGACGATGGGGCTCACGCAGCTCACGCTGCTGAGCGTGGGCGCAACCCTGGGCACCGGGATCTTCGTCGTCCTCGGCCAGGCGGTGCCCGAAGCGGGCCCCGCCGTCGTGGTCTCCTTCGTGATCGCCGGTATCACCGCTCTGTTCTCCGCCCTGTCCTACGCCGAGCTGGCGGGCATGATCCCGGGTGCCGGATCCTCGTACAGCTATGCCTATGCCACGTTCGGCGAGCTGGTCGCATGGGTCTGCGGCTGGTGTCTGGTGCTGGAATACGGCGTCTCGGTCGCCGCCGTCGCGGTCGGCTGGGGCCAGTACGTGAACGAGCTCCTGGAGCTCACCGTCGGGTGGACGCTGCCCGAGTCGCTGGCCGCCCCGCCGGGCGCGGGCGGTGTGCTGAACGTTCCGGCCGCCGCGATCGTCGTCCTGGCCATGGTGGTGCTGCTGCGCGGAGCCCGCGAGAGCGCCGTCGTCAACACGATCATGGTGGCGGTGAAGGTGGCCGCCCTGGTGATGTTCTGCGCCGTCGCCTTCACCGCGTTCCGCGCGGGGAACTTCCAGCCGCTGTTCCCGCTCGGCATGGCAGGTGTGAGCGCGGGCGCCGCCTCCCTGTTCTTCTCGTACATCGGCTTCGACGCCGCGTCGACGGCCGGTGAGGAGGCGAAGAACCCGCAGCGTGACCTGCCGCGCGCCATCCTTCTCTCCCTCGGGGTGATCACCGCGCTGTACTGCGCGGTGGCGATCGCGGCGGTCGGCGCGATGCCGTGGCAGAGGTTCGCGGGTACCGAGGCCACCCTCAGTGAGGTACTCGTCCGCTCGGTCGGCGGCGGCAATCTGTGGCCGGCCCTGCTGTCCGTGGCCGCTGTTGTCGCCACCACGAGTGTCGTCCTCGCCGTGCAGTACGGGCAGACCCGCATCCTGTTCTCGATGGCGCGCGACGGGCTCGTGCCGCCACTGTTCGCCAAGATCCACCCGAAGACCGGGGTGCCCCGCGCCAACACGGTCATCGTGTCCGCGTTCATCATGGTGCTCGCCGCAATCGTGCCGCTGGGCGCGCTTGCCGACGCCACGAGCATCGGCACGCTGTTCGCCTTCGCACTGGTCAACTGTGCCGTCCTGATCCTGCGTCGGCGCAGCCCCGAGGCCCCGCGCAGCTTCCGGGTCCCGCTCGCGCCGGTGATCTGCGTGCTGGGCGTGCTGTGCTGCGTCTATGTGATGTGGGGGCTCGGCATCGACACCTGGCTCGCGTTCGGCCTGTGGATGATGGTCGGCTTCGCGATCTACGCGCTGTACGGCATCAAGAACTCGCGGCTGGGCCGGTCCGCCCAGCAGGAAGAGAGCGTCGCATGACCTCGCTGAACCCGGCCGCCGACCTGGTGGACCTCGCACGGGCCCTGGTGGACACCCCGTCCGAGAGCGGCGACGAGGCCGACCTCGCCGACGCCGTGGAGTCCGCCCTGCGCGCGTGCGCGCATCTGACGGTCGAGCGCATCGGCAACTCCGTCGTGGCCCGCACCGAATCGGGTCACACCGAGAGAGTGGTCATCGGCGGCCACCTGGACACCGTCCCGGCCGCCGGAAACCTGCCTTCCCGGCTGGACGGAGACCTGCTCCACGGGCTCGGGGCGTGCGACATGAAGGGCGGCGTCGCCGTCGCGCTTCGCCTCGCGGCCACCCTCCCGACGCCCGTACGCGACGTCACGTACGTCTTCTACGAGTGCGAGGAGGTCTCCGGCGACCGCAACGGCCTGAACCGTATCGCCGCCGAACGCCCCGACCTGCTCAAAGCGGACCTGGCGATCCTCATGGAGCCGTCCGGCGCGGGCGTCGAGGCGGGCTGCCAGGGCGTGCTGAACGCGGACATCACGGTGCGCGGCGAGCGCGCGCACACCGCCCGCTCCTGGATGGGCGTCAACGCCGCGCACCGAGCGGCCGCTGTGCTCCAGCGCCTCGACGACCACACCGCCCAGCGGATCGTCATCGACGGCCTGGAGTACCGCGAAGGGCTGACCGCGGTCGCTGTCCGCGCGGGCATCGCCGAGAACGTCGTCCCCGACGCCTGCGTGATCACGGTCAACCTGCGCTTCGCGCCGAGCCGTTCGGCCGGGCAGGCCGAGGCGTATCTGCGCGGGCTCTTCCCCGAGTACGAGGTCGAGGTCACCGAGGTCGTGCCGGGGGCCCTGCCGGGGCTCGGACACGGTCCGGTCGCCTCGCTCGTCGAGGTGCTGGGGGCGACACCCCGCCCCAAGCTCGGCTGGACCGACGTCGCCCGCTTCGCCGCGCTCGGCACACCCGCGCTCAACTACGGCCCGGGTGACCCGACCCTCGCGCACACGGCCGGGGAGTACGTGCCCGTCCGGCAACTGCGGGAGTGCGAGGCTCAGCTCGCGGCCTGGCTGAGTGGCTGAACCCCACGGGGCGCGCTGCCCGGGCTGGTGGAAGGGACGGTGTCGACCCTCAGATCCCACGACGCCGACAAGGGACCCCACCTGCTGCCCGCCGCGGGTCAGGCCCGCTCGGCGCCGCGGAGGCCCCCGAGCGTCCGCAGCTGCAGCCACAGCACCAACCGCTCGTCCGGGTCGTCCAGATCGATGCCGAGGTGCTGCTGCGCCTGTCTGAGGCGGTACCGGCAGGTGTTGGGGTGAACGGCGAGCAGTTTCGCCGCCCGCGCCATGTCGCATCCGGCGTCCAGCCAGCACACCAGGGTCCTGGCGTAGTCGGTGCCGTGCGCGGTGTCGTACGCCAGGACCTCCCGCCAGGCACCCGCCGTCAAGGCCCTTTCCGAGCCGATGAGTTCACGCAGCCGGAGCAGGGTGACACGGGCGCGTACCTCGGCCACCGCGGCGACGTCCTCATCCGGGCCGAGCACCCGCAGAACGAGGTCGGCGTCCTCCCGTGAGCCACACACGGCCGCAAGGCCCGGGACCACATTGCCCAGCCCGGCCCGCACCGTCACCCGCAGCGCCTGACCCGCGCGCCGGACGATGTCCTCGGCGAGACGCTTGTGCCGCTCGCCACCGCGCTCACCGGCCACCGGCAGCAGCGCGTACACGCTCCCGTCCACCAGCACGCACGCGTGCCGTCCGTACCGAGCCTCGCACTGCAGCCGCACGAGGTCGAGGAGCCGCAGCGCGGTCTGTTCACCGTCGGGCGTGGACGCCGCGCCGTCGAGGGCGAAGGCCGCAACTCGGACTGAGGCGCCGGAAGCGAGACCGAGGCGGTGCGCAGCGTCGGCGGGATCGGCGGTGCCGTCCAGGAGACGGCGCAGCACGTCGCTCGTCAGATGCCGGGACAGCTCCTCGCTCGCTCGTGCCCGCAGCAGGAGCAGGGCGGCCGTGGACGCGCCCTGGGTGAGTGCGTCCACGGCATCGGGGCCGACGTGCCCGTTGTCCACGACCCACATCGACCCAAGTGTCTCACCGCCTGCACGGATCGCGACGGCGAGTCGCGGCAGCTCGTCGCCGTCGAGTGCGGCGAGGTGTACAGGTCCGGGGGCGGCGAACAGGACGCGGTACTGCTCGGTGTTCTCGGGGCTGCTCGGCACCTGGCGGCCCAGGATGCCTTGCCGCCGAGCCTCGTCGACGACCTGCCCGGGGACGGTGGAGTAGGCCAGGATCCGCTGGCGGGTGTCCTCGATGACGGTCGCGCCGCCCACGGCCGCGGCCACTGCGTTGGCGAGCGCGAACAGGTCGCCGAAGGCGGCCCCGCCGCCCGCCGGGCCGGGCCGGGAGGCGATCGCGGAGGCCAGCAGCAGGTGGACGTGATGCCAGGCGGCGTCCTCGTCGACGGCGAGGAGCGCGAGGCCGTGGGCCTTCGCCGCCGCCACCGTGTCGGGCTGCCCCTCCCCGGCCCGTACGACGAGTCCGGCCATCCCGGCCGCCGCGGCATCGCGTGCCAGCGGTCCCACCTCACCCTCTCGCGTCCCGAGCGTCAGCAGCAGGGCGCCCGGCGCGCTGCGCGGAAACGGGGCGCCGGCGTCGTAAAGCACGACCTCGGAAACGGGTGTGGTGAGGCCGGCCGGGGTGGTGAGCACGCGGAGCACGGGGCCGCCGAGGGTGTCGAGAAGTTCCTCGAGGGTGCAGGACTCCATGGCGGTCGGGCTCTCCGGTGGGGACGGTCACCTGGGGACGATTGGCCTTTTTATCGGAGGGTCACCGCTCAGTGCCTTGGCCGATCGCAACAGGGGTACGGGCTCTCATTGTGCCTGACGACAATGGCTTACGTGCTGTGGCCCCGGAGACTCAAGGCATGACACCTGTGACGATCTCCGCCGCCGGGTCCGGGGCGGCAGACGGTACGCCGAACGGGGGCGCCCTTGTAGGGGACGCGGCCCGCAGCATCGCGGATGCAGCCCGCGCCGGCGAAGGAGCAGCCCGTACGGCCGGGGTCACGGTCCGTACCGTGCACGACGTGGCGGGTATCCGTGCCGTCGCTGATTTCTTCGCCGATGTGTGGCAGACGTCGCGCGCCAGCCCGCCCTACCCCGCGGAAGTGCTGCGCAGCCTGGTGCACGCCGGTGGTGCGGTGCACGCGGCGTACTCCGCCGTGCCGTCGGGCGAACGGCTCGCCGGGGCGGCGGTGGCGGTGTTCGGGCAGCTTGCCGAGCGGGACGTGTACTCGTTCGTGGCGGCGGCGACCGCTTCCGGCCGGGGGGTCGGCTTCGCGGTCAAGCAGACGCAGCGGCTGTGGGCGCTGGAGCGGGGCGCCACCAGCATGCGCTGGACCTTCGACCCGCTGGTCCGCCGCAACGCCCGCTTCAACCTGGTCAAGCTGGGCGCCGTCGGCAGCGAGTACCTGGTCGACTTCTACGGGCCGATGAGCGATGGCGTGAACGACGGTGACGAGAGCGACCGGCTGACCGTCGTGTGGGATCTGGTGACGGGGACCACGCGGAGGGACGACTCCGCCGACGACCGCGCCGCCGCCGATGTCGTTCGCCGGGCACCGGACGGCAGTGCGCTCGCGCTGAGCGACGCGGACAGGCTGTGGTGCCGTGTGCCCGAGGACATAGTCGCGCTGCGCGCTGCCGACCCGGCGCTCGCGCTCGACTGGAGGCACGCCGTGCGCGAGGTCTTCAGCGATGCGTACGCAGAGGGCCTGCGCGCGACGGCCATGTCTCGCGACGGCTGGTACCTGCTGACCCGCCCGTCCCCCGACCTCCCAACGGCGGGGGTCGGCGCCGAGGCCACCGTCGCGACAACCGGGGCAACATCCAAGATTTCCTGCGGACCCGCTTCCGAGGGGCTGTAATGAAGCTCGAACGCGTTGAACTGCTTCACGTCGCCATCCCCCTCGTCACCCCGTTCCGCACCTCCTTCGGGACGATGACCAGCAAGGACACGTTCCTGCTGCATGTGGTGACCGACGAGGCCGAGGGCTGGTCCGAGTTCGCTGCCGACCCGGAGCCGCTGTACTGCCCGGAGTTCGTCGCCGGCGCCGAGATCGTCATCCGGGACTTCCTGTTGCCGCGCGTCGCCGCCCTGCCCGAACCGACGACCGCGGCCGTCGCCCCGGCCATGGCCTCCGTCAAGGGCCACGAACTCGCCAAGGCCGCCCTCGAAACCGCCCTCCTGGACGCCGAACTGCGCGCCTACGGGATGTCATTCGCGACCTTTCTCGGCTCGGTCCACGAACGGGTGCCCGCCGGGGTCTCGGTCGGCATCAAGAGCTCCGTGCCCGAACTGCTCGACGATGTCGAGCGGTACCTCGCCGAGGGCTATCTCCGCATCAAGCTGAAGATCGAGCCGGGCTGGGACATCGAGCCGGTACACGCGGTACGCGAACGCTTCGGCGACGCACTCCCGCTCCAGGTCGACGCCAACACCGCCTACACGCTCGCCGACACCGAGCACCTGCGCAGGCTCGACGGCTTCGGGCTGCTGCTGATCGAGGAGCCGCTGGAGGAAAACAACCTCCACGCCCACGCCCAGCTCCAGAAGCGTCTGGCCACCCCGGTCTGCCTCGACGAGTCGATCCACTCCGCGCGCGACGCGGCGTCCGCGATCGCGATGGACGCCTGCCGGGTCGTCAACGTCAAGCCGGCCCGCGTCGGCGGCTATCCGGAGGCCCGTCGCATCCACGACGTGGCCGCCGCCCGAGGTGTCCCCGTGTGGTGCGGCGGAATGCTGGAGACGGGAATCGGTCGCGCCCCCAACCTGGCGCTCGCCGCCCTTCCCGGCTTCACCCTCCCCGGCGACACCTCCGCCTCCGGCCGGTACTTCGCCGAGGACATCACCGAACCGTTCGTCCTCCAGGACGGCCACCTGTCCGTTCCCACCGCCGCGGGCATCGGCATCGACCCGCTGCCGGACGCGCTTGCCCGGTTCACGACGGCGACGCGGGAGTTGTACAAGGGACGGAAATGACCGATGCGCGAGAACTGGACCGAACGTGATCACCACGGCTGGATCATCCACCCGCGACGACGCTCCAAGTGCCGCGGAGCCGACTGCCCTTCAGGCCCGCGCCCCTGGCCGTCCGGGACGCGGTCGGGAGGCGTTCGGGACACAAGGAAAGGAACAGAACGGCAACGACGTAGGGCCACCGATCCGGCTTGATCCCAACCGATAGTCCGTCGGCCGCTGCCAGCGCCGGAAGCGGCCCGCGCCGTGGATGGTGTTCCAGCACCCACTCCGCGTGAAGGTGCCCAGGCCAACCCAGTGCGAGCCGCCATGAGGCTGTGTCGGTGAACGACAGGTACACAGAGGCCGGCAGCGGCCCCGCGGTGATGAACAGCAGCCCGCAACGGACTGCGCTGATAGGGAAGTTGGGCGCATGGTGTACCGCGCGCTGGGCGTCGCGGTCATCGCCGTTGCCCGAGGGGCGGTGCCGATTCCGACGGAAGAGGAGGAGCTGCACCAGCGCGACGGGCGGCCCTGTGATCGGCTGCGCCTCCCGTCGGCACCGGACGTCGACGAGGCCGCGCACGTGTCGACGTCCGCGGACGCGAATGCACCGCTGCTTGCTCAGTGGGCCGAGACGCCGGTGGGAACCGCGCTCGCAGGGGCGACGGGCTGCCAGCGCGAGAGACCAGCCACGGCTGGCTCACGCGCTCCAGCCGCAGTGGTCGTCCCGAGATGGGGTGACCACTGCAGCGGCCCGGCGCGCGTCGCCATCCGGGTAGCCTGGGGTCGTCTTTGCGGAGGTAGGCGGACACGAATAGGGATAATCCGAGCCGTCAGGTGCGCTTGAGCTTCATGGGGTGAACCGAGCGGGACTGTCCTGGCGACCGTCTGCCCGCTTGTCGGCGGGCGGGGCTCGGGCCCTCCTCGTAACTTGCCGCAGTCCTCCGCGGCCAGGCGCTTGCCCATGGCGGTGATCAGCGGGTCGCGACGGCCGATCTGGAAGGAACCGGCGCCCGGGAGCGCCTCGCACTCGGGCCGGGGCCGGTGGCCGGAGCCTCCGCCGCCGCCCGGCTTGCCCCGCAGGCGGTCTTCGAGGCGGGAGCCCGTGCCGTCCATCGTGAGCCGCGCGGGTCCTGCTTGCCCGGCTCCCGCTCCCCTCGTGGCCGATGACGGAACGTTCGCTCCAGCCGTGGTGGCGGCAGATCGCGGCCGAGACCTTCTCGATGGCCTCCTTCTGCGCCTCGGGCCAGGGGTCTCTGCCGTCGCCGAGGTCGATGCACTCGCAGCGTGGAAGTGGCGGTTGCCGTCGGTGTCGCCCTCGTTGTCGGGCGGCAGCTTCGCTTCGTTGACGACGGCGCGCAAGACGTCGCCGTCGCCGAGGCCCCGCGTGGTTGGCGCGGCCATTGCCGACCATGTGGACGTGCCCCCTCTTGTCGATCACGCCGTGGCACAGGGGGCCGGGCGGGGGCGCGTAGCCGTCGTAGCACAGGGCCACGGACGAGTCGGTGCCCGAGGTCACGGTGTGGTGGATCAGTACGCCGTTCATCGGACCCCAGGGGCGAGATCAGATTCGGCACGCGATGTGATGCGGCCTGGAAACGGATCCGGCAGACCCGGGTCGGCGATCGCGTCGAGTCACCGCTCCCGCAAGCCCGCCCCAACGGGCCGCCGTCGCCGACACGTTCGACGCCACCGGGGTACCACTTCACGCAGATGGCCCCGGCACGAGAGCTCTCGGCCCTGCATGCCTGCCTCATGCCCGCGTCCGGTGACGCGCGAGTGCGTCGCGCCTTGGGGCCTCGCTCAGCGGCTGGCGGCGAGTGCCGAGAGGACGGCGCGGGTGAGGCGGGCGACGTAGGCGTCGTCGGTGGGTCCGCCGACCGCGAGCATCCTGAAGTACAGCGGGGCGCCGAACAGGTCGACGGCCAGGCCCATGTCGATGTCGGCCGGCAGTTCTCCGCGGTCGATCGCCTGGTGCAGCACCGTCGCCACCGCGGCGCGCCGGGGGGCGAGGACCGCCTCGTGGAGCGCGGCGCTCAGCGAGGGGTTGCGGGCCGACTCGGCAACCAGGTCGGGGACGATCCGGCCGACGAGCGGATGGCGGAGGTCGGCCATGGTGTCCCGGACGAACCGTTCGACGTCGTCGCGCAGTGACCCGGAGCCGGCCGTCGTGGGGAGGTGTTCGGCGGCGGCCTCGGAGACCAGCTCCACGACCATCGCCTCCTTGGAGGGCCAGCGGCGGTAGAGGGCCGCCTTGCCTACGCGGGCCCGGCGGGTCACGGCTTCCATCGACATCCGGGCGAACCCGGTCTGGGCGAGCTCCTCGAACACCGCCCGCCTGATCGTCTCGGTCACGGATTCCCGCAGGACCGCGGAGCCCGTGGGCCTGCGGTCGACGTCGTCACGGCTGGTCGATTCCACTGCGGGAGATTAACACCGAACGGAACGGTTGCGTTCCGTCCGGGCCGGGTGTACGTTCCGGCGCGAGACGGAACGGCTCTGTTCCGTTCCATCTCGAAAGGGGCCCCGATGAAGTTCCTCTTCGACGACGCGGCGTTCTCCTTCCAGGCGCTGCGCACGGCCGGGCACGCCGCTTACGCGGGCGCCGATCTCGGCGAGGTCCTGGCCGCCTGCCGCAACATCCCCGACGGCGACGAGGAGGCCTGGTGCCGGGGGTGGACCGCCGTCGCCGAACGCCTCCACCGTGTCGGTGCCGAGGCACTCGCCGCCGGCCACCGGGTCAGCGCCCGCGAGTCCCTCCTGCGGGCCTCGAACTACTACCGCACCGCCGACTTCTTCCGCGTCGAGGACCGGGACTCCGACCTCGAGTCGGCCCGCCTCGCCCGGTGCTCGCGGCAGACCTTCGCGCAGGCGGCACAGCTGTTCGACACTCCGGTCGTGCCCCTGCGGATCCCCTACGACGACACCACCCTCCCGGGATACCTGTTCCTCGTGGACGACACGGGCCGCAGCCGGCCCACCGTCATCCACCACGGCGGATACGACTCCAGCCTGGAGGAGCTGTACTTCATGGCGGCCGGCGGGGCACTGCGCCGCGGCTACCACGTCCTCGCCTTCGAAGGCCCCGGCCAGCAGTCCGTCCGGCGGGAGCAGGGACTGGTCTTCCGGCCGGACTGGGAACACGTGGTCACGCCCGTGGTGGACCACGCCCTGACCCGCCCGGAGGTGGACCCTGAGAGGCTTGTGCTGTTCGGCACCAGCTTCGGCGGACTGCTGGCCGCCCGCGCCACGGCCTTCGAGGACCGCTTCGCCGCGTGCGTCCTGCACAACGGGGTCTACGACTTCTACGAGGTCCCCCTTCGCGGCATTCCGCCCTACCTCGGCGAGTGGGTGACGGAAGGCCGGGACGACGTGGCCGGGCCCGCGCTGGCCGTCACCATGGCCCAGAGCACCCAGGCGCGCTGGTTCCTGCGGCACGGCATGTGGGTCTTCGGGGCCAAGACGCCCCCCGAGGCGCTGCGCGCCTGCGCTCCGTACAACCTCGACACCGCGGCCGCGCACATCACCTGCCCCACGCTCGTCCTCGACGCGGAGAACGACCTGGCCTTTCACGGCGAGGCCCGGCGGGTGCACGAGGCGCTGCGCTGTGCGAAGGAGCTGATGCTGTTCACCGTCGCCGAAGGGGCCGGCGAACACTGTCAGGAGGGCGCGGTACTCCGCTTTCACCAGCGGGTCTTCGACTGGCTCGACGAACGTCTGGCCCGCGCATGACCGTTGGGGCGGACACCCGGTCGGCCACGGCGGACGGCACCCGCCGCCGGGCCCGCACCGTCCTGGCCTTGCTGGCGCTCTTCATCGTCGTCAACGCCGCTGACAAGGCCGTCCTCGGCCTGACCGCGGGCCCCATCAAGGACGACCTCGGGCTCTCCGCCACCGAGTTCGGCACCATCGCCAGCAGCTTCTACCTCCTGTTCAGCCTCTCGGCCGTCTCGGTCGGCTTCCTGGGCGACCGCATCCGCCCCCGGCCCCTGCTCGCCGTGCTCGCCCTCGTCTGGGCGGCGGCGCAACTGCCGATCCTCCTCCCCGCCACAGGATTCGGAGCCCTCGTCGCCACCAGGATCGTGCTCGGTGCGGGTGAGGGGCCGGGCTTCCCGCTGGCCAACTACACGGCGTTCACCTGGTTTCCGGAGAAGCGGCGCGCGCTGCCCTCGGCCGTCGTGGTCGCGGGTGGCGCGGGGGGCACCGTCCTGGCCGCCCCGCTGGTCGTCCTGGTCGCCAACACCCTCGGCTGGCGGGCCGCGTTCGGCCTGCTCGGGGCCGCCGGGGTGGTGTGGACCCTGGTCTGGCTGAGGGTCGGCGGCGGCGGGCCGTACGCCGCACACCTGGGCCCCGGACCGGCAGACGACGAACCGTCGGCAGGGGACGTCCCGACGGTCCCCGCCGACGGGGAGCGCCCCACCGTCCCCTTCCTGCGCATCGTCACAACGGGCACCTGGCTCGGGGCCACCTTCTCCACCTTCGCGGTCATGTGGACGCTCTCCCTGGGTTTCGCCTGGCTGCCGCTCTTCCTGGAGGACCAGGTGGGCTTCAGTGACGCGGAGATCAGCGGGATCGTCGGGCTGCCGGCCCTGTCCATGGCCGTCCTGGTCCTCACCGCGGGAGCCGTCGCGCACCGGCTGCTGCGGAGAGGGGTGACCGCCCGGGTCGCGCAGGGACTGGTCGGCGCGCTGCTGCCGCTTCTCGCCGGCGTGTGCCTGCTACTCGCGTCTCGGGCCGGTCCCGCCCCTCTCCTGCTGCCGTTGCTGGTCCTGGCGTTCTCCGCGGGCAACGGACAGACCCCCCTGACCAACGCGGCGATCGCGGACATCTGCCCGGCCGGCCGGCGCAGCGCCGCCCTGGGCCTCTCGTACGCCCTCGCCGCCCTCTCGAGCCTGCTCGCCCCCTATGTCACCGGGCGGATCATCGACGCGGCGCCCACCGAGGCCGCCGGCTACGGCCGGGCCTTCGACCTGGCCGCCTGTCTGCTGATCGCCGGTGCCGTGGTCTCGGCGCTCCTGATCCGACCCGACCGGGACGCCCTCACCTTGCTCGCCGCACACCCGGCGACGTCCAGCGCGTCCGCCGCCTCCAGTACGTCCGCCGAGTCCGGTGCGGACGCGGAGCCCACAGCGAAGGAGTGACCCCCGATGCCCGTAGACATCGCCGTCGTCCACGGGGCGCGTACCCCGATCGGTCGATACAAGGGCGCACTGAGCTCGACTCCCGCGCACCGGCTGGGCGCCCTCGTGATCCGCGAGGCGGTCGTCGGCGGTGGGCTGGACCCCGGCGCCGTGAGCGAGGTCGTCCTGGGCTGCGTGGGCCAGGTGGGCCCCGACGCGTTCAACGCCCGGCGTGCCTCCCTGGCCGCCGGGCTGCCCGTGACGACCCCCGCGTACAACGTCAACAGGCTGTGCGGGTCCGGACTGCAGGCCGTCTGGTCGGCCGCGCAGAGCCTCACCCTCGGCGAGGCGGACGTCGTCGTGGCGGGCGGCAACGAGTCGATGACCCGTCAGCCGCTGCTCGACTACAGCGAACGGGCACCCGACGAGGTGCCGGGAGAGCCGACCGTGGACGGCACCGTTTCCCTGGTCACCGACCCCTTCGGGCGTTACCCGATGGGCATGACGGGCGAGGTGGTGGCGGACCGCTACGACATCTCGCGGCAGCGCCAGGACGGGTGGGCCGCCGAGAGTCAGCGCCGGGCCGCCGTCGCCGTCCGCGAGGGACGATTCGACGAGCAGATCGTGCCCGTGGCCACCCCGGGCGGCATCGTGGAGCGGGACGAACATCCCCGGCCCGGCACGACGGTGGACAAGCTCGCCGGCCTGGCTCCCGTGTTCTCGCAGAACGGCACGATCACCGCTGGGAACTCCGCCGGCATCAACGACGGCGCTGCCGCCGTGCTGCTGATGCGCTCGGCCGATCTCACCCCCGGCGCCGCACCGCTGTGCCGGCTGCGCGACGCGGTCGTCACCGCGCTGGAGCCGGAGATCATGGGCGTCGCCCCGGCCGAGGCGATCCGCAGCCTGCTGCATCGCAACGGCCTCACCCTGGACGCGATCGACGTGATCGAACTCAACGAGGCGTTCGCCGCCCAGGTCCTGGCCGTCATGGACGGACTCAAGCTCGATCCGGACCGCGTCAACCCGAACGGCGGGGCGATCGCCCTCGGCCATCCCATCGGGGCCACGGGAACCGTCCTTTTGCTCAAGGCGGCTCACGAACTGCGCCGCACGGGCGGCCGGTTGGCCGTGATCGCCCTGTGCATCGGCGGCGGCCAGGGAATCGCCGCACTGATCGAGAACCCGGACGGGACCCGATGAGCGAGTACGTCTGGCACCCCACGCCTGAGTTCACCGAACACGGCAACATCGCGGCCTTCTGCCGCAAGCACGGCATCGACGGCGGCTACCGCGAACTGCAGACCAGGTCCGTCACCCACCCCCAGTGGTTCTGGGAACGGGCCGCGGCGGACATCGGCATCGTCTGGCACACGCCGCCGACGCGCGTGTGCGACGACACCGGCGGCATCGCCTCCACCCGCTGGTTCCCGGGCGGACGCACCAACCTCGTGGACTCCTGTCTCCACCGCCATCTACGGCAGGGGCGCGGGCGGGCTCCCGCACTGCGCTGGGAGCGGGAGGACGGCACGAAGGGGGTACTCACGTACGACGAGGTCGCCGCCCGCAGCGCCCGGGTGGCAGGCGGACTGCGCGCGCTCGGGGTCGTGGAGGGCGACCGGGTGGCCGGGTATCTGCCGGCCGGTCCCGAGGCCTTCGTCCTGCTCTTCGCCTGCGCGCGCATCGGCGCCGTGCTGGTGCCGCTGTTCTCCGGCTTCGGCACCGAGGCGATCGCCGTACGGCTTGTCGACGCCGGGGCGAAGGTCCTGGTCACCGCGGCGGCCGCCACCCGGCGCGGCCGACGGTACGACATGGAGACGCTGGCCCGTACAGCACTGGAACGGGCCACGTGCGTACGTCATCTCGTGGTCGTTCCGGAAGAGCCGGGCGCCCCGCCGGATCCCTCCGGGCAGAGCCGCCGGAACGTGCCATCCGCACCCGTAGGGGCGGGCGCACCGCCCCGTGCGTCGAGGCTCTCCTGGGCGGGCGACGTGTCGCAGGATGTGCCGACCGCCTCGCCGGGGCCCGCGACGACGACCTGGCACAGCCTCTCCGGCGCCGAGCCCGCCGAGACCGTCTCGCTCGCCACCGGCACCCCCTTCCTCCTGCTGCACACGTCGGGCACCACCGGGCGCCCCAAGGGCGCGATGCACACCCACGGCGGCTTCCCGGTCCAGGTCGGTAGCGAGACCCGGTACAACCTCGACCTGCGGCCGGACGACGTGGCCTTCTGGGTCACGGACCCCGGCTGGATCATGTTCCCGCTCGTCGCCGTGGGCGCCACCCTCGCCGGCGCCTGCGTCCTGGCGTACCAGGGCACGATCGACCATCCGGACGTCACCCGCCTGTGGCGGCTGCTCGACGACCACGGGGTCACCGTCTTCGGCAGCTCGCCCAGCCTGGCGCGCATGCTGATGGGCCGTGACCCGAAGCATCCGGCGCCGTCCCGGTTGCGCGTCCTCGGCTCCACCGGCGAGCCGTGGACCGAGGAGGCCTGGCGCTGGTACTTCGCCGACTTCGGCGGTAAACGCTGCCCGGTGATCAACATCTGCGGCGGAACCGAGGTCGGCGGATCCCTGCTCGCCTCCGCGCCCACCCTGCCCCAGTCGCCGTGCAGTTTCTCGGGGCCCTGCCTGGGCATCGACGCGGCGATCGAGGACGACCAGGACACCGAGCCGCCCGAAGGGCACGTCGGGGAACTGGTCGTGCGGCAATCCTGGCCCGGCATGACCCGGGGACTGTGGCGAGCGCGGGAACGCTTCGCCGACACCTACTTCGGCCGGAGGCCGGGCCGCTGGTCCCACGGCGACCTCGTCTCCCGGACCGGTGACGAGTGGTTCGTCCACGGCCGCCTCGACGACATCATCAAGGTCGCCGGCAAACGCCTCGGGCCCGCCGAGGTCGAGGACGCCGTCGTCGGCGACCCGGCCGTCGCAGAGGCGGCCGCAGTCGGGATACCGCACCCCGTCAAGGGCGAGGCGCTGTGGTGCTTCGCGGTCCCGGCGGCCGGGCGGCCCATCGGCGCACCGGAAGCCGAGCGGATCCGCGGACGGGTGGCCCACGCGCTCGGCCCCGCGTTCCGGCCCAGCCGGGTGGTCGCCGTACCGGAGCTGCCCAGGACCCGCAACGGCAAGGTGATGCGGCGGCTCATCCGCAGCCTCGTCACCGGCGAGGCGCTCGGTGACCTGTCCACCCTCGTCAACCCGGCCGGCCTCGATGCGATCCGTACCGCCCTGCAGGACCAGTGAAAGCGGGCAACCCGCCCACCGACCGAGGGAGTTCCATGCCGACGATCGACATCCTCCTGCCCGGCTTCGCCATCGACACCGACCAGGGCTATCCCGCCTTCTGCGGGGTGTTCCTGGTACGCGGCCCGGACTCCGCCGGACGGCACCGGAACATCCTCGTCGACGCCGCCCACGTCGGCCGCCGCCCCTTCCTGTGGAACGCGCTCGCCGCACACGGTCTCGGCGCCGAGGACATCGACACCGTCGTCCTCACCCACGCCCACTGGGACCACGTCCAGAACATCGACCTGTTCCCGCAGGCCACCCTCGTCCTCCACCCCGACGAGCGCCGGTACGCGCATACCCCGCACGCCAACGACTGGGCCACGCCCGCCTGGACGGGGCTGCTCCTCGAACAACTCCCCGTCCGCGAGGTCACGGACGGGGAGGAGATCATCCCGGGCGTGGACGTCATCGGCCTGCCCGGCCACTCGCCCGGCAGCATCGGCGTGGTCGTGCAGACCGAGCGGGGGCGCGCCACCATCACCGGCGACGCCCTGCACTTCGCGTACGTCGCCCTCACCAAACGCAACCCGCTGGTCTTCTGGGACGCCGACCAGGCCGCCCGCAGCATCGAAAGGGTCCTTACTGTCTCCGACGTGGTCTACCCGGGCCACGACCGGCCGTTCCGGCTCACTTCGGACGCCGGCATCGACTACCTGGAACCCTTCGCGCTCACCCTGACCGGACTGCGGCCCGACACCGTCGGACTCCGCTTCGCCGACGCCTCGGCACGCCCGCTGTGGGTCATGCCGGGCGTCCAGGAGCAGGCCACGCTGTACGAGAAGAACGCCGACGAGATCCAACGACGCATCAACCGGGTGCCGAAGGTGGTGCGCTCAGTTCCGCGAGAAGCCGGGCCAGCGAAGGGCTGAGCCGGTCGAAGAACGGATCGGGTGCCTGGCGGGGAAAGAAGTGACCGCCAGGGACGGTCGTCATGCGGAAGCTGTTCACGTACCTCCCCCAGGCCCGCACCGCGCCCGGGGCGACGAGCGGGTCGTCGACACCAGCGAAAGCCTCGACGTGAAGCGGCAGCCGGGCCCGTTCGTCGTCCGGGTCCGGCAGTCCCGCCCGGTGGTGGGTCGCGCAGACCCGCAGGTCGTCGCGGAGGATGGGCAGCAGCACCCGCAGCCAGTCGTCCCGTCCGAGGAACCGCGGACTCAGACCGCCCAAGTCCACCAGGAGACGGGCCAGTTCGTGGTCGTCGTACCGGTCGGGCGGCGGCAGCGACGGCGCCACATACGGCGCCGCGTACGCCCCGAGGAACAGGGCCTCGGGAGGACGGCCGCCCTCGCGCAGCCGGGCCGCCGTCAGCGCGAAGGCCACCATCGCGCCCATGCTGTGGCCGTAGGCGGCCCAGGGCCCCTCGTCCAGCCGAGGCGCGAGATCGCGCCCGAGGGCCTCGACGACCTCGCCCGCGTCCTGGAAGCGGGGCTCGCGATAGCGCGCCTCGCGGCCCGGCAACTGCACCGGCAGGACGTCGACGCCGAACGGAACGCGATCGGGCCACGAGCTGAAGAACGAGGCGCCGCCGCCCGCGTGGTGGAAGCAGAACAGCCTGAGCCGCGCGCCCTCGCGGGGCGCCCGGCCGAGGCAGGACCCCGGAGCCGTGGTGGTCATGCAGGGGCTCCGGGTAATGTACGGGCGAGGCGGCGGCGTGCGCGCAGGACCCGGGCCCGGGCCGAGGCGGCCCGGCGGATGCCGCTCGCCGTGCCGGCCATGCGCAGCGCCTGCGACAGCAGCCACAGCCGGGTCTCGGCAGCCTGGTCGGGCCGGCCGCCGAGGCCGTCGTTCTCGACCAGGCGCAGGTGCGGCACGGTCTGCTCCAGCAACCGGACGTCGGACGGCGGCGCGACCTCGTCGTCGCGGCTCGCCGCGTACGCGACCGGGGTGCGCAGTCGGGTCAGCCGCTCCTCGTCGACGCCCCAGTCGGCGAGGGCGGCCGGGAGCCGGTCCACCGGCGTCCGCATCACATGGGACAGGGTCAGCGTCATCAGGCGGGGCAGCGGCGTGCGGTGCGCGGCGCGGGTGAAGAAGTCGCGCACCGGGGCCCCGGCGGTCGCCAGTCCCCGGATGCGATCGTCCTCCAGTGCGTGTCGCAGGGCGAGATGCCCGCCGAAGCTCAGGCCCACGACACAGGTACGGGAGGCGTCGGCGGCACGGCCGAGCAGGTCGAGGAGATACATGAGCATGCGCGTGCTGTCCGATCCGTAGGTGAGGGTGTTCTCGCCGACGCCTGGCAGTTCCGTGACCACGACGGCCGCGCCGAGCCGGTCGGCTCCGGCCAGCACCGGGGCCCACTGCTCCTTCGTACTGGTGACGCCGCCCAGAACGAGGATGAGCGGGAGACTGCTGCGCTGGGACAGCCCGGTGGCCCAGCAGGCGAAGCCCGCCCCGTCGAAGGGCAGATCGAGCCGGGAGATGCCGCGGACGCGTTTGCGCCAGCGGTCGAAGGCCTCCACACCGGCGTTCTGTGCCGCCTGCCGGCTCGGCCCGTCGACGTACGGGAAGCGGGCCATCGTGTAGTAGCGAACCGCGTCCAGATCGCGGCCGCGTGCCTCGGCCGCCTTCGCGAGCGACGACCACGCGTGGGTCCAGACGCCCGGGCCTTCGCCCTCGGCGTCCTCATTGAGGTTCCGCATCACCCGGTGGACGACATCTCCGGGGATGCCCTGGGCGTACGCGTGGGGCAGGGCGAACCTACGCAACTCGGCTACGGGGATCACCGGGCCGTTCCTTTCTCTTCGGGGACACGTGCCTCTTCCGGGACACGCGCCGGGACCTCGGACGCGCCGCCGGTCCCCGGCCCGTTCCCACCGCCGGTGACGAGGCGGGCGAGGCCGGCCCGCATCCGCCTGCCGAAGCCGGGGGACAGGACGAGGTCCAGCTGGGTGTCGAGGAACAGGGCGCGGAAGTGCAGGCAGGCCTCCGGTTCGGCGGATACGAGTGCGGGATCGACCTGGGGCGTGGTCACCGGCCCACCACCACTTCGTACATCTGCCGGAAGGTCCTCGTCTCCAGCATGTCGACCACTGGGATGCGTCGGCCGACGAGGTTCTCCACGACGGTCACCAGCCGCAGCAGCAGCACCGAGTCCCAGTCGGGGAAGTCGTCCAGGGGGCGGTCGAGGTCCTCGGCCCGGACCTGCAGGCCGAGTTCCTCCTCCAGGAGAGTGCGGAACTCTTCGGTGTCGGCGAGGGCAGTGGTCATGCGGAGTCTCCGTCGAACGGCCCGAACGCGGCGTGCAGCCGCAGATGGGCGGGGGCAGGGGTGATGTCGCCGAGGTCGTGCCGAAAGGTGACCGCGTCGGGGTGGTCCGGATCGGTGCCGGTGACGGCGAAGCCGTGCTCGGCGTAGAAGGAGGCGAACGCGGAGTTGCGTGGCGTGGGCCGGTAGCGGCCCGTCACGGCGCCCGCGCCGGTGTCACGGGCGAACTCCAGCACCGCCGTCACACAGGCGCTCTCGATGCCCCGGGAGAACACCCGGCAGCTGAGGACGAAGTTGTCGATGCGCAGCACCTTCGCGTCGTGCCGCAGGAACAGGGCGCCGACCAGGCCGTGGTCGCCGAACCGATCGCGCGCCCGCACCGCGATCACGTGCAGCCGCGGGCGCTCCATCCGCGCCGACACCTGCGGGACCTGCAGGCGTTCGGTGGCCAGGTGGAACTGGTTGGTGCGCAGCGTGAGCTGGGAGACCCGCGCGATCTCCGACTCCTCCGGCGGCCGCAGGAGGACCTCCAGCCCGAGTCCTTGGAGATACTCCTGGTAGGAACCGAAGTCCTCGCGGAAGTCCTGCCGCAGGGCCTCGGTGCGGTAGCGGCCGGCCCGTTCCAGGTCGGCCTCGGTGAGCTCGAACAGGTCGAACCAGCCGTCGGCCAGCAGCGCCGAGGGGTGCAGGGCGGGCTCCTCGTCGACCCGGACGACGGCGACCTCGGGCAGCTGCTCGGCGACCAGCCCGCACTCGAAGAGGCTGTCGTCGACGAAGACGAAGCTGTCCAGGCCGAGCCCGAGCCGGTCGGCGATGTCGCGGAGATTGTCGTGCTTCGCCTTCCAGTTGGCGTTGACGCGGACGAAGTCGTCCTCGCGCAGCACCATGGCCGGATGGGTGCGCAGTGTCTCGCGCACCGCGTCGGTGTCGTTCTTGCTGCTGACCGCCAGCAGCACGCCCTGCGCGCCGAGTTGCCCGAGCACCCGCTGGAACTCCTGGAAGGCCTCGCCCCGCAGGCCGGAGCCGAGGCCGACGCCGCCGGGCCCGTCCTCGCCGAGCACCCCTCCCCACAGCGTGCCGTCCAGGTCCAGCACCAGACACTTGCGGGTGCGGCCCAGGCGCGCGCGGACGACGTGGGCGGCCTCCCGGGCGTAGGCGGCGAGCAGCGCGTCGGACAGCCGGGCGCGGGCGTACTGCGCGGTGCGTGGATCGCACGCGGGAACGCCCTCGGCCACCAGCGGATCGAGGTCCACGACGACCACCCCGGGGTGCTGATCGGCGAGGGACAGCAGACCGAGGTTGAAGTCCCGCCACACCGCGCCGAGCCGGGCGCGGGAGCGCAGGTCGACCAGCTGGTGGGTGTAACGGCGGTGCAGTGGCACGGTGTTGAGGACGAGCAGGCCACGCCCGGCCTTCTGGTGGGTGCGCACGGCGCCGGCGACGAGCGAGAGCCGGGCCCGTGCCGCTGCCTCGACGTCTTCGGCCCGCCAGGGCACGGTGACGTCGTCGAAGACCGTGTGCGCGTCGAGCAGACACAGGGTGAGTTGCGGCTGCTCCTCGCCGGCCGCCGCGGGCCGCATCAGGTCCTGCAGATAAGAACCGTACGGTGCGACTTTCGCCTCCAACAGCATCCCGTGCCGGGCCAGTTCGGCGGTGAGGGGGGCCACAAGGGGGGCTACCGTGGAGTGGCCCGTGACCGCGACCGTGACCACCGGCACGTCAGCGTGGCGGCATACCTCCTTCACATCGAGCCGGGCCAGCAGCTGGCCCGCGGCCGGCAGGTCGGTCGCGGGCATGCGCGCCAGCAGGGCCGGTACCCGTCCGTACTCCGTGGCGAGCGTGCCCGCCCGATGCAGGGCGCGCAGGGTGCCGAGAGCCTGGGGGTCGTGCCAGCTGCCGGAGGCGCCGAAGGTGCGGTTCCCGGTCTCGGTCATGAACGCTCCAGGGCGATACCCGACTTGATCCACTTGCTGGACTCGATGGCGACCGCGACCGCGCGCCCGGGGCCGTCCCACTGCCGCAGCAGCTCGGCGAGCTGGAGGAACGGCAGGGCGTTGCCGTTGTTCCCGACGGTGCGCACCACGTTGATACGCCGGGCTTCCGGGGCGGGCATGCCCGCGGAGATGCGGTCGCTCATCCGGCCGGAGAGCTGTGGGGGCAGCAGGAAGTCCACTGCGTCGGCGCTCCAGCCGAGGTCGTCCAGGAGCTCCCAGAACATCTGCCCGGCCATGACCGGCACCGCCTCCTCGATCGCCTTGTAGTCCTCGAAGACAGCCGTGCGGTCGCTGTGCCGGTCGCCGAGCCCGAACCAGTCGATGACCTGGCCGGGCTCCCGGCCCAGGCCCACCAGCCGGTTGAGCACCTGCCGGATCTCGATGCCCTGGCCCCTGGCCTCGGTGCTGAGCACGGCCGCGCCGGCCCCGTCGCCGAAGAGCACGTAGTTGACGAGTTCGGCGGAGGTACGGCTGCCAGGGTCGAAGTCCGTCTGAAGATGCTTGGCACACACGTCACCGCCGATCACCAGCGCGGTGGTGCAGCGTCCGGCCAGCAGCAGGGTGCGGGCCACGTCCAGGGCCTGTACGGCACCGGCGCAACCGGACTGGAGCTGGTACGTGGGGACGTTGTCGACGCCGAGCCGGTCCGCGACCAGGTTCACCGTGGCGGGCATCAGATGGTCCGGGGTGGCCGTGCCCAGTACGACGCAGTCGACGTCACCCGGCTCCAGGCCGGCCTCCGCCAGCGCCCGGTCGGCCGCGGTCGTCGCGATGTCGGCCAGGCTGTGCCGTATCTGGCCGGTCGCCAGGTCGACGGCGAGGTACCGGCTGGTGTTGCCGGTGAACATCTCGGCCCATGTCTCGTCGACGCCGACGAGTTTGGCCAGGGTCGCGTTGTCCACCGGGTCCCCGGGCAGGCAGGTGCCGACCGAGGCCAGGTACGCGGTGGGAGGTGCCATCAACGTGTTCCTTCCATAGTCATGGGAAGGGGGGTGGCGGAGCCGTGGGGGAGTTGGCTGCGCAGGTACGCGACCAGGTCGGCCACCGTGCGCAGGCTGGCGAGCAGGTCCTCGATCGGGAGCGACCCGAGCTGCGGCACCGCGTCCTCGATTCGGGTCTTCAGCTCCATGACCCGGATCGAGTCGAAGCCCAGGTCCTCGTGGAGCCGGTCGTGGTCGTGCACGTGCAGCGGGTCGTGCCCGCCGACCCGGCACACCAGACGGCGTGTCAGCACGGCGAGGGAGTCGGGCAGGTCCCCCGCCCGGGCCGGCGGGCACGATTCCCCGCGGTCCGCGCGACTCGGTACCGCGGCGGTCTCCGTGCCAGAGGGGACGGATGGCGTGGACGGTTGCGGAAGTCCGGGGGCGGCACCGGAGCGCCAGGACCGGAACGACTCGTCGAACAGGTACGGCGGCAATCGGCGCGGCACCCGGTCCGCCGCGTCGTACAGCAGGTCCCAGTCCGGCGTGAGACCGGCGCACCACAGCTCCCCGAACAGCTGCTGGGGGCGGTGTCCGGGAGCGTGCTCTCCCGGGTGCGCGCTGTGCAGGCTCACGGCATGGTCCCCGTCCGCCCGCAACGTCGACAGCAGCGGGGTGAGCACCGCGCGCGGGCCGATCTCCACCACATGGGTGACGCCGGTGGCGAGGAGCGCGCTTGCGGCCTCGGCGAACCGGACCGGCTCGGTGATCTGCCGCGCCCAGTACGCGGCGTCCATGGTCTCCTCGCCGCTCAACTCACGGCCGTACACCGTCGAGAACACCGGGAGCGCCGGCCGCCGGTCGGACACGTCCGCGCACTCCCGGCGGAACTCCTCGACCACGGGCCGCATCAGCGGCGAGTGGAAGGCATGCGAGACGGTGAGCCGCCGGACGGACACCTTGCGCTCGGCCAACTCCTTCTCCACCGCGGCCAGTTCGCCGAGGTCGCCGGCGATCACGGTGCTGCGCGGGCCGTTGACCGCGGCCACGCCCAGCCGCGCCCACCCCACCAGCAGCGGCGCCACCTCCGTGGCGCCCAGGCTCACCGAGAGCATCCCGCCGTCCTCGGGCAGCTTCTCCATCAGCGCCCCGCGCCGGGCGACCAGCCGCGCCGCGTCCGCCGCGTCCAGCGCCCCGGCCGCGCACGCGGCGGCGAACTCGCCGATGCTGTGCCCGATCACGTACGACGGCCTGATCCCGGCCTCGGTCAGGGTGGCGGCCATCGCGTACTCCACGGCGAACAGCGCGGGCTGGGCCAGTCGTGCGCGCCGGCCCTCCGCGCCTGCGCCGAGCACCTGGTCGCGCACGGACACTCCGGTGTGCGGGGCGAGCAGCGTGTCGATCTCGTCGAGGTGGCGCGCGTAGGCGGGGCACGACCGGTACCAGGACGCGGTCATATGAGGGTGCTGGGCGCCCTGCCCCGTGAAGGCGAACGCCACCGACGGCATCCCTCGCCGCCCGCCGTCCACCCGCGCGGTCCCCTCGGCGCGCTCCGCGGCCTCCCGTAACCCGGCGACCAGCGTGGGCAGATCGTCCGCTGCCACGGCCGCGCGGTGCGGCAGCCGGGACTTGACGCGGTTGCTGGTCCAGCACAGCTGCGCCAACTGGCTCCCGGGACGGCGGGACAGGGCGTCGGCCTGCGCCAGCAGATTCGCCCGCAGCCGCTCCGGGGTGCGGGCGGAGAGGGTGAACACGCCCGGTGCCGCGTGCCGGCTGTGGTGGACCGTGCGGGGCGCGGAGCCCAGCACCGCGTGCGCGTTGCTGCCGCCCATGCCGAAACTGCTCACCGCGGCGTGCACGGTGCCGGACGGCAGCTTGAGCGGCGACCTCAGCAGGGACAGCCGGCGCCCGGACAGATCCAGTTTCGGGTTCTCGTCGTCGGCGAACCGACTCGGCGGCACCGTGCGGTGGTGCAGTGCGAGGACGGCCTTGATGAGCCCGGCGATCCCGGCCGCGCCTTCCGCGTGTCCGAAATTGCTCTTGACCGAGCCCAGCGCGACGCTTCCGCCGCCGCGGCCACTGGTCAGCTCGCCGAGCGCCTGGGCCTCGATGAAGTCGCCCAGCAGCGTCCCGGTGCCGTGCGCCTCCACGAAGCGGACGTCATCGGCGGTGACGCCGGCCCGCCGCCACACGGACTCGATCAGCTGCTGCTGCGCCCAGCGGTTGGGCGCCGTGATGCCGTTGCTGCGCCCGTCCTGGTTGATCCCGGTCTCCTTCAGCACGGCGTACACCGGCTGACGGTCCGCCAGAGCGTCGCTCAGTCTGCGCAGTACCAGCACCGCCACGCCCTCGGCCCGTCCGATCCCGTCGGCGGAGGCGCTGAACGGCTTGCAGCGGCCGTCCGGTGCCGAGAGGCCGGCCTGGGCGTAGAAGATGTTGATGACCGGCGTCATGATCAGGTTGGTGCCGGCCGCGAGGGCGTGGTCGCACTCTTTGGCGCGCAGCGCGTTCACCGCGAGGTGGACGGCGACGAGCGAGGAGGAGCAGGCCGTGTCCACCGCCAGGCTGGGGCCCTTGAGGTCGAGGTGGTACGAGACGCGGTTCGCGCCCATGAAGTAGCCGTTGCCCGAGCCGTAACGAGCGGTGATCCGGTCGTAGTCGGAGAGTTGGAGGAACGCCCACTCGTTGGCCATCACGCCGACGAACACGCCGGTCTCGGTGCCGGCCAGGTCCTGCGGAGCGAGCGCGGCGTCCTCGATGGCCCGCCACGAGCACTGCAGCAGCAGCCGTTGCTGCGGGTCCATGGCGGTGGCCTCGCGCGGGGCGATCCCGAAGAAGCCGGGGTCGAAGGCATCGGGGTCGGCGATGAAGCCGCCCCGCACCGAGTTGCTGCGGCCCCGCGGCCGGGCCTCGCGGGCGCTCTGCGGGGCGGCCGACGGAGTGGCGTAGTAGCGGTCGGCGTCCCAGCGCTGTTCGGGCACGCGGTCCGTGCCGTCGCGTCCGTCCATGAGGAGCGACCAGTACTCCTGGGCGTTGCGGGCGCCGGGGAAGCGGCAGTCGAGGCCGACGACCGCGATGGGTTCGCGTTCGGTCATGAGGGCTCCTCGTCGTTCTTCGCCTTGTCGGCCAGGCGCTCGGCGAGGTGACCGGTGATCGCGTGGACGGTCGGGAAGTCGTACGCGATGGTGGGGGCGACCGCGAGCCGGTAGTGCTGTTCGATCTCGCCGCAGATGCTGATGGCCGCGACCGAGTCGATGCCGTAGTCGGCGAGCGGGGTGTCGGGGTCGATCTCGTCGCACGCCCGGTGCAGGTGGAAGGCCACCCGTTCGGTCAGCCACAGCTCGAGGTCGGGGGCGTTCCCCTGCGGCAAGGGACGGTCCAGGGGTTGGGGGGTGGCGGTACGCGTGTCGGGGGCGATGCTCATGGCGTACTTCCTTCTCGGGATCTCGGACGTGGATCTCAGGGGCGGGGCGACACGGCGGCGGTGGGCGCGGGTGCCGCGTCCGTGGCGGGCAGCAGGGCGGCGACCGCGGGTGCCAGGCGCTGGTGCAGCACGGGCAGGCCGCCGTCGAGGAAGAGCCGCCGCATGAGCGTGCGCTGCGTCTTGCCGCTGGTGGTCTTGCGGATCACCCCGGGCCGTACGAGCACCACGCTCACCGCGGGCAGCTGGAACTGGCGACTGAGCAGCGCCTGCACGGAGGCGGCGAGGCGCACCACGGCCTCCTCGTCGCTGGTCGCCCAGGCCCTGAGCTCCTGCACCACGACCACGTGGGCGCGTTCGGACGCCCCGTCGGTGACGTTGAACACCGCGCCGCCGCCACGCCGGAACGCGTCCCCGGACTCCTGAACGGCCTGCTCGATGTCCTGCGGGTAGAGGTTGCGGCCGTTCTGGATGAGCATCTCCTTGATCCGCCCGGTGACATAGAGCTCCCCGTCGTGCAGCGCCCCGAGGTCGCCGGTGCGCAAGCAGCCGGCCCGGCCGTCCGCCGTCACCGCCCGGAAGGTGTCGGCGGTGAGCTCGCTCCGGTTCCAGTAGCCGGCGGCCACCGACGGTCCGCGCAGCCAGATTTCGCCGACCTGCCCGACGGGCAGCACCCGCAGGGTCATCGGGTCCACGATCAGCACTTCGGTGTCCACCGGGCGGCCGCAGCTGACCAGGGTGCGGCTCAGGCGGTCGGTGCGGGCGGGACGCAGCTCGTCCTGCTCCAGGGCCTGGGCGTCGACGGCGAGTTCCAGGTGCGGCGACTCGGGGTCGTTGCCGGAGACCAGCAGCGTGTTCTCGGCCAGGCCGTAGCAGGGCAGTACGGCCTCGGCGCGCAGTCCGTTGCCGGCGAAGCGCCGGACGAAGGCGCGCAGGGTGTCGGCGCGCACTGGCTCGGCCCCGTTGAGCGCCACCCGCAGGCTTGACAGGTCCAGCCCCGCCGACTGCTCCTCGGAGACACGCCGGACGCACAGCTCGTAGCCGAAGTTGGGCGAGGCGGTGCCCTCCACCCGGTAGTCGTGGATCATGCGTAGCCAGCGCCCCGGGTTTTTGATGAACGAGATCGGTGACATCTGCACACTGGTGCCTCCCACCCACAGCGGCTGCAGCGTCATGCCGATGAGCCCCATGTCGTGGTAGAGCGGCAGCCAGCTGCCCGCCACGACACCCTGCGGCGTCTTCATCGCGGAACGGATGGCCTCCTGGTTGGCGGCGAGATTGGTGTGTGTGACCATCACGCCCTTGGGCTCGCTGGTGGAGCCGGAGCTGTACTGGAGGAAAGCCACGTCGGTGCCGCGTACCTGGGGCGGGGTCCACAGGTCGGGATCGGTGCTGTCGTCCTCGTCGGCGCCGGTTGCCAGGCACACCACGTCCTGCTCCCCCGAGGCGGCCAGCCAGGCGCTGATGGCCTGCCGGTACTGGGGGCGGGTCAGGACCGCTCCCACCTTTGCGTCCCGCAGGATGCCGCTGACCCGGGCCAGCCGTTCGCCGGGCTCGTCGGGCAGGGGGGCCGGAATGGCCGTACGGCCGGCGTAGAAGCAGCCCAGGAAGGCTGTGACGAAGTCCAGGGTCGGCGGGTAGAGCAGCAGGACCGGGCGAGAAGGGTCGCCCTTGGAGGCTTGGCGCAGCCGGGCGGCCACGACGCGGGCCCGCCGGTCCAGTTCGGCGTAACTGAGCTCCTCGGGCCTCATCCCCAGGCCGTCCTCGTGCAGGTACACGAAGGCGGCACGGTCGGGATGGCGTTCCACGCCGGCTCGTACGGCGTCCGTCAACGTTCGGGGGTCAGGCTGGTGAGGCACAGGCTGTCCTTTCCGCGGTCGGTACTGGTGCGGTGTGGAACCTTGGGGAGGCACCGCGTGCCACCCGGTGACATCAGCCTTGAGGTGTCGTGAAAAGGAGACGTAAAGCGGAAATTGCTGCGCACGTCACGGGTTTGAGGTCCCCGGGGCGGTCGTTGTCCGAGCGGATGCAACGGCGGGTGCGCGAACTGGCACAGTCGGTGCTGGCACGCAGTGCCTATCGAGACGGCGAAGGGGACGGCGATGGTGGATTCGGACGCGGCATTCGAGGGGGCGGCCCCCGGGGGCTCGTCACCTGATCGGGGGCCGCTTCCCGGAGGTTCCCCAACTGACGGGAGACCGCTCCCTGTTGGCCCTTTGTCCGCGGTGGGCTGGCGCGAGGTCCATGAGGCGGTGCTGCGGCGCGGATACGCGGTCTGCCACGGTCGGCTGGACGACTGGGGAAGCGGAGGGGAGATGGCGTCGGCCGTGCGTGAGGTGCTCGGCCCGGACTGGCCGCGCTACCGGACGGCGCGCGAACCCCTCGTACGGGCAAGGCTTCTGGGCTCCCGGTTGCTGCTGCGCCACACGGTGGCCGTCGTGGCGGACATCGCACCGGACCGAGTGGTCGTGGGCCGTGACGGCCACGGGCGCCCGGTCCTGCACCGGCCCGCCGGACTGGATGTGAGCATCAGCCACACGGCCGGGACGCTGGTGGTCGGGATCGCCCGCGGCCGCCGGATCGGCGTGGACGTCGAGGCCTCGGACCGCTCCCTGCTGGCACCCGGACTCGCCGAGAAGTTCTGCCACCCGGAAGAACTGGCGGAACTGTGCGGGCTGCCGCCGGCCGAGCGGAACCTGAGGCTGGTACGCCTGTGGACGCTGAAGGAGGCCTACACGAAGGCACTCGGCGTAGGCCTGGCGCACGACTTCTCCCGCCTGCGCCCCCGGCCCGAACCGCGGGACGGCGGCTGGCGGTTGGACCGGACGGCAGGAGGATGGCACCTGCGCTGCGAACAGGTCGCGGGCCGCTTTGTGGTCGCCAGCGCGCTGGGCCCGGAAGGCGGGTAGGCCGACTGCGCGCCTCACCGTACGACGGTCTTTCGGCAACGGTCCGGGATCGAAAGGCGGTGGCCGACTGTCAGGGCGCCCGGCCCGCACGGCGGTTCTTCGGCCGCACGCCGGCCCCGGATGGGCGGTAGCTCGCCAATTGCCGGGATACGGCTGGTTGCTCGGCCGTGCACCGGGACCGGACGGCCCGTGACGGCTGCGGAAGTGCGCCCCAGCGGGGAGCCGGCAATCGAGTCAACGATGTTTCGATACACCGTTGACTCGATTGCCCGCCAGCCCTAGCCTCGACAACACACGGCAGTAGAACGGCACTCGGCTCACGCACCCCTCTTCCTTTCGAGGAGCGGAATCCGTGACATCTCAGCCCCGCCTCAAGCTCGCCGAGCACACCCCGCAGACCGCGCACCCGCACCGGTGGCGCGTCCTCGCGGTCCTGCTGGTGAGCCTCCTCCTCGTCGTCCTGGACACGTCGATCCTGAACGTGGCCCTGAAGACACTCGCCGAGCCGGCTCCCGTCGGCCTCGGGGCCAGGCAGAGCGAACTGCAGTGGTCGATCGACTCCTACACCCTCGTCTTCGCCGCCCTGCTCTTCACCACCGGCGTCCTCGCCGACCGCTGCGGCCGCAAACGCACAATGCTCGCCGGGCTCGTCGTCTTCGGCGGCTGTTCCCTGTGGTCCGCCTACGCCCACAGCGCCGAGGAACTGATCATCGCCCGGGCCGGGCTGGGCGTCGGCGGCGCCCTCGTACTGCCCGCCACTCTCGCGATCATCATGGCCGTCTTCCCGCCCGCCGAACGCGCCAAGGCCATCGGCGTCTGGGCGGGCGCCGCCGGACTCGCCGTCGCGCTGGGGCCCATCACCGGCGGTGCCCTGCTCGAACGGTTCTGGTGGGGCTCGGTGTTCCTGATCAACCTGCCCATCGTCGTGATCGGCGCCGTCGCCACCCTGTTCGTCGTACCCGAGTCCCGCGATCCCGAGCGCACCGGCTTCGACCCCCTCGGTGTCGTCCTCTCCGTGGCCGGCCTGACCTTCCTGGTGTACGGCGTGATCAAGGGCGGCGAGTCGGACGACTGGGCGGACGCCACGGTCTGGGGGCCGATGCTCGGCGGCCTCGCCGTCCTGGCTCTCTTCATTCTCTGGGAACGCCGCAGCGCGCGCCCCGCGCTGGACCTCGCCCTCTTCCAAAACCGCCGCTTCTCCGCCGCCGTGACCGTGATCGGCCTGGTCTTCTTCGCCCTGCTCGGCGCCACCTTCTTCCTGGTCTTCTACCTGCAGAGCGTCCGTGGCTGGACCCCGCTGGAGGCCGGCTGCCTGCTGCTGCCCCTGGCCGTGGCCCAGTTGGCGTTCTCGCCGCCGGCCACGCTCGCCGCCAAGCGCTTGGGGGTCCGGCCGGTGTGTGCCGGCGGCATGCTGCTCGCCTCGCTCGCCTTCCTCGCCGTGGCCACCATCGACGAACACACCGAGGTCTGGGTCATCGAGTCCGTCCTCTTCGTCATGGGCATCGGCATCGCCTGCGTCATGCCCCCCGCGACATCCGCCGCGATGTCCGCCGTAGCCCGGGACCGCGCGGGTACCGGAGCGGCGGTCAGCACCACCTTCCGGCAAGTGGGCGGCGCCCTCGGCGTCGCGGTCCTCGGCTCGGTGCTCTCCGTCAGCTACCGCTCCCGGGTCGAGGACCACCTGACGCCGCTGCCCGCCCCGGTCCGCGACTCGGCCCGGGAGTCCGTCGCGGCCACCCTCACCGCCGCGGAGAAGCTGGGGGCGCCCGGCTCCGCGCTCGCGGCCCGCGCCGTCGACGCGTTCGTGTCCGCGATGCACCTCACGGCCCTCGTCGCCGCCGGCGTCACCTTCCTCGGCGCCCTCGTCTGCCTGCTGCTCCTGCCTTCCCGTACGGCAGCCGGGACGCCCGGCGCCGAAGAGCCGACCGCCAGCAAAGAGGTCCACACCACGGAGGTCTGAACCGCATGCCGCCACACGTCGAACGTCCGGCGGCCGCCCCGGGACACACTCCCCGGGGCGGCCGCCAGCGCGACCCCGCCGCCGACCGGGCGATCCTGGACAGCACGCTCGGCCTGCTCAGCGAGGGATGCAACTTCGGCGACCTGTCCATGGACCTGGTCGCCCAACGCGCCGGCGTCGCCCGGGCCACCATCTACCGCCGCTGGCGCAACAAGGAGGAGCTGGTGCTGGCCGCGCTGAGCACCCTCGATCTCCCCGTGCCGCCGCTGGAAGGACTCGGCCTGCGGGACCAGCTCGTGGCCCTGGTGGACCAGCTGCGCCACCGCGGCCAGGACACCAACCTGCACCGCCTGATCGGCAGCCTGCTCGGTGAGGCGGTGCGCCGCCCGCAGCTGGTCGAGAGGTTCGAGGACACCGTCGTCGCCGCACGGCGCGAAGCCATGCTGCGGGCGCTGCGGGACGGCGTCGCGAGCGGTGAGCTGCGCGCCGACCTCGAACTGAACGACGCGGTCGAACTGCTCACCGGTCCGATGGCCGCTCGGCTGATTCTTCGTCAACGCCCTGTGGAATCAGTGGCGTTCGCCGAGTCGATCGTCGACACGTTTCTGAACGGAACCCGCACCACCCGTGCCGGGACAGGCCCCGGCACGGCACCGGATCACCTCCCCCCACAACAGGAGCCGCTGTCATGAAGTTCCTCTTCGACGACCCCGCCTTCGACTACCAGGCGCTGCGCACCGCCGGTTACGCCGATTACGGCGGTGCGCAGCTCGGCGAGGTCGTCGCAGTCGCCGCACACATCCCCGACGGCGACACCGAAGCCTGGCGGCACGCGTGGGCCACTCTCGCCGAACGCGTCCACCGGCTGGGCACCGCAGCCCGTGACGAGGGCCGCACCGTCGACGCCCGCTCCGCCCTGCTGCGGGCGCACAACTACTACCGGACCGCCGAGTTCTTCCAGCGCGACCAACCACGGGACCCGGAGGCCCTGCGACTGATGCGGCTGTCCCGGGAGACCTTCGCCAACGCGGCCGAACTCATGGACCGACCGCCCGAGCTCGTCCGCATCCCCTACGAGGACACCTCACTGCCCGCCTACTTCTACCGGGCGGACGACTCGGGCGAGCCCAGGCCGACCATCATCCACCACGGCGGCCTCGACTCCACCGTCGAGGAGGGCTACTTCTTCGTGGCGGCGGCGGCCCTCGCCCGTGGGTACCACTGTCTCTGTTTCGAGGGGCCCGGGCAGGGGTCGGTCCTGCGCGAGCAGGGGCTGGTCTTCCGCCCCGACTGGGAGAAGGTGGTCACGCCGGTCGTGGACCACGCACTGTCCCTGCCCGGCGTGGACCCCGACCGTCTGACGCTGATGGGCACCAGCCTCGGCGGCCTGCTCGCGGTGCGGGCCGCGGCGTTCGAGCACCGGCTGGCCGGCTGCGTCGCCCATGACGCGGTCTGGCAGCTGGGCGACGTCGTGGGGCTGCCGCCGTTTGTCCTGGAGTGGGTCGAGCAGGGATGCGACGACTTCGCCGACCCGGTGATGTGGGGGATCGCCGCCCGGCAGACCTTCACCCGCTGGCTGCTGCGGCAGGCGCTGTGGACCTTCGGCGCCGACACCCCGTCCCAACTGCTGCGCACGCTGGCCGCGTTCGGTCTGTCGGACGTGATCGGCCAAGTGCGCAGCCCCGTGCTCGTCCTCGACGCGGAGGAGGACTTGTTCTTCGCCGGTCTGGAGCACGCGAAGAAGGTGTACACAGGCCTCAACTCGCCCAAGACGTTGCATGTGTTCACGGCCGACGAGGGGGGTGGGGCGCACTGCCACTCGGGTGCGATGCGGCTGTTCCACGAGCGGCTCTTCCCCTGGCTGCTGGAAACACTCGGGGCGGAACGGCCGGCGGCGGCCTGACCGGCGGCCGCCCGACCGGCGGCGCAGACGCGAGCATGCTCTCGGCCCGGACAGCCCGGCCCGCTCACCGGTGGGCCGGGCTCTTGGCTGAATGTCGTTCGGCCACCCGGTAGGCGGCGGTGGATATTTCTCCGGCCGCCCGTATCCGGGCCATCAGATTTTCATTCTCCTTAATGGCTGTGTAACGGAACGCACTGGCAACATGCAACGGCGGCGCATATGCTGCACGGCATAGCAGGAAACTGCTGTCCCATATGGGGCCCCATGCCTGGGGTCGAGCGGGGGAACCGGAATCTTAATTGAATGCGTTTCGCGCATTCGGGGGGTTGTCGTGTCCGTGCCCTGTTTACAGGCCGACCTTGCGCTCCGCTACGAGCTGCTGGGGCGGCTGCGGGTCACCCGTGGCGGAGTCGACCTGACGCCCGAGCAGCCCAAACTCACCAAACTGCTCGCCCTGCTGCTGATCAGGGCGGGCAAGACCGTACCGGGGGAGAAGCTCGTGGCGGAACTCTGGGAGCAAGGTCCGCCGCGCTGCGCCTTCGCGAGTCTGCGCGTGTACGTCTCACAGTTGCGGAAAATCCTGAACGGACCGACAGGGACGTCTCCGATCGCCACGACATCGCCGGGATACATCCTCGAGGTGAGCGGCGCCACAACAGATTTCCAAGAATTCGAAGTGCTCTACACTCGTGGCCGAGAACGATACGGCGCGGCCGATTTTCTGCATGCCTCCGAACTTCTCCGCAGGGCGTCGTCGCTGTGGCGGGGGCCTATTCTGGAGGGAATTCAAGGGTCGTTGGACATCGAATCGTTCGCAGCCGTGCACGAGGAAAAGCGGCTGAATTGCATCGAGCTGAGCATCGACTCCACGCTGGCACTCGGTTGCCATCACGAGGTGATCGAGGACCTGAAGGGCCTCCTCGTCAGGCATCCGCTGCGGGAGCCCTTCTACCGCCAGTTGATGGTCGCCCTGTACCGGGCGGGCCGTCAGGGGGACGCGCTGGGGACGTACCGCAGCGCCCGCCGGATGATCAGAGAAGAGCTCGGCGTCGAGCCGGGACCCGCCCTGCGCCTCGCCCACGAGGCCATACTCCGGGCGGATCCGGCACGCTTGGAGGCCGCCGGCGTCATCCCCGCCATCCGCTGAAACGAGGGGACGCGCACCCGTGCGTGCTTTAGACGGCATTTGCAGTCGCTTAACTGCCCACGGATAGCGTGCAGTTGACCCCCGCACCAGCGGGGGGAGCTGGGATGCCGTGCTCGGCCGTGTACGAGCCGGCACCGGCCACGGTGCCGTGACCGTGGCCCTGGTGCTGGTCTCGGAAGTCCGTCGAACCCAATGCTGTGGCTCTTCGGAAGTTCTTCACCTCGGATGCGGCTGGCCCGCCAACTACGGTGCTTGGTAGATCTCCCCGGTCCTCGATGCGCTCACCTCCGGCCCGGAGGTGTGGAGCCGGACGGCCCTGTTCATGACGTACGACGAGAACGACGGCTTCTTCGACCACCTCGTGCCGCCGTTCCCGCCGCAGTCCGCCGTGCAGGGCAAGTCCACGGTCGATGTCGGCCCGGACCTCTACCAGGGCGACGCGAGCCGCACGGCCGGACCGTACGGACTCGGCCAGCGTGTGCCGATGCTCGTCGTGGCGCAGCGTCGGCGTCAGGGAGGGGTCCCCGGGTCGGTGTACCGCAGCAGGGCGCCCACGCCCTCGTACAGCCTCAGCTCGCTCTCCGGTACGACGATCAGCTCGGCACCGGTGCCGACGAGGGCCCGGACGAGGGCCTCGTCGGCGCGTTCCTCGCGCGGGGCCCGCACGCCGAAGGACATCAGCTCCGCCTCGGTCAGGGCGAGCTGAGTGGGCTGGGAGCCCGCCCAGAGCTGCAGCGAAGACCCTGGCGGCCGGTTCAGCAGCAGTGCCGCGACCTGGCCACGCTGGAGGGCGGCGACGGTGGCGGCCAGCCCCTCCGTCATGGGTCCGGCCAGGGCACGCCGGCCGATGAAGATGTCCACGAGTTCCCGGTCGTGCGCGGCCATGCGGCCGCGGAAGACGCCATCGAGCTGCTGCTCCAACAGGGCGCGTCCGGTGTCGGTGGGGGTCCGGCCGCCCACGCGTACGACCTTGTCCCGCAGGGTGTGCGGCAGGCGGCGGATCAGTACGTTGCACGCCCACTCGTCCCCGCCCACGACGACTGCGTCGGCATGGGCGCGCCGCGCCCGTTCGTCCAGCCGGTGGCCGAGCCGGAGGGAGGTGCGGTGCCAGGTCGCCACCGCGACCCTGCGGTGCAGCCGCTCACCCGGGGTGACGGTGGACGCGGGCCAGGTGCCGGTTTCCGCCTCCAGAGTTACCCAGCCGTGGGTCTCGGCGGTCGGAAGGCCGCCGTAGTGGACGACTACGGCCATGTAGGGGATCTCCGGAAGGTGCTGGGTGACCAGGGGTATCGCGTGCGGCAGGGTGCTGTAGCGCGCGGAGTCGTGCTCGGGCGGCCTGGGCAGCTCCCCGGCCAGGACGACCGTGCCGTGGGTGGCGAAGACGGCCCTGACCGTGCACCCCCGGCACCTCTGTGTCGGCGCCGACCACCTCCTCCAGTACGTTCAGCAGCGCCCGGTCCGAGCCCTGATGGGACAGACTCTCGCGCAGTCGCCGCCAGCGCAGCGCGATCGCCCGCTCGGGATGGGCGACGTTTCGGGAGGTGTCCAGGTACACGGAGGCGAACGGGCCCGGCTCCGCGTAGAGGGGGTCAAGGAACGACAACCTCATCGCAACTCCTCGTCGATGGTCTCCCCTCCTTTGATGATGCGGGCCCCGGCAGGCCGCTGAGCAGCCGGGCTCCGTAGCCGGATGAAGGAGCAGTCTGCGCGGGGGCACCAGATCGGGGCGGGGGCCGCCTTGCCCCACGTGAATACCGGCTTCTGGGCCGTATTCGACAGACCGAGCGGCGCATTCGTGAGCTTGGTTCGGTCCACATGACCGGAAGACACTCGACGCCTTCGAGGGCATCGCGCGCCGGACCGAGAGCGCAGTGAAGTGATCCCGCAGCCGTCGGCTCCTGCAAGACCTCGGTTGAGACAGCCCCGGGAGGCGTATCGGTAGGGTCGGGCTTGTCCTAGCGGAGGTTGGCGGATACGAACAAGGACAATCCTCGTCGGCAGGTGCGGTTGTCGTTCCTTGCGTGACGAGGGTGCCGACTGTAGGTCTGAAGTCCGGCCGTACCAAGTGAGTGCGGCTTGCCCTTGCTTTGTAGCGGCGGACTCATCATCCGTCGGCCGCGGGTTCGAGTCCCACCCGCCCCACCAGGCACCTCTGGCCCGAGCCCGACTCCCCGGCGAGGCCGACGATCTGGCCGGCCCCGATGGTGAACGACACGTCGTCGACGAGTTTCCGGTCCCCGGCCCGCACCGTCAGCCCGGAGATGGTCAGCAGGCTGTCTTGCTCCGTGCCGGCCGCTGTCCCCGCACCGGCCGGCGCCGAAGACGCCTGCGCCGCGCCGCCCGTGCCGGGTCGGCCGGTCCCGCCGCGTCCGCCGTCCCGGTCGGTGTGGGCGAAGCGCCGCGGGTTCGCGGGTCGACGAGTGAGGCGACGCCATCTCCGAGGAGCATGGCGCCCACACCGGTGACGCAGCTGGCGGAACACCGCCCCACCACGGCCCCGGCCAGCGGCCCGGCCGTCCTGGCCTGCGGCGGCGTCCAGCGAGCAGAGCACCAGGCGGCCACCGTGCCCGAGCTGCTGTCCCCACAGCGCCGGCCGACCGTCGACGAGTTCAACCGAGCCTTCTCCGGCCGTCGGCCAGCGGATATGTGGCCCCCTTCCACATCACTACGGCCGCCGACAGGGACAGTGCCAGGACCTGGGACCCGTCGAGTTACCAGGGGGGTACCGGAAGATCGGGGCAGGGGGCAGCGGGGTTCGGAGAGCCTGCTGCCTCACGGCGGCGGGCCGGAGCCGGCGTGTGCGGACGCCGGCTTTGTCGCCGTCTGCGGTGGCGGAGCGTACTCGGTGAGCAGGAGGGCGATGTCGTCCGCCCTGTCGGCGGAACGGCGGGCGTTCCGCAGCAGCGCGTCGGCCAGATCCTCCAGGCGGCCCCCGCCCAAGCGGGCAAGTGACGCCCGGAGCCGGTCGATGTCGGAATCGATGTCCGAGTCACGCCTCTCGATCAGTCCGTCCGTGTACAGGGCCAGGACCGACCCGGGTACGAGGCGCAGCTCCGACTCCGGAAAGTGTGCCGCTGTGTCGATGCCGAGCAGAGGGCCGCCGGGCACATCCAGGACTTCGGCCCGGCCGTCGGGCAGGCGCAGCAAGGGCAGGGGGTGGCCGGCACGGACGATGCGCACGACCCCCGAGCGAGGACGGAGGCGGGCGTAGCAGCAGCTTGCGAGGAGCGCCGGGTCGAGGTCCATGTGGAGCCGGTTGGTGTTGGCGACGACGTCGCTCGGCCGGTGGCCGGCGGTGGCGAAGGCCCGCACCGCGCTTCGCAGCTGGCCCATGGCAGCCGCGGCGGCGACGTTGTGCCCCTCGACGTCCCCGACGATCAGCGCGACCTCGTCGCCGGTGGGGATGACGTCGTACCAGTCGCCGCCGATGTCCATCCCTCGGGTGCCCGGAAGATAGCGCCCGGTGACATCGAGGCCCGGCAGTGTGGGCAGCCGGTGCGGCAGCAGCGCGTTCTGCAGGCCGCGGGCGAGGGCGAATTCCGCGTCGTAGAGCCTGGCGCGTTCCAGGGCCTGGGCGATGAGGCCGCCCAGCGCGGTGAGGACTCCGCGCTCCTCGTCGGGAAATCGGTGAACGTCGTCGAAGCCGAGCAGACAGACGCCGACCGGGCGGTTCGAGGCGATCAAGGGCAGGAACGCCCAGGAGTTGGACTGACTGACCATGATCCCGGGGTAGGTCTCGAGAAGCTCCTCACGGGACTCGACGAACAGCGGGGCCCCGGAGGTCAGCGCGTCCGTCACCGGCAGCCGGGCATGCAGCGGAGTGCCTTCGAACCGGGCGAGAAAGCGCTTCGAGTAGCCGCGCTGATCGAGCAGGCGCAGGCGCCGCGCCTCCACCACGGCAATCGCCAGCTTCTGACCGCCGAAAGCGGGCAGCAGCTGCTCGGCGACGGCCTCGAACACCTCGTGTGCGGTGACCGCCTCGGTGAGCGCGCTGCCCAGCGTGAGCACCCGGTAGAGGGAACCCACGCGCGGGGCCGCGGGCGGAGGCGACCAGGAGGCGGGCGGCCCCCCTTCCGCGAGGGTTGCCCCGGGTCCGGTGTCGGCCGGTACCGGCTGTCGCACGGGTGCCGCCCACCCCGTCATGCCCTGAGCGCCCGGGTGGAGGGAGAAGACCAGCCATGTGGCCGGAGGGCGGCGGACCAGGAAGGAGACCGGTTGCTGGGAGATCAGGGCGGCTCGGTAGCGGTCCTCGTACACGGGATCGGCCAGCCAGGGCAGGACGTCCCAGGGGCGTCGGCCGAGCAGTTCGTCCTGGCGGACCCGCAGCAGATCCTCCATGCTGTGGTTGGCGTAGGCGACGCGGCCGTCGGGCGAGAGCGCGAAGAAGCCGTCCGCGAGCCGCTCGATCGCCGCCACGGCGGCCATGCGGCTCCCGGAGTCGAGTACGGCGCCGACCAGATGGGCCGAGGCCTGAAGGTCGTCAGGGCTCTCGGGCACCCTGCCCCACAGCTCGACGGTGTGGTGGCCCCCGCGGCCGTCCCGGATGCGCAGGCAGTGTGCCAGTACGTGGCGTTCCTGGACCGCGGCACGGGCGGTGGACCGGAAGCCGGGCAGATCCGCGGGCTCGATCATGGCCGCCAGGGTGGCCGCCCGTCCGTCGAACTCGCGGGGCGGCATTCCGAGGATCGCGCACAGCTCGTCGTCGGCCGTGAGGGCTCCGGTGCCGAGATTCCAGTCGAACAGACCCACCCGGATCACCGGAGCGGACGGCAACGGGACCACTACCGGAGCCGTCCGTTCGTCGTACTCGCCGAGCGCGCCGCGGGTCCGCAGTCCGGCGAGGGTGGTGCCCAGCCGGTCGGCGGCGGAGCGCAGCTTCCGGCGCTGCGCCCTCGACAGCCCTGTCCCGTCCGGCCTGGCCGTCCACACCACGGCCATGGTGCCGAACGTCCGCTCGCCCGCCCGTACGGGGACCGATGCAGAACCGAACGGGTAGGGCAGGGCGACCGAGAGCTGCGGGAAGCGCCGCATCGTCTCCTCCGCGCCGGCCAGATGGACCATGCGCCCGGAGCGGTACGCCTCCGCCACTGGCAGGCCGCTGTTCACCGGGATCCGACGCCACCCGCTGAGCAGGGAGGGCGGCGACCCGCACGACGCGGCCACTACGAGCGAGCGGTGGTCGCCGGAGAGCAGAAACACGCTTCCGGTATGCGCTCCGGTCAGCTCCACGGCACCGACGATGCCACTGACCAGCGCGTCGTCGCGCTCGGGCGTTTCGCCGACGCTTGCGGCGCCGAACGGGTACAAGTTCGATGCCACACCGTTGGCCGACACGTTGCCCTCGATCATCGATGGATGATTTGTTCCATTTTAGGACGGTCTATAGCTCCCCGTGGGCAGGCGCCGGGCCGCGGACGCGGCGATCAGCGCGGCAACGCAGGAGACCCTGCGTTCGTGCAAGCCACGACTGTCGGTCCCGTCGTCGGAGGCGCTGGCGAGGAGGGTGTGGGACCCGGGGTCGAGGGCGCACACAGAGTGGATCTCGGCACCGTGGCCCTCAAGGACCGCCTCTTCGGCACGCGGGGCGACTGCCGCCCACTCGGCTCGGTACGGCCCTTTCGCCGCCAGGGGCCCGTAGAACTGTCCGAGCCCGTCCTGCGTCTCGGTCACGCTGAACAGGGCCGCGCGCCAGGCGGGGTCGCAGTCGGGAGCGCGTGGGTACGGCGCTGATCCGGTACACGTCGGAATCCGGATAGCCTGGGGTTGCCCTAACGGAGGTTGGCGGACACCAACCGGGACAACCCGAACCGGCAGGTGCGACTGAGCTTCCTCGGTTAGGTGCCTGGCGAGGGCACCGATTCCTCAGGCGCGATTGGCTTTCCTCGAGTAATGCCGGATGCGCGTGCCGTGCTAAACTTGGTGACAGTTGTAGTTGTGGTTCCCGAAACTTCAGGTGCTTATCCGGACGGGGCTTATTTGGCACCGCAGGGGTTCGCACGGCGTAGGTCCCCGGGTACTGCCCCCAAAGGAGAAAAGATATGGCTACCGGCACCGTCAAGTGGTTCAACGCGGAAAAGGGATTCGGTTTCATCGAGCAGGACGGCGGCGGCCCGGACGTCTTCGCCCACTACTCGAACATCGCCGCCCAGGGCTTCCGTGAGCTTCAGGAAGGTCAGAAGGTAAACTTCGACGTCACGCAGGGCCAGAAGGGTCCGCAGGCGGAGAACATCACTCCCGCCTGACGTCGAAACGCATGAGGTAGCTGAGGCCCCGCCTTGCGGCGGGGCCTCAGCTTGCTTTTTCCGGCATTTCGTCGGAATTCGTTATTCTTTGGATTTGCATTCGGCTCGTTCTTGCAATTTGTCCGGCTCATTCCTGTCGGGGATTTCTTGATGCGCGCCCTCATCAGGAAGGTTCTCCTTGAGCCGTTCAGTCAGCACCGGGCGTCGTTCCTCCGCAGCACCGGGGGAGTTCGCACTGCCGGCCACCGTCACCCCCGCCCTCCCCGCCGCAGCGACCTTCGGCGAACTGGACATGCCCGTCGCGTTGCTGGAGATGCTCACCGGCCGCGGCCTGACCAAGCCGTTCCCGATCCAGGCCACCACACTGCCGAACTCCCTCGCAGGGCGGGACGTGCTGGGTCGCGCGCGCACCGGGTCGGGCAAGACGCTCGCCTTCGGCCTGGCGCTCCTCGTGCGCACGGCCGGCCGGCGTGCCGAGGCGCGGAAGCCGCTGGCCCTGGTCCTCACTCCCACGCGCGAGCTGGCCCAGCAGGTCACCGATGAGCTCACCCCGTACGCCCGGTTGCTGAAGCTGCGGCTGGCCACGGTGGTCGGCGGCATGTCGATGGGCCGGCAGGCCGGCGCGCTGCGTGCCGGGGCCGAGGTGGTCGTCGCTACTCCTGGCCGCCTCGCGGATCTCGTCGAGCGCAAGGACTGCCGCCTGGACCGAGTGAGCATCACCGTCCTGGACGAGGCCGACCAGATGGCGGACATGGGCTTCATGCCGCAGGTCACCGAACTGCTGGACCAGGTACGCCCCGACGGCCAGCGCATGCTGTTCTCGGCCACGCTGGACCGCAACATCGACCTCCTGGTCCGTCGTTACCTCCATGACCCGGTGGTCCACTCGGTCGACCCGTCGGCGGGCGCGGTCACCACGATGGAGCATCACGTGCTGCAGGTGCACGGCGCCGACAAGTACGCCACCGCCACCGAGATCGCCGCCCGCGACGGCCGCGTGATCATGTTCCTGGACACCAAGCATGCTGTCGACCAGTTCACCAAGCACCTGCTGAGCAGCGGCGTAAAGGCCGCGGCCCTGCACGGCGGCAAGTCGCAGCCCCAGCGCACCCGCACCCTGGCGCAGTTCAAGACCGGTGATGTCACGACGCTGGTGGCCACCAACGTCGCGGCCCGGGGCATTCACGTCGACGACCTCGATCTCGTCGTCAACGTCGATCCGCCCGGCGACCACAAGGACTACCTGCACCGCGGTGGCCGTACCGCCCGCGCCGGCGAGTCCGGCAGGGTCGTCACGCTGGTCCTCCCCAACCAGCGCCGGGACATGGCCCGTCTCCTGTCCGACGCGGGTATCAGGCCGCAGATCACGCAGGTCCGCTCCGGCGAGGCCGAGCTGAGCCGCATCACCGGTGCCCAGGCTCCCTCCGATGTGCCCGTCGCCGGCAGTGGGCCGGCCGCCGAGCGCCCGAAGCGCGGCGGTGCCCCCTTCCGCGGTCTGGGCACCCGCCCGGGGCGGTCCGGTGGTGGCGAGTCCCGCCGGTCCGCCGAGGCCCGCCAGATTGCCGAGGCCCGCAAGGCCGCCCGGGTCCGCCGTGGCGCATAGGTGAGCGGCGACGCCCCCTCGTACAACTGCAAGGCGTGATCGCCAGGTCAGGGAAGGGGAGTGACCCGGCGTCGCGTCAGCGTTGCGCGGGCACGTCCCAGCGCACGCGCAGGGACGGGGGCTTCCGGAAGACCAGGCCGCCGGCGGCCGTGGACGAGGAAGGGTCGAGCCGCAGGCCGGGGAGGCGGTCGAGCAGTGCGAGGAGACAGACGCGGGTCTCCAGACGCGCGAGGTGGGCGCCCAGACAGAAGTGCGGACCGTGCGCGAAGGCCAGCTGCAGACGGGAGTTGTCCCGTCGCAGGTCGAAACGGTCGGGGTCCTGGAAGACCTCGGGGTCGCGGTTCGCGCCGGCGAGTGAGACGACCACCAGATCACCGCGCCGCACGTCGGCCCCGCCGATCGTCACGTCGGCGGTGGCGTAGCGGTCCACGACCGCCGCTGCGGGTTCCAGGCGGAGCGATTCCTCGATCGCCGCGTCGGCCAGGTCCGGATCGGCACGCACGAGGGCGAGTTGATCCGGGTGTGCCAACAAGTGCAGTACGACGTTGGCGATCATGCCCTCGGTCGTCTCGATACCGCCGAACATCAGCACGGCGGCGTTGGCGACCACCTCCGGCAGCGTCAGGCGCTCGCTCTCGGCCGCCGCGACGAGCAGGGACGCCCCGCTTCCTGCCGTGACCGTAGCCTCGACGCTTCCCCGCAGCTGGTCGAACGCCACCGCCCCCGCGGGGTTCGCCGACAGGCCGGCGGTGATGTCGGAGACCGCGCCCACGATGGCGTCGTACCAGGACAGCACCGCCTCGGCGTCCGCGTCGACCAATCCGAGCGACTCGGCGACGACGGCGACGGCCAGGGGCCCGGCCACCTCCCGGCGCAGTTCGGCGCTGCCTCGCGGCCTGATGCGCTCCACGAGCCGGGCGGCTTCCCGTTCCACGAACCCGGTGAACCGGTCGTGCACATCCTGCGTGCGGAACGGGTCGGTGAAGGGGGCGCGGTGGCGTTTGTGCTCGGCGCCCTCCAGGGAGAGCATGCTCGGACCGACCACCTGGGCGGTGGAGAAGCGGGGGTCGTCGACCGTGAAGGTTGCTGAGTCGCGCATCATCCGTAGCGCGAGATCACGCCGCGTCACCAGCCAGCCGCCCAGCACGGGAACCCACGAGACCGGCTCGTGGGCGCGCAGCAGGGCCAGCCGGGGGTGGGGGTGGTCCTCCAGGTCCGTGAGCGTGGTCGCGGAGCCGAGCGGAAACCGGCGCGCTGTCACCATCCGGAGCTGCCCCCTGTTCTTGTACCTGGACCTGTACCTGTCCCGGTTCCTGGGAGATCCCGTTCCTGGAATTCCGGCCTCCCCGGAGCCCACTCCGAGAGTATGCGTCCCCGGTTGCGGGTCCGGGACTGCCCCAAGGGCCCCGCTTGGCCCCGCTCACGCCCGTAGGCGTGCACCTGACGCGTGCTGGCGTACCAGTTGCGGCCCGGTCTCCTCACCGGCGTGCGGTGCGGCCTCACCGTGTGCGGCGGCGGGCTTGCAGAGCCCCTGTCGGCGGGACAGCTCGGCCGCGCAGCGCTGCAGGGCCACCTCCAGGATCTCCGGCATGTTCAGGGTGCCGGTGCCGTCCGGCGGGACGAGCCAGCGCAGCGAGCCCCAGCGGCAGTGCGGGGCGGGAGCGGTGATCCACGTGCCCGCGCCGAGGAGGCGCACGCCGGTGCCGATCCACACCGTCTGCGGCTCCGGGGGCAGCAGGAAGCCCACGTGCCGGCGCCGGGTGTCCAGCAGGCAGGGGCCGCGGTCGAGCAGGGGCAGCTCGTCCAGCAGGTCGGCGACGCGCAGCCCGAGGTCCTCCGGCACGATCAGCACGTCCCAGAACCGTCCGGCGGCCAGGAGCGTGACGCCGGTGCTGCCGTTCTGCCACTCCTGTTTGCAGGCGCCGGGGTCCTCCGATGCCGCAGCCAGCCACTCCATTGACCTCGTCCACTCCGTGAGTGCCATGTAAAGCCTCCTTGAGGTGCGCAGACGACCGAGAGGTGGAGGCCTCAGTGCAGCGGGTGCCCGGGGTCGCGGCCACACGCCGGGGCTCAATTCCCCGTATGGGGCGAGCGCCCGCGCATCAAACAGGCAGATATATGCGGGGCGTGCGCCCCTGTGCCCGCCCGTTGCCGCCAGTCGCAGCCGGGTCACCATCCGTGCGCCGTCCGTGCCCCCGTTACGCAGGGCAAATCCTCGTCGGGCGGGGTGGTGGGCGCTAGGCAACCTGTGCGTCGCCTGTGTGGGTTTGTCACTCTTTTAGAGTGTTTGGTGTGGTGCGCTGGTTCCAGACATTTCACAGACCGGCGACGGTGCGGCCCGTCGCGTCCCCCGGCGTACCCGAGCAGGACGTCGGCATGCCGTCCCGGCTGACCGAGCCGCGCATGGCGGTGGAGCGGATCGGCACCACGCTGGACGAGGGCGTCACGTACGCCGAGCTGACCCGGGAGGCGGCCGCGCAGACAGGCGGCACGGCGGCGGTCCTGCGGGGCGGGAGCGGAGCCGGTGCGGGGTACGTGGCCGTCCACGGAGACCCGGCGGTGCTGCCCGACATCCGGCGGGCCCGGGCCGCGGCCAAGGAGGCGGCACGGCAGGCGACCGGACCGGACGAGGGCAGGGCCGCGGTTATGTCGTCCGGTGGCCCCGGCCCGAGCTCCGCGTCCCCCTGGTCACCGACGGGCTCCGGTACGGCGTACTGGTCTGCGCCCGCGATCGGCCACCGTTCACCGGGACGGAGGCGGAATTCCTCGCTCTCCTCACCGAACGCGCCGCCTCCCACATCCGGCACGCCCGGGAGCACGAGCGGGTCAAGGGCATCGTCGGCAAGCTCCAGCGGGCCCTGCTCGCCGAACCCGGCCGACCGCACCCGAACCTGGACGTCGCCATCCGGTACATGCCGGTCGGGCAGAGCGCGCTCGTCGGCGGCGACTGGTGCGAGACCGTCCGCCTGCACTTCGGCCGGACGCTGCTCGTCGTCGGCGACGTCATGGGGCACGGCCTGGAGGCGGCCGTGGACATGACCGCCTACCGCTCCGCCCTGCGTTACATCGCCTCCGCCGACCTGCCGCCGCACCGCGTGCTGCGCCAGCTCGACGACATCGCCGCCACGGAACCGGAGCGCCGGCCGGCCACGTGTCTGATCGCGCGCCTCGACCCCAACCGGGGCCAGGTGACCCTGGCCAGCGCCGGCCACCTGCCCCCGGCCGTGATCGACGGAGAGGGGCGCACCTCACTGCTGCCGGTGCCGGTCGGCCCGCCCCTGGGCACGGGCCTCGGCGGCTACGAGCCCGCTACCTACAAGCTCTCGCCGGCCCAGACCCTGCTGCTGTTCACGGACGGACTCGTAGAGCATCGCGGTGAGGACATCGACCACTCCCTGGACCGGCTGGCCGGTGTCGGCTTCGAGTCCGGCGACAGTGTCGAGGGCGTCATCGACACGGTGCTCGCCCGCCTCGACGCCGTGAATGCCGAGGACGACGTCGCCGTACTCGCCGCCCAGCTGCACGAGCGCTCCCCGCTCCCGGGCGAGGTGCAGGGCTGAGCCGTCCCGCGCTCACCAGTCGTCGCCGTCGTACGGCGCGCCCGAGACGTACGGGTCATGCCGCCGCCCCGGCGATCCGGAAGGCTGGGCGGCCGGCGGCAGGCCCGCCTCGTGCAGTGCGGCGCACCACGGGCAGTCGGCGGTGTCCTCGCTGTCGTTCCGGTCCATGAAAGAGGCTCCTGTCTCGATCGAGGCGAACGGTGTCACGGCGGTGCCGGACGGTCTCCCGCCACGGACGCTGCGGGGATGGTCGGGGCGGCGCCGGACGGGCGCGGGGGTGGTGCGCGTCGGCCACACCATGGCTCCATCCGGGGGATGCGCTCACCCGACTGGGTGGTAGGGGGCGCGACAGGCGTACCACCGGCGCACGCCTCGGCGTTGGCCCCGGCATGGACAGCACTGAGGCGGCTCGGCGTTTGCTCGGAGGCGACGCCGCACCCGTGTCGTACGTCGTACCGGTCACCGGCGTCCGGGGCCAGCCGTCGATCTACGCGGCGCTGGTCGCGGAGTGGCAGGCCCACGGCCGGGCCGTGCCCCGGCGTCATGCCCCACGGTGGGACTCCCTGGCCACGGCCTACGGCCAGGAGCAGGCGGTCACCTCCTGGACAGTCGGCCGGTTCACCGGACTGGCCCGGGCCGTCGGCGCCGAACCGGCGCGTGAGCAGCACGTCGAGTCGGCCGAGCGCGTACCGGCCGTCGTCATTCCCCGGGGCCTGCCCGGACCGGTGGGGCTGTGGGAGTGGAGCGGGAGCAACGGACGCGTCAGCGTGGCCGCCCCGCGTACGGACGACTGACGCGCGCCGGACCGCACCCCGCCAGGCCGGCCTCGCGCAGCGCCGGCGCCACGTCGGCGGGGTCGTAGAGGGCGCCGGTCCCGTCGGGTGGCAGCAGCCACTCCAGGCGCCATCCGGCGCGCAGGTACGGCGGTGGTGCGGCGACCCATGACCCCGTGCCGACATGGCGCACGCCCGGTCCGACCCACTCGGCTGCCGGATCGGGCGGCAGGAAGAAGCCGACCCTGCGCGCCCCGCAGTTCACCAGCACGGGGCCGGACGCCCGGGGCTGCGCCCGTCTGAGCAGATCCAGGGCGCTCAGGCCGAGGTGTTCGGGGACGCTGAGCACGTCCCAGAGCCGTCCGGCCTCCAGCAGCACCGCATCCGCACCGTCGTCCCACTGCTGCTTGCACGCCCGAGGATCCGCGGCGGCCGCGGCCAGCCAATCGACGGCCCTCTTCCCCATGGTGCGCTGCATGTCTGTCCTACCCCCAGCACTCGCCGACCCTGCCGACCCGGGCAGGGCCCCTCATGCTGGTGGATATTTCTATGCGCCGGAAGGGGTGGCGCGGCCTGGCGTTTGCGGTCGTTTCGTTCGAAAGTCGCAGGTCAGTTCGCTTCCGGGGGCGTCATGTGCCCGTCCTCTGCGTGTGCGCGGCGAGCCGACCGAGGTGACGTTCTACCGTAGTTTGATGCGACTTGTCCCGAGATGGGCCCTGTTGTCGTCGGGATGTGCGCCGGTCGTGCTGATCGCAGGCTGGGCGATCGCGGCGCAGCTCGAAGGGCCCCGCTACGACCCCGCCACCCAGACCATCAGTGTCCTGGCGGCCTACGGCGCCGCGGGCTTCTGGGTGATGACGGGAGCCCTGGCCGCCCTGGGCGTCTGCCATTTCGTGACCGCCTGGGGGCTGCGGCCGGCCGCGCTGCCGGGGCGGGTGGCGCTGGGCGCGGGTGGCGTGGTGGCCGTGGTGGTGGCGATGATCCCGCCGCCGAGCAGCGGGGGATCACTGCGCCACGGTACGGCCGTCGGGGTCGGCTTCGCCCTCCTGGCACTCTGGCCCGTACTGGCCGCCGATCACCGCGTCGCCGGACCGTGGGCCCTGCGGCCCGGACCCGCCCTCACAGCGACCGCACTGATGCTCGTCAGCGCGGCCTGGTTCATGATCGAGATGTTTCAGGACGGTCCCGCGGGCGTCGCCGAACGCCTTGTGACGGCCATTCAGTCCCTGTGGCCCTTCGTGGTCGTCGCCTCCTGTCTCCGCCACCCTCCCGACGAGAGCCCCTCGCGCTGAGCCGTCCCCTGCGCTTGAATGCAGCGACCACATCACCGGTACGAGGGAGTCGCACGTGCCCCGCCCCACCCTGCTGACCCGCCGCCTGAGCCGCACCGGCGCCCTGACCGCGGTCGCGTTCGCGGTCGCCGTAACCTTCGCGGGACCGGCCGCGGCGCACACCGAGGTGGAGGCGCAGGGTGCCCGGGCGCTCGACCAGAACGTCGCCCTGAGCTTCACCGCGGAGTCGGAGTCCGCCTCCGCCGGGATCAGCAAGCTCGAGGTGATCCTTCCCGAAGGCCTCACCCCGGCCGACATCACCTTCAAGGAGGGCCCCAAGGGCTGGAAGTTCGCCCCCACCGGCCGGGGCTACACCGTCTCCGGGGCCAAGCTCGCGGTCGGCGAGGACGCCGAGTACGTCGTCACCGTACGGCAGTTGCCCGACGCCAAGTCGCTGGTCTTCAAGACTCTGCAGAGCTACAGCGACGGCAAGGTGGACCGCTGGATCGAGCTGGAGGAGGAGAGCGGCGGCGACGGCCACGGGCACGGCCACCCCGCGCCCCGCCTGGATCTGAAGGCCGCAGCACCGGGCGCGAAGGCCGTCAGCCCCACGCCCAGCGAGGAGCCGACGACCGAGGAGCCGACGACGTCCACGCCCCCGACCGGTGCACCGTCGTCCCCGTCGGCGCAGGCCGCGGCCGATGACACGGACGGCGACGACGGCATGCCGGTGGCCCTGCCGATCGGCATCGGCGCGGCCGTCGTCGTGCTCGGCGCCGGGGCGTGGTGGTTGAGGAGCCGTCGGAGCGGAGCTTCCTGAGACGGCGGCTGCCGGGGCATCCGTATGAGGTGAACCACCGGAGGGACGGGAACTCCCTGCCCTCCGGGCCCGACTCCTGAAGCGGAACGCACCTCAGGAGGCCGGTGATGAAAGACCCACGCAAGCTTGTGCCACCACCCGCCCTCTGCGGGTTTCTGCTGCTGCTCGCCCTGATCTTCACGGCGTCGTACGCCGTCGGAGCAGCCACCGGGCCCGTCGCGCCCGGCATGCACCGCTCCGGGACGAGCGGTGACGGCGGCGGCACGGATTCCGGGGACATGGACATGGGAGACATGGACATGCGGCACGGGAGCGGCGGCTGATGGCCACCGAACCGGCACCCCCGATGACCACCACGGACCTGACCGTCGGCGGGATGACCTGCGCGGCCTGCGTGCGGCGGGTGGAGAAGAAACTCGCCAAGCTGGCGGGCGTGACCGCCACGGTCAATCTGGCCACCGGGCGCGCCCGCGTGAGCCATCCGCCGGACGTCCGCCCCGAGGAACTCGTGGCGACCGTCGAACAGGCCGGATACACGGCCGCGTTGCCCGAACCGCCGAAGGCCCGGCAGCGTCGGGACGGACAGGGGCGCCGGGGCGAGCAGGAGCCCGAGGGGGCCGAGGACGTCCGACAGGACCGTGACCGGCTGCTGGTCACCGCGCTGCTCGCCGTGCCGGTACTCGCACTGTCGATGGTGCCCGCCTGGCAGTTCCGCAACTGGCAGTGGCTGTGCTTCGTCCTGTCCGCGCCGGTCGCCGTGTGGAGCGCCTGGCCGTTCCATGTGCGGGCGCTGCGCGGCCTGCGGCACTCGACGGCGACCATGGACACGCTGGTCTCCCTGGGAGTCGTGGCGTCCTTCTCCTGGTCGGCGTACGCCCTGTTCCTGGGCGGCGCGGGTGCGCCGGGGATGCGGATGCCGTTCAGCCTGCTGCCCGCCGCCTCGGACGGCGTCGCGCACGTGTACCTCGAAGCGGCCGTCGGCGTCCCGCTGTTCGTCCTGGCCGGCCGGTTCCTGGAGGCGCGGGCACGCCACGGCACCGGCGCGGCACTGCGCTCACTGGCCCGGCTCGCCGCCAAGGAGGTGTCGGTACGCGAGGGCGACGGCGCCGAACGCCTCATCGCCATCGAGGAGTTGACGCTCGGGCAGGTCTTCGTTGTACGTCCCGGCGAGCGGGTCGCCACCGACGGAGAGGTGGCGGAGGGCAACTCCGCCGTGGACCTCTCGCTCGTCACCGGGGAGAGCGAGCCCGTCGAGGTCGGACTCGGCTCGACGGTGGTGGGCGGCGCCGTCAACGCCGGCGGTCTGCTCTTGGTGCGGGCCACGGCAGTGGGCGCGGACACTCAGCTCGCCCGCATCACACGGCTGGTGACCGAGGCGCAGGCCGGCAAGGCGCGGGCGCAGCGACTGGCTGACTCCGTGGCCGGGGTGTTCGTGCCCATGGTGCTGGCACTCGCCGCCACCGTGCTCGGGTTCTGGCTCGGCGCCGGGGCCGATCCGCAAGCCGCGATCACCGCGTGCGTGGCCGTCCTGGTCGTGGCCTGCCCCTGTGCGCTGGGCCTGGCGACCCCGACCGCGCTGATGGCCGCCACCGGACGTGGCGCGCAGCTCGGCGTCCTGGTCAGGGGCCCGCAGGCCCTGGAGGGGCTCCAGCACATCGACACCGTCGTCCTCGACAAGACCGGCACGCTCACCTCCGGGCACATGAGCGTCGCCCGCGTCACGACCGTGCCCGACGGGCTCGGCAAGGAAGCCGTGCTGCGGCTGGCCGGGGCGGTGGAGCAGGGCTCGGAACACCCGCTGGGCCGCGCGATCGTCGCGTACACGCGCAGGACCCTGCAAGGGCCGTTGCCCGAGGTGGGCGACTTCCGTGCGGAGCCGGGCCGGGGCGTGCGCGGCCGGGTCGAGGGCCGGCTGGTCGAAGTCCTCGCGCCGGACGACGAGATGCCCGCGGCGCTGGCCGAGGCGCTCCCGGCGGCGGAGGCAGCCGCGCACACGCCCGTCTTCGTCCGCGTCGACGGGGCGACGGTGGCGCTGATCGAGATCGGGGACGTCGTACGACCGGGCAGCTACCGCGCCGTGGACCGGCTGCGGCGGCTCGGTGTGCACCCGGTCCTCGCCACCGGCGACCGCGAGGCACCGGCCAGGGCGGTCGCGTCCGCCCTCGGCATCGAGGAGGTGCACGCCCGCCGCACACCGGAGGACAAGGCAGACCTCGTACGGGAGTTGAGAGCACAGGGCCGCCGGGTCGCGGTCGTCGGCGACGGCGTCAACGACGCGGCGGCGCTGGCCGGTGCCGACCTCGGCATCGCGATGGGCACGGGCGCGGACGTCGCGATCGGGGCCGCCGACGTGACCCTGGTGCGCGGCGACATCGAGGCCCTCGGCGACGCGGTCCGGCTCGCCCGGCGCACCCTGGGCACGATCCGCGCCAACCTGCTGTGGGCCTTCGGCTACAACCTGGTGACCGTGCCGCTCGCCATGGTGGGCCTGCTCAACCCGATGGTCGCCGCGGTGGCCATGTCGGTGAGCTCACTGCTCGTGGTGGGCAACAGCCTGCGGCTACGGGCCTGGCAGCCGGCGCCGACGCCGACCCGGGCGGGCGCGCGGGGCCAAGACCGGGGCCGCAAGCCCGTCAGCACTGGAGGTCGTACCCGATGAGCGTGCCCACGGCCCGACGAACGGCCGAGCCGATGACGGGGCGCACGACCGACCCCCGAGCCTGGCGCCCGACCCGTCGCCGGGTCACCGACGCCCTGCTCGCCGCACTCGCTCCCGTCGCGGCGTGCGCAGTCGCCCTGGCCGGTCTGACCACCTGGGTGGGCTCCGGCAACGCGGGCAGCCCGGCGCGGATCGCGGTCACCGACGGGCGGGTCTTCCTGCCGTACGGCGACGTCCGCGACACCGCCGCGTTCTTCCGGATCACCAACTCCGGGGGCGCGGACGACCGGCTGCTGAAGGTGACATCGTCCGCCGTCGACGGCGACCTGGAGCTCAGCCGGCACCGGATGACCGGCGGCCGGATGGCGTATGCGGAGACGGTCGACTCGGCCCGGGTGCAGGCCGGCGGCGGCCTGGCCATGTCGCCGTACGGCCTCGACGTGACCCTGCGGGCCGACCCGGAGTGGCAGACGGGCGTCTACGTGCCGTTCACGCTCCACTTCGAGCATGGCGGGCGGATCGAGGTGCAGGCGGTGGTGATCCGCCCCGGCGGGCAGCGGTGAAGGCAGCTGCACGGCTCGGGACGCCCCCATAGCCGCCGCACTCCAACTGTCGGTCGGAGAGCGCGCCCAGTTCCCTCTTCGTGACGTGTCCTGTATCACTCTTCTGGGCTTGAGTGCGGGATGGGGGTGTTGTGCGTACCCACCCGTGACGAGTGGGCCCCGGATGCGAGGATGAGGGCCGTCATGACTGCTGGGTGGTGTGTGCGCGCAATTCGGGCCGCGGTGTTCGCGTCCGTCTGTGTGCTGCTCGCTGCCCTCGGCCACGTGCTGATGTCGGGCGCCGCCGTCCCGTGGTGGACCCTGGCCGCCGGTGCCGCCGTCACGGGCGGCGCGGGCTGGTGCCTTGCGGGCCGGGAGCGGGGACTCCCGCTGGTCGTGTCCGTCGTGGTCGCCGCCCAGGGCGGGCTGCACGCGGCCTTCGAGTTCGCGCAGTCCTCCGTCGGCGTCGGGCACGGCATGGGTGCCATGGGCTCCATGTCCGGCTCCCTGTCCGGGCACACGGGCTCGATGGATCACATGTCCACGGATTCCATGGGCTCCATGTCCATGGACCACATGGGCACCGCCTCTATGGGCACCGGCCACATGGGCATGAGCCACATGGACCCGGGCCACATGGGGATGGGCCACGACATGGCTGGCACCTCCTCGCTCGGCATGTTCGCCGCCCACACCCTCGCCGCGCTGCTGTGCGGCCTGTGGCTGGGGCACGGTGAGCGTGCCGCGTTCCGCATCCTGCGGGCCGTCGCCGGATGGCTGGCCGCCCCGCTGCGGCTGTCGTTCGTTCTGCCGCTACCACCGCACCGCCCGCTCCCGCGTCCGCGGCGCGGGCGTTCCGAGCGGGCGCCCAGGCTGCTTCCGCTCGTCCACACGATCACCTCTCGGGGGCCTCCGGCGGGGATCGCTGTCGTCTGAGACAGCCGGTTCCCCGAGGCCGTACGGACACGGACGTCGACACGTCGACGCCGGCCGTGCCTCGGGCCCCGGTCGTACCTGCCGTACGGCCGTGTCCCCTGCATCCCCGGACTCCTCCGGTACGGAGTGCGCATACGGAGCGCCCGTACGCCGTGCACGTGCCCGGTGCCCGGCGGCGACGCCGCAGCGCTCGCCGCCGTCGTGTCGGCCGCCGTGCCGGAGTCCGGAATACCGAGAAGGACTCAGGTGATCACTCCTGCCCTGCCCTCCTCACGCGCGACCCGCGTGAGCCAGACGAAGGCAGCAAAAGGTTCCAGAACGGCGTCCTGCGACGAGTCGACGACCGCGTGGGCGCTGGCCGCCCGTGGTGGTGACCCGGACGCCACCGACCGTTTCGTACGCTCGCTGCACCGTGATGTCGTGCGGTACGTGGCGCATCTGTCCGCCGATCCGCAGGCCGCCGACGACCTGGCCCAGGACACGTTCCTGCGCGCGCTCGGCAGTCTGCACCGGTTCGAGGGCCGTTCCTCGGCGCGCGCATGGCTGCTGTCCATCGCGCGTCGCGCGGTCATCGACAGTCACCGGTACGCCGCCGCCCGGCCGCGGCTGTGCGACACCGACGACTGGACGCTGGTGGCGGAACGCGCCCAGCCGACCGGCCTGCCGGGCTTCGACGACGGCATCGCGCTGCTCGACCTGCTCGACGCGCTGCCCGACGAGCGGCGCGAGGCGTTCGTCCTGACCCAGATGGTGGGCCTGCCGTACGCGGAGGCGGCCGAGATGAGCGACTGCCCCGTCGGGACGGTCCGCTCGCGCGTGGCCCGCGCCCGGGCGACTCTCGTCGAGCAATTGACCGAGGCCGAGGCCGAGGACGCCATGGCCGTCGTCGAACCGGTCGTCGTCGAACCGGCCCTCGCCGAACCGGCCGTCGTGGCCGCGTGACCGGCTGCCCGGTGTCGGTTCCCCCTGCCGGGAACTGACACCGGGTTCGCCCCGACTACTGGATCGGGCGGCGGAGTTCCGCCCGTGCATCTAGTGGATCTGGGGAGTTTCGATGCGTTCTCGTGTGGGGCGGGCTACGACGGCCGCGGTGGTCGGCGGCCTACTGGCGGCGGGCTGTGGCGGCGGGAGCGGCGACAGAGCGAGCCCCGCCGCCGGGAAGGGCGACTCCGCGGGTTACCCGGTCACCGTCACCGACTGCGCGGGCGCCAGGACCACGTTCACCTCGGCCCCGGAAAACATCGTCACCAGCAACGCCTCCAGCCTGGAACTGCTGCTGCGGCTGGGCGCCGGGGACAAGGTGGTCGGCACCGGCTTCCCGCCCGGCAAGGGGACGTTGCCCGGTGAACTCGACGCGCGGGCGCAGCAGGTGAAGGTGCTCAGCGACACCGTCGTCCCCAAGGAGAAACTCCTCGGCTCCGGCGCCGACCTGTACATCGACACCTTCGCCTCGATGAACATGGGCGCAGGCATGGGGGACGCGCCGACCGAGGAGGAGTTCGAGGCGGCGGGCATCAAACACGCCTACCTGAAGTCCACGGCCTGCGCCGCCATGAGCAAGAGCCCGGTCACCGACCTGTCCGCTGTCGAGGACGACATCACCTCCCTCGGCGCCGTCACCGGGACGAGCGGCAAGGCGAAGGAACTCGTCGACGGGATGAAGCAGAAGGTGGATGCCGTCCGCAAGGCGGTGGCCGGCACACCCGAGAGCGAGCGGCCGACCTACTTCTTCTTCGACTACGACGCCGGCACCAAGCAGCCCATGGCCGTCTGCAACCGGCAGGTCGCCAACGCGGTCATCACCCTCGCCGGGGCCCGCAACGTCTTCGCCGACTGCGACGGCGACTACAAGCAGGTCGGCTGGGAGGACGTGATCGACAAGAACCCGGACTGGATCCAGCTCGGCGTGCGCAACCGGGGGAGTGAGGCCGCGAACAAGAAGGCCTTCGACGAGGCACGCAAGTGGCTGGAGTCGAACTCCGCCACCAAGGGCCTGAACGCCGTCAAGAAGGGCCGTTTCCTGCGCATCGGCTCCGAGCGGACCACCATCGCCGGGGTCGAGAACGCCGCCACCGTCGAGGAGATCGCGAAGACCCTCCACCCGGGCAAGGTCGGCAGGCCGTGACGTCCTTGCTGTCGCGGCGCGAGACGGCTCCTGAGGTCCGAACGGTGCCCGTCGGGCCGCTGGCGTCGGTACTCGGCGTCGTGCTCCTGGCCGCGCTGACGGCCGCCGTGGCCTGGGGCTCGACGTCCGTCCCGCCCGCAGAGGTGTGGAGTGCGGTGTGGCACCGGCTGTCCGGCGAGGCGCCGCGTCCCGGCACGAACGACCTCATCGTCTGGCAACTCCGCGTCCCCCGCGCCCTGTTGGCGGCCCTCGTCGGCGCCGGGCTCGGTCTCGTCGGTACGGCGGTGCAGGCGCTGGTGCGCAACCCGCTGGCCGATCCGTACCTCCTGGGCATCTCCAACGGTGCCTCCCTCGGCGCCGTCGCCGCGATCGTGCTCGGGCTCGGGGCCGGCGGCGCGCTGGGGCTCGGGCTGTCCGGGGCGGCCTTCGCCGGAGCCCTGGCCACCTTCGCGCTCGTGTGGGCCGTGGCCCGCAGGGGTGGTGGGTTCGCGCCGCTGCGGCTGGTGCTGGCCGGGGTGGCGATCGGGCAGTTCCTGTCCGGGTTCACCAGCTATCTCGTGCTCCAGGCGGGCGATGAGCAGCAGACCCACAGCGTGCTGTTCTGGCTCATGGGCAGCCTCAGCGGCGCGAACTGGGACCTGCTGGCCGTCCCGGCGTTCGCGGTACCGGCCGGGTGGCTGTGCCTCCAGGCGCGCGCCCGGGGACTGAACGCCCTCCTGATGGGCGACGAGACCGCGGCCGGGCTCGGCGTCGACGTCACCCGGCTGCGGCGCGAACTGTTCACGGTGACCAGCGTGCTCACCGGTGTGCTGGTGGCCGTGTCGGGGGCGATCGCCTTCGTCGCGCTGATGGTGCCGCACGTCTGCCGGCTGGTCGTCGGCGGTGACCACCGGCGCCTGCTGCCCGTCTCGGCACTGTTCGGGGCGCTGCTGCTGGTCGTGGTCGACATCGTCTGCCGTACGGCCATGGACACGCAGGAGTTGCCGGTCGGCGTCGTCACCTCGCTGATCGGTGCTCCGGCACTGCTGTATCTGCTGGACCGGCGCCTGGGGAGCGGCAGTTGAGGATCGACATCGAGGACCTGCACGTCGCGTACGCCGGCCGTACGGTCGTCGCCGGTGCCCAACTCATCGCCGCGGAGGGCGAGATCACCGGCCTCGTCGGACCGAACGGCAGCGGCAAGTCCACGCTCCTGCGAACCGTCTACCGCCATCTGAAGCCGGCCGCGGGCCGGGTCCTGCTGTCCGGCGCCGACCTGCGCCGGCTGACCCCCGCCGAGACGGCCCGCCATGTCGCGGCTCTCCCGCAGGAGCGGGGCGGCGACTTCGAGCTGACCGTCCGCGAGGTCGTCGCCATGGGCCGTACGCCCTACAAGCGGGCCTTCGCCGGGGAGGACACCACCGACCGGGACGTCGTCGCCCGTGCCCTCGCGGACGTCGGCATGGAGCACCACACCGGGCGCCGGTTCACCGAACTGTCCGGCGGGGAACGCCAACGCGTCCTGCTGGCACGGGCGTTCGCCCAGCAGCCGGACGTCCTGGTCCTGGACGAGCCCACCAACCACCTCGACATCCGCCACCAGGTGGAGCTGCTCGCCCTGCTGCGCGCCGGGCGCCGTACGACCCTGGTCTCGCTGCACGACCTCAACGCCGCCGCCTCCGTCTGCGACCGGCTGCACGTGCTGCACGACGGCCGGGTGGTCGCCTCCGGGCCGCCCCGCGAGGTGCTGCAACCCGCCCTGCTGGCAGAGGTGTTCGGCGTACGGGCGACCGTCGTGGACCACCCGCTGACCGGTGATCCGCTGATCGCCTTCGATCACCGGGCGCCGGCGGACGAGTCCGACGGGCACATCAACAGGGATGTCCCCGTGTCGGCCCCGAGCGGCGTCTCGGGGACCGGTCCCGGGCGGTCACACCGGTGAGCGCCCACGATCGCGAAAGGTTCGCACTATGAGCGACATCGAAGGCATCGCCGGCCTGGACCCGGTGGCCACCTTCTGCGGCAACTGCGACTGCGGCTGTCCGCAACTCTTCGTCGACCCCGCCGCCCCGGCCGAGCGCCGGGTGGTCCTCACGGACGACTTCGGGCAGCGGGTGCAGATGAGCGCGGACCAGTTCTCGTCGCTGGTCGCGGAGGCCAAGTCCGGCACGCTGGACGGCCTCGCCACGAACTGATTCTGTATTTCATCATATTTCCGGCCATGCTCGGGAACTCGGCCCCGTGTGCTCCCGACCTCTGGAACGAGGCTGCTGACCGCAGTCGACCGTGAGGGGGAGGGGCGCGAGAGTGAAGGACCGCTGGGTTCTCGTGGCCGTGGCGGGCGCGCTGTCGTTCGTGGCGATGCTCGACATGAACATCGTCAACGTGGCGCTGGCAGACATCGCCGAGGGCCTGCACGTCTCGGCCGCCACGGCACAGTGGGCGGCGCTGGGCTACCAACTCCCGGTCGTCGCCCTGATGTTGCCTGTCGGCCGGTGGCTGGACGGCGCGGGCACGCGGCCCGCGCTGCTGATGGCCACCGTCGGCTTCGCGCTGTGCAGCGCCCTGGCCGCCCTGTCTCCCTGGGCGGCCTGGCTGATCGCGGCCCGGATCGGCCAGGGCGCCTGCGGGGCCGTGCTGTTCGTGCTGATGCCGGTACTGGTGATCCGTGCCGTACGGCCCGCAGCGCGCGCCCGTGCCATGAGCGTGCCCGCGACGCTCGGCCCGCTCGGCGCCGTGACCGGCCCCGCGGTGGGCGGGCTGCTGCTGGACCACCTGGGCTGGCGCTGGGTCTTCCTGGTCAAGATCCCGTTCTGTCTGCTGGCGTTGATCGTGGCCTGGAGGGCGATGCCCGAGGACGGGAGGATGCGCGTGCCCGATCGGCGGGCCCTGGCCGACGCGTCGGCGGTGGCCGGTGGGTTGGCGGCGCTGCTGCTCGCCCTGACCCTGGGGTCCGGGGAGCCGCCGCGGTTCCTGCTCGCGGTGGCCGCCGTGCCGCCGCTGTGGTGGTGGCTGCGCGGACCGGGCGGCCGTCCGGTGACGGGCGTCCTGCGGGCGGCGGGGCTGTTCCGGGCGCACGGCTCGGTGCTGACGCTGGCGGCCGGGTTCGCCGCCATGCACTACGTCGTCGCCCTGCACCTCCGGCGCGACGACGGCATCAGCGCCACCGCGACCGGGCTGACCGTGCTCGCCTTCCCGCTCGGCATGGCCCTGGCCGGGCCCCTGGGCGGACGGCTCGCCGACCGGTACGGGCTGCGACGGGTCGCGGTCACCGGCGCCTCCCTCACCGCGGCCGGGCTCCTGCTGCTGATCCCGCTCGGCGACGCATGGTCCCCGCCCGAGGTGGCGTGGCGGCTGGCGCTGGCCGGCGTCGGCATGGGCCTCAACGGCGGCCCGACCCAGGCTCTGGTCATGGGCGCGGCCCCGGCGGAGCGCATCGCCACCGTCGGCTCGACGGTGCAGGTCGCCCGCGGCCTTGGCTTCACCCTCGGCCCCGCCCTGGCCACCGCCGCCTGGGCCCTCGCCGGCCCCGGCCCCGGCGACGGGGCGCGGGCCGGGCTGGCGCTCGCCGCCGTGGCCGCCTGTCTCGCCGTACCGCTGCTCGCCCTGCCCGGCCGACGGAACGCCGCCGTGCCCGAGCGCACCACCGACACCGTCTCGACCTGATCCAGGAGTCCCCATGTGCGGAATCACCGGCTGGGCGTCCTTTCACCAGGACGCCCGCAGCCAGGCCCCGGTCATCGAGGCCATGACCGCCGAGCTCACCCGGCGCGGCCCCGACGCCGGGGGCGTGTGGCTGGGCGAGCATGCCGCGATCGGCCACCGCCGCCTCGCGGTCATCGACCTCGAAGGCGGCGTACAGCCGATGACCGACCGGCCGAACGAGCCGACGACCGTGCTGAGTCACAGCGGCGAGATCTACAACCACCACCAACTGCGCGCCGAACTCCGAGGCCGCGGGCACGTGTTCCGCACCCGCAGCGACACCGAGGTCGTGCTGCGTGCCTACGCCGAGTGGGGCGAGGCGGTGGCCGAGCACCTGGACGGCATGTTCGCGTTCGCGATCTGGGACGAGCGCGCCGAACGGCTGCTCCTCGTCCGCGACCGGCTCGGCGTGAAACCGCTGTTCTGGGCGGCCGTCGACGGAGGCCTGGCTTTCGCCTCCGAGCCCAAGGCGCTTTTCCGGCACCCCGAGATACGGCCCCGGGTGGACGCGGACGGGCTGCGTGAGGCGTACAGCCTGCTGTTCAACACCGGGCCGACGGTGTGGTCCGGTGTACGGGAGGTCGAGCCGGGCGGGCTGCTCGTCCTGGACCGCGACGGCATCCGCGAGCGCCGCTACTGGCAGCTGGAGGCCGGTGCCCACCACGACGACCAGGACGTCACCGTGGACCGGATCAGCAGCCTCGTCGGAGCGGCCGCCCGCGGCCAGTTGGAGGCCGACGTCCCGCTGTGCAGCCTGCTGTCCGGCGGCATCGACTCCACCGTGCTGACCGGCCTGCTCGCCGACGAACTCCGCCTGCGCGAGGGGCCCGACGCCCGTATCCGCTCCTACGCCGTCGACTACAGCGACCAGGCCGAGCAGTTCACCGGCGACGTCCTGCGCACCGGCCACGACACCCCGTACGCCATCGAGGCCGGCGCGTTCATCGGCACCGACCACAGCACGGTCGTACTCGACCCGCGTGCGCTGCTCGACCCCGAGTACCGCAAGGCCGTGGTCGTCGCCCGTGACTCACCGGTCGGCGTCGGCGACATGGACACCTCGCTGTACCTGCTGTTCGGGGAGATACGGCGGCACTCCACCGTCGCCCTGTCCGGCGAGGCCGCCGACGAGGTCTTCGGCGGCTACCCCTGGTTCCACAACCCCAGGGCGCTGGCCGCCGCCACCTTCCCCTGGCTGCTGGTCACCGGCGATGAGGCGGCCATGCCGCTCAACCCCGAACTCGACCTGCGCATCGGCGAGTTCCGTGACGACACCTACCGCGACGCCCTGGCCGCCGTCCCGCACCTCGACGGCGAGACGCCCACCGAGCATCGGCAACGCGAGATGCAGCACCTGTCCCTCACCCGCTGGCTGCGCCAACTCCTGCACCGCAAGGACCGGTTGAGCATGGCCCAAGGTCTGGAGGTCCGCGTCCCCTACTGCGACCACCGGCTCGTCCAGTACGCGTTCGACACGCCCTGGGCGCTGAAGAGCTTCGACGGCCGCGAGAAGAGCCTGCTGCGCGCCGCCGGAGCGGGACTGGCTCCCGATTCGGTGCTGCAGCGTCCCAAGAACCACTACCCGGCCACGCACCACCCCGACTACAACCGCGGCCTGCAGGACCTGGCCCGCGATGCCCTGTCCGTCGAGCAGGTCCGGGCGCTGGCCGACGAGACCCGCATCAAGCCCTGCCTCGACACCCCGCCCGAGCACCTGGAGTGGGGCCACCGCCTCCGCCTCGAACGCGTCGTCGACCTCGCCCTGTGGCTGGACCACCACCAGCCCGAACTCGCCCTCTGAGGAGCCTCATCCATGACCATCCAGGAGCCCCTTCCGGCCGTGGACGCGCAGCCGCTCACCGACCCGGTCCCGCTGAAGGGGTGCCCGTACAAGGCCGACCCCTATCCGTTGTACGAGCGGATGCGCGAGGCCGGGCCGGTCCACCGGGTCCTCTTCCCCAGCGGCGTACAGGCCTGGCTCGTCACCGGATACGACGCCGCGCTCGCCGCGCTGAACGACGACCGGCTCGGCAAGAACCACGACCGGGGCAACGACCGCTGGCGGGCCCGCGCCTCGATCATGCCCGAGCCGCAGCACTCGCAGCTCCAGGTCCATCTCCTCCACCAGGACCCGCCGAAGCACACGCACATGCGGCGCTTCGTGACGGACGCCTTCACGCCACGCCGAGTCGAGCAACTCGTGCCCCGGTTCCAGGAGTTGGCCGACGCGCTCGTCGACGCGCTCCCGGAGGCCGGGCCCGCCGACCTCGTGGCCGGCTTCGCCGCCCACTTCCCGTTCCGGGTCCTCGCCGAAGTCATCGGCCTGCCGGGGGAGTTGGCCGCGGGCTTCGACCGCGACTGGGGCAAGGTCGTCCAGCCGGTGGGGCCGACTGACCCGGGGCGCCCGCTGTACGAGGCCCGGCTGAAGGGGCTGCAGAGCTACATCGCGGAGGTCGTCGCCCACAAGCGGGAACACGCGGACGAAGACCTGCTCAGCCGCCTCGTCGTGGCCCGCGACCAGGGAGAACTGTCCCAGGAGGAGCTGGACTCGATGATCTTCCAGCTGCTGGTCGCCGGCCAGGAACCGGTCACGAACCAGATCACGACGGCCCTGATCGCCCTGTTCCGCCACCCCGACCAGCTCGACCGGCTGCGCGACGATCCCGCCCTCATGCCTCGCGCGGTCGAGGAACTCCTGCGCCACGACAGCGCCTTCGAGCTGACCACCTGGCGCTTCTTCGACCAGGACAGCGACCTGCACGGCACCGGGATCCCAGCCGGCGACTCCGTGATCGTCTCCCTGTGCGCGGCCAACCGCGATCCGCGCCGCTTCGACGACCCCGACGCACTCGACCTGGACCGCTCGCCCAACCCCCACCTCGCCTTCGGCCACGGCATCCACTTCTGCCCCGGCGCCGCCCTGGCCCGCGCCGAACTCCAGATCGCCCTCGCCACCCTGCTGCGACGCCTGCCCGGCCTGCACCTCGCCATCGGCGACGAGGACATCGAGTGGATCCCGGCCGTCCTGGGCCGCGGCACCAACCGCCTGCCCGTCGGCTACGACCGACGGCTGTGAAGCCGATCTCCGGCTGAGCCGAGCCCCCCCACCGACAGCGCCTCACCCGCCGAGGCGCCCTTCCGCCATGCCCGCACGCCCCCGGAGGAACGACATGCCGCTGATGACCGCTCCGGACACAGCGCCCACGACCATCGGCGCCGAGCTCCTGAACCTGCTCCTGCCGCACCACCGCACGACCGACCCGAACCGCGCCTCGGCCGAGGACTTCCCGCATCAACTGCACCGGATCACCGACTTCGTCCGGGAGGGTGCTCCCGTCGTCCTCACGCTGCCCGGCTTCCCCTGCAAGTCGCCCAACCCCGCCAAGACCCTGGGGCACCTCCCCGACATGGGCGAACGCCTCTCCCTCACCTTCCTCGACTCACTGTGCGGCGAGATCGAGAAGATCCACCCACCCGGCGCCCGCGTCGTCATCTGCTCCGACGGCCACGTCTTCGGTGATCTCATCGGCGTGCCCGATGACCGGATCGACGCCTACTCCGACGAACTGAAAGCGCTCATCGGCAAGTTGAGCCTGACGCGCCTCTCCGTCTTCGACCTGCGCGACGTTCTCGGCGACCTCCCCCACGACGTCAAACGCGCCCACGTCCACGACCGCTACGCCCCCACCCTGGACGCCCTGCGCGCCGAGGTCCGCGCCGACGCCCCGACCCTCGCGCTCTACCGCGGCATCACCCGCTTCCTCGTCGACGACACCGCCGGCTTCACCGGCACCCGTTCCGCCCTCCAACGCGAGTGCCGGAGGCGGGCGTACGGCGTCATCCAGCGCAGCCGGGCCTGGGGCGAGCTGATCGCCGAGCATCACGCGCACGCCGTGCGCCTGTCGATCCACCCCCAGCCGGCCGGCGCCCCCAAGTTCGGCATCCGCCTCCTCGACGCCCCCGACGCCTGGACCACCCCGTGGCACTCCGCCGCCCTGCGCGAGCCGGACGGCAGCTGGACCCTGATGCCGCGGGCCCGCGCCCAGCGGCTCGGCCGCATGGTCCACCGCGACGGCAGACCGAGCCACTTCGAGCGGTCACGCGACGACGGTCAGCGCTCCTTGGCCACCTTGCGCAGATAGGTGCCGAGCCGGTCGACGGCCGACGGATTGCGGGGGCTCTCGACCAGGTCGACGTAGTCGAGGACGAAGATCTTCTTGTGCTTGACGGCGGAGACGTTGCGCAGGGGCGCGTAGGAGAGCAGGAACTTCCTCTTCTGCTCGGCGCTGACGTCTCCGTAGTCGCAGATCACGATGACGTCCGGGTCGCGCTCCACGACGGTCTCCCAGCCCACGGTGGTCCAGGAGTCCTCGAGGTCGTGCATGACGTTGACGCCGCCGGCCTCGCTGATGATCTGCTCCGGGGCGGCGTAGCGGCCGGAGGTGAACGGCTGGTCCTGTCCGCTGTCGTACAGGAACACCTTCGGCCGGTCGGCCGGCTCGGGTGCCTTCGCCCGCACATCGGCGATCTGCCTCTTGAATCCGGCGATCAGCGTGGCGGCCCGCTTCTCGACGCCGAACAGCTTCCCGAGGTTGGTCAGGTCGGCGTACAGGGCGTCCAGGGGAGGCATGATGCCGCGCGCGGTCTCCGTACGGCCGTTGTGGCAGGACTCCGTGAGGACGTACGACGGGATGCCGAGCTTCTTCAGGGCGTCGGGAGTGAAGCCGCCGTCCTCACGGAAGCCGTAGTTCCAGCCGGCGAAGACGAGGTCGGCGCGGGCGTCGACGACGTTCTCCTTGGTGAGCTGGTCCTTGGACAGCCACCTGACCTTGTCGTAGCCGCCCTTCCACGGCACGGAGCTCAGATCGCCCTTGTCGTCGGGCATGGCGAACCCGGCCATGCGGTCCTCCAGGCCGAGGGCGAACATCAGCTCGGTGATGCCGACGTCGTTGGTGACGACGCGCTCGGGGACCTTGTCGTAGGTGACCTTGCGGCCGCAGTTGGTGAGAGTGACGGAGGCGGACTTCGCGTCCGTGGACGACTCGACGTTCGCACCGCAGCCGGTGGCGGCGGCCGCGAGGCAGAGGGCGGCGGCGAGCAACTTGCGCATGGGGTCCTAACTGGGATTCACAGGGTCACTGGACGGGCGGGAGGAGATCGAAAAGGAGCTGGAGCGCGCCCGTTTCCGGGTGCCGCACCTGATGGGCGCGCACCCCGAACACGTCGGCGAGCAGGGCAGGCCGGAGCACGTCGTGCGGTGGCCCGCAGGCCACGACCCGGCCGCCGTCGATGACGTACAGGACGTCGCAGTGCGCCGCGGCCAGGTTGAGGTCGTGCAGCGCGGCGAGGACGGTGAGGCCGCTGCCGCGCACGAGCGCGAGCACGTCCAACTGGTGCGCGATGTCCAGGTGGTTGGTGGGTTCGTCGAGGACCAGCACCCGCGGCTGCTGGGCGAGTGCTCGGGCGATCAGGACGCGCTGCTTCTCACCGCCGGACAGGGTGAGCAGCCCCCGGTCGGCGAGATGCGTGACGCCGGTGCGGGCCATGGCCTCGTCGCACAGGGCGCGGTCCTGTGCGGCCGTGCGGTATCGGTGCGGCAGGCGTCCCATCGCGACCACTTCGGCGACGGTGAAGTCGAACTCGGTGGACGACTCCTGCGGCAGCGCCGCCAGTTCCCGCGCGGTGGCCCGCGGATCCATCGCGTGCAGGTCGGTCCCGTCCAGGCGGACGACTCCCCGGGCCGGGCGCAACGCCCGGTACACGCAGCGCAGCAGCGACGACTTGCCGCTGCCATTGGGGCCGACGAGCCCGACGAACGCACCACTGTCCGCGGCGATTCGGACGTCCTCGACGAGCCGGACACCGGCGGCCTCGACCGTCACGTCCTCGATGTCGAGCCTCATCGTCACCGGCCTCCGAACGCGTAGCCGCCCCGCCGCATCAGCAGCAGGAAGGCGGGGACTCCGACCACGGCGGTGATCACACCGACGGGCAGTTCGGCGGGGGCGAGCAGCAGGCGTGAGAGCAGGTCCGCCCACACCAGCAGCACGGCCCCGGCGAGCGGCGCCACGGCCAGCACCCGCCGGTGATCGGCGCCGACCAGCATCCGTACGACATGCGGCACCATCAGTCCGACGAACCCGATGGCGCCGCTGACCGCGACCACCGTTCCGGTGACGGCGGCGGTGACGAGGAACAACTCCCTGCGCAGCCGTGCCGGTCGGACGCCGAGCGCGGCGGACGTCTCGTCCCCCATCGCGAGGGCGTTGAGCGCCTCGGCACGCCGGCGCAGCCACAGCCACCCGGCCGCCACCGTCACGGCGGCCAGCGGCACCTGGGCCCAGGTCGCCCCGCCCAGGCTCCCCAGCAGCCACATCATCGCCGAGCGGGCGGCCTCGCCCCGGGCCGCGCCGAACACCATGACGGTGGTGACGGCTTCGAAGCCGTACGCCAGTGCCGTCCCGGTGAGGATCAGCCGCAGCGGGGTGAGCCCGTGCGGCGACCGGGCCACGGCGTACACCAGTGCCATCGCCGCGAGCGCCGACGCGAAGGCGGACAGCGACAGTGCCCAGACCCCGAGCCCCGCGAACGCGCCGAGCAGGATCACGGCGTTGGCGCCCACCGCGGCGCCGGAGGAGATGCCCAGCACGAACGGGTCGGCGAGCGCGTTGCGCACCATCGCCTGCACCGCCACGCCGACGGCCGCGAGCCCGGCCCCGACGACCGCGCCGAGCACGACCCGCGGCAGCCGGATCTCCCAGACGATCGTGTACGCGGCGACGTCCTGGCCGGCGATGGTCCCGCCGGTCAGCCCGGCCCCGAGCAGCCGCAGGACCTCACCCCACCCGATCCCGGCGGCTCCGAGCCCCACACCGCACAGGAGCGAGACGAGCAGGAGCAGGACCAGGCCGGGGACGAGGGACACCACGGACAGCCGTGACGGGCCGGATCTCGGTATCGGCGTCCGGGGCGGACTTCGGTGCACGGGCGGGCGGTCCTTCGCCTGGGGCCGCCTGTGAACGTCGAGCAGGGAGGCAGCCCGTACGACCGTGCAGGCCGCGCGGTCCCCTCTCGCAGTCCGCGGCGAGCAGTCAACGGGTCGCACCCACCACGGGCGATCGGGCTCACGCGACGGACCGCACAGGTCCCCACGCACACCGTTGCGGGTCAGCGCCGGACTCTCACCGGACTTCCCCCGCGGGAGGCCCGGGGAGCGTAACAGAGGGGCGCCCGGAGGCTGCGGGGCAGGGCCGCCGTGCGGAGCCGGGCGAGGCGTTGTCAGTCGGGCGTGTTATGCAGGTGGGGACCTGGGAGGTGACCCGATGTTGATCGATACGACCGCTCCGCTGGCCCGTGCTTCCGTCGAAGCGATCCGGACGGGCAACGCGGCGGCGTTGCAGGACCTGCTCACCGCGCATCCGGGACTGGCGACGGCGCGGGTGGGCAACATGAAGAGCACCCGGACCCTGCTGCACGTCGCCACCGACTGGCCCGGCCACGTGCCGGGCGGTCCCCGCACGGTGACCGCGCTGGTCGACGCGGGCGCGGACGTCAACGCCCGGTTCACCGGCGCGCACCGCGAGACCCCGCTGCACTGGGCGGCCAGCAGCGACGACGTGCCCGTCCTCGACACCCTCCTCGACCTCGGCGCGGACATCGAGGCCGACGGCGGGGTCATCGGCGACGGCACGCCGCTGGCGGACGCGGTGGCCTTCGGGCAGTGGCGGAGCGCACGGCGGCTGGTGGCACGCGGCGCCCGCGCCAACCTGTGGCAGGCCGCCGCCCTCGGCGAAGCAGACCGGGTAGCCGCGTGCTTCACGCCCGAGTCCGAGCAGCCGGCCGCGCAGGACATCACCGCCGCCCTGTGGTGCGCCTGCCATGGCGGACAGCAGGGGATGGCCGACTACCTGCTGCGACGCGGCGGTGACGTCAACTGGATCGGCTACGACCGGCTGACCCCGCTGGACGCCGCCGAGCGCTCGGGCCACCCCACGCTGGTCGCGTGGCTGCGCGATCAAGGGGCGAGGTCCGCCGAGGAGTTGGTCTGACACCGGGCGGACGAGGAAACCTACGTCTGCCGCCGACGTGCGGCCGTCCATCGCTGGGTGAAGACTGAGATATGGCGGGGCCGCTGTGCCTTGCCGACATCGACACGAGGTGCGAACGGACCCGCGCACCACGCCCCCGCTGCCCGCCCGGACGTCAAGCGCCGTCATCCGTCCGCGGCTCACCGTAGCCACACAGAGGGGTCCGGACATGGGCGGCATCAACGGAACGGCACTCGAAAGTCTGCGTGAGGCAGTGCGGGGGCCCGTCATCACGGAACGGGACCCGGGCTACGACGCGGCCCGCAGCATCTACAACGCCATGATCGACCGACGCCCCGCGGCCTTCGCGCAGTGCGTGGACGCGGCGGACGTGCGGGCCGTGCTCTCCTTCGCCAGGGAGACCGGGGTCGAGCTCGCGGTGAAGGGCGGCGGCCACAGCGGACCCGGCCTGTGCCTGGTCGACGACGCGCTCGTCCTCGACCTGTCGACCATGCGCGGGGTGCGCGTCGACCCCGCCGCGATGACGGCACAGGTCGCCGGCGGCGCGCAGCTGGGCGACCTGGACCACGCCGCGCACACCTTCGGCCTGGGTGTGCCGGCCGGCATCATCTCGATGACGGGCGTGGGCGGCCTCACCCTAGGCGGCGGCCACGGCTATCTCACCCGCAAGTACGGCCTGACCATCGACAGCCTCCAGTCCGCCGACGTCGTCCTCGCCGACGGAACGTTCGTCACCGCCTCCGAGGAGGAGCACCCGGACCTGTTCTGGGCGCTGCGGGGCGGCGGCGGGAACTTCGGCGTCGTCACGTCGTTCAATTTCCGGCTGAACCCGGTGGACACGGTCGGGGTCGCGGTGACGGTGTGGCCGGTCGACCGCACACCCGAAGTGCTGCGCTGGTACCGCGAGTTCCTGCCCGCGGCACCGCAGGACCTGTACGGCTTCTTCACCGTCTTCGTGATCCCGCCCGGGCCGCCGTTCCCCGAGCCGATCCACGGGCAGAAGATGTGCGGCGTCGTCTGGTGCTACACGGGTGACATGCAGGGCGACCGCCTGGAGCAGACGCTGACCGCGGTGAACGAACCGGCGCCGCCGGCCTTCCACTTCACCACGCCCATGCCCTACCCCGCGCTGCAGGGCATGTTCGACGAGCTGATCCCCAAGGGCTACCAGTGGTACTGGCGCGGCGACTTCTTCGACTCGATCTCCGACGCGGCGATCGAGGTGCACCACAAGTACGGCCAGAACATCCCGACCGCGCTGTCGCTGATGCACCTGTACCCCGTGGACGCGGCGGCCCACGAGGTCGGCCCCGACGACACGGCCTGGGCCTACCGGGACGCCGTCTGGTCCGGAGTGATCGCCGGGGTCGACCCGGACCCCGCCAACGCCGATCTGATCCGGCAGTGGAGCGTCGACTACTGGACCGACCTGCACCCGCACTCCATGGGCGGCTCCTACGTCAACTTCATCGGCGAGGCCGAGAGCACGGACCGCGTCCGGGCCACCTACCGCGGCCACTTCGACCGCCTTGCCGCGACCAAGCACACCTACGACCCGGACAACTTCTTCCACGCCAACCAGAACATCCCGCCTACGGGCGGCTGACGTCCGCCGCCCCCGTCGTGCACCCGTGCGGGACCGCTGGGGTAGGGTCCCGAGCGTTGTCGGCTACTGGCTGGTAGTACGCCGGTGCGGGGAGTGTCGGAGGGCGGGGGGACGATGGAATCCCAGGTGGGCGAGAGCGGATCCGTGGACGTCGACGGCACTCGCCTGGAGGAGATGACTCCCGAACCCCTGCTGACCCGCGACTACGACACGCGCCCCTCGCTCGTGTACGAACGCCTGCGACAGCAACACGGGCCCGTCGCACCGGTCGACCTGCTCGGCGTGCCCGCCTGGCTCGTCCTCGGCTACCGCGAGGCGCTGCGGGTGCTCCAGGACGACGACGGCTGGCCGAAGGGGCTGGAGAACTGGCGGGCCCGCACCGACGGCGAAGTGCCCGCCGACTGGCCGCTCGGGCCGTCCCTGGAGGTCAACCACGTACTGATCCAGGGCGGCCCCGGACACCAGACGCTGCGCACGGCGTGGGACGCGGCGCTCAAGCCGTTCCAGGACCCCGGCAACCCGCAGGCCAAGCGGCTGAAGGCGGCCGTCACCGCCTACGCCGACGACCTGATCACCTTGGTCGGACAGGGCGGCGGCACGGGCGTGGCCGACCTGTCCGCGCAGTTCTCCCGGCCGCTGCCGCTGATGGTGGCCAGCCATCTGCTCGGCTTCCCCGGTTCCCAGGGCGACGACGCCCTCATGGACATGTGGCGGGTCCTCGACGCGGGCCCGGACGCGGAGCCCGCCCTGGAGCGGCTCCTCGCCACACTCGCCGAACTGGGGGCCGCGAAGCTCAAGGCGCCGGGGGACGACTTCCCCTCCTATCTGCTGGCCGCGCATCCCGGACTCTCGCTCGACCAGCTGGCCCGTGAGCTGTTCATGCTGCTCGGCATGACCTCCGACCACGTCGGCATCCTCATGTCCAACACCGTGGTCGAGGTCATCTCCTCGGACGGCGACGGCGGCGTGCGCGCCAGCCTGTCCGCCGGGATGATCAGGGAGACCATGAACCGGGTGGTCATGCGCAAGCCGCCGCTGGTGAACTTCGTACCGCGCTTCGCCGCCGAGGACACCGCGCTCGGCAACTACACGATCCGCGCGGGCGACCCGGTGTGGATCTCCTCCGCCGCCGCGCACGCCGACCCGCTCTTCGCCGGCCATGTCGCGCAGGGCAGCACGATCAGCACCCGGGCGCACCTGTCCTGGGGCGCGGGCCGCCGCCAGTGCCCGGCCCGCGAGCTGGCGTCGACGGTCGCTGCGGTCGGCGTGGCCCGGCTCTTCGAGCGGTTCTCCCATCTGGACCTCGCCCTGCCGGCCGACCAACTCCCGTGGCGCTCCTCGCCGTTCATGCGCGGCCTGCGCTCGCTGCCCGTACGGTACGAACTCGCCGCGACGCCCCAGCGCGGGCCCGCACAGCTGACGGCATCGAGGTCGGCACCGGGCACGACGCCCGGCATGGCACCGGCATCGGCATCGGACGACGCGATGCTGCCGGACCGGTCGGCACGGCAGCGCTCCTCGCTGTGGCGCTATCTGACGGGCCTGATCCGCGGCGCTCGCTGACCTGCGTGTGCCGCGGCGGCTTCGCCCGGGCCTGTGATCGACTGGAGGCCCGTCCGGCAGCGGCGTACCGTCGAATGGTGGCGGGAACCAGCCACCGAACCCCCGTCACGGCGCGATGCCATGAGCAATCCCGAGCCGACACCCCAAGCACGGACCACCCCGCAGGACACGGAGCGGAGCGAGGGCCGTGGCAGCGGTATGGCGCTGCTGGTCATCGCCTCGTGCCAGCTGATGGTGGTGCTCGACATCACCATCGTGAACATCGCCCTGCCGGAGATCCAGGCCTCGCTCGACTTCTCCACGACGAGCCTGTCGTGGGTGGTGAACGCCTACACGCTCACCTTCGGCGGACTGCTCCTGCTCGGCGGCAGGATGGGCGACATCCTCGGCAGACGACGCGTGTTCGTCTTCGGCGTGCTGCTCTTCGTCCTCGCCTCGCTGCTCGGCGGACTGTCCCAGAACTCGTGGCAACTCCTCGCCGCCCGCGCCCTGCAGGGTGTCGGCGGCGCCATCGCGTCCCCGACCTCCCTCGCCCTGATCAGTACGACCTTCCGTGAAGGGCCCGAACGCAACCGGGCGTTCGGCGTGTTCGCCGCGGTCTCGGCGGGCGGCGGCGCGATCGGACTGCTGGCGGGCGGCATGCTGGTCGAGTGGCTCAACTGGCGCTGGGTGCTGTTCGTCAACGTGCCCATCGGGCTGCTGATCGTCCTCGCCACCCCGCGCTGGATCCGGGAGTCCGAACGCCACCCCGGGCACTTCGACATCGCCGGCGCGCTGACCTCCACCATCGGCATGGTGCTGCTGGTGTACGGGTTCATCCGGGCCGCGCAGGACGGCTGGCGGGACGCGCTCACCCTGGGCTCGTTCGGGGCGGCCGTCGTCTTCCTGCTGTTGTTCGTCCTGGTCGAGCAGCGCTCCAGACAGCCCATCACGCCGCTGCACATGTTCGCCGACCGCAACCGGGCGGGCACGTACGGCATGATGCTGAGCCTGGCCGCCGCGATCTTCGGCATGTTCTTCTTCCTCACGCTCTTCGTGCAGGACGTGCTGGACTTCAGCCCGCTGCAGGCCGGCCTGGCCTTCCTGCCGGTGAGCGCGGTCATCGCGGTGGGCGCGGGGATCGCCTCGCAGCTCCTGCCGAAGTACGGGCCCAAGCCGTTCATGGTGACGGGCGCGATCCTGGCCGCCGCGGGTCTGTCCTGGCTGACCCTGACCGACATCCACTCCACCTACCTGGGCAGCATCCTGGGCCCGATGCTCGTCTTCAGCCTCGGCATGGGCATGGAGTTCGTGTCCCTGACCCTGATGGCACTGTCCAACGTGACCACGCAGGAGACCGGCGCGGCCTCCGGACTCCTCAACGCCACCCAGCAGGTCGGCGGCTCCCTCGGACTGTCCATCCTGGTCACGACGTTCGGCACGGCCAGCAGCAACGAGGCCGACAAACAGATCCCCGCGTTCCTGTCCCAGGCGACCCCGCTGGAGCGGCTGCGCTTCGAACGCACCGGGCAGCTGCCGTCGCTGTACGCCGACGAGATCCTCACCTCAGGCGTCTCCGCCGCCTTCGTCGTGGCCGCGATCTTCACGGGCATCGCCGCGGTGATCGCCCTCCTCGTCATCCAGGTCCGCCCCTCCGACCTGGAGCGGCTCCAGGGCGGTGGGATGCCGACGCCCTGAACCGGCAGGACGTCTGTCGTTGGCACATCCGTCACTCGGTGCTCTTACCGTGCCCGCCATGAGAAGAACCTCGATCATGGTCAGCGCCGCGGTGCTGACCGTCTCCCTCGCCTCTCCCGCCGTGGCCGACCGGGGCGGACAGGACTTCGGCCGGGCCACGCTGACCGGCTTCGCGTCGCTGCCGGCCGAGACGTTCGTGCCGGGCAGCGAGCCGTCCGGCTCGGCGATCGGAGCCGGCCCCTTCAACGGGATCGCGGCGCCGTTCGCACACCAGCCGGTGCAGGGCTTCAGCGGTGTCGTGAACCGGCGTGACGGCACCTTCGACGTGCTCTCGGACAACGGGTACGGCAACAAGGCCAACAGCGCCGACTTCCTGCTCCGCGTCCACCGCATCAAGCCGGACACGCGGACCGGCAAGGTCCAGGTGCTCGGCGGGCTCAACCTGAGCGACCCCGACCGCCACGTGCCGTTCGCGCTCACGCGGGCCGACCGGGTGCTCACCGGCGCCGACTTCGACGTCGAGTCGATCGTGCGGATGCCGGACGGGACGTACTGGATGGGCGACGAGTTCGGCCCCTGGCTGCTCCACTTCTCAGCGAAGGGCCGTCTCCTGGAGGCTCCCATCGCGCTCGACGGGGTGAAGGCTCCGGAGAACCCGTACCTGAACGGCGCCCAGCCGAACATAGCGAGCAGCAAGGGCTTCGAGGGCATGGTCCGCTCCGTGGACGGCCGTCGCCTCTACCCGCTCCTCGAAGGCACGGTGACCGGCGACACCCCCGGCGACCTGCGCTTCAGCGAGTTCGATCTGCGTAAGCGCGCGTACACCGGCAAGCGGTTCGTCTACCGGCTGGAGTCGACCGCGAACGCCATCGGCGACGCCATCGCCGTCGACCGGCACCGCTTCCTGGTCATCGAGCGCGACGGTGGACAGGGCGACACGGCCCAGTTCAAGCGCATCTACCTGGCCGACACCCGGGACCGCGACGGCGACGGCCTGATGGACAAGACCCTCGTCGCCGACCTGCTGGACATCGCCAATCCCAAGGGGCTCGGCGGCTTCGGGAAGACCTTCCGCTTCCCGTTCCAGACGATCGAGGACGTGAACCTCGTCGACGACCGCACACTGGCGGTCCTCAACGACAACAACTTCCCCTTCTCGTCCGGCCGTACGGCGGGCCGGGCGGACGACAACGAGTTCATCACCATCCGGCTCCCGGCCCCGCTGCACGCGGACAGGCGCGCGTTGCGCTGAAGGCCGTGAGGCCGCCGGCCGGTCGAGCGGGTGACCGGCCGGCGCGGGCGCTCGACCAGCGCGTGCCGGAGCCGCAGATCCTATGATCGGCCCGTGGACACCGCCGATCGCGACGCCCAGCGTCTGCCCATCGCCCAGTGGAGTGCCGCAAACCGGCTCCGGAAACTGGGGTAACAACTGTTCCTGGAGCACCAACCGAACGTCAGCTGGCGGGAGTTCGCCAGGTACGGCGCCAATCCGGGGACGCAGGTCCTGGCTGTGACCCTCACTCTCGAGGACGGCCGCGAGATGGTGTGCAGCCTGGTGGTGGGGATGTCTCCGGAGGCGTTCTCCGTCGAGTCGGACATCGGCGTCGACGACCCGGACGCCGAGAACGGCTACCGCTCCCTGCTGGAGATCCCGGAGGCCCTCGCCGACTCGCTCGACGCGTTCATTCCGCTGCTCGACCACTAGCTGGATCAACTCGTCGAGGCGGTACCGCGATTGCTGCGTGAACTGCGAGCGGGTACGCCCAAGGCCTGACGGGTTCAGAGGCCTTTGGGTTTCCTGTGAAGGGTGTGACTACGTTCACGCCGATGTGGCGGAAAGTGATGAATTCCTTACGCAAGCGGCGCGTAAGTGACGGTAATTCAGACAACACGCCACGGAGGTTTAAAGTGCAACCGTTCACCCTCAAGTACGCCTTTCCCAAGGGGATCTCGCTCGCGGTGACGCCGTATCACTTCGACCCGGCCCGGCAGCTGAACGTGCTGCCCGACGGACGCCCCGCCGTCAGTGACCCGGACCTCCTGCTCGCGGTCGGCACGACGACTTCGACCGCGGGCTCCGCGACCCACTTCGACGACTGACGAACGTGCGCGCATGACCGTACTGATCCTGACGTCCGAGGAGGACGTGACCGCCGACATGGTGGTGGCCAGGCTGCACGGGACGGGGACGCCCGTGATGCGGTTGGACCCCGCCGACCTGCCGGGCAAGGCCGTGCTGTCCGCCGACTACGCCCACGGCGACTTCGACGGCCACCTGTCCGTCAATGGACATGTGCTCAGCATGGGGGGCCTGCGCTCCATATGGGTTCGCAGGCCCGGCGAACCGGCCGCGCACGCCGCCCACCCCTCGGAGTGGCTGACCGCCGAGACCCGGCAGGCGCTGTACGGGATGCTCCACTCCGCCGCCGCACGGTGGATGAACCATCCGCGCAACGCCGACCAGGCCCGCCTGAAACCCTGGCAGTTGAGGGTCGCCCACCTCAGCGGCTTCGCCGTGCCGCCTACGGTCTTCACCACGTCCCCCCGGCTGGCACGGGAGTTCGCCGAGAAGTACCGGGACGTGGTGGTGAAGTCCGCCTCGGGACCGCCGCCCGGCAACCCCGCACTGACCCTCCCCACGACCCTCGTCGGCCCCGACGCGGACTTCTCCGCCGTCGCAGCCGGCCCCGCGCTGCTCCAGCGGTACGTCTCCAAGCGGGCCGACATCCGGCTGACCGCCGTCGGCAGCCGGATGTTCGCCGCCCGGAAGACCGCCGAACCCGGCCAGGTCGACGGACGCTACGGCGACACCGGGCACCCCTGGGAGCCGGTCCCGCTTCCCGACCGCATCGGCAAGGCGGTGCACGAGTACGTCACCCTCGCCGGACTGGCGTACGCGGCCTTCGACTTCGCCGAGGACGAGGACGGCATCTGGTGGTTCCTTGAGTGCAACCAGAGCGGCCAGTTCGGCTTCGTCGAGCTGGAGACCGGGCAGCCGATCGCGGAGGCGGTCGCCCTGTGGCTGGCCCAGCGCAGGCCGGGCCGCCGGGCGTCCGAAGGGCCGGGGTGAGCCGGGCGCCGCGAACCGCGCCCTACGCTGCCTTCGTCGACCTCGCCCTGCCCGATGTCCAGGTGCTGGACGCGCTGCGGTTTGCCGTGCAGCGGCGGGGCACGAGCGGGCCGGCCGCCCCGCGCTGATGCGTGACGGCGGCTCAGGCGGGTCGGATCACGCTGTGGATCGCCGCCTCCCCGGCGTAGTAGATCGACTCCTCGCGTATGGAGGCTCCCGGGCCGGGGGCGTGGATCATCGTGCCGTTTCCGGAGCAGATGCCGACGTGGCCCGCATGGAACAGGACCAGGTCGCCGGGCTCGGCGTAGGTGACGGCGATGCCTCGGCCGGCGGTCGCCTGTTCCGGTGCGGTGCGGGGGAGGGCGATGCCTGCCGCCTTCCAGGCGGCCTGGGTGAGGCCGGGTCCGTCGTAGGCCTCCGGGCCGGTCGTGCCCCAGACGCAGGGCTTGCCGAGCTGGGCGCGGGCGAAGTCCAGGGCGCGCACGGCCCGGGTGTCCTGCGGGCCCGTTGATGTGAGGGCGGCGCTCGGGTCGAGGAACTGGTCCGTGCCGAGGACCGGGCCTGCGGCGGTGGTTGCCGGATCTGGGATTGCGGTCCGGCCCGTGGCGAGGGCCTGGCTCGCGGTGAGTGCCGGGAGTGGGTCGGTGAGCGGGTCCGGCGTGGTGAGTGCCGGGAGGGGATCGGTGAGCGGGTCCGGCGTGGTGACGGCCGGGAGTGGGTCGGTGAGCGGGTCCGGCGTGGTGGTCCAGGTCGCCGGCGCGGCCCAGGCCGGCGTGCGGGCTGGGACCGCGGTGAGGTCAGCGGGCCCCTGTGCCTGCAGCGCCTGCCATGGTGCGTCGGCCGAGGGCTGTGCCTGGGTCGGCGCAGCACCCCAGGTGTCGGTGACCGGCGCCGCTTCGATCGCCGCGAGCGGGGCGCTCTGCCGCGCGGTGTACGCGGACAGCAACGCGCGTGCCCGGTCGAGCTTGCGCTGGTTCTGCTCCTTGGTCGTGCGCAGCGCGGACCGCTGCTGCGGCTCGGCCGTGGGTTCGGCGGCCGGGGCGGGCAGGGCGAGGGCGCTCCCGGTGGTCGTCTGCTGCGGTGCCTCCGAGGCGGCCGGAAGTGCGGCGGCGGGCCCGGCCGTCAGCTCCGCCACGGCAGCCGTCCGCGGGGCCGTACCGGACGTCAACTCGGCGACCGGCGCGGTCGGCAGCTCCAGGGCGGCTCGGCCGGACGACTCCTGTGCCTGACCGGGGCCGTTCGCCGGGCGCGCGGGCCGCGTCCCGGTGGGGCGGTCGGGCATCCGGTCGCTCGGCAGCACTGCCGGAACGGTCGGTCCCACCTTCGCGCGGGCGGCGTCGAACCACTGCCGCGCGATGGTGTCGAGCGCGGGGTCGCTGCGCCTGCTCTCGTCGTCACGGGGCGCGGCGGCGGGCCGGCGCGCGGTGTCCGTGGGCCGGTTGGCACGCGCTCGCGGCCCCGTCGTCGCCGCGCGGGTGGCGTTGAAGGTCCCCGTGTCGGACTCGGCCTGGTCGTAGAGGGAGCTGACCCGCCGGCTGACCTCCTCGCGGCTCGGTGCCTCGTCCGCGGCCGAAGGGGCTGCGTTGGCCGTCTGGGCGAGCAGGGCCACAGAGGTGAGGGCTGCCGAGGCGAGTGCGGAATTGCGCATGCCAGGGAGGCTCAGAGCCCCCGGACGCGCGGTGCGTTCCGGCGCCATGGGTGACGTACTCCTTCCGTACTCCGCCTACCGAGTTAGCTGACGGGTTCGGGCGGTCGTCTCCGGAAGGTGTGCCCTACGGCCCGTGCCCCGAAGGGCGGTTGGGCCGATTCACCCCAAGTTCGGTTGGGTCCCCGGCTCCAGTGGACCCTTGCGGGCACGCACCGGACTCGGCGGAGGCCGCGCGTCCCGGCGGGGTTCGCCGGAGGTCGTCGTGCGGTCCGATGCGTAACCTAACCAACTTGTGAGCCCCGCGTGAAGATTGACATGTGAAATGTCCGATACGTTTTTGTGACCTTCGACGCTCTGGGTGAGAAAGAGACCGGATTCACTTCGCCGTGCGCTGACTTCGCCACGCTTCGTAATGATCGAGGACCGTCTCCTCGATCGGACGGTAGGTGATGCCCAGTTCGTTCACGCTGCGGCTGTTGTCCACCCGGAACCGGATGCCGAGGTGCTTGCGGATGTAGTCCTGGCTCAGCCCGAACGCCGGACCCAGGACGCGAACCGGCCAGTGCGCCAGCGCGGTGCGCGGGAGGCGCAGGTCACGGGGATGGCGGGCCCGGATCATGCGGGACATCTCGTGGAAGGACGTCATGGTCGGGGCGGCGAGGATGTAACGGCCCTTCGCGTCCGGGTTCTCGGCCGCCGCGATGTGCGCGTCGGCCACCTCGCGCACGTCCACCGTGGTGAAGCTGAAGTCGGGTGCGCCGTAGAAGAAGTAGCCCTTGAAGAGCTCCTCCAGCAGGAAGAGGCTGCCGGACTCGGAGGCCGGGGTGAGGGAGGGGCCCAGGACCAGGCCGGGGTTGACCGACACCATCCGCCAGCGGCCCTGGGCGGCCTCCGCGTCCCAGGCCGCGCGTTCCGCAACCGTCTTCGCGTAGTGGTACGGGTTGTTCTCCACCGTGCTGGTGGTGTTGAAGCAGCGCTCCGTCAGCACCGCGTCGTCCATGGCCAGTACGTCGGCGTAGTCGCCGAAGATCGCACCCACGGTCGAGGTGAGGACCAGCTTCTCCACCGTGGGTGTCCGCTCGATGGCCGCCAGCACATTGCGGGTGCCGAGCAGGGCCGGGTCGACGACGTCCCTGCGGCCGTCCTTGATCTTCTCCGGCATGAGGAACGGCGACGCCACATGGAACACCACCCGGCAGCCGGTCATCGCCTCGTCGAAGGAGCCCTCGGTCAACAAGTCGGCCTCGAACAGCTGGAGGCGGCCCGGATGCGCCTCCTGCATCTCCCGCAGGGGCCGCACCTTCGCCGTGGCGGCCGTACCGCGTACCGTGGCGTGGACCCGGTAGCCGCGCTCCAGCAGCCGTTCGACCAGATGGCTGCCGACGAAGCCGCTGCCTCCGGTGACCAACACGGCCGTCGACCCGTCTGCGCCCACCGTCACTCCTTCTCCCGCACGGAAGCCGGTCGATCACGGTAGCGGCGTTCGCGCGAGAGTGGGCACTGCTTCACCAACGGGGCAGTCGGCCTTCGTACTCCGGCCGGATCCGCCGCATGTAGCCGGTGTCGTCGCGGGAGCGCATCCCGCAGTCCACGTACAGCCCGTGCAGCCGGTCCAGGGTGTCGTGGTCGAGTTCGACGCCGAGACCGGGGCCGGTGGGCACCGCGATCGTTCCGTCGCGCAGCTCCAGGGTCCCGGGCACGATGACGTCGTCGGCCGAGTTCCACGGGTAGTGCGTGTCGCAGGAGTGGTCGAGGTTGGGGATGGCCGCCGCCACGTGGGTCATGGCGGCGAGGCTGATGCCCAGGTGCGAGTTGGAGTGCATCGACAGGGCGATGCCGAACGCCTCGCAGACCGCGGCCAGTTCACGGGTGCGCCGCAGTCCGCCCCAGTAGTGGTGGTCGGTGAGGAGCACCTGGATCGCGTTCTGCTCGATCGCCGGCCTCAGATGCTCCCAGGCGATCACGCACATGTTGGTGGCGAGGGGGAGCGGCGAGTCCTTCGCCACCTCCGCCATGCCGGCGATGGTCGCGGCGGGATGCTCCAGGTACTCCAGTACGCCGTCCAGCTCACGGGCCACGTACCGTGAAGTCACCACCGTCCAGGCCGTGTTGGGGTCAAGTCGTGGCGGCGGCCCCGGGAAGGCCTCCGCCAGCGCCATCATCGCTGCGATCTCCTCGTCGGGCGGGGACACGCCGCCCTTGAGCTTGAACGAGCGGAAGCCGTACCGCTGTTGCATCAGCCCGGCCTGCTCGACGATCCCGGCGGGGTCGAGCGCCTCGCCCCAGTCGTCGCCGACCGACGGGCGGCCGTCGAGGGCCGGGTGCTCGGCCCACTTGTAGGAGAGGTACGCCGCGAAGGGCACGGCATCCCGGACCTTGCCGCCGAGCAGGTCGCTGACCGGGCGTCCGAGGAGCCTGCCGTGTGCGTCGAGGCAGGCGACCTCCACCGCCGAGGTGGTCCAGCCGCGCTCGTGGGAGCTGGGCACGGCCGGCAGCAGGGCGGCGTCGATCGCGGCCCCGACGGCCGTCGCGTCGAAGACGTCCATGCCGACGACGACCTTCGCCGCTGTCTGCAGCCGCTCCAGGCGGGCGACGCGGGCGGCGTCCACGAGCCGCTCGCCCTGCGCGTCATCCCGGTCTGGAGACGGTCCGCGCATGAGCCCCACCGTCGGCACCCGGATCCGCGAGCTGATCGTCACCCCGATCGCCTTCCGCGACCCGCCCCTGCTCAACTAGCGAAGGCGAACACGGCCGAGGAGTACAGCTCGACGCCGATGCCGTGATAGGCGGGCGCGGTCATCTCCGCCGTGGGCAGGCCGTTGAAGAACTGGAAGTCCGCGCCGCCGGGCAGGCTGCGGACGGCCCGGACGATGCGGTGCATCCGCTCGATGTCGCCGATGCCGTCCTTGAGGCCGACGACCTGCGGCAGTGCGGCGATCTCGGCGGCCGTGGCCTCGGTGAGGCGGGCGGTGCCGCGCTGGTAGAAGATCACCGGCAGGCGGTCAAGCCAAGAATCGTTTCAGTCCCATGTCAGGGCATGGCGGGGGGGATCGACCCCCGGGAAATCGGCCACCGCGTGTTGTGTGCGACTCGGGGAGGCCGTACGTGCGTGCGACCAGTCGAACGAGGTGGATGAAGGGGTTCCGTCCCGGCGGGAGCCCTCAAGGCACTCCGCGGCGACATCGCTGTGCAGGTTCCGTGAACCACCTGGCCGGGGCGCGCAGGCGCAATGTGGGGATGCCGGGAGGGAGTCTTCACCAAACCCCCTGCCGGGCTGGCCTGAAGCCACCTTGTTCCGTCAACTTCCAACGCCCCAAGGTGGATTGAGCACTTGAGCATCAGGAGTCACAAGCACGTTGCTTGGCCCGGGCGACCGACAAGTCCTGGGTGCAGACGGGGGAACTGAATGCGGTGTGCGTCGTAGCGTCGCTCGTGTGGGGGGCGTCTTCGCGTGCCGGAAAGGGAATGCCTCCCTCCGCCACCTCTTGGTGCATTTGTCCGGTGCCCAAGACAGGGAGTAGGAGGGGGAATGCCGATGAGCGCGGTGAGCGCCGCCAGGCCGACGTATCCCGGCGTCTACGTCGAAGAGCTTCCCAGCAGCACCCGCACGATCTCGACCCTGACCACGTCCGTGACCGCCTTCGTGGGCCACACCCGGCGCGGTCCGCTGAACGAGCCGGTACGCGTCACCAGCTTCACGGAGTTCGAGCGCCGCTTCGGCGGCCTGAGCGCCCAGAGCGCCGTCGGCTACGCGGTCCACCAGTTCTTCGGCAACGGCGGCACCGTCGCGGTGATCGTCCGTGTCGCCAAGGCCGGCAGCGGCAAGGCCGCCTGCGTCACGCTCAAGTCCACCGAGGACCACAGCGAGGGCCCCGTCCTCGAAGTGCACGCCAAGGAACCCGGCGTCTGGGGCAACGGTCTGCGGGTCGCCGTCGACCACGACACCCCGTGCCCCGACGAGACCTTCAACCTGCGCGTCTACGACGCCAAGGGCGAGGCCCGTGAGAGCTTCACCGGCCTGTCCATGGACGCTGCGAACGGTCGCTATGCGCAGACCGTGATCAACGCGGGCTCGAAGCTGATCCGAGTCGAGGTCGTCGACGAGGGCCGTCCCGATCCCTCCGGCACCGTCTCCAAGCCGTTCGGCCACGAGCTGCCGAACCTCGCGGTCGACCTGACGGTCAAGATCGGCGAGGTGGAGCGCGAGTTCACGCTCCACGACCCCGACTGCGACGGTGAAGCCCCGTGCAGCGTGGCCGAGTTGGCGCTGCTGCTCGAACGCAAGCTGCGCGCCCTGCCGGACGCGCCCGGCAAGCACGCCTTCGCCGGCGCCGAGGTCACCGCCTTCGGCCGCCGAATCCAGGTCGTCGCCGGCTCCACCGACCCCGAGGACGTCGTCCGCTTCCTCGGCGAGTGCGCCAACGACCTCGGTCTGGAGGCCTCCGTCAACCCGCCGGTCTTCCCGCTGGAGGGCGGCGAGGACGGCGAGGCACCCGGCCCGCGCGACCTCATCGGCTCCGAGGGCGACAAGAGCGGCATCCAGGCGCTGCGCGGCGTCGCCGACGTCAACCTGCTGGCGCTGCCGGAGCTCGCGGCGTACGAGAAGACCGAGGACGCCCTCACGGTCATCTCGGCCGCCCAGCGGCTGTGCGCCGAGCGGCGGATCTTCCTGCTGGTCGACGCGCCGAGCACCTGGGTCAGTGTCGACACCGCACGCGCCGGGCTCGCCGCCTTCGACGCCGTGCGCGGCAACCACGCGGGCCTGTACTTCCCGCACCTCCAGCTCACCGACCCGCTCACGGGCCGGCTGCGCTCCTTCCCGCCGTCCGGTGCGGTCGCCGGCGTCATCGCCCGCACCGACTCCGAGCGCGGCGTGTGGAAGGCCCCGGCAGGCACCGAGGCGCGGCTCGCCGGTGTGCACTCGCTCACCGTCAACCTGACCGACCGCGAGACCGGGCTGCTCAACCCGCTCGGCGTCAACTGCCTGCGCACCTTCCCGGTGACCGGACCGGTCGTCTGGGGCGCGCGCACGCTGGAGGGCTCCGACGCGCTCGACAGCGAGTGGAAGTACGTGCCGGTGCGCCGGCTCGCACTCCATGTGGAGGAGAGCCTCCAGCGCGGCCTGCAGTGGGTGGTCTTCGAGCCCAACGACGAGAACCTGTGGCAGCAGATCCGGCTCGCCGCCTCCTCGTATCTGCACACCCTCTTCCGCCAGGGCGCCTTCAAGGGCGGCACCCCGCGCGAGGCGTACTTCGTCAAGTGCGACAGCGACACGACGACGACCGAGGACATCGAGAACGGCGTCGTCAACGTCCTCGTCGGCATCGCACCGGTCCGGCCGGCGGAGTTCGTGATCGTCAAAATCCAGCAGACGTCCGGGCAGTTCGCGCTCTAGGCGCGGGGAATCGTGGAGAACTGAAGGAATCCGATGGCTGAGTTCACGGTCAACGCGCATCGCTTCGACCCCTACAAGAACTTCAAGTTCCTCGTCCTGTGGGACGGCCGGACGGTCGCCGGCATCAGCAAGATCAGTCCGCTGAAGCGGACGACGGAGGTCGTCAAGCACCGCCACGGCGGCGACCCCTCCTCCCCGCGCAAGTCGCCGGGCCGCTCCGAGTTCGAGGGCATCACCCTGGAGCGCGGGGTCACCCACGACCCCGAGTTCGACCGCTGGGCCAACAAGGTCTGGCAGGTCGGCGCGGGCCTCGGCTCCGAGGTGTCCCTCGCCGACTTCCGCAAGGACATAGTCATCCAGGTCCTCAACGAGGCCGGCCAGGTCGCCGTCTCGCACAAGCTGTACCGGACCTGGCCGAGCGAGTACCAGGTCCTCGGTGAGCTGGACGCCAACGCCAACGCGGTGGCCATCCAGTCGCTGAAGCTCGAGTGCGAGGGCTGGGAGCGGGACTACGAGGTGCCCGAGCCTGAGGAGCCGTCGTTCCTCAACCCCGCTTGACCAGCGGGTAGGTGAGGGGGGAAAGAGATGGCGATCACGGGGGCGGCCGAACTGCTGGCCACCTGGGAGGCGGGCCTCGCCGAGGCGCCGACGGGGCGCGCCCTGCTGCTGCACCGCACGGCGCGCCCGGACGTCGACGCCGCGACCCTGCCGGTGCTGCCGGTGGGGGAGCGCGAGGCCGACCTGTTCGCGTTGCGCCGCGCCCTGTTCGGGGAGCGGATGCAGGTGCGGCTGGGCTGCGCGGCATGCGGGGAGGACATGGAGTTCGACCTGGACGCCGGGGAGTTCGCGCGCTCGCTGAGCGGTCGGATCGGGCCCGGCGGCTCCGTGGTGTGCGTCCAACAGGACGGCTGGGACGTGGAGTTCCGGCTGCCCGGGGCCGCCGACCTGACGTCGGCGGCCCGGGCGGCGGACCCGCGCGCCGCCCTCCTCGCGCGGTGCCTCGTCTCGGCGGAGCGCGCCGGGGCGGCCGTATCCGCCGAGGACCTGCCCGTCCCGGTCCAGCGCCGGATCGCCGAGGCCGTCGAGGCCGCCGACCCCGGCGCCGACGTCACGCTCACCATCGCCTGCCCCGAGTGCGGCGCGGGCACCCGGGCCGAGCTGGACATCGCCTCCTACCTGTGGACCGAACTGGACGCCTGGGCAAGGGACCTGCTGCTCGACGTCCACCTGCTCGCCACGTCGTACGGCTGGAGCGAGCCGGAGATCATGGCGCTCAGCCCGCTGCGGCGCCGCTACTACCTGGAGCTGTGTGCGGATGTCTGACGCGGACGGGGCACCGGTTCCCGACTTCCTCGACCGGCTGATCGCCCGGCACGCCCCGGCAGCCGTCGGTCCGCGCCCCGGTGTGGTGCGGGTACGTCCCCGCCTGCCCGGCCCGTTCGAGCGGGTCGAGGCGGTACGGGCCACGGCACCGGAACCCGACGACGGCTCCGACCTGCTGTGGCCCGCCACCACGCCGTCCGCCGCACGGCCGGGGGACAGGCCGTCCCCGGCGACGCCCGCCGCGCGGCTGCACACGGAACGGGAGCGGACGGTCGTACGCACCGAACGTGCCCCGGCCGACCCGGCACCGCTACCCGCCCCGCGAGCTCTGCCCGAGGCGCCGCTGCTGCGTCCCGTCGCACCGATCGCGCCCGGCCCCCGGCCCGCGCCGGACGCCGTCCAGCGGGCGGCGGGCCGTGTGCGCCCGGAGCGGGGCGCATCCCGGACCGCGGCGTCCGTGCCCGTCCCCCCGGGCATGGACGCCGCATCCCCCGTCGCCGGATCCGCGGCCCTGCGCCCCAGCGCCGCGGACACGGCGGCAGCACGGGACGCCGTACGGCAGGCCGCCGCACGGCGCCCCTCGCGGGCCCCCGAGCAGGTGGTGCAGGTGCAGATCGGGCGGCTGGAAGTGACGGCCGGACCGTCGCCGTCCCAGGGCACCCGGCAGCGCACGCCGTCGTCGGCGGAGCGACCGGGGGCGGCCCTGAGCCTGGCCGACTACCTGGCGCGGGGGCGGGAGTGACATGACGGACCGAGGAACCGAGGAACCGACTTCATGAGCAACGCACTCGCCATCGCCCATGTCACCCAGGCCCTGTCCCTGCTGCTCGCGTCCAATGTGGGCGCGGAGTTCGACGAGGCAGTGAAGGTCGAGCCGCGCAAGCCGCCGGCGGAGGCGCCGGACCACCCGACCATCAACGTGTTCCTCTACCAGGTCACCCCCAACACGTCGATGCGCAACAACGACCTGCCGACCCGGGCCTCCGACGGCACGCTCGTGAAGCGGCCGGCCGCCGCGCTGGACCTGCACTACCTCATCACCGCATACGGCGACGAGACGACCCTGGTCGGGCAGCGGCTGATCGGCTCCGTGGTGCGGACCCTGCACGAGATACCGATCCTGCCGAAGGACGTCATCGAGGAGACCGGTCACCTTCCGCACCTGGTGGGCAGCGACCTCGCAGAGGCAGCCCAGCGAGTGCGGTTCACACCCACGGTGATGGACATCGACGAGACGTCGAAGCTGTGGGGGATGCTCCACCAGACGCCGTACTCCCTGTCGGTCGCCTACCAGGCGGCCCTGGTCCTCATCGACGGACGGGAGACGCCGGTGCCGGCGAAGCCGGTGGAGCGGACGGACGTACGGGTGCTGCCGTTCGGGGCACCGGGTGCGCCGGTCCCGCCGGGGGTGGAGCCGAGGGTTGAGGCGCCGTCAACTACCGCGACACCGGCCGCTGTTGACAAGGCAGTGTCGGCGGAACCCGGGCAGCCCGTGAGCGGTGCTGCCAAGAAGACCACGAAGGCCCCGGCCAAGACCGTCGCCAAAGCTCCGGCACGGGCCCGCAAGACCGCCCGGGCGAGCAAGCCGCCGCAGCCGGAGCCCCGGAAGGGCACGGAGGACTGACAAGAGATGGGGACGACGGGGGCAGGTGAGCACATGGGGACGAACGAGACGGGCACGGCGGCTGCTTCGGGCATCGCGGGCGCGGGAGGCGGACCCGACGTGGGCGCGAAGCTGATCGAGGAGATCAGGCGTGTCCTGGCCCGGATCGACGCCCACGCCGCCGGCGCCGGACAGGCGACGGACGCGGACGCCACCCCGGCGACGAGCCCGGCCCCCCTGGCCGCCCCCGGCACCGCCCCCCTCGACGCCCTCCTCACCTGCTTCGGCCTCACCCCCTTCGAACGCGACCTGATCCTCCTCGCCGCCGCCGACGAACTGGACCCCACGACCGCCGCCCGCTGCGCCGCGGCCTGCGGCGACCCGCAGCGGGCGTACCCGACCTTCTCGCTCGCCCTGGCCGCCCTCGCCGAACCGCACTGGAGCGCACTTACGCCCGTCGCGCCGCTGCGGCGCTGGCGGATCGTCGAGCTCGACGACGAGTCCCGGCTGACGACCTCCCGGCTACGGCTCGACGAGCGCATCCTGCACTTCCTGCTGGGCTCGCCCTACCTCGACGCCCGCCTGCACGGCCGCCTGCGCCGCACCCCGACGCCGGAACAACTGCCGCCGTCGTACGACGGCGCCGCGAGCCGGGTCGCCGAGGGCTGGACCACGGGCGCGAGCCCCGAGGCGCCGCTGCTCGTCGAGGTGACCGGCGGTGATCTGCGCAGCCGTGCCGACATCGCCGCCGCGGCGGCCGCCCGGTCCGGGCTCGGGCTGTACGCGATGGGCGCCGAGGACATCCCGGCCGACCCCGCCGAGCGCGACGGGCTCGCCCGGCTCTGGCAGCGCGAGGCGATCCTGCTGCCCTCCGCGCTGCTCGTCGAGGTCGGCGAGCTGGACCGTGACCAGCGGGCGGCGACCGAGGCGTTCCTGGCCGGAGCCGCCGTACCGGTCGTCGTCTCCAGCGAGGACCCCCTGCGCACGGACCGTCCGCACGGCGCACGGGTGGCGGTGCCCCGCCTCGACGACGACGAGCAGACCGAACTCTGGGCCCAGGCGTTCCACCCCGTCGCCGACCTCGACGACGGAGAACTGCGCTCCCTGGTCGCCCAGTTCCAGCTGCCCCCGCACGTCATCCGGTCCGCCGCCGCGACCGTACGCCGCCGTCTCCCCTACGAGGACACCCTCGACGCCGCCGAACTCGCCTGGCGGGCGGGCATGGAGGAGGCCCGGATCGGCATGGACGAGCTGGGCCGCCGGATCGAACCGGGGGCGGGCTGGGACGACCTGGTCCTGCACGATCGGCAGACCAACGTGCTCCGCGAGATCGTCGCGCATGTACGGCAGCGCCCCACCGTCCACCAGGAGTGGGGCTTCGCGGGCACCCTGCGCCGCGGCCTCGGCGTCACGGCGATGTTCGCGGGCGGCTCCGGCACGGGCAAGACGCTGGCCGCCGAGGTGATGGCGAAGGAACTCGGCCTCGACCTGTTCATCGTCGACCTCTCCCAGGTGGTCAGCAAGTACATCGGCGAGACCGAGAAGAACCTCCGCCGCGTCTTCGACGCCGCCGAACGCGGCGGCGCGCTGCTGCTGTTCGACGAGGCCGACGCCCTGTTCGGCAAGCGCAGCGAGGTCAAGGACAGCCACGACCGGTACGCCAACCTGGAGGTCAGCTACCTGCTGATGCGGATGGAGGCCTACCGCGGCCTCGCCATCCTCACCACCAACATGAAGAAGGCCCTCGACACCGCCTTCCTGCGCCGCATCCGCTTCGTCGTCGACTTCCCCTTCCCGGCCGAGCACGAGCGCGCCGAGATCTGGCGCCGTGTGCTCCCGTCCCGGGCCCCGGTCAAGGACATCGACCCCGGGCTCCTCGCCCAACTCACCGTCGCGGGCGGCTCGATCCGCAACATCGCACTGTCCGGCGCCTTCCTCGCGGCCGAGGAGGGCGACCGCCTGCAGATGCGGCACATGCTGGCGGCGGCTCGCACGGAGTACCAGAAGCTGGAGCGGTCGCTGACCCCGGGGGAGGTACGGGGATGGGTGTGAACGGCAATCCTCGAAGCGAGGCTCCCCGTGAGATCCGGGTCGAGATCGGCGAACTCGCCCTCACCGGCTTCCGCGCGGACCCGGCCCGCGTCTCCACGGCCTTCGAACGGGAGCTGACCCGTCTGATCCAGGCCCACGGGGTTCCCCTGGCGGCGGACGGTGCGCTGGCCGTCGACGCCCTCGCCGGCCTGCCGCCGCTTCCGGCGGGACTGTCCGACCGCCGCCTCGGCCAGGAACTCGCCCGCGCGGTGCACGAAGGCCTCAGCGGCCACGGGGAGGTGACCCGGTGACCTCCCCGTCCCAGGACGCCCACGCCGAGCAGGCCGCCGAACAGCGCCGCCGCAAGCGCAAGGAGCGCGCCGCCAAGTCCCGTACACCCGAGCCGAAGGACATCGTCAGCGGCGCCGGGCAGCCTCTCGACCCCGGTGTACGGCGGGAGTTGGAGGAACGGCTCGGCCATGACCTGAGCCGCGTGCGGCTGCACACCGGCCGTGACGCCGGGCAACTGACCGAGTTGCTCGGCGCGGACGCGGTGGCCGTGGGCCAGGACGTCTTCTTCCGCGAGGGCGCGTTCAAGCCGGGCACGGACGAGGGGCGCCGCCTTCTCGCCCACGAGCTCCTGCACACCGTGCAGAACCCGCACGGTCTCGGGGCGCTGCGTGCGGGGCGGGAGTTGGGGGCGGTGAGTCTGCCGCAGCAGGCCATTGAGCGGGAGGCGGAGGCTGCGGCGCGGGACCTCGTGGAGCAGCCGGAGCCGGCGGCCGCCGAGCAGGTGGACGTCGAGCAGGGGCAGGCCACGCCCGGTTGGCTGAGGTACGCCACGGTCGATGCCGACCAGCGCCGTATGGAGCAACTGGATCCGGCGACCGTCGTCGACCGCATGGCCAACACGCTACTGCGCTCCCTGCGCGGGGACCCTGAGGACCGGTCCGGGCGGGTCCGGCTGCAGTTGGCACGGATGGCGCCCCAGGTGCAGGACATCGTGCTCGACCGGCTGGAACTGCGGCTGCCCACACCGGTGATCGACCGGCTGGTGCTGGCTGTCGAGGAGACGGAGCAGGCCGGGCCGCTGCCGTCGGATGCCGCCGCGGCCCCGCTGGCCGTGCCGGGTGCCGTCGAGGAGGTCGAGGAGGAGCGCGAGCGGGCCTCGGCCGAGGAACGGCAGGAGGGGGACGAGCGTGCGGACGCCCCCGGGTCGGGGCGCGGCCGACAGGAGGACGACGGCCGGCCGGCTCCCGGCGGCCGTCAGAACCAGGACGACGGCGCGTCCGGCGGCCGGCAGGACCAGGACGCCAAGGACAAGAGCGGTGACACGGAGGGCGCGGCGTCCGGCCGACAAGACGCTGCCGGGGACCGGGAGGAGTCGGCCGGGAGGCAGCAGGAACGCTCCCAGGACCGCCGGCAGGAGCGGAACACCGCAGGCCAAGGCGCCCAGAAGGACACCGACGACGAACGCAAGGACGCGGCGGACAACCAGAAGGAGCAGAAGCAGCAGGACCAGCGCGACGAGGAGCAGGCGCAGGAGGAAACGGACGGGGCTCGGGACGAGGCCGCGCCGGAACCGGAGAAGCAGGCCGGTGAGCAGGAGGAACGGCAGGCCGCCGCCCCGCAACAGTCCGCCGCCCCGGCAGCGGTGGACCGCAGCGGAACCGAGCCGGGCGAGAGACCACGCACCGCCGGCGACGCCCGGGCGGCCCGCACGACGGGGGACCCGGAGAACGAACAGGACGCCGACGACGAGCCGTTGGGGCTGGAGGCGGAGCCCGCGGAGGCCGACGTCGAGTCGGACGCCGACGCGGACACCGGCGGCGGTCGCGCGGCCGACGCGGACACCGCGCCTTCGGGCGAGGACACGGCGGTCGACCCCCGGCTGTTCCAGCGGCGCAAGCGGGGAGCGCCCCGCGCCCCGGCTCTCACCTTCTCCGACGGCCCATCTGCCGAGGACGAGGCCCAGGACACGGCAGAACCCGAGACCGCCCCGGACAGCGGCGAGCGCACGGACGAGGACGACGCCGAGGACCGGGCCGTCCAGGAGCTCATGGACGGCATGTCCGCGGACCAGGACTCCGCCTCGGGCGGGGACGGGCCGGCCGGATTCGGTCTGTCCTCGGGAGCCGCAGCGGTAGGGACGTCGACGTCCGCGGGGACGGACGCGGACAAGGCGCGCATGGACGAGCGCCGGCAGGATGCTGAAGCCGCGCGGCGCGACGAGGAGGCACGCGCCGCCGACGGCGCCGGACAGGACGCTGTGCCCACTCCCGGCGAGGCGGCCGGGCCCGACCAGTTGGCCAAGGCGGACGAGGACGCCCGTACGCAGACGGCGGGTTCGCCCTCCGGAGCCCAGGGGGCGTCGGACGGCGCAAGCGCAGGCGCGGGCGCGGGTAAGACAGGAGCCGAAGCGGCCACCTCGTCCCGGAGCGGGACGCAGACGGCCGAAGGCGGCGGGAAGGACCAGGGCGGCCAGGCCGGCAAGGGCGCGGACCATGCCGGGAACGCAGACGGCCAGGCAGGCAATGCGTCCGGCCAGGCAGAGAATGCGTCCGGTCAGGACGGGAAGGGCACGGACCAGGGCAAGGACAGCACACAGCCCGCTCCGACCACGCCCTCCGCAGGCGGCCAGGACGTCACCGAAGGCAACGGCAACGCCACCTCCCCCGGCCCGGTCACCGGCCCCGACAAGGTCTCCACGCCAGGACCTGTCGCCGCGCCGAAACTGGCTCCGGGCAACGGTCCTTCCCCCATGGCCGCCGGACCGGAGGCGAGGACCAACGCCCCGAAGGCCACCGAAGCCCCGGCACCCGGCGGTGGCACGGGAAGCTCGACCGGCTCACGTACCAGGCCCACGGGCAGCAAGCGGCAGGCGGCACGGCAGGCCGCCAAGACCGCCCGCAAGAGCGGCGGAGGCGGCGGCCGTACGGCTTCCGCACCCGCACCCGTTCGGTCCGGTGGCCGCGGTGCCGGCGGCCGCACCGCACCCGCCGGCGGTGCGAAGCCGAAGAAGGAGGCCCCGGCCCCGGACGTCTCCAACGCCACACCCGAGTCGGGCCTGGCCACGGCCGGCTCGCTCAAGCCCCACCAGGCCCTGGAGACCCTCAAAGGCGTCGACTCCGCCGTCGGCCGTTCCGTCGACAAGGAGCGCACCGCGCTGCGCAAGGCGCCGCCGACCACGCAACGGCCGTCCGGTTCACCGCGCACCGTCCCCGGCGGCCCGACCCCCGCGGCCCCCGGCACCTACACCAACGCGAAGGTCGCCCGCACCGAGGCCGCGGCGGGCAGGACACCCGAGATCACCGGCGAGCAGAAGCCGGAAGGCGAGGTGCCGGGCGCGAACGTCCCGGAGCCGAGCTGGTGGGACATCGCCCTCACCATCGGCGCCCAGCTGTTCGGCAAGCTGCTCAAGGAGATCCTGCCGCTCGACGACCTGATCGACTCCATCCTCGGCCTCCCGACCAAGGACGACGGCCTCCAGAACACCCGCGTGGGTGACGCCCCGCGGCTACCACTGGAGAACGACTCCGATCCGCAGCGCACGGACGAACAGGGCCAGAAGCTCGACGAGCGGAAGAACGAGCTGCACCAGTCGGGCCGCGCCGACGCCGGGCTGCCGATGGGTGAGGACCAGCTCTATCCGGACGTCCCCAAGGAGACCCTGACCGGAAAGGTCGCCGGCGGGAAGGGCGGCGCGAAGGCGAGCGGCCCACGCTCCGTGTCCGGCGGCGTGCCCATCGAGTCCGCCTCCGCCGTGGCCGAACACGACCGAGGCCCCCAGATCCAGGCAGGCTTCGCCCAGGGCCGGCAACAGATGGGCCAGGAACGCCAGGCCAAGGACAAGAAGTCCACGGACGACCGCAGGCAGTACGACGAGGACCTCAAGCGCGAGGTCGACGCCAGCGGCAAGAAGCAGGCCGACGCCCGTGACAAGGGCCGCTCCGACATCTCCGACTCCCGCGACCAGTGGCGCAAGGAGCAGGACGACAAGGTCTCGGAGATCGACGGCAAGAAGGGCAAGAAGTACGACCAGGTCCGCAAGGACATCACGAAGAAGGAAGAGGACACCGACAAGGACGTCGACAAGCGCACCGAGGACGACAACAAGAAGATCGAGACGGAACAGACCAACGCCGAGCAGGACGCGGAGAAGAAGCAGAACGAGGGCAAGGACGACGCCGACAACTGGCTCGAAGAGGCCATCGAGAAGCTGAAGGAGTTCTTCGAGGGCCTCAAGAACGCGATCAAGGGCATCTTCGAGAAGGCCCGGCAGGTCGTCACCGACGTCATCGACAAGTTCAAGCAGCAGGTCTTCAAGCTCATCGACGACGCCCGCAACTGGGTCATCGATCAGATCAACACCTTCGCCGACGCCCTGATCGCCCTCGGCGACGAACTCCTCGCCGACTACCCGGCGATGCGCGACAAGTGGCGCCGGACCATCGACGGTGCGCGCGACTGGGCCGTACAGAAGGTCAACGAGTTCGCCGACGCCCTCAAGGAGGTCGCCGGGAAGCTGCTCGACGGGCTGTGCGGGGCGCTGCTCGCCGGCCTCGACGTCCTGGAGACCGGGCTGCTGGCGGCCGTCGACGTCGCCGAGTCCGTCACCGTCGGCGCGCTGGAGTTCGGTGCCGCCGCCGTCGCTGCCCTCGGCGAGTGGGCGGCCATCTTCAACGACATCGTCTCCGACCCCGGCGACTGGATCAGCAAGGCGGGCGCCGCCGCCGAGACCGGCGCCAAGGAACACCTCTTCAACGAGATCAAGACCGCGGTCAGAGCCTGGTTCAACCAGAAGATCCAGGAGATCATCGGTATCCCGATGGAGGACTTCCAGGCGCTGCTCGACGGCGGCGTCACGGTGGACCAGATGGCCCAGATGGCGTGGGACGAGGCGCTGCCCCAACTCCCCGTCATCATCGGAGTGATGGTCGTCGAGAAGGTCGTCGCCAAGCTCATCCCCGGCGCCGGCTGGGTCATGGCGATCATCGACGCCCTGCAGACCGCGTGGGGCGCCCTGAGCGAGATCCTCGCCGCGTTCGGCCTCTTCATGGAGTTCCTCAAGTCCGTCAAGAGCGGAAACGGCGCGCTGCCGTTCGCGAAGGCGGTCGCGGCCGGTGTCGTGGCGCTGCTGGAGCTCGTCTACACGTTCCTGATCGAGGGCGTGGGCCGGTTCATGGGCAAGGTCGCGGACCGGCTCGGCGACATGCTGAAGAAGATCCGCACGAAGAAGGACAAGCCGGGGGAGCCGGACGCGCCGGGGCAGCCGCCCACGCCGAACAAGCCGAAGGACACGAAACCGAAGGACGACGACCGCAAGGACGACGAGCCCTCCACCCCGGACAAGCAGGACGACCGCCCGGCCCCGCGCAAGCCATCACCGGACAAGACCTCCCGCCCACCGTCCAAGCCCCGCCCCGGCAAGCGCTCTTCCCCGGAGAAGAAGCCACGCTCCTCGCAGACCACTCGCCCGAAGAAGCGCCGCGACGAGGACGAGCGCCGCGAGGAGGGACGCGACGTGAACGCGGCCAGGAAGCGGGCGCGGGATGCGGAACGCAGGACGCGTGACAAGGAGCGGGACGACACCACCGGCCGCCCCGCGCGCCGAGGCCCGGCCCGCGACACGCTTCGCAAGGACGACCGCACGCGGGGCGGGGACCGCAGGGACGACCGCCGGCCCGGCACGGACCGGGACCGCAAGGACTACGGCGACCGGTCGCGCGACAGGGACCGCGACCCCAGAAACACGCGGCCCGAGGATCGACGCGAGCACGGTCGTCGCCGTGACACCGACAAGGACCGCGAGCAGGACAGGAAACGCCCCACCCGCATCCGTCGCGCCCGCCAGACGGTCAAATCCGCGGCGAACCGGGCCCGTCGAGCCGCCCGCAAGCTCTACGGCAAGGCTCGTCGCCGGATCGGCGGCCGTCTCAACGACCGGCTGCGGCGACTGCGGGACCTGTTGCGCAAGCGCAGGGACCGGGTGGGCGACGATCGTTCCCGCCGGCGCCCGGGCCGGGACCGTCGTCGCGACCGGCGGGACGGTGGGACCGAGTCGATCAACCTGCCGAGGATGCCGTACACCGACGCCGACGATGGCGAACGGCACACGCTGATGTTCCACGGCCGTGGCATGGACGCAGGCCTCTACCTGCACAGCATTCCGGAGGAGGTCCCCGCCTTCCTGGCGGATTGGCGAGCGGATATCGATCAACAGGAACCGTCGCCAGACAGGGACAATCAGGAGACGTACGTCAAGGCAGCCGCAGGCAGGTACAACAGGGCCAAGAGAATCCAGAAGGGGATTCCATCCCAGGTGAAGAAGGAGGACAGGGACAAGTACCGGCCCCGCGAGAAGGCCCTTCGGGAAATGATGTCGGATCTCGCCTATGTGGCGCGGTTGCGGGAGTACAACGACATTCCTGAGCCCAAGTGGCCGGACTTCTATGATGTCGCCTCCCCGCGCGGGGATGGCGGGCACGTATCCGAGTACCTCGGGACCTCAGCCAAGACGGCGTTCGGTGGCCCGGGCGAGATTGCCAGGAAGGCGAAATCAGGGCAGCCGCCGGGTTGGAACTACATCACAAAAAACGGATTGGGTGAGAAGTCTGCATGGGTGAGGATGCACCTGTTGCCGGAGCGGCTCGGTGGAAAGGCGACCGGGAACAACCTCGTACCCGCACGTGGCCCTCAGACGAACACACTGTTCCTGCAGAACATCGAGGACCAGGCCTATCAAGCCATTCCACGGCAGGAAAAGATAATCTGGTACAAGGCGGAGGCTCGGTTCGGATTCTCGCGCCTCAATGACTTCGTGGACTTCCCCAGTTACATATCCGCGGCGTACGGCGGATATGAAAAGGTTCGGGGGACCGGGAAGAGCCGGGGCGACTGGACGAAAAAGGGGATGACGAAGCAGTTCGGTCGGAACGTTTTTCCGCCTCGTCAGGATGAAGGGGGAATTCTCTTCATCAACTCCGCCGGCCGGACCACCATCGCCGGCATGCTCGAATGCTCTACTCGGCTCGCCGGGCACGTCATGGATGCACGTGACGCCGCAGGGGGGTTCAAGGACCGGAAGGAGATCAAGCCGCTTCTGCGGCAGTGGAAGCGTGCCAAGGGAGGCAACATCATGCCCGGGCTGGAAGGCATGCTTCCGAAGCTTGACGCCCTGATCGCGCAGGGCAAGGTCGAACTGAGTGGGTGAGGAATGATGAATCCCGGCGAAGAGAGTTATCCGTTTCCATTCGAAGAGCGCTGTGCGCGAACACTGGAGGAGCTACGCAACTCTACGGGGCTTGTGGTGTCGGAGGCTCGATTCGGTGCGGTGCCTCGACTTCTCGATGATATTGAGTTTGTCTTCGAAAGTCTTGCCGACGATGATGGGCTACCGTTCAGTCAAGCGGTTCAACAGTACTTCTTCCGGTTCGGTGACATCACGACCCACTGGCGGTCTCCGCAGGATGATTCCGAGCTCTCCGGTGAGTTCCATCTGACGCATCTCTACAGCACGAGCCTCATGTCGCATACATGGGAAGGGTCCGACGACCGGGAGCGTGCCCTCTATCAAGAGCTGAGGATCTTCGACGACACGCCTCAGACCGGAAGCGGATACCTGGCCGCGCTGCGCGCACCGCGAGGCACTACTGACCCGGAGATTTGGTTCTTCGACATGCACCGGGGCGTCTTGGAGATGGATCTCGAATACGGCGCTTACCTGGATACGCTGCTGATTACCAAGGGAACCAGCGGCTGGCAGTACCTGTTCTGTGACATCGGAATGCCCGACGCCGGGTTCGCGCCAGTCGCAAAGGGGTTGAAGGAAATGCTGGAGGTATTCCCGCAGCTCTTCCCCGATCACGACTACACGGACCTGCGGGCCCGCCTCCGGGAGCGCCTGTGACCCGCTACGCCGACATCCCCAAACCCATCCGCTCCGGCATCGTCGTAGTCAACCCCGACACCGGCACCCCCCAGCGGATCATCGTCCTGCAGTTCAACCCGGACACCCTGGAGCGCAGCGTCTCCCCCCAGTCCGCCGGGGACAGCGGCGACAGCGGCAGTGGTGGTGCCGGGAGCGGGGACCGCAACGAGGCGCTCCGGCTCAAGGGCCCCGCACAGGAGACCTGGAAGTTCACCGCCGAGATCGACGCCACCGACCAGTTCGAGATCGCGGCGCCCGACGGCATCCACCCGCAGCTCGCCACGCTCGAAATGCTGGTGCATCCGACCACCGCTCAGCTGCGCGCAGCGATGAAGCTGTCCCAGAAGGGTGCCATCGAGATCAGCCCGATCGAGATGCCGCTCACCCTGTTCACCTGGGGGAGCAAGAGGGTGATGCCGGTCCGGCTCACCGAGTTGTCCGTCAATGAGTCCGCTTTCGACGTGAACCTCAATCCCATTCGCGCCTCCCTCAGCATCGGCATGAAGATCCTCACCGTCAGCGACCTCCCCGCCGGCCACCGAGGCGCCGACCTGTACATGGCCCACCTCGCGCAGAAGGAGCGGCTCGCCGCAGCCGCACGCGGCGGCAGCCTCGGCTCGATGGGGCTCGGCGGAGGCGTGATCGGCACCGGAATCGGAACCAACGTCGCGTTCGGAAGGGGCTGAGGAGGACCACCATGGCTGAGATCGAACCGTACGAGAACGCCCTGGACGCCATACCGGGCGCACATCCCTATCCACGCACCAGCCGCTACCACGACGCCGAGATCGGCATCCACCGTCGTCCCGACGGCACCGAAGTCCGCTACACCAAGCGCCGCTTGCTGCCCCAGCTGGATCCGAACCCCGACAGTGACCTGACCCAGCCCCACACCGTCGGCGCCGGCGAACGTCCTGACCTGCTCGCCCAGCACTACTTCGGTGACGTCGGCCAGTGGTGGCAGATCGCCGACGCCAATCCCGTACTGGATCCACGCGAGTTGACCGACGAGGCCGGGCGCGTCATCGACATCCCGCTGGCCGGCGGGTTCCCCGGCGGCAGGGGAGACCGGCGTGTTTGATCTGCCCGTGGGGCAGGGCCCCGTTCACATCACGCTCCTCATGGGGCCGAAGCTCGCCCGGCCCGTCCCGGCCGAGGTGACCGAGGCCCTGCTGTCCGCGCAGATCACCGCCACGGCGGGGGAGCGCAGCGGTTTTCAGATCGCCTTCGACCTGACCAAGAACGGGATCATCAGCCGACGGCTGCTGCCCGAGGGGTTCTTCGATCCCAAGACCCGGATCATCGTCACCGTCAGCGTCAAGGGCACCCCGGACGTCCTCTTCGACGGGCTCGTCGTCCGCCACGAGGTCGGCGCCAGCAACCAGCCCGGCCACTCCACCCTCACCGTCACCGGGGAGGACCTGACGCTGCTCATGGACCTGGAGGAACGCACCGCCCGGTATCCGAATCTCCCGCCGTCCGAGCGCGTGCTGAACATCCTGCGCCGCTACTCCGACTACGGCATCCGGCCCGACGTCTACACCGAGAAGGTCGCCCAGCCCCCGCACCAGGACCTCCGCGTGCACTACCAGACCGGCACCGACCTCCAGTACGTCACCGAGCTGGCCCGTGCCAATGGGTACACCTTCTACCTGGAGCCCGGCCCCAACCCCGGGCAGTCCTCGGCCCGTTGGGGACCGGAAGTCCGCCTCGGCATCCGTCAGCACGCCCTGAACGTCAACATGGACGCCAACTCGACCGTCGATCAGCTGACGTTCGCGTACGACGGAACGGCCCGGGAAGAGCCGCAGGCCCGCTGGCAGAACCCCGAGACCCGGCAGTCCGCCCTGCTTCCGCAGCCGTCGATCAGCCCGCTGCGCCCGCCCCTGGGCAAGCGGCCCACCCCGGCCCTCAAGCGCAGGACGCTCTCCGGCACCGCCAAGCAGCAGCGCGAGCAGGCCGAGGCCGAACTCCTCGCCCGCGCCGCCGTGTCCGCCGACGTCGTCTCCGGCTCGGGCTCGCTCGACGTCAACCGGCACGGCTACATCCTCCAGCCCCGCCAGCTCGTCGGCGTACGTGGTGCGGGACGGGCGTACGACGGCGACTACTACGTCAAGTCCGTGACGCACAACCTGCGTCCGGGCTCGTACCAGCAGAACTTCACCCTCTCCAGAGAGGGACTCGAAGCCCGCAGCGACTACGTCCGACCGTAAGCCGCACACACCGGACCAACCGAACACACCCCACACACCCACCTGCATCCACACAACCAGTCCCATCGACCAGGAGCACCTCCACCATGGCGGCACCCAGCAATCGCTACCTCGGCAAGTTCCGCGGCCGGGTCGTCAGCAACGACGACCCGCTGCGCATCGGCCGTGTCACGGTCGAGGTCCCAGACGTTCTCGGCGACGAGCCGTCGACGTGGGCGCTGCCCTGTCTGCCGTTCACCGGGCCCCAGTCGGGGCAGTTCGTGGTGCCGCCGCCGGGGGCGGGCGTGTGGGTGGAGTTCGAGCAGGGCGATCCCAGCTTCCCTGTGTGGACCGGGTGTTGGTACGGGGCCGCGGACGAGCTCCCGCCCGACGCGCGCCGTGAGCTCCAGGCCGGCTCGCCCAACAAGCCCGTGGTCGTACAGACGCCGCAGGCGCACAAGCTCGTCATGAACGACACGCCCGGTGCGGAGCAGGGGATTCTCCTCCAGGCCCAGGGCGGCGCGTACATCCGCATCACCAAGGAGGCCGTGGTCATCTCGACCGGCGCAGGCGCCGAGATCCTGCTGCGCGGCAACGAAGTGACCATCAACGAAGGCCAGTTGACCGTGCTCTCCAAGCGATGACCGTGATGACCGAGATCACAGCGGTCACAGCGATGACCGCGATGACCGCGATGCACGCGACGAGAGCCATGAAAGCGACGAAGGAATACGGGGGACCACGAACCATGCCCGGGACTCTGCTCGACGCCGGTGCCGTGATCGGCTGTCCGCACGGCGGCCGCGTCGCGCCCGCCACCACATCCTCCGGCGGCGTACGCCTCGCGGGCGCCGCCGCTGCCACCGCCGCGCACAGCTACGTGGTGACCGGCTGTCCGCACACCGTGAACCGGGTGCCCTCGCCGTGCGTGACGGTCCGCTGGACCGCCGACGGCTCCGGTATCACCGTCGACGGCGCGCCCGTGCTGCTCGACACCTCCGCGGCCCAGTGCTTCTCGGCGGCCCTCGTGCCGCAGGGACCGCCCGTCGTCCAGGTCGCGCAGCGAAAGGTCACTGTCCGATGAGCCCCACCAGCCGGGGAACCAGGCCCCGTTCCGACATCGCCTTCCCCTTCCGCGCCGACCGCCGGGGCCGTACCGCGCACGCCACGCGCGGCGAGCACGTCCACGACCTCATCGAGCAACTGCTGTTCACCAGCCCCGGCGAGCGCGTCATGCGGCCCGACTTCGGCTGCGGGCTCCTCGACCTGGTCTTCGCCCCGACCAGCCCGGAACTCATCAGCACCCTCGAACTCTCCGTCCAGGCCTCGCTCCAGCGCTGGCTCGGCGACCTCATCGACGTGGAGGCCCTCGACGTGGTCAGCGAGGACAACGTCGTCCGCGTGTACCTGTCGTACGCGATACGCGCCGACGGCGCCCGACGCGACGACGTCTTCGAAGGGAGGGCCACGGCATGACCGGGACGACCACGACCACCTCCCGCCGGTCGAAGGTACGCGCCGCCCAGCTGGGCGGCATCGACGCCGTCGAGGTCGGCGACGACGGCCTGCTGCTCACCGTCACCTTCCTCGGCAAGGCCCCCCACGGCCTCGGCCCCGAGAACGTCCGCATCGACGGCGGCCGCCGTATCACCGGCATCACCGCCGTGGACGTCAGCGTGGAGCGCGAGGAGGACCCCGAGCTCGACGACCGCCTCTACGTCACCCTCGACCGGGCCGGCGACACCTCCCGCTACCGGCTCTCCCTCGTCGAGACCGACCCGTACGGACGGCCCGGCACAGAGCCGTACCGCGGCTTCGACCAGCGCTACCACAGCGCGACCTTCGCGTTCCGGCCGGACTGCCCGACTCCCTTCGACTGCAAGGAAGTCGAGCAGCACGCCCAGGACTTTCCGGCAGCTCCCGTCGTGGACTACACCGCCCGCGACTACGACACCATCCGCAAGCTGCTCCTGGACCGGCTCGCGCTCACCACACCGGACTGGGTCGAACGCAACCCCGCCGACCTGGGCGTGACCCTCGTCGAACTGCTCGCCCACACCGGCGACCAGATCAGCTACCAGCAGGACGCCGTCGCCACCGAGGCCTATCTCGACACCGCACGCCGCCGCGTCTCCGTACGGCGGCACGTCCGGCTCATCGACTACGCGATGCACGACGGGTGTGCGGCGCGCGCGTACGTCGCCGTCGAGACCGCCGGGGACCACACCCTCGCGCCGGGCACGTACCGCTTCGCCTCCGTCGACGTCCGCACCCTCGACCCGCACGACCGGCCCGAGCCGGGCACGGTCATCGACGAGACCGACCTCGGCGACCTCGACGAGCGCGGCTCGGTGGAGGTCTTCGAACCGGTCGTCACCGCCGACCCGCTGGAACTGCGCGTCGCGCACAACGCGATCCGCCTGTGGAGCTGGGGCGGCGAGGTGTGCACCCTGTCCAAGGGAGCCACCTCCGCGACCCTGCGCGACGCGTGGGTGGACCCGGAGACCTGCCGGGACCGCCGACTCGACCTCAGGCCCGGCGACGTGCTCGTCCTGGAAGAGGTCAAGGGCCCGCGCACCGGCACCCCGGGTGACGCCGACCCGAGCCATCGCCAAGCCGTCCGTCTGACGTCCGTCACCCCGGCCGTGGACCGCATCGAGGACCAGCCGGTGCTGGAGGTGACCTGGGCCGCCGCGGACGCCCTGCGCTTCCCGCTCTGCCTCACCACCCGCGGCGGCCGCGACTGTCTGCCCGTCGAGGACGTGGCCCTCGCGCGCGGCAACGTCGTCCTCGTCGACCACGGCCGCACCCTGCACGGGCTCCCCGAGACGTTCACCGTCCCGCAGGTCCCCGCCGAGGTCACCCCCTGCGACCTGCCCGCCTTCGGCTGCTACGACCGCGACGAGGGCAACGCCCCCGCCCGGCTCATCAACTCCCTCACGGAGCGCACGGAATCCGGTGACGCCCTCACCCCCGACGACATCCGCGAGCTCTTCGAGGTTGTCGGCGAGTCGGTCACCAACCGCGCCGGACTCGGCCTGGAACGCGCCGGCCAGCGCCACGAACGCGTCGTGCCCGGCACGGCGTACGCCCAGGCAGCCGCCCTGCGCACCCTCCTCGCCCAGTCCGTCTACCCGGGGATCCAGCCCCGCTTCCGTCCCGTCCTCGGTCGCGCGCCCATCGCGCAGACGGTGCCGTTCCCCGAGCCGGCCACCGTCGCGGCCGGGCAGGCCGAGCGGATCGCGGCGATCCCGGAACGGGTCCGGCAGCGCCTCGTCGAGCTGTGGCGCAGCGCCCGCGACCGGGACGGACTCTCCGAGCGGGAGATCGACGAACTCACGGTGATCTTCGGCCTGAGGATCCTGGAGCACATCGAACTCCACCGCCACCCTGTCCGCGCCCTGCGTGAACTCCTGTACCGCAGCGACCAGTTGCTCGACGCCAAGGTGCGCCGCGTCGAGGTCCTCACGGCACGTGCCCGTGCCGGCACCGTGCTCGACGGGCACATCGCCTGGGAGATCGCACACAGCTGGGGCCCCGCCTACGCGACCGGGCTGCACCCCGACGAGACGGTGCTGCGCGGCTCCGCGACCGATGCGCTCGCGCAGGATCCGCGTCACGCCCTGCCCGCCGTACGCGCCCACGAGGGCGGCTACGGTGACGGCGGCGCCGTGTGGCAGCCGCGCCGCGACCTGCTGGCCAGCGGCCCCCGCGACCGGCACTTCGTCGGCGAGCTGGAGGACGACGGCCGCCTCGGCCTGCGCTTCGGTGACGGACGGCACGGCGCGAGGCCGATGCCCGGATCGCGGCTGGCCCTGCACTACCGCCTCGGCGGCGGCAAGGCCGGCAACGTCGGCGCGGAGGCCATCAACCACCTCGTCGTCCAGGCCGACTGCGACCCGCCGCCCGCCGCAGTGGTGCGCAACCCGCTGCCGGCCGTCGGCGGCACGGCACCCGAACCCGTCGAGCAGGTACGCCAGTTGGCGCCCCTCGACCTGCGCCGCACCCGGCTGCGCGCGGTCACCGCCGAGGACTACGCGGCCCTCGCCTCCGCCCTGCCCGGCGTCCAGCGCGCGGCGGCGGAGCTGCGCTGGACCGGCAGCGTCCAGGAGGCGCATGTCGCCGTCGACGCCTACGGCACCGGCGCCCCGTCGGCCGAGCTGCTCACTTCGGTCGCCCAGTCCCTGGAGTCGTACCGGCGCATCGGCCACGACGTCGTCGTCGGTGCCGCGCGCCCGGTCCCGCTGGACATCGAGCTGACCGTGTGCGCGAAGCCGGGCCACCAGCACGGGCAGATCCTGGCCGAGCTGTACCGCGTGCTCGGTCGCGGTGTGCGGGGCTTCTTCCACCCGGACGCGCTGACCTTCGGCGAACCGGTGCGGCTGAGCCGCCTGGTCGCCGTCGCGGCGGCCGTGTCCGGCGTGGAGAGCGTCCAGGTCACCCGGCTGCAACGGCTGTTCGAGCCGGACCGAGGAGAGAAGGAGGACGGCGTGCTGCGGCTCGGCCCGCTGGAGATCGCCATCTGCGACAACGACCCGGACCGGCCGGAGAACGGCCGGCTGGCGATTTCCCTGGGAGGTGCCCGATGAGCGAGCACAGGATGACCGGGGGCACGATCACGGACGAGTGCACCTGCGGCGGTGCCTGCCGGGGCGGCCACGACGAGCGCCTAGCCCCGGCCCCCGTGCACAACCCGCCCGGCCGCACCGCCCTCGACTACCGCGTCGGCGAGTACGGCTCCTTCCTGGCCGCCCTGCTCGACCGCCTCGCCTCACCGGCGTACCCGGCCCTCAACGGACTGACCGTGCGCACCCCGGACGACCCGGCGATCGGCCTGCTGGATGCCACCGCGGTCCTCGGTGATCTGCTCACCTTCCACTCCGAGCGCATCGCGGACGAGGCCTACATCCGCACGGCCAACGAGCACCGTTCCCTGGTCCTGCTCGGCCGCCTCGTCGGCCACCGCCCGCGCCCCGGCGTCGCCGCCGCCACGCATCTGGCGTACACCCTGGAACGCGATCCGCGCGCCGAGGCCCTGCCCGTGCTGATCCCGCGCGGCGCCCGCAGCCACAGCGTGCCCGCCTCGGCCGACGAGCAGTCCCTCACCTTCGAGACGAGCCGGGACCTGACGGCCCGCTGGGACTGGAACGAGCTGAAGGTACGCCGCCGGCGCCCCTCCCTCGTCACGCCCGAGGACCTGGAGCGCCGCTCGGAGCTGTTCGTCGAAGGCACGGCGAACTCCCTCCAGACCGGTGACCAGTTGCTCTTCGTCTTCGGTGAACAGGCGGGCGGCGAGCGCAAGTTGCTCCCGGTCGCCAAAGCGCGCGTCGACCGGGAGGACGAGATCACGGCGATCTCCCTGCCGAAGTCGGCCCCGCCGTCCCTGAAGGAACTCGTCGACGAGGTACGGCGCTGGACGGCGGCCCCACAGACCCCGGGTGAGCCGGGGGACGAGCCGCCCACGCCCGAGGTCCCCAACCCCCGGCCCGTCAGCCGGCTGATCGAGGACTTCGAGGACCAGGTCCTCGCGCCGCTGCGGGACGACCTGGACGGCATCAAGACACCCGAGCGCCTCGCGGCCCGTCTCGCCGAGCCCGTCGCACGGCTCGGCGAGGCACAGGTCCTGGCCGAGCCCTACGAGGACGTGGCGGCCTGGTTCGAGCAGCTGGAGGCGGTGCTCGCCGAACTGTCCGAGCGAGCCATGGAGTTGGCGCCGGCGCAGCCTGCCGAGGGCGAGCGGACGCCGACCCTGAGGAGCAGCGTGGAACCCCGCGCCGCCGCGCTCCGAACCCTGGGCGCCGTCCTGCCCGCCCTGCGTGCGGCGACCCCCGCCCCCCGGGGCGGCGGCACCGGCATCCAGCGCCCCGGCAGCGACACCGCGCGGCTGCTCTCCGCCCTGAACCCCGGACTCGGCACCCTCTACCCGGCCTGGCGGACGGCCGCTGCCCCCGGCACCCCGCAGCTCCTTCGCGAACTGCTCGCCATGCGCGTCACGGCCGCCCCCTTCGGCGCGACGGCCCCGCTCAAGCCCGTCCAGGACGACCGCGGCCGGGTCATCCGCACCGCCGACTGGCCGCTCACGGGCGCCGTGCTGGCGAGCATGCGGGTCGTGTACGACACGGCGGGCCGGACGCCGGTCCGTGCGGAGTTCCAGTACGTCGAGGGCAGCAGCTCCGACCAGCGTGCCGAGAACCTCCCGGTCGTCCAGCCGGTCAGGTTCCCCCTCGGCACGGGCCAGGTCGAGCTGTCCGTGCGCTCCGGCCAGGACCGCGATCTCAACTGGCTCAACCGGCGGCCCGCCGACACCCAGGAGCCCGGCGTCACGGCCCGCCTCCACTCGGGCCTGCCCGAGCGCACGCTCTTCGTGTCCCGGCCGGACGACGAGGGCCTGGTCCACGTCGGGGTCCACAACGGCACGTCCGAGCAGATCGCCCTGCGGCCGAACACGAACGAGCAGTTCACCCACGGCGAGTACGAGGTCAGCCTCAAGTACACGGTGGGCACCACCGAGCCCAACGTCGAGGTCGTGATCGCCAGCAAGCCCGAGCCCCTCAACCGCCGCGTCCTCCAGCTGGACACGGTCCACACCGGCATCACGGTCGGCAGCTGGGTCGCGATCCAGCGCCCCGCCAAGGGCACCCAGGACGGCGTACCCGGCGACACCGGGCTCGCGTTCGTCACCACCCAGGTCGTCGCGGCGCGTACGGCCGCGTACACCAACTACGGCATCACCGGCCGCGGCACCGAACTCACCCTCGCCGCACCGTGGTTGGACGAGTTCGACGTCCTGCTCTCCCACATCCGCGACACCACCGTCCACGCGGCCGGCGAGCCGCTCCGTCTCGCGGACGAGCCCCTCGGCGAGGACGTCCACGGCAACGAGATCGAACTCGCCCAGCTGTACGACGGGTTGAGGGCCGGGCGTACGCTCGTCGTGACCGGCGAGCGCAGCGACATCCCCGGCACGGCGGGCGTGCAGGCCACCGAGGTGGTCACCGTCGCCGCCGCCGACCCGGCCGTCGACCCGCAACTGCCCGGCGACCACGTCCACACCCGGCTGACCCTGACCGCCGGCCTCGCTCACCGCTACCGCCGCGAGACCGTCAGGATCCTCGGCAACGTCGTCGAGGCCACCCACGGCGAGAGCCGCGAGGAGGCCATCGGAAGCGGTGACTCCGGCCGCGTGAACCAGACGTTCGCGCTCTGGCAGTCCCCGCTGACCTGGCTCGCCGACGACAACCCCCTCGGCGCCACCCCGGTGCTGGAGGTCCGCGTCGACGGCGTCCTCTGGCACGAGGTCGACAGCCTCGCCGGGCGCGGCCCGGGCGAGCGTGTCTACATCACCGGCTCCACCTCCGACGGCCGTACGACGGTGACCTTCGGCGACGGCGTCAACGGCGCCCGGCTGCCGTCCGGCCACGAGAACATCCGGGCCCGCTACCGCTTCGGCACCGGCAAGGCCGCCAACGTCGCCGCCGACCGCATCAGCCAGCCCCTCACCCGGCCGCTCGGCGTCACCCAGGTGACCAACCCGCGGCCGGCGAAGGGCGGCGCGGACGCGGACGGCCCCGGCCTGACCCGTCGCACGGTCCCGCTCGCCGTCTCCGCGCTGGACCGCCTGGTCTCCGCGTCCGACTACGAGGACTTCGCCCGCTCCCGCGCCGGCATCGGCCGGGCCTCGGCACGCGAACTCTTCGACGGGCGGCGGCGCGTGCTGCACGTGACGGTCGCGGGCACGGACGACGTGCCGATCGACGGCGACTCGGACACGCTCAGGGCCCTGCGCGGCGCGCTGACCGAGTACGGGGACGGCAGCCTCCCGGTCCGGGTGGACGCACGCGAGCTGGTCCTGCTGCTCCTCGCCGCCAAGGTGAAGGTGGCCCCCGACCACGCCTGGCAGGTCGTGGAGCCGCGCCTGCGCCAGGCACTGCTCGGCCGGCTCGGCTACGAGGGGCGGGAGTTGGGCCGACCGGTCCGGCTCTCGGACGTCCTGGCCGCGGCCCACTCCGTGCCCGGCGTCGACTATGTCGACGTGGACGTCTTCACCGGCGTCCCCGCGTCGGCCACCCCCGAGGAGCTCACCGAGATCCTGACCGAGCCCGGACCGCCCAGGGCATCGGTCCCGGCGTACCCGGCGACGTACGACGAGAAGGTTCACACGGTCCGCGCCGAGAGCGGCGAGACGCTGTCGGGGATCTGCGCCAAGTACGCCGTCCCGCTCGCCGAACTCCTGCGCCTCAACCCCGACATCACCGACACCCGGCGCCTGGCGAAGGGCCGTTCGGTGTTCGTCTTCCGCGGTATCCGCCCGGCCCAGCTCGCGCTGCTGTCGCCGAAGGCCGCGGACACCCTGATTCTGACGGAGGTCAAGTGATGTCCCCGGACGTCCAGTTCGAGACGACGACCCCGGCGACCACGTCCAGGGAGCCGGACGGGCTCGCCGCCCTGCTGCCCCGCTGGCACCTGCTGCGCGACGCCGAGGAGGGCGAGGCGCTGCGGGCACTGCTGGCGGTGATCGCGGAGCAGCTCGACCGGGTGCGCGACGGCGTCGAGCAGGGCTACGAGGACCTGTTCGTGGAGACGGCGGCGCCCTGGGTGCTGCCGTACCTCGGCGACCTGGTCGGCTATCGCACCCTGCCCGGCTACGAACGGGTTCTCACGACCGGCCTGCACGACGGCGGCCGCGCCGCGCTCGCCGAGGCGGTCGCCCCGCGCGCCGACGTGGCCGCGACCGTCGCCAACCGCCGCCGCAAGGGCACCCTCCACCTCCTGGAGGAACTCTCCGAGCGCGTCACCGGCTGGCCCGCCCGCGCCGTGGAGCTGTCCCGGCAGATCTCCCACACCCAGCCCGTGAAGCTCCACGGCGACACAGGCGTCCACCGCGGCGAGCGCGGGCGTCTCGTCGACCTGCGCGACAACGCGGCCCTCGACCTCGCGGGCGGCCCCTTCGGTGCGACGGCGCGCACGGTCGACGTCCGCCGCGCCAACTCACGCCACCGGCAGGGGGGTTGGACTCCGGCCGGGGTCGCCCTGTTCGTGTGGCGGCTGAAGGCGCACTCGCTCACGCAGTCCCCGGCGTACTGCATCGACCGCGCCCGCAACCTCTACACCTTCTCGATCCTGGGCAACGACACCCCGCTCGTCACCAAGCCGTTCCCGGAGCCGTCGCCCACGCACATCGCGACCGTCGACAACGTCCCGGCGTTCGTCACGCGCCGCCGGCTCCACGACCGGCTCGCCGACTACTACGGCCCGGGCAAGAGCCTCGTCATCCGGCGCGACGGCGAGGACCAGCCGGTACCGCCGTCCGACATCGTGGTCGCCGACCTGTCCGAGTGGCGGTATCGGCCAAAGCGCGGCCAGGTGGCCGTCGACCCGGAGCTCGGGCGGATCGCCTTCGGGTCCAGGTCGGCGCCCCGGCAGGGCGTGTGGGTGGACTACCACTACGGGTCCGCCGCCGACATGGGCGGCGGCGAGTACGACCGCCCGGACCGCGAGCCGCGTCCCGACGCTGAGGTCTACCGGGTCGGCCCCGGACAGCCGTACCGCCAGATCATGGACGCCTACCGGGCCTGGCAGCACGACCGCCGCGCCGACCGGACCGGCCCCGCCGGCGTCATCGAGATCACGCACAGCGGCGCCTACCAGGAGCAGCTGGACTTCGACCTCGACCCCGGCGACCGCCTGGAGGTCCGTGCGGCCGAGGGCACCCGGCCGGTGATACGGCTCCTCGACTGGTACAGCAACCGCCCGGACGCCCTCAACATCCGTGCGGTGTCGGAGGACTGCGCCCCGCACGAGCGTCCGCGCATCGTGCTCGACGGCCTGCTGGTCGCCGGACGCGGCATCAACGTCACGGGCCCCATGGGCGCGGTCGTCGTACGGCACTCCACGCTCGTGCCCGGCTGGTCGCTGGAGCCGGAGTGCGATCCGCACTCGCCGGAGGAGCCCAGCATCGTCCTGGAGCGCACCACGGCGTGCCTCCAGATCGAGCACAGCATCCTCGGCACCATCGAGGTCATCGGCGACGAGGTGAGCGAGGACCCCCTCGACATCCATCTGCGGGACAGCATCCTCGACGCCACAGGGCCCGGCCGCGAGGCCCTGTCCGCGCCGGACTGCCGCCACGCGCATGCGGTGCTGCATCTGCACCGCACCACCGTGATCGGCGAGATCTTCACGCACGCCGTGCAGATCGCCGAGAACTCGATCTTCACGGGCAGGCTCCACGTGGCCCGGCGCGGCATCGGCTGCCTGCGGTACTCGTCCGTGCCCGCCGGGTCGCGCACCCCGCGCCGGTACCGCTGCCAGCCCGACCTCGCCGGGCCCGAACAGGCCGGTCGGGTACGGCCGTTGTTCACCTCCGAGCGCTACGGGACGCCCTGGTACGGGCTGCTCGCCGACCGGTGCGCGCAGGAGATCCGGCGCGGCTCGGACGACGGCGCCGAGATGGGCGCCTTCCACGACCTGTACCGGCCGCAGCGCGAGGACGGCCTCAGGGCACGGCTCGCGGAGTACACCCCGGCGGGCACGGACGCCGGGATCTTCTTCGTGACGTGAGGCGAGACATGACCCGTGGCGTGACTCCGGACATGCATGGCGACGCGCGCGCCGCCGCCCCAAGCCCTACCCGCACTTTCCTGAACCAGGGGGACCCCCTTCATGCACGCTGACCTCTCCCGCCTCACGTTCCGCCCGGAGCGGCGTTACTCGGCGGTCGTCGCCCAGCAGGGCCGCGTCCAGCTCGACGCCGACATCAACGAGCAGACCGCGATCCAGCTCCACCAGGCCCGCACCCTCGCCGCCGACCTGATCGGCCGGCACGGCGGGCCGCGCGACGCCGCGGGCTTCAAGATCGACTATGTGGGCGGCAAGCACGACATCGACACGCTCCACATCCACGGCGGCCGCTACTACGTCGACGGCATCCTGGTGGACGCGACCCGCCCGGCGCCCGGCGTGCCGGTCCCGGACGACGACGCCGAGGAACAGGACACCGCCGCCCCGCCCACGCACTGGACCTACTGGGACCAGCCCGACGGCTTCCGCGACCCGGAGAAGCCCGGCGACCGGCTGCCCTCGCCGGCCCAGACACCCTTCGTGGTCCACCTGCAGGTCTGGGAGCGCACCGTCTCCGCCGCCGAGGACCCCGCCCTGCGCGAGGTCGCGCTCGGTGCGGCGATGCCGGACACCGCGGCCCGCGTCAAGGTCGTCTGGCAGGTGCTGCCGCTGTCGCTGGCCGCCCTCGACATCGAGGAGACCGACCCGTCCAAGGAGGTCGTGCGGGCCGCCTTCGACAAGTGGGCGCAGAAGCAGGCCTCGTCCACCGCACGGCTCGCCGCCCGTAGCGAGCGGCCCGACCACGCCGACGAGGACCCCTGCCTGGTCAAGCCGGACGCCCGTTATCGCGGCCAGGAGAACCAGCTGTACCGCGTCGAGGTGCACGCGGGCGGCGAGGCGAAGGACGCCACCTTCAAGTGGTCCCGCGAGAACGGCTCGGTGGTCTTCCCGGTCGACGAACTCGACGGCACCTGGGTGCAGTTGGCCTCCCTCGGTCACGACGACAAGCTGGACCTCGACGTCGGCGACCACGTGGAGCTCACGGACACGGCGTACGCCTCCCGCCTCGAACCGCTGCCCCTGCTGCGGGTCGAGGAGCTGGACCTGCCGGGCCGCCGGGTCCGCCTGTCCGCCGAGCCCGACCCGGCCGTCGGGCGGCTGCCCCACCTCAACCCGTTCCTGCGCCGCTGGGACCACCACGGGGGACCCAGGCGCAAGGGCCGTACGACTGCCCTGAAGGGCGGGGCGGTCCCCGTGTCGGAGGGGGAGTGGCTGCCGCTGGAGGACGGCGTCGAGGTGTACTTCGCCAAGGGCGCGACCTACCGCACCGGCGACCACTGGATCATCCCCGCCCGCACCGCCACCGGCGGCGTCGAATGGCCCACCGACGCGGCCCGGCGCCCGCTGCTCCGGGGCCCCTCCGGCATCGTCCGCGGTTTCGCGCCGCTGGCCCTGGTGAAGGGCGAGGGCGGCACCGTCGATCTGCGCCTCGCCTTCAACCCGCTGGCCGGCAGCATCCCGGCCGCCGACGAGGCGACGCTCGCGGCCGAGGAGCAGGCGCGCCGCGAGGAGCAGCGGGCGGAGGACCCGTCGGGCGGCAGGTCGCAGACCACGGCGGAAGCAGAGGCCGCGGCGGAAGGAGACGAGTAATGGCCAAGCCCCTGAGCGCGTCAAAGATGGTCGAGATACTGCGTGCGGAGGGCCTCAAGGTCCACGAGGTCCGCAGCTGGCGCACCCACAACCGCAACAGCAAGGGCCCCTGGGGCCCGGTGAACGGCGTGATGATCCACCACACCGTCACCAAGGGCACCGACGCGTCGGTCAGCATCTGCTACAACGGCTACTCCGGCCTGCCCGGCCCGCTGTGCCACGGCGTGATCGACAAGAAGGGCGAGATCCACCTCGTCGGCAACGGCCGCGCCAACCACGCAGGCCTCGGCGACAGCGACGTCCTGCGTGCCGTGATCAACGAGTCGAAGCTGCCGCACGACAACGAGGCCGACACCGACGGCAACGCGCACTTCTACGGCTTCGAGTGCATCAACCTCGGCGACGGCAAGGATCCCTGGCCCGAGGCGCAGAAGGAGGCCATCGAGAAGGTCTCGGCCGCGATCTGCCGCCACCACGGCTGGAGCGAGCGCTCGGTCATCGGCCACAAGGAGTGGCAGCCGGGCAAGACCGACCCGCGCGGTTTCACGATGGACGGTATGCGGGGGCGCATCGCGGAGCGGCTGAAGGGTGGCGGAGGAAAGCCCGACCCGGACCCGAAGCCGGCGCCCAAGCCGAAGCTGGAACCGTTCCCGGGCAGCGGCTTCTTCCACGTCGGCCAGAAGTCCCCGATCATCACGGCCATGGGCCGCCGGCTGGTCGCCGAGGGATGCGGCCGCTACGAGGAGGGCCCGAGCCCCGAGTGGACCGAGGCCGACCGCCGCTCCTACGCCGCCTGGCAGCAGAAGCTCGGCTTCAAGGGCAAGGACGCGGACGGCATCCCCGGCAAGGTCAGCTGGGACAAGCTGAAGGTGCCCAACGTGTGACGGTCTGCGACCGGCGCTGATACGGCCCAGGTACCCCGCGGGGGTGTCCTGGGCCGTTTTCACGCGCCGGAAGGGTCTTGCTCCACCGGCGGAAACAGGTCACACTGGATACCGAACGAATGGTCGGTTGGGAAGCGGGAATCGATGACGACTTCACACTCCGCCGAGGCGCCCCCCGAAGAGCCGCTCCAGGAGCACTTCGATGCGACGATCTCGCGCGACCAGCGGATCGAGCCGCGCGACTGGATGCCGGACGGCTACCGCAAGACGCTGATCCGGCAGATCGCGCAGCACGCCCACTCGGAGATCATCGGCATGCAGCCCGAGGGCGAGTGGATCACGCGCGCCCCGTCCCTGCGCCGCAAGGCGATCCTCTTCGCCAAGGTCCAGGACGAGGCCGGTCACGGCCTGTACCTGTACTCGGCGGCGGAGACCCTGGGCGCCGACCGCGCGGACCTGACCGACCGGCTCATCGAGGGCCGCCAGAAGTACTCGTCGATCTTCAACTACCCGACCATGAGCTTCGCCGACGTCGGCGTGATCGGCTGGTTCGTGGACGGCGCGGCGATCTGCAACCAGGTGCCGCTGTGCCGGAGTTCGTACGGGCCCTACGCGCGCGCGATGGTGCGGATCTGCAAGGAGGAGTCCTTCCACCAGCGGCAGGGCTACGAACTGCTGATGACGATGATGCGCGGCACCGACGCCCAGCGCGAGATGGTGCAGGACGCCGTGAACCGCTGGTGGTGGCCGTCGCTGATGATGTTCGGCCCGCCCGACGACGCCTCGCCGAACTCCGCGCAGTCGATGGCCTGGAAGATCAAGCGGCACAGCAACGACGAGCTGCGCCGGCGCTTCGTCGACATGACCGTCCCCCAGGCCGAGAAGCTCGGCGTGACCCTGCCCGACCCGGAGCTGCGCTGGAACGCCGAGCGCGGGCACCACGACTTCGGCACCCCCGACTGGGACGAGCTGATGCGGGTCATCAAGGGCGACGGGCCGTGCAACGACCAGCGTATGGAGCGGCGCAGAAGCGCCCACGACGAGGGCGCCTGGGTCCGCGAGGCGGCCACCGCCCACGCGGCCAAGCAGGCCGCCCGTGCGGAGAAGGGAGCGGTGGCATGAGCGCCGACAAGCAGAGCTGGCCGCTGTACGAGGTGTTCGTGCGCGGCAAGCGCGGACTGAACCACGTCCACGTGGGCTCGCTGCACGCCGCCGACGACCGGATGGCACTCACCCACGCGCGCGACCTGTACACGCGTCGCAACGAAGGCGTCAGCATCTGGGTGGTGCGGTCCGAGCACATCACCGCCTCGACCCGCGACGAGAAGGACCCGTTCTTCGAGCCCAGCGCCGACAAGGTCTACCGCCACCCGACGTTCTACGACATCCCCGACGACGTCCCGCACATCTGAAGGAGAGGGCATGAGTGACGACCACGTCTACATGACCCTCGCCGAGGGACACGACGACGACACCCGCTGGGCGTACGGCACCGGCTTCGAGGACCCGCTGCACGGCGTCGACACCACCGTGCCCGAGGGCATCGACGCCGGTGAACTCGCCGCCTTCTGCGTCGCGTTGGCCGACGACGCCCTGGTCGCGGCACAGCGCCTGGGCGAGTGGGTCACCCGCGCCCCCGAGCTGGAGGAGGAGGTGGCGCTGGCCAACATCGGCCTCGACCTCCTCGGCCAGGCCCGCCTGCTCTACTCCCGCGCCGGCCAGGCCGACGGCACCGGACGCGACGAGGACGCCTACGCCTACTTCCGCGACGCCGGCGACTTTCGCAACGTACGCCTGACCGAACTGCCCAACGGCGACTTCGCGTTCTCCATCGTCCGGCTGCTGATGTTCTCCAGCTGGCGCCTCGCACACTTCGAACGGCTGGCGTCGCACCCGGACCCCGTCCTGGCGGCGATCGCCACGAAGGGCGTCAAGGAGCTGGCCTACCACCGGCAGTACGCGGCGGAGTGGGCGGTACGCCTGGGCGACGGCACCGAGGAGTCGCACCGCCGGATGCGCCGCGCACAGGAGCAAGTGGCCCCCTACCTCGGCGAGTTGTTCACGGCATACGACGTCCGCGACGAGGTCGTGACCGTCCTGCGCCAGGTCACCCACGCCGCCGGACTGCCCATGCCGGTGTACCGGCCGCTGCCCGGATCCGGCCGCGACGGCGAGCACACCGAGCATCTCGCCCCCCTGCTCGCCGAGTTGCAGGGCGTCGCCCGCGCCCACCCGGAGGCGACATGGTGACCACCCTGCTCGACGCCCGGCGCGCCCGGCGCATCGCCGACCAGGTGCCGGACCCCGAGCTGCCCATGCTCACCCTGGCCGACCTGGGCGTCCTGCGGGACGTCGAGCTGACCGAGGACGGCACGGTGGTCGCCAGCCTGAGCCCGACCTACTCGGGGTGCCCGGCGATGGCGGAGATGCGGGCGGACGTCGCGGCCCGCCTGCGCGAGGCGGGGTACGAGCGCGTGGAGATCCGCACCGTCCTCGACCCGCCGTGGACCAGCGACTGGATCACCCCGTCCGGCCGCCGCAAGCTCACCGAACACGGCATCGCGCCGCCCGGCCCCGCCCCGCGCGGCGCCGGCCCCGTCGCCCTCGTGCTGTCACCCACCCGGCACGCGGTGACCTGCCCGCGCTGCGGCTCGGCGGACACCGAGGAGACCTCCCGCTTCGCCGCCACGTCCTGCAAGGCGCTGTGGCGCTGCCGCGCCTGCCGCGAGCCGTTCGAGTACGTCAAGGAGATCTGAATGGAAGGCCTGAGGGAAGAACCGACGGCTGCGTCGGTACGCCCGCGCCCCCGCCGCCGTCCGGCCTTCCACGCCCTGCGCGTCGCCGCCGTGACGCCCCTGTGCGCGGACGCGGTCGCCGTCGGATTCGACATCCCGGCGGAGCTCGCCGAGGAGTTCGCGTTCGCGCCCGGGCAGTCACTGACGTTGCGGCGCGAGATCGAGGGGCGGGACGAGCGGCGGTCGTACTCGATCTGCTCGCCCGTCGGGTCGATTCCGCGCATCGGCGTCCGGGTCGTGCCCGGCGGCCTGTTCTCGTCCTGGCTCGTCAGCGAGGTACGCCCCGGCGACACCGTCGAGGTGATGGCTCCCACCGGCGCCTTCACCCCCGACCTCACCGCGCACGGCCATCACGTGCTGATCGCGGCGGGCTCCGGCATCACGCCCATGATGTCCATCGCGGAGTCCGTCCTGGCCGCCGACGACCGCTCGACGGTCACCCTCCTCTACGGCAACCGCCGTAGCGGCACGGTCATGTTCGCCGACGAGCTCGCGGACCTGAAGGACCTGTACCCGGCCCGGTTCCAGCTCGCCCATGTGCTGTCCCGCGAGCCACGCGAGGCCGAGGTGCTGTCGGGACGTATCGACGCCGAACGGCTCTCGACGCTCATCGACGCGCTGGTCGACGTGGAGAGCGCCGACCACTGGTGGCTGTGCGGCCCGCACGGCATGGTCCGGGATGCGCAGGGGGTGCTGGCCGGCCTCGGGGTGCCGACCGAGCGGGTGCATCAGGAGCTGTTCTACGCCGACGACGAGCCCGTACGGGAGGCGGTCCACGAGGAGAGCGGCCCGCAGGGGCCCGTCAGCCAGGTCACGATCACCCTCGACGGCCGGTCGACCACCGCTGCCCTGCCGAGGGAGCGGACCGTCCTCGACGGCGCCCAACGGACCCGCCCCGACCTGCCGTTCGCCTGCAAGGGCGGCGTCTGCGGCACCTGCCGTGCGCTGGTCACCGACGGCAAGGCGGACATGCGCCGCAACTTCGCGCTGGAGACGGCCGAGGTGGACGCGGGTTACGTCCTGACCTGCCAGTCGTACCCGGTCTCCGAGACACTGACCGTGGACTACGACAGCTGACGGAAGAGTTGAGTGGCGAGGAAAGCGAAAGGACTATTTCAAGAAGGAGTTGAGAAGGAAGTCCCTTCATGGCCTCGCCACGGCCGACTCTAACAGTCACGCGGGGATCAGGTCGCGCAGATTTTCGGGGGTCAGGACGCGCGAGTCCGGGTGCAGCCCGTCGGGCCGCTGGAGCCCGATGTAGGTGACCGGATCGTCGGGGACCTTCTCGCCGTCCCACAGGGTCGTGGTCGTGGCATCCATCAGGCCCGTCAGATAGCGCACCGTCAGCTGCTCGCGCTCCACGATGCCCCGCAGCAGCGTCGCGACCGACACCCGGTTCTCCTCGACCCGGTTGGCGGCCGGCGTCCCCCGCAGGTACAGATGCAGCCACTTGGCACGCCACCGGCCATCGGGCCCTCGCAGGAACGCCAGCGGCAGCGCGACCCGGCCCGGTCCGCGCAGCTCCGACTTCATGCGCACGGTACGCGGCTCGAACGGGCGGCCCTGCTGCTCGGCCTCACGCAGCATGAACCCGAAGAACGACTCCTCGACTTCTTCGAAGCCCTCCCCGGCGAAGATGTTCACCTGCGGCACGATGAAGTCGCCGCGCACGGCCCCCAGGCGCAGATTGATGAACTCCGAGGCGCCGTCGGGCGCTTCGGTGATGTCACCGGAGTGCTCGCCCTCCAGGTCCTTGAGGTTGGTGTAGGCCAGCCAGCAGACCGTCGCGAATTCGGCGTCCAGCATCAACGCCGACAGGTCGTAGTCGGTGCGCCGGTCGGCCTCCTTCCAGTACACGAAGAACCGCAGCAGTTCGCCGTCCACCGGAGACAGCGAGCCACGCGGCAGCACGCCGAGCCCGGCCGCGGACGCCCGGCCGCTGAGCGGCAGCGCCACATCCAGCACGTCCGGGTCGATCAGCAGATGGCCCGGGGCCGGCAGCCGCCGCCGTATCTCGGCGTCCAGCGCCGCAATCAGGCGCTCCCGCTCGGGCGGCAGTACGGGCGGACGGTCGTCCTCGGTGACCCAGGCGCGGCCGAGCCGGTTCACGAAGACCCGGCGCTCGCCGGTGTCCTGCGCGCGGTTGGCGAGGTGTTCGCGCACCGACAGCACCACCCGGCCGGACACGTCTCCCACGACCTCCTCGGCGGCGGACGCCACCGCGAGGCGCTCGTCCTGGTCCAGGGCCAGCCTCAGCAGCCGGTCCAGGGAGCGGAACAGCTTGCCCGGCGCGGACTTCAGCAGCTTCGCCGCGCCCGTGATGTCGTTCATGCCGAGCAGCTCCTCGACCCGGCTGTCGAAGGAGCGGGCCTCCTTCTCGCGCCGGGCGACCGCGAACACGTCGGCGGCGTGCGGCCACCGCGGGTACTCGTGCGGGTGCAGGCGCTCGCCGAGCCGCTTCCACGCCTCGCGGTGCGCATGCACGTCGGCCAGCTTGGCGGGGGACGCGGCGACGACCGCGTCCAGGCCCGCGAGCAGCGCGCGGCGCACCGGACGGGACAGCGCCCGGAACCGGGTCGGCGCCTGCAGCGTCACGTCGCCGCCCGACAGGGCGCAGGCCAGCCGCAGCACATCGGTGACCGTGTCCAGCAGCAGCTGCCCACCGGCCTTCAACCGGGCCTCGTTCACAACGGCACGGTTCTCCCGCACGGGGATCGCCGCGGGCTGCGGAGCGTCCACGCAGTGCCCGGCGAGGACCCGCAGATCGCGCAGGTCCTCCTCGCCCAGGGGCGTGCTGCTGCCCGCCAACGCCAGGTACAGGGAGGCCACTTCGGCGTCCGCGTCGCCGCCGAGGTGCAGGACCGTCAGACGGTCGCCCGCCGCGGCGATCAGCTCCTCGTGGTGGCCGAGCATCTCGGTGTAGGTGTGCTGGTAGCGGCCGTACGACGGCAGAGTGAGGAGGTTGACGAACCCCTCGCTCAGCTGCTCCAGAACCACGGGGCGTGCGCCATCGTCGGCCAGCGCCTCGGCCACGCAGCGCATCCAGAAGTCGTAGGTGTCCGGCACGTTGGCCGGGAAGTCGACGAAGTACGCGTTGTGCCGCACATGGTCGCCGACCATCTCGCGGACCGTGCCCAGGGTCCGCACGGCGGTGTCGACGACCGTGCCCTCGGACAGCCCCGACAGCCGCGCCAGCAGCTCCGCCGACAGCTTGAAGCCCACGGACATGAGCGCGGCGTCGAACTGCCGTGCCGCGACGGCGCCTTCCCCGGCGGGACCCGCGGGGGAGGGGAGACGGTGGACGTGCCGGATGACCAGGGGTTCGAGGCGGTGGACCATCCCGGGATCGTCCCAGAGCAGGGCGAGCGGGCGCACTCGGGTTTTCGTCTGCGAGGCGGGCATCCACACCCCGCGCACGCGCCAGGAGTGCGGAATTTTGGCGGGTATCGTTCCCGGTTCGGCCGGGCATCGTTAGTTGGCGGGGTTTGAGGGTGAGAGAGGGGAAACATGCCGTCGTCGTCGATGCGGTCGGTCGATGCACAGCCACAACCGGTACTCAGTCCGCCGGCGCCCGTCGCCGTCTTCCTGGTGGTGACGATCGAGCGGGGCGGCGAGCCCGCCGTGCACGATCTGCTCGCCGGTCTCGCAGGGCTCATACGGGCCGTCGGGTTCCCGAGTCCCGACAGCGGTCTGTGCTGCGCCACCGGAGTGGGATCCGCCGCGTGGGACCGGCTGTTCGGGGACCCGCGTCCCCAAGAACTGCATGCCTTCAGGGAGTTGGAGGGGACGCGGCACCGCGCCGTGTCGACCCCCGGTGACCTGCTCTTCCACATCAGGGCCGCCCGCACCGATGTGTGCTTCGCCCTGGCCGCCGAGATCATGAAGCGGCTGCGCGGCGCGGTCACCGTCCAGGACGAGGTCCAGGCCTTCGCCTACTTCGACTCGCGCAACCTGCTCGGCTTCGTCGACGGCACCGAGAACCCCGTCGGCCAGGCGGCGGCCGACGTGGCGGTCGTCGGTGACGAGGACCCCGCGTTCCGCGGCGGAAGCTACGCGATGGTCCAGAAGTACGTGCACGACGTCGACGCCTGGGAAGCCCTCGCGGTCGAGGCCCAGGAGAAGGTGATAGGCCGCTCCAAGCTGACCAACATCGAACTCGACATGCCCGGCTCCCACAAGGACGTGAACACGATCACCGGCCCGGACGGGGAGGAGCTGGAGATACTGCGGGGCGCGATGCCGTTCGGCAGGCCGGGGCACGGAGAGTTCGGCACCTACTTCATCGCCTACGCGCGTACCCCCGAAATACCGGAGACCATGCTGCGGAACATGTACCTCGGCGGCCCGGAATCAGGCCCGGACCCGATCCTCGACTACTCGGAGGCGGTCACCGGAACCCTCTTCTTCGTCCCCTCGGCGACGTTCCTGGAGGCGATACCGGATCGGCCCGCCGCGGACTGATCCCGGCCGGCCGGAGGCGGGCTGCAAGCCTCCACGGGGGCGGCTCGCCTCACCCGGCCACGGCGAAGGCGACGGGTGCGAGGCGGCAGCGGCAGGCAGGTGCCGGCACCGGCACCGGCGAGGTCAGGACTGCTCCGCCGCCCGCTCCGCGTCCCGCTGCTTCAGACGGGCCGCCTCCTTGCGGACCTCGGCCTGGGTCGCGCGCTCCTTGACCAGCCACTCGGGCTGCTCCTGCTTCACGGCCTCGATCTGCTCGGTGGTGAGGGCCTCCGTGACGCCGCCGCGGGCGAGCCCCGCGATGGAGATTCCCAGCTTCTGCGCGACGACCGGACGGGGGTGCGGGCCGTTCGCCCGCAGCTCCTGGAGCCACGCGGGCGGGTCTGCCTGGAGCGCGTTGAGCTCGGCGCGCGTGACGACACCCTCCCGGAACTCGGCGGGGGTGGCTTCGAGGTACACACCCAGCTTCTTGGCCGCGGTCGCGGGCTTCATGGTCTGGGTGCTTTGGTGCGACGTCATGGTCCCCAGGGTATCGACTGGGTGAACCGCCGCTGACCACGGCCGGTAACCTGGCCTGGTGACAGGCTCGGAAGTACCCCCGTCGTTCCGGCTCGCCTACGTCCCGGGCGTGACCCCCGCCAAGTGGGTGCGGACCTGGAACGAGCGCTTCCCCGACGTACCCCTCACCCTCCACTCGGTGACCGCCGCGCAGGCCCCCGACGTGCTCCGGGACGGCGGGGCCGACGCCGGTTTCGTACGGCTGCCGGTCGACCGCACGGTCCTCAGCGCGATCCCCCTCTACACCGAGACCACGGTCGTCGTCGTCCCCAAGGACCACGTCGTCTCGGCGGTCGACGAGGTGACTGCCGAGGACCTGGCCGACGAGGTCGTCTTCCACCCCCTCGACGACGTCCTCGACTGGGAGCACCCGCCTGGTCAGCCGGCCTTCGAGCGCCCCGCCACCACCGCGGACGCCGTCGAGCTGGTGGCGGCGGGCGTCGGCCTGCTTGTCGTGCCCCAGTCGCTGGCCCGGCTCCACCACCGCAAGGACCTCACCTACCGGCCCCTGGTCGACGCCCCCCAGTCGAGCGTCGCGCTGTCCTGGCCTCAGGACGCGACCACCGACCTGGTCGAGGACTTCATCGGCGTGGTTCGCGGCCGCACGGTCAACAGCACCCGGGGCCGTACGACGTCCCAGGCCCCGCCCGCGACGGAACAGCCGAAGCGCAAGCGCCCCGAAGCCGGCGGCACCCCGCGGCGTCAGCCCGCGGCAGGGGGCCGGAGCGGCCGCACCGGCTCCGGCGGCGCCAAGGGCACGAAGGGCGCCAAGAGTCCCCGGCGCGGCAAGCCCCGCCGCAAGTCGTAGCGGACGGTCGAAGCGCCCGGCGGCCGGCTACCCGGTGTGTTCCGTGAGCCTGCGTTCCAGGTCGCGCAGGTCCTTGCCGATGTTGGAGCGGACATGACGGGCCATGATCGGCGCCGCCGGCCGGTAGACACCGCCCGGGCCGCCCCGGACGCGGATACGCGCGAGGGTGCCGTCCGCGTGCGGGTCGAAGGCATAGGTGACCTGCATCGGCACCGGTCCGGCCACGGACACCATGTCGAGCAGCCGGGGGAAGTCGTACGACGCCACGCGCAGCACGTAGTCGATGTGCCGGCCGAGGAAGTGAGCCGTCCGCTTGACCTCGGCGCCGACCCCGAAGCCGCCGTCGTCCGCCTCGCGGGTCAGCTCCGCCCTGCGGATGCCCTGGGTCCAGTCGGTGTCGTGGCGCCAGTCCATGGCATACGCGGCAACCCGCTCGGGAGGGAAGGGGATCACCCGCTCCGCCGACACGTCGATCGTCATGGCTCCAGCATCCCCGCGCCGGGAGTCGAGCGCTCGGCGCGGGGATCAGGTCGCCGGGTCAGGACGCGTACGTCGCCTGTTCGGCCGTACGGACGACCGTCTGCCCGCCTGCCTGGCTCAGCAGACCGGCGGTGACCCAGGCGTTCACGGTGGACCGCACGCGCGAGACCAGCGCACCCTTGCTGCCGAAGGGGGCCCCGGCCCAGATCTCGTCCAGCAGCGTGGTGCCGTCGGACTTCGCGGGGTTGGCGACGCCGGAGTCGGAGTTGCCGAAGATCACCCGGGGTTCCGAGCGCCGGAAGTAGGCGTGGGTCGGGGCCTCGGTGCCTTCGAAGAAGGGGGCGAACTCGGTTCCGGCGAGGGTGTAGTGGAGCGGCTTGCCGGACACGGGCGCGAGCGACGGCAGCAGATCGCCCGACAGACCCGCGTTGCGGTACAGGCCCAACTGCAGATGGCTCGTGGAGGAGTTGCGGCCGACGAGATTGACGGGGCCGTAGAGCAGCGTCTGCAACGCAGGGTCGTCGAGCGCCTTCTCCACCCGGAGCCGGAAGGGCATCGAGATCCGCACGGTGTCGCCGCTGCGCCACGTCCGCGAAACGGTGAAGTAGCTCCCCGGTGTCGGAGTGCCGCTCACCGCACTGCCGTTGACCGTCACCCGGAAGCCGGCGGTCGCCCACGACGGCACCCGCAGCCGCAGCGCGAAGGCCGCGCTGCCGCCGCCGATGGTGAGCGTGGTGCCCTGCTCGCGGGGAAACCCGGTCGCCTGAGTGATCGTCACACTCCTTTCGGACCAGTACAGTTGGGAGGGACTGTAGAGGTTCACGTACAGCGCGCTGCCGTCGGCGGCCTTGAAGTACACCGAGTCCTGGTACTTGGTGGCGCTCTCCATGCCGGTGCCCTCGCAGCAGGTCGTGCCCTGCTTGGGCGTGTAGTCCCGCACATGACCCGGCGTCAGCCCGATGAAGTACGTGACCAGCGGCTTCTCGGCGTCTGCCTTGTCCTGCTTGGAGCCGAGGACCTGGTTGTAGAGCGCACGCTCGTAGTAGTCCATGTACTTCGGCTGCTGCTCGTGGAAGAACAGCGTCCGGCTCAGCTTCAGCATGTTGTAGGCACAGCACGTCTCGGCGGTCGTGTCGCTGATCGTGCCCGCGATCACGTCGCGCGCCTTCCAGAACTCGGCGGTGCTGGTGCCGCCGATGCCGTACATACGGTGGGGGACGACCATGCCCCAGAAGTTGCGGGCGGCGTCGAGATAGCGGGCCTCGCCCGTCGCGTCGTACAGCCGCAGGTACCCGGTGAAGATCGGTATGTGCTGGTTGGCGTGCAGCCCGTCGAGGATGTCGGTGTTCGCGGCGGAGTTGTCGATGAGCCGGTCCAGGTCGAACAGCTGGGCCAGCGCGAGGTGTTCGGCCTTTCCGGTGATCGCGTGCAGGTCGCAGATCGCCTCGACGATGCCGCCGAACTCGCCGCTGGAGAACAGCCCCCACATACGCTGCAGCGTGGCCTCGGGCAGCTTGGACAGCCGGGAGTACATCCAGTCGCACATGCCGGACGCGAGGTCGAGGGCCCGGGCGTCGTCCGTGGTGAGGTAGGCGTCCAGGACACCCCTGAGGATCTTGTGCGCGGTGTAGTACGGCGCCCACACCTTCGTGTAGTCGCTGGCGGTCCTCGACTCCAGGTCGATGAACTGCGTCTCCGGGTACGCCGCCAGGAACCCGGGGTGGCTGGGCCCGCCCCAGGTGCGGCGCAGGGTGGCGGTGAGGCCGCGGCCGGAGGCATCGGCGAACGTCCCGCCGGAGGTCTCGTCGAAGGCGTACGACGCCAGGTCGCCGCGGCCGGCGGGGGCGTCGGCGGCCCGGCTGCTCTGCAACTGCGTGATCTCGGCGGCGGTGAGGGCGCGCGACCAGATGTTGAACTCGTCGTAGGCGCCCGCGAAGACCGGGTCGGTGGCGAAGTTGGAGCGGCCCAGCCAGTTGTTGGTGAGGGTGCCGAGGGCGGCCGGGGTGAGGGACATCGCCGAGTTGCGGGCAACGGCGGCGCCGTTGACGTACAGCGTCCCGGTACCACCCGCGATCGTGACTGCGAGGTGGCTCCACTGATCGAGGGGCAGCGCGGCGGTCCCGTCGAGGCCCTGCTCGCCGCCCGGCCCGTTGGTCGTGATGGCGAAGCGCGGCACGCCGGCGGCGTTGCGGGCGGCCAGGTAGAGGTACCGAGTGGTGTTGTTTCCGAAGTCGAAGACCCGCGTCCAGTCGGCATCGTGAGTGGGTTTCACCCAGGTGGACAGGGTGATCGCGGAGGCACCCCCGAGGACGGCTGCGGGCAGATCGACGTACTGGTAGGAGCCGCGGACGTGCTCGGCGGCGGTGCCGAACCTCCCGCTCACGCTCAGCACCGCGGGGTCCTTGCGCAGCGCCGCGCGCACGTCGGTCAGCGCGCCGACCATGGTGCGGATCTTCTCGACGAACACCTGCTCGCCGGTGCCGGCGTACGCCTGCGACAGCATGGTCAGGAAGTGCCCGGTGTAGTGCCCGCGCAGATTGCCGTTGGCCTCGCCGTCGAGCCCCTCCCAGCCCCCGGGCGCCACCGCACCGCCGGTGGAGAGGCCGGCGTTGGCGCGGAAGACCTGCAGCAGCCGGTTCACGTCGTAGCCGCGGGCGTGGTCCAGCATCAACTGCCGCTTGTCGGCGAAGAGTCCGGGCCTGAGGGTCACGTCGTCGAGGGCGAAGGGCTGGACGGTCCAGGTGGAAGGTGTGACGGCCACGGACTGCGCCTCCTGAACGGCGGCCGGGGCGGCCGAGGCGGCCAAGGCCCGGCCGGTTGCCGAGTGGCTGATCGCGGGAACCGCGGCGGCGAGAGCCGCGGCCTGGAGGAGGGATCGTCTGGAGAGGGGCCGGGCCATGTGTGCTCCTCCATGAGGGGGGCGGTGGGTGGAGACAGCGGGCGGGGTCAGCGGACGTTCGATATTGCGAACGACGTACGAATAGCCGACCAGACGATAGGGAGGAGGCGGGCGAGGGTCAACGGGTCTGGAGCGTTTTAATTCCCGTCGCCGTTCCGGCTGTTCGGCTCGTCGGTCGGCAGGGCCCTACCTCGTGCGGCGCAGCCAGTCGTACGCCGTCCGCGCCGTGAACTCCTCCTGCCCGCCCCGCAGCAGCAGACCTGCCGTCGCGAACTCCGGGGAGTCCGCCTGGGCGGCCACGTACGGGACGGCGATGCAGCGCATGCCGGCCGCGTGTGCGGAGGCCGCGCCGGGGGCGGCGTCCTCGACGACCACGCAGTCGGCCGGTGTCGCGCCGAGCCGGCGGGCCGCCTCCAGGAAGACGTCGGGGGCGGGCTTGCCGCGGTCGACCTCGTCGGCGGAGACGACGGTGCGCAGATGGGCGTCCAGGCCGGTGCCCGACAGGATCGCCGTGATGGCCTCCAGGGACGAACCCGAGGCGACGGCCAGCGGGACGCCCTCGGTCGCCAGGAGCTCCACGAACTTGCGCATCTCGGGGTATGCGCGCGTGGACGTGCGGGCGAGATCCAGATAGCGGCGGTTCTTGGCCGCGAGCAGCTCGTCGACGGACGCCCGCAGGCCGTATTCCCGCTTCCAGAGCGTGACCGTCTCCAGCGTGCTGATGCCGACGTAACGCTCGTGGTCCGACCACGTGAAGTCGGTGACCCCGTGCTCGGCGAGAACCTGCCGCCCCGCCTCGTAGTAGTTGGGCTCGCTGTCCACGAGTGTTCCGTCGAGATCGAAGATGACCGAAGTGCTGCCGAGATCGCTCATGGACCCAGGATGTCAAAGGTCATTTCCGGGTCGCCGCCGCCCGCCCGATCGACTCCACCAGCGGCAGCAACCGGTGCGGAACGCGCTCACGCAGGGCGACCTCGCTGCGGGTGCGGACCACGCCGGGCAGGCTGATCAGCTTCTGGATCACGTCCTCCAGGTGAGCGTTGTCGCGGGCCACCACCCGGGTCAGCAGATCGCCCCCGCCCGTGATCGAGAACGCCTCCACGATCTCCGGCACGGCGGCGAGCTCGTCGCCCACGTCGTCGAGGTGGCCCTGGGTGACCTCGATGTGTACGAACGCCAGCACCGGATGACCGAGCGCGGCAGCGGAGAGTGCCGGCCCCGTGCCGGTGATCACGCCGTCCCGCTCCAGCCGGTCGAGGCGGGCCTGCAAGGTGCCTCGCGCGACGCCGAGGATGCGGGCGTACTCGCGCACGCTGGTACGGGGCTGCTCCAGCAGCAGCCGCAGGATGCGGGTGTCGAGCTCGTCCACGGCCATGCCGTCCGGCCTCCTTCGCCCCGTGTCCGCATCCGCGTCCGCCATGGACCGTCCTGGTCCGTCATGGTCCGTTGGCTCGCCGATGGACGCACGGGGACCGTAGTACCTGTGCCAATGGCTCAGCAGTCTAGGTGCCGCTTGAGCCAGACTGCTCCTTGATGCTGCAATGGGCCCGTCGATGGCGCTGCGGATCCCGCGGCGCCTTTTTCATGCCGGAGCAAACCGAGCAAAGGGGCGGGACGTAGTGCTGAAGAGGGTGTTCGTGGCGCCGGACCCGGGGCGGGCGCGGCTGCGCTTCGCCGTGCGGGCCGTGCTCGGCATCGGGCTCGCGGTCGTCGTCTGCGGACTGGCCGGACACTCCCTCGTCGGTGCCGTCACCGGCGGGCTCGCCGCGCTGCTCGCGCTGTTCACCGTCACCGACGCCACGGTCCGCGGACAGGCGGTCACCACCGCTCTGCTGCCGTTCGTCGGTCTGCCCGTCCTCGCGGCGGCTGCCGAGCTGCACGACCAGCCGGTCGCCCGCGACCTCACCTTCCTCGCCGTCGTCGGCGCGGGCGTGTACGCGCGCCGATGGGGGCCACGCGGGCACAGCCTCGGTGTGTTCGCGTTCATGACCTTCTTCGTGGCGCAGTTCCTGCAGGCGACCCCCGACCGGCTGCCCGAGCTCTACGCCGCCGTACTGCTCTCCCTGCTCACCGCGTCCGCAGTGCGCTTCGGGCTGTGGTGCTACGAACGCCGTCTGCCCCCTGCGCCGGTACCCGCACCGCCGGGCGGCACCGGCCTGGCCCGCGTGACCACACGGCAGGCGATCCAGGCCACCGCGGGCGCGGGCTTCGCGCTCGTCGTGGGCCAGCTGGTGTCCGGGCACCGCTGGTACTGGGCCGTGGGCGCCACCTGGTGGATCTTCGTCAACACCACCTCGCGCGGCGAGACCATGGTCCGCGGCTTCCGCCGGGTCCTCGGCACGGTGATCGGCATCGGCCTCGGCCTGCTCGTCGCCGTCCCGGTGGCCGGCGAGACGATCCCGACGGCCGCTCTCCTCGCCGTCTGCGTCTTCGGCATCTTCTACACCGCCGCCGTCTCCTACACCTGGATGATGCTCTGCGTCACGGTGCTCGCCGAGCTCCTCTACGGCATGCTGGGCGTCCTCGATCCCGCCCTGCTGGCGCTGCGGCTCGCCGAGACCGGCGTCGGGGCACTCGGCGCCGTGCTGGCCGTGCTGTTCGTCCTGCCCGTGACCACGCATGCCGTCAATGACGCCTGGATCCAGCGCGCCCTGCGCTGCGTCCACGCCGCCACCGCCGAGGCCGCCGCACGCCTGGCCGGGGACGAAAGCGCCGACCCGTCCTCGCGGCTCGCCGAGCTGGAGCAGCTGCTCGGCCGGGTACGCCTTGCCCTCGCACCGCTGGTGCATCCGCTGAACCCGATGTCGGCCCGCAAGCGCCGCGCCCGCCATGTCCTGGACCTGCTCGACGACTGCGCCCGCGAGATCCGCGGCCTTGCCGCCGTCGCCGCCGACCCCGAGGCCTCGCACGACGCCCGTCTGGCCGCGGCATGCTGGCGCGTCGAGGCCGCGGTCGAGGCGCTGACCGGCGGTGCGGATGTCACCGCCCCCGTCACGCACCCGACGGAGTCGGATCCCGCACTGACTCACCTGCACGGCCTGGAACGAGCCCTGGCCGAACTGTCCCAGCCCCTGCGCACGCCGTCCGGGTCCCGGCTCGTCGGGGCGTGAGAACGCCGGGCGTGCGGGAGATCCTCCGCGATCCACACGCCGGCCACTCGAGCCGCGCCCGCTCCGCAAAGTCGCTTCATCGGCCACCCGGAGGGTGGATCAGGAGATCCTTCGGGTACCCACGCGCCATCCAACGCAAGGAGCCCGCGAGCCGTGCGGGAGCGGCCCGCGGGTGAGCCTGACGGGGTGTGCCCCTGCGTGGCCTCCGGGAGCGCCACGCCCGTGTGCCACCGGACCTGCGAGGCGGTGCAGCGGCATCCCGCCCACCTGCAACACCCCGAGGCCAGAGCCCGGGCCGGCGGCGAGAGACGGCCGCACGCGCCGACGTTTTGAACGGCTCTTGGTCTAGACCGATGACGATCCGCTGCTACCGTCAGCCCGGACGGCACCCGACCGGAAGGGGACAGCGGTGGCAGATGGTGGCAGGCGGGCACGGCGGGCCTACATCGGGTCGTTCACGGCGGCCGGCGGCCCCGGGATCGTGACGGCGTCCGTGGCCGCGGGCAGCGGCGCACTCACCGTCCTGGGAGGCGCGGACGACGTGCCCGACCCGGCGTACCTGGCCCTGTCGCCGGGCGGCGACACTCTCTACGCGGTCAGCGAGACGGCCGAGGGCGCGGTGGCCGCGTACCGCGTGACCGGGGACAAGCCGGAGCTCATCGGATCACCGGTCCCGGTCGGCGCCGGCGGACCCACCCACCTCAGCCTCTTCGCCGGCCACGTCCTGACCGCGAACTACGGCTCCGGCAGCGTCACCGCCGTGCCCGTCCGCGCCGACGGCACCCTCGCGGGCGCCCCGTCCGCCGTCCTCCAGCACACCGGCTCGGGCCCGCACACGCCACGCCAGCAGGGCCCGCACGCCCACCACGTGCAACCCGACCCGAGCGGCCGCTGGGCCGTCAGCGTGGACCTAGGCACCGACTCGGTGCGGGTGTGCACGCTGGCCGACGGCGCACTCGACGTGCACCGGGAGATCGCCCTGCGGCCGGGCTCGGGCCCGCGCCACCTGGCCTTCCACCCGCACAGCCCGTACGCGTACGTCGTCAATGAACTCACCCCCACCGTCACCGTCTGCCACTGGGACGCCGACGACGGCACGCTCAAGCCGATGACGGAGACACCGGTCCTGCCGGGCGGCCCGGCAGGCGACGCCTATCCGTCCGGCATCGTCGCCTCGCCCGACGGCCGCTTCGTATGGACCGCGACCCGCGGCGAGGACGTGCTGTCCACGTTCGCCGTCGAGGGCGAGGAACTACGGCTCGTCGGGACGGTGATCTGCGCCGGCCACTGGCCGCGCGCGCTCACCGAGGCGGACGGGTTCCTGTACGTCGCGAACGAGCGCTCCGGTGACGTCACCTGGTTCGCCCTGGACCCCGACAGCGGGCTCCCGCGCTACGAGGGCTCGATCGCGGTACCCGCGGCGTCCTGCGTGGTCATCGGCCCGGACGTCGGCAGCCTGTGACCGCATTGGCGAAGGGCCCGCTCCGGATGTGGAGCGGGCCCTTCGGCGTGACGACTGCGACGCCCACGAGACGCGCGGTCACCTGCACATCGGACGGCGTCAGCGGACCGGCGTGCCCTGCGCCTGCTGCGGGGCGATGCCCAGCGCCGTCGTGTACTTCGACAGGGCGAGCTTGCCGATCGCCGGGTACGGGCCGAGCGCCTCGGCGGCGGAGCAGCCCGCCTCGTGAGCGGCCTCCGCGACCACGCTCGGGTCGATCTCCGGCCCTATGAGGTACGGCGCCAGCGCCAGCTGCTGGGAGCCCGAGGAACGCAGCTGCTCGGCGACCGCCGAGATCGCGCCGTCCTGGTCCAGGGCCGCCGCCATCACCGGCACGGCCAGCCGCGCGGCGAGCAGCATGCCGGTGATCCCGGCCGCCTGCACGGCCTCCTCGCCGCCGACGGAGGCGAGGATGATGCCGTCCGCGGCCGTGGCCACGGTGAACAGGCGGGCACGGTCGGCGCGCGCCAGACCAGCCTCGGACAGGCGCACGTGCAGCGCCTCGGCCAGCAGCGGGTGCGGGCCCAGCACATCGGTCAGGTCGGCCGCGACGCGGCTGTCCATCACGGCCTGGCGGATGACGCGAAGCAGCGCGCTGTCCGGGCCGGCGAGCAGCGGCACGACGACGGCGACGGGGCCCTCCGGCTCCTTGGCCTCCACCCCTGCGGCGATCGCCTGCTCATAACGGGCGGCGCGCTCCTCGGCCGCGTGCACGAGCACCGACTGGATAGTGGGGAACTCCACGTCATCGCCGTCGACGTACCCGATCCGGGCGTCGAGGCCGGGGAGCTCGGAGCGGGCGATGCTCACGACCTCCTCGGCGAGACCGCGGGTCGCGGCGCTAGGCGTGCCCGGCACCGCGAGGACGAGCGCGGGCGCGCCCTCGGGAGCCGCCAAGGGCTCGGGTCGGCGGTGCCGCCCGGGCTGACGAGGTCGCGGCATTCGTACTGGCAGGCCGGACGCGGGCCCAGTGGGGGAGCTCATGGCGACGCATGTTACTGGCTTCTTGGGCTCCCCTGTTCGGGGAGGGTGCAGGTGAGCGGTATCCGTCCGCTTTTGTCTGATTGAGTTACCTGCAGAGTGGAACAGGGCGGCCTAGGTGGATCAGTCCCCCTTTCCGTTCACCACGCAGAGCATCGCCTCGTCACTCGGCAGAGTGAGCGCGTCCGTCGCGAGATCGGTCGCGATGCGCACGGACCCGTCAAGCGGATCCCCGGCGGCCGGCACCGTCCGCGCGGCCGGCAGCCGCTTCGCCAACTCCTCTTGCAGAGGTACGACGAGAGGGTCGCCCATCTTGAACAGACCGCCGGTGAGCGCGACTTGAGGCTCCCCCGTCGTGGGGCAGACGGCTGCCGCGGAGTCGGCCATGTGCCGTGCGGCGGCCCGCAGGATGTCGGCGGCCACCGGGTCGCCGTCGGCGCAGGCGGCCACCTGGGGAGCGAAGGAGGCCAGGACGGCAGGGCGGTCCGGCCGTGGATACAGCTTCCCGGGCAGGCCCCGCACCGGGCCGAACAGTTCCCCGGCGCGGGCCAGCAGTCCGGCCGACCCGCCGGGCCGCCCGTCGTACGCGCGCAACGCCGCCTCGAGCCCGGCCCGTCCGATCCAGGCGCCGCTGCCGCAGTCGCCGAGCAGATGCCCCCAGCCGTCCGCGCGGCGCCAGTTCGTCAGGTCGGTGCCGATCGCGATGAGTCCCGTACCGGCGGCGACCACGGCACCGCGCCGCGGCCCGAGGGCGCCGACATACGCGGTGACGGCGTCCGCGGCGAGCGCGACCCGCCCGATGCCGAACTCCCGCCCCAGCGCGTCCGGCAGTTCGGCACGCAGGGCATCGCCCAGGCTGGCCATCCCGGCAGCTCCGACGGCGGCCGCGTCCAGCCGGTCCGCACCGGCCTCGGCCATCAGCGCCCGCACCATGGGCACGAGTTGCTCCATGAAGTGCCCGGGGTCGATGCCTCTGTCCCCGGTACGAACCGGTTCGCGGGACTCCCGCCGGGCCGTCGCCCCACGGCCGACGGTGCCCACGACGACCCGCAGGCCGGAGCCTCCTGAGTCGACGGCGAGGAACCCGGCGGGGTCGGTCACGGCAGGCGCCAGTCCACCGGTTGTCCGCCCTGCCGGATCAGCAGGTCGTTGGCGCGGCTGAACGGGCGGGAGCCGAAGAAGCCGCGGTCGGCGGACATGGGGGAGGGGTGAGCGGACTCCACGGACGGGAGGCTGCCGAGGAGAGGCCGGAGGTTGCGGGCGTCGCGGCCCCAGAGGATGGAGACCAGCGGCTTGCCGCGTCCGGCGAGCGCGCGGATGGCCTGCTCGGTGACCTCCTCCCAGCCCTTGCCGCGGTGCGCGGCCGGTTTGCGCGGGGCCGTGGTGAGCGCCCGGTTGAGCAGCAGCACGCCCTGCTCGGTCCACGGCGTCAGATCGCCGTTCGACGGCTGCGGCAGCCCCAGGTCGGTGTTGAGCTCCCGGTAGATGTTGAGGAGGCTGCCGGGCAGCGGACGTACGTCGGGCGCCACCGAGAATGAATGGCCCACGGCATGTCCTGGGGTCGGATACGGGTCCTGTCCGACGATCAGGACCCGTACGTCGTCGAAGGGCTGCTGGAAGGCCCTCAGGACGTTCGGCCCGGCCGGTAGATAGGTGCGTCCCGCGGCGATCTCCGCGCGCAGGAAGTCGCCCATCCCGGCGATCCGTTCGGCAACGGGTTCCAGGGCTTTCGCCCAGCCCGCCTCGACGATTTCATGCAAGGGTCGTGGTGCCACGGGCGTCACCCTACTGCCGCACGGGCGGCGGTGATCAACCAGTGGCCAAGGCCGGCCCCTAAGCCCTGACGGCTCATCCGACCACCGCGGCCCTGACGCACAGCACGTCCGGCAGATGAGAAGCCAACAGCTGCCAGCTGTCGCCGTCGTCTGCCGATGCGAACACCTCGCCGTTCCGATTGCCGAAGTACACGCCCGCCGGGTCCGCGTCGTCCGTGCACATCGCGTCGCGCAGCACCGTGCCGTAGTGGTCGTCCTGCGGCAGTCCCGCCGACAGCGGCTCCCAGGTCTTGCCCGCGTCCGCCGTACGGAAGACGCGACAGCGGTGGTCGGCCGGGACGCGGTCCGAGTCGGCGTTGATCGGGAAGACGAACGCCGTATCGCCGCGGTGGGGGTGCGCGGCCACGGAGAAGCCGAACGTGGACGGCAGGCCCTCGCCGATGTCCGTCCAGTTCGCACCCGCGTCGTCGCTGCGGTAGACGCCCCAGTGGTTCTGCAGATACAGCCGGTCCGGCGTCGCCGCGTCCTGCGCGATCTTGTGGACGCACTGGCCGAACTCCGGGTTCGGGTCCGGCAGGAACACCGCGGAGACACCGGAGTTGGATGGCGTCCAGCTCGCACCGCCGTCGGCCGTCTTGAACACCCCCGCCGTCGAGACGGCGACCGTCACGGCCCGGGGGTCGCGCTTGTCGGTGATCACGGTGTGCAGGCCCTCACCGCCGCCGCCCGGCACCCACTTCGACCGGGTCGGGTGCTCCCACAGCGGGCGGACCAGCTCGAAGGTCTCGCCGCGGTCCTCCGAGCGGTACAGCGCCGCCGGTTCCGTGCCCGCGTACACCACGTCGGGCTCCGCTGCCGCCGGGTGCAGCTGCCACACGCGTTCCAGGGAAGCGTCGGTGTCCTTGGGGAACTTGACGGCCGGCTGGGCCGGTTCGGTCCAGGTGCGGCCCAGGTCGTCGGAGTGGAACACGGACGGGCCCCAGTGGGCGCTGTCGCCGCCCGCCAGAAGGCGCGGACGCTCGCCGCGGGTGTCGATGGCGACCGAGTACACGGCCTGGGCGTTGAAGTAGGGACTCTCGTCGAACTCCCAGGTGCCACCGCGCCTCCGCCCGATGAACAGGCCCTTGCGCGTGCCCACGGCGAGCATTGTCTCGGTCATGCCGACCACCTCCGCGACGTCTTTGTCTCAGGTACCGGCCAGTCTGCACCCCGGCACTGACAGTCACCTCTGGAAACGATGACGTCGCAGGTCAGCGCGGCGATGATAGCCCTCCGACGGGCGCTGCGGGCACTTTCGCGAAGACGCCCGCGAGGGCCGCGTGACCCGTGCCACGGTCGATCCCGGTACGTGCAGTGAGCATCCGCCTCCCGTCTCCCGTATGGGATGGAGGCCGGTCGGCAGGCACGTTCGTGCCCTCATGAGGAGGAAGCCCTCGATGGCGTTCCGTGGTCCGAAGGTGTGGCTGTGGCGCTGGCGGCGCAATCCGCTCAAACGCCGGGCCGACGCGGTGGAGTCCTGGGTGCTCCTCGCCGCCTGGGTACTGACTGTCCTGTGCGGAGTGCTCGCCGGCCTGGCGACGGCCGGCACCGTGGAGCGGGGAATGGCCCGGGAGCGCGTCGAGTGGCGGCCCGTCGTGGCCCTGCTCACCGAGCAGGCGCCGGGCACGGCCGACCCGCGCTCCGGCACGTCGACCAGCGAGTACGTGTGGGCGAAGGTCCGCTGGAGCGCGCGGGACGGTTCCCCGCACACCGGCCAGGCCCGCGTCCGCCCCGGCAGTGGCGTCGGCACGCCGGTCACCGTCTGGACGGACCCGCAGGGCCGCCTGGTCACCCGGCCCGCCACCCCCTCCGAGGCCCGCACCCCAGCCACCCTGGTCGGCGGCCTCGCAGGCTTCTGCGCCGCGTCCGTCCCCTTCGTCGCAGGCCGGGCCCTCCGTAACCGCCTGGAGAGCAACCGCATCGACAACTGGGGCTACGAGTGGGCACGCTTCGGGCCACTGTGGGGTGGACGGACGACGGGGTGACGGCCGTAGGGGAGCCGGGCCCGTGGCTGCCTCGGCGGCGGCGCAGCAGGCGGCCCGGCGACAGGCTCGGGCGGCTCACGTCTGTCCGCCGGCCCACGTACCTCGGGCTGCGCACCATCGTTCGTCAGACTCCTGACGCCGGCGCCGTGAGCCATCGATGGCGCCGCCACACGGGTGGGCTTGCCCCTATCCCATGGGCGGCGCCCAGCCGGCTAGTCCCGCTCTCCCCTGGCCGCCTCTGCGGTGCCACCGCCCGCCCCGGGCCGCCCCGACAGCGCTCAGTCCTCAACCCTCAGCCCGCAACACCCGGCAGCGCCCGCCCCAGAATCCCGTCCACGTCCGCCGTGCCCGGCAGTGTGCCGAAGGCGTGCCCCCAGTCGCCGCCCAGCCGGGTGGCGCAGAAGGCGTCGGCGATCGGTGTGGGGGCGTGGCGGATCAGGAGGGAGGCCTGGAGGGTGAGGGCCATCAGCTCGACCAGGCGGCGGGCGGCGGCCTCGGAGCCCGTGGCGAGCAGGTTCTTCAGGCGGGTCACCGACGCGTCCAGACGCGCGTCCGCCCCCTGCGCCAGGGCGAGTTCGGCGAAGAGGGCCTCGGCCGTGTCCGGCTCCCGGCTCAACGCCCGCAGGACGTCCAGGGCGTTGACGTTCCCCGAGCCCTCCCAGATCGACAGGAGCGGAGCCTCGCGGTAGTGGCGGGGCATGCCCGACTCCTCGACGTAGCCGTTGCCGCCGAGGCACTCCAGGGCCTCCGCGGTGAAGGCAGGACCGCGCTTGGTGACCCAGTACTTCCCGACGGCGGTGGCGATCCGCCGGAACGCCCCCTCGGTCCCGTCCGCGTCGTCCCCGCGTACCACCCGGTCGGCCGCGCCGGCCAGCCGTAGCGTGAGCGTCGTGGCGGCCTCGGACTCCAGGGCCAGGTCGGCCAGGACGTTGCGCATCAGCGGCTGGTCGAGCAGCCGAGCACCGAACGCGCTGCGGTGGCCCACATGGTGGCCCGCCTCGACGAGCGTCTTGCGCATCAGCACCGCCGACGACATCACGCAGTCCAGCCGGGTGCAGTTGACCATCTCGATGATCGTCTTGACACCCCGCCCCTCGGGCCCGACCAGCCAGGCGACGGTGCCGTCGAACTCGGGCTCGGAGGAGGCGTTGGAGCAGTTGCCCAGCTTGTCCTTCAGGCGCTGGATGCGGAACGTGTTGCGGCTGCCGTCGGGCAGGACACGCGGCACGAGGAAGCAGGACAGCCCGCCCGGCGCCTGCGCCAGGACCAGGAAGACGTCACACATGGGCGCCGAGGTGAACCACTTGTGCCCGCGCAGGGTGTACACCCCGGGCTCGGCCGTCGGCGACGCCGTGGTGGTGTTCGTGCGGACGTCGGAGCCGCCCTGCTTCTCGGTCATCCCCATGCCCGCGAGCAGCCCTCGCTTCTCGGTGGGCACGCGCAGCTCCGGGTCGTACTCCCGGCTGGTCAGCAGCGGTTCGTAGACCTTCGCCAGCTCGGGCTGCCGGCGCAGCACGGGGACGGCGGCGTACGTCATCGACGTCGGGCAGCCGTGCCCCGCCTCCGTGTGCCCCCACACCAGCCCGCCCGCGGTCCGCGCGACATGCGCTCCGGGCCGCTCGTCCGCCCAGGGCGCCGCCGCCAGCCCCTCGCCGACCGCGACCCGCATCAGGTGGTGCCAGCTCGGATGGAACTCGACCTCGTCGACCCGGTGGCCGTATCGGTCGTGCGTACGGAGCTCGGGCTCGTGGCGGTTGGCCTGCTCTCCCCATTCCTGCGCCTCGGCGCTCCCGGCCCGCCGGCCCAGCCGCCGGATGTCCTCCTCGGCCCACGCGGCCCCCTCGCGGCGCAGCCCCTCGATCAGGGCCGTGTCCTCGGACGCGTCGTACGGCGCCAGGGGAGGAGGCTGGTTGGTGACGTCGTGGGTTCCGTACTGCCCGGACTGTTCCGGCGCGGCTCCGGACTGCTCCTGCGCGAGTATCGAGACCATGCCGCCAGTGTTGCACTGTCGCTGCGGTTGCAGCAATCCTGTAATACATCGAGTCGGCACGTAGGGTCCTGGTCATGCCGAACAACGCGTCACCGTCGACCGGGGAGGCGGACCTGCGCCCGCTGTCCGCCCGGTCGGTCGTCCTGAGCCTGCTGCTGGGTCTGCATCCGCCCGAGCTGCCGGTGAAGGAGCTCGTGCGCAGCGTGGAGCCGTTCGGGATCGCGGGGTCCACCGTGCGGGCCGCGCTCAGCAGGATGGTGGCGGCCGGTGACCTGCGGCGCGCCAACACGGTCTACCGGCTCAGCGACCGGCTGCTGGAACGCCAGCGACGCCAGGACGACGCCGTCCACTCCGAGACCCTGCCCTGGGACGGCGACTGGGAGATGGTCGTCGTCACCGCCTCGGGCCGCGGCCCCGCCGAACGCGCTGAACTGCGCACCGAGCTGACCCGGCTCCGGCTCGCCGAGCTCCGTGAGGGCGTCTGGCTGCGCCCGGCCAACCTGCTCCGGCCCCTGCCGGGCGACCTCGCCCACGTGGCCCAGCGCTACACGGCCCGTCCCGACCGCCCCGCACCCGAGCTCGCCGCGAGCCTGTGGCCGCTGGACGCCTGGGCCGGCGCCGGACGCGCCCTGCTCACCCGGGTTGCCCACGCGCGGCGGCCGTCCGACCGCTTCACCGCCTTCGCGGCCGTCGTACGGCACCTGCTCGCCGACCCGGTACTGCCCCCTGAACTCCTCCCGGCCCGCTGGCCGGGCGACCGGCTGCGTGCCGCGTACGCGGACTACCGACGGGAACTCGCGGAGGACGTACGCGCGCGTGACGGGCACGACGCCACCGCCGGCGCACACGCGCGTGCCCGCAACTGACCGCACACGACACGACGGCCGCCCGAAGCGCCGTGCGGGGACGCTTCGGACGGCCGCCTTCACCGTGGGGGCTACCTGCGAGCGGGTACTACCGGTAGGTGATGTCCGAGCTGGAGTACAGGCAGTTCGTGCTGTCCGGCCCGGTACCCACGGCCGTGTTGTTGTTGTACTTCTGGCACGGGACGACCTTGCGGCCGGAGTCGTTGAGGATCGTGATGCCGCGCAGCGTCGCCACGTCGCCCCGGTTGACGTTGATGCCGACGAGGCGTGCGGTGGACCCCGTGCCGGTCACCTCGATGTTGCTGAGGTTGACCTTGCGCGTGTACTGCGTGGAGCAGTCGCCGCACGAGCGGTACAGCGTCTTGAACTCGCTGACCGCGAAGTTGGAGATGTTCAAGGTGCCGGGCCCGTTGTGCTGGAAGACCTTGTCGGCGGCCTTCTTGGCGCCACCGCCGGTCACGGTGTAGGTGGAGCCGCCCCGGAAGGTGGCCGCGTCCTCGCCGACGTCCTCCCACCACACGTTCTGCAGCGTGCAGTTGCCCTCGCAGTGGATGCCGTCGGCGCCCGGCGCGCCGATGATGACGTTCTTCAGCGTCGCGCCGGCCGCGAGCTTGAAGATCGGGTCCTGGCCCTCCTCCTGACCGTCGCCGGCCAGGTCGCCGCTGCCGTAGTAGCGGACCATGCCGCCGTCGCGGACGCCGGACACGGAGATGGTGGAGCTCACCGGCTGGCTGCTGCTCGGCGTCGGCCAGGTGGCGGCGTTCGCGGGCGGTGCGCCGACTGTCGTGATCATGACAGATGAGAGGCCGAGGGCGGCCAGGCCGCCGGTCAGTGCGCGCCGACGGGCGCGGGGCTTTGCGGGTGAAGTCATGTCCCGTATGCCTTCTTCCGGTTGTGGGGGTGTCGGATGGGAGTGCCGGATCTTCTTCCTGGTGGGGTGGTCAGAGCTTCCCGGCGCCCGCGCCGGACGTCACCGAGGCGACGACGGTGGACGCGGACTCCGCGGTGTAGCCGTAGGGCGGCGTGGTGAAGGTGCCGACCCGGGAGATCTCGGTCGCGGCCCCGCCGAGATCGTTGCCGCGGAGGTTGGCGTAGCCGTCCACGTCGCTGCTGCGGTTCGTGGTGACGGCGATCTTGGTGTCGCGGAAGACGTTGTTCTCCACGAGCAGCTGGGCGCCCATGCGCGAGTGGCAGGCGGTGTCGGCGCCGGCCACGTAGTTGTTGTAGAAGTGCCCGGTGCCGAAGCGCAGGCTGGGGATGCGCGAGTAGACATTGCTGAACTGGTTGTGGTGGTACGTCACCTTCAGGTGCCCGGTGTCCTCGCTCGCGTTGTTGTCGCTGTGTCCGACGAGCGAGCCCTTGAAGTGGTCCTTGAAGGTGTTCCAGGACACCGTGACGTTGTCCGAGCCGTGATTGATGTCCAGCAGGCCGTCGTAGTGGTCCTTGTCGTGATCGCGGTCGGCCGAGAAGGAGTTGTGGTCGATCCACACCTTCGTCGACTTCTGGACCGTGACGCCGTCGGCAGGCGCCACCGGCTTGCTGATGTTCAGGTTCCGGATGACGACGTTGGTGACCTCCTTCAGTCGCAGCCCGCCGCCGGTGAAGCCGGACGACGAACCGACGCCCAGCACCGTGGTGTTGGAGCCGACGTCGACCTGACCGCTCAGCGAAATGAGGCCGTTGACCCGGACGACCTTGGCGGAGTTGCCGGTCACCGCCGTCCTGAAGGCGTCCAGCGTCGAGACGGTGACCGTCGACGCGTTGCCGCCGCCGGTCGTCCCGGCGCCGAACCCGACCGGCGAGGTCTCGGCCGCCCCGGCCGGCTGCGGCAGGGCGAGGACGGCCGCGGTGGCGAGGACGGCTGCTGCGGCCGTCGCCAGTGCGATTCTTTGCGGGCGTGCACGTGGGGGGAGAGTTCGCATGCGGGTGCGTCCCTTCGGGAGTCGCGACACGATCATGTACGTGAACTGTGAACGTCATGCAGAACGCCGCGTGCCGGCGGTGTGGCCATGTGGGGGTGCTGCGAGGCGGGTCGGTCACACTGCTGAACGGAACGTAGAGGGCAAGCGCTTTCTGGTCAACGCTTCGCGCAGAAGAATTCGGCCAGTCCTGGCGGGGGTAAGAGCTCTCATGTCCGAGGTGTGGGAGCGCTTCCATGGTGACCGTGTTCATGTCACGATGCCCTGTCTGTGAGGCCTCTCCCGCGCGCAGAGCAGCCACGTCCGCGCCCGGACAAGCCACTCCCGCGACCAGAAGGGACAAGGACGTGCCCACCCCCCTACGCACGACCGCGACAAGAAGGCTCCGGACGGTGCTCGCCGCCCTCCTGCCGCTGTTGGCGGCGCTGCTCGTCGCCGCCCCCACGGCCGCCGCACGCACCGACGCCGCCGACGCCGTGCCGACCGCGACGCTCACCGAGGTCACCGACTTCGGCGCCAATCCCAGCAACCTGCGGATGTACGTGTATGTACCGGCAGGCGTCACCGCCGACCCGGCGGTCCTGGTCGCCGTGCACTGGTGCACCGGCTCAGGGCCGGACATGTACAACGGCACCGAGTACGACACACTCGCCGACCAGTACGGGTTCGTCGTGGTCTACCCGTCCGTCACCCGCAGCAGCAAGTGCTTCGACGTCTCCTCGCCGCAGGCGCTGCGGCGCGACGGCGGCAGCGACCCGGTCGGCATCAGGTCCATGGTCGACTGGGTGACCCGCACGTACGACGCCGACACAGACCGCGTCTTCGCCACCGGCATCTCCTCCGGCGCGATGATGACGAACGTCCTGCTCGGCGACTACCCCGACGTGTTCGCCGCGGGCGCCGCCTTCTCGGGCGTCCCCTTCGGCTGCTTCGCCACCACCGACGGCTCCGAGTGGAACAGCGCCTGCGCGAACGGCACTGTCACGCACACCCCGCAGCAGTGGGGCGACCTGGTGCGGGGCGCCTACCCCGGCTACAGCGGACCCCGCCCGCGCATGCAGCTGTGGCACGGCACCGAGGACGACGTCCTGCGCCCCCCCAACCTCGGGGAGATGATCAAGCAGTGGACGAATGTCCAGGGCGTCGGTCAGACCCCGGCCGCCACGGACACGCCCCAGTCCGGCTGGACCCGCACCCGCTACGGCGGCACCGGCGACCGGGCCCCCGTCGAGGCGATCAGCCTCCAGGGCGTCGGCCACAACCTGTACGGCTACGGCATGGCTGCCCGGGTGCTCACCTTCTTCGGCCTCGACGGCGATGGCCCCGCACCCCAGCCGCAGCCCGGCGCGTGCAAGGTGACCGCGACCACCAACGCCTGGAACACGGGCCTGACCGCCTCCGTGACGATCACCAACACGGGCACGACGGCGATCAACGGCGGAGGCTCGGCTTCACCCTGCCCGCCGGCCAGTCCATCACCAACGGATGGGGAGCCACGTACGCCCCGGCCTCCGGCGCGGTGACGGGGAGCAGCGCCTCGTACAACGCGGCGCTCGCGCCCGGGGCGAGCGTCAGCATCGGGTACCAGGCGAACCACGCCGGGAACAGCGCGGGGCCGGGCGCCTTCACGCTCAACGGGACGGCCTGCGCTTCAGGGTGATCGACCTCGACGACGAGGCAAGGGCCGGGGAGATCCTTCGCGCCGCCTGTGCGCGGATGACATGCCGTTTTACGGGAACCCGGCGGCACAGAAGCCGACGTCGAACGAGCTGAGCGAGGGCGAGCGATGGTTCTGGGACTGCTCACACGTCCGACAGGCGCCGCGGCCGAGATGGTCGCGGCCGGGCCCCGACTGCTCGCCCGAGGAGCCGCCCCCGCGGTGGGAATCGCCGCCGGGGCGGTCGCCGGAACGGCCCGGGCCGGGGTACGGGGTGCCGACAGCGCCGCACGTGCGGTGCGCGTCGCCCGAAACTCCCTTCCCCTTCACCCGCAACCCTGGCGGTCAGGCGCCCGGACCCATCTCGCCCTGCGGCCCGAGGCGCCGGAGCGGGTACGGCTGGAGGGCGGCATGGAGCACGCCGCCCGCAACGTCGCCGAGACGCTGATGGAGCGGCCCGACGTGGCGCTCGCCTACTGGGACGGCGGGCTGAGCCGGCTCGTGGTGACCGCCGTCGAGGAGGCGGCCGGCGACCAGGTGGTGGACAGGGCGGTCGAGATCGCGGCACGGCACGGCCTGGCCCGGACGGACAATTCGGTCGACGAGATCACGCACCCCGCAGACCCCGCCGGGGTGCGGGCCGCCGCCACGACGCTCGCCGCCGACGGGGTGGGCATCGCAGCGGCGTTCGCCGGCTACGCGCTGCGCCTGCCGACCACGCCCCGGTCGGTGACCGCGCTGGTGACGCTGCTGCGGGAGAACCCGCGCTTCCGGGGCTGGCTGCGTGCCAGGATCGGCCGCTCCCGCATGGACCTGGTGCTGGCCATGGCGAACGCGGCCGTCCACGGGGCCGGCCGGACCCCGACCGCTCTCGTGCTCGACGGCACACTGCGCTCGCTCCAGCTGGCGGAGACGGTGGCCCGCGTGGCCGCGTTCGAAAAGGTCCACGACGAGGTCTCCGCGCCGGACCGGCCCAGCGTGGCCGGGGCCCACTTCCCGCGCCCGCCGCTGCGCACCTCCCCGGCCCAGGAGTACGCCGCACACGCCGAGACCGGCAGCCTGGTCGGTGCGGCGGCCATGCTGCTGGTCAAGCACGACGGCACCGAGGCGGCGGAGGCGGTGCTCGCCGGCTCGCCCAAGGCCGCCCGCTACGGACCCGCCGCCTTCCACGCCGCACTGAGCTGCGCGCTGTCCCGCGAAGGCGTCCTGGTGCGGGACCCGGAGCGGCTGCGGCAGCTTGAGATGGCCGACACGGTCGTTCTGCATCCGAGCGCCCTGCGGACCCCGGGCGCCGACGCCGACCCGTGGGCGGAGACCGTGCTGGACGCGGCGCGGCGCGCGGGTCTGCGGGTCGTGATGGTGGACGACCCCGCGCTGGCCGACTTCACGAACCTCGCCGACCAGGTGGTCCGCGACGAGCGGTCGCTGAGCGACGTGGTGAACGCGCTGCGCGCCGAGAAGGACAGCGTCGTCGTCACGGTCGCGCGGCCGGCGCAGGACGACGAGGACATCCTCGCCGGACTGCTCGCCGGCGATGTGGCCGTCGCCCTCACCGACCGCGACGGAGCCGTCGTCTGGAGCGCCGACGTGCTGGCCCTGCACGGGCTCGCGGACGTGTGGCGGCTGTTGCGGGCGGTCCCGGCCGCGCGCGGCGTGGGTCGCAGGTCGCAGGTGCTCGCCCGCTCCGGTGCCGCACTGTCCGGGCTCCTCGTGGCGATCGGCAAGTCCGCGCGCGGGCGCCCCACGCCGTGGCCCGGGCTGCGGCACACCCCTGTCGACGCGAGCGCGGCATGGGCCCTGCTGACCGGTGGGCGCGCGGCGTTCGGGGTCGCGACCGCCCGCGCACCGCACCCCCGGCCGCGCGTGTCCTGGCACGAACTGGAGCCCACCGAGGTCCGCGAACGGCTGGAGCACGAGACGGGCCCGGAGCCGACCGTCCCCGAGCAGGTCGGCGGCGGCGCGCGCAAGGCGATCCGCAGGATGGGCCGGCACCCCCTGTTCGCACCGCTGAGCGGTCCGGTCCAGCTCGCCCGAGCCGTGCGCGGCGAGCTCGACGACCCCCTCACCCCGGTGCTGGCCGTCGGCTCGGCCGCCGAGGCGATCCTCGGCTCCGTGGTGGACGCCCTGCTGGTCATTGGCGCGCTCGACCTGAACGCCCTGGTCGGCGGCGTCCAGCGGATGCGGGCCGAGCGGGCCCTGTCCGGACTGCTGGCGAAGCAGCAGCAGAAGGCACGCGTCACCACCGAGGAACCCGAGTCCCAGCCGCACGTCGTGGACGCCGCCAAGCTCAGCCCCGGCGACCTGATCGAACTCCGGGCGGACGACGTGGTGCCCGCCGATGCCCGGCTGGTGTCGGAGGACGGCCTGGAGGTGGACGAGTCCGCGCTGACGGGGGAGTCCCTGGCCGCGGACAAGGGGACCGAGCCGACGCCGGACGCCGCCGTGCCGGACCGCAGCTCCATGGTCTTCGAGGGCACCACGGTGGTGGCCGGACACGCCCGGGCCATCGTGGTGGACACCGGGGACCGGACGGAGGCCGCCCGGGCCGTGGCCCTCGCCGCCCGCACCCCGCCGTCCGCCGGAGTACAGGCCAGGCTGCGGGAACTCACCGACAAGGCCCTGCCGTGGACCCTCGCCGGCGGCGCCGGGGTGACGGCGCTGTCGCTGCTGCGCGGCACGCCGATCCACCGGGCGGTCAGCGGCGGGGTGGCGGTGGGCGTCGCCGCCGTCCCCGAAGGGCTGCCGCTGGTGGCGACCGTCGCCCAACTGGCCGCCGCCCGTCGGCTCAGCCGCCACGGAGTTCTCGTCCGCGCCCCGCGCACCCTTGAGGCGCTCGGCCGGATGGACACCATCTGCTTCGACAAGACCGGCACTCTCACCGAGAACAAGCTCCGCCTGGTCCGTGTGACGGACGCCGAAGGCAAGGTGCACAAGCCGGAGGAACACGACGACACGCTGCGGACAGCGGCGCGCGCCTGCCCCCAGCTGAACGGCGGCTCGGACCGGCCGGTGCACGCCACCGACGAGGCCGTCCTGGACGCCGCCGGACCCGACCCCGAGTGGTCCCAGAGCGAGGGCCTGCCCTTCGCGGCCGACCGTGGCTACGCCGCCGCAGTCGGCCGGGCCGGGGACGGCACCGCGGTACTCGTCGTCAAGGGCGCCCCCGAGACGGTGCTGCCCGCCTGCGCCGACCTGCCCTCCTCGGCATCGGAGGCGGCGCACGAGCTGGCCGGCGGCGGACTGCGGGTCCTGGCGGTGGCCCGGCGCCCGCTCGACTCGGCGGACAAGGCCGCGGACGTCCTGGAACAGCCCCTGGAGAGCCTGGAGTTCACCGGGCTGCTCGCCCTCGCCGACGTACCACGAGTCACCTCCACGGCCCTGGTCGAGGGCCTGCGCGAGGCAGGCGTACGACCCGTCATGCTGACCGGCGACCATCCGCAGACCGCGCGGGCGATCGCCGCCGAACTGGGCTGGCCCGAGGACACCGGCGTGGTCACGGGCGATGAGCTGGCGTCCGCGGACCGGGAGGAACGCGCCCGGATGCTGCGCGACATGGGCGTCGTGGCCCGCGTCGCCCCCGAGCAGAAGCTCCAGGTCGTCGAGGCGCTGCGGGACGCCGGGCGCGTGGTCGGCATGGTCGGCGACGGAGCCAACGACGCCGCGGCCATCCGCGCCGCCGACATCGGCGTCGGCATCGACGCCCGCGGCTCGGCGGCCGCCCGCAACGCCGCCGACCTCGTCCTCACCGACGGCGACCTGACGGTCCTGATCGAGGCGGTCGCCGAGGGCCGGGCCCTGTGGCACAGCGTCGCCGACGCCATCGCCATCCTGATCGGCGGCAACGCGGGCGAGGTGGGCTTCGGCCTCCTCGGCACGCTGCTGTCGGGCGCCGCGCCCCTGTCCACCCGTCAGATGCTGCTGGTGAACCTGTTCACGGACCTGTTCCCGGCCATGGCGGTGGCGGTGACGCCGAAGGAGGCGGAGGGAGCCGATGCGGAATCCGCGACGGAGGACGCGGATGCGGAGAAGCAGGGCGTGGCCTCCGAAGCGGCACCCGCAGGAACCGAACCCCTGGGCACCTCACTCCTCGGCGCGCCGCTGATCCGTAAGATCCGCCACCGCGCCCTGACCACCACCCTGGGCGCCACGTCCGCCTGGCTGATCGGCCGCTTCACCCCGGGCACCGCCCGCCGCTCCACCACGATGGCCCTGTGCGCGGTGGTCGGCACGCAGCTCGCCCAGACCCTGGCCGACCGCCGGGGCAGCCCGCTGGTCCGCGTGACCGCCCTCGGCTCCGCGGCGGCCCTCGCCGTCCTGGTCCAGACCCCCGGCCTCAGCCAGCTCTTCGGCTGCACGCCGCTCGGCCCGGTCGCCTGGGCCGGCGTCGCCGCGTCGATCGCGCTCGCGGTGTTCGGCCAGCGCACCCTGCCGCACCTGGAGCGGATGGTGGCCCGGTACCTGCCGACCACCTCCGGCGACGCGGCATCGGCGGCGTCCGCCGCGTGATCAGACGGACCGGTGGTACTGGTCGGGCACGTGCACGTCCCCGCCGAGCTCCCGAGCCGCGTGCCGCGCCCACGACGGGCTGCGCAGCAGCTCACGGCCGAGCAGGACGGCGTCCGCCTCACCGTTCGCGATGATCTTCTCCGCCTGCTCGACGTCCGTGATCAGCCCGACCGCGGCGACCGGCAACGTGGTCTCCGTCCTGACCCGCGCGGCGAACGGCACCTGGTAGCCCGGGCCGACGGGGATCCGGGCGCCGGAGGCGTTGCCACCCGTCGAGACGTCCAGCAGGTCGATGCCGTGTGCCTTGAGGTCGGCCGCGAAGCGGACCGTGTCGTCGGCGGTCCAGCCGTCCTCCTCCAGCCAGTCGGTCGCCGAGATGCGGAAGAACAGCGGCTTGTCGTCCGGCCACACCTCCCGCACCGCGTCCACGACCTGGAGCGCGAAACGGGTGCGGTTCTCGTACGAGCCGCCGTACTCGTCGGTGCGGTGGTTGGAGTACGGGGAGAGGAACTCGTTGATCAGATAGCCGTGGGCGCCGTGGATCTCGGCGATCTCGAAGCCCGCGGCGAGAGCGCGGCGCGCGGCGGCCGCGAACTGCCCCACGACCTCCTGGATCTCGGCGACCGTCAGCTCGGTCGGCACGGGGTGCCCGTCGGCGAACGGGACCGCGCTCGGCGCCACCGGCTGCCACCCATGGGAGTCCTGTCCCACCGGCGCGCCGCCCTTCCAGGGCTGGTCGGTCGACGCCTTGCGGCCGGCGTGGGCCAGCTGGATCGCCGGCACCGTGCCCTGCGACACCAGGAAGCGTGTGATCCGGCGGAACGCCTCGACCTGGGTGTCGTTCCAGATCCCCAGGTCGTACGGGGAGATCCGGCCCTCGGGGCTGACGCCCGTTGCCTCGACGATGATCAGCCCCGTGCCGCCGGCCGCGCGGGCCGCGTAGTGCGCGAAGTGCCAGTCGTTGGGGGCGCCCGCGTCGGGGCCCTCCGGTGCGGCCGAGTACTGGCACATCGGGGGCATCCACACCCGGTTCGGGATCGTCACATCGCGCAGGGTGTAGGTCTCGAAGAGCGCACTCACGGCGGACTCCATTCGTCACGGGGACCAGCGGTCGACTCGTACGATAGGCATCGTAGTACGGCATGTGTCAAACTACGAGAGCTCTCGTACAATGGAGGAAACCGAGCACCCGGACACGGGGAATCCCGAGTGCGGGAACCCGACGAAGTGGAGCCGCCGTGACCAGCGCCGCTGTGAGCAGCCGTGACCTCCCGCACCCGGCGCGCGAGGAGATCCGTCTGGAAGGCGTGCTGCACGCGCTGTCCGACCCGATGCGGCTGCAGATCGTGCGAGAGCTCGCCGCCGTCGGCGACGAGCTCTCCTGTTCGCAGTTCGATCTGCCGGTGACCAAGTCCACCACCACGCACCACTTCCGGGTGCTGCGCGAGAGCGGTGTGATCCAGCAGGTCTACCGGGGCACGGCCAAGATGAACGGCCTGCGCAAGGACGACCTAGACGGCCTCTTCCCGGGACTTCTCGACGCCCTTCTCGACGCCGCCGCCAGACAGGCCGTCCGGCTCGGCGCCTGAATCCGCTGAACCACCTGAACCACCTGAACCATCTGCACGGCCTGAATCGGCCTTCGCGGGCAGGTGGTTGAAGAGCAGGTTCAGCACGATCGCCGTCAGACAGCCGGCGCTGATCCCGCTGTTCATCACCGTCTGGAACCAGTCCGGGAACTTCTCGTAGACCGTCGGCACACCGACCGGCAGCATGCCCATGGCCACGGAAACGGCCACCACCGTCAGGTTGTTGTTGCCCTTGAAGTCCACCTGGGTGAGCGTCCTGAGGCCGCTGGCGGCCACGGTCCCGAACATCACCAGACCCGCACCGCCCAGCACCGGAGCCGGTATCGCCGCCACCACCGCGCCCAGCTTGGGCAGCAGGCCGAGCAGCACGAGGATCCCGCCCGCGGTCGCGACCACCCAGCGGCTGCGCACCCGGGTCATGCCGACGAGGCCCACGTTCTGTGCGTACGCCGTGTACGGGAAGGTGTTGAAGACGCCGCCCAGCACGGTCGACAGGCCGTCGGCGCGCAGGCCGTCCGCAAGGGAGCGCGGCTCGACCTTGCGGTCCGTCATCTCGCCGACCGCGATCAGGTCACCGGTCGTCTCGGTCATCGTCACCAGCGCCACCACCAGCATCGATACGATGGCCGAGAACTCGAAGGTGGGCGCCCCGAAATGGAACGGCGTGCTGATCCCGACCCAGTCGGCGTCCCCGACTCCGCCGAAGTCCGTGAACCCGAACGGCACCGCCACCGCGAGCCCGACCACGATGCCGATCAGTACCGCGATCCGGCTCAGGAACGCCGGTGCGAACCGCTGCACCCCGAGCACCACCGCCAGGACGAACGCCGCCAGCGCGAGGTTCTTCGGCTCCCCGAAGTCCGCCGAACCGGCGCCGCCCGCGGCCCAGTTGCCCGCGACCGGCAGCAGCGACAGCCCGATGATCAGGATCACGGTGCCGGTGACGAGGGGAGGGAAGAACCGGAGCAGCCTTCCGAAGACCGGGGCCAGCAGCATGATCGCGAGGCCCGCGACGATCACCGAACCGTAGATCGCGGGGAGTCCGCCACCCGTGGTGCCGATGAGCACCATCGGCGCCACGGCGGCGAACGTGCAGCCCTGCATGATCGGCAGCCGCACACCGAAGCGCCAGAAGCCGATGCACTGGATCAGCGTCGCGATGCCGCACACCAGGAGGTCGGCGGTGATCAGATACGCCAGGTCCGCCGGCGGGAGCTTCATCGCGCCGCCGACGATGAGGGGGACGGCGACGGCACCGGCGTACATCGCGAGGACATGTTGGAGGCCGAAGGCGGCCAGCTGGCGCTTGGGTGGGATCTCGTCGACGGGGTGCACGGGTGCGGGTGCGGTTGCTGTCATGGGCGAGACCGTAGGCTCCTTGAACAGAGTGTTGATTACGGTGGTGTTGCTGCTTCGTTGCTGTGCGCGGCGTTCATCAGCGACTCCCAGTCGGGGAGCTTCACCACACCCCTGCCCAGCGACGCACCCAGCGCCACCTCCGCCCGCTCGATCGCGCACCAGCCCTGCCACTCGACCGGGTCGATCCCCTTGGCGCGCAGTGCCGTGAGCGGATCTTCGGGCAACTCCCGCTGTACGAGCACGGAGGCGTCCTCCAGCAGCGACGTCACCGTCTCCTTCGCGCACGGACGGTTCGTGCCGATGACGCCCGTCGGGCCACGCTTGATCCAGCCCGCGACGTACTCGCCCTGCGCGACGAGGCCCTCGCGCAGGACGCGGCCCGCGAGATGCGGGACCGTGCCGGTCGCGGGGTCGAACGGCAGGCCCTCCAGGGGGACTCCGCGATAGCCGACGGAACGCAGCACCAACTGGGCCTCGATGTCCTCGTACCGGCCCGTGCCGGTCACCCCGCCCCGTCCGTCCGGCGCCGTCCGCTCGAAACGGACCGCGCCCACGCGTCCGGCGTCGGCGAGGAGTTCGACGGGGCGCAGGAAGAAGCGCAGCGCGATGCGATGGCCGGCGGCCTGTGCCGGGGCCTCGGCCCAGGTGCGCAGCGCCTCCACGTTGCGGCGCTGCGCGGCGGGCAGTGCGGAGGGGTCGGCGTAGTCGGGATCCAACGCCAGCTCCTGCGGATCCACGGTCACTTCGGTGTCCGGCAGGGTGCCCAGCTCGCGGAGTTCCTTGGTGGTGAAGCGGGCCTGCGAAGGGCCGCGCCGGCCCACCATGCTGATGTCGGCCACCCGGCTCGCGGCGAGGGCGGTGAGTGCCGCCTGCGGCATGTCGGTGGGGCTCAGCTCCGCCGTGCCCCGCGCGAGCATCCGCGTGACGTCGACCGCGACGTTCCCGACGCCGATGACCACCGCCGAGCGCGCGCCGAGGACGAAGCCGTCGTCGATGGCGTCCGGGTGGGCGCTGTACCAGGACACGAACTCGGTCGCCGACCAGCTGCCCGGCAGGTCCTCGCCGGGAATCCCGAGGTGCCGGTCGGTGGCGGCGCCCACGCAGTACACGACGGCGTGGTACAGCTCCCGCAACCGGGCCGTCGGCACCCCGTCCGGGCCGATCTGAACGCCGCCGAGGAACCGCACCCGCTCGTGCTCCAGGACGGTCCGCAGATTGTTCTGCAGGGACTTGATCTTCTCGTGGTCCGGCGCCACCCCGTAGCGCACCAGGCCGTACGGACACGGCAACCGGTCCAGGACGTCGACGACCACGTCGGGGTCCTGCTGTACAAGGCCCTGGGCGGTGTAGCACCCGCTCGGCCCGGAGCCGACCACGGCGACATGCAGCACGGCGGAACTCCTTGTCAAAGGGACCTTCGGGGTCTTCAGGAGTCGCTCTCGACTCCAGCATCGCACCGCTTCCGCTCCGCTGACAGGGTGCTGTGCGCCGTACGGGACGCGTGTTCGTTCGTATGGAATGTGATCATGCGGTTACGTTGCGTGTGTGCTGGAAGCATCCTTTCTTAATCTTTCCGATCGCCGTGCGACGGACGGTGCCGTGTCCGTGTGGCCCGCGTGGGCAGTGCGGGACGACACCGGGGCCACTGCGTGGTTCGGGGTCCGGCTGGAGTTCGGCGACGGCGCCCGGGTCGACGCGCTCGCCGTGGTGTGCGAGGGGTGCGTCTCCATCGAGGACGTACGGGCCGAGCCCGCGCTGTCCCTCGACGACCTCACGGCGCTCGCGGACTGGATCGAGGCGCCGCTGTCCGAGGCGTGCGGGGTCGGGGCCGGGCACGGGGCGGACGGCGAGGACGCCGGGTCCGGTCTGGTCGTGCCGGCCTGGCCCCGGGGCGTCGAGGGGCAGTGGCTGGTGGCGCAGAAGTACCGTGCGGCCCAGGAGCAGGGCGTCGACCCGGTCCTCGCGGTGATGCGTGCGACGGGGCAGGACCGCCGGAAGTCGCTCAGGCTGATCGGGCAGGCGCGCGACGCCGGCTTCCTGACCCGGCGCCGGGCCCGCCACTGAGCGTGGCCCGGGTGGCGGCCCCGGCGGCGGACGTGACGACCGCAGCCGTCAGAGCATGTCCCGCATCCGCGTGACCTCGCTCGTCTGCTGAGCCACCACCTCGTCGGCCATCTCCTCGATCTGGATGTTGTTGCCCTGCCCCTTCACATCGGTGGCCATGGTGACCGCCCCGTCGTGATGGGTGATCATCAGCGTCAGGAAGAGCTGGTCGAACGCCTTCCCCTGCGCGGCCCGCAGCTTCTCCAGCTGGGCCTCGGTCGCCATGCCGGGCATCGATCCGTGCTCGTGCCCGTCGCTCTTCTCGGTCTTGCCGTGGTTCTTCAGCCAGCCCTTCATGGCGGAGATCTCCGGGCCCTGCGCGGCGCTGATGCGTTCGGCGAGCTTCCTTACCTGCGCCGATTCGGCCCGGTCCGGGGCGAGTTCGGTCATCTCCAGGGCCTGGGAGTGGTGCTCGATCATCATCCGCGCATAGGAGACGTCCGCCGAGTTGGGGGAGTCGTCCTCGGCGCGCTGCCGTGCCGCCTCCTCGGCGGACAGCACCTGGTTCGACTCCCCGGGCTTGCCCGGCACGATCACCGAAGGCCCGCTCTGCGAGGCCGACTTGGCGTCGGGATCGGAGTCGCACCCGCCGAGCACGAGCACGGTCAGGGCGGCCAGGGAGGCCGTAGCGAAGCGCGCCCGGCGGCAAGGCGCTTTCGTTACATGTCTATTGCCCGCTCTTGAAATGTGCATGATGAAGACGATACTCGGGCGTGCGTGAACCGTTCCAGTGTGAACGGCACAAGGGAGGAAAACAGTGATCCTGTTCAGCAATCCCCGAACGCGACGCAGACGCCTGGCGGGTGCCGCTGCCGCCGCCGGGCTCCTGGCCGCGCTGCTCACCGCGCAGCCGGCTGTCGCGACCCCCGACCCGGGGGACGGCCCCGTCGCGGAGAAGGAGGTCTCCGAGAGCACCCAGGCCGAGGTCCGCGAGGCCCTCGCGGACGGCGAGATACCCGGCCAGAACGAGATCGTCCACTCCGACAACATCCAGCACCTGGCCCACGTCCCCAAGGACGCACTGCAGGGCACCAACTCGGACATCGCCTTCCAGGGCAGGTACGCCTTCGCCGGCAACTACGACGGCTTCAACGTCTTCGACATCAGCAACCCGAGGGCGCCCAGGACCATCGCCCAGGTCCTGTGCCCCGGCTCGCAGAACGACGTCTCCGTCTCCGGTGACCTGCTGTTCCTGTCCACCGACTCCTCGCGCAGCGACAGCAGTTGCAACAGCACCACCCAGCCCGCGACCGAGAAGTCCTCGTGGGAGGGCATGAAGGTCTTCGACATCAGCGACAAGAAGAACCCCAAGTACGTCGCCGCCGTCGAGACCGCCTGCGGCTCCCACACCCACACACTGGTGCCCGAGCGCAGGAACGTCTACGTCTACGTCTCCTCGTACTCGCCCGACGCCGGCTACCCCGACTGCCAGCCCCCGCACGACGGCATCTCCATCATCAAGGTGCCGCGCCACGCACCCGAGAAGGCGGCGGTCGTGGACTTCCCGGTGCTCTTCCCCGGTGAGGGCCCGGACGGTGGCGGCAACCCGGGTCCGCCCGGTGGCGTCCGCAAGACCACCGGCTGCCACGACATCACGGTGCTGCCCTCGAAGGACCTGGCCGCCGGCGCCTGCATGGGCGACGGCATCCTGCTGTCCATCAAGGACCCGGAGCGCCCGAAGGTCATCGACCAGGTCAGGGACGACGTGAACTTCGCGTTCTGGCACTCGGCGACCTTCAACCAGAAGGCGAACAAGGTCGTCTTCACCGACGAGTTGGGCGGCGGCGGCGCGGCCACCTGCAACGCGGAGATCGGCCCGGACCGCGGCGCCGACGGCATCTACGACATCGTCGGCAAGGGAGACAAGCGCAAGCTCGTCTTCCGCAGCTACTTCAAGATCCCCCGCCACCAGGCGGACACCGAGAACTGCGTCGCCCACAACGGCTCGCTGATCCCGGTCAAGGGGCGCGACATCATGGTCCAGGCCTGGTACCAGGGCGGCGTCTCCGTCTGGGAGTTCACCGACTCGGACCACCCGAAGGAGATCGCCTACTTCGACCGCGGCCCGCTGACCACGGACACCATCAAGTCGGGCGGCTCGTGGTCGGCTTACTACTACAACGGCTACATCTACTCCAACGAGTACGCCCGGGGCTTCGACGTCCTGAAGATCGACGACCGGCGCACGGCCCCGGCCCGCTGGGTGCACATGCGCGAACTCAACGTCCAGACTCAGCCGGACTACTTCGACTGACCCTCAGGGCAGCCGGGTGCGGACCCGGTCGCGAAGAACCGCGACAGATCCGTGTCGCACGTCCCGCCGGGCACGGCCCCCGAGTCCGGCGGGACTCCCAGCCCCCGGTCCAGCCCGTAACGCTTGAACAACTCGGCCCGCAGCACCGGCACGGGCATCGGCACCCCGGGCACCAACGCCGCGTAGACGGCGCCCATGAGCAGCGCGCGCAGCATCGGGTAGTCGGAGTCCGCGTCCGGTGAGCCGTACCGTACGCAGGTGTCCCGCAGCAGTTCGGCCAGCCGCCGCTGCTCCGGGCACTGCACGAAACCCTCGGCCTGCAGGATTCCCGCCATGTGCTGGCGCATCAGCACGGGCCGGTCCCGGGCCAGGCCCAGGATCGCGTCGACGGCCCTGGCCATCCGCTCCCGCCCGTCCTCGGTGTGCGGCTCACGCTCCAGGGCCTCCTCCAGCGTGCGGTGCATCAGCCGGTGCACGGCGGACTGCACCAGTTGGCGTTTGCCGGGGAAGTAGTACGACACCAGGCCACGCGCCGAGCCCGCCCGGTCCGCGATGTCACCCAGTGTGGTGGCGTCGTAACCGCGCTCGCTGACCAGCTCCACCGCCGCCTGCAGAAGCCGCTCCCGGGAACGCCGCCGCAACTCTTCATTGACCGAGGCGCTGCGCGGGGACATGCTGGACTCCTGCGTTGACTGGCTGCCAACCAACTATACTCAACGCGTCCGGTCCGGCCCGTACAGGGCCTGGTCGGGGTTGCCGTCTGCCTCGGGCGACGCGGGGGATCGTCCGAGGCCGGCGTGCGTCTCGGGATGGTGGCCGGAGGCTACTTGTTCCGCTGCGGGTCGTTGCCGTTCGCCCGCGGGGCCGCCCCCACGAGATCCAGCACCGGCCGCAGCGCGTCCGGGCGTCGGTCGGCCGGCAGATGGTCCACGAAGTGCACCGCGCAGCCCAGCGCCGCCGCGCCGCCGTCGGCCCGCCGGTTGTCGCCGACCATGACGACGTCGCGCGGATCGGCGTCCAGCGCCGCGCAGGCCGCCTCGAACAGGCGGGGGTCGGGCTTCTGGACGCCGTGCTCGTACGACAGCACGTACGTGTCGACGTACGGTTCGAGACCGTGCTCCCGGAACACCGGCCGCAGATCCCAGCCGATGTTGCTCACCACCCCGACGCCGACGCCGTGCTCACGCAGCGCCCGCAGCACATCGGCGGCATCCGGGTACGGGCTCCACGCGGCCGGTGCCATGTGGCGGTCGTAGAGCAGGTCGTGCAACCGGTCGTCGGGGAGCGGGACATGACGAGAGAGCGCGGTGTAGGCCGCCCGGTGCAGCTCCGCGCTCTTGTCCCGCACCCCCCAGACACTCGCGACGTCCTCGGGCAGCCAGGACGGATCGACCCCGCCCGGCAGGGCGCCCATGGCCTCCAACGCCTGCGCGGCCTCGGTCAACTCCTCCTCGGCGAGCTCCACCTGGGCCTCGGTGAGCGCTCCGCGCAGCCAGGACTCGGTGGACTCGACACGGAAGAGGGTTCCGGAGAAATCGAACAGAACTGCGGTCATGGAGCGGATCCTATGGGGCCAGGTTCCACTGCTCGGGAAGATTGCCGCCACAGAACACACAGACGAAGTCGTCCTCGCGCACGATGGCGCGTTCATCGCACTCCTCGCAGCGCCGGAACACCACCGCGTGCGTGAACCCGTCGGGATGCCCGACGCCGGCCCGGTCCAGCGCCCGGGCGACCGCCGTCCAGGAGTCGAGGTCGGGGCAGTAGCCGGTGGACTGGTTGCTGACCTCCACGGCGGTCCCGCAGCCCGCGCCGGGCTCGAAGAGCATCTCACCGGCGGCCAGGACGTCCCGGCCCCCGGCGCACGCCACGTGCTCGCTCCGGCGGGCGGCGAGCCGCAGCCGGCCGTCCGTGCCGACGACGTACGTGAAGGGTTCGGCCCGCTCGGCCGGTGAGCACTCCGCCAGCCAGGCACCCAGGTCGGCGGCCGACCGCACGACCCGGCCCTCGGCATCCGGCCGGACGGTGGCCTACAACTCGGCCGGCCCCACATAGCCGTAGGAGCGTTCCGGCTCCGGTGCCCTCACACCTGCCATCGCTTGTGCACCCGCACCGCCAGCACCACGACCAGCGCACCCAGCAGCCAGCCGCCGACGACGTCCGTGGCCCAGTGGACGCCCAGCCAGATCCGGGTCAGCCCGACGCCGGCCACGGAGATCGCGGCCACGGCGGCGGCCGTACGCCACAGGGCGCGGTCGGCACCGTAGCGGTGCACGAGCCACAGCAGGAGACCGCAGACCACCGTGGCCGTCATGGCGTGGCCGGAGGGATAGGCGGCGTAGTGGGCCGAGTCGACGGGGTCGGGCCAGACGGGGCGCGGGCGGTCGACCAGGGCCTTGAGGGCCTGCTGGACCAGCGTGGCGACCGCACAGGTGACCACCAGCCATACGGCCGTCCAGCGTGCGGCTCTGCGCCACACCAGCCAGATGGCGACCGCGAACGTCAGCAGGCGCATCGTCCACGGATCCCAGACCCAGTCCGTCAGGATGCGGAACGCGTGGGTGACGCCGCTCTCGTCGACCGCCCAGCGGTGCGTCGTCCGCGCGACGTCGCTGTCGATGCTCATCAGCGGGTGCCACCGCAGCGCGACCAGGGCGAGCAGCAGCGTGGAGCCCACGGCCAGGGCGCCGGCCCAGCCGGCGGTCCTGCGCTCGGCCGGCGGGCGGGGCGGGGATTCGACGGACTGGGTGTGCATGGTGCGATCCTCGCCGACGGATGGGGCGAGAGGCCAATGCAGGGGATGCATTTGCGACGCCCGCCACAGGAGTACCGGGCCGTCCCGGTCCGTACCGGGCGGCCCCGGGGCCTACCCCCGGACGCATCCGGGTACCCGTCAGCCGCCCCGGCTATCCCAGCGCGCGCAATCCCGGCACGAACGCCACCAGTACCGGTACCACCGGCACCAGCGCGGCAGCCGCTGTCAGCCGGAGCCGTCGGCCGGCCGTGAGCCGGTCCGGGGGAGTCAGCAGCCGGTGCACCCGCTGCGGCACCTGCGCCCGATCGGTCGGGGTGGGGCCGAACACGCCCCGGTCCTCGTTGAGTTCGACCAGTGCGAGGGCCGTCGTCAGCCGGCCGAAGCGCCGGGATGCCATGTCGTCGGCGGCGAGTTCGACCAGCCGGTGCATCTCGTCGCGGAACGCGGCGAACACCGGCACCTGCGGAAACCCGCCCGCCAGCGCACCCGAGCAGTGCAGCAGCCAGTCGTGCCGGGCCTGCGCGTGCCCCTGCTCATGGGCGAGGACGGCTTCCAGTTGCCGCCCCTTCAGGCGGCGCAGCGCGGCGGTGGTGACGACGAGCCGGGGCGCTGCACCGGGCAGCCACCAGGCGTCCGAACGCTCGCCCTCCAGGATCATCAGGCGGTCGTTCCCGGTCGCCTCGCCGGGCAACAGCGGGGCGCGCACGAGGAGTTCGGTGCGTCGCCGTCGACGCCGGGCACGCGCGCGTGCGACCTCGCGCACCAGCATCGCCACGGTCCACAGCCCACCGCACGCGAGCGTCACCGCGGTCGTCGCCGCCCATGGACCGCCCACCCCGAGCGCGTACGCCTCCACCACGGCACTCGGCGCCGGGGCGAACACATGGCCGCGCACCGCCTGCCACGCGGCCGCCGCACTGAGCGTCATCGACAGGGCACAGCACAGGAGAACGGCCGCAACCACGCACTGCCACACCCACAGCGCGACCACCGGTTCACGGTCCGGCCAGTCCGCCCGGGCGAGCATCCGAGGGGCGAGAACGGCGGTCAGGGCGCCGAGCAGCAACAGTGCCGCGGGGACCATCATGGGCAGCACCCTATGAGCGCCGCACCACTCAGGGGTACGGACCACAGCGGCAAGTGACACAGACCACGGACGCGCCACTGCCCGAGATACGGCCGCACTTCAGAGAATCAGTCGCTTTCAGAGAGCCAGCAGCATGGCGACCATGGCGATCCCCATCGACAGTCGGCACGCGCGCGCCAGCTCCGGCCGGTCGCCCCATCCGACCCCTCCACCCCCACCCGCGCCCCCGCCCCCGCCACCGGCGACGACGGTCACGGGCACCAACCGGACGCCGGACAGCAGCACGTAGCCCGTGAAGTACAGCAGCAGAACGCCCGTCAGGAGCGGGATGCCGAAATCGCCGTGCCCGCCGTGCCGGCCGGGTGAGGCGGCCATCGCGACCGCCATGTAGACCATGGCCGACGCCCCCATCAGGTGGTGCAGATGGTGGGCGTTCGCCCGTGCCGACCACAGGGCCTGCAGGGCCGCAGCGCCGAACACGGCCGCGTAGAGGGGCCAGGCCCACGACGGCGGCGTGAACACCGCGGCAGGCACCGCCATCGCGGCCATCCCGAAGCCCATCAACGCCTCGCCGCCCGCGGCCCGACGCTGCTCCTCGACATGGCTGCGCATCCGCAGCAGACAGTAGGCCCCGGTCGCCGCGCACAGCGCGACCAGCAGCCAGCCGTGCGAAGCCGGTCCGTGCACGCGCACCTCCCGCTCGACGGGTCGGACAGTCCGTCGATGCCCCGGACGTCCGGCGCGCATGCGAGCGCAAGGGTGTACGCGGGGAGCATTGGGCGGAGCACGGACGGTCGTCGCAGGTCGTCGCGTATGACACGTCCCACATCGCCTATGTCCTTTACCAGTAAAACACTTGCTAAGGTGATGGACATGAAACTGGTGATGGACATGAGCAGCCGCCATCCGCTCGTCGGCGTGCTGCGTCTCGGCCGGCCGTCGGACATCTGGTTCAAGCCCGCCCTGAGCGTGGTCGTCGCCGTCGCCCCGCCCAACATCGCCCTGCTGCTCCTCGGCCGGCTGGACCTGGCGATGTACACGATGGCCGGATCCCTGTGCGCTCTCTATGCCCACAACCGCCCCTACGCCGCCCGGGCCCGCGTCCTGGCATGGGTCGCGCTCGGCATGCTCGGCGGCCTGGCCACGGCGCTGGTCGCTGCCTCGCTCACCACCAGTGCCGTCGTGCTGGTCACCGTGGGGGCGGTGCTGGCCGCCGTGCAGAAGGTGCTGTGCGACGCGACCCGTGTCGGTCCGCCGGGCAACGTGGTGCTCACGTTCATCAGCTCCGCCGCCCTGTTCGCCCCGCAGTCCCTCGACCGGATTCCCGGCCATCTCGGTCTTGCCGCCGCGGCCGCCGCCTGGGCCTGGCTCGTCGGCATGGCACCCGGCCTGCTGCGACCGCACGGCCCGGAGCGCCGGGCCACTGCGGCGGCCCTGCACGCGGCTGCCACGTATGTCGAGACGGGCGGCACCGGAGGGACAGGCACGACGAGCAGCCCGAGCAGCCCGGACGACCACCGCACCCGTGCCCACGCCACCGCTGCCGCCGCCGTGCACGCCGCCCGTCAGGCGCTGCACTCCGGGGGCCGCCCTGGCCGCGCCGGTGGCACGCGCCGCGCCCTCGAACGCCTCGTCGTCCGCGCCGAGATCGCCCTCGCCGCCCCTGCCGACGCCGACCCTGTGCCGCTGCGCACCTGGGCCCGGCAGGTGCGCGGCAACCGGCCCGTGCCGGAGCTCGACGACCTCACCGGCATCGGGGGCGAACTCGCCTCGCCCACCGCGCCGTTGTGGCGCCGCCTCGCCCCCCTGACCCCGCTCGCCGTACGCACCGCCCTCGGCTGCGCCCTCGCCGGATACGCCTCGCTCGCCCTGGGGATCGGCCGCCCCTACTGGGCCCTGGTCACCGCGGCGTGCCTGTACCAGGCCAACCTCACCCTCACCTGGGGCCGCGGCGTCCAGCGCGTCCTCGGCAACCTGCTGGGCGTCCTTCTCTTCGCCGCGCTCGTCCCGCTCGCCCACACCGGCGAGGTCGCCCTCGTCCTGTGCTGCCTCGCCCTCAACTTCGGCGCCGAGGCGCTGATCAGCCGCAACTACTGGCTCGGCAGCGTCTGCGTGACCCCGATGGCACTGCTCATCACCGAGTTCGCCGGGTTCCAGGAACCCGGGCGACTGATCACCGAGCGGGTCGTGGACACCTTGGTCGGCGCACTGGTCGGCCTCGTCGCCGCGGTGGCCGTACCGGACCGGCGGTGGCAGCGGGTCGTGCGCGCCGAGCGGAGCGGACCCCGTACGCTCGCGGCCACGGGGCGTAGCCAGGGACCGCGCCCGGACCAGCGCACAGGCGACACGACGGAGGGCGTACGGCCATGACGGCGATGAACGGCGGGCCGACCGGGACGAGACGGGACACGGTGGCCGCCGTGGTCCGGCAATGGCAGAGCGTCCACCCCGACCTCGACACCGCCCCGATGGAGATCATCGGCCGCATCAACCGCTGTGCCGCCCTCCTCCAGCAGGCAGAGGACGCCCCCCTGCGCCGGGCGGGCCTCAGCCGCCCCGAGTTCGACCTGCTCGGCGCGCTGCGCCGCACCGGCCACGAACTGACCCCCAGCGAACTCGCCCGGGAGACCTTCTCCTCGGGCGCCGCCGTCACCAAGCGCCTCAAGCAGCTGACCGAGCGCGGACTGGTGGAGCGCCGCGGCGACACCCGCGACCGTCGTGTCGCCCATGTCCGCCTCACCGACACGGGCCGCGACCTGGTCGACGGCATCCTGCCCGAACAACTCGCGTACGAGACGGCCGTGCTGTCCGGCGTGGACCCGCAGGGTCAGGACGAACTGGCGGCTCTGCTCAGTGAGTTGCTGGGCCGGCTGGAGGGGCAGCTGGGGGCGCTGCGCGGCTGACCCGAGCGCGGGCGGTGTCAACGCTCGCCGGTCGCGTCACTTCTCGTCGGCCGCGCGGTACACGCCGAACACCGCTCCCTGGGGGTCCCGCAGTACGGCGATCCGCGGGCCGTCGGGGACGGAGGTGGGCTCCATGAGAACGGTGCCGCCCGCCTCGGTCGCGTCCGCCGCCTTGCCGTCCACGTCCACCACGGCGAAGTACGGCAGCCAGTGCGCGGGCACCTCGTGCGGGAACTTGTCGTCCATCGTCAGCATGCCGCCGAAGTCGTCGCCGTCGATGCCCCACTGCGTGTAGTGCTCCGAGGCGTTGACGCTCCAGCCGAACACCGTCGTGTAGAACTCCACGGCCCGCTCGGGCGCCCGGGTCAGCAGTTCCACCCAGCCCAGCGCGCCGGGGGCGCTGAGCAGCCCCGCGCCGGGGAACGACCGGGCCTGCCAGAGCTGGAAGACCGCACCCGTCGGGTCCACGGCCACGGCGAAGCGGCCCACGTCGAACACGTCCATCGGGCCGACCAGCACCGTGCCGCCGGCCTCCGTCACCTGCGCGGCTGCGGCGTCCGCGTCCAACACCGCGAACGACACGTTCCACGCCACCGGCTGCCCCTCCTGGTACAGCGGCGTCAGCGCGGCAACCGCCGCGTCCCCGAGGTGCGCGACGGTGTAGCCGCCGGCCTCCTGACGCGGATCGGTCTCGGCGCGCCAGCCGAACAACGCCTCGTAGAACTCCTTGGCCGCGGCCACGTCGCTGGTCCCGAGCTCGGTCCAGCAGGGCCCACCGGTCACCGGCTTGTCGAGCTTCACGGCGTGCTCCTCCCGCAGAGAACCCCCTCCAGCACGCTAAGCCTCTCCCAGGGCCCCGGCCATCCGGCGGAATTCCACTGGAGCCCGGCGCCGCCACCGTCGTACCCTCGACCGCGTACCGCATCGCGTGGCGGCCTCCCGACACCGTTCTCCGACCGGAGGTCCCGCATGCCCGCGCTCGAGGTGCGCCCCTTTCGCCGTGCCGACCGCGACCAGCTCACCGAACTGATCAACATGCATGTCGCCGCGGTCGTCCCCGGCGTCTCCGTCTCCGTGAACACGGTGCTCAGTGCGCTGGAGCGACAGCCGGACGAGTTCATCACCGACCCCTGGGTCGGTGAGCGCGTGACCCTGGTCGCCGAGCAGCGCGGGCACGTCGTGGCCGCCGCCCATCTGCTGCGCTACCGGGCGGACGACGAGGTGGGCCGCAGCTACCGGGACATCGGCGAGATCGACTGGTTCGTGTGCCGCCCGCCGGCCTCGTTCTGGCCGGACTCCGACGAGGCCGCCGACCTGCTGATGAACGCCTGCCTGGCCCAGCTGGCCCGCTGGAACGTACGCGCCCGGTACGCGAGCGGCGAGCTCCCCGCCCCGGCCGTCTACGGTCTGCCCCGCCCCTGGCCGCACATCCGCGCCCTCTACGAGCGCGCGGGATTCCGGCACGGCGGCGACACCGAGGTGATCCTGATCGCGCAGGTGGCCGACCTGCCGGAGCACGAGCCGCGGCCGGGCGAGACCGTCGACCGCACCCTGGGGGAGTGCGGCACGCGCTTCACGGCGTACGCCGACGGGCACGCTCTCGGATTCATCGAGGTCGACACGTCCCTGTCCCGCGCCGAACGCCATGCGCGCGGTACGGGCCTCGCCGGCATCGGCAACCTGCACACCGACCCGAGACGTACGGCGAGGGCCTGGAACACCGGCTGCTCGGTGCGGCAGCCGACTGGCTGCGGCTGTGTGGAGTGGACCGGCTCGTCGCCTACGAAGGCGCCACCGAGGACACGGCGATCGACCGCCTGACCTCGGCCGGCTTCCGGGAGCTGACCCGCACCGACCGGGGCTGGGAACACCGGACCTAGATTCCGGGCCGGTACCGCAGCGGATGATCCGCGGGTACCTCCACCAGCACGATCCGCGTCCCGTCCGGATCGGCGATCCACATCTCGATGAGCCCCCACGGCTCCTTGACCGGCGGCCGGACGATCTCGACACCCTTGCCCCGCAGCTCGTCGTGCGCCGCCGCCAGGTCCTCGACCTGCAGCCACAGCCGGACGGCCGGGGACGGCGGGGTCTCGGAACGGCCGGAGACCTCCAGGAAGCCGCCGCCGAGGAAGTAGACGGTGCCGCGCTCCGGCCCCGTTCCGAACTCGCGGTGGATGGCCAGGCCCAGCTGCTCGCCGTAGAAGACACGGGAGCGCTCGGGGTCGGTGGGGTGAAGCAGGGTCCGTCCGCTCAGTACGTGCACCATGCAGCGGGATCCTAGCGGCGCGTTACCCTCAGCGGTGCCCGAGTCGTGCCCGAGAAGTGGAGAAGCACCCCATGGACCCCACCGCGACCGCCGCCGACGGACTCACCTTCCGTGACGCCACCGACGCCGACGTGGACACGCTGGTGGCGCTGATCGAGTCCGCCTACCGCGGGGACGCCAGCCGGGCCGGATGGACGACCGAGGCGGACATCCTCGGCGGCCAGCGAACCGACCCGGAGGGCGTGCTGGCGGTCATCAAGTCGTCGGAAGGCCGGCTGCTCACCGTCGAGCGGGACGGGCGGCTCGTGGCCTGCTGCCAGCTGGAACACCGCGACGACCACGCCTACTTCGGGATGTTCGCGGTGAGCCCCGCACTCCAGGGCACCGGCCTCGGCAAGGTGATCATCGCGGAGGCCGAGCGGCAGGCCCGCGCGACCTGGGGTGTCACCGAGATGCACATGACCGTGATCTCCGTACGGAACGACCTGATCGCCTGGTACGAGCGGCGCGGCTACCGCCGTACGGGACGGATGACCCCGTTCCCGTACGGCGACGAGCGCTTCGGCATCCCGCAGCGCGCCGACCTGCAGTTCGAGCTGCTGGTCAAGGAGCTGGCGTGACGTTCATGCGGTGGACGTTCAGGCCGTGAAGCGGCCGGTGCGCTTGATCTCCGGGTAGTCGGTGGTCGCGCCGTCCAGTTCCAGGGCGCGTACGAGGCGCAGATGGTCCTGGGTGTTCACCACCCAGCCGATGATCCTGAGGTCCGCCTTGCGGGCGTGTTCCACGACCTCCAGGGTGAGCCGGCGGATGTTGAGGCAGACCGTCGCCGCGCCGGCCTCGACGGCACGGTCCACGATGTCGGTGCCGTAGCGGCTGGCGATCAGCGCGGTCCGTACGCCGGGTACGAGGCGGGCGATCTCGGCGACGGCGTCGTCGTGGAACGAGGACACCTCGACCCGGGCGACCAGGTCGCGCTTGGTCATCACCTCGGCGAGCGCCCGAGCCGCCGCGACGTCCTTGATCTCGGCCTGCAGCGGCGACTTCACGGCGTCGAGGACCTCTTCGAAGACCGGGACGCGCTCGCCGCGGCCCGCGTCCAGGGCGCGCAGCTCGGCGAGGGTCTTGTCGGCGATCGCGCCGGTGCCGTCGGTCGTGCGGTCCACGTCGGTGTCGTGCATGACGACGAGGGCGCCGTCCTTGCTCAGGTGGAGATCGAGTTCGATGACGTCGAGGCCGGCCTGCTGGGCGGCGACGAACGAACGGAGGGTGTTCTCGGGTTCGACACCCATGACTCCGCGATGACCGATGGTAAGGAAGTTCAAGGTTCAACTCGCTTCCGTCGACGGCGGCTCGGCGTGCGCGCAAACCGGAGCGGACTGTTCGCGCGGCAGATCCGCAGCCTAGTGGCCACGGCGCGTGATGAACCCCACGTGTACGCAGGGTTTGCGGCAGTGGACATGTCGCACCTGGATCGCAGCCCTCCGCATGGTCACTCTGCCGTGGGCGAGTCCCGCGGGGATTGACCTGCCGCCGTGGACCACCTGTTCGTCCCTGCGCATGCCCGCGCACGGACGGGGTATGCGCCGTCTGGATGACCAACAGCAAAAGTTGCGGTGACCATGGGGGCGCGCAGGATAATTTCCCGGCTCTTCACTTGCTCGGAGGAACCTCGTGTGTATACGGTCTCCATACGCGAGGTTCTCCCGTGGAGGATAGGACATGACGGAAATTCTTGTGCAGACGGCTACGGAGGAGCAGATTCCTCCTGCGACCAGGGTGGTGGAGCACCCGGCGTGGCCCGTGCTCAAGGATGCCGTGGAGCAGATCCGGCCATGGCAGTCCAAGGACGGGTCGATCGACTTCGAGGCCGAGGGCGCGCCCGAGCGCACCAACGCCGAGGCCGCTGTACGGCGTGTCGTGGACGCGGTCCTGGAGCTCTCCCCGCTGCTGCCGCACGACGCCGCCTACCACGAGGCCCTCGTGAAGGACCTGCGCCGCTGGGCGGAGGCCGGCTTCCAGGTGCCCGACTTTCTCGACTCGCTGCTGGCCTTCCAGCCGGCCGCGAGTCGCGCGGACGGCCTCCAGCACCTCGTCGTCTTCGCGATGTACACGCAGAACGGCAACCCCGACCGCAACCTCGAAGCGGTCGTGCTGCGCATGGTCTGGCCGGACTGGCTGGCCCAGCTGGAGCGCACCCGCTACGACAACGCGCTGTTCTGCGGCATCAAGTTCGAGGACTTCACCGCGGGCTACGACACCAACTCCGCCGTGCTCTTCCCCGAGACGATCGCCGTGCGCGAGGCCCCGGAGCGCTTTACCTGGGGCGGCATCTTCTGCGACCGCGAGGCGGCCCGCTTCCGCCGCGTCACCGACGCCGCCGTCGACATCCTGGGCCTCGACCTGCCCGAGGACATCGCCGCGATGGTCCACGACCAGAAGCGCTGCGAGGAGGCCTTCGTCCTGTGGGACATGGTCCATGACCGGACCCACAGCCACGGTGACCTGCCGTTCGACCCGTTCATGATCAAGCAGCGCCAGCCGTTCTGGATGTACGGCCTGGAAGAGCTGCGCTGTGACCTCACCGCCTTCAAGGAGGCCGTGAAGCTGCAGGCAGACGGCGTCCCGCAGGCCCGTGACGTGCAGTACGCCGTGCTGTTCGACCGTATGTTCCGCTTCCCGGTCACCGGCGAGCGGGTGCGCAACTACGACGGCCTCGGCGGCCAGCTGCTCTTCGCCTACCTGCACAAGCACGACGTCGTCCGCTGGACCGACAACAAGCTGTTCATCGACTGGGACCGTGCCCCGCAGGTCACCAACCAGCTGTGCGCCGAGATCGAGACGCTGTACCGCGACGGCATCGACCGCCCGAAGCTCGTCCACTGGTTCGCGGGCTACGAGCTCGTCTCCGCGTACCTTTCCCCGCACCCGGGCTCCAAGTGGGCCAAGGGTCCTGACGCCCTCGATCTGAGCCTGCCGCCGCGCAAGCTCGTCGATGACGTGCTTCCGGACGAGTTTCCGCTGAGCATGTTCTATGAGGCCCTGTCCAAGAAACTCAAGAACGTGATCGCCTCCACCAAGGGCATCACGGCGGACAGCGCCGAGCGGATCGCCGCGTGAGCGACCGCAGCACCGAGAACACAGCTCAGCAGGAGGCGAAGAAGATGGCGGGGAACGGAGCTCTCAGCGGTGCAGTGATCGCGGTGGCCGGCGCGGGCGGACCCGCCGGACAGGCGGCGCTGCTGCGACTGGCCGAGGCGGGCGCGACCGTCATCGGCTCGGACAACGACCCGGAGCGGCTCGCCGAGGCCGTGGACGCGGCGAGCTACGCGCACGGCGGCGCCACCGTCGTCGGGGACACGGTCGACCTGCTCGACCGTGAGGCCACCCGCGCATGGGCGGACCGTATCGAGAAGGACTTCGGCCGTGTCGACGGCCTGGTCCATCTCGTCGGCGGCTGGCGCGGCAGCGAGACCTTCATCAAGACGAGTCTCGACGACTGGGACTTCCTGGAACTGCTGCTGATCCGCACCGTGCAGCACACCTCGCTGGCGTTCTTCGAGGGACTCCAGCGAAGTGAGCTCGGACGGTATGTGCTGATCAGCGCCGCCGGCGCCTCGAAGCCGAGCGCGGGCAACGCCTCGTACGCCGCCGCCAAGGCCGCCGCCGAGGCCTGGACGCTCGCGCTGGCCGACGCCTTCCGCAAGGCCGGGGGCCCCGAGGGGCCGACGTCCGCGGCTGCCATCCTGGTGGTGAAGGCGCTGGTGCACGACGCGATGCGCGCCGACCGCCCCAACGCGAAGTTCGCGGGCTTCACGGACGTCAAGGACCTGGCCGATGCCGTCGTCGGCGTCTGGGACAAGCCCGCCGCAGAAGTGAACGGAAACCGCCTGTGGCTGACCGAGAAGCCGTGAACCCTCCGAAGACCGACGCCCGTCGCCACCACGACCCGGACGTCCGCGGCTTCGCCAGTGACAACTACGCCGGTGCCCACCCCGAGGTGCTCGCCGCGCTGGCCCTGGCCAACGGCGGGCACCAGGTTGCGTACGGCGAGGACGACTACACCGAGAACCTCCAGCGGATCGTCCGCAGCCACTTCGGCGCCACCGCCGAGGCGTTCCCGGTGTTCAACGGCACCGGCGCCAACGTCGTCGCGCTCCAGGCGGTCACCGACCGCTGGGGTGCGGTGATCTGCGCCGAGAGTGCGCACATCCACGTCGACGAGGGCGGGGCGCCGGAGCGGATGGGCGGCCTCAAGCTGCTCACCGTGCCCACGCCCGACGGCAAGCTCACCCCCGAGCTGATCGATCAGCAGGCGTACGGCTGGGAGGACGAGCACCGGGCGATGCCCCAGGTCGTCTCGATCACCCAGAGCACCGAACTGGGCACTCTCTACACGCCGGACGAGATCCGCGCGATCTGCGAGCACGCCCACGCGCACGGCATGAAGGTGCACCTGGACGGCTCCCGGATAGCCAACGCGGCCGCCACTCTGAACGTGCCCATGCGGACGTTCACCAACGCCGTCGGCGTCGACATCCTCTCCCTCGGCGGCACCAAGAACGGCGCCCTGTTCGGCGAGGCGGTCGTCGTCCTCAACCAGGACGCCGTCAGCCACATGAAGCACCTGCGCAAGCTGTCCATGCAGCTCGCCTCCAAGATGCGCTTCGTGTCGGTGCAGCTGGAGGCGCTGCTCGCCAAGGACCTCTGGCTGCGCAACGCCCGGCACGCCAACGAGATGGCCCAGCGCCTCGCAGAGGGCGTCCGTGCCGTGCACGGCGTCGAGATCCTCTACCCCGTGCAGGCCAACGGCGTCTTCGCCAAGCTCCCGCACGACGTGAGCGAGCGCCTCCAGAAGAGGTTCCGGTTCTACTTCTGGGACGAGGCGGCGGGCGTCGTGCGCTGGATGTGCGCGTTCGACACCACCGAGGACGACGTGGACGCGTTCGTGGCGGCGCTGAAGGAGGAGATGGCCCGCTAGGCCCCCTCCTCCCTCGGCACCGATCAGCCGTTGACGACGATCGCGGCGCTGTTGTTGCGCAGGTTCGGGTCGAACTTCCTGATGGGCAGCTCCAGATCGTCGTTGAGGGTTTCGACGGTGGTGCGTGCCCCACGCACCACCTGGTCGATCCGGAGCTGCACCTCAAAGGTGTGGGACGCCTTGTCGTGCAGGTGGATCGGCGTCCGGCAGAGGTAGGCCGTCACGGAAGACCCCTCCTCGGGCGGCTCCTGGGTGGAGCAGTCCTCCGGCAGGCCCACCACCGTCGTCCCCTCCGGCGCCTGGAACCGCACGGTGGCGACGGCCGCGCCCACGCCCAGCGACGCCACCCATGCCGGGCCGCGGTTGTGAACGGTGACACGCGCGGTCACGGTGTCCCCGACGGCCCCGCGCACCTTGCTGCCGGTGAGCTTCAGGTCGGCGGTGTTCCTGGCGTCGAGGATGACGGTCCGGTAGTTGTCCAACAGATCCAGGTCCTCTTCGCCGACGGCAGCCCGCTGCGCCGCCACGGGGCGCAGGTTCAGCTCGTGGCCCGTGCCAGGGGTCCACGTCTCGCCGCCCCGGGCCTCTTCGAGCGCCTCGTCCGAATACGGCAGTACGGAGTGGTCGAACCGCTCGTACAGCGCGTTCCGCCCGACATGGAGGGCGGTCGTCAGGGCGTACCGCTCGCCCGGAGCCACCGCCTCGTCCAGCACGCACAGCGCGAATGTGCCGATGGGGTGGTCCCGGTACTCACAGTTGGAGTGCCGTTCCTTGAACCGAAGGCCGTACGACGAGTAGATCGACAGCAGTGTGCGGTCCACGGTGCGGTTGCCGTTGTTGGCGACAGTCGCCCGTACCTGGGTGTTCGTGCCGGGCGTGAGGTCCCGCTGCTGCGCGGCCTCGCTGAGCCCGAGGTCCGGGCCGTTGCCCAGGGCGATCCGGGTCTCCGCCGGAACCGCCGTCAGCTCCCCGGCGGCGGCCGAGTAGCGCACGTACCCGGACGCGCTGACGTCGGCGCCCGGCAGTGCGCGCAGTCCGAGCCGGGCCGCCGGCACGCCGTCGGTCCCCACCGGCATCTCGGGGAAGTCGCAGACCGCCTTGAGGGCCGACTCGGGCACGCAGTTCGCGGGCCACGACACTCGCGCGAACGAGGCGATCTCGCCGGCGTCCACGGTCAGTTGGCCGGCCGGCACCCCGTTCTCGGTGTTGTCGTGGGTGACCCCGACATCGAGGACACGCTCAGACGCCGCGCCGTCCGCGTCGGCCCCCGGCAACACGGTGTCGGACGGCACGCTGATCCACAGCTGATCGGACGCGGCGTGCACGGGCCCGGCCCCGACCGCGGCCAGGGCACAGCCGGCGAGCGCGGCTCCGAGCAGTCGATGCTTCATGAACTCCCCCTTGTTGATGACCGGTCGGTGACGAGACCGGCGGCCCGGGGGAGGGGTTGTACCCGCCGGCCTGGTTGCGGCGATGTTCGGCCGTTCTCAGGGACGGAAGCGGCTTGCCCCGCTCGATGTATAGCTATGCAATGGACGGAAAGTTGATTGACGATGATCGCGGCCTCCCCTTACGCTCTGCTCTCATGCAGATGTTCCAGCAAACCGGCGACCTCTCCGCCTACTTGGCCGCTGACGAGGTGATCGACCATCATCATGCAGTCGTTCGTGAGACGGCTGCGAGGCTTGCCCGCGGTGCGGCGGACTCGTATGAATATGCGCGGTCGGCGTTCGAGTTCGTACGCGATGTCATCCCGCACTCGCAGGACTCCGGCGATCCCCGGGTCACCTGGCGCGCCTCCGACGTCCTGGTGCAGGGCACCGGCATCTGCTACGCCAAGGCTCATGCGCTGGCCGCGTTGTTGCGGGCCGAGGACATCCCGACGGCGCTGTGCTACCAGAAATTCGACGTGGTGCACGGCTTGGTCGCCGTGCGGTTCAACGGTGACTGGCATCGGCAGGATCCGCGGGGCAACAAGCCCGGCGTGGACGCCCAGTTCTCGCTGGACGGCGAACGGCTGGCCTTCGCACCAGATCCGGCGTCCAATGAGATGGACTACCCGGTCCTGTATGCTGCACCGCACCCGGTCGTGCTCGATGCCCTCAAGGCCGCCCCTGACCGGCCGTATCTGTGGCAGCACCTGCCCACCGCACTGTGAACCCCGAGACAAGGCGGACCATGACACTCACCCTGACCGTCTCCGACGAGGTGCGCACCCTGGCACCCGGCTTCACCCACGTGGCGGTCGAGGCGCACGGCCTGGTCAACGGACCCAGTACCGAGGCGAGTTCCGAGCTCCTCGACGACGCGGCCCGCCGGCTCGCCGTACGCCTGGACGGGCGGGCTCCGCACGAGGACCCGCACATGGCGGCCTGGCGCGAGGTCTACACGGCGTTCGGATCGAAGCCGTCCCGGACCCGCAACTCGGCGGAGGCGCTGGCCAAAAGGGCACTGTCGGAGGCGGGACTGCCCCGGATCAACCTGTTGGTGGACGTCTACAACGCCATCAGCGTCGCCCACCTCGTCCCTGTCGGCGGCGAGGACATCGACCGCATCGAGGGCGGCATGCGCCTGGTGCGCGCCACCGGCGAAGAGGACTTCGTGACCGTCGCGGGCGGCGAGGAGGCCGTCGAGCACCCCGACGCGGGCGAGGTCGTGTGGCGCGACGACGCGGGCGTGACCTGCCGTCGCTGGAACTGGCGCCAGGGCCCCCGGACCAGGCTCACCGAGGACTCCGTCTCCGGGATCTTCCTCCTGGAGACCCTGTCACCGATGCCGGTCGCCGACGCCGAGCGGGCAGCCGCGGAACTCGCGGAACTGCTTGCCAAGTTCAGCCCGGGAGCGCACATCACGGTGCGTCCCCCGACCTGCTGAACGGGTCCGGCGTCAGCGCGCTTCGGCCTCGCGCACCTGCTCCGGCGTAGGCGCCGTGCCGCCGAGGTGGGCCGGCATCCACCAGGTGTCGTCCGAGTCCTTCGGGCGTACGGGGTAGGCGCGCTGGGCGGCCTCCAGCAGCTCCTGGACGCGCTCGCGCAGCTGGCGGGTGATCGCGCCCGCGTACTTGTCCTTGGACGCCTCGATCGCTTCGCCGACCCGGATGGTGATCGGGGTGTGGCTGCGCTTGAAGTTGCGCGGGTGGCCCTTGGTCCACAGGCGCTGTGTGCCCCACACGGCCATCGGGATCAGCGGCACGCCGGCCTCCTGGGCCATCCGCGCGGCACCCGACTTGAAGCTCTTCAGCGTGAACGACTGCGAGATGGTGGCCTCCGGGAAGACCCCGACGATCTCGCCGGACCGCAGCGACTGCAGCGCGTGGGCGTACGCCGCCTCACCCTGCTTGCGGTCCACCGGGATGTGCTTCATCCCGCGCATCAGCGGACCGGAGATCTTGTGCCGGAACACCGACTCCTTCGCCATGAAGCGCACGAGGCGCTTCTGCGGGAGTGCCGCCAGGCCGTCGAAGACGAAGTCCAGGTAGCTGATGTGGTTGCTCACCAGCACGGCGCCGCCCGAGCGCGGAATGTTCTCCGATCCCTTGCAGTCGATTTTGAGGTCCCACGCCTTGAACAACGCTTGGGCGAGACCGACGACGGGACGGTAGACAAGCTCTGCCATGGACGGGGTGGACCCTTCCTTCTCTGCCTGGGAAGGAGTGCTCCCAGTGGAAAAGTTACGCAGCCGTAGGTTTACGGCTTGTCGCAGATCGTGCCCCAAGAACGGCCGAGGGCCAAGCCCAAGTGCCTGGGAATGGCGAGATCCTCGTCACGTCGACCCGTGATCCACCTCGGGCTTTTGTGCCGTCTTTACTCGGCGCGCACCGTCACTCGCCGCAGCAACAGGAACGCCTCGCAGCCCAGGCAGTAGCCGAAGACGGCGTTCAGGAAAGCGGCCGCGAGCGCGGCTCCGGTGGCGGCGAGCCCCAGCCATTCGGGCCCGAGCGTGTACCCGACCAGCCCGAGGCCCGCGAAGAGCAGCCCGACCGCCTGGGCGAACCGCGGCGGCTCCGGGGGCTCGAACTCGGTCGGCGGTCCGAGCCGCGGCCGTACAGCTGTGCGGAACAGCCATCCGTAAGGCGAACGGCCCACCCCGCCCGCCGCGCCGAGCGCGAACGCCAGGGTCTGCCAGGCCAGCAGCCAGGCGCTCCCGGTGACCAGGACGGCAGCCAGCACCACGGTCGTCACGGCCGCCCCGAAGCGCGGCCCCCTCACATCGATGTCCATGAATCAAGCATTCCGCAACGGACCCGCTCCCAGGGGGTGGGAATCTTTGCAGTCTCGTGAACGCTTGAGGAGGGTGATGACCGGACTGGTGGTGTGCGTGGTGGTGCTCGCGGCGGCGAGTGTCTACGGAGTGCTGCAGCGGCGGCGGAGCGGGAGAGTAAGGGTGCGCGGGCGCGATGACGGAAAGCGGCTCGGGGCGGCCGAGTTGGGCGCGGCGCTGGGCGAGCGCGCCACTCTCGTGCAGTTCTCCAGCGCCTTCTGCGCCCCCTGCCGGGCCACCCGGCGCGTGCTCGGCGAGGTCGCCGGCATGGTCCCGGGCGTGACGCACGTCGAGATCGACGCCGAGGACCACCTGGACCTGGTACGCCGGTTCGACATCCTCAAGACGCCGACGGTGCTGGTCCTCGACGCCGACGGAAACGTCGTACGGCGGGCCACCGGGCAGCCGCGCAAGGCGGACGTGATCGCGGCGCTGGGCGAAGCGGTCTGAGGGGTCGTGAGGCCGAGGGTGAGTCATCTCCCACATCCCGGAACCCACTTGACTGTGCGTACCACCTATCGTCAGCCTGACCTTATGCCTGAGGAACTCCTTCTCTTCGTACGGGCTCACGTCGATCTGGCCCGCACCGCGAGCGCGCGCTGTCCGGGCTGTTGAGCACCCACGGATCGCCACGCCTCTCCTCGCAGAAGGACAACTCCATGACGGCCACGTCCGGCCTCAGTACCCCTCGGCTCGCCTCTCCCGACCTGCTCCGCTCCGTCTTCCGGCGGCATGCGGCAGGTGTGGCAGTGATCACCGCCCGCGGTGAGACGGGCCCGGTCGGCTTCACCGCCACCTCCGTCGCGTCCGTCTCCGCGGATCCCCCGATGCTCTCCTTCGGCATCGGCACCGGTGCGTCCAGCTGGCCGGCGATAGCCGCGACGGAGTACGTCGGCGTCCACGTACTCGGCGAGCACCAGCAGGAGCTCGCCGCCACCTTCGCCCGCAGCGGCGCCGACCGCTTCGGTCCGCCCACGGCCTGGGGCGAGGGCCCCGAAGGCGTCCCCGTCCTCGACGACGTCCTCGCCTGGACGGTCTGCCGGGTCGTGGGACGCGTGCCGGCCGGCGATCACCGCATCGTGCTGGCCGAGGTCGTCCTCGGCGACTCCACGGGTCCCGGGCGTCCGCTTCTCTACCACCAGGGCCGGTTCAACGGCCTGCGTGACTGACCTCACCGCACCGATGTGACGGAACCGGCTGCCCACGGTTCTGCGAAGCCGTCGGTTTCCGATTACGCTGCGTTGCAAAGGTCACAGTTCAAAGCGCTTGCTTAGCGGGAATGAACTGGGTGTACTGACGAGTAATATTTCGCTCGGAGCGCGAGTCGCCCCGAACGGGAACGGCCGCTTGGGGCGCCTATGCTGCCTGCAAGTAGGCAGCAGAGAAATGTCGACGCAGTAGGAGAGCCGGCGTGAGCTTGAGGATCGTTGTCACCGTGAAGTACGTGCCCGACGCCACTGGCGACCGGCACTTCGCCGATGACCTGACCGTCGACCGGGACGACGTGGACGGTCTGCTCTCCGAGCTCGACGAGTACGCGGTCGAGCAGGCGCTGCAGATCTCCGAGAACTCCGACGACGACGTGGAGATCACCGTTCTGACGGTGGGCCCGGAGGACGCCAAGGACGCGCTGCGCAAGGCGCTGTCCATGGGCGCCGACAAGGCGATCCATGTCGAGGACGACGACCTGCACGGCACCGACGCCCTGGGCACCTCGCTGGTGCTGGCCAAGGCGATCGAGAAGGCCGGCTACGACCTGGTGATCTCCGGCATGGCCTCCACCGACGGCACCATGGGTGTCGTTCCGGCCCTGCTGGCCGAGCGCCTGGGCGTCCCGCAGGTCACCCTGCTGTCCGAGGTCTCCGTCGAGGACGGCACGGTCAAGGGCCGCCGGGACGGCGACGCCGCCTCGGAGCAGCTGGAGGCCTCCCTGCCGGCCGTCGTGTCGGTCACCGACCAGTCGGGCGAGGCGCGCTACCCCTCCTTCAAGGGAATCATGGCCGCCAAGAAGAAGCCGGTGGAGTCCTGGGACCTGTCCGACCTCGACATCGAGGCCGAGGAGGTCGGCCTGGAGGGTGCGTACACCGTCGTGGACGGCGCGGCCGAGCGTCCGGCCCGCACCGCCGGCACGATCGTCAAGGACGAGGGCGAGGGCGGCAAGCAGCTCGCCGAGTTCCTCGCGAGCCAGAAGTTCATCTAAGGGCCCGTCGGCCCGCTGAGGCTCAACACCCCTTCCGCCCCTCAGACTTCGCAATCCGCAGGAGAGCAATCCCATGGCTGAAGTTCTCGTCTACGTCGACCACGTGGACGGTGCCGTCCGCAAGCCCACCGTGGAGCTGCTGACCCTGGCCCGCCGCGTCGGCGAGCCCGTCGCGGTCGCGCTGGGCAACGGCGCCGCCGACACCGCCGCCACGCTCGCCGAGCACGGCGCGGTCAAGGTCCTCACCCACGAGGCCGCCGAGTACGCCGACTACCTGGTCGTCCCGAAGGTCGACGCCCTCCAGGCCGCCGTCGAGGCCGTCTCCCCGGCCGCCGTCCTGGTGCCGTCCTCCGCGGAGGGCAAGGAGATCGCCGCCCGTCTGGCGCTGCGCATCGGCTCCGGCATCATCACCGACGCCGTCGACATCGGGGCCGGCGACGAGGGCCCGGTGGCCACCCAGTCGGTGTTCGCCGCGTCCTTCACCACCAAGTCCCGTGTCTCCAAGGGCACCCCGGTCATCACGGTCAAGCCGAACTCGGCCGCCGTGGAGGCCGCCCCGGCCGCCGGCGCGGTCGAGGCGCTGTCGGTGTCCTTCTCCGCCCAGGCGACCGGCACCAAGGTCACCGGCCGCACGCCGCGTGAGTCGACCGGTCGTCCGGAGCTGACCGAGGCCGCGATCGTGGTCTCCGGTGGCCGTGGCGTCAACGGCGCGGAGAACTTCGCGATCATCGAGGCCCTCGCCGACTCGCTCGGCGCGGCCGTCGGCGCCTCGCGTGCCGCCGTGGACGCCGGCTGGTACCCGCACACCAACCAGGTCGGCCAGACCGGCAAGTCGGTCTCGCCGCAGCTGTACATCGCCTCCGGCATCTCCGGCGCGATCCAGCACCGCGCCGGTATGCAGACCTCGAAGACGATCGTGGCGATCAACAAGGACGCCGAGGCCCCGATCTTCGACCTGGTCGACTACGGCGTCGTCGGCGACCTCTTCGACGTCGTCCCGACCCTCACCGAGGAGATCAAGACCCGCAAGGGCTGATCCCGCACGGGCACACCGAGGCCCCCGTGACCGTCCGGCGGTCACGGGGGCCTCGGCTCGTTCAGCCCGAGGTCGTTCAGGCCAGGGTCAGGGACGCCTGCACGGGCAGATGATCGCTGGGGAACTGGCCGTCGCCGGAGAAGGTGTTGATCGTCGCCCGGTGCGCCATGACGCCGGGCGTGGTCAGGACCCAGTCGATCCGGTCACCGTTCGGCGTCAGCGGCTTGTAGCCGTGGAAGGTCGCGTACAGCGCGCTGCGCTCGCTCGCGGTGTCCCAGGTGTCGACGAGACCGGCACCGAGCAGCGTGTCGTACACCGTGTTCCTGTGGGCGGCGACATTGAAGTCCCCGGTCACCACGACCGGCCGGGCGCGGTCGAAGCCGGCGATCCGCTCGGCGATGAGTGCGGCGCTGCGCTCGCGCGCGTACTGGCTCACGTGGTCGAAGTGGGTGTTGAGGACGTAGAACTCCCGTGCGCCGTCGGCCAGATCCCGGAAGCGGACCCAGGTGACCATGCGGGCGAAGGCCGCGCCCCAGGTGTTGGAGCCGATCACGTCGGGGGTGTCGGAGAGCCAGAAGTGGTCGTACTCGGTCGGGCGCAGCCGGTGGGAGTCGTAGAAGACCGCCATGGATTCGTCGCGGCTGCCGTGCAGTCGGCCGGTGCCGACCCAGTCGTAGCGCGGGCCGAGGTCGGAGTCGATGTCGAGCAGCTGGGAGAAGATGCCCTCCTGAGTGCCGAGGACGTGCGGGGCCTCGCGGCGCAGCAGCTCGCGCATCACCGGTCTGCGCACCGTCCAGCTGTTGGGCTCGGTGGTGCTCGCGAAGCGCAGGTTGAACGACATGACCTGGAGGTTCCGGCGGGCCGCCGGGCGCTCGCCCGCCGAGGCGGACGTCGTGGGCAGTGCTGTACTGGACAGGGGTGCGGTGACCGCCGCGGCCAATGCGGCCTTCAGACCCAGACGGCGCGTGACTCGGCTGTGGTTCGGCACTGAGGCTCCTTCTGTGGGAACTGCCGGACGAGTCGTGCGAGGCGTGCGTATGGAAGTGTGATACCGCGCCCTGAGATGAGCGTGAACATGGCGGGATGGGTGAGTGACTCCCCGTGGACATGGTGTTGACCAGCCGGAAGGTCGCCGGATAACTTCATTCTACGGATTGTTGATTCCGTATCGCGGAAGTCAGGAGGATGTGGGATGGGCCAGGGCCAGCAGGAGAAGGTGGCGACAAGCCTCGCGGGTGCCGTCAGCGAGGAGATCAGCGCCTCCCTCGCGCCGGTCGACGCCGAGCTGGAGCGCCGCTACCCCGGAGACCCCGGCACCCGCCAGCCCGTCCACACCGTCTACGTCCCCGGTGATGTCTTCGCCGCCGACACCATCCGCTCCTGGGGCGACCAGGCCCTCGCGCTCCTCGACGAACACGCCCCGGACGCCGCGTCCTTCGCCGCCGTGCTCGGACTGCCCGACGAACTCGCCGAGCCCGTGCACACGCGCGTGCGCGCCAAGCTGGAACGCGAGCCCATCGAGGACCTGCGCGTCGACTTCGAGGACGGCTACCACGGCCGCGACGAGGACGAGGACGCCGCCCGCGCCGCACGGCTGATCGCCGAGGCGTACGAGAACGGCACGGCGGCCCCGTACATGGGCATCCGTATGAAGTGCATGGAGGCGCCCGTACGCGACCGGGGCATCCGCACCCTCGACATCTTCCTCACCGGCCTGATGGAGGCCGGCGGCCTGCCCGACGGGCTGGTCCTCACGCTGCCCAAGGTGACGTACCCCGAGCAGGTCACCGCCATGGTGCGGCTCCTGGAGGAGTTCGAGAAGGCGCGCGGGCTCGAGCCCGGCCGGATCGGCTTCGAGATCCAGATCGAGACCAGCCAGTCCATCCTCGCCACCGACGGCACCGCCGCCGTCGCCCGGATGATCCAGGCCGCCGAGGGCCGCGCCACGGGCCTGCACTACGGCACCTTCGACTACAGCGCCTGCCTCGGTGTCTCCGCCGCCTACCAGGCCAGCGACCACCCGGCCGCCGACCACGCCAAGGCGATCATGCAGGTCGCCGCGGCGGGCACCGGCGTACGCGTCTGCGACGGCTCGACGAACGTCCTGCCGGTCGGCCCGACCGCGAAGGTCCACGACGCCTGGCGACTGCACTACGGCCTCACCCGCCGCGCCCTGGCCCGCGCCTACTACCAGGGCTGGGACATGCACCCCGGCCACATCCCGACCCGCTACGCGGCCGTCTTCGCCTTCTACCGCGAGGGCTTCGAGCAGGCGGCGGCCCGCCTCGCCCGGTACGCCAACCGGACCGGCGGCGACGTCATGGACGAGCCCGCCACCGCCAAGGCGCTCAGCGGCTACCTGCTGCGCGGCCTGGACTGCGGTGCCCTCGACATCGGCGAGGTCGCCCGGCTGACCGGCCTGACCCGCGCCGACCTGGAGGCCTTCTCGGTGCCCAGGAGGGGCGATTTGACGGCTTCCGCGAAGTAGCGGCCCTGTCACATTCGCAACCACCGGCTGTCGTTGTCACAGCTGCCCCGTAGTCTGTACGCCACGCAAGGCATGTCAGTGGTGTCACAGGAACGGGGCAGCGGTGTCATCGGGGGAGAACGGACAGGCGGACGAGACCGGTCGGCTGCTGGCCGGGCGCTATCGCGTGGTGGCGCAACTCGGGCGCGGCGGCATGGGCGTGGTCTGGCGGGCCGTCGACGAGGTGCTGGGCCGCGAGGTCGCCGTCAAGGAACTGCGTACCTACTCGGACGCCGACGGTCCCGAACTGGCCGATTTGCGGCTGCGGATGCAGCGCGAGGCCCGCGCGGCGGCCCGGGTCAAGCACTCGGGCGTCGTGGCCGTCCACGACGTCGCCGAGGTCGACGGACGCCCGCTGATCGTCATGGAGCTGGTCGACGGCCCCTCCCTGGAGGCGGTGCTGCGCGAGCGCGGCACCCTCGACCCGCGTGAGGCGGCCGGGATCGGCGCCAAGGTCATGGACGCGCTGGCCGCCGCCCACCGCGCCGGCGTCCTGCACCGCGACGTCAAGCCGGGCAACATCCTGCTCGACCGCTCCGGCCGGGTCGTCCTGACCGACTTCGGCATCGCCGCCATGGACGACCCGGGCGACGGCGCGGCCACCCAGCTCACCCGCACCGGCCATCTCGTCGGCTCCCTGGACTACTTGGCCCCCGAGCGCGCCCAGGGCGCCGATCCGGGCCCGTCCTCGGACGTCTGGGCCCTGGGCGCCACGCTGTACGCCGCGGTGGAGGGCTCCGCGCCCTTCCGCCGTACGTCGACGTTCTCCACGCTCACCGCGATCGTCTCCGAACCCCTGCCGGAGCCCGTCAACGCCGGGCCGCTCGGCCCCGTCCTGGCGCGTCTGATGGACAAGCGGTCCGAGTCCCGCCCGGAGGCCGACGAGGCACGCGAACTCCTCCAGACGGTGGCCGAGTCGGGCGGCACGGACGCGCCGACGGCGGCCCTGCGGAGCTCGGCGGACTCCGGGCCCGGGCGAGCCGAGACTGAGCGCAACGTCCACTCGGTGCCTCCCGGGTTCGGGCCCACACCTGCGGTCGCTCCTGACGGACAGGCGTACGGCGGCCAGGGCCAGGGCGCGCAGGGACCTCAGGGCGGCGACACGCCCCAGCAGGGCGTACCCGCCTCGGACCTGCCCGGGGCGCCACGCTTCGGAAGTGCGGGGCAGGACGCGAACAGCCCGGCGACTCCCGGCCAAGGCACCCCGCCGGCACAGGGCTTCGGCGCCGGAGGCCAACCTGGCTCGCCCGTACCCGGACACGGCCCCGGTGCCCAGGGGCAGCCCGCCGCATCGCCGTACGGCAGTGCGCCGGGGCACTCCGGCCAACCCGCGCACGGCTACGGCAGCCTCAGCCCCGCGCCGTACGACTCCGCCGCGACCGGCCCCATGGTCACGTCCTCCTCCGGCACCCCCTCCCGGCGCAAGAGCCGCGCTCTGCTCGCCGCCGCGGCCGTCACCGTGGTCCTCGCGGCCAGTGGAGTCACGGTCGCGCTGCTGAACAACTCGGGCGACACCAAGGCCGAGGAGCCGGGCACCTCGGCGGTGGCCGCCACGGACAAGTCAGCCGACGCGAGCGGCAGCCCCGACGTCGACCGCTCGGGCGACGGCGGCCTGACCGAGAAGGACGACGACAAGAAGTCCCCCGGCGCGTCCAAGTCCCCCAGCCACACGGCGGACAGCGAGCCCTCCGATCGCCCCAGCACCTCGTCCCCGACCAAGACCTCGGGATCGGGCGGCACCGACGGTGGCACCACGGGCGGCGGTTCCGGCGACGGCGGCACCACGGGCGGTGGAGGAACCACAGGCGGCGGCGGAACCACGGGTGGAGGCGGCGGACCCACGCCGGACCCGTCCTGCTTCGCCATCGGCGGCGGCAAGTACAACTGCACGGTCTGGAAGACCGCCAAGTCCTACACCGCCTCCGGCACCGAGGTCGGCATCCTCAACGCGGGCACCAACTACTTCTACTGCCAGCAGAACCTGGGCCGTCGGGAGACGTCCGGCCAGTGGACCAACGTCTGGTGGGCCAAGACGGACGACGACAGCGGCAACACGAACGTCTTCGTCAGCGACGTCTACCTCGAGGGCGGCAACAACGACGAGCCGGTGCCGGGACTCCCGGTCTGCTGAGCTCAGTTCCGGTCAACCCGGAGGTACTTCTCCAGGCCGGAGACCGTCACCAGGCGCTCCTCCACGAGCAGCCGCGTCCCCCGGTCGCACAACCCCGCGTCGGCGCGCGCACGCTCGCAGAACTCCTCGGGAGTGGCCCCGAACAGCTCCCGCAACCGGGCCGAGCCCAGCAGGAGCTCCGAGATCATGGGCCGCTGGCCGGGGTGGGTGCGCGGCGCGCCGGAGCCGTCGTGCAGGACGCCATGGCGGTTGACGTACACGTAGGCGCCCGGGAGCGTGCTGCCGTCCGCCGTCTCGATCCGTACGTCGGGCGCCGGCAGCCAGGCGCGGCCGAAGTTGCCGTCCGGCTTCGGCACGCCCTCGCTGGCGTCGATCACCGCCAGCTGCTCCGAATCGAGCCAGGTGATGAACAACTCCCGTACGTGGCCCGGTGCTTCGAAGGGCGACGCGGACACGTACCCCACGCGGCTCACATGCGCGGAGACACCCACCTCGACGCCCGTCACCCGCACCTTCACCATCGGCAGGGGAGTGACGATTCCGAAGGCGGCCATCTTGCGCCGCAGTTGGCCCGGACAGGCGTTGGAGCCGACCGCGAGGACGGGCACGCGGTCGTCGTACACGAGATGGTCCAGGGGCAACAGACGGTCCCCGTCGAGGAGTCCGGAGTCCGACGGCCACGCGCCCGGATACAGCAGCGGATGGTCGCGCGGCGCCTCAGCCAGGCCGAGTGCCTCCAGGGTGCGGTCGTGCAAGGGCTGCGAGCTGCTCGTGCGGTGGTCCATGGGCCGCTCAGTCCGCCGGCGGCAGCTCGCCCGAGCCGCGGGTGATCAGTCGCGTCGGCAGCTCGATGCGTTCCGGGGTGACCAGGGTGCCGTCCAGCTGCCGGAACAGCCGCTCGGCGGCGGTACGGCCCAGAGCCGCGGCGTCCTGGGCGACGACCGTGACGCCGGGCTGCAGCAGATCGGCGAGTTCGATGTCGTCGAAGCCGACGAGCGCGACACGACGGGCCTGCTCGGCGAGGACACGGATCACGGTGACCGTCACCCGGTTGTTGCCCGCGAAGATCGCGGTGACGGGGGAGGGGCCGGAGAGCATCTCCTCGGCCGCCCGGCGCACCCGCACCGGGTCGGTGACGCCCAGGGACATCCAGGCGTCCTCCACCGGTATGCCCGCGTCCTCCATGGCGGCCCGGTAGCCGCGCAGCCGCTCGGCGGCGGTGTGGATGCGGGGCATGTCGCCGATGAAGCCGATCCTGCGGTGTCCGTGGGCGATGAGGTGCGCGACCCCGTCGCGGGCGCCGCCGTGGTTGTCGGACAGGACGCAGTCGACGTCGATCTGCCCGGCCGGGCGGTCGACGAACACGGTGGCGACGCCAGCCTTGAGCTCGGGTTCCATGTACCGGTGGTCGTCACCGGCCGGAATGATGACCAGCCCGTCCACCCGCCGTGCGCACAGTGCCAGCGCCAGTTCCTGCTCGCGGTCCGGGTCCTCGGCGCTGGAGCCGTTGATGAGCAGGGCGCCGTGCGCTCGGGCGACCTCCTCGACCGCGCGGCTGAGCGGGCCGTAGAAGGGGTCCGCGAGATCCTCCAGGACCAGGCCGATGCTCGCCGTACGGCCCTTGCGCAGCACCCGCGCGCTGTCGTTGCGGCGGAAGCCCAGGGCGTCGATGGCCTCCTGGACGCGACGCTCCGTCTCCGGGGTGACGCCCGGCTCTCCGTTGACCACGCGCGACACGGTCTTGAGGCCTACTCCGGCACGCGCCGCGACGTCCTTCATGGTCGGACGGTTGCCGTAGCGGTTCTCCGGATGGCGATCGGAGCGGCGGATGGTCTCGGCCACGATGCGGTGTCCTGTCCTGTCGTCGTCCACGGGACGAGTCGATCCATGAGGCTCACGCGGTCCGCGCGGATGCGTCGGTCCATGGGGATGCGTCGGTCCATGGGTTTGTATGAGGATGTGGCGTCGAGCATAGAGCCTGGACAACGTTGTCAGATCCAGGGGACACTGTCCACCGCAATCTCCGGCCTGCGCCCCCACCGCGAGACCGGCTCGCCCAATTCCCGTGGTTGACGGGGAGATCCGAATGGTTGACGGGGAGAACTGACACTGATGCACACCGACCTCGTGGCTGCGCTCGACATCGGCGGCACCAAGATCGCCGGAGCGCTGGTGGACGGCCACGGCAAGATCGCGGTCCGGGCTCAGCGCGCGACGCCCGCCCGGGAGGACGGCGACACCGTGATGCGGGCCGTCGAGGAGGTCGTCGGCGAACTCACCGTGTCGCCCCTGTGGGGACGCGCCACGGCCCTCGGCATCGGCAGCGCGGGACCGGTGGACGCCTCCGCGGGCACCGTGAGTCCGGTGAACGTGCCCGGCTGGCGCGACTATCCGCTGGTCCGGCGCGTCCGCGAGGCGGCCGGTGGACTGCCCGTCGAGCTGATCGGCGACGGCGTGGCCATCACGGCGGCCGAGCACTGGCAGGGAGCGGCCCGGGGGCACGACAACGCGCTCTGCATGGTCGTCTCGACCGGCGTCGGCGGCGGCCTGGTCCTGAACGGCCGACTGCACCCCGGCCCCACCGGCAACGCCGGCCACATCGGTCACATCAGCGTCGATCTGGACGGCGATCTGTGCCCGTGCGGTTCGCGGGGCTGTGTCGAGCGCATCGCGAGCGGTCCCAACATCGCCCGGCGGGCGCTGGAGAACGGCTGGCAGCCGGGCCCGGACGGCGACACGTCCGCCGCCGCGGTGGCCGCCGCCGCGCGGGACGGGGACCCGGTCGCCGTGGCCTCCTTCGAACGCGCCGCGCAGGCCCTCGCCGCCGGTATCGCGGCCACCGCGACCCTCGTCGAGATCGACATCGCCGTGATCGGGGGCGGAGTGGGCAAGGCGGGCGACGTCCTGTTCACCCCGCTCCGCAAGGCCCTGCACGACTACGCCACCCTGTCCTTCGTCCAGCGCCTGACGATCACCCCGGCCCAGATGGGCACGGACGCCGGGCTGGTGGGGGCCGCGGCGGCCGCGCTCGCCGGGAAGGCGGGCGCGGCGGCGGGCGTCTGAGCACCCCGGCGGGCAGGAACGTTCAGTCACCGGGTGGGGGCGGGCGGACCGCTCAGCAGGTCAGTCGTGCCTCCGCCCAGTCCCCGTGGTCCGAGGTGACGCCGTCGCCGCCGTCGGTGACGACGAGCCGGACCACCTGGGCGCCGGTCACATCGGCCGTGAGCGCCTGGGCCGGCATCGCGTTGGTGAGGACGCCGGTCGAGGCTGCCCGGGAGCCGTCCGCCCAGATCTCGAAGGCGACGGTGCCGTCGGCGCCCTCCTCGTCGTCGACCCCGACCTGCGCGGTGACCGTCTCGCAGGCGCCGCCGGCGTAGTACTCGACGGTGCTGTCGGCGTGGACGCCGATCCCCGTGCCGTACACCACCCCGCCGATGGTGATCGGATTCCCGTCGCCCGCGTCGCTCTCGCCGTTGCTGGTGTTGCGCTCGACGGGGCCCCATCCGTTGGCGGCCGAGAGCCACGGAAGGTCACCGAGGCCGGACGTCCCCGAGGGTGGCGCCGCCACCACCGTCGCGGTCAGTGGCAGCGCGCTGTCGACGCGGACACCGGAGGGGGAGCGGTAACTCGCCCTGAGAGTGAGGCCGTACGACCCCGGCGGCGTCCCCTGCGGTGCGGTGACCGCCCACTTGGTGCGCAGGGAGCGGCCTGTGGAGAGCGCGGGCGAGGTGGTCGGTGACGTCGCCTTGACGGACCACCCCGAGGGGCCCGTCAGCGAGACGGACACGCGCTTGGCCGTCGTACGCCCGAGGTCGGTGACCGTCGACGTCAGGGCTGTCTTCTTGCCCGCCTCGACCAGCGGGCTGCCGTTCAGGCCGAGTTCGACGGCGGGCGGGTGCTGCACCGACTTGGGATCGGCGGCGACGCGCAGCAGGGCGGTGCCGTGCGCGGGGACGGTCGCGGAGATCGTGCCCGCGGTGTTGAAGCTCCGGTGCTGCCACAGGTCGCGCAGCGCGTAGGCGTCGGCGGCGGGCAGGCCGACCGCGTCGGCGCTCGTGGTGATGCGCTGCGCGCTGCCTGACTCGTTGAAGAGTGCCACCGCGCGGCTGCCGTCCCGCATCTCCTTGGCGACGACCCAGCGCCCGCTCTGCGAGGAGATCACCGTGCCCTGCTTGCCCAGCGGGTCCTGGTCGACCGCGATGACCTCGCGGTTGCCGAGGATCTCGAAGGTCTCCTCGCCGACCGAGCGCAGGTCGGAGCCGATGAGGAGCGGCGCGGCCATGATCGCCCACATCGAGAAGTGCGACCGGTACTCGGTGTCCGTCATGCCGCCGTTGCCGACCTCCAGCATGTCGGGGTCGTTCCAGCGGCCGGGACCGGCGTGCGGCGCGAGCGGCAGGTTCTGCTTGAGGATCGACAGCATCGAGCCCCAGTTGTCGCTGATGTCCCCGGTCGTGCGCCACAGCTGACCGACGTCGGCGGCCCACTCCCAGGGCTTGTTCTCGCCCCACTCGCAGATGCTGTAGACGATGGGCCGGCCCGTGGCACGGAGCGCGTCCCGCATGGTCGTGTAGCGCAGCTTGGCGTCCACGCCCTGGTTGTTGCAGTTGTCGTACTTGAGGTAGTCCACGCCCCAGTCCGCGAACTGCTGGGCGTCGCTGTACTCATGGCCGAGGGAGCCCGGGAAGCCGGCGGAGTTGCAGGTCTTCGTGCCCGCGCTGGTGTAGATGCCCATTTTCAGGCCCTTGGAGTGGACGTAGTCCGCGACCGCCTTGATCCCGTTCGGGAAGCGGACCGGGTCGGGTACGAGCTTGCCGTTCGCGTCCCTGGAGGGCAGGGCCCAGCAGTCGTCCAGGTTGACGTACTCGTATCCGGCGTCCTTGAGGCCCTTCTCGACGAAGATGTCCGCGATCCCCTTGACCATGGCCTCGTTGAACTCGGCACGGCAGTGCGTGGAGTTCCAGTTGTTGAAGCCCATGGGCGGGGTGAGGGCGAGGCCCTCCGCCGGGGCGGGAGCCGTGGGGGCCGCGGCAGCAGGGGCGGCCAGTCCCGCCGCGCAGAGCAGGCCTGCGGCGAGTGCTCCGACCACTCTGGTGCGGGTTGTGCGGGTGTGAAGGTTACGCACCGTTACGTTCCTCCGTACCTGCGAAGACGGATGACGACATGTACGCGTCATAGTGCGTTCACGGTAGAACCTGTCGGACTGTGTTGGAAGTCGTCGGAGGACGAAATGGTAGGCCGAAGGGAGTTTTTGAACATGTTCAACGTTCTGGGGTAAGGTCGTTCCCACACGAGAGGGGGAGCCGATGAAGATCGTGATTCCCGGGGGAACCGGGCAGGTGGGTGCGGTCCTGAACCGTGCGCTGAGCAGTGCGGGCCACGAGATCGTCGTCCTGACGAGGCGGCCCACGCGCGGCGGCGAGGTGCACTGGGACGGCGAGACCCTGGGGCCGTGGGCCGCGGCGATCGACGGCAGCGACGTCGTGATCAACCTGGCGGGGCGCAGTGTCAGCTGCCGCTACACCGCGCCCAATTTGCAGGCCATGATGGATTCGCGGGTGCACTCCACCCAGGTCGTCGGTGAGGCGATCGCGAGCGCGGTCCGGCCGCCGCGGGTCTGGCTGCAGATGAGCACGGCCACCATCTACGCTCACCGCTTCGACGCGCCCAACGACGAGGCGACGGGCATCATCGGCGGCAGCGAGCCCGATGTGCCGGACTACTGGGCCTACAGCATCGACATCGCCAGGTCCTGGGAGCGGGCGCAGGAAGAGGCCGACACGCCGCACACCCGGAAGGTCGCCCTGCGCTCCGCCATGGTGATGAGCCCCGATCGCGGCGGCGTCCTGGACATCCTGTTGCGGCTCGCGCGGCTGGGCCTCGGCGGCCCTGTCGCGGGCGGCGGCCAGTACATCTCCTGGATCCACGACCGCGACTTCGTCCGCGCGGTCGAGTTCCTGATCGAGCGGGAGGACCTCATCGGGCCGGTGAACATGGCCGCCCCCGAACCGCTCCCGCAACGCGCGTTCATGCGGGGCCTTCGCGCCGCGTCGCGCGTCCCCGTGGGCCTGCCCGCGACGAGGTGGATGGCGGAGATCGGTGCGTTCGCACTGCGCTCGGACACCGAGCTGCTGCTCAAGAGCCGCCGCGTCGTCCCCGGCCGGCTGCTCGACGCGGGGTTCGCCTTCGAGTACGCCCGCTGGCCGGAAGCGGCCGACGATCTCGTACGGCGCGTGCGGCAGCGCCGGCTCGACCGGGGCCGGACCGGGGCCGGAGTCCCGTCACTGACCTGATCGCGCGAAGGGGAGCGTGACTCCCCGCCCGTTCCACAGTTGAACCGGCCATGAAGAAGCGCAGCATGCTCGCCATCGCCTCCCTGGCCACCGGATTCGTCGTCGCGGCGGTCACCCCGTCCCACGCCGCCGAGACCCCCGCCACCGGTGGTGGTTCCCCCGCCACCGGGTTGCCCGCCGCCGGGATCCCCGTCAGCGGCGCTCAGACGAAGGTCGCCGGCGTGAACGTGGACAACGCCCTGGACACCGTCGGCCGGGCCATCAACCGGGAGACGGACCGGGCCGTGAACGACGCTCCGCACGGGAAGACCAAGAACGGCAAGAAGGGCTGACGAGCCACCGGCACGACCGCACGGCGCCGGAGCCCCCGAATCCGCGGGGCTCCGGCGCCGTTGTCATGCGCTCTCTACGGGAGCTGGTTTCCGTGGCAGGGTGGAGCGGGCAAGCCACAGGGGGCCAACAGAAGAGGGGGAAACGTGATCGTTTGGATCAACGGTGCGTTCGGTGCGGGGAAGACCACCACCGCACGGGAACTGATCGAGCTGATCCCGAACAGCACGCTCTTCGACCCCGAGGTCATCGGCGGCGCACTGACTCACCTGCTCCCGCCCAAACACCTCACCGAGGTCGGTGACTTCCAGGACCTGCCGATCTGGCGACGTCTCGTGATCGACACGGCGGCCGCGCTGCTCGCCGAGCTCGGCGGGACCCTCGTAGTACCCATGGCGCTGCTGCGCCAGGAGTACCGCGACGAGATCTTCGGTGGCCTCGCCGCCCGCCGTATCACCGTTCAGCATGTGCTCCTCGCCCCGGCGGAAACGATCCTGCGGGAGCGAATAGCAGGGCGGGAGGTCCCGTCCGACCTACCCGACGGCGAGATACGGGTCCGGCAGTGGTCGTACGACCGCTTGGAGCCGTATCGCGCCGCACTCGCTTCCTGGCTCACCACCGACGCGTATCCCGTCGACAACGGCGGCCTGACCCCGTACGAGACCGCCGTCCGTATCGCCGAGGCCGTCGGCAGTGGTTCGGTCCCCGCCTGCGACATCGTGCAGACGCCCGAGCCCACCGCCGAGACCCTCGCTTCGGGTGTCCTGCTCTTCGACGAGGAGGACCGCGTGCTGCTGGTCGACCCCACCTACAAGGCCGGCTGGGAGTTCCCAGGTGGCGTCGTGGAACCCGGCGAGGCGCCCGCGCGTGCGGGCATACGCGAGGTCGCCGAGGAGACGGGGATACGGCTGGAGGACGTGCCGCGCCTCCTCGTCGTCGACTGGGAACGGCCCTCGCCCCCCGGATACGGAGGGCTGCGCCTCCTCTTCGACGGCGGGCGCCTCGACTCGGCGGAGGCCGAACAGCTCCTGCTGCCCGGGCCCGAACTGCGCGACTGGCGCTTCGTGACCGAGGCGGAGGCGGCCGATCTGCTGCCGCCGGTGCGGTACGAGCGGCTGCGCTGGGCGCTTCGGGCGCGCGAACGCGGGGCCGCGCTCTATCTGGAGGCGGGCATGCCGACGCCTTCCTGAGCGAGCTCCAGCGCTTCGTACGGGTACGGCGTCCGCCGGCTCTCGTTCTGGAGCCGCCGGGCGAAGTCACCCATCACGACGGCGAGCGGCGCATACCGCTCGATGATGCCGGCGGCGACCCGCGGGATCCCCTGGGGCCTGAGGCCCTCGGCGCAGGCACGAACGAAGGTCTCGCGGTCGTCCCGGCCATGGCCGTACAGGGCGGTCGCGAGCCAGTTCACCAGGTGGAAGGCGGTGTAGACGCGGTCGTAGTGCCGGTGCCGCGCGAAGAAGTCGAGCTCCTGCGGGGTGAGGCGGAAGCGGGCGGAGAGAGCGAGGCCGTAGTCGGCGAGGTAGAGCCGGCGCCCGTCGGTGAGGATGTTCCGGAAGTGGGCGTCGAAGTGCAGCAGCCGGGCCTCCTGGAGAAAGTCCGTGAGGGCTGTGAGCTCCTTTTCCACGAAGGCGCACGCGGTATCGGCCTCGTCCGTGCGCAGCCGGGCGTCCAGCCAGTCGTGCAGGGTGTGCGCAACGTACTCCAGGAAGAGCGCCAAGCACGCGGTCGCCGTCCGTAGTCCCTCGATGCGCTCGCGCACCTGCGGGCCGCCGCCCCAGTAGGTGACGGCCCGCTCCACGTCGGCCAGTTCGGCGGGGAGGGGCTGCGGCGGCTGCGGCAGGATCCGCCAGTGGTGGGTCAGCGGGAAGCCCGTGAACCGGTCGGCCAGCACCCAGTTCGTGGTCATCGTATGCACGGCGAGTTCGCGCCAGGCGCCGAAGCCCGGACTGCCGATGCCGTAGTGGAAGTAGGCCGGCAGGTCCAGGACGTTCGCCGTGGAGCGAGCGTTCTCCGGCCGCAACTCGACGTCGGTGAGCGGGACTCGTTTCACGAACACGCGTCTGCCGTCGACCTCGATCAGCGTCTGCCGTCCGCCGATTCCCGTGCCGAGCGGCGTCCCCTCCGCCACGAGGTCCGCGAGCTCGTGGTCGGAGAGAAGCGCCAGGGACGTGGCGATGTCGGTGTGGGCGGTGAGGCGCTCGGTGCGGGTCATGGGACCCATCCTCAGCGCAAGTGCCTCAGCTTGCCGCGTAGTTGCGCAGGAACAGGGCCTCGGCGACCGACAGGCGCTCCAGTTCCTCCGGGGACACGCTCTCGTTCACGGCGTGGATCTGGGCCTCCGGCTCGCTCAGGCCGATGAGGAGGATCTCCGCGTGCGGGTAGAGGGAGGCGAGGGTGTTGCACAGCGGGATCGAGCCGCCCTGGCCTGCGTACTGCATCTCCTGGCCCGGGTACGCCACCGCCATCGCGTCCGCCATGGCCTGGTACGCCGGGCTGCTCGTGTCGGCGCGGAACGCCTGGCCCTGGCCTATCTGCTCGGTGCGCACCCGGGCACCCCACGGCGTGTGCGCCTCCAGGTGGGCCTGGAGCAGCTTGGTCGCCCCGGCGGCGTCCACGCCCGGCGGCACCCGCAGGCTGATCAGCGCCCGGGCGCTCGCCTGCACGGACGGGGTGGCGCCGACGACCGGCGGGCAGTCGATGCCGAGGACGGTGACGGCGGGGCGTGACCAGATCCGGTCGGCGACCGTGCCGGAGCCGATCAGCTCGACGCCGTCGAGGACCTTGGCGTCCTTGCGGAACTGCGCCTCCTCGTACTGCAGCCCCTGCCACTCCGACTCGTCGGTCAGTCCGTCCACCGTCGTCGAACCGTCCTCGGCGCGCAGCGAGTCCAGGACGCGGATCAGCGCGCCGAGCGCGTCCGGAGCGGCGCCGCCGAACTGGCCGGAGTGCAGGTTGCCTTCGAGCGTGTCGATCTGCACGCGCATGAGGGTCATGCCGCGCAGCGTCGAGGTGACCGTCGGCAGTCCGACGCGGAAGTTGCCCGCGTCGCCGATCACGATGGTGTCGGCCGCCAGCAGGTCGGGGTGCGCCTCGGCGTACCGCTCCAGACCGCCCGTGCCCATCTCCTCCGAGCCCTCGGCGATCACCTTCACGTGCACCGGCACGCCGCCGTTGGCCTTGAGCGCGCGCAGCGCCAGCAGGTGCATGATCAGGCCGCCCTTGCAGTCGGCGGCGCCGCGCCCGTACCAGCGGCCGTTACGCTCGGTCAGCTCGAACGGCGGGGTGTGCCAGGCGGCCTCGTCCAGCGGGGGCTGCACGTCGTAGTGGGCGTACAGCAGGACCGTCTTCGCGCCCGCGGGGCCGGGCAGATAGCCGTACACCGACTGCGTGCCGTCGGGGGTGTCCAGCAGGGCCACGTCCTCGAAGCCCTCCGCGCGCAGGGCGCCGGCGACCCAGCGGGCGGCGCCCTCGCTCTCGCTCTTCGGGAACTGGTCGAAGTCCGCCACCGACTTGAAGGCCACCAGTTCGGTGAGCTCCGCCTTCGCCCTTGGCATCAGCGAGGCGACGGTCTCGGCGACCGGATTCGACGACATGGGCACGCTCCTTGTGGGTGCGACGTTGTACCAGTGAGTGCTGTGATCCTCCCACAGCGGCCTGCGACGACGCCCGCCGTAGGATGCGGGGGACAGCAGGCGTAGGCGGCTTGATCGGGAGCAGTAGACCATCGTGAGCAGCGAGAACTCTTCGGCGGACGACGTGCAGCAGGTGTGGGACGTCGTCGTGGTGGGCGCGGGACCCGCGGGGGCCTCGGCCGCGTATGCGGCGGCCGTCGCCGGGCGGAGCGTGCTGGTGCTGGAGAAAGCGGATCTGCCGCGCTACAAGACATGCGGCGGCGGCATCATCGGCCCCTCGCGCGACTCGCTCCCACCCGGCTTCGAGCTGCCCTTCCGTGACCGGGTGCACGCGGTCACGTTCTCCAACAACGGCCGCTTCACCCGCACCCGCCGCTCCAAGCACATGCTGTTCGGGCTGATCAACCGCCCCGATTTCGACCAGCAACTGGTCGAGCACGCGCAGAAGGCGGGCGCCGAGGTGCGTACGGGCGCGACCGTGCAGCGCGTCGAGCAGCACGGCTCGGCGGTGCCGGACCGGCGCAGCGTCGCCGTGGTCCTGCAAGGCGGCGAGACGCTGCTCGCGCGGGCCGTCGTCGGTGCGGACGGCAGCGCCAGCCGGATAGGAGCCCACGTCGGGGTGAAGCTGGACCAGGTGGACCTCGGCCTGGAGGCGGAGATCCCGGTGCCGGAGACGGTCGCCGAGGACTGGCAGGGGAGGGTGCTCATCGACTGGGGGCCGATTCCCGGCAGTTACGGCTGGGTGTTCCCCAAGGGCGACACGCTCACGGTCGGGGTGATCTCGGCGCGCGGTGAAGGCGCCGCGACCAAGCGGTATTTGGAGGAGTTCATCGGGCGGCTCGGCCTCGCCGGGTTCGAACCGAGCATCTCCTCGGGCCACTTGACGCGTTGCCGCGCCGACGACTCGCCGCTGTCACGCGGGCGGGTGCTGGTGTGTGGTGACGCGGCGGGCCTGCTGGAGCCGTGGACGCGCGAGGGAATCTCGTTCGCGCTGCGGTCGGGACGGCTCGCGGGGGAGTGGGCGGTGCGGATCTCCGAGGCGCACGACGCGGTGGACACCCGGCGCCAGGCCCTGAACTACGCCTTCGCGATCAAGGCGGGACTCGGCGTCGAGATGAGCGTCGGCAAGCGGCTGCTGACGGCGTTCGAGCGCCGTCCCGGGCTCTTCCACATGGCGCTGACCGGTTTCCGGCCGGCCTGGAAGGCGTTCATGGACATCACCCGCGGAGCCACGTCACTGGGTGAGATGGTCCGTAGCCACCCCATGGCCCAGCGCGCGCTGACCGTGCTGGACAACCGTCAGGCGCCGGACGCGACTGCGTCCGCGGCGCCTCCGGCGGCCGACGAGGCCACTTCCTGACGACGAGCCGGGTGACTTCGTGTCGACGACCGGGGCATTTCCGTACGACGCCCCGGTCGCTTCCCGGGTGACTTCGCGGGTCACTCGGTGGGTCACTTCTCGACGGCGATCCGGAAGACGGGATGGTCCGGGGCGGCTGCGATGATCTCCTCGTCGGAGGACTTCGCGGTGACCCCGTCGAAGTACTGGTTGACCTCCCAGCCCCACTTCTCCAGGTAGGTCCGCAGGATCGGGAGCTTCATCTCGTCGGGAATCTCCACCGCGGAGAACTGGCGCAGCTTGCGCCCCACGCGCAGTTCCCCGCCGCCGGCGGCGCGCATGTTGCGCACCCACTGGGAGTGGCCGCGGGCCGAGACGAGGTACTGCGTGCCCTCGTACATGTGCGGGTTGACCGGGATGCGCTGCATCGTGCCGCTCTTGCGCCCGCGCACGGACATCTCCGCTGTGCCCGCGATGCTGAACCCGTGCCGGGCCAGCCAGCCGACGACGCTGTTGAAGCGGATGTTCAGCGGACTGCCTTTGACGTAGTACGGCGACGACATGGTGACTCCCGGAGTGTGATCTGCAGGGTGGCCTGGAGTGTGACCTGGATTAGCGAGAGCACTGCTCTCGTTTGGGAGCAGTGTGCACGAGACTGCCGATCCAGAGCAAGAGCAATGCTCTCGAATATGTGCACTGCTCCATGTTCCATGGGAGACTGGCTCACATGAGCAGCACCACACAGGGCGCACGTGCCCGGGCCAGGCTGGAAGTCACGGCGGCCATCAAGGACGAGGCGCGCAGACAGCTCGCGGCCGAGGGCGCCGCGAAGCTCTCGCTGCGCGCCGTCGCCCGCGAACTCGGCATGGTCTCCTCCGCGCTCTACCGGTACTTCCCCAGCCGGGACGACCTGCTGACCGCTCTCATCATCGACGCCTACGACTCCCTCGGCGAGTGCGCGGAGGGGGCGCACGACAAGGCCGCCGACGCCGGGCCCGTCGGGCGTTGGACGGCGGTCGCGGAGGCCGTACGCGACTGGGCGCTGCGGCATCCGCACGAGTACGCGCTGATCTACGGCTCGCCCGTGCCCGGCTACACCGCGCCCGACACCACGGTCCCGCCCGCCTCCCGCGTCGGCCTCCTCTTCATCGGCATCCTCCGCGACGCCCACCAGGACTCCGGCCTCACCGAACCGCCCCTGTCCGCGGAGCTGCGCCCCGAGGCCGAGCGCATGGCCGCCGACCTGGCCCCTGACCTCCCCCCGGCGACGGTCGCGGCCCTGATCGCCGCCTGGGCCCAGCTGTTCGGGCTCGTCGGGTTCGAGCTGTTCGGGCAGTTCCACCGGGTCGTGGAGGACCGCGAGACGTTCTTCCGGCACGCGGTGGGCCGGCTCGCCCAGGACGTGGGCCTGGCGTGAGCCGCCGAGGAGGGAGGGGAGGGCGTACTTCGCGGGGAGTATCCGTGATCACCACGCCGGGGTGACGCCGCCCGGCGGCCATCGCGTCTAGCGTGGCGGGCATGGATGAGCAGCAGGTGCGCCGGGGCGGCGGTCCGCCGATGTGGTGGCGGCAGGGGCCGCCGTGGTGGAACCGCTGGGAGGACGAGGAGCACGCCCGTCGCTGGCCCTGGCGGTCCACGCTGCTGCTCACGGTCTTCGTGATGGCCGGCTCGAACTTCGCGGCCGAGGGGCAGCTGGACGACCGTGCCCCGCTCGACCCCTTTGCGCGCGTCCTGCTGTTCGTGGCGTCCGCCCTGCTGCTGTGGCGCAAGCGGCACCCGGTGGCCGTGGTCTTCGGGACGGCGGTCGCCGCCACGCTCTATCTCGGCGCCGGATACCCGTACGGCCCGGTCTTCCTGGCCGTCGCCGTGGCCTGCTTCAACGCCATCGTCACCGGACACCGCAAGGCCGCGTGGGCGGCGGTCGGGGTGTTGTGGATCGGGCACGCCCTGGTCGCCCACTGGCTGTACCAGTGGCTGCCGCCCTCCGGTGACACGGCCGCCCCCTGGGGACAGGAGGGCGTGATCGCCGCCTGGGTGGCGGCGATCGTGGCGGTGTCGGAGCTGGCCAGAACACGACGCGAGCAGTGGGTGCGGGAACGCGCCGAGCGGGCGCAGGCGGCGCGGCGGCGTGCCGACGAGGAGCGGCTGCGGATCGCCCGCGAACTGCACGACGTCCTCGCGCACAGCATCTCCGTGATCAATGTGCAGGCGGGCGTGGGGCTCGCCCTCCTCGACACCGACCCCGAGCAGGCGCGTTCGGCCCTCACCACCATCAAGGACAAGAGCAAGGAGGCGCTCGGCGAGGTCCGCCAGGTCCTCGACACCCTGCGCACCCCCGGCGACGCGCCCCGCTCCCCGGCCCCCGGCCTCGACCGGCTGCCCGAACTCGTGGAGCAGGCAGCGAGCGCGGGCCTCACCGTCGAGGTCGAGGGCGAGCCGCCCCGCCTGGCACCCGGCACGGACCTCGCCGCCTTCCGGATCATCCAGGAAGCCCTCACCAACGTCGTACGCCACTCGGAATCACGGCACGCACGCGTGCATCTCGACCCCTCCGACAGGACGACGCTACGGCTGCGCATCGACGACGACGGTCCCGCGACCGGCACCGACGCGGGCGGCAGCGGCAACGGACTCGCCGGAATGCGGGAGCGGGCGGCCGCCCTCGGTGGCACGATCGAGGCGGGCCCGCGTGCCGACGGCGGGTTCCGGGTACTGGCCGTACTGCCGTTGAAGGCTCCCGCCGGCGAACCGAGCAACCACGTCAAGGAGGACCGGTGATCCGCGTACTGCTCGCCGACGACCAGTCACTGGTGCGGGCCGGCTTCCGCGCGCTGCTCGACGCACAGCCCGACATCGAGGTGGCGGGAGAGGCCTCCGACGGCGAGGAGGCGGTGCGCAAGGTGCGCGAACTGCGGCCCGACGTCGTCCTGATGGACATCCGCATGCCGCTCCTCGACGGCCTCGCCGCGACCCGCCGGGTCACCGACGACGGCGACCTCACGGGCGTCAAGGTGGTCATGCTCACCACCTTCGAACTGGACGAGTACGTCTTCGAGGCCATCCGCTCGGGTGCCTCCGGCTTCCTGGTCAAGGACACCGAGCCCGACGAACTCCTGCGCGCCGTAAGGGCGGTGGTCGAGGGCGACGCGCTGCTGTCGCCGGGGGTGACCCGCCGCCTCATCGCCGAGTTCGCCGCCCGGTCCAAGGAGCCCGCTGCCGCCGACGCCCTCGCCGAACTCACCGAGCGCGAGCGGGAGGTGATGGCGCTGGTCGGCATCGGACTGTCCAACGAGGAGATCGCCCGGCGCCTGGTGGTCAGCCCGCTCACCGCGAAGACCCACGTCAGCCGCACGATGGTCAAGCTCGGCGCCCGCGACCGGGCCCAACTCGTGGTGCTGGCCTACGAGTCCGGGTTGGTACGGCCGGGCTGGCTGGGCTGACTGCCTTCGCCCTCGGCGGCCTTCCGCTGCCCGAAGCGGACCAGCACGCTGACGACGCGGGCGACGAACAGCACCGCGGCCGCGGTCGCCCCCGCGGCGACGAGTGTTCCGCGCGTCCCGGCCGACACGTCGAAGGCGAACGCCGGTCCGGCCACGGCCCCGAACAGCAGGGCCGCCGCGAACGCCGCACTGCACAGGGCGTATCCGATCTCGACGGTGATCGCGTCCCGCTCGGCCTGACTGCGCCGTCCCCCATACATGGCCATACAGGGAGTTTCACAGGCGTGCGCCCGGCGGGGCAAGCGGGCGCCGCCGGGCGCACGACGAGGAGGCCAGGAGGCTTCCCTCGACCGTCTCTCTCAATGCATTCTCACGGGCATGCGAGCGGTTCGAGGAGTACGGTGCCGAGGCGTGCTTCGGTGTGTGGTCCTCCGGCACGTGATCCTCACGGATTCCTAGTCGCGTACGGTGACACGTTCCGCCTCCAGGGACGTGGACTTGGCGACCACGACGGTCCGCTGCCCGCGGCGCGTGCGCAGTCCGGTGAGGGCGATCAGCAGACCCACGACCGCGATGCCCGTGATCACGACCAGCGCCGGCATGTAGCTGTCGAGGTGGGCCTGCGGGGAGGCGGACTCCTCGGGCGTGTTCGCGGTCAGCACCGCCGTCACCACGGCCAGGAAGAGCGCGCCGCCCACCTGGACCGAGGTGTTGAGCAGGCCCGAGACCATGCCCTGCTCGTGTTCGTCGACGCCGTTCGTGGCCTGGACGTTCAGCGAGGGGAAGGTCAGCGCGAAGGCCGAGCCGACCAGCAGCATGGTGGGCAGGATCACCGCCGCGTAGACCGGGTCGAGGTCGATGCGCAGGAACAGGACATAGCCGGCGACCATCAGGGCGAAGCCGATCGCGATCAGCCGTGCCGTGCCGAACCGGTCGATGATCGCACCGACCTTCGTCGCCGACAGCGCCACGAGCGCGCCCGCCGGCAGGAACGCCAGCGCCGTGTGCAGCGCCGACCAGCCGAGCAGCTCCTGCATGTAGAGCGTGACCAGGAACTGGAAGCCGATGTAGCTGCCGACAAACGTCAACGCACCTAGTTGCGCCCGTACTTGGGCCCCGGAGCGCAGGACGCCGAGCCGGATCAGCGGGCTCGGGCTGCGCCGCTCGACGCGGACGAAGGCCGTCAGCAGGACGACGACGGCGACGAAGGACAGGACCGTGCGCGCCGAGCCCCAGCCCGCTTCCGGCGCTTCGACGACGGTGAAGACGAGCAGCAGCATCGAGGCGGTACCGAGCACGGCACCCGGGATGTCGTAGCCGCCGGTGGTCTTCTCGCGCTCGGTGCGCGGCAGCAGCTTCAGGCCGACGGCCAGGGCGATCAGTGCGACGGGCGCCGGGAGCAGCATGGTCAGGCGCCAACTTGCCTCGGTGAGCAGGCCGGAGAAGACCAGCCCCATCGAGTAGCCGGTGGCACCGCAGGTGGTGTAGATCGCCAGTGCCCGGTTGCGCACGGGGCCCTCGGCGAACGTCGTGGTGATGATGGACAGGCCGGCAGGTGCGGTGAAGGCGGCGGCCAGGCCCTTGATGAAGCGGCTTGCGATCAGCAGCGGGCCCGAGTCGACGAGCCCCCCGAGCAGCGAGGCGAGCGCGAAGACGGCGAGGGCCACCAGGAAGACCTGGCGTCGGCCCAGCAGGTCGGCGGCCCGTCCGCCGAGGAGGAGCAGTCCGCCGTAGCCGAGGATGTAGCCGCTGACGATCCATTGCAGGGTCGAGGTGGACAGGCCCAGGTCGGCGCCGATGGACGGCAGGGCGACGCCGACCATCGACACGTCGAGTGCGTCCAGGAACATCGCGGCGCACAGCACCAGCAAGGTGCCCCACAGCCGGGGGGTCCAACGTCCGTCGGACGCGGGGGTGATGAGCGGAGAGGTCATGGCCGAGACACTACATGCGCATGCATTGAATGCGAGCGCATTTAATTCCAGTGCAACAAAACGCGATTTCTGCTACGGTGCGGCCATGGCGGCGACGAAGGCCGAGCGGGCGCTCGTGGACCAGTGGCGGGACATCCTGGCGCTGCACGCGCGTACGCAGTGCGAACTCGACCGTGCGCTGCACCAACACGGCCTGTGCGCCAGCGACTTCGAGGTCCTGGACGTGTTGGCGGTCGGCGCCTGTTCGTACCGCGTCCAGGAGATCTCCGAGCGCGTCCATCTGAGCCAGAGTGCCCTGTCGCGGCTGATCGCCCGGCTGGAGAAGGACGGACTCGTCGAGCGCGGGATGTGCGCGGAGGACCGGCGGGGTGTGCGGGTGGCGCTCACGGCGAAGGGGCGCACGCTCCACGGCGAGGTGCTGCCGGTACAGCGCGCGGTGCTGACGAGGATGCTGGCGAACTGACGGGCGTGCGGCCCGGGTCGAGGCGCGCGGTGACGCCGTTCAGCTCCAGGTGACTGCCGAGTTCTCCCGCCACAGCGTGGCGACGGCGGCGTCGCCGGTCACGTGCGGGAACGGCAGCCGGTTCCACAGCGCCACATACAGCTGTGCGACCCGACCGGAGATCTCGCAGTCGGTCTCTGCGGCATCGCCGCGCACGGCCACCGGCGGTTCCTGCGACAGCCGTACGGTCCACACCGTGCCGTCCGTGTCCGTCGCCCGCACCCGCAGCACCCGGGGTTCGGCGCTGCGGACCCGGCTCCTGCGCCGGGCGTGGAAGGCCAGCAGCAACTCGTCGATGCCGTCCGCCGCGAAGTCGGGGTCGATCCCGCTCGGGGTGCCGCCGCGTGCCGTCTCCGCGTCGAAGCGGTGCACGGTCGTCTCGTGCGCCTGTCTGCGGGCCCAGAACGCGAGGGGCGACGGAGCGGGCAGGAACTGCCAGCACTGCACGTCGGCCGGGGCAGCGGCCAGTGTGCCGACCAGATGGCGGTGCCCCTCCCGGAACCAGGCGAGCAGCGCGGCGCCGTCGAGGTCGGGCAGGCCGCCGTCAGGATGCGCGGAGGTGCGGCCCTCGGCCACGAACGCCGCCGCCCAGCGGTGCACCATGCCGGTGTGCCGCAGCAGATCCCGCACCTGCCAGTCCGGACAGGTCGGCACCTCGGCCTCGGACCCGGCCTCCTCGGCTGCCGCTGCCAGCAGCTGACCCTCGCGGTCCAGGGTTCGGACGAAGTCGGCGGTCTCCATGGGGTGAGTGTGCCGGACGGGGCGCCGGCCGTCCCGGCGGCCGTGCATCGGGGCGTCGGGACGGCGGGACGGCGGGACGTAAGGGTTTCGTCATCACCCTCGGTATGCACGGCGGGCCTCGAATTCCGTTGAATGGACGTCGACGGACGGCCGACGGATGACTCTCGGAAAGCGGGGCGGTTATGGGGCGGGTGCGGAGGAAGCTGTTCGGGCCGTGGGGCATCGGGGCCCTGGCGCTGACCGTGGCCGTGGGCGGCTTCGGGCTGTACTGGTTCCAGCCGTGGAAGCTGTGGCAGGACCGGACCGTGGAGGAGGCCCTGCCCGCGGCGGCCCAGACCCCGGCGGGAGCGACCTCCTCCACGGGGGCAGCCTCCCCGGAGGGGGCGGCCTCTTCGGCGCCCGGCCCCGAGACGCTGGCCGGCGGTGCGCTGATCAGCCATGAGCACGCGACATCGGGCACGGTGAAGCTCGTACGGCTGGCCGACGGCTCCCATGTCGTGCGCCTGGAGAAGCTGGAGACCAGCAACGGGCCGGACCTGCGCGTGCTGCTGACGGACGCGCCCGTGAAGGAGGGCACGGCCGGCTGGCGCGTCTTCGACGACGGCGCGCACATCAGCCTCGGCAAGCTCAAGGGCAACAAGGGCAGCCAGAACTACGTGGTGCCGCAGGACGTCGATCTGTCCCGCTACAGCAGCGTCAGCATCTGGTGCGACCGCTTCGACGTGTCGTTCGGGGCGGCGGAGCTTGCGCGGGTCTGAGGGGCGTTCAGGACGGGCTGGGAAACAGGCAGAACTCGTTGCCCTCGGGGTCGGCCAGGACCCAGTGGTCCTCGTGGCGGTCCTGGACCGTCGCGCCGAGGGCGGTGAGCCGGCCGAGCTCGGCCTCCGGGTCGGTGGAGACCAGGTCCAGGTGGAGGCGGTTCTTCACGCGCTTGGGCTCCGGGACGAGCTGACACCACAGCCGAGGGCCGCCGCCACGGGGTGCGACGAGCACGGTCGGATCGTCCTCCGGGCCCGAGATGCCTTGCGCGCGCAGCCGCGCCGGCTCGGCGTCGTCGTACGGGGCGACGTCGTAACCGTCGAGGGCGGCGGCCCAGAAGCGGGCCGTCGCGGCCGGGTGGGCACAGTCGAGGACGAGGTCGTGAAGGCGTGCCATCCGGTCATCATGGGACCGGGGCGTGGGCCGGACAACGTCCGGGTCCGGGGGGCGTACGAGCTGGGTCAGTTGGGCGTCGTACGCCGGGTCGCGACGCCGATGAGCGTGGCGATCGCCGCCAGTACGGCGACGCTGGTGAGGGCGACGGACAGGGAGAACCAGTCCGCCATGAAGCCGATGGCGGGCGGTCCGAGGAGCATGCCGCCGTAGCCCAGGGTGGAGGCGGTCGCGACTCCGCTCGGTCCTGCGAGGGTGCCCGCGCGCTCGACGGCGACGGGGAAGAGGTTGGCGAGACCGAGCCCGGTCACCGCGAATCCGAGCAGCGCCGCCCACAGAGAGGGCGCGAGCGAGCCGAGAAGCATCCCGGCCACCGCGGTGGCGCCGCCCGCGACGACGGTACGGCCGTGGCCCAGCCGTTCGAGGAGGGCCGTACCGGAGAGCCGGCCGATGGTCATGGCCAGGGCGAAGCAGGAGTAGCCGATGGCGGCGACGCCGGGTGTGGCGTCCAGGTCCTGTTCGAGGTGCAGGGCGCCCCAGTCGGCCATGGCGCCCTCGCCGTAGGCCGTGCACAGGGCGATCAGGCCGAAGACGATCACCAGTCCGCGGGTTCTGGAATCCAGGCGGCGCGGGGTGTCCTTCGCGGGGCGTCCGGGGCTCGCGGCCGTCGGCGGCTCGTGGCGCAGCAGCGTACGTCCCGCCACGGCCGTCACCAGCAGCCCGATGGCGGCGAGGCTCAGCAGATGCCGGGCCGGCGAGAGGCTCCCGGCGACCAGCCCGCCGAGGCCCGCGCCGACCATGCCGCCGAGGCTGAAGGCCGCGTGGAAGCTGGGCATGATGGGTCGGCGCAGGGCGGCGACCAGGTCCACGGCGGCGCTGTTGAAGGCGACGTTGATTCCGCCGTAGGCGGCGCCGAAGATCAACAGGACGGCGCCGAGCGCGAGCGTCGAGTGGGTGAGCGGAGGCAGCGCCACGCTGAGCGAGAGCAGGACGGCGCAGACCACGGTGACCTCGTGGGTGCCGAAACGGCGGCAGAGACGGCCGGTGAGCGTCATGGTGAGCACGGCACCGGCGGAGACGCCGAGGAGGGCCAGACCGAGGTCGCCGGCCGACGCGCCGGTCTGCTCCTTGATGGCGGGGATGCGGACGACCCAGCCGGCGAACAGGAAGCCGTCCAGGGCAAAGAACGTGGTCAGGGCTATGCGGAGGCGGGAGAGGTCGTTCGGGGTGCCCGGCACGGCGTTGTGCGATCGGGCTTTGTTTATTTGCGGCACAAACTCAGGCTAAGCGGGGCCGGGGGTGACGACAAGAGGGAATCGAGCGTGACGACAAGGGGGGAATCGGGAGAGGGGACCGGACCAGGTCGGTGCCCTGAGTGTCCCGCCGCCGCCCGAAGTGCGACGCTATGACCAGAGCTATCCGCCGAGGGAACTCGGGAGGGCGCATGGGACGGGACGTGCCGGCCCTGGTGTTCACGCGGGAGGATCGCCGTCGGTACCGGGAGAAGATGCACACCTGCCTCGATGTGCTGGCGCAGATGCTGCGCGAGTCGACCTTCGAGAGCGAGCGGCCCCAGGTCGGGCTCGAGATCGAGCTCAACCTGGTGGACGACGACGGGCTGCCGGCGATGCGCAACACCGACGTGCTCCAGGCGATCGCCGACCCCGCCTGGTCGAGCGAGCTGGGCCGCTTCAACCTGGAGATCAACATTCCGCCCAGGGAGCTGACCACCGGTGGCCCCGGCGCCTGGGAGCAGGCGATCCGTGACGCGCTCAACCACGCGGAGGACCGCGCCTCGGCCGTGGGCGCCCACCTGATCATGATCGGCATTCTGCCGACGCTGGGGGAGACGGACGTGGGCGAGCGGGCCCTGTCCGGCGATCCGCGCTACCAGCTGCTCAACGAGCAGATCTTCGCGGCTCGCGGCGAGGACCTGCGGATCACGGTGGACGGCGTGGAGCGCCTGGCGACCTACGCCGACACCATCACCCCCGAAGCGGCCTGCACCAGCACCCAGTTCCACCTTCAGGTCGCACCGAAGGAGTTCGCGGCCTACTGGAACGCGGCCCAGGCCGTCGCGGGCGTGCAGATCGCGCTGGCGGCGAACTCGCCGTACCTCTTCGGCCGGGAGCTGTGGCGCGAGACCCGTATCCCCCTGTTCGAGCAGGCCACCGACACCCGCCCGCAGGAGATCAAGGCCCAGGGCGTGCGGCCCCGGGTGTGGTTCGGGGAGCGCTGGATCACCAGCGTCTTCGACCTGTTCGAGGAGAACGTGCGCTACTTCCCGGCCCTCCTGCCGCTGTGCGACGACGAGGACCCGCAGCACGCCCTCAACCACGGAGGTGCGCCGGAACTGGGCGAACTCACCCTGCACAACGGCACGATCTACCGCTGGAACCGCCCGATCTACGCGGTCACCGACAGCGGTCCGCATCTGCGCATCGAGAACCGGGTCCTGCCGGCCGGGCCCACGGTGGCCGACATCATCGCCAACGGCGCCTTCTACTACGGCCTGACCCGCGCCCTCGTCGACGAGGACCGGCCGATCTGGACGCGGATGTCGTTCGCGGTCGCCGAGGAGAATCTCCACACCGCGGCCCGCGACGGCATCGACGCCCGCCTGTACTGGCCCGGCATCGGCGAAGTGCCGGTCGTGGAACTGGTGTTGCGGCGCCTGCTGCCCCTGGCCCATCGTGGCCTCGAACTGGCCGGCCTGGACGCGGCGTGGCGCGAACCCCTGCTGGGCATCGTCGAGCAGCGCTGCATCACCGCACGCAACGGCGCCCTGTGGCAGGCGGAGACGGTCCACCAGCTGGAGAAGGCCGGTGTCTCCGACCGGAGGGAGGCCCTGCGGCAGATGACCACGGCGTACATGGACTACATGCATCTCAACGCCGCCGCGCACACCTGGCCCGTGGACTGACCCCTCCCCGTGCACCGCGACCCGGTTCAGCCGGCGTCCCTCTTCGCCCCCTTCCATTCCTCCGCGGCCGTCAGGGGAACAGGAACCGGGAGCTCCGCCGAGGTGGTCAGCTCGATGCGGCGCCCCTCGGCCGACGAACGGAGCAGGGCGCTCATCGTCTCCAGCACGTGCAGGGCGATCTCGCCGTTCGCGCGGGGCGCCCGCTGCCCGTCCCCGGCGATGAAGTCGAGCAGACCGACACCCCGGGCGCCGTCGGCGTAACCGGCCGAGGGCGGGAGGGTGCGCCACTGGGTGTCGCCGAGTTCGAAGAGCCGCACATCGCCGTCGAAGCGGTTCGGGTCCGGAACCGAGAGGGTCCCCGTCTCGCCGTGGACCTCGATCGGCGTGGCGGTGGTGGCCACGCCGTCGAAGCTCGTCGTGATCGTCGTAAGGGTCCCGCCGACGTGCTCCAGTACACCGGAGACATGACTGTCCACCTCCACCGGGATCCGCTCGCCCGCGCGTGGGCCCGACCCGATGACGCGCTCGGCACGCAGCCGTCCGGCCGCCCCGATCACCGCACGTACGGGACCCAGCAGATGGATCAGGGACGAGAGGTAGTACGGCCCCATGTCCAGCAGGGGGCCGCCCCCGGCCGTGTAGTAGAAGTCGGGGTGGGGATGCCAGCGTTCGTGCCCCGGTGTGATCATGACGGCCGTGGCGAACTGGGGGCGTCCGACGCGGCCCGCCGCGACGGCCGCGCGCGCCGTCTGGATGCCGGTGCCGAGGACCGTGTCCGGCGCGCATCCCACACCGACTCCCGCCTTCGCGGCGGCCGCCATCACGGTGTGCGCCTCGGCGAGGCCGGCGGCCAGTGGTTTCTCCCCGTAGACGTTCTTCCCGTGACTGATGGCGCCAAGGGCGATCTCGGCGTGCGCCGCGGGGACGGTGAGGTTCAGCACCGTGTCCACGTCCGGGCTGCTCAGCAACTCCTCGACGGTCAGCGCCTCGACGCCGGGTACCTCGGCGGCGACCGCTGCCGACCGGGAGGCGTCGAGGTCGGCGACCCCGGTGACGCGCACGGCCGGATGGCCGACGAGTGTGTCCAGGTAAGCGCGGGAGATGACGCCGAGTCCTACGACGCCGACGCGGTGCGCGTCGCCCACAGCATGCCCCTCTCGATGACGGTGCGGACGTTCGGGTCCTCCAGCACGTCGAGGCTGTGCCCCGGTGTCGTCACCAGGACGCGCCCGGCACCCCACTGCCGGGTCCAGATCGCCGGCGAGGTGACGGGGCGTTGCCACGGCTGCCACGGGCGGGCGGGATGGGTGGTGGTGGCCAGGACGTCGATCAGGTCGTCGTGGAGAACCCAGTACTGCTCGGTGTGCAGTTCGAAGTCCTCGATTCCGGCCGTGACGGGGTGCCCGCGGCCCAGCTCCGTGATGTTGACGACGTGCGGCAGGTAGTTGTCCTCCTGAACTCCCCGGCGCTCACACGGCTCCTTTCCCGGATGGGTCGCGAACTGCCCGCCCACCAGATGGAGATAGTCGGAGGAGGCGCGGAACGAGTCGGCGATGCCGCCGTGCCAACCGGTGAAACCCGTTCCGGCCACGACCGCCGCGCTCAGTCCGGCCAGCTGCCCGGCGCTGATCTGCGACATCGTGACGCACTGCACGACGAGATCGGTGCCGGCCATCTCGGCGTCGTCGGCGTAGACGTCGGGCGACTCCTCGATCCGGACGGCGTATCCGTTGCTCCGCAGGAACGGCAGGAACAACTCCGTGGCCCGGACAGGGTCGTGCCCCTCCCAGCCGCCCCGGACCACCAGGGCCTTCTTCCGCGTCATCTCATCCCTTCGTGAGGCCGGAGCACAGCGACATCACTATGCGCCGGGCTCCTGCCCCTCGGAAAGAGTCGCCGGATTCTGCGAAAGTTTCGTTACGGCGAGGCAGGCGAGGCAGGCGAGCCAGGCGACGTCGACGGGGATGTCGCCGTGGCGCTGACCATCCAACAGGCCGACGTGAAACGGACCTCCGTGCCCTGCACAAAGCTGTCGAAGGCGGCACGAACGGTCTCGACGACCCTTGCGCGGGTCTCTTCGTCCGCCTCGGGCAGCACCTGGCCGACCGGACCGAGGCGGGTGAAGTACCGGACCAGCTCCCGCTCGGGCAGCGTGCAGGGCACTTCGACCGGCCGGATGTCGATCCCGGCCCACCCGCTCTCCGTCAGGATGCGCTGGAGCCGGTCCGAGTCGGCGAACGCGAACTGCCCCGGCTCGTCGGGCCGGCGCGCGGGGAGGTTCGGCAGGAGCGGCGCCGCGGCGCGCTCGGCCGTCGTCATGAACGGATTCTCGGCGGGGCCGCGCCAGGCCACGAACCGGAGCGCGGCCCCGTCCTTGGCGGCGCCCCGCAGGTTCGCGAAGGCCCGGACGGGGTCGTTGAAGAACATGACGCCGAAGCGGGAGATGACGGCGTCGAAGGTGGCGGGTTCGAAGGCATGCTCCTGCGCGTCGGCCTGGATGAAGGACACCGGCGTGCCCTCCCGCTCGGCGCGCGCCCGTGCGGCGGTGATCATCGGTTCGGAAATGTCGATGCCGACGCAGCGACCCGCCGGACCGAGCAGCCGCGCCACGGCCACCGTCGTGCCACCGGTACCGCAGCCGACGTCGAGCACCTGCCCGGCCTGTCCGGCGGGCATCGCCCCGATGAGCAGCTCTTCGAACGGCCGGAGCATGTCGTCCAGCAACGCCTGCGTGTCGACCCAGGCGTTGCCACTGGCCCCGCTCCAACGGGCCGCCTGTTCGTCATCGGTCCTGCGCCTGACGTTCATGGTCGCCTCCCAGCGCTTGCGTTCATCGGGTCGGGGTGACAGCGTGCTACTTCAAGTCGACTTGAGGTCAAGCGGATGACGGACCTGGACATCGCCGAGGTGGCGCAGCACGCCGGGGTTCCCGCCTCCACGCTGCGGTTCTACGAGGAAAAGGGGCTGATCGCCTCGATCGGCAGGCGCGGCCTGCGCCGACAGTACGATTCTGGCGTACTGGAACGCCTGGCGCTGATCGCGCTGGGGCGCACCGCCGGGTTCTCGCTCGACGAGATCGCACGCATGTTCACGCCGGACGGGCAGCCGCGTATCGACCGGCAGACGCTCTCGGCCAAGGCGGAGGAGCTGGACACAAGGATCCGTGAACTGGGCGTACTGCGGGACTCCCTGCGGCACGCCGCGGCCTGCCCCGCTCCGACTCATATGGAATGCCCCACCTTCCGCCGCCTCCTCGCGGCCGCCGCATCCGGCACTGTCGCGGTACCGAGGAAGCGGGCGCCAGGAGCGCCGTGAAGCCCCGCCAGGGTTGCAGGGTCAGATCCAGCCCTGTTCCCAGGCGCGGTGCGCGGCCGCATGCCGGGTCGGGGTGCCCAGCTTGGCCATGGCCGCGGAGAGGTAGTTGCGGACCGTGCCGGGGGCCAGGTGGACGGCGTCGGCGATCTCGGCGATCGAGGCGCCGGTGCGGGCGGCGCGCAGGACCTCCAGTTCGCGGGCGGTGAGGGGGCAGTCGTCCTCGGTCAGCGCGGAAGCGGCGATGTCCGGGTCCACATAGCGGCGTCCGGCGGCGATGTCCCGGATGATCTCGGCCAGCCGGCCCGCCGGGGTCGTCTTGGGCACGAAGCCGCGGACACCTGCGGCCAGGGCCCGGCGCAGCACGGCCGGCCGCGCGTGCCGTGTCACCAGGACGATCTGCGTGGGCAGTTCGGCCCGGATCTCCTCGGCGGCGCGGAGCCCGTCGGCCGGCGGCATCTCCAGGTCGAGTACGGCGATGTCGGGCCGCTGCTCGCGGGCCAGCCGCACCGCCTCGGTGGACGTGGACGCCTCGGCGACCACGGTGAGGTCGTGTTCCAGCGCGAGCAGGGCGGCCAGGGCGCTTCTGAGGAGGTCCTCGTCGTCGGCGATCAGCAGGCGGATCATGGGGCGGCTCCGTCCACGGGGTTGGGCGAGCACGTCGGCAGCGCGGCCTCGACCACGAAGCGATCGCCGTCGTGCTGCCAGGTCAGCTCGCCACCGGCGGCCTCCAGCCGCTCGGCGAGGCCGCGCAGCCCGGTACCGTCCAGGGCCGTACCGTCCAGGGCCGTCGGATGCTCCTCGGCGCCGTCGTTGCGTACGCGCAGACGGGCGTGGCCGCCGGCGATGCGGTAGTCGACCTCGGCGTGCCTGGCCCGGCTGTGCCGGAGCACGTTGGTGGTGGCCTCCCGCATCACCAGTCCGAGGAGGTGCCGGGCGGCTTCCGCGAGGTCGGTGGCGACGGCATCGGGGGCGAGCGTCATCCTCGCGTCGATGCCGGCGGCGGCCAGCACCCGGGTCGCGTTGGCGATCTCGTCGTCCAGGCTCGTACGGCGGTAACCCCGCACCACCGCCCGGGTGTCGCTGAGGGCGTCCGCCGCCAGCTGCCGTATCTCCTTCATCTCCGCGGCGGCCCGCGCCGGATCCCGCTCGACGAGCCGCTCCGCCAACTCGCTCTTCAGGGCGATCACTTGGAGATGGTGACCCTGGATGTCGTGCAGGTCGGCGGCGAACCGCAGCCGTTCCTCCTTGACCGCCAGCTCCGCCTCCAGCCGTCGTGCCGCGTCGAGCCGCCGTGCCGTGTCCCAGGCCCACAGCGGGCCGAGCGTCACCCAGGCGGTGAAGGCGACCAGCCCCGCCGGGAACAGGGCCGCGTACGCCGACTCCCCGTCGCCCTCGGCAAGGCTGACGAGGCTGCCGGGGAGCAGGGCGAGGACCACGGCGCCCCCGACGAGCAGCCGCCTGTGGCGCGGCGGGAGGTACGTCGCGACGATCGCGACCACCAGCGCGGGCGCCACCGGCCACAGCCCGTAGTTGCGCACGGCCAAGGGCAGCGCCGCGAGCACGACTCCCGCCCCGACCGCGGCGGTCAGCAGGCCCATGGGCGGTCCGCCGGGCTGCGCGGCCGTGACCGGCAGGAGCGCAAGCCGTCGGCTCAGCAGGGCGACGCTCGCCCACACCTCGACCACGAGGGCGGCAGCGGCCGGCGCGCGGGCCCACAGGGGGACGTCGCCGTCGAGGACCCACTCGCTGACGAAGAGGACCAGGACGCACGCGGTCATACCCGGCACGGCCCACCAGGTGTAGCGACGGAAGCCCGTAAGCCCCGCCGCCCCGCGATCGAACTCCCCGTCCCCCACCCGGTCATTGTGGCCCAGACGGTCCCCATGACAAATGTCATCCGAGGACGTGACAACGCCACGCGAGCGCACCGGGATACGGCACTACTGGCGGGCTTCGTCGCGGCGGAGGCTGAGGGTGTCGGCAGCGGATGCAGCAGACGCAGCCGGTACCCCGCCCCTGTACCGAAAGAGAGCCCGTCATGCAGGCACGCACCCCTCACGCGACCGCTGCACGGCCGCACCCGACCGCGGCGCTCAGGCGGCGCTGGCCGACCGCACTGGCCGCCGCGGTCGTCGCCCTCAACGTGATCGCATCCGGCTCGCAGGACGTGGCCGACGCCGTCGGAGGGTTCGCCGAGACCCTGCCGTTGCTGCCCCTGATCTATCTGGTCGTCCACCAGATCGGCAGGCCGCAGGCCACCTGGCCGGTGCTCGGGGCCGGGCTGGTGGCGGTCTTCGCCCTGGCTTCCCAAGATGTGGTCGCCTCGTCGACGGTCCTGGTCGCCCTCGCGGCGGCCGTCCTGGTCTGGGGCGCCCTCCGCGGGACTCCCCACGGGCGGGCCACGTTCGGGGTGCAGGCCGTGGGTGCCGTCGTGTTCTGCGGGCTGGCGCTGGCGGGGCTGGCGGTCGATCCGGACCTGGGCCGGTACCTGGTGGCGGCCGGCTGGTTCTGCCACGGTGTCTGGGACTTCGTGCACCTGCGGCTCGACAAGGTCGTCTCGCGTACGTTCGCCGAATGGTGCGGCGTCATCGACGTACTCGTCGCCGTCCAACTGCTCTTTCTGGTCTAGCCGAAACGGGTGCCTCGGGTGGCCGAAAACGCCCGAGAAACGCCGGGTCAGGCCCGTAACCGGGATTCGCCCCGTACGTTGCCACCAGTGGTCTCTCCTGTCCGGCACCCCAACTCCGCTCCCCGGGAGCTCCCTTGGACCCCGAAGACACCGCAGCCGCACTCCGCCTCGGCCCGCTCTCCCGCCGCGGATTCCTCCAGGCCACCGCAACCGCCACCGCAGCCGTCACCGGTTCTGCGCTCCCCCCTGTGAGTACACCCGCCTTGGCTGCATCCTCCGCCGCGACCACCCTCTCCTTCACCGCCGCCACGGGTGGCTCCGCGACCCTCGCCCCGTCCGGTGACCGCCTGGTCGCCGAGGTGCAGAACGTGCTCTGGTCCATCCCGCGCAAGGGCGGCACCGCCGTCCCGCTCACGCCGCCCGGCCTCGAACCCACCCGCCCGCAGTTCTCGCCCGACGGCAGCCGCCTCGCCGTCTGCGCCTACCGCGGCGGAGGCTTCCACCTCTGGACGCTGCGGCCCGACGGCACCGGGCTGCGGCAGCTCACCGACGGGCCGTGGGACGACCGGGGCCCGGCCTGGTCGCCGGACGGCACCCGGATCGCATTCGCCTCCGAGCGCGGCGGCGACACCGTGACCGGCTCTCCGTACCGCATCTGGACCGTGGACGTGAGCACCGGCGGGCTGACCCGGCTCACCGGGCGGCCCGACCAGCAGGGCCCCGGGCAGGACGCCCGCTGGGAGGACTTCGACCCCACCTGGTCGCCCGACGGGCAACGAGTGCTGTTCGTGCGGGCCGTCGTCACCGAGACCGGCACCCTGCGCGCGACCGCGATCGCCGCGGTGGCCGCCGACGGCACGGGCCCGGTCACCACCGAGCACACCGACGACTCCGGCGCCCAGCTCATGACCCCCGCCGTGTCGCCCACCGGGCGCCTGGCCCACCTGCGCACCACGGCCTCGCCCGCCGCGTCCTGCACCCTCGTCGTGGACGGCGCACCGGTCGCCGTGCGGGGTGACGTCCTTCCCGCCCCGCCCCGCTGGACGGAGGCCGACCGACTGCTCCTCAACGTCGACGGACACTTCCGGCTGGTCGACCCGGACGCGCCGGGCGGCGGCGAGGAGATCCCGTTCACCGCCACGCTGCCCGTGGACCGGCCCCGCTACCGGGGCAAGGCGTACGACTTCGAGGGCGCCGGCGCCCGTCCCGTCCGCGCGCTGCACCTGCCCGCCCTGTCGCCGGACGGCCGTAGCGTCGCCTTCGCGGCGCTCAACGCGCTGTGGACCGCCCGGACGACCGGCGGCCGGGCACCCCGCAAGGTCCTGCAAGTCCCCCCCACCCGCTATGTGCTGGCACCGACCTGGACGCCCGACGGCACGGCGCTGGTGTACGCCGACGACCGTGACGGACTGTTCGCCGTACGGCGCCGGGACCTCGGCTCCGGCGAGGAGACCGTCCTCGCGGAGGGCGGCCGCGTCTTTCCCGCGCTCTCGCCCGACGGGACGCGGCTGGCCTGCCTGGACATGTCCGGCAACCTCGTCGTGCGCGACCTGCCCGAAGGGGCCGAACGTGTCCTCGCCGCCCCGCTGGGAGCGGGTGGGCTGCCCGGCCGCCCCAGCTGGTCGCCGGACGGCCGGTATGTGGCGCTGTGCGACCGCAACCGCCTCAACCAGCGGTTCCGCGAGGGCTACAACCTCATCCGCGTCGTCGACACGACCACCGGCACCTCAGAACTGCACGCCCTCGCCTCGCACACCTCGCTCTCCGACCGCTACGACTCGGGCCCCGTCTGGTCGCCGGACGGCCGCTGGATGGCCGTGGTGGCGGAGTCGGCGCTGTGGCTCCTGCCGGTCCGCGCCGACGGCACCCCCGACGGCGAGCCGCGCCGGCTCACCACCGAACCGGCCGACCACCCGTCCTGGTCCGCCGACGCCCGCACCCTGCTCCACCTCTCCGCCGGCACCCTGCGCCTGACGGACATCCGCAACGGCAGGACCCGTACCGTCCGCGTCCCGCTCGACTACCGCAGACCGCGCCCGGCGGACACCGTCGTGCACGCGGGCCGCCTCTGGGACGGAACCGGAACGGACCTCCGCGAGAACGTCGACGTCGTGATCCGCGACGGCCGTGTCGCGGAGGTGTCCCCGCACCGCGCCGGCCGCCTGGCCGAACGCCGGGTCGACGCGAGCGACCGCACCGTGATCCCCGGCCTGTGGGACGCGCACACCCACCCCTGGCAGACCACGTACGGCGGCCGCCAGACCGCGCTGCAACTCGCCTACGGCATCACGACGGCCGTCTCGCTGGGCGGCTTCGCCTACGAACAGGCCCGCATCCGGGAGGCGGTCGCCGCCGGCGTCCTCGCCGGGCCCCGGCTGCTGACCACCGGTGAGCTGCTCGACGGGGCGCGCGTCGCCTACAGCATGGGCCGCGCCCACCGCACCCGCGAGGGCCTGCACCGGACGCTGGCGCGGGGTGCCGCGCTGGACTGGGACTTCGTGAAGACGTACGTACGGGCTCCCGGGTGGGTGATGAAGGAGGCTGCGGACTTCGGGCACGAGCGGCTGGGGGTGCGCAGCGGAAGTCATCTGTGCAGCCCCGGTGTGCAGCTGGGCCAGGACCTGACGACGCATTTGCAGGCGACGCAGCGGCTGGAGTTCGGCCACGCGACGACCGCCGGGGGTCGGGCCTGCGAGGACGTCGAGGAGATCTACACCGCGACCGACTTCCACCTCGTCGCCACGCCGTTCACGGCACTCGCCCTGCTGGGCGCGGACTCCGCGCTCGCGGACGACCCGCGCGTCACCGCCCTCATGCCGCCCTGGGACACCGCGCTGGTCCGACAACGCGCCGGGCAGCCGCCCAGCGAAGCCCAACTGGCCACGCTGGGGCGGGAGATGGACATCTGCCGGCGCGTCCTCGCCAAGGGCGGCCTGATCGCGCTCGGCACCGACCAGCCCATCGTCCCGGTCGGGCTGCATCTGCACCTGGCCCTGCGCGCGCTGCACCGCGCCGGCATGTCACCGGCCGAGGCGCTGCGTACCGCGACGCTGCTGCCCGCGCGGGTCTTCGGCGCCGACGCCGACCTGGGCACGGTGGAGGAGGGCAAGCTCGCCGATCTCACCGTCGTGGACGGCGACCCGTTCACCGACTTCGCCACGCTGATCCGCACGGTGGCGGCCCTGCGCGGCGGCGTCCTCTACGAGCAGGCGGACCTGGTGGACGCCTTCGACGTCGCCATTGAGCGACGGGCGGCGGACGACTGGCTGGAGGTGAGCCGCCAGATGCGTCGCGAGGGGTGCTGTGACCTGTGAGCAGGTCACGGTACACACACACTTCGTGAAAGATCTGCGCAGGAGTATCACTCGGGATGCACACAGCCTTTTGAAAGGATCGTTAGCGTTCTGGCCGTTCGACCCCACGGGCGAACGTGACCAGGCCGCGGCCGAGCAGGGCCGATGGCGCAGTCAAGCCAGGAAGACCCCAGATGGACTACTGCTCCTCGTGCCGCCGGCATCTCAACGGGGCCCTCGTGTGCCCCGGATGCGGCGCCTACGCCCCGGACAGCGCTCCCTTGACGACAGGGGGGCGCACCGTGTCGGCGGCGCCGGGCGCGGTGACGCGGGAGAACCCTGCGGTCGACACCTGGTACGCCGGCTACTTCCGTGACGAGGCGGCGCCGTCCGCCGACCCGGACGTGACGGCGCCCATGGCCTCGTCCGGTGACGCGGACGGTGTACCGGTCGTCCCCGAGGGCCGGGCAGCACGGCGTCGGCAGCGGGCCCGCTGGAAGAAGAACCAGCGCCGGGCCGTGGTCGCGACCGCAGTCGCCCTGGTCGGCGGTGGCCTGACCGTCTCGGCGCTGGACCGGGGGGCAGGCGACAAGGCGCAGGCGGCCGCCGCGCCGGAACGCCCGAACGTCGGCCTCCCGGAGCAGCAGCACACCGAGCTCACCCGCCCGGCGTCCACTCCGCCGGACACCCCCGACGCCCCGCGCACCGACACGGCCACGTCGAAGCCGTCCCCGACCAACGCCGCCCGGGAGTCCGTCGCCGCCCCGCGCACCACTCGGGACTTCACCCGACCGGACGCTGCCACCACCCCGAGTCCCACGGTGACGTCGGCCCCGCAGTCGCAGCACGCCTCAGCGAATCCCGGCAGAGGGAACTCCGGCGGCAGTGGCGGCAGCGGCGGCAGTGGCGGCAGTGGCGGCACCGAGGCCGAGCAGCAGGCGCCGACCCCGACGCCCACCGACGGCTCCGACTCCGGCAACTCCACGTCACCGACGAGCCCCGCACCGGAAGCGACCTCGCCGGCGCAGCTCTGCGTGCTCAACCTCCTGTGCGTCGGCTGACCATGCGGGGGCAGTGACCCGAAAGCCCGAGCGCACCCCACCTGAGATCGTCGTCACCCTCCCGCATCACCACACAACCCCGTGGATGCGGTCATGCTGGAAGAAGCCGTTCGCCCTCGCCCGGCGAGGGCCGGCACCAGCAGAGCAGGACGTCGTACTCAGGAAGGAACTCTCCATGGTCGAGCAGGACGAGCGCTTCGATGTCGTGGTCCTCGGAGCGGGCCCCGGCGGCTACGTCGCCGCGATCCGCGCCGCCCAGCTGGGCAAGCGGGTGGCGGTCGTGGAGGAGAAGTACTGGGGCGGCGTCTGCCTGAACGTGGGCTGTATCCCCAGCAAGGCCCTGCTGCGCAACGCCGAACTGGCGCACATCTTCACGCGCGAGGCGAAGACCTTCGGCATCAAGGTGGACGGGACGGTCTCCTTCGACTTCGGTGAGGCGTTCCGCCGCAGCCGCAAGGTCGCTGACGGCCGGGTCAAGGGCGTCCACTACCTGATGAAGAAGAACAAGATCACCGAGATCGACGGCCGCGGCACTTTCCTCGACCCGCACACCCTCCAGGTGGCCGGCTACGACGGCGAGACCCGCACCATCGGTTTCGAGCAGTGCATCATCGCCACCGGCGCCACGCCCAAGCTGCTGCCCGGCACCCGGCGCAGTGCGCGTGTGGTGACGTTCGAGGAGCAGATCCTGGCCGAGGAGTTGCCGCAGTCGATCATCATCGCGGGCGCCGGTGCGATCGGCGTCGAGTTCGCCTATGTGCTGCACAACTACGGCGTGAAGGTCACGATCGTCGAGTTCCTGGACCGGATGGCCCCGCTGGAGGACGCCGAGGTGTCCGCCGAACTCGCCAAGCAGTACCGCAAGTTGGGCATCGACGTACTGACCTCCACCCGCGTCGACGCCGTCGACGAGTCCGGCGAGCAGGTGCGCGTCACGGTCACCGGCAAGGACGGCAGCCAGCAGGTCCTGGAGGCCGACAAGGTGCTGCAGGCGATCGGCTTCCAGCCGAACATCGAGGGCTACGGCCTGGACAAGACCGGCGTGACCGTCACCGAGCGCGGCGCGATCGACGTCGACGGGCGCTGCCGTACGTCCGTCCCGCACATCTTCGCCATCGGCGACGTCACGGCGAAGCTGATGCTCGCGCACGCCGCCGAGGCCATGGGCATCATCGCCGCCGAGACCATCGCGGACGCCGAGACGATGGAGCTGGACTATGTGATGATCCCGCGGGCCACCTACTGCCAGCCGCAGATCGCCAGCTTCGGCTACACCGAGGCGCAGGCCCGCGAGCTCGGCCATGACGTGAAGGTCGCCAAGTTCCCCTTCACCGCGAACGGCAAGTCGCACGGCCTCGGCGACGCGACCGGCTTCGTGAAACTGATCAGCGACGCCAAGTACGGCGAGCTGCTCGGCGGCCACCTCATCGGCCCGGACGTCACCGAACTGCTGCCCGAACTGACCCTGGCCCAGCAGTGGGACCTCACCGTCCACGAGGTCGCCCGCAACGTCCACGCGCACCCGACGCTCGGCGAGGCGGTCAAGGAGGCTGTGCACGGCCTCGCCGGTCACATGATCAACTTCTGACCGTTCAGCTGTTCAGCCGTTCAGCCGTTGAGCCACCAGCGGGCCGCTCCCCAGGCAAACGCGTAACCGAAGCCGTTGACCGCCCAGTGCAGGGTCATCGGTGCCAGCAGACTGCCGGAGCGGCGGCGCAGCTCGCACAGGACGACCCCGGCGACGGCCGTGGCGACGATCGCCGCGGCCACCGTCGGTGCCACGCCGGCCTGGCCTTCCCCGAAGACGGACCCGACGGCGGCGTTGGAGCGGTTGATGCCACGGGACGGCATCAGGTGCCACACCCCGAACAGCAGCGACGACACGCTCGTGGCCCACGCCGTGCCGTGCCGACGCCGGATCATGGCCCACAGCACGCCCCGGAAGGCGGTCTCCTCCAGCAGCACGGTCCCGAAGGGCACCCGCACCAGCGCTCCCGACAGCATCCGCCCGAGGGACAGGTCCGCCGCCCTGCCGTCCCGGAAGGCCTCCCGTCCGGCCGGGACGGCGAGGAGGACCAGCAGGACCAGCAGGACGATCGCCACCAGGACGGGAGCCCACCGCAGCCCCCGGCGCACCCCCGCCGCGTCGAGCCCCAGGTCGGCCGGGGTGAGACCGTCCCAGTGGGCGATCATCAGCAGCACGGCCGTCGCGATCACGCAGATGACCACGTACATGGCTGGGCTCCGCGCGAGCCAGTTGTTCAGCAGGTTCGCGGCGGTGAGCACGGCAAGAGCACAGGTGATCCGCATCCGGGTTCCAGCATCCCCCGGCTGCGGCGATCAGCCCAGTTTGCGGCAGTACAGCGCGTCGGGCGTCCGGGCCGATCCCACCCGGCCGGTGTAGGCGATGCCGGCCACGTACTCGTCGTCCGCGCACTGGCCCTTGTAGTGCCCCTGCGCGAAGTCGCCGCCCTTGGCGGCCGGCCCCCGGTTGTCGCCCCGGTCGAACCAGACCGTACTGCCACTCGCGCCGAGCCTCCCGGCCGGGGCGGTGGCGCACAGGGCGGCGGAGACGGCCGCGCCGCGGACGCTGTAGCCGATCAGGAACTGCCCCTCGGCGCACTGGAGTTTGGCGTAACCGGACGCCCAGTCCCGTCCCGCGGCGACGTGCCGCTCGTCCCTGACCACCTCGTGTCCGCCGGCCGGGTCCCACAGGGCGCCGGCCGTCACGTCCGAGCACAGTCCCCGGTTGCCCGTGTGGCCGAGGCCGAGCAACCGCTGTCCGTCGGGGCAGACGGCCTTGCGGGCGCCGGAATCCCAGTCGGGCAGGGCCCGCATCCGCCGCGACTGGACGAAGTCGCCGTGGTCGGGGCTGAGCATGGACCAGTCGGCGACCGGTGCCACCGGCCCGGTGCGGCCGTCGGCCTCGACGAGCCTCGTCCAGGCGGCGGCCCGCCAGTCGTCGCCGTCGTACACGCCCATACGGCGGCCTTCGGCATCCCAGTGCAGCAGTGCCCAGCCGTTGCCCTTGCGGTCCTGGTGCCAGCCGACGAGCGGCCAGTAGGCGAAGTCGGCGTCGGTGCGGATCAGTTGGTCCACGAAGTTCTCGAACCAGGCCCGCGGTTTCTGCCCGGTCTCGTCGCGGCCCCCGACGCCGAACTCGCTGATCCAGACGGGGGCCGTGAAGTGCTGGTCCTGCTCGGCGGCCACGAAGAAGGCCTGGCGATTGAGCACCGCGATCAGTTCGGCGGGACTCAGGTCGCGGTAGCGGGGGTCGCTGGTCTCGCCCGTTCCGGTGGCACCGCTGTGGTTCGCGCCGGTGTAGTCGTAGAAGTGGGCGGAGTACACCAGCTTGCCGGAGTCGACGAGGGTGTGCGACAGGCGGCGGGCGGGCTCCAGGGTGGGGCGCTCGTGCGGCAGGCCGTCGACGGGGATGCCGGTCCAGTTGATGCCCTCGACGACGATCAGCAGGTTCGGATTGGCCTCCGCGAGTATGCGGTCACCGACGCGCTGGGAGGCGGCGAACCAGTCGTGGTCGTCACCGAGGCCCCAGTTGGGGTCGTCCCAGACGTTGCGGCGTACCTCGTTGTAGAGGTCGGCGCCGACTACGCGCGGGTTGTCCCGGTAGCGGCGGGCCATGAACAGCCAGTCGTTCTCCCAGGTCCCGGTGGACTGGCTCGCGTTCCAGCGTTCGTTGCCGTCGACTCCGCAGCACCAACGCGTGGTGTTGGTGTGGTTGTTGAGGATCACCGCGAGGCCGGCGGCCGTGAGGTCGCGCACGACCGCGTCGTACACCTCCAGCGGCGTCCTGCCGCGCAGCGAGGGGTTGGCGGCGACGGATTCGTCCGTGACGGGACGGCTGTCGTGGACCATCTCGTTGGAGAAGGGGAGCCGGACGCTGTTGATCCCGATCTCGCGGAACCCGGCGAGGATCTCGGCCACGGAGGCGCGGTCCAGGCCGAGCGGTATCCGGCCGGCGTTCTCGCCGGCGTGGTGACTCGCGTCGTCGGCCTGGTCGCCCGAGCCGTTCCAAGTGCCGCTGGCGCCATGCCAGTTGCCGGACCGCAGTTTGAAGCGGTCCCCGTCCGCGTCGACGATCCAGCGCCCCCGTGTGCCCAGCGGCGGCGTCCAGTCCTCCGCTTCGGCCGTGGCGGCGGGCGGGACGACGGCCTCGGCGGGAGCCGGCTGCTGCTCGGCCGCGGCCTCGGGCAGGGAGGCCAGTGGGACGAGGAGGAGTACGGCGGCGAGAGTCGCCCTCACCAAGGATCCGCGCACGGTCACCATCCCGACGGCAGTGTTGTCATGGCGGCGTCATCATGGTGGATGGGGTGACATTGGTCCAGTCTTTCGCGGCAGCCTCACGCGTGAGCCCGATGGGCCCTCCTCCATCCACTGCCCGCACCTGTGGCGCCGCGCGGCCCCGTTGAGCATCCTCGGTGGTACCGCGTACCAGGGAGGCACACCCATGCCGGCCAAGAACCTCACCGCCGACCGCTCCGCCCTCGGCCACCGTCTCACCTACGCCCTGCGCCACCCCGACCGCGTGCCCCGCCATCTCGTCCGCACCGCCCGGGACATGTGGCTGCGCCGCCGCCACCCGGACCACGTCGCCTACTACCGGGCCGTGATGCGGTCCGACACCCGGGCCGACCCGGACGCGGCGGTCGGCAGCCACAACCGGGAGCGCTGGCTGGCGCTCGGGGCGATGCAGTTCGACTACCTCCTCGGCCACGGCCTGCGCCCCGGGCACCGGATGCTGGAGATCGGCTGCGGCAACCTGCGAGGAGGCTGGCGGTTCATCCGCCATCTGGAGCCCGGCCACTACTACGGCATCGACATCTCGCCCGACATCCTCTTCGCCGCGCAGGACACCCTCGTGGCGATGGGTCTGCAGCAGCGGCTGCCCACGCTGACCCCGGTGCGCGACCTGAAGCTGAGCTTCCTGCCCGAAGCCCACTTCGACGTGGTGCACGCCCACAGCGTCTTCTCGCACTCACCGCTCCCGGTCATCGATGAGTGCCTGGCAAGCGTGGGCCGGGTGCTCGCGCCCGGCGGCTGGTTCGACTTCACCTTCGACCGCACCGAAGGGCAGGAGCACCACGTCCTTCGGGAGGACTTCTACTACCGCACCGAAACCCTCCTGACGCTGGCCGAGAAGCACGGCTTGCGGGCTCGCTTCATGGCGGACTGGGAGGAACTCCCGCACGGCCAGTCCAAGATCCGGGTCACGCATCCGGAGTGAGCCGACGCCCCTTCATCAGGTCAACTGTCCCGGACTCTTGACTCGTTGAGCAGGAGTGGCGATCCTCGTCGCACATTGTGCGAGGTCATGACAACCAGTCGACCGCGCGATCCCGCCGACCGAGGGACGTGGCTGTGACCAGTTCCGGACGCCCGTACCGCCGACGCAAGAACGTGACCGTGGTGTCGCTCCTCCTCTTCGTGCTGTCCATCGCGCTGGGCCCCACGCCGAGTTCGGCGGCCGGAACCGACTGGTGGAACCCGACCGCACGGCCGGCGCCGGACTCCCAGGTCAACGTCACGGGCGAGCCCTTCAAGGGGACCAACGCCCAGGGCGAAGTGCGCGGTTTCGTCGACGCGCACGACCACATCTTCTCCAACGAGGCCTTCGGCGGACGCCTGATCTGCGGAAAGCCGTTCTCCGACGCCGGCGTCGCGGACGCGCTCAAGGACTGCCCCGAGCACTACCCCGACGGCTCGCTCGCGATCTTCGACTTCATCACCAACGGCGGTGACGGCAAGCACGACCCGAACGGCTGGCCCACCTTCAAGGACTGGCCCGCGCACGACTCGCTGACCCACCAGCAGAACTACTACGCCTGGGTCGAGCGGGCCTGGCGAGGCGGCCAGCGCGTGCTGGTCAACGACCTCGTCACCAACGGCGTGATCTGCTCCGTGTACTTCTTCAAGGACCGCAGCTGCGACGAGATGACGTCCATCCGGCTGCAGGCCAAGCTGACGTACGACATGCAGGCCTTCGTCGACAAGATGTACGGCGGCACCGGCAAGGGCTGGTTCCGCGTCGTCACCGACAGCGCGCAGGCCCGTGAGGTCATCGAACAGGGCAAGCTCGCGGTCATCCTCGGCGTCGAGACCTCCGAGCCCTTCGGCTGCAAGCAGATCCTCGACATCGCGCAGTGCAGCAAGGAGGACATCGACAAGGGCCTCGACGAGCTGCACGCGCTGGGCGTGCGCAGCATGTTCCTGTGCCACAAGTTCGACAACGCCCTGTGCGGGGTCCGCTTCGACTCGGGCTCGCTCGGAACGGCCATCAACGTCGGTCAGTTCCTGTCGACCGGCACCTACTGGAAGACCGAGACCTGCAAGGGTCCGCAGCACGACAACCCCATCGGCAACGCGGCGGCGGCCGCAGCCGAGGCGAAGCTCCCGGCGGGCGAGGAGGTCCCCTCGTACAGCGCCGACGCACAGTGCAACGTCAGAGGGCTCACAAACCTCGGTGAGTACGCCGTACGGGGCATGATGAACCGCGGCATGATGCTGGAGATCGACCATATGAGCGTCAAGGCCGCAGGCCGGGTGCTCGACATCTTCGAGTCCGCGTCCTACCCCGGCGTCCTGTCCTCCCACAGCTGGATGGACATGGACTGGACCGAGCGGGTCTACGGCCTCGGCGGCTTCATCGCCCAGTACATGCACGGCTCCGACGGCTTCATCTCGGAGGCCAAGCGCACCGAGTCCCTGCGCGACAAGTACGGCGTCGGCTACGGCTACGGCACCGACATGAACGGCGTCGGCGGCTGGCCGGGCCCGCGCGGCGCGGACGCCCCGAACAAGGTGACGTACCCCTTCAAGAGCGTCGACGGCGGCTCCGTCATCGACCGGCAGACCACCGGTCAGCGCACCTGGGACCTGAACACCGACGGCGCCGCCCACTACGGCCTCGTCCCCGACTGGATCGAGGACATCCGCCGCGTCGGCGGCCAGGACGTCGTCGACGACCTCTTCCGGGGCGCCGAGTCCTACCTCGACACCTGGGCGGCCTCCGAGAACCACGAGGCCGGCGTCAACCTCGCGCGCGGCGCGAGCACGTCCGCCAGCTCCTCGGAGTGGAGCCTGTTCACGAGCTACCAGCCGGGGCGGGCCGTCGACGGCGACGGCGGCACCCGCTGGGCGAGCGACTGGAACGACGACCAGTGGTACAAGGTCGACCTCGGCTCCACCCGCGTGGTCAAGCGGGTCACCCTGGACTGGGAACGCGCCTACGCGAAGTCGTACCGCATCGAGCTGTCCACCGACGGAGTGAACTGGCAGACCGCCTGGTCCACGACAACCGGTGACGGCGGCCTGGACACCGCCCGGTTCAGCGGCACACCGGCCAGGTACGTTCGCGTCCAGGGGCTGGACCGAGGCACCGACTGGGGCTACTCCCTCTACGAAGTCGGCGTCCACAGCGGCTGACACCCACGAGAGGGGCTCCATGGCACGGTTGCCGTCCGCCGAGCGGCGGCGACAGCTCACCGAAGCGGCGATCAGGGCGATGGCCCGGGACGGCGTCCCCAGGACGACCACCCGGTCCATCGCCGCCGAGGCGGGCGTCTCGCTCAGCGTCTTCCACTACTGCTTCGACTCCAAGCAGGAGCTGATCGAGTCCGTCATCACCACCATCACCGGGCACTACGTGACGGTGGTGAAGGAGGCCCTGCAGCCCCGGGCCACCCTCGAGGAGACCGTCCGGGCCGGCTTCGAGGCGTACTGGGACCACGTCCGCGCCCACCCGGACGAGCACATGCTCACCTACGAGCTGGCGCAGTACGCCCTGCGCCAGCCCGGCTTCGAGCACCTGGCACGCCGCCAGTACGAGCTGTACGCCGAGACCTACGCCGAGCTCATCGAGCAGCTGCGGCGGACCATGGGCGTCCGGCTGCGCGTACCCGTCCCGGTACTGGCCCGCTATCTGGCCGCCATGACCGACGGCCTCACGCTCAACTACCTCGTCCTCGGCGACGACGCGGCCTGGACCGGCATCCTCGACACGGTCACCGCGCACATCGCCGGGCTGGTGTGCGAGACCTGACGGGGGCGGTCACCCCGGTACGCCTGCCCGATCGCGGGCCTCTTCCTTCGCGTCCCGCCGGAAGAGCCACCGCATGTCCGGCTCGACCGCGAACCGCAGTGCCCGCCGCACCGGGGGAGTGCACAGCACGGTCACGACCACCGCTGCGACGACGCCGACGACGACCGGGCCGATGGGCTGCTGCAGCCAGGCGGGGTCGTACCAGCCGAAGTACTTGGAGGCCTGGGCGACGAACCCGTGCAGCAGATAGCCGTACAGGGTGCCCACGCCCAGCACCGTGCACCACATCCGCCGCCCGGGCACCCAGGCGAGGAAGCAGGCCACCAGGACCAGCGAGCAGGCGAACAGGACCGGCGTCATCACGGCCCCGTACCACTGGGGCGCGCCCAGCTCCTCGGCACTGTCGCGGTGGTAGAACCAGGCCCCGGCCATCCGCGGCACCGCCCAGTACGCCACCACGAACGCGCCCGCGAACACCGGCACGGCCGCGATCCGCACCGCGCGGCGGCGCACCATCCGGAAGTGCTCCGGACGCAGCAGCAGACCCAGCACGAAGTACGGCAGGAACTGCAGGGTGCGCTGGAGGTCGAGGTCGTTGCCGATGGACGGGGAAAGGGTGGCCAGCATTGCCACGGCGAGCGCCAGCGGCAGCGGCATGCGCACCCGCCGCCACAGCGGTGCGCTCAGCCGCCACAGGAAGAGGGACGCGAGGAACCACGTCAGATACAGCGGGTCCAGCAGGCTGATCGGGCGGTCCGGCTCCTGGTCCGTCCACCTGGTGAACAAGGTGTACGCCGTCTCGAAGACGACGTACGGAACGACGAGACCGGTCACCAGGCGTCTGAGCTGCTGCGGGCGGCCGTCGAAGCTGCGGGAGAAGTACCCGGAGATCACGATGAACGCCGGCATGTGGAAGGCGTACACCAGCATGTACAGCGCGCTGACCGTCCGACTGCCGTCCCGCAGCGGTTCCCACGCATGGCCGACCGCCACCAGGACGATCGCCGCGTACTTGGCGTTGTCGAAGAAGGCGTCCCGCTGTTTCGAAGGCGCAGGTGGCAGGGCCGTGGCAGGCGCGGGAGCCGTGACGGTGTGATTCGGCATCCCACGCGTCTCACCACTTATGGCCCTGGCAAACCTCCGCAGGCGGCCACGGCCCCCCGGGTGCCGGGGGGACGGCGTCATAGGGCCGTAGGGGTGTGGTCGTAACCCGTGTGATCGCTCCGAATGGTGCGAGCCGGGGGATTGGCTGACGGTGGATCACGTCAGGCCTGGCTCCAGTGGTGATGAAGCGTCAGCCGCCCAGGCCGTGACGGAAGGACTCACTATGCGCTCTGTCCGCATGCTGCTCGCCACCGCGACGGCCACGGCCGCTCTGGCGATCGCGCCCGCCGCCTACGCCATCACGACGGGCGACTGGGACCAGGAAGACACCTCCCACAGCAAGGATCACGACAGCGACTCCCACAGCAAGGACCACGAGGAGGAGTCCTCCGGAAAGAAGCACGAGGACAACTCCTACAGCAAGGAGCACGACAAGGAGAGCAAGCACGACGAGCCGCGTGGCGGAGTCCACACGGGCGGCGGAGCGCTTGCGGCCCTGTTCAGGGGCGACGACTGGGGCGGGGACAAGGAGAAGGACGGCTCGGACGGCTACAAGGACAAGGACGAGGAGGGCAAGCACGACAAGGAGGGGAAGCACGACGAGGGGAGCAAGCACGACGAGGGGAGCAAGCACGACGAGGAGGGCAAGTACGACGAGGAGAGCAAGCACGAGAAGCCGCACGGTGGGGTGCACACCGGTGGCGGAGCGCTTGCGGCCCTGTTCAAGGGCGACGACTGGGGCGGGGACAAGGAGAAGGACGGCTCGGACGGCTACAAGGACAAGGACGAGGAGAGCAAGCACGACAAGGAGGGGAAGCACGACGAGGGGAGCAAGCACGACGAGGAGGGCAAGTACGACGAGGAGGGCAAGTACGACGAGGAGAGCAAGCACGAGAAGCCGCACGGTGGGGTGCACACCGGTGGCGGAGCGCTTGCGGCCGTGACCAACGGTGACGACTGGGGCGGCGACAAGGACCCGAAGCACGACCCGGACAGCTACCGCAGCAAGGACGAGGGACACGGCGACCACGACAAGGGCTCGTGGAAGGAAGAGGAGCACGGCGACGACTCGTGGAAGGGCGACCACGAGAACGACTCGTACGGCGGCGACCACGACAAGGAGTCGTGGGGTGGTGGCGACCACGACGGGCCGCGCGGCGGTATGCACACGGGCGGTGGCGGTCTCGCCTCGCCGGGTGTCACCGCGGGTGGTCTGGCCGTGCTCGGTGCCGCCGGCGCCGGCATGTACGTGCTCCGTCGCAAGAAGGCCGCCGGATCCGTGGCGTGATCGATGCCCGATGACATAGCCGCTGTGGCCGCCGCACGTACGCCGTGCGTCGCGGCGGTCCCGCGGGTCGTCCCCCTGTCTTCCTCGTAAGTCCCCGTCCTGCTGTGTCCGCTGCTGCGCCCGAGTGAGGTGGTGCCCCATGGCCGCCGGCTGTCCCTCGTCCCCCGAGAACGACCCGGCCCGTTCCGACACCGGTTCCGCGACCTCGCGGCGGATAAGGCGTGCGGCCGCGGTGATCTTCTGGAGCGTGGTCGTCGTCCTGGCTCTGGTGGTGACCCTGCCCGGAGCCCAGGACGGGGCATCCGACGGCGGCCGTGCGCAGCAGGCCCTGCCGGCGGTCGGACCGCAGGCTCCGGGGGAGACCGAATCCCATGCCCCACCGGGTGCCAGGTCGGACTCGCCGGCCCGGCGCCCCGTGGGCAAGCATCTGGCGCGGACCCGGCCGGTGCGGCTGCTCATCCCCAAGATCTCGGTCGACGCGCCCTTCACCGACCTCGCCGTCGGCAGTGCCGGCCGGCTCAACCCTCCGCCGGCCCACGACACCAATCTCGTCGGCTGGTACGCCAAGGGCGCGTCGCCCGGTGAGACGGGAACGTCGATCATCGCCGGCCACGTGGACACGGCCACGTCCGCTGCGGTCTTCGCGAGACTGAGCGAGCTGCAGAAGGGTGACCGTTTCCAGGTGCTGCGGGCCGACGGGCGCAAGGCGTCCTTCGTGGTCGACAGCGCGGAGACCTTCGACAAGGACACCTTCCCCAGTGAGCGCGTGTACCGCGACACCGCCCGGGCCCAGGTCCGGCTCATCACCTGCGCAGGGGACTACGACCGTCAGGTGCGGGACTACACCGCCAACCTGGTCGTCTTTGCCCACCTCGTCTGAACCCCTACGTTCCGTATCACGCCACTCCGCGCTGACCTCGTGTCTTACAGTGACTGTGACCCAGTTCCGGTGACAGATCCTGTGAGGTAGTCGCACACCATGCCGACCGAGACGTTTGAGTTCCAGGTAGAGGCCCGTCAGCTGCTCCAGCTGATGATCCACTCGGTCTACTCGAACAAGGATGTCTTCCTGCGGGAGCTCGTCTCCAACGCATCCGACGCGCTCGACAAGCTGCGCCTGGAGAAGCTGCGGGACGACGCCCTCGACGCCGATGTGTCAGATCTGCACATCGAGATCGACGTCGACAAGGAGGCCCGCACCCTCACGGTGCGGGACAACGGCATCGGGATGTCGTACGACGAGGTGGGCAAGCTCATCGGCACCATCGCCAACTCGGGAACCGCCACCTTCCTCCAGGATCTGAAGGAGGCCAAGGACGCGGCCGGGGCGGAGGGGCTGATCGGCCAGTTCGGCGTCGGCTTCTACTCCGGCTTCATGGCGGCGGACGAGGTGACGCTGGTGACCCGGCGGGCCGGCGAGAGCCAGGGCACCCGCTGGACCTCGCGCGGCGAGGCCACGTACACACTGGAGACGGTCGCCGACGCACCGCAGGGCACGTCGGTCACGCTCCACCTCAAGCCGGCCGACCCCGAGAACCAGCTCCACGACTACACCTCGCCCTGGAAGATCAGGGAGATCGTCAAGCGGTACTCGGACTTCATCACCTGGCCGATCCGGATGGTCCCGGAGGCTGCCTCCCCGAGCGACGGCGAGGCTGAGGGTGACCGGGACACCGCGCCCGAGCCGGAGACGCTGAACTCGATGAAGGCCCTGTGGGCGCGTTCGCGCGACGAGGTCTCCGACGACGAGTACCACGAGCTCTACAAGCACATCAGCCACGACTGGCGCGAGCCGCTGGAGACGATCCGGCTGCAGGCGGAGGGCACCTTCGAGTACCAGGCCCTGCTCTTCGTCCCCTCCCACGCCCCGCACGACCTGTTCACGCGTGACTTCAAGCGCGGCGTGCAGCTCTATGTGAAGCGCGTCTTCATCATGGACGACTGCGAGGCGCTGCTGCCGCCCTACCTCCGCTTCGTCAAGGGCGTCGTCGACGCGGCCGACCTGTCGCTGAACGTCTCGCGCGAGATCCTCCAGCAGGACCGGCACATCCGGATGATGCAGCGCCGGCTCACGAAGAAGGTCCTGTCCACGGTCAAGGAGTTCATGACCAAGGACGCCGACCGCTACGCCACGTTCTGGCGGGAGTTCGGCACCGTCGTGAAGGAGGGCCTGCTCACCGACACCGAGAACCGCGACGCCATCCTCGCCGTGTCGTCCTTCGCCAGCACTCACGCCGAGGACGAGCCGACCACGCTGGCCCAGTACGTCGAGCGGATGAAGGACGGCCAGGACGACATCTACTACATCACCGGCGAGTCCCGGCAGAGCATCGAGAACTCCCCGCACATGGAGGCGTTCCGCGACAAGGGCATCGAGGTCCTGCTGCTCACCGACCCCGTCGACGAGGTGTGGGTCGACGCCGTGGGCGAGTACCAGGGCAAGGGGCTGCGCTCCGTCACCAAGGGCGAGATCGACCTGGCGGCCGACGGCGACGAGAAGGCCGGCGAGGAGCGCGAGAAGCAGGCCGAGGACTACGCCGGTCTGCTCGGCTGGATGCGGGAGCAACTGGACGAGGACATCAAGGAGGTGCGCCTGTCGGCTCGGCTCACCGTCTCCGCGGCCTGTGTCGTCTCGGACTCGCACGACCTGACGCCGGCCCTGGAGAACATGTACCGGGCGATGGGCCAGGAGGTGCCGCGGACCAAGCGGATCCTGGAGCTCAACCCCGGACACCCGCTGGTGAAGGGCCTGAACCAGGCGTTCAAGGAGCGCGAGGACCGCGCCGAGCTCGCCGAGTCCGCCGACCTGCTCCACACCCTTGCGGTGCTCGCCGAGGGCGGTCAGCCGAAGGACCCCGCGCGGTTCGTGAAGCTGGTCGCGGACCGTCTGGAGCGCACCCTGTAGGCGGTGCGCCGTAGGCCATGTGGTTGTGTGCGCGGGCCGTTGTCAGTGGCCCGCGCTACCTTCCTTGCAGTCGGCTTCCGGCCCCATTCCTGGAGGATTCATGGCCTCGCGTCTCAACCCATACATCACCTTCGCCGGCGACGCCCGGCAGGCGATGGAGTTCTACAAGGACGTCTTCGGCGGCACGCTTGTGCTCAACACCTACGGCGAGTTCGGTCAGCAGGACACGCCGATGGCCGACAAGATCATGCACGGCATGCTGGAGGCCCCCAACGGCTTCACCCTGATGGGCGCCGACACCCCGACGGACGACCACCGGCCCGGCAACAACATCTCGGTGAGCCTCAGCGGCGACGACGACGCCGAACTGCGCGGCTACTGGGAGAAGCTGTCCGACGGCGCCACGGTGACCGTGCCGCTGGACAAGCAGATGTGGGGCGACGTCTTCGGCATGTGTACGGACCGCTTCGGCATCACGTGGATGGTCAACATCGCCGGTCAGGCCGGCTGAGCGCGAGCTGTCGGGCCATCTCCGGCGCGGCCGCCGGGGTCACCGCTCCGGCAGCCATTCGCTCAGCGCGTCGACGAGCCGGTCGAGGGCCGGTTCGTCGACGGAGCGGTCCGTCATGACGGTGCGGCCGTCGAAGCGGAGCGTGTACTGGAACATGTCCGCGCCCTCCGTGTCCTTGGTGAAGTCGGAGACTTCGTCCAGCGCCGGATCGCCGAGCAGCGTCCGCAGCTCGGTGAACTCCGCCGCGCCGGTGCGGCGCACTGCGCGTTCCCCCTTGTCGTCGGTGTGCACGCTGCCGTCGCCCCGCAGGGTCACCTCCTTGTGCACGCCCGCGTAGCCGCCGGTGACCACCATGGTCACCAGCACCTGATCCGGCCCGGTGACCGGGACCGGCGAGGGACTCCGGGATGTCGAGGGACTCCGGGATGCAGAAGGCGAGGACGAGGACGAGGGCGGGGGAGCGGGGGAGGTCGTGGCCTGCGACGGCGGGGGTGAAGCCGAAGCCGGCGGTGCGGGCGAGTCGGCGCACCCAGCCAGCCCCAGTGCACCCGCCACGACCAGGACGACTGCCGCACGTCCACCGAACACAGCGCCCCCACCCGTCTGTCGCGTCAACTGAAGTGTCCCTATCACGGAATGGGCGGCTCCGGGACCAGCCCCTGGTCAGTCAGGGGCACGGTGATTTTCAGCCCACCTGTTGACGTACCGCCCAGCAGGGCAGGTACGGGGCGTAGACCGCTCGCGGCCAGGGAAAGGAGCTATACGGCAAACCGCGGGGAGTGTCCGTCAGCGCCCGGAGTGTCGGGCCCGCAGCGCTGAGGAGGGGCCAGGCATGGGCGGGCAGCCCTTGTTTCTCGAACCGCGGCTGGAGTCGCGGCTGCGCTCGTTGCTGAATGTCCCGGGCCTGTTGCACACGCTCACGGAAGCCCTCGGGTCGCCGCTGAACGTCGTCCTGCCCGACCAACTCGCCGACAACCTCCAGCAGTTCCGCTCGGTGTACGGCAGCCACCATCTGTCCGGCCAGGTGTACTTCGCGCACAAGGCCAACCGGTCCAGCGCCCTGCTGCGCCGGCTCGCCGCCACGGACGCCGGCGTCGACGTCGCCTCGCTCGGGGAGCTGCAGCACGCCCTCGGCGCCGGCTTCACCCCCGGCCGGATCACGGCGACGGGGCCGAAGAACCCGGAATTCCTGTGGCTGGCGGCCCGTACGTCGGTCACCGTGAGCCTCGACACCCGAGGCGAACTGGAGCAGCTCGCCACGCTGGTACGCAAACACGCGCTGCCCAGGACCCGCATCCTGCTCCGGCTGTCGGGCTTCGAGGCGTCCGGCGTACGGGTGCTGAGCCGCCGCAGCCGATTCGGTACGGACGTGGGCGAGTTGGAGCCGCTGCTGGAGGCCGTCGAGCGGCACGGCGACGTGGCCGACCTGGTCGGCGTGGCGTACCACCTGGACACGACGAGCCTCACCGAGAAGGCCACGGCGCTGGAGGGCTGTCTGAGGGTGCTGGAGGAGTGCCGGAGCCGGGGGCTCAGGCCCCGGGCCGTGGACATCGGCGGCGGATTCGGAATCAACTACCTTGCCGACGCCGGCCAATGGAACCGGTACACCACCCAACTGACCGAAGCCGTCCTGGGCACCCGCCCACCGCTGACGTACGGCGGTCACGGCTACGGCCTCCGCAGCGAAGCAGGCACCCTGCGCGGCACGCTCGGCCTGTACCCCGCTCACCGCCCGGTCGCCGGCGCCCGCTACCTCGACGAACTGCTCGCGCACCCGGCCGCGTCCCTCGGCGGCCGCCCCCTGGCCGCCCAACTCCTCGAGCACCTCTACGACCTGCACACCGAACCCGGCCGGGCGCTGCTCGACCAGTGCGGACTGACCTTGACCAGGGTGCTGGAGGTGCGCGACCAGGAGACCGGCGGCCCCCTTGCCGTACGGCTTGCGGCGAAGGCCGGCGACGTGGCCCTGGAGGAGCACGGGGTGCTCATGGACCCCGTCGTCCTGCCACGGGACCCGACGGGCCGCACCGCGGCTGCCGGGGCCGACACCGGTCGCGAACCGGTCACCGTTCACCTCTTCGGCAACCTGTGTCTGGAGTCCGACCTGATCACCCGTCGCACGGTCTTCCTGCCCCGCCGCCCCGAACCGGGCGACCTGCTGGCCTTCGCCAACACGGCCGGCTACTGCATGGACTTCCACGCCACCCGTGCCCAGCACCAGCCCGTCGCGCGCAAGGTCGCCGCCTGGCAGGAGGGCGACGCGTGGCGCTGGTGCCTGGACGACCAGTACTGGCCGACCACACCCGTGGGGGGAGCGCAGTGAGGTACGACAGCATCACCGAGGCCATCGGCAACACACCGCTGGTGCGCATCGACCCGGCCGTGCACGGCCTGAGGCACATCGACCTGTACGCCAAGCTGGAGTTGCTCAACCCCTTCGGATCGGTGAAGGACCGGGCCGCCTGGAACATGGCGCGTCCCCACCTGGCCGCCGCGGCCGGGGAAGGCGGTCAGGTCGTCGAGCTGTCGAGCGGCAACACCGCCAAGGCCCTGGCCGTCCTCGCCGGCATGCACGGCCTGACCTTCAAGAGCGTCACCAACCGGATGCGCATCCCCGAGATCAAGGACCTGCTCCTGCTGCTGGGCGCGGAGATCGAGGAACTGCCCGGTCAGAGCGAGTGCCTGGACCCGACCGTCACCGACGATCCGCTCACACAGTTCCACCGGGCCCTCTCCGAGCCCGGCAGCACCTTCCTGCACACCGACCAGTACTTCAACCCGCGCAACACTGAAGCCCACTTCACCGGCACCGGCCCGGAGATCGTGAAGGACCTGGACGGCCGCGCCCCGGACTGGTTCATCGCCTGCGTGGGCACCGCCGGGTCCTCCACGGGCGTCGCCCGCGCCCTGCGCGAGCACGACCCCGCCGTACGGGTCGCCGGCCTGGTCGCGGCCAAGTCCGACTTCATCCCCGGTATCCGCACCATCGACGAGGCGCACGAGGTGGGCCTGTTCGACCCCGGCACCTACGACACGATCGAGGCGGTCGGCGCGGACGAGGCGATCGAGGGCATGCTGACCCTCAACCGCCGCTGCGGCATCCTCGCCGGCCCCACCGGAGGCGCCGCCTACTTCGGGGCCGTACGCCAACTGCGTCCCATCGACGAGGAGTTGGCGGAGCGTGACGACGAGGAAGGTGCGGAGCGGCAGTCGGCGGTCTTCATCGTCTGCGACCGCGTCGAGAGCTACCTGAGCTACGTCCGGCAGCGGCGCCCCGACCTCTTCGGCCGCCCGCGCCGCAGGAACTCCCCGGCCGATCTCTCGGACGCCGAGGTGCGCACGGCACCGGCCATCGGCGTCGCCGACGCCCAGAAGTGGATCGCCACCGGCGAACCGCTCGTCGTCGACCTGCGCAGCCCCTACGCCTACGCCGCCCTGCACATCGACGGATCGGTCAACATCGTCGACGAGCTCTTCGAGGAACTCCTCCACGGCGGACTGCCGTTCAGCCGCAGCCGCCCCGTCCTGCTGGCCTGCCCGGTCGGCGAGAAGTCCGCCCGCCACGCCGCCCTGCTGACCCGGATGGGGCACCCGGACGTCCGCAGCCTGACCGGCGGCGTCATCGCCTGGCGCGACGCCGGCGCACCCCTCGTACGGGACTGACGCCCATGACCCTGCCCTGGACCGACACCCAAAGCCGCACCTTCATAGAGGAGTTGGGCGCATGGCAGCGTGCGCTGCGCTCCAGGTTCCCGATCATCACCGCGCACCCGGAACTGGCCTATCTGGACAGCGCGGCCACCGCCCAGAAACCACAGGACGTACTCGACACCGTCCACACCTACCTCACCACGACCAACGCCAACGCCGGACGCGGCACCTACCCCTGGGCGAACCGGACCACGGCCCTGGTCGAGCAGGCCCGCGACCGGGTGAAGCGATTCCTCGACGACCCCGCCCCGGAACGCTCGGCCGTGCACTTCACGAGCGGCACCACCGAGGGCCTGCGCACCATCGCCCGTGACTGGCTGCCCGGGCTCCTCGCCGACGGGGACGAGATCGTGGCCCCCGTCGCCGACCACGAGGCCAACATCGCGCCCTGGCTCGAGGTCCAGCGGGAACTGGCCCGGCAGGGCGTCCACATCCACGTGCGGCCGATGCCGTACCAGCGGGCGTCCGGCGACTACGACCACACCGCGCTCGCCCGACTCGCGGGCCCCCGGACCCGGTTCGTCGCCGCGAGCCACGTCCATCACGTGTACGGCGGCAACATGAACATCCACCGCATCCGGCAGGCGGTCGGCCCGGACGCCGTCATCTGCCTGGACGCCGCCCAGAGCGTCGGCCATCTGCCGGTGTCCGTGGCGGACCTGGACGTCGACTTCGTCGTCTTCTCCGGGCACAAGGCCATGGCCCTGCCCGGCACGGGTGCCGTCTGGGCCCGCCAGGCCCGCGGGCCGCAGTTCACGCCGGGCGGCTGGTCGGGCACCCCCAACACCGTCGGCATCGCCTCCCTCGCCGGCGCCCTGGACTGGCTGGACGCGGCCGGCACCGAACGGATCGAGCAGTGGACGGTCGCCCTGGCGGCCCGGCTCACCGACGGTCTGCGCCACCTCGACGCCTACGAGGTTCTCGGCTGCCAGAGCAGCCTGGCCGCCGACTCGTCCGTGCAGCGGCGCCAGGGCATCGTCACCTTCCGGCACCACGCCATCGACTCCGGGGACCTCGGCTTCATCCTCTACAGCCACGGCTTCATGATCCGCTCCGACCAGCACTGCCAGGGCAGCGCGGGGGAGCGCACCGGGTCGGTGCGCGTGAGTCTGCATGTCTACAACACCGCGGAGGAGGTGGACCGGTTGTTGGCCGTCCTTGCCACGCTCGGGTGACGTACCGCCATCAGAGGGAATGGGAACCGTTTCCACCTGTAGGGTCTGCGCAGAACGGTGCGGACGGGTGCGGAACGGCGAGGTGCACGACGGGATGGGGCTGAGCCTGGCGACGGCGGAGCGGTGGGTGGAGCGCTGGGAGCGCCAGCAGCAGCGGTACGCCGTCGACCGCGAGGAACGTTTCACGGTGATCTCCGATGTCGTGGAGCAGGCCGTGACCGGCCGCTCGGGCCGGCCGCTGGTCGTCGACCTCGGCTGTGGTCCCGGGTCCTTGGCGGCCCGGCTGGCCCGGCGGCTGCCGGACGCGGACATCGTGGGCGTGGACATGGACCCGCTGCTGCTGGAACTGGCCCGCACCCATCACGCGGACGCGGCCCGCTATGTCGACGCCGTGATCGGCGAGGAGGGCTGGACGCGCGCCCTGCGCCTCGACCGCCCGCTGGACGCCGCCGTGTCGACCACAGCCCTGCACTACCTCGGCCCCGACGACCTGCACCGCACCTACCGGCAGCTCGCGGCGCTGCTGCGGCCCGGCGGGGTCCTCGTCAACGGCGACCACTTCCCGCACGACGACACCGCGCTCGCCGGACTCGCGGGGTGCGTCGGACACCGACACGCCGAGCGGGGGGACGCCCTGGCGCACGAGGACTGGGACGCCTGGTGGACGTCCGTGGCCGACGATCCCGAGCTGGCCGACCTCCTCGCCGAACGCCGACGCCGATGCCGACGGTGGCAATCGGCCGCCGGAACCGACAGTGCGGCGCACCTGTCCGTGGCCGCGCACGAACGGCTGCTGCGGCAGGCGGGGTTCGGCCATGTCGGGGCGGTCTGGCAATACGGCGACAGTCACGTCGTCGTCGCGATCCGCTGACCCGGGTCGGCCGGCGCTCCCCGGTTACCAAGCACAGCTAAAGGATTCATCAGGCATCTTGACAGCGTGCGTACTGTTTCGCGACGTTTGAGCCTCGCCGCACCGACGTCGGCAAGGTTCGACTTGGGGGGAATGTGGCGAGGCGCCAATAGGCGCTTCTTTGGGGGATTCTGGGGGGAGCGGTCGCCATGCGGTCCACTAGCGCCATCACGATTCACAGACCCGAGGAACTGAACGAGTCGCTGCGCCGGGCGTGGCACCGGGCGATGGACGAGTCGCTTGACTACGCCAACCCGTTCCTGGCGCCGGAGTTCGCGATCGGGGTCGGCAGGTCCCGCGGTGGGGCGCGGGTGGCGGTGCTGCATGAGGACGGGGAGGCCGTCGGCTTCCTGCCCTTCGAGCGCAACGCGTACGGCGTCGGCAAAGCCATCGGCCTGGGCCTCTCCGACTGCCAGGCCTTAGTGCACCGGCCGGGCGTCACCTGGGACACCCGGGAACTGCTGCGGGCCTGCAACCTGTCCGTCTTCGAGTTCGACCACCTCGTCGAGGAGCAGAAGCCCTTCGGCCCGTATGTCACGGGAACGTTTTCCTCTCCCGTGCTCGACCTCAAGCCCGGCGAGGGCAGCTACGCCGACTGGCTGCGCGGCGCCTACCCGGGGCTCGCCAAGACGACGCTGAAGAAGGAGCGGCGCCTGGGGCGGAACGTGGGGGAGGTCCGGTTCGTGTACGACGAGCGCGACCCGCGCGTGCTGCGCACCCTCATGCGGTGGAAGTCCGCCCAGTACCGCAGAACGGGGCGGATGGACCGCTTCTCCAAGCCGTGGATAGTCGACCTGGTCGACCACCTCTTCCAGGTCCGCGAGGAGCACTTCACCGGAATCCTGTCCGTCGTGTACGCCGGAGACCGGCCGGTCGCCGCGCACTTCGGGCCGAGGTCGCGCACGGTGTTCGCGGCCTGGTTCACCGCCTACGACCCCGAGTTCGGCTACTACTCGCCGGGACTGATGATGCATCTGCGGATGGCCGACGCCGCGGGCCGGGACGGTGTGACGGTCATGGACATGGGGCGCGGCGAGAAGGAGTACAAGGACTGGCTCAAGTCCCGTGAGCTGCGGGTGGCCGAAGGGTTCGCGGTGCGCCCGCACCCGGTGGCGGCGGCACACCGGATGTGGCGCAGACCGGTGCGCGGCCTGAGAAACACGGTCCTGGCCCACCCCGGGCTGCGCGAGCCCGCCGACCGGCTGCTGAAGACTGTCGGCACGCTGCGCACCTCGGCCCTGACCCACTCGGGAGGAGCGGGAGCCCGCGCCCGCTGAGCGGCGCCCCGACCCTCGTCCTTCGCCGCCTCGGCGTCGTAGCCCTGGCCCTCGCTGCCTCGGAACCCCCGCACGGGGCCCTCACGATGCCCGCGAGCGCACACCGCCCGTCTCGGGCGGCCCTTCGTCGGACCCTTCCACGGAAGAGGTGACCATGCCGTACGGATCGCGGCTCGCCGCGATGATGACACGGCGCATCGGACGCGAATGCGTCTACACGCCCTCGGCCCGACTCGCCCTGTACCTGGCGCTGCGGCGCTGGTGCCGGCCCGGCGGGCGGGTGTTGATGTCCCCGGTGAACGACGACGTGATCCTCTTCGTCGTCCTCGCCGCCGGACTGCGCCCCGTGCAAGCCCCCGTGTCCCAGTGGGACGGCAACATCGACCCGGCCGCCGTACCGGAGACCACGTGGCGCAACGTGGACGCCGTTCTGACCACCAACCTGTACGGCATGCCGGACCGGGTCGTCGAACTGCGTCGCCGCTGCGACGAGTTGGGGATCCCCCTGATCGAGGACGCGGCGCACGCCATCGGCACGCATGTGGACGGGCAGCCGATCGGCACCTTCGGGCAGGCGGCGGCGTTCAGCCTGTCCAAGCATGTGGCGGGGATGGCCGGCGGTTTCCTCGCCGTCGAAGACGTACGCACCCGACGGGAACTGGAGCTGCTGCGCGACGACCTGCTGACCCCGCGCCGCCTCCGCCACGACCTGACCACCACCCTGCGCCCACTGGCACGGTCCGCCGTACGCTCGCTCCACCTGGTGCGCCCGGTCTGGCGCACGATGCAGCGCCTGGGACTGCTCGAACGCGACGACTTCCGCATGGCCCTGCACGCACCCCGCCTCGCCGGCAGCGCACGCCATGCGCCGAGCCTCGCCGCGTACGAGCCCTGGGTTCGGGTCGACCTGCACGGCTTCCGCTCCCGCCACGGGGCCCTGGTCCGTGGGCAGTTGGAGCTGCGGATGGCCCTGCTGGACGGTGACCTCGCCCGGCGCAGGGCCGGTGTCTCGCTGCTGGCGGGCACCACCTGGGCCACCCCGGCCCTGCGCGAGCGGACGGCACACCACGGCTCTCCGGGACTGTTCCGGGTGCCGCTCCTGGTCCACGACCGCAACGCCCTCGTGACCCGCCTGGTGGACCACGGCGTGGTCACCGGCTACGTCTACGACCCGCCGCTCGACGACTACGCGGGCGCCGAGTTCGTCGAACCGTCCCCCGACCCCTCGGCCGCGCGCTGGTTCGCGGCACACACCCTGCCGGCCGACCCCCTCCTGGCCCGCAGGATCTCCGACGCCCTGACGAAGGAGCTGGTGACCCCGGCTCACCCTCCGATCCCGGCCAGGACACCCGAACCCGACACCACCACGACGACTCCACCCACACCCCTGGGCCAGTAGCCAGTAGAGAGGTCAGGAGAGGGGCCGGCACAGAGGCCGGGGGAGAACGGGCGGCTCGTCCGGCAGCGCGCCGCCCGGCCCCACCTTGCCTACCCTGGACGTGTGGCTCGGTCGAACGACGAGGTCGCCGCGCTGTTCCAGGAGTACGCGGATCTGATCTCCATCACCGGAGGAGACGCGTTCAGGGCACGTGTCTACGAGAAGGCCGCCCGGGCGATCGGGGGCCACCATGCCGACGTGTCCACGCTCGACGTCAAGGCCCTCAAGGAGATCCCCAACGTCGGCAAGTCGATCGCCGAGAAGGTCGTCGAGTACTTCTCCACCGGCAGCGTCCCGGCCGTCGAGGAACTACGGGCGAAGATCCCCGCCGGGGTCCGGCAGCTGACCGCCATCCCCATGCTCGGCCCGAAGAAGGCACTGGTCATCTACCAGGAGCTGGGCATTTCCACGACCGAGGAGCTCGCCGACGCCATCCACGAGGAGCGGCTGCGCGACCTGAAGGGCTTCGGGCCGAAGACCGAGGAGAACATCCTCCACGGCATCGCCCTGCTCCAGTCCGCCGGAGACCGCGTCCTGATCGACGCCGCCATGAGCCTCGCCGAGGACATCGTCGCCGAGATGTCCCAGGTGACCGGCTGCAAACGCTGCTCCTACGCCGGCTCGCTGCGCCGCGTCCGCGAGACGATCGGCGACATCGACATCCTCGTCGCGGCGGGGAAGGCGGAGCCGATCATGCGGGCCTTCACCGAGCTGCCGTACGTCTCGGAGGTGATCGCGCACGGCACGAAGAAGACGTCGATCCGCACGGACAGGGGCCTCCAGGTCGACCTGCGCGTCGTACCGCCGGACTCCTGGGGCGCGGCGATGCAGTACTTCACCGGGTCGAAGGCCCACAACATCCGCACCCGGGAGATCGCCGTCCGCCAGAAGCTCAAGCTCTCCGAGTACGGGCTCTTCGACACGGAGACCGGCAAGAAGATCGTCTCCGAGACCGAGGAGGACGTGTACGCCCGGCTCGGCCTGCCCTGGATCCCGCCCACCCTGCGTGAGGACCGGGGCGAGATCGAGGCCGGACTGCGCGGCGAGCTGCCCGACCTGATCCAGGAGAAGGACATCCGGGGCGACCTGCACACCCATACCGACCTCACCGACGGGCTCGCCCCGCTGGAGGAGATGGTCGCCGCGGCCGCCGAGCGCGGCTACGCCTACTACGCGGTGACCGACCACGGCCCGGACATGGCCATGCAGCGGATGACCGACGAACGGATCCTGGCCCAGCGCGAACGCGTCCGCGAGCTCGACGGGGAGTACGGCAAGCGGGGCAAACGGTCCGGGATGCGGGTGCTGCACGGCGCCGAGCTGAACATCGGCCCCGACGGCGACGTGGACTGGCCACAGGAGTTCCTCGCCGGCTTCGACCTGTGCGTGGCCTCGGTGCACTCGCACTTCAACCAGGGGCGCGAGGCGCTGACCCGGCGGATCGTCCGGGCCTGCGAGAACCCGCACGTCCACATCATCGGCCACCCCACCACCCGACTCATCGGCAAGCGCCCCGGCATCGATGTGGACCTCGACGCCCTGTTCGCCGCGTGCGCGAGCACCGGCACGGCCATGGAGATCAACTCCCATCCCGACCGGCTGGACCTGCGCGACGAGGACATCCTGCGGGCCAGGCGGCACGGCGTGAAGTTCGCCGTCGACAGCGACGCCCACGCCGTCCCGCATCTGGCCAACCTGCGCTACGGCGTGGGCACGGCCCAGCGCGGCTGGCTCACCGAGGACGACGTGATCAACACCTGGCCGCTGACCCGGCTGCGGCGCTTCCTGAACAAGGGGTGACCCCGCCCCAGGGGCTCACAGAAAGGGCGTGCCCGAGTCGACTCCGGACAGGACCCGGCCGTAGATCTCCAGATTGGTCGCGGGATTCACGAACGCGTGAAGAGTCAGTGCGTGCAGATCGCGCACCGCCCGCTGGATCGGCACGTCCCGGTGCAGGGACGACGCCCCGGCCGCGGACCCGAGCAGATCGACAGCCTCCTTGCACAGCCGCGCCACATAGCCGCTCTGCGCCCGGATCCTGGCCCGCTCCTCGGGCGTGTACGGCTCGCCCGACTCGGCCCGCGACTCGATCAGGGCCACGAAGTCGGCGGTCAGCAGCTCGGCGCAGGAGATCTTCATGGCCGCCTCGGCCGCCTGGAGGTGGGTGACCGTGGCCTCGTTCTGGCGCTGGTGGAGCGTGTAGGTGATGCCCCGCCGCCGGCTGCGCTCGGTGAACTCCGCCAGGGCGGACCGGGCCAGGCCGAGCGCGTTGGGCGCCGCCCACACGCAGAACAGCAGCAGGACGGGCATCCGGTAGAACGGGTCGTCGGCATTGGTCTTCGACCCGATCTCGCCCGCCAGCAGCGGCCCGACCGGCAGGACCCGATGGGCCGGTACGAAGACGTCCCGCGCCACGACGCTGTCGCTGCCGGTTCCGGCCAGCCCCGACACGTACCAGTCGTCCAGAATCTCCAGCTCGGCCATCGGTACGGCCGTCCACAGCAGCTCCGGCGGCCCCTCACCCGACTCGGACTCGACGCGGACCGTCAGCAGGTGCCAGTCGGCGTCGTGGCAGCCGGTGGCGAAGCCCGAGGTGCCGTTGACCAGGTAGCCGCCGTCCGAGCGGACCGCCGTCGCGTCCGGCACGAGGGTGCCGCCCACCTTCGTGTCCGGGTTGGTGAAGATCTCGTCCTGCGCCTCGTCGGGGAAGAGTGCCGCGATGTAGGAGCAGCCGGCCTGGATCACCGTCTTGAACGCCGTCGAGCCGCACGCCGAGGCGATCTCGGCCACCGCGTCGACCTGGGTGCCCAGCCGGCTCTGGTGGCCGCCGTACCGCCGGGGGACGTTCATCCGGTGGATGCCGGCGTCCGTCAGCGCCGCCGCGACCTCGGGGGTGACCCGCCGCTCCTGCTCGGCGCGCAGCGCGTGTTCGCGGACGAGTGGGCGCAGGGCGCGGACGCGGTTGACCAAATCGGTATCGGTGCCGGCTGCTGTCATCGGTGACCTCCCGAGCACGACGAGCCATCACCGTGACGCGGATGGCCGGCACTGTCAACGGGCCGTCTGGAGAGGGGGGTTGAAGCGCGCCAAAGCCCTGTCGGCCCTGTGGTCTTCGTTCGTTTGAGCGGCGGTCGAAAAGGGGAGCGTGCGGGAGGCGGACGGGGCCGGACGGGTCGGGCTTTGCTCATCTCGCCGCAGAGGGGTTGTCCTTACATTCCGTCCCTGCCTAGGGTCGCCCTCGAAGTGCAAGCGCTTTCTGAGCGGGCTGTCCGCCGTACGAGGAGAACTGCATGTCCCCAAGCCCCGCCCGCCGCCGCGTCGCGGTGATCGGCACCGGCGCCATCGTCAGCGGCAGCCATCTCCCCGCGCTGAGATCCCACCCCGACCGGGTGGAGCTGGTCGCCGCCGTCGACGTGGACCAGGCCCGGCTGAACGCCTTCCGGGAGCTCGCGGGCGAGGACGTCGCCGGGTACACCTCGACCGGCGAGATGCTGGACGCCGTACGCCCCGACCTGGTCCTGATCGGCACGCCGCCGTCGCTGCACCGGGAGCAGACGGTCGCCGCGCTCAAGGCGGGCGCCTGGGTGCTGTGCGAGAAGCCGCTGTGTCTGTCGCTCGCCGAGTACGACGACATCGCGGCGGCCGAGGAGGCGTCGGGGGCGTACGCGTCCGTGGTCTTCCAGCACCGCTACGGCTCCGGCGCCGTGCACGCCCGTGAGCTGATCGCGAGCGGTGAGCTGGGCACCCCGCTGGTCGCGCACTGCCAGACGACCTGGCACCGGGACGCCGCGTACTACGCGGTGCCGTGGCGCGGGCGCTGGGCCACCGAGGGCGGCGGGCCGACGATGGGGCACGGCATCCACCAGTTCGACCTGCTGCTGCACCTGCTCGGCCCATGGGCGGAGATACGGGCCATGGCCGCGCGCCTGGTGCACGACACCGAGAGCGAGGACGTCTCGACGGCCCTCGTACGCTTCGAGAACGGCGCCCTGGCCACCGTCGTCAACAGCGTGCTGTCCCCGCACGAGGTGAGCCGCATCCGCGTCGACTGCGCGGACGGCACGGTCGAGCTCACCCACCTGTACGGCCACCGCAACGACGACTGGGTCTACACCCCGGCCCCGCACGTCCCCGCCGAGCGCGCCACCGCCTGGCGCACCCCCGCGGCGGACCTGCCCAGCTCCCACACGGCACAACTCGGCGCTCTCCTCGACGCCTACGACAACGGTGTCCGGCCGCCCGGCAGCGGCCCCGACGCCCGGACCACCCTCGACTTCGCCGCGGCCCTCTACAAGGCCGCGTTCACGGGAAACCCGGTGCACGCGGGCGAGATCCGGCCCGGCGATCCCTTCTACCCGGCCATGCACGGTGACCACCCCCACTGGGCCCCCAAGGAGCGCGTATGAGCATCCGCGTCACCCACGCGCACGGCGACCACATCGCCGTCACGGCCGCGAACGGCACGGAGATCCTGCGGTACGTCTACCGCCCCGACCCGGAGGCGTTCGAGTCCCGCAAGCCCTACGCCCACCCCGTGCGCACCCTCGCCGGGCACACCGTGACCGGCTACCGGCCCAACGACCACCGCTGGCACAAGGGCCTGCAGATGACGGCGAGCCATCTGTCGGGGCAGAACTTCTGGGGCGGCAACTGCTACGTCCACGGCGAGGGCTATCTGCCGCTGCCCGAGCGGGTCGGCTCCATGCGGCACGACGGTTTCACCGAGTTCACGGTCGAGGACGACCGGCTCGCCTTCAGCGAGGAGCTCACCTGGGTCGAGAACGGCGGCGAGGAGTGGGCGCGCGAGGTGCGCGGGCTGACCGTCCACTCGGTGGACGAGGAGTCCGGCGCCTGGACCCTGGACTGGTCGATCCGGCTCACCAACGTCCGTGCCGATCCCCTGGCGTTCGGCTCGCCCACCACCGCCGGCCGTGAGATGGCCGGCTACACCGGGCTCCAGTGGCGCGGCCCCCGGGACTTCACCGGCGGCACCGCCTTCGGCCCCGACCTCGACGGGGGAGCGGGCTCGGACGCGGGCAAGCTGATGGGCACACAGGGCCCGTGGCTCGCGTTCACCACCGAGCACGACGACATCGACGGGCACTCCACGCTCGTCTTCGCGCACGCGCCCGAGAACCTCGACGAGCAGGCCGCGATCCACGAGTCCCACTGGTTCGTGCGCTCCGAGCCGATCCCGACGGTGGCGTTCTCCTGGGCGTTCTTCGAGGAGTTCGAGCTGCCGCCGGGCGAGTCCTTCGCCTACCGCTACCGGGTGGTCGTCGCCGACGGTGCCTGGGACCGGGAGCAGGTGGGTGCTCACCTGGAGGGGTTGCCGTGGTGAAGCCGAACCTTCCGCATCCGCTGCCCGGCGCCGTCGGTCTGTCCCACCTCAGCGCCTATGACTGGGAGGCCGCCGACGGTGTGTGCGGCGGCAGCCCGCATCTGCACCTGGTGTGCACGGAGGCGTACGTCGTCACCGGCGGCCGAGGAGCCGTGCAGACGCTGAGCCCGGACGGCTACCGGGACATCCCCCTGCAGCCCGGCTCGGTCGCCTGGTTCACGCCGGGGACCGTGCACCGTATGGTCCAGGGCGGCGACCTGCGCATCACGGTGCTGATGCAGAACAGCGGGCTGCCCGAGGCCGGGGACGCGGTGTTCACCTTCCCGCCCGAGGTGCTCGCCGACCCCGAGAAGTACGCCGCCGCGGCGGCCCTTCCGCCCGGCACGGGACCGGAGACGGCGGCTGCCGCGCGTCGCCGCCGGGACCTCGCCGTCGAGGGGTACCTCGCGCTGCGCGAGGCGCTCGTCGCCGGTGACAACGGCCCGTACGCCGAGTTCCAGCGCGCCGCCGCGCGGCTCGTGCGCGCCAAGGTGCCGAACTGGCGGGAGCTGTGGCGGGCCGGCGCCCTGGCCACGGCCGAGCGCACCCGCGCCCAGCTCGAAGCGCTGGAGGCGGGCGAGCCCGCGTATCTCGCCGACGCGACCGCGTACGAGACCGCGCCCACCAGACTCGGCGGCTTCGGCATGTGCGGGCGCCGCGACGAGTACAACCTGCCCGGGACGACGCTGCCTTACGGCGGCGAGTAGCGGCCGGCGCATCTCAGGCCGGCGGGGAGCAGGCCAAGGGGGGCCGAGGGGGGCCAACAGAAAGCCCGAGGAAAGGAGAGGTGACCTCGGCATGCCCGGACACAGGACAAAGGGGTTCTGCGCGTCGGCCGCCGCACTCGTGCTCTGCGCGATGGTGGCCGGCTGCGGCGGATCCGGAGAGTCGGTCGGCAGCGGCAAGGTCGTGCTGCGCTACACGTGGTGGGGCAACCCCGACCGCGCGGAACGCACCGAGAAGGCAGTCGCCCTGTTCGAGAAACAGCACCCGAACGTCCAGGTGCAGACGTCGTTCTCGGCCTACGACGCCTACAAACAGAAGCTCGCCACCCAGGCGGCGGGCGGCGACGCCCCGGATGTGATGCAGCTCGACTACCGGCAGATCGACCAGTACGCCTCGGGTGACGTCCTGCTCGACCTCGCTCGGCAGAAGGCCGTACTGCGCACCGGTGAGATCGACGCGGGCCTGCTCGCGACCGGGCGGCTGGACGGCACGCAGTACGCGATCCCGCAGGGCCGCGGCACCGAGACCGTCGCCTATGACGTCAAGGCGTGGAAGGAGTCCGGCGTTCCGCTCCCGGGCGGGAGCTGGACCTGGAGCGAGTGGGCCGACGCCATGCGGGCCCTGACGGAGAAGACCGGCAAGCCCGGCGCCACCGACCCCGGGCAGAGCGAGGACTGCTTCGAGGTCTGGCTGCGCGGCCAGGGCAAGTCCCTCTACACCAAGGACGGCGGGCTCGGCTTCACGGCCGGCGACCTGACCCGCTGGTGGACCTTCACCGACGGGCTCCGCCGCGAGGGCGTCGTCTCGCCCGCCGAGCAGACCACCCAGCTCGACGGCTCCGTGGAGAACACCCCGCTGGGGCGCGGCGAGGCCATCTCCGACTCCAACTGGGACGCACCGGCGAGCGGTTTCCTCGCCCTCATACCGAGCGGCGTCGCGCTCGCGCCGATGCCGTCCGGAGAGGACGGCACCCCCGGCCAGTACTTCAAGCCGTCGATGTTCCTCGGGGTCGGCGCCAGCACCGCCCATCCGAAGGAGGCGGCGCAGCTCGTCGACTTCCTCATCAACGACGAGAAGGCGGCTCAGATCCTCGGCGCCACCCGCGGCATCCCCGTCAACGAGTCCATTCGCAAGGCGATCGAGCCGCAGCTCAAGGACTTCGACCGGACGATCGCCGACTACCAGGCGTTGCTGGAGGGCTCTCTCAAGGACCCGCCGCAGGCCCCGCCCTCGGGCGACAACGCCCTGCAGACCACCTTCCAGCGCGACTACGACCAGGTGTCGTACGAGCGCATGTCGCCGAGCGAGGCGGCCGAGAACTACGTCACCGAGGCGAAGGCGGAGCTGAGGTCATGACCACCACCGACATCTCCGCGCCCGCCGCCGGGAAAGCGCGGGCCACCCCGGTCCCGAAGCGCCGGCCCAGGCGCGAAGCACAGGGCCCCGCCTGGGTGTTCCTCTCTCCATGGGTGCTCGGCGCGCTCGTCCTGACCCTGCTGCCCATGGCCGTGTCGCTGTACCTGTCCTTCACCGACTACGACCTGTTCAACCCGCCGCGCTGGGTGGGCCTGCGCAACTACGTCCAGATGTTCACCGAGGACCCGCGCTACTGGCGCTCCGTGGTGACCACGCTGACGTACGTCGTGATCGCCGTGCCCCTGCAACTCGCCCTCGCGCTGGGCGTCGCGCTCGCCCTGAAGTCCATGAAACGCGGCAAGGGCTTCTACCGGTCCGCGTTCTACGCCCCGTCACTGCTTGGCGCGTCGATGTCGATCGCCCTCGTCTGGCGCGCGATCTTCAACGACGGCGGCACCGTGGACAACCTGCTCGGCACCGGCGGCTGGGTCAACAAGCCGGGTTGGGCGTTGCTGGCCGTGGCGCTGCTGACGGTGTGGCAGTTCGGGGCGCCGATGGTCATCTTCCTCGCGGGACTCCAGCAGATCCCGGGCGAGCTGTACGAGGCGGCGGCCGTGGACGGCGCCGGGACGTGGCGGCAGTTCCTGTCCGTCACGGTGCCCATGCTGTCCCCGGTCCTGTTCTTCAACCTCGTCCTGCAGACCATCCAGGCCTTCCAGGTCTTCACGCCCGCCTTCGCGATCGGCGCCGGCAAGGGCGGCCCCGCCGACTCGACCCTCGTCTACACCCTGTACCTCTACGACCGCGGCTTCGTCGCCTCCCACATGGGCTACGCCTCCGCCATGGCCTGGGTGCTGCTGATCGTCATCGGCGCCGTCACCGCGGTGCTGTTCCGCACCTCGCGCTCCTGGGTCTTCTACGCCTCCGAGGGGGACCGATGACCACCACCACAACGCCGGGCGTCCGCAAGCCCGTTGCCCGGGGACGGATCGCCCTGCACGTCGGCTGCCTGGCCGCGCTGCTGGTCATGCTGTACCCGTTGGCGTGGCTGCTGGCCACCTCGCTCAAGCCCGCCGAGGAGGTCATCGCCAGCCTCAACCTGCTGCCCAGCCACCTGGAGTGGTCCAACTACAAGACCGCTCTGGACGGCGTGAACGACGTCTCCATCTGGCGGCTGCTGAGCAACTCGCTGCTGATCGCGGGCGGCGCGGTCCTCGGCAACGTGATCAGCTGCTCGCTCGCCGCCTACGCCTTCGCGCGGCTGCGCTTCCGCTTCCGTGGCCCGCTGTTCGCGTTCATGATCGCGACGATCATGCTGCCGCATCACGCGGTGCTGATCCCGCAGTACATCATCTTCAACCAGCTCGGCCTGGTGAACACCTACTGGCCCCTGGTCCTGCCGAAGTTCCTCGCCACCGAGGCGTTCTTCGTCTTCCTCATCGTGCAGTTCATGCGCGGACTGCCGCGCGAGCTGGAGGAGGCGGCCCGTATCGACGGCTGCGGCCCGTTCCGCAGCTTCTTCAAGATCGTGCTGCCGCTCACCCGCCCCGCGCTGATCACCACCGCGATCTTCACCTTCATCTGGACGTGGAACGACTTCTTCACCCAGCTCATCTATCTCTTCGACCCCGACAAGTTCACGCTCACGCTCGCCCTGCGGTCGTTCGTGGACGCCTCCAGCACCTCGGCGTTCGGCCCGATGTTCGCGCTGTCCGTCATCGCGCTGCTGCCGATCGTGCTGTTCTTCCTCGCCTTCCAGCGCCTCCTGGTGGAGGGCATGGCCAGCTCCGGACTCAAGGGGTGAGCGGCATGAGTGGACCGAGTGGGACGCCGTCGCGTGAGGCGGGCGAGGTGTTCGGCCCGCGCATGACCCTGTTCGCCGACGTGCTGAGCGTCGGCCTCGCCACAGCCGTGGCCAGTCTGCCGCTGCTGACGGCGCCCGCGGCGCTGTCGACGGCGTGCGCGATGCTGCGCGGCGCCCGTGAGGAGCGGCCCGCCACCGCAGGACGGTACTTCGCGCTGCTACGGCGGCGACTGCGGGCCGGCGACCTGGCGGCGGGCGCCCTGGTGCTCGCGGGAGCGCTGCTGCTTGCCGGTGACCTGGCACTGGCGGGGGCGGGGCTGCCGGGTGCGCCGCTGTTCGCCGTGCCGGCCGCCGCGATCGTTGCGTGTGCCCTCGTGACCGGCCTCAGGGCCTGCGCCCGCCGCGAGTCGCTCACCGACTGGCGTGCGGCCGTGCGCGGGGCCGCCCGGGACTCCGTACAGGACGTGGGCGGCAGCGGCCTGGTGCTGCTCGCGGTGGCGACCGCGGTGCTGTGCGCCTGGATGATGGTGCCGCTCGCGTTCCTCGCCCCGGGACCGCTCGCCCTGGCGGTCACCGCCGTGGACGTACGGAGGGAGGGTAGGCGCGGGCAGACGAGGGCTCACCGCGCGGAGCGCGAATTCATCCCCTGATCTCCTCGCATGTCCCAGAGTTAACGGGTCATTAGGTCGCTTGCGGTGTAAAAGGACTGTTGGGGTGTCAATCATCTTGTCATGAACCTGCGACCCGACGGGCGGGTCGCAGCCTCATGGAGGTGTGGAATGCACCGCACACTCGCCACAGGTCTCGCCGCATCAGCCCTCTCCCTCATGGCCGTCGTCGCCACCGCCACGGCCGCGGAAGCCGCCCCCGCCGACAAGCCCCAGGTCCTGGCCAACTGGACCCAGACCAGCGCGTCGAGCTACAACTCCTGGGTCGCCGCCCGCTCCAACCAGTCCGCCTGGTCCGCGTACGGCTTCGACTGGTCCACGGACTACTGCTCCTCCTCGCCGGACAACCCGTTCGGCTTCCCCTTCTCCACGTCCTGCGCCCGGCACGACTTCGGCTACCGCAACTACAAGGCGCTGGGCACGTTCAGCGCCAACAAGACGCGCGTCGACAGTGCCTTCTACGAGGACCTCAAGCGCGTGTGCGCCGGCTACAGCGGTGCGTCGAAGACCGCCTGCAACAGCACGGCCTGGACCTACTACCAGGCCGTGAAGGCCTTCGGCTGATGAGCCGCTGAGTGACCGCACGGCAAAGGGGGCGCCGCTTGAGCGGCGCCCCCTTTGCGTGACGATTCAGCTCGTGGCCCGGAACGAGCGCAGGCGCAGCGAGTTGCCGACCACGAAGACCGACGAGAAGGCCATGGCCGCTCCGGCGATCATCGGGTTGAGCAGGCCGGCCGCGGCGAGCGGCAGGGCGGCGACGTTGTAGGCGAAGGCCCAGAACAGGTTCGACCGGATGGTGCCGAGCGTCCGGCGGGAGAGCCGGATGGCGTCGGCGGCGGCGCGCAGGTCGCCCCGCACCAGGGTCAGGTCGCCCGCCTCGATCGCGGCGTCCGTACCGGTGCCCATCGCCAGACCCAGGTCGGCCTGGGCGAGCGCGGCCGCGTCGTTGACGCCGTCGCCGACCATCGCGACCGAACGGCCCTCGTCCTGAAGCCGCTTGACGACGTCGGCCTTGTCCTGCGGCAGCACCTCGGCGATGACGTCCTCAGGAGCGATCCCGACCTCGCGGGCCACGGCGTGCGCGACGGCACGGTTGTCGCCGGTCAGCAGGATCGGGGTGAGCCCGAGGGCGCGCAGCCGCCGGATCGCCTCCGCACTGGTCTTCTTCACCGCGTCGGCGACCTCCAGGACCGCCCGCGCCTCACCGTCCCAGGCGACCGCGATGGCGGTACGACCGCCCTCCTCCGCCTCCGCCCTGGCCCGCCGCAGTTCCTCGGGCAGTTCCATCGCCCAGTCGGCCAGCAGCCGCTCCCGGCCCACCAGGACCGCGTGTCCGTCGACGACGCCCTGAACCCCGAGGCCGGGTACGTTCGCGAAGTCCTCCGGGGTGGGCAGCGAACCCAGCTTCTGCAGTGCCCCGTCGGCCACGGCACGGGCGATCGGGTGCTCCGAGGAGTGCTCCAACGCGCCCGCGAGACGCAGGACTTCGGCCTCGTCGGTGTTGTCCGCGGTGTGCACGGCCAACAGGGTCATCCGGCCGGTGGTCACGGTGCCCGTCTTGTCGAGGACGATCGTGTCGACCTTGCGCGTGGACTCCAGCACTTCCGGGCCCTTGATCAGGATCCCGAGCTGCGCGCCACGTCCGGTGCCCACCATCAGCGCGGTCGGCGTGGCAAGACCCAGGGCGCACGGGCAGGCGATGATCAGTACGGCGACCGCGGCGGTGAAGGCGGCGACCGGCTCGGCCCCGTTGCCCAGCCAGAAGCCGAGGGTGGCCAGCGCCAGGGTGATCACGACCGGCACGAACACGGCGGAGATCCGGTCCGCGAGCCGCTGCGCCGCCGCCTTGCCGTTCTGCGCGTCCTCCACCATCCGGGCCATCCGGGCGAGTTGGGTATCGGAACCCACGCGCGTGGCCTCGACGACGAGCCGGCCGCCCGCGTTGATCGTGGCGCCGGTGACCGGGTCGCCCACGGCCACCTCGACCGGCACGGACTCGCCGGTGAGCATCGAGGCGTCCACCGCCGACGAGCCCTCGACGACGGTCCCGTCGGTGGCGATCTTCTCGCCGGGCCGTACCAGGAAGCGGTCGCCGGCCTTCAACTCCGAGACGGGTATGGCGCGTTCGGCGCCGCTCCCACCCAGGACCGTCACGTCCTTGGCGCCCAGCTCCAGCAGCGCCTTCAGTGCCGCACCCGCCTTGCGCTTGGAGCGGGCCTCGAAATAGCGCCCGGCCAGGATGAAGGCGATGACACCGGCGGCAGCCTCCAGATAGATGTTCCCGGAGCCGTCACTGCGCGCGATGGTCAGCTCGAAGGGGTGCGTCATGCCCGGCTCGCCCGCCGTGCCGAGGAACAGCGCCCACAAGGACCACAGGAACGCGGCCGAGGTACCCACCGAGATCAGCGTGTCCATGGTGGCCGCGCCGTGCCGCAGATTGGTGAACGCCGCCTTGTGGAAAGGCCACCCGGCATACGTCACGACGGGCGCCGCCAGCGTGAGCGACAGCCACTGCCAGTACTCGAACTGCAGGGCCGGGATCATGGCCATCGCGACGACCGGCACCGCGAGCGCCACTGCGGTGACCAACCGTTCCCGAAGCGGCCGCAGTTCATCGGGCCCGTCGCCGCTCCCGGCCTCCTCGCGTGCGGGCGGCGCCGGCTCCTGCGCGGTGTACCCGGTCGCCTCCACGGTGGCGATCAGGTCCTGGACGGACACGTCGTCGCCGTAGCTGACCTTCGCCTTCTCGGTGGCGTAGTTGACGGTGGCGGTCACGCCGTCCATGCGGTTCAGCTTCTTCTCGATGCGCGCCGCGCACGAGGCACAGGTCATGCCGCCGATGGCGAGCTCTACCTCGGTCGTGGGGTCGGACGCGGTGGTGGTCATCCCAGCTCCTCGTGCGGGGTGCGGGCGGAGCCCGGTGCGGCCGGGCCCCGGCGATTCGGGGTGCGGGTCAGGCGGCGCGGCCGGTCAGCTCGTAGCCGGCCTCGTCGACGACCTCGGTGATCAGGGCGTCGTCCGGCTCGCCGGCGCTGGTGACGGTGACCTGGCCGGTCGCGAGATCGACACCGACCTCCGTGACGCCGTCCAGCTCGCTGATGACCTTGGTGAGCGTGGCCTTGCAGTGGGCGCAGCTCATACCGGACACGGCGTACGTGGTGGTGGTCATGGGTTCCTCCCGAAAGGGCACTGTCCCGGTCGACCCGGGTACGGGGTAGGGGTATCCTTGCCGGTGTCCATGTATACCCCTAGGGGGTAGCCAAGGCAAGTGAGGGACCGGGTTGACTTCATACCCCCTAGGGGTATCGTGAAGTGCAGTGAAGGATCATATCGAAGGACCGACCCGCAGGAGACCGCCATGCATGCCGGACTGAGGATCACCGCGTTCACCGCCGCACTGACCGCGACCTTCGGCACCGCCTACGGTGTGGGCAAGGGCGTCGACCCGGTCGTCGAGGACCCGGCCCCCGCCCGCCACGAGAGCCACAGTGAGGCGCCATCGGCACCGGAGGACGGCGGGCACGGCGGCGGGCACGAGACGAAGCCGGCCGGCGGGCTGCAGATCTCCGAGGGCGGCTACACCCTCGACCTGCGCACCCCGGGCGTCACGGCCGGACAGCGCTCCGACCTGAGCTTCGTCATCCGCGACGACGACGGACGTGCCGTCACCGCCTACCGGCGCGAGCACGAGAAGGAACTCCACCTCATCGTGGCCTCACGCGACCTGGACACCTATCGCCACCTGCACCCCACCCGCGCCGCCGACGGCACCTGGAGCATCCCCGTCGAGCTGCCCCGCGCGGGCGGCTACCGCGTCTTCGCCGACTTCACCCCGGCGAAGAAGGACGCCGAGAACCTCACCCTCGGCGCGGACCTGGCCGCCGCCGGCTCCTACGAGCCGCAGCCGATGCCGGCGCCGAACACCACGGCGAAGGTCCATGGCTACGAGGTCCGGCTGGACGGCGCCCTGCGCCCGGGCAAGGAGAGCGAGCTGAAACTGAAGGTCTCGCGGGGCGGCCACCCCGTCACCAACCTCCAGCCCTACCTCGGCGCCTACGGCCACCTGGTGGCCCTGCGCTCGGGCGACCTCGCCTACCTCCACGTCCACCCCAACGGGGAGCCCGGCGACGGCAGGACGAGGCCCGGCCCGGCGATCTCGTTCACGGCGACGGCGCCGAGCAGCGGCTCGTACCGGCTGTTCCTCGACTTCAAGCACGAAGGGGAGGTGCACACGGCGGAGTTCACCGTGCGGGCAGGGGCGACGGCGCCCGCCTCACAGGCGCCCGGACACGAGGACGGGACCGCGGAGCACGGGCACTGAGCGGCGGGTCAGATCCGCCCCGCCCGCCGCTGCCTCCGCAGCAGCAGCCCCAGGTACACCCCGCCGACGACCGCGGTCACCACACCGACGGGCAGTTGCGCAGACTCGTGGATGCGCTGCGAGGCGAAGTCCGCGGCGACCACGAGCAGCGCGCCGGTGCAGGTGGCCGCGAGGAGGTTCGGGCCGGGGGCCCGGGTGAGCCGGCGGGCCAGCTGGGGGGCGATGAGAGCCACGAAGGGGATCGGTCCGGCGGCTGCCGTGGCCACCGCGCAGGCCGCCGTGCCCAGGACGAGGATCACCAGCCGGGTCCGCTGGACCGGCACCCCGAGCCCGCCCGCCACGTCGTCGCCCATTTCCAGGATCCGCAGCCTGCTCGCGGCGAGCGCCACCAGCGGCAGCACGACGAGCAGGCCGACGGCAGCGGGTCGGACGTCGCCCCAACCCCGGCCGTTGAGGCTGCCGTTGAGCCACACCATCGCCTGCGCGGCCTGAGTGAAGCGGGCTTTGGCCAGCAAGTAGGCGTTCACACCCTGGAGCAGGGCGCTCACCCCGATGCCGACCAGCACCAGCCGGAACCCGTGGACGCCCTGCCGCCACGCCAGCAGATACACGAGCACGGCCGTCGCGAGGCCCCCGCCCACCGCCCCGAGGGCGATCTGGCCGCCGGTGCCGCCGACGAGCAGGACCACCAGCAGGCCCCCGGTGGCCGAGCCGTAGGTGAAGCCCACGATGTCGGGGCTGCCCAGCGGATTGCGGGTCAGGCTCTGGAAGAGGGCACCGCTCAGCCCGAGTGCCGCGCCGACGAGGATGGCGGTCAGCAGTCGGGGCAGCCTCAGGTCGTTGATCACGAAGTCGGTGCGCGGGCTGCCGTTCCCCAGCAGCGTGCGGACCACGTCCGGCGGGGAGATCGTGTACTCGCCGGTGCCGAGCGCGAGGACACCGACCGCGGCGGTCGCGACCAGCACCAGCACACAGACCGTCACCGCGCGCACATCCACGCGTAGGGAGAGTCGGTGCGAGCGGCTCCGTACGACATGGGTACGGGTGCGTGGCGGGGCCTGCGTCGTCATGCCGTCACCGTCCTGCGGTAGCGGACCAGTGCGATGAACACGGGGGCCCCGACCACGGCCGTGACCACACCCGCGTCCAGTTCGTCGGGGCGTACGACGACCCGGCCGAGGACGTCGGCGAAGAGCAGCAGGGCGGGCGCGAGCAGCAGGGACAGCGGGAGCGTCCAGCGCTGGTCGGCGCCGGCGATCATGCGGGCGATGTGCGGCACCGCGAGGCCGACGAAGACCAGCGGCCCGACGGCGGAGGTCGCCGCGCCGCACAGCACCGTCATGGCGGCGAGGCCCAGGAAGCGCGTCCGGTCCACGTGCGCGCCCAGCGCCCTGGCCCCGTCGTCGCCGAGCGCGAGCGCGTTCAGCGGCCGGACCAGCGCGAGCGCCAGCACCAGGCCCACCGCGACGAACGGCGTGATCGTCGTCAGTGTCTCGCCGTCGGCCCGGGCGAGCGAACCCACGCTCCAGAACCGCAGTTGGTCCAGGGCCTGGGCGTCGAGCAGCATCAGGGTCTGGCTGATGCCGGTGAACACGGCGGCGATCACCGCGCCGCCGAGGGCGAGCCGCTCGGGAGTGGCACCGCCGCGTCCGCCCGAGGCCAGCGAGTACACCAGCAGACCCGCCACCACCGCGCCCAGCATGGCGAACCACACCGAGGCCCACAGGCTCGTGATACCGAGCACCGTGATGGACAGGACCACGCCGGTGGCCGCGCCCGCGTTGATGCCGAGCAGTCCCGGATCGGCCAGCGGGTTGCGGGTGAGCGCCTGGATGAGCGCGCCCGCGACGCCGAGCGCGGCTCCGGCGGCGATGCCCGCCAGGGTGCGCGGCACACGGACGTCCCAGATGACGGAGGCCGCGGTCGAGCCGTCGTCGTGGAGCAGCGCGTCCATGACGACGCCCGGCGACAGGGCGCGTGAGCCGACCGCGAGACTGAGCACGGCGGCGGTGATCAGCAGGAGCAGGGCACCGAGCACGGCCAGGGTGCGGGTCGAGTTGCGGCGCCTGGTAGGTCGCTTGTCCGTCCGTACAAGTGGGGCCCTGCCGGCCTCAGTTGCCACCGATGCCCTCCGCGCGGAGGCGTTCGGCGATGAGCCGGCCGAGCGCCTTCTTGTCGATCTTTCCTACCGACGTCCGGGGAAAGGCCTCGATGACCTCCACCCGGTCGGGGAGCTTGTACGCGGCGACCCCTCGCTCGGTGAGGAACGCGGCCAACTCCCGCTGCATCGGGGGCTGTCCGCGCGGGACGAGGTAGGCGCAGGTGCGCTCGCCCATCGTCTCGTCGGGCATGCCGACCACCGCCGCGTCGTGCACGGCGGGATGGGCGAGGATGTGGTTCTCCAGCTCCTCGGCGGAGATCTTGTCGCCGCCCCGGTTGATCTGGTCCTTGGCCCGGCCCTCCACGACCAGATGCCCGGAGGGCAGGACCCGCACGAGGTCGCCGGTGCGGTAGTAGCCGTCGGTGGTGAAGGCGCGGGTGTTGTGTTCGGCGGCGCGGTAGTAGCCGCGCAGGGTGTACGGGCCGCGGGTGAGCAACTCGCCGCTCGCGCCGGGAGGGACGTCGCGGTCCTCCTCGTCGACGACGCGGACTTCGTCGGCGGGCGACATCGGGCGGCCCTGAGTGCCGATCACCAGCTCGGGCGGATCGTCGAGCCGGGTGTAGTTGAGCAGACCCTCGGCCATGCCGAAGACCTGCTGGAGCGTGCAGCCGAGGGCCGGTTCGACCCGGGCGGCGGGTTCGGCGCCCAGCTTGGAGCCGCCGACCTGGAGCAGGCTCAGCGAGGAGAGGTCGGCCTCCTCCCACTCGACGGCGTCGAGCCACAGCAGCGCGATCGGCGGGACCACGGCGGTGGCGGTGACCTTCTCCCGCTCGACCAGCGCGAAGGCGTCCTCGGGGCTCGGCGTGGGGGAGAGCACCACGGTGCCGCCCGCCATCAGGGTGCCGAGCAGACCGGGACATGCCAGCGCGAAGTTGTGCGCGGTCGGCAGCACCACCAGATAGACGGTGTCCCGGCCGAAGCCGCAGACCTCCGCGCTCGCACGGACGTTGTACGCGTAGTCGTCGTGGGTGCGCGGGATGAGCTTCGGCTTGCCTGTCGTGCCGCCGGACAGCAGCAGGACCGCCACATCGCCGGAATCGGGCACGGCCGGCGGGACCGGGTCGGCGTCGATGTCGGCGAGCGCGGTGAACTCCGCGGCGTCGCCCGCCACCAGCACGTGCTCGACCCCGGGCACCGCCTTGCGCAGGCCCCGGGCGAGCGCGCGGTGGTCGAAGCCGTCGTGCAGATCCGGGATCGCGTACGCCGTCGCGCCGGACACCTCGGCGACATGCACGATCTCGCTCTCGCGATGCGCGGGCAGGGTGAGCACCGGTATCGCGCCCGCCCTCAGCAGCGCGAAGAAGAGCACCACGAAGGCGTCCGTGTTGGGCAGTTGGACGACCACACGGTCCCCGCCGGCGATGCCGAGCCGGCGTAGTCCCGCCGCCATGCGGTCGGCGCGCAGATCGAGTTCGGCGTAGGTCCACCGGTTGCCGTCGGCGTCGACGAGCGCGGTCCGGTGCGGTGTGCGCTCGGCGCTGTCCCTCAGCAGCCGGTCCAGCGGCCGGCCTTCCCAGTAGCCCTCTGCGCGGTACTTCTCGGCCAACGGCTCCGGCCAGGGCACCCAACCGTCGAGCATCCTCAACTCCCGCCTGCTGTTTAGGAAAGGCTTGCCTAATGATTCATCGGGGTCAAGCCTGGGGGTGTGATCTGGACGGCGCTGCGCCGCGGAGGCTAGGGTCTGTAGAGAATTAGGTTAGGTTAACCTAAGTCCAGGGAGGTAGGTCCTTGCTGCGTTATCGGAGCGCGGAGACGGAACTGCCGGGAGACCCCGTCCAGTTGGCGGCGAGACTGGCGGAGTCGGGCGTGTTCGACCAGTACGTGATCTACGAACAGAACGGCGACGTCTGGTTCGCCGGAGGAGCGCTCGGCGAGATCCAGGTCGGCCGCTCCGAGATCCGCCGCCGATGGCTCGACGAGGGAACCGCGGCCCCGCTGGGATCGCATCCACTGCACCAAGTCCACGAAGAACTGGGCCGGTTGGCGGTGGCGGGCTGGACCGCCTACGGCTGGATGGCGTTCGAGTTCTCCCATCTGTACGCCGGCCGCCCCGACCGGGCCGGCGACGACGACCTGCTCCATCTGATCGTCCCGCACAGCGAAGTGAGGCTGCGTCAGGAAGGCGCCGTGATCCGCAGTGCGGACCAGGAGACGCTGGACGCGCTGATCGCGTTACTCGACGGCGCCGACGCGCCCCGCACCGCCGTACCCCGCCCCATCGACGTCTCGGACGGCGAGGGGCGTTACCCGGACATGGTGGCCCAGGCCATCGAGGAGATACGGACCTCCGACCTCCAGAAGGTCATACTCTCCCGGTCGGTGGACGTGCCCTTCCCGGTCGACTTCGTCGCCACGTACGTCCACGGCCGCTCGCACAACACCCCCGCCCGCTCCTTCCTGCTGAACGTCGGCGGGCGCCGGGTCGCCGGATTCAGCCCCGAGACCGTCGCCGAGGTCAGCGCGGACGGCGAGGTCGTCACCCAGCCCCTCGCCGGCACCCGCGCCCGCGGCTTCGGCGATCTGGAGGACGAGCGCCTGCGCGCCGAACTCCTCGCCGACCCCAAGGAGATCTCCGAACACGTGCTGTCGGTCAAACTCGCCGAGGAGGAGATGGCCACCGTCTGCCGGCCCGGCACCGTCTCGGTGCGTGACCTGCTGAGCATCCGCCGGCGCGGGAGCGTGCAGCACCTCGGCTCCAGCGTGCACGGCCTGCTCGCCGAGTCCGCCACCGCCTGGGACGCCCTGCGGGCCGTGTTCCCCGCGGTGACCGCCTCCGGCATCCCCAAGGCACCGGCGTACGACTGCATCGCCCGGCTCGAAAAGGAACCACGCGGCATCTACAGCGGCGCCGTGCTGCGGGCCGGCAGCGACGGCTCGCTCGACGCGGCGCTCGTACTGCGCAGCCTCTTCGAGGAGGACGGCCGCACCTGGCTGCGGGCCGGCGCCGGCATCCTCGCCGGGTCGACCCCGGCCCGGGAGCTGGAGGAGACCTGCGAGAAGCTGCGCAGCGTCGCCCCCTACGTGGTCCCGGCACAGGGTCAGGGGAGCGCGTGAGGCTGGGAGAAGTCGTCGTCGACGTAGCGCCCTTGCGCTCCAGCCGGAACTTCAGACTGATCTTCGCCACCCAGGCGATCTCCATGGTGGGCACCCACCTCACCGCGGTGGCGGCCAGTCTGCAGATCTACCACCTCACCGGATCGTCGGTCCATGTGGGCCTGATGAGCCTGGTGCTGGGACTGTCGCTGCTGGTCGGCCTGATCCCGGGCGGCCTGCTCGCCGACCGGGTCGACCGGCGCAAGGTCATGCTGGTCACCCGGGCGGCGACCGCGGTGGTCATCGCCGGGCTCGCGGTGAACGCGGCGATGCCCGATCCGCAGGTGTGGTTCGTCTTCGTGGCGGCCGTACTGGCAGGCGGCACCGCCGGGTTGGGCGGCCCGGCCCTGATGGCGGCCACGCCGGCCCTGGTGCAGCCCGGGCAGCTGGCGGCGGCGGGCGCGCTGACGACCCTCACCGCCCAACTGGGCGGCATGGTCGGACCGTCGCTCGCCGGCATCATCGCGGCCGGGCCCGGCGTCGCCATGTGCTTCGCGATCGACGCGGCCATCTACGTCGTAGGACTCGCCCTGCTCGCCCCGCTGCCGAAGCTCGCCCCCGAGGGGCCCGCCGAGAGGCAGCATCCGCTGAAGGCGATGGGGGAGGGGCTGCGCTTCCTGCGCAGCAACCAGGTCGTGGCCGGACTGCTGCTGATCGACGTGTGCGCGGTGGTCTTCGCGATGCCGTACGCCCTGTTCCCCGAACTCGGCACCGAGCACTTCGGCGGCGGCCCCTCCACCGTCGGCCTGCTCTACACCGCACCCGCGGTGGGGTCCTTCTTCGGGGCGCTGACCAGTGGCTGGACCGGCCGGGTGCACCACACCGGGCGGGCGCTGATCGGCGCGGTCGCGGTGTGGGGTGTGGCGATCACCTGCTTCGGCCTCAGCCCCAACCTGTGGCTCGCCCTGGCCTTCCTGGCCCTGGCCGGCCTCGGCGACACCGCCTCGGAGATCCTGCGCCGGGCCCTGCTCCAGCACTACACACCGGACCGGCTCCAGGGCCGGGTCGGCAGCCTGTGGCTCGCCCAGGCCACGGCCGGCCCCTCCGTCGGCAACGTCGAGGCGGGCCTGGTGGCCAGGGCGCTCGGGTCGTCGAGTGGGGCCGTGGTGCTCGGCGGCGTGGTCTGTCTGGCCGGGGTGGGCGCGCTGGCCCTCGCCATGCCGGAACTGCGGAAGGCCACGCTCAGCCGGCCTCCGGATGCCGACGGGGACGACCGGGCGGCGCCCGCCGAGGCGTCCCCGGCAGCCGACTGACCAGCCGACGGACCAGCCTCGCACGACAGGGCGGAGGACCATGCCGAGCGCGCGGATCAACGGAATCCGGCTCCACTACGAGGACACCGGCACCGGCGATCCGGTGGTCCTGGTGATGGGCCAGGGCGCCGGAGGCCGGGCCTGGCACCTCCACCAGGTGCCGGCGCTGGTCGACGCCGGCCATCGGGTCGTCACCTTCCACAACCGGGGCATTCCACCGACTGACGAGTGCCCGGAAGGCTTCACCGTCGACGACCTGGTGGACGACACGGCGGGACTGGCCGAGTACCTCGGACTCGCGCCGTGCCGGTTCGCCGGTGTCTCCATGGGGGCGTACGTCGTCCAGGAACTGATGCTCGCCCGGCCCCGACTGGTCCGGCAGGGCGTGCTGATGGCCACCGCGGCCGCACGGACGCACTGCGCGCCGCGATGGCCGAGGCCGAACGTGCCCTGCACGACAGCGAGGTGGAGCTGCCCACGGCCTACTTCGCATGGATCCGCGCCCTGCAGAACCTGTCACCGGCCACCCTGGACGACGACCGGCAGGTCCAGGACTGGCTGGACCTCTTCGAGTTCTCGCCTCAGCCCCAAGGGCCCGGCGTGCGGGCCCAGTTGGACCTACAGGTCCCGGAGGGCCGACTGGCGGCCTACCGGGCGATCGATGTGCCCTGTCTCGTGATCGGCTTCGCCGATGACGTCCTCCTGCCGCCCCACCTGGGGCGCGAGGTCGCCGACGCCATACCGGGTGCCGCATACCAGGAGATCAAGGGCTGCGGCCACTACGGGTACCTGGAGCGTCCGGACGAGGTGAACCGGGTGCTGCTGGACTTCTTCCGCGATGGTCCCACCATCGTTTAGGTTAGCCTCACCTAAGTTGTCTCCTCAGGGGGTCATGGTGCACCGCACCTTGCTGAACGGCAAGATCCACCGAGCCACCGTCACCCAGGCAGATCTGCACTACGTCGGATCCCTGACGATCGATCAGGACCTCATGGACGCCGCCGACATCGTCGAGGGCGAAGCCGTCCAGATCGTCGACATCGACAACGGCGCCCGACTGACCACGTACGCCATCACCGGCGAACGCGGCAGCGGCGTCATCGGGATCAACGGCGCCGCCGCCCATCTCGTCCACCCCGGTCACCTCGTGATCATCATGTCCTTCGCCGCGCTCGACGAGGCCGAGCGTGCCGCCCACCGGCCGCGGGTCGTCCACGTCGACAAGGCCAACCGGATCGTCGCGCTCGGCGCCGACCCCGCCGAACCGGTACCCGGCGCGGCCGACCAGTTCTCGGGCACCTTCACCCACCCCGCGCCACGCCAGGCCGGCGAGCAGGAGAGGAACTGAGCCATGGCCAACCCCTTCGACGACGACAGCGGAGTCTTCCGCGTCCTGGTCAACGACGAGGGCCAGCACTCCCTGTGGCCGGACTTCGCGCCCGTACCCGAGGGCTGGTCGTCGGTGCACGGCCCCGGCGACCGGGCGGCCTGTCTGGAGTACATCGAGCGGCATTGGACGGACATGCGCCCGCGCAGCCTGGCCGAGGCCATGCGCCGGGCCGAGGGCTGATGGCCGGCCGCCCGGCCGTGGAGGACGTCCTCCCCCTGTCGCCCATGCAGGAGGGGATGGTCTTCCACGCCCTGTACGACGACCAGGGCCACGACGTCTACACCGGCCAGATGACCCTCCGTCTCGAAGGGCCGTTGGACGAACGTCGCATGCGGGTGGCCGTCGAGAAGCTGCTCGCCCGGCACGCCAACCTGCGCGCCGCGTTCCGCTCCCAGCGCTCCGGACGGCCGGTCCAGGTGATCAGGAGTGCGGTCAAGGTTCCCTGGCAGGTCACCGACCTGTCCTCCCGGCCCGCGGACGAGCGCGAGCCCGCATTCGAGAGGCTCCTGGCGGACGACCGGGCCGAGCGGTTCGACCTGGCCCGCCCACCGCTGGTCCGGTTCCGGCTGGTCACCTTCGACGAGCGGCACCACTGCCTGGTGATCTCCTCGCACCACCTGCTCTGGGACGGCTGGTCCGCCCCCGTCCTGGTGCGCGAACTCTTCCAGCTCCACGCCTCGGGCGGCGACATCGAGGCCCTGCCCCGCGTCCGTCCCTACCGCGACTACCTGGCCTGGCTCGCCCGACAGGACCGAGCGGCCGCCGAGCGGTCATGGCAGGCCGCACTCAACGGACTTGACGGGCCGTCACTCGTCGCGCCCGAGGCCCGGAACCTCCCGGCCGAGGAGCCCGAGCGGCTGGCGTGGGAACTCTCCGAGCAGTCCACCGACGCGCTGACCGCGGCCGCCCGTACCCATGGACTCACGGTCAGCACCGTCCTCCAGGGCCTGTGGGCCGTCCTGCTGGGCCGGCTGACCGGCCGCACGGACGTCGTCCTCGGCGCCACCGTCTCCGGCCGCGACGCAGACGTCCCCGGCATCGACGCCATGGTCGGCCTCTTCATCAACACCCTGCCGGTCCGCGTGCAGTTACGGCCCGGGGAGCCGCTCGCGGACCTGCTCGTCCGGCTCCAGTCCGAGCAGTCCGCCCTCCTCGACCACCGGCACCTCGGGCTCGCGGACATCCAGCGCGCCGCCGGGCGGACCGTCCTCTTCGACACCCTGCTGGTGTTCGAGAGCTACCCCATCGACGACGACGGCATCGCCCGTGCGCTCGGCCCCGACGGACTGCGCATGACCGGGGTGTCGGTCCACGACGCCACCCACTACCCGCTCACCCTCACGGCCCTGCCCGGTCCCCGGCTGACACTCACCCTCAGCCACCGGCCGACCGTGCTGGACCGTGCCGCGGTGACTCGCATCGCCGAACAACTCACCCTTCTCATAGGAGAGTTCGCTCAGGCGCCGACAACCCCCGTTGCCCGCCTCGGTGTCCCGCCTGTGGACGAGTCCCACGCCCCGCGTGATCTCTCCCTCCCGCACGATCCCCCCTCCCCGCACTCCACGGTCCGCGCCCTGTTCGAGGACCAGGCGGCCCGCACACCCGACGCCGTCGCCGTCCTCCAGGGCGACACCACCCTGACCTTCGCCGAACTCGACGCCCGCGCCGATCGGTTGGCGGCCGCGCTCACCGCGCGCGGCGCCGGCCCCGAGTCGGTGATCGGCGTGGCCCTGCCCCGCAGCCCGGCCCTGGTGACCGCACTCCTCGCGGTACTGAAGGCCGGAGCCGCCTGCATGCCGGTCGACCCCGGCTACCCGCCCGACCGCATCGCGCTGATGCTCGACGACGCCCAACCCCGCCTGATGATCTGCGATCCGCCGACCGCACAACAGCTCGTCATCAAGCGGGAGTTGGTCTGCCGGCCGGACGCGGAGGCCGCCGTAGACCGACAGCGTCGACCGCAGCTGTCGCCCGAACACCCCGCGTACGTCATCTTCACCTCGGGCTCCACAGGCCGCCCCAAGGGCGTGATCGGAACCCAGCGGGCGTTGGCCAACCGCCTCACCTGGGGCCGCGAGCTGGGCGACGCCTCGCCCGGCGTCCGTGTCTCGAAGAGCCCCCTGAGCTTCATCGACGGCCTCACCGAACTGCTCGGCGCGCTGCTCGCGGGCGACGCAGTGGCACTGGCCGACGACGGGACGACCGGCGACCCGACGGCCCTCGCCGCCCTGGCCGACCGCCACGAGGCAACGCTCCTCACCGCAGTGCCCAGCCTCTACACCACCCTCGTCGAATCCGCCCCGCCGGATGCCTTCTCCTCCGTCCGCACCTGGATCTCCAGTGGCGAAACCCTCCCCGGCGAACTGGCCGAGGCCATCACCCGGCGCTGGCCCCGGGCCCGGCTGGTCAACCTCTACGGCTGCTCCGAGGCGGCGGGCGACAGCCTGATCCACGTCCACGACGGCGGCGAAGGCGCGGTTCCCCTCGGCCGGCCGATCGCCAACACCCGCGCCCATGTCCTCGACCCGTTCCTACGGCCGTCGCCCGTCGGCGCGATCGGCGAGCTGTACCTGGCCGGCGACGGCCTGGCCCGCGGCTACCACAACCAACCCGGCCGCACCGCCGAACGCTTCGTCGCCGCCCCCTTCGGCCCTCCGGGCAGCCGCCTGTACCGCACCGGCGACCTGGCCAGGCTCCGGTCCGACGGCACCGTGGAGTTCCTCGGCCGGGCCGACGACCAGGTGAAGATCCGGGGCTTCAGGGTCGAACCCGGCGAGATCGAGGCGGCCGTACGCGCACTGCCGGGTGTCGGCCGGGCCGCGGTCGTGGCCGGACAGGACGGCTCGGCACCCCACCGCCTGGTCGCCTATGTCGTGGCAGCCCCCGGCGCCACCACCCACGCACCCGAACCCCTCGCCCTGCGCCGCGCCCTCGCCGAGCGGCTCCCCGGTCACCTCGTCCCGTCGGCCGTAGTGGTCCTGGACGAGCTGCCGCTCACCCCCAGCGGCAAACTCGACCGGCGCGCCCTGCCGGCCCCCGACTTCACGGAGACGTCCACCTTCGAACCGCCCCGCACCGAACCGGAGAAGGTGCTGTGCGGGCTGTTCGCGGAGGTGCTCGGGCTGGAACGGGTCGGCGTCCACGACGACTTCTTCGAACGCGGCGGCGACAGCATCGTCTCGGTCCGGCTGGCCGACCGGGCCCGCAGAGCAGGACTCGCCCTGTCCCCACGGGACGTCTTCACCCACCGCACCCCGGCCGGTCTCGCCCGGGCCCTGCCCGACGAAACCGGCCCCGCGCCCGCGGAGTTCACTCCGACCGGCGCCCCGCTCGTGTCACTCAGCCAGTCGCAGCTCGACAACGTCAAGGCGAGGTGGAGGACTCGATGAGCAAGGCACCCGGGGACGACGGTTCCCTGGTCGAAGACGTTCTGCCGCTCTCCCCGCTCCAACAGGGGCTGCTGTTCCACGCCCTGTTCGACGAGGGCGCCCAGGACGTCTACACCATGCAGTCCCTGGTGGAGATCGAGGGCCCCCTGCGCCCCGCCCTGCTGCGCACCGCCGCCGAGGAGCTCTTCGCCCGGCACGCCAACCTGCGCAGTGCCTTCCTGCACGAGGACCTCGACGAACCGGTGCAGGTGGTGCTCAAGCAGGTCCCCGTGCACTGGACCGACGCGGGGGCCTGCGACGACGCGGCGCTGTCCCGGATGATCGAAGCGGACGCCGCAGCCCGCTTCGACCTCACCGACCCACCCCTGCTGCGCCTCACGCTCACCGAACTGGCCCCCGACCGCTGGCTGCTGGTCCTCACCAACCACCACCTCCTGCTGGACGGCTGGTCCATCCCGCTGCTGGTCCGCGAACTTCTCCAGCTCTACGCCGCCCAACTGGCCCCCGGCACCACGGCCCCGCTGCCCGCCGTAAGGCCGTACCGGGACTTCCTGGCCTGGCTCGCCTCCCGGGACCGGGAGGCCTCCGCCGACGCCTGGCGCACGGCCCTGGCCGGGGCGGCACCGACGGTCCTGGCGTCCTCGGCCGCCGGCATGGTCCCGGTGCCGCCGGAGCTGCACACCCTCCGGCTGACCGAGGAACTGACCGGCCGTGTACAGGACTTCGCGAGGAGCCGGGGTGTCACCGTCAATACCGTCGTGCAGGGGCTGTGGGCGCTGCTGCTGGCGCGGCTGACCGGCCGGACCGACGTGGTGTTCGGCGCGACCGTGGCGGGCCGGCCCGCCGAACTCGCCGGTGTGGAGTCCATGATCGGCCTGTTCATCAACACCGTGCCGGTCCGGGTGACCGTACCGCCCGGCGAGCGGGCGGGTGCCTTCCTGCGCCGCCTTCAGCACGAGCAGTCGAAGCTGATGGACCATCAGCACCTCGGCCTGACGGAGATCCAGCGCATCGCCGGCACGGGCGACCTCTTCGACACCCTGCTCGTCTTCGAGAACTACCCCATCGACGAGACCGCGGTCGCCGAGGCGGAGGCGTCCGCAGGGCTCCGGATCGTCGAGGTCAAGGGCTCGGGAGCCACCCACTATCCACTGACCTTGGCCGTGCTTGCCGAACAACAGCTCGGCGTCGTCTTCGAGTTCCGCCCCGACTGTTACGACCGCACGACGGTGGAGCAACTCGCCGGGCGCTTCGAGCGCCTGGTCCTCGCCGTACTGGCAGACCCGGAAGCCCCCTTGGCCGCCCTGGACGTCCTCGCCCCCGAGGAGCGTACTGCCCTGCTGGCGGGCGGGGCGGAGGAGCGGCTGCCGGTGCGGTACCGCACGATGCCTGAGGCGTTCGAGGCGCAGGCGGCGCGGACGCCGGACGCGGTGGCGGTGGTGGGGGACGGACAGAGCCTGACGTTCGAGCAGTTGAACACGGAGGCCAATCAACTGGCCCGACATCTGGTCGAGTTGGGTGCGGGGCCGGAACGGATCGTGGCGTTCGCCCTGCCGCCGACCCCGGACATCATGGCGGTCCTGCTGGCGATCCAGAAGGCGGGCGCAGCCTATCTGCCCCTGGACCCGGCCTGGCCGCAAGAGCGGATCGCCGGGATGCTGGCGGACGCGAGCCCGGTGGCTCTTGTCACGACGACGGCTGCAACGCCCTTCAAGGGGCTCGGGGCTGCGGCACTTGCGACTCCGCCGAGTGGGGGCGACCAGCCACCGGCCACGGGGAGCCGCTCCCCGGCGTTCCCACCCACCCCCTGCGTAGTCCTCGACGCCCCCGACACCTGCCAACGCCTCGCGGACACGCCCTCCTCCAACCTCACCGACACCGACCGCTCAGAACCACTCCTCCCCGAACACCCCGCCTACGTCATCTACACCTCCGGCTCCACCGGCCGCCCCAAAGCCGTGGCGATCCCCCAGCGAGCCATAGCCAACCTCTTCGCCGCCCACAACGCCGCCCTGCACGAACCGGCCTCCACGGCGGTGGGCGGACGCCCTCTGAGGATCGGCCACGCCTGGCCCATCGCCTTCGACGCGTCCTGGCAGCCCATGCTGTGGATGTTCGCCGGACACGAGCTGCACATGGTGCCCGAGGACGTCCGCCGGGACCCCGCCGCCCTACGGGACTTCCTCAGCCGGCACGGCATCGAGTTCATCGAGCTGTCCCCGTCGCTGCTGGGCGAGCTGGTCGCTCAAGGGGGCGACTGGCAGGCCGAGTTGAAGGTGCTGGGCGTAGGCGGAGAGGCGGTCCCGCCGGACCTGTGGCGCACCCTGCGCGACACCGACGGACTCGCCGCGCACAACCTCTACGGCCCCACCGAGTGCACCGTCGACTCCGCGGACTGCGACCTCGCCCGCACCGAGCGCCCCGCGATCGGCCGCCCCGTGGCGGGCGGCACCCTCTACATCCTGGACGGGCACCTCAACCCCGTACCGGTCGGCGTCGAGGGCGAGCTGTACGTGGCGGGCTCCGGCCTGGCCCGCGGCTACCTCGGCCAACCGGCAGCCACCGCGAGCCGTTTCGTCGCCGACGCGTTCTCCGCGGACCCCGGCGCGCGCATGTACCGCACGGGCGACATCGCCCGCTGGACCGCCGACGGCCTGGTGGAGTGCCTGGGCAGGGTCGACGACCAGGTCAAGATCAGGGGCTATCGGATCGAACCCGGCGAGATCGAGGCCGTCCTGCTGGAGCACGACCTGGTCGAGCGGGCAGCGGTCGTCGTCCGCGAGGACACGCCCGGCGTACGGCGCCTGGTCGCCTACGTCATCCTCTGCGCCCCGCCGACCGAGCAGGCCGAAGACACGGCCGAGCTGCTGCGCCGCGCCGTGGCCGGCGTACTGCCCGACTACATGGTGCCGTCGGCGTTCGTCCCGGTGGACGGCTTCCCGCTCACCCTCAACGGCAAGTTGGACACCGCCGCGCTCCCGGCCCCCTCCCGGTCCGCGGGGCCGGCCGCGCAGCCGCCCCGGAACCCCGTCGAGGAGCGGCTTGCCACGCTGTTCGCCGAGGTGCTCGGACTGGACACCGTCGGCGTGCACGACAGCTTCTTCGCCCTCGGCGGCGACAGCATCGTCTCCATGCGGCTGGCCAGCCAGGCGCGGGCGGCAGGTCTGGCGATCTCACCGCGCGACGTGTTCGAGCGTCCCACGATCGCGGAACTCGCCGAACGGGTCGACGCCGCCGCACGCGCAGGCACAGCCGCACGCCGGGCCGCCGACCCCGACGCGGGAACCGGCGACATCCCCCTCACCCCCGCGCTGGCCTGGCTGACGGAACAGGGCGGGCCGTTCCGTGCACTGAGCCAGGCGCGGTTCCTCCGCACCCCCGCCGACCTGGACCTCGACGAGCTGCACCGCATCGTCCAGTGCGTCCTGGACCGGCACGACCTGCTGCGCTCAACCTTCGCCCGGGCCGAGAACGGCGCGTGGCGCCTCGAGGCCGCCCCCGTGGGCTCGGCCCGCGCTGCCGACTGCGTACGGCGAATCGACGCCGAGCGGCTGGACCACACGGCGATCGGCACGCTGGTGCCGGAGGCGTTCGACGAGCTGGTCGCCGAGCTCGACCCGGCGTCCGGGGCGATGGCGCGGTTCCTGTGGTTCGACGCGGGCTCCGGTCGCGAGGGACGTCTCCTGATCGTGCTGCACCACCTGGTGACCGACGCGGCGTCCTGGGGCGTTCTGGTCGCCGACCTGGCCGCCGCCCGGGAGGGCAGGGCCCTGTCGCCCGCGGGCACGTCGTTCCGCGAGTGGGCGCGGGCACTGCAGGACCTGGCGCAGAGTCGAGCTGCCGAACTCGCCTTCTGGAAGGGCGTGCTGGACCGGCCCGAGCCGCCTCTCGGAGGAAGACCACTCGACCCCGCACGGGACACCAGGGCAACGATCCGCAGGCACTGGACCACGCTGGGCCCGGACCGCACCGCACCCCTGACCGCCACTGCCGTCCAGGACGTGCTGCTCACCGCACTGGCGCTGGCGGTACCGGCCTGGCGCACCGCACCCGATTCCGCCGACCCGACCGACGCCTCCCTCCTGATCGCCCTGGACGGCCACGGCCGCGAGGAACACCTCCTGCCCGGGGCAGACCTGTCCAGCACCCTCGGCTGGTTCACCAGCGTCTTCCCCGTCCGGCTGGACGCCGGCGCCGCGCCCGGAGCGGACCAGGTGCGACGCATCCGCGACCAGCTGACCGCCCTGCCCGACAAGGGAATCGGCTACGGCCTGCTCCGCCACCTCAACCCGGACACGGCCGCCCAGCTCTCCCCACTCCCCGAGCCGCAGGTCCAGTTCAACTACCTGGGCCGGATGACGATGGGCGAGCGCCAGGAGACCCCCCTGTTCACGAGCGCCCCGGAGACCGGAGCCATGGGCAGCGGCGCCGACCCCGAAATGCCGGCCCACTACGCCCTCGTCGTCGACGCGGTGATCACCGGAACCGACCTGTCGGTGTGCTGGCAGTGGCCGGAGCGGCTCTTCACCGACGCGGAGATCCAACGGCTGGCCGCGCTCTGGATCTCGTCCCTCGAACTGCTCCTGAAAGGCGGAGACCAGTGACGGAGACCCCCACCGCCGACCTCGCGGCCCGCAAGCGCGAACTTCTGCGCCGCAGGCTGGAGAGCGCCGGCCTGGCCGACACCGCGGCCCGCTCCGAGCGGATCCCACGACGCCCCGCGGACACGGCCCGGCTGCCGCTGTCGTACGCGCAGTCCCGGATGTGGCTGCTCCAGCAGCTCGACCCGGCCAGCCCCGCGTACAACGTCTGTCTGGCCATCCGCCTGCGCGGCCCCCTCGACTCTGGGGCACTCCGCACGGCCTTACAGGGCCTGATCGACCGCCACGATGTACTGCGCACCCGCTACCCCGCCGCCGAGGACGGCACGCCGGAGCAGATCGTGGACGCGGTGGCGGAGGTCGACTTCGCCACCGCCGACCTGCGCGCACTGCCGGACGAGAAGCGGGACCGCCGGGCGACGGAACTCGCCCGCACCGCCTCGGCGACCGCTTTCGACCTGGCTGCCGACCACCCGTTGCGCACCCTGCTCATCCAGCACGCCGAACAGGACCACACCTTGGTCTTGACCGTCCATCACATCGCCTGGGACGGGGGGACGTTCAACGCGCTCTCCCGCGACCTGAGTGCCCTCTACCGATCGGCGGCCACCGATGAGCCGTCGGGGCTCGGTCAACTACCGCTTCAGTACGGCGACTTCGCGCACTGGCAGCGCACCACCTGGACCGACGAGCGACTCGCCGAGCACCTCGACCACTGGCGAACCGCCCTGGTCCCCGCACCCCGCCCTCTCGCCCTGCCCACCGACGCCCCACGTACCGCCCGCCCCACCGCGCACGGCGACCGCCGCTTCCACACCTTCGCCCCCGACGTCACCGACCGGCTCACCGCCTTCGCGCGGGGCGCCGGCGCGACCCCCTTCATGGTGCTGTTCGCCGGGCTGTCGGCCTTGCTGCACCGCACCACCGGCGCCACCGACATCCCGATCGGCTCGGCCGTCATGAACCGTGACCTCCCGGGCCTCGAAAAGCTGATCGGCAACTTCGGCAACACCCTTGCCCTGCGCGCCGATCTCGACGGTGACCCAGGCGTCGCCGAACTCGTCGAGCGTGTACGGCAGTTGTGCACGGACGGCTACGCCCACCAGGACATGCCCTTCGACAAGCTGGTGGAGCAGCTGGGGCCGGAGCGTCAGCCCGGGCGCTCCGTCTACTTCGACGTCATGCTCCTCTTCCTCACCCAGGGACTCGAAGGCCCGCAGCTGCCAGGGCTGACGGCGCAATGGGAGACCGTCCACAACGACACCACGCAGTTCGACCTCTCCCTGGAAGCGTTCCTCACCGGCGGCCGTCTGCGGATCGAGGCCACCTACCGCAGCGCCCTGTTCACCGCGGACACCGTCGACCGACTGCTCCGGCATCTGGAGACACTCCTCGCCGAAGCACTCGCCGACCCCGAACTGGCGCTCTCCCGGCTGCCGTTGATGACCCCGGCCGAGCAGCACCAGGTCCTGGAGGACTGGAACGCCACCGAACACCTGGTTCCCGCCACCCACCTCACGGGCCTCCTCGACGAGCAGGCCGCCCGCACCCCCCACGCGCCCGCCCTCGTCGCCGACGACGGCCGGACCGCCCTCGACTACGCCGAACTGCACACCCGCGCCAACCGCCTCGCCCGGCTGCTGATCTCCCACGGCGTCGGCCCCGAGCACCTGGTGGGGGTGGCCCTGGACCGCGGAACCGACCTCGTGGTGGCGCTCCTCGCCGTGCTGAAGGCCGGTGCCGCCTACGTCCCACTGGACACCGGCTACCCGGCCGAGCGGCTCGCGTTCATGGTGGAGGACGCGGCGCCGACGCTCGTGCTGACCACCACGGACACGGCCCGAATCCTGCCCCCCGGAGTGCCGCTGCTCCTGCTCGGCACGGACACGGACACGGGCATCGATACGGACACAGGCACGGACGCGGGCACGGACACGGACACCACCGCCTTCGACTCCGCCGAACTCACCGACGCCGACCGCCTCCAGCCCTTGCGCCCCGAGCACCCCGCCTACGTCATCTACACCTCCGGCTCCACCGGCCGCCCCAAGGGAGCCGTCGTCCCGCACGCCGGGATCGTCAACAGGCTGCTCTGGATGCAGGAGACATACGAACTCGGGCCTGAGGACCGGGTGTTGCAGAAGACGCCGGCCAGTTTCGACGTCTCCGTCTGGGAGTTCTTCTGGCCGCTGATCACCGGGGCCGAACTCGTGCTCGCCCGTCCCGGCGGCCACCGCGACCCCGGCCACCTCGCCGAGCTGATCCGCGACCGGCGCGTCACGACCGCGCACTTCGTCCCCTCGATGCTGCGGGTCTTCCTCGACGACCCTGCCGCCGGACAGGCCCGCGGCGTCCTGCGCCGACTGGTGTGCAGCGGCGAGGCCCTGCCCACCGAACTCGCCGAGCGCTGCGCCGAGGCGCTGCCCGGAACCGAGCTGCACAACCTGTACGGCCCCACCGAGGCCGCCGTGGACGTCACCGCCTGGCCGTGCGCCGAGGGGACGAGGTCCGCCACCGGTTCCGTACCGATCGGCCGCCCGGTGTGGAACACCCGCACCCTCGTCCTGGACGCCCACCTTCGCCCGGTCCCGCCCGGCATCCCCGGCGAGCTCTACCTCGGCGGCGCCCAGCTAGCCCGCGGCTACCTCCGCCGCCCCGGCCTGACCGCCGACCGCTTCGTCGCCGACCCGTACGGCCCGCCCGGCTCCCGCCTCTACCGCACCGGCGACCTGGTGCGCTGGAGCGCGCAGGGGGCGCTGGAGTTCCTCGGCCGGGCCGACGACCAGGTGAAGATCCGCGGCTTCCGTGTCGAGCCGGGCGAGACCGAGGCGGCCTTGGCCGCGCTGCCCGGCGTGTCCCAGGCCGCGGTGACGGTACGTCAGTATCAGCCGGGCGACCCGCGGTTGGTCGCGTATGCCGTAGCCCAGCCCGGCACCATGCTGGAACCCTTGCGGATCCGGCAGGACCTCAAGGCGACACTCCCGGAGCACCTGCTCCCAGCCGCCGTCGTGATCATCGACGAGCTGCCGCTCACCCCCAACGGCAAACTCGACCGCGCGGCCCTGCCCGCCCCCGACCTCTCCGACCTCACCACCGCCACCGCTCCCCGCACCGAGGGGGAGGCGAACCTGTGCGCCCTGTTCGCCGACCTGCTCGGGCTGCGCTCGGTCGGTGTCCACGACGAATTCTTCGCCCTCGGGGGCCACTCCGTGCTGGCCACGCGCCTGGTCGCCCGTATCCGGGCCGAGCTCGGCGCCGTCGTCCCGCTGCGGGCGGTCTTCGACACGCCGACCGTGGCCGCGCTCGCCCCGCTCCTGGAGACCCCGGCCACCGAGCGACGCCCCGCGCTGCTGCCGGCCCGCCGCCCGGACCCGGTGCCGCTGTCCTCCGCGCAGGCGAGGCTGTGGTTCCTCCACCGGCTGGAGGGCCCGGGTCCCACGTACAACATCCACACCGCAGTACGCCTCACGGGAGCACTCGACGCCGACGCGCTGCGAGCGGCACTCCACGATGTCGTGGCCCGGCATGAAGCGCTGCGGACGGTCTTCCCGGACACCGACGGGACGCCCTGTCAGCGAATCCTGCCGGCGGCGACCGTCCCCTTCGAGGTGGTGGCGACCCACCCGGCGGAACTCGACACACTGCTGAGCGAGGCCGCCGGGTACTCCTTCGCGCTGGACGCCGAGATCCCCGTACGGGCAACGGTGTACGCCCTCGCTCCCGACGAGCACGTCCTGTTCCTGCTCGTCCACCACATCGCCACCGACGGCTGGTCCGCGGAACCGCTGCTGCGCGACCTGGAGACGGCCTACGCGGCGAGGACGCGCGGCACCCGGCCCGACTGGCCGCCGCTCGCCGTGCAGTACGCCGACTACACGCTCTGGCAGCGGCAGTTGCTGGACGAAAGTGGCGTTGCCCAGGCCGAACTGGACTACTGGGTACGGCAGTTGGAGGGACTCCCGGAGGAACTTCAACTCCCCGCGGACCGACCGCGCCCGGCCGTTGCCGGGTACCGGGCCGGTGCCGTGGACTTCACCCTCGACGCGGAGCTTCACCGCAGGCTACGAGACCTGGCCGCCGAGACCGGCGGCACCGTCTTCATGGCGCTTCAGGCAGCCCTCGCGGCCTTGCTCGGCCGGCTGGGTGCAGGCGACGACATCCCCCTCGGCACCCCGGTCGCCGGACGGGGCGACGCGGGCCTCGACGATCTCGTAGGCCTCTTCGTCAACACCCTGGTGCTGCGCACCGACATCTCCGGTGCCCCGACGTTCCGCACGCTGCTCGCCCGCGTGCGCGAAACCGACGTGGACGCCTACGCCCACCAGGACCTGCCGTTCGAACGGCTGGTGGACGCGCTCGCCCCGACCCGCTCGATGGGCCGCCACCCGCTGTTCCAGGTGATGCTCGCCCATCAGCAAGCCCCGGACGAGACACGGGACTTCGCAGGGCTGACGCTCGGTGAACTGCGCGTCGACTTCTACACGGCGAAGACCGACCTCGCCTTCCACGTCTTCGAACGGCCGGACGGCGACGGCATCACCGGCGCGCTCGTCTTCAGCCGTGATCTGTACGACCACGAGACCGCGCAGGACATGGTCGAACGGTTCGTGCGGCTGGTCGGCGAGCTGGCCGGGAGTCCGGACCTGCCGGTGACCCTGGCCGACGTCCTCACCCCGCGCGAGCGCTCCCTGATGCTGGGGGAGTGGAACGACACCGCGCACCCCATGCCCGCCACCACCCTGACCGCCTTGGTCGAGGAGCAGGCGGCGAAGACCCCTGACCTCGCCGCCGTGGAGTACGGCATCGAGGGCGGCACGCGACTGACGTACGCCGAGCTCAACGCCCGCGCCAACGCCCTTGCCCGGCAGCTGACGTCGCTGGGCGTCGGGCCCGAGCGTCGCGTCGGCATCCATCTGGAACGCTCGGTGGAGATGGTCGTGGGGCTGCTCGCCGTGCTGAAGGCGGGCGGGGCCTTCGTCCCGCTGGAGCCGTCCTGGCCGGCGCGCCGGATCGCCGAGGTGTGCCGGAGCGCGACGCTGACGGCGGTGCTGGGCAAGCAGGGTGACGGAGCCGTGCTCGCGGACGACGCCCCGCCGTTCGTGGAGGTGCGGCTGGACGGCCCGCAGGAGCCGGAGAACCCCGCCGTCCCCGTCGATCCCGAAGGCCTCGCGTACGTCATCTACACCTCCGGCTCCACCGGCGTCCCCAAGGGCGCCATGATCCGCCACCGGGCCATCGCGCACCGGCTGTTGTGGCAGCGCGAGTTGCTCGGCTTCGGCACCGGGGACGCGGCCCTGTTCAAGGCGCCGCTCGGCTTCGACATCTCCATCAACGAGATCTTCCTGCCGCTGGTGAACGGTGGCCGGGTGGTGATCGCCGAGCCGGGAGGCGAACGCGACGTCGACTACCTCCTCGACACCGTCGAGCGGCACCGGGTCACGTTCACCTACCTCGTCTCCTCGATGCTCGACCTCCTGCTGGAGCTGGACGGGTTCGCACGGCGGGCCCGCTCGCTCAAGCACGTGTGGTGCGGCGGCGAGGTGCTCACGCCCGAGCTGTTCGCCCGCTTCCGCGCCGCGAGCCCCGCGGTGATGTACCACGGGTACGGGCCGGCCGAGGCCACCATCGGCGTCAGCCATGTCGTCTACCGAACCGGCGCGATCCGCAGTGCCGTTTCCATCGGGCGGCCCAACGGCAACACCCGGCTCCACGTCCTCGACGACCGGTTGCAGCCCACTCCGGTCGGGGTGCCCGGCGAGCTGTACGCCGGCGGCGTCTACCTCGGCCGCGGCTATGTGAACGACCCGAGCCGCACCGCCGACCACTGGGTCGCCGACCCGTTCGGCCCGCCCGGCGAACGGCTCTACCGCACCGGCGACCTGGTGAGGTGGCAGCGCGACGGCACCCTGGAGTTCCTCGGCCGGGCGGACAACCAGGTGAAGATCCGCGGCATGCGCGTCGAGCTGGAGGAGATCGAGGCGATCCTCGAACAGCATCCGGGCGTCCGGCGCGGGGTCGTCGTCATCAGGGAGGACGCCCCGGGCGTCAAGCAGCTCGCCGGGTACTACCTGGCCGCCGGCGACCTCGGCGACCTGCACGGCTGGGTCCGGGAACGGCTGCCCGAGCACATGGTGCCGCGCACGCTCACCGCCCTCGACGCCTTCCCGCTGCTGCCCTCCGGCAAGGTCGACCGCGGTTCGCTGCCCGCGCCGGATACGACGGCTCCCGGTGCACCGACTCGGGAGCCTGCCAATGAACGCGAACGGCAGCTCTGCGAGTTGTTCGGATCCGTCCTCGGGCTGGGGCGTGTCGACGTCGACGACAACTTCTTCGAACTGGGCGGCGACAGCATCGTCTCCATCCGGCTGGTGACCCTGGCCCGCAAGGCGGGTATCGCCCTCAGCCCCCGGCAGGTCTTCCAGACGCCCACCCCGGCAGGGCTGGCGGCCGCGTCCGCCCAGCCCACCGACACCGGCCTCGTCGACGAGCCGGTCGGCGAGACGGACCTCACCCCGATCATGCGCTGGACGGCCGGCCCCGACGGCTCCTACGACGGGCTCGCCCAGGCGGTCCTGCTGGTCACTCCGCCGGATCTCACCCACGACGCCGCCGTCGACGTACTCCAGGCGGTACTGGACCGCCACGACATGCTCCGCGCCCGGCTGACCGACCGGTTGGCGGTGCCTGCCGAAGGAGCGGTGCGTGCCGGCGATGTGCTGAGCCAGGTGCGGGAGGCAGCGCTCGACGATCAGCTGGCCGCCGCCGTGGCCCGGCTCGACCCCGCGGGCGGGCGCATGCTGCAGGCCGTCTGGTTCACCGACACCGGCCGACTGCTCCTGGTGGCCCACCACCTGGTCGTCGACGGCGTGTCCTGGCGGGTCATCACCTCCGACCTGGCGGAGGCCTGGCAGTCCGGGCGGACCGCCCCGCGCACCGGCACGTCCTTCCGAACCTGGAGCAGGCTCCTCGGCGAGGAGGCCCGCAAGGCCGAGCGGGTGCGCGAAGTGCCCTGGTGGACAGGGGTGTTGGAGAGCGGCCGGCCGCTGCTCGATCGCACCGTCGACGCCGGTGGCGCGCTGCGGGAGCAGAGGCTGGCGCTCCCGCCCGCGATCACCGGACCGCTGCTGACCGCGGTGCCCGCCGCCTATCATGCGGCCGTCCCCGACGTCCTGCTCACCGCCTTCGCACTGGCCGCCGCGGCCTGGCGGGAGCAGCGCGGCGACCTGACCGGTGGTTCCCTGCTCGTCGGTATGGAGGGGCACGGGCGCGAGGAGGGCATCGCCGAGGGCGTCGATCTGTCGGCCACGGTCGGCTGGTTCACCACCTTCCACCCGATCGGCATCGACCCCGGCCCGCTCGACCTCGACGAGGCCCTGTCCGGCGGACCCGCCGCGAGCACGGCGCTCAAGCGGATCAAGGAACAGCTGCGTGCCGTACCGGACCACGGCCTCGGATACGGCCTCCTGCGCCACCTCAACCCGGACACCGCGCCCGCCCTGGAGAAACTGCCGCAGCCGCAGATTCTCTTCAACTACCTCGGCCGATTCACCGCGTCCGGCCCGGCGGGCGAGCCCTGGGAGCTGGCCCCCGAGGCCCCCATGCTGCGGGTGCCACCGCCGGAAGGCGGGGACCGCGGGCGGCCCACGGCCTTCGGGCTGGAGATCAACGCCGTGGCCGTCGAGGAGGGGGACGGCGTCCGGCTGCATGTCTCCGCGTCCTGGCCGGACGCGTTCCTGACCGAGTCCGAGGCGAGCGAGCTGCTCGGCCTCTGGGAGCGCGCCCTGCACGGCCTCGCCCGGCACGCCGTGGAGGCCCCCGCGGGCGGCCTCACCCCGTCGGACCTGCCCTTGGTCGAACTGACCCAGGAGGACATCGACGACTTCGAGCACGACTTCGACGACTTCTGAGCCATCACGGACGACTGGACGACTTCGGAGGAACCGGTGACGCAGCACCACCCGACCGCGGACGAGCTGCTCCGCTCGGTCACCGACACATTCGGCTCGGAGGCAGCGCCGAGCGACGACGACAGCCTCATCGCCTGGGGACTGGACTCGATCACCCTGATGAAGATCGCGGGCGGCTGGCGTAAGCAAGGCGTCCGGGTCAGCTTCGCCGAACTGGCCAAGGAACCGACCCTGCGCGCCTGGCGAGAGCTGCTGGCGGCCCACGTCCCGGCCGCGGCGCAGCCCGCAGAGCGGACACCGGCCCTGCCGCCCCCCGCCCCCGAACCCCGCGAGCCCTTCCCGCTGGCCGTCATGCAGCACGCCTACTGGATCGGCCGAGGCGACGAGACCACCCTCGGTTCCGTCGCCGCTCACCTCTACGTCGAGTTCGACGGCTCGGGCGTCGACCCCGAACGGCTGGCCGCGGCCGTACGAGCCCTGGCGGCCCGCCACGGCATGCTCCGCGCCCGCTTCACCGACGACGGCCGCCAGCAGATCCTGCCCGAACTCGCGCCGCCCGCGACCGTCGTCAACGACCTGCGCACCCTGGACGCGGACGCGGCGACGGCCGCACTGGAGGACGTCCGGCACTCCGCCTCGCACGCCCGCCTGGACGTCGCGGCCGGCGAGGTGTTCTCCGTGCAGCTCTCGCTGCTGCCCGACGGGGCGAGCCGACTGCACGTCGACGTCGACATGCTCGCCGCCGACGCCCTCAGCTACCGCGTGCTGCTCTCCGACCTCGCCAAGCTCTACGAGAGCCCCGCCGCATCGCTCCCCCCGATCCGCACCAGCTACCCGGAGTACCTCGCGGAGCGCACGGACGTACGGCGGCTGAGCCGGGAGCAGGCACAGCAGTGGTGGCAGCGGCGGATCCCCGAGCTGCCGAGCGCACCCGAACTCCCGCTGGTGCCCGAGCCGGAGCGCACCGACCCGACCCGGGTGACCCGCCGGCATCACTGGCTGCCGCCGGAGGAGAAGCGACGGCTGACCGCGCGTGCCCACCAGCACGGGCTGACCCCGGCCATGGCGGTGGCGACCGCCTTCTCGGAAGTCCTGGCCGCCTGGAGCGGACAGCCGCGCTTCCTGCTGAACGTGCCGATGTTCGACCGCAGGGGCTCCCACCCCGACGTCGACCTGCTCGTCGGCGACTTCACCAGCTCGGTGCTGCTCGACGTCGACCTGGTCGAGCCGGGCTCGTTCACCGAGCACGCGCGGCGCCTGCAGGACCGCATGCACACCGACGCGGCCCATTCCGACTACTCCGGCGTCGAGGTCCTGCGGGACCTGTCCCGGCAGAACGGCGAACAGGTCCTGGCGCCCGTGGTGTTCACGAGTGCGCTCAATCTCGGTGAGCTCTTCGACTCGGGCGTACGGAAGTCCTTCGGCAAGCCCGTCTGGATCATCTCCCAGGGGCCGCAGGTACTCCTCGACGCCCAGGTGACCGAGGTCGACGCCGGCCTGCTAGTCAACTGGGACGTCCGTGAGGACGCCTTCCCGGCCGGCATGGTCGACGCGATGTTCGCCGCGTTCCACGGCCTCGTCACCCGGCTCGGCACCGACGACACGGTCTGGGAGCAGCCGCTGCCGGCCCTGCTGCCTGCCGAGCAGTCGGCGGTCCGCGCCAAGGTGAACGCCACCGAGGGGCCGCGTACCCACCGGCTGCTGCACCAGGGCTTCTTCGAGCGGGCGGCCGAACAGCCGGACGCTCCCGCCCTGCTGTGGGCCTCCGAAGGCGCCCTTTCCTACGGCGAGTTGGCGGACCGTGCGCTTCGTACGGCCGGCGCGCTGGTGGAGCGGGGCGTGCGCGCCGGCGACACGGTCGCGGTCAGCCTCCCCAAGGGCCCCGACCAGCTCACCGCCGTGCTGGGCGTGCTGGCCGCCGGCGCCGCCTATGTGCCGGTCGGCGTCGAGCAGCCTGCGGCCCGCCGCGACCGTATCCGCACAACGGCCGGGTTCCGCGTGGCGCTGACCGACGGACGCCCCCGCGAAGGCCTCGATGCCGTGCCGCTCGCCGAGGCGGTGCGCTCGGCGCCCCTGACCGAACCCGTGCCGGTCGACGAAGAGCAGCCCGCCTACGTGCTCTTCACCTCGGGCTCGACCGGCGAGCCCAAGGGCGTGGAAGTGCCGCACCGTGCGGCCATGAACACCATCGACGACCTCAACGACCGCTTCGGCGTGGGCACGTCGGACCGCTGTCTCGCCCTGTCCGCCCTGGACTTCGACCTTTCCGTGTACGACATTTTCGGGCTGCTGAGCGCGGGCGGCGCGGTTGTCCTCGTGGACGACGGTGACCGGCGTGAGGCGAGCCAGTGGGCCGACCTGGTGCGCACGCACGTAGTGACCGTCCTCAACTGCGTCCCCTCACTCCTCGACATGCTCCTCCTCGCCACCGCACCCGGTGAACTCACCGGCCTGCGCGTCGTGTTGCTCGGCGGCGACTGGGTCGGCACCGACCTGCCGGGGCGGCTGGCCGAACGGGCGCCGGGCTGCCGGTTCACGGGACTGGGCGGGACGACGGAGACCGCCATCCACTCCACTGTCTGTGAGGTGACGGTCCCTCAAGTCCCGTCGCACTGGCGGGCGGTGCCGTACGGCACACCGCTGCGCAACGTGCGCTGCCGGGTCGTCGACGTACACGGACGGGACTGCCCGGACTGGGTGCCGGGGGAGCTGTGGATCGGCGGGGAGGGGGTGGCGCTCGGTTATCGGGCCGATCCGTCCCGTACGGCCGAGAAGTTCACCGAGGCGGACGGGCTGCGCTGGTATCGCACCGGTGACCTCGCGCGGTACTGGCCGGACGGCACCCTGGAGTTCCTCGGCCGCCGGGACCACCAGGTCAAGGTGCGCGGGTTCCGTATCGAACTGGGCGAGGTGGAGGCGGCGCTCGCCGGTCACCCCGCCGTACGGCGCGCCGTCGCCGGGCTGACCCGGGGCCAGGGCGTCCAGCTTGCCGCAGCCGTCGCCGCCGACGCGGGGACGGCCGAGGAAGAGTTGCGGGAGTGGGCGCGCTCCGTGCTGCCGCCGCACATGGTCCCGGCCCGGATCGCCGTGGCCGAGGAACTGCCCCTCACCTCCAACGGCAAGCTCGACCGGCGCGCCGTACAGGAGCTGTGGCAGGTGGCGGACACGGACACCCACCGGGCACCCGGCACCGCCCTGGAGACGGTCGTGGCCCGCGTCTGGCAGGACGTCCTCGGCGTCGAACGCGTCGGCCTCGACGACGGATTCTTCGCCCTCGGCGGCGACTCGGTGCTGGCCACCGTGATCGTCGGCCGGCTGCGCGAGGCGCTGGACACCTCGGAGGTGACCGTACGCTCGCTGTTCGCGACCCTCACGGCCGGCGGTATGGCCAAGCGACTCTCTGCCGAGGAGGAGACGCCGGGGCGGCTGGAACAGGTCGCCGCGATCCATCTGGAGATCGAGGACATGTCGGCGGCGGAGATCGACTCCGCACTGCGCGACACATGAGAAGAAGGGGTGGGTGCCGTTCGGGCACCCACCCCTCCTCCGTTCCCCCTCGGGCGGTTCAGTCGAGCTTCTTGAACCCGGGCTCCAGGTTGTCCAGCGCCCACGGGACGCCGAGCGCGGACGGGCTGCGCAGCTGGCTGACGGTCGCGACGTCGGTCACGACGTACCTGTCCTCCTTCACCGCGGACATGTTCTTCACCAGGTCACTGGCCTCGAAGGCCTTCTTCAGGTCCGGCGTGGTGAACGCGATGACGACCAGGTCGGCGTCGAGCTTGTCGAGCTGTTCGAAGGACAGTTCACCCGTGGGGCTGCCGTTGACCGTCTTGATGTTCTTCACCGCCGGGGGCAGGGCCATTCCGACCTCGCTCATCAGCTTGGCGGCGAAGTCGTCCTCGGAGGCGATGGTGAAGATCTTGGCCGGAGTGTTTCCGATCGACAGGCTGTAGGTCTTGCCCTCCAGCTTCGGGTGCTTCGCCTTCACCGCGGTGATGCTGTCCTCGGTCGCCTTGATGACCTGCGCGCCCTGCTCCTCCTTGCCGACGGCCTTGGCGACCACCTGGACGTGCTCCTGCCAGGTCTGCTGCCCCCAGGCCGTCTCGTAGCCGATGGTCGGCGCCACCGCGGCGAGCTTCTTGTAGTCCTTGTCCAGGGTGAAGTCGGAGGTGGCGAGGATCAGATCCGGCTGGAGGGACGCGACCTTCTCGTAGTCGACGGCGGTCAGGGTGTCGAGGAGCTCGGTCTTCTCGGTGTCGATCCTGTCCTTCAGCCACGGGTAGACGCCGTCCTTGCTGAGGGCGTCCTTGGAGACGGCGACCGGCGTGACGCCCAGGGCGTACAGGGCGTCGATGTCGTCGGTGCCGCCGTTGCCGATCACCACGATCCGCTCCGGCGCCTTGGTGACCTTCGTGGTGCCGAACTTGTGCTTGATGGACACCGGGAAGGCGGACGAGGAGTCCGCCTTCGCGTCGTCGGAGGCGTCGGCGGAGGCGTTGGAGTCGTCTTCGACGGAGCCGCAGGCTGCCAGGGCGGCCGCGAGGGCGACGGTGAGAAGGGTGCTGAGAAGCTTTCTCGACATGCGCGCCAGTAAAGCAAGGTAAGCCTTGCCTTAGCAACGCATCTCGGACAACTTCTTTGATTTTGGCCGTAGTTGACGCTGCTCGATCACGGCTGAGCGGTGAGATAGCCACCCATGGTGCGGAAGTAGTCGGTTGCCGCGTGCTCCGTGCCGTCCTCGGTGCGCAGTCGCCGGATGACCAGCCCCGGGTGGCGGCCGCTGTGGGCGTCCGCGCCGGCCACGATGACCACGCCGTCGCCCTCGCGGATGAAGATGCGCCCGGGTGTGCCGCCGTAGCGGCCCTCGGAGACGGCGGCCGAGACGATCCCGATCCGCCGGCCGCGATGGAACGTGTACGCGTTCGGGTACGGGTCCGACTGGGCCCGTACGAGGCGCTCCAGGCGCTCCGCAGGCCAGCTCCAGTCGATGCGGCTGTCCTCCAGGGACCGCTTGTGGAAGAAGCTCGCGCGGCGGCGGTCCTGGGTCTGCCAGTGCGAGGCGGCCCTGCCGGAGTCTATGAGGTCGAGCGACTCGCGCACGATGGGGGCGATCAGGTCAACTGTGCGGCGGAACAGGTCCGTTGCGGTGTCGGTCGGTCCGACCACCACCGAGCGCTGCACGAGGATGTCACCGGCGTCGAGGTCGGCGTTCATGCGGTGCGCGGTGACGCCGACGCGCTCCTCGCCGTTGATGAGCGCCCAGATGATGGGGGAGAAGCCGGCGTAGGCCGGCAGCAGTGAGTCGTGGACGTTGAGCGTGCCGTGCGGGGGGAGGTCGAAGATCTCCGGCGGCAGCCAGGTGCGCCAGTTGTTGGCGACGAGGATGTCGGGCCTGGCCTCGCGTACCGCGGCGAGGAGTTCGGGGTCGTCGGGTCGGTTGCGCAGAAGGACGGGGACGTCGTGCTTCTCGGCCAGTTCGGCGACGGAGTCGCCCCAGATCTTCTCGTAGGCGTGGTCGCTCTTGGGGTGGGTGACCACGAGGACGACCTCGTGGTCGGAGTCCAGCAAGGCCTGGAGTGTGCGGTGGCCCCAGGTCTGATAGCCGAACATGGCGACGCGCATGCGGTTCTCCCCTTCGGCAGGCTCCATTGCAAGGTAAGGCTAACCTTATCTAACATGTGGCTGCCTGAGGGAGGCGATGCCACGGTGAAGTCACCGCTCACGGGATCGGACACCATCCACGACGTCCTCGGAATCGGCTTCGGGCCGTCAAATCTCGCCCTGGCCATAGCGATTGACGAACACAACGCGAACCTTCCGGCCGACCGTCGGACCAACGCCCTCTTCCTGGAGCGCCAGCCACGTTTCGGCTGGCACCGGGGCATGCTCATCGACGACGCCACCATGCAGGTGTCGTTTCTCAAGGACCTTGTGACGCTGCGCGATCCAGCCAGCGACTTCAGCTTCCTGTGCTTTCTGCGCGAACGCGGCCGGCTGATCGACTTCCTGAACCAGAAGACGCTCTTCCCGCTCCGCGTCGAGTTCCACGAGTACTTCGAGTGGGCCGCCGAGCGGGTGCGGCACCTCGTGGCGTACGACCACGTGGTGACCGCCATCGACCCCGTGCGCGACGACACGGGCACGGTCACGCACTTCGAGGTCGTCTGCCGCGACCCGGAGCGGCCCGGCCGTCATGTGACGTACCGCGCCCGGGACATCAGTGTCGCGGTCGGCCTGGAACCGCATGTGCCGCCCGGCGTCGACCTCTCCGAACGCGTCTGGCACAACAGCGAGTTACTGCCCCGCGTGGCCGAACTCGCCGCCTCCGGTGAGCCGGTGCGTCGCGTGGTCGTGCTCGGTGCGGGGCAGAGTGCCGCCGAGACCGTCGACTATCTGCACCGCTCCTTCCCGGAGGCGGAGGTCTGCGCGGTGTTCGCCAAGTACGGCTACACCCCTGCCGACGACAGCCCGTTCGCCAACCGCATCTTCGACCCGGAGGCCGTGGACGTGTACTTCGTCGCGCCCTCCGAGGTCAAACAGTCCCTCTTCGACTATCACCGCTCCACCAACTACTCCGTCGTCGACATGGAGTTGATCGAGTCCCTGTACGCCACCGCGTACCAGGAGAAGGTCAACGGCCGGGAACGGCTGCGCTTCCTCAACGTCTCCCGCATCCGCGGCGTCCGCGAGCGCGGTGACGCAGGGCTCGACGTGGCGGTGGAGTTCCTGCCGACCGGGGAGAAGCAGCTCCTCCAGGCCGATGTGCTCGTGCACGCCACCGGCTACCGGCCCCGCGACCTCACCGCCCTGCTCGGGGAGGCGGCGAAGGTCTGTCTGCGGGACGACGGGGACGCGCTCCGGGTCTCGCGCGACCACCGTGTGGAGACCGCGCCCGATGTCACCGCCGGGATCTACCTCCAGGGCGGCACCGAGCACACCCACGGACTCACCTCGACCCTGCTGTCGACCACCGCGATCCGCGCGGGGGAGATCCACCGGTCCCTGCTGGCCCGCCGCCCGGCGTCCGTCTGAGCGGGTCAGACCGCTTCCGCCGCGGGCGCGGCGGGGTCGAGAACGGCCACCACCCGATCCGTGGACGTCACCACCCCGCACGTGTCCGCCACCCACTCGAGCGCGAACTCATGGCTGCCGGCCGACGCGTCGGCCACGGCGTCCGCGACGACGAAGGGCTCCAGGTCCTGCACCCAGGCGTCGGCGGCGGTCATCAGCACCCCGACCCGGGCGAACAGCCCCGTGATCACGACCTGGTCCCGCTTCAGGTCACGCAACCGGCTGTCCAGCCGGGTCCGGGCGAACGCGCTGTGCTTGCGTGCCGTGAGCACGGCGTCCCCGGTACGTGGCTCGACCTGCTCGGCGAAGGCCTCGCCGTCCCGGTCGGCCGGCCCGTCCGTCCCGGCGGGCCGCCGTACGTACAGGGCGGGTCCGCGTTCCCCGGCGGGCACCGAGTGAATGACGGGCACGCCCGCGGCATGCGCCGCGCGCACCAACCGGGCGGTGTTCCCGAGGAGTTGGGCGACCGGGGCGCCCTCCTGGTCCAGCACGCGCACGAAGCGCCGCTGTAAGTTGAGCACCACCAGGGCCACGCGACCCGGATCGAGGGCCCACCCGGTGGTGTCCTCGGGCAGCATCGCGGGCGTCGGCATGACGTACGGGAAGATCGACGCAGGCGTCATCTCGGGTTTCCCTTCAGCGAGTTGGGGAACCCTGTTTAGGTTAGCCTCACCTAAGTTGGATGTCTTGTCGGTTGGGCCTGTGAACGGACCTCAGCCCAGGGCGCGATCCAGGTTGAACGCCGCACTGATCAGGGAGAGATGGGTGAACGCCTGCGGGAAATTGCCCTGTTGCTCGCCCGTGTGGCTGATCTCCTCGGCGTACAGGCCCAGATGGTTGGCGTACGTCAGCATCTTCTCGAAGGCCAGCTGCGCCTCGTCGACCCGGCCGGCGCGGACCATGGCCTCGACGTACCAGAACGAGCAGATGGAGAAGGTGCCCTCGTCGCCGCGCAGTCCGTCGGGGCTCGCCTCCGGGTCATAACGGTAGACCAGTGAGTCGGACACCAGGTCCTCGGTGAGGGCGTCGAGCGTGGACAGCCACTTCGGGTCGGTCGGTGCGATGAACTTCGCCATCGGCATCATCAGTACGGACGCGTCCAGTACGTCACTGTCCTCGCACTGGACGAAGGCCTTGCGGGTCTCGGACCAGCACCGGCTCATGATCCGCCGGTAGATCCTGTCCCGGCACTCCTGCCAGCGCGGCAGATCGGCGGGCAGCCCGCGGCGGTTGGCCATGCGGATGCCCCGCTCGATCGCCACCCAGCACATGAGCCGCGAGTACAGGAAGTTCTTGCGTCCGCCGCGGGTCTCCCAGATGCCCTCGTCCGGCTGGTCCCAGTTCTCGCACACCCACTCCACCAGCGCGCACACGTTGTCCCACTGGTCGCTGGAGATGGGCTGCGCCCACTTGTCGTAGAGGTAGATCGAGTCGATCAACGCGCCGTAGATGTCGAGCTGGAGCTGGTCGGAGGCGGCGTTGCCGACACGCACCGGAGCCGAGCCGAGATAGCCCTCCAGGTGGTCGAGTTCACGCTCGGACAGATCGGTGCGGCCGTCGATGCCGTACATGATCTGCAACGGACCCGTGGGCGAGCCGTCCCCCCGGCTGACGTGCTCGGTCAGGAACTTCATGAAGGCCTCGGCCTCGGTCGTGAAGCCCAGCCGCAGCATCGCGTACACGCAGAACGCGGCGTCGCGCACCCACATGTACCGGTAGTCCCAGTTGCGTTCGCCGCCGAGCTGCTCGGGCAGGCTCGTCGTCGGCGCGGCCACGATGGCACCGGTGGGCGCGTAGGTGAGCAGCTTCAGGGTGAGTGCGGAGCGGTGCACCATCTCCCGCCAGCGGCCCCGGTACTTGGAGGCGGACAGCCAGTTCCGCCAGTAGGCCACCGTGCTGTTGAACTGCCTCTCGGCCTCGGCCCGCGCGCACCGTTTCAGCCCGAGCGCCCCGCTGATCCGGTCCAGCGCCAGCACCGCCGAATCGCCCTGGGAGAGCTTGAATTCGCCGTGCACATCCGGCCCGTCGATCTCCAGCGGCACGGTGGAGGTCAGCCCGACCGCCAGCTCCTCCGACTCGAAGACCGCCACCTCGCCCTCCATGCGGACGGTGTGCTGCCGGGTGCCGTACTCGAAGCGGGGTGCGATGCGCGTACGGAACGGGATCGAGCCGCGTACGCACACCACGCGTCGGATCAGCCGGTGCCGCTCGACCTCGGCCACATCGTCGTCGACCGGCATGAAGTCCTGCACTTCGCCGACGCCGTCCTCGGTGAAGAACCTGGTGATCAGGACGTTCGTGTCGGGGAAGTAGAACTGCTTGGTCCGCGCCGGCACGGAGGCCGCCAGCTCGAAGCAGCCGCCCCGCTCGGCGTCCAGGATCGCCGCGAAGACGCTGGGTGCGTCGAAGGACGGGCAGCAGTACCAGTCGATCGTGCCGTCGATGCCCACGAGGGCCACGCTGCGCAGATCGCCGATCAGGCCGTGATCGGCGATCGGCACGTACCGCGACGCCCCCGGTGTGCCCGTCTCGATCGGAGTAGTGCTCATCGCAGCCTCCCTGGCCCGCCAAGCGCCTCGCTCCCAGCGTAGGTGGAATCGGCCGGAGGTGGGCCGGGCGGCGGGGTCCCGGGGCTGCCCGGGGCTCAGACCGCGACGACCCGCAGGCCCGCCTCCTCGAAGCGGCGCAGGGTCTCCGGATCGGCAGCCGTGTCCGTGACCAGCGTGTTCACCGCTTCGGCCGCGCAGATCCGAGCGAACGCCCGCTGGCCCAGCTTGCTGGAGTCCGCGGCCACGACCACGCGCTCGGCGCGTTCGCACAGCAGCCGGTTGATCGCGGCCTCCGCCTCGTCGTGCGCGGCGGCGCCATGCGTGACGTCGAAGCCGACGACGCCGAGAACCGCCACGTCGATCGTGATCTGGGACAGCACCCCGTCCGCGAGCGGCCCGATGAGCTCGTACGACTGCGGGCGCGCCACCCCGCCGGTGACCACGATCTTGAACTGGGGACGCACGGCCAGTTCATTGGCGATGTTGAGCGCGTTGGTGACGACGGTCAGTGCGGGCGACCCGGCCGCGAGGTCGCTGCGCACGGCCAGGGCACGCGCCACCTCGGTCGTCGTCGTACCGCCGGTCAGCCCGACCGCCTCGCCGGGGGCGATGATGTCGGCCACCGCCTTGGCGATGCGCTGCTTCTCGGAGGCGTGCCGGGCCGTCTTGTAGCGCAGCGGCAGCTCGTACGACACTCCGTGTACGACCGCCCCACCCCGTGTCCGCACCAGCATCTGCTGCTCGGCGAGCTGATCGAAGTCGCGGCGGATCGTGGCGGCCGAGACCTCAAGCTCGCCGGCCGCCTCCTCGACGTCCAGCCGGCCCCGCTCCACGAGCAGCTCCAGCAGCGCCTTCCAGCGGGCGTCGCGCGACATCCACCCTCCATTCCTCGATCTCCCGCGACCTTAGCGCACGCTTCTTCCCGTGCTTGCTTGATTATGCTCGAAAGTGGGAGCTATCTTGCAAGAACAATCAGATGACCTAGTGCAAGTTCCATCAGAGGTTCGGAGGATGGCGGCATGACGCATGTCGAGGACGAGCTCAACAGCCAGCCCGAGTGCTGGACCCGCGCCGCGACCGAGGCGCCCGGCCTCGGCGGGGTGCTGCCGGCGCCGGGGGAGCGGGTCGCGGCCGTCGGCTGCGGGACGTCGTATTTCATGGCGCAGGCCTTCGCCGCACTGCGTGAGGGGTCGGGCCGCGGCGAGACGGACGCCTTCGCCGCGTCGGAGTTCCCGCACGGGCGCTCCTACGACCGTGTCCTCGCCCTCACCCGCTCCGGTACGACCACCGAAGTGCTGGACCTGCTCGCGCGGTTGAAGGGGCGTACGCCCACCGTCGCGATCACCGCCGACCCGGACACGCCCGTCATGGCGGTCGCCGACGAGATCGTGGTCCTGGACTACGCGGACGAACGGTCCGTCGTGCAGACGAGGTTCGCGACCACCGCCTTCACCCTGCTCCGCGCCCACCTCGGCCTGCACACCGACGCGGTCGTGGCCGACGCGCGCGCCGCGCTCGCCGGCGAACTGCCCGAAGGGCTGGTGGAGTGCGGGCAGTTCACCTTCCTCGGCCGTGGCTGGACCGTGGGCCTGGCCAACGAGGCCGGGCTGAAGATGCGCGAGGCGTCGCTGTCGTGGACGGAGGCCTACCCGGCTATGGAGTACCGGCACGGCCCGATCAGCATCACCACCGGCGGCACCGCGACCTGGATGTTCGGCGAGGCGCCCGAGGGGCTGGCCGAGCAGGTGCGCTCCATCGGCGGGCTGTGGATCGAAGGCGGCCTGGACCCCCTCGCCGAACTGGTGCGCGCCCAGCGGCTCGCGGTCGCCGTCGCCGCGGCACGCGGCCTCGACCCGGACCAGCCCCGCCACCTCACCCGCTCGGTGATCCTCGCCCCCTGACCCATCCCTGCCGCGCCCACGACACGCCTCCCCCGGCGTGTCCGACGCGTCTCCTTCCGCGCCGAGAAAGGACAGGCCGTGCCCCTCGTGACCACCGGCGAGCTCGTCACCCGCGCCGCCGCAGCCCGCTGTGCCGTCGCCGCCTTCAACGTCATCACCCTGGAGCACGTCGAGGCGGTCATCGCCGGTGCGGAGTCGGTGAGTTCACCCGTTGTGCTCCAAGTCAGCGAGAACGCCGTCAAGTTCCGCTACGGACGGCTCCTCCCGCTCGCCCGCGCCGCCGTCGCCGCTGCCGAACGCGCCGCCGTCCCCGTCGCGTTGCACCTCGACCACGTCCAGAGCGACGACCTGCTGCGCCAGGCGCCGGACGCGGGCTTCAGCTCCGTGATGTACGACGCGGCACGCCTGCCGTACGCGGACAACCTGGCCGCGACGAAGGCCGCCGCCGACTGGGCGCACGCCCAAGGCCTCTGGATCGAGGCCGAGTTGGGTCGCCTCGGCGGCAAGAACGGCGAGCCGCCCCTCGACGCCCACGCCCCCGGTGCCCGCACCGACCCCGCCGAGGCCCACGCCTTCGTCACCGACTCCGGCGTCGACGCCCTCGCGGTCGCCGTCGGCAGCTCCCACGCCATGACCACCCGCACCGCCACCCTCGACCACGACCTCCTCAAGCGCCTCGCCGCCACCCTGGACGTCCCCCTCGTCCTGCACGGCTCCTCCGGCGTCCCCGACGACGAACTGACATCGGCGGTCGCGGGTGGCATCGCCAAGGTCAACGTCGGCACGGCCCTCAACATCGCCATGACCGGAGCGATCCGCGAATTCCTCGCCGCCCATCCCGAGGCGGTCGACTCACGCAAGTACCTCAGCGTGGGACGCGAGGCGATGGTGCGGGCCGTGGCGGACATCATCGGGGTGCTGAAGGCACCCTGACCGACCATTCCTGCAAGGGGACGTTGCTCATCCCGCTCCACGGGCGGGCCGTGCGAACACGCGAACTCAACCGCTACCGCGTCGGGGACGCCGACCGCACCGTCACTTCCTGACGGCCCTCAGCACCACGAACTTCGCGTCACTGGCGACGAGTTGACTGTTGCCGAACAGTCGCCGCAGCTTCACGTGGTAGCCGAGATGCCGGTTGCCGATGACCCACAGCTCACCGCCCGGCCGCAGCACGCGCCGCGCCCCCGTGAACATGCGCCAGGCCGTCGAGTCGGTCATGGCCTGGTGGGAGTGGAACGGCGGATTGTTGAGCACGAGGTCGACGCTCCCGGCCGGCACGCCCGCCAGCCCGTCCCCGACCCGGAACTCCGCGTGCCCCGGCACCCCGTTCGCCTGGTACGTCGCCTCCGCCGAGGCCACCGCCTGGAAGGACTCGTCCACGAACAGCACCTCGGCCTCCGGGTTCGCCAGCGCCATCGCCGTACCGACGACACCGTTGCCGCACCCGAGGTCGACCACCCGCCGGCCGCCCTTGCTGTCGGGCAGGTGACCGAGGAAGAACCGCGTACCGATGTCGAGCCGGTCGGCGCAGAAGACGCCCGCGTGATTGACGACCGCGCGTCCCGAGACGGCGCCGATGCCGTCGGGGAGCGTGTACGTGTACGGCCACGGGTTGGCGGGCCGCTCCGACGCCGGCTGAGGCGTGCAGAAGATCAGCCGGGCCTTCTTCTCGGCGAGCGAGGTGCGGGTCGGGCCGAGGATCCGCTCGAACAGCTGGAGCGTCGAGGTGTGGATCTCCTTCACCATGCCCGTGCCGACCACCACCGTGCCCTCGTGCACCTTGGGCGCGAGCCGCAGCAGCTGGTCCTCCAGCAGCGCGAGACTCTTGGGCACCCTGACCAGGAGGACGTCGACGCGGTCCGGTGGCGGGTCCTGCGTCGTGAGCAGCCGGACGTCGCCGGGTTCGGCGCCATGGCGGGCGAGGTTGGCCCGGGTCGCCTCCTGGGCCAGGTAGGAGTCCGTGATCTGCACCGGCCGGTGCGCCGCGAGCGCCGTGACCAGGGCGCCCCAGCGGTCACCCACGACCACGACCGTGCCGGACAGCGGAACGTTCTGCTCGGCCAGATGCCTGAGGAGGTACTCGTCGGAGGCGTCCCAGGCGCGCAGCCTGTCCCGCGGGTCCTCGGGGAAACGGGACAGCGCGAGCTCGCCCCAGGGCGTTGTCATACGGTCGTTCATCGTGCGTCAAGGCTAAGCGACCCCGGCGGTGCCGCTTGCCGATCCGCAGCTCACGGCCGGTGGAGGAGGATGGGAGACATGGACGCCGAGCTGTTCCCCCGCGAGCGCACGGAGGTCGCGCCGGGCGCGGTGCACATGCCCGGCTGGCTGGACGCGCAGGCTCAGCGCGAGCTGCTGGAGGCCTGCCGCGCGTGGGCGCGCCCACCGGCCGGCCTGCGCACGGTGCGCACCCCCGGCGGCGGCACGATGACCGCCCGCCAGGTCTGCCTGGGCTGGCACTGGTACCCGTACGCCTATGCCCGCACGGTCGTCGACGGCGACGGAGCCCCGGTGAAACCGTTCCCCGGGTGGCTGGGGGAGCTGGGCCGCCGCGCGGTGCGCGACTCACTGGGCGCGGACCTGCTCGGCGGGCTGGAGGCGGCATACGACATCGCCCTGATCAACTTCTACGAATCCGACGCCCGCATGGGCATGCACCGCGACAGCGACGAGAAGTCGGACGCCCCGGTGGTGTCCCTGAGCCTCGGTGACACTTGCGTCTTCCGCTTCGGAAACACCGAGACCCGTAGCCGGCCGTACACGGACGTCGAGCTGCGCAGCGGCGACCTGTTCGTGTTCGGCGGTCCCTCGCGACTCGCCTACCACGGTGTGCCGAAGGTGCAGCCGGGCACCGCACCGCCGGAGTTGGGGCTGACCGGCCGGTTGAACATCACGCTCAGAGTGAGCGGCCGGTAGGCCGCCGGAGCTGCGGATCATGGGAGACTCGCCCTCATGAGCGGCAAGGCGGACCCCCGGACAGCGGGGGAAGGGACCACCTCGAGGACGCGGTTGGACCGGGGGCGCGGCGCGCTCGGACCCGCGTTGGAGCTCGTGCACACCGGACGCGCGCCCACCCGTGCGGTCCTCACCGCCGAGCTCGGCGTGACCCGGGCGACGGCGGGCGCGGTCGCGGCCGAGCTGGAGGCGCTCGGGCTGATCCGGGTCGACGCACGGCCCGGTGCGGCGGCGGGCTCGCAGGGGCGGCCCTCGCACCGGCTGGCGGTCGCCGAGGACGGCCCGGTCGTTCTCGCCGCGCAGGTGCACGCCGACGGGTTCCGGGCGGCGCTGGTCGGCCTGGGCGGCCGTATCGTCGCCACCGCACCCGGCTGCGAGACCGTGGACGCCGACCCGGCGAAGGTGCTCGGGTCCGTCGTCGAGGCGGGCGCCGACCTGCTGCGCACGACCGGACGGCGCTGCGTCGGCGCGGGTCTCGCCGTACCGTCCGCCGTCGCCGAACCCGACGGCCTGGCCCTGAACCCCCTGCACCTGGCGTGGCCCGTGGGTGCCCCCGTCCGCCGTATCTTCACGGAGTGCGTGCGCGCTGCCGGGATCACCGGACCGGCGTTCACCGGCAACGACATCAATCTCGTCGCGCTCGCCGAGCACCGGCACGGAGCGGGGCGCGGCGCCCGCGACCTGCTGTGCGTGGCCACCGGGCACCGGGGTGTCGGGGGTGCTCTCGTGCTGGACGGCCGTCTGCACACCGGCAGTTCGGGCCTGGCCCTGGAGGTCGGTCACCTCACCGTGAACCCCGAGGGCAGGCCCTGCCACTGCGGCAGCCGCGGGTGCCTCGACGTCGAGGCCGACCCGCTGGCCTTCCTCACGGCCGCCGGCCGCGAGCCCGGCCCCGAGATCTCCCTGCTCCAGCAGGCCAAGGACCTGATCCGCACCCGGTACGACGACCCCACGATCCGCGTCGCCACCGAGGCTCTCATCGACCGCCTCGGCCTGGGACTCGCCGGCCTGGTCAACATCCTCAACCCCGACCGCATCATCCTCGGCGGCCTCCACGCCACCCTCCTCGACGCCGACCCCGACCGACTGCGCGCCGTCGTCGCCGACCGCAGCCTCTGGGGGCAGAGCGGCAGCGTCCCGATCCTCGCGTGCACCCTCGACCACAACAGCCTGGTCGGCGCGGCCGAGTTGGCCTGGCAGCCGGTCCTGGACGATCCGCTGGGGGCGCTGACCTAGGGCCTGTCCTGGTTCCTCCGTCGCGACCCCGCGGGAACTCGGAACAGGCCCTAGACGAGTCCGCCCGGCGGCAGCCCCAGCTCGCGGCGTGCCGCCGGAGAGTCCGTGCGCACCCGCCACTCGCCGACCAGCCCACCGGTGACGCGGGCGGTCCACAGCGCCGGGCCGGCAAGCTCGGGCCGCGAGCAGAGGGAGTATCCGGACACCGAGACGACCTCGTCCCCCACGGTCAGGTCGGTGAATACGTTCCGGTAGTCCGCGAAGGCCGCGAAGAACGCGCGCCACGCCTCGATGCAGGCCCCTTTTCCGCTGACGGTGTTGCCCGCCGTGTCGATGAAGGTGTGGTCGTCGGACATCAGCGAGGCCAGCTCGGTGAGGTCACGGTCGTTGATCGCGGCGTTGAAGCGCTGGACGACATCCACGGCATCCATCCCGGCCTCCGTTCCCCCAGGTCTCCTGGCGGTCACCTCCATGCTCGGCCGCAGCCGCGACGACCGCACTCCCGGCCCACGGCCGCACACCCGCAGGCGGACCTGGGTACCCTTCGTGACATGCGGATCTCCGTCTCCTCCGACATGGACGAACCCGTGGCCCGCAGTCTCGTGGCCGAGCTGCGCGCCCGTGGCCACGCGGTGGTCACGCACGGGGCCCTGAATCCCGACTCGGACCCCCAGTGGGCCGCCTGCTCCGAAGCGGCCGCCCGCGAGGTCGCCGACGGTACGGCGGACCAGGCGGTCGTGTGCTGCTGGACCGGCACGGGCGCGTCGATCGCCGCGAACAAGGTGCCGGGCGTACGGGCCGCGCTGTGCGCGGACGCCTACACGGCGGACGGCGCCCGCCGCTGGAACGACGCCAACGTCCTCGCCCTCAGCCTGCGCCTGACGTCCGAGCCGCTGCTCAAGGAGATCCTCGACGCCTGGTTCGCCGGCGCGGCGAGCGACGACGCCGAGGACCGCGAGAACGTGGCCCGCATCGGCCGCCTGGACGTCAGGGAGCCGTGAGGCTCTCCGAGGTGGGGGAGTCGACGGGGGCGGGGGCATCGGCGTACTGCGCGACTCCCTCGCCGAACGACCAGTTGATCGGCTCGTTCTCGATGAGGTTGACGAACACGTTGCGAGGCTCGGTCCCCGCGTAGGCGTGGGCGAGTTCGGCGATCCGCCGGTACAGCGCCTGCTTCTGGGCCGGAGTCCGGCCGGAGCGCAGGGTGATCGTCACGTACACGATGCCGTCGTCCCGGTGGATGCCGAGATAGCCGTCGTCGTAGCGCAGGGTGCTGTGGGTGCCGTCGTGGCCGACCAGCACCTGGAACCGGTCATCGGGCGGAATCCCGATGGCTTCGACCAGGGCGTCGTGCACGGCACGACCGAGCGCGTCGAGCCGCTCGGGGCCGGCTTCCAGGGCGTCGATGCGGACGAAGGGCATGGGGGGTTCTCCTTGTCGCTTGTCGCTTGTCGCTTGTCGCTTGTCGCTTGTCGCTTGTCAGCGCAGTCAGGCAGGTGCGTCGAGCGGCAGCCGCCCCGGCACGGACAGGTGCAGCACCTCGTACACGGCGCCGTCGGCCTTGGGTGTGTCGTTGTCCCAGAGGGAGAAATGGATCAGCTCCCAACGGCTCGTGTCCACGGCCGCCGCCGCGAGCACTGCACCGTCCTCGTCCGCCAACCTTTCGGTCTCCCGCGCCGCGTTCACCGCCAGGCTCGTCAACTGCACGCCGTCCGGGACCTGTTGGCGCCGCAACACCGCCACCCGCGCACGGGCAGGAGCGGCGCCCTCGTGCGCCAGCACGGTCCACTGACGGACCGAAGGCCGTCCGAAGTCGTCGGCGATGCCCTGGAACGGGCCGCCCCAGAGGAAGGCGTTCATCCCCGCGACGGTGTGCCACAGATAGAACGGCGCGTACTCGTTGACCGGTGACCCGTGCACGCCGCGCTCGCGTATCAGGTACGCCTTGAGGCCGAGCCCCTGCCAGTCGTCGAGCAGGTGCCCCTTGCTCGCCACACGACGTCGGATGATCTCCATGTCGTAGTCGGCGGGCAGGGTGATCCGGTACTGCATCGCGTGCATCGTGCCGCCTTCCTGGTGCGTCCGGTGCGGTTCCTAGTGGGGTGCAAGAAGGGACAGCAGGCCCTGGACGCCCATGTCGAACGCGGCGGGCGAGCCGGACGCGCGGGCGAGGACATAGCCGCCCTGGACGGTCGCGACGATCGTCGCCGCGATCGCCTCGCCGTCGAGCCCGGGCGCGAACTGGCCCTGCTCCCGGCCCTCCTCGACGATCCCGGCGAGCCGTTCGCGCAGCCAGTCGAGCGTCTCGTCGACGGGCGCCCGCAGTTCGTCGCTCGCGATCACGTCCGGGTCCATCGTGAGCCGCCCGATCGGACAGCCGCGCAGCACCTCGCGCTCACGCCGCAGGTAGGCCTCGATGCGCTCGTACGGTGTTCCCGGACCGTCGAGTACTCCCGCGGCGGTAGCCCGCATCTCCTCGGCGGTCCGCCGGATCGCGGCCAGCGCGAGATCCGGCTTTCCCTTGAAGTGGTGGTACATGCTGCCCTGCCCGGCCCCCGCACGCTCCAGGATCGCCTTGGGGCTGGTGCCCACGTAGCCGCGCTCCCACAGCAGTTCGCGAGTGGCCTCGATCAGTCGGTCGGGGGTGCTCATGCACCTCACTGTACATACTAGTAGTTACAGAAGTCGAGCCCGTCCGGAGCAGCGGAACCGGCCCCGCCTACTCCCCGCGAGGTACGCACACTGCCGCTGGCCGTACGACGACCCGGACCCCCTCACGGCGCGAGTCTCGAGACATCACCGAAAGACCCGACCGAACCGACCCGGGAGATGACTCGAGATGCAGACCCTGGCACACTTCGCCGACGGCGGCCCCGGCCCGTGGATCCTCCTCTTCCCGCTGATCTGGGCGGCCGTCGTGATCGGTGGCATCACGCTGCTGCGCCGCACCGTATGGCGCGGACGCCGCGGCCCCGGGCGGCCCACCCCCGACGACAACTCGCCCATCACCGTGCTCGGCCACCGCTTCGCCTCCGGCGAGATCGACGAGGACGAGTACTGGCGCCGGCTGTCCGTCCTGGACGAGCAGTTCGGCCGTACGGGCAAGGGCGGTGCGGCATGACCGTCACGACCACCACGACAGGCACGCCGACGGCCGCCCGCGTCGTGGACGCCGTGAAGGTGTACGGCACCGGCGACACCAGCGTGAGGGCCCTGGACGGGGTGAGCGTCGACTTCCCGGTCGGCCGCTTCACCGCGATCATGGGGCCCTCGGGCTCCGGCAAGTCCACCCTGATGCACTGCGCGGCCGGCCTGGACACACTCACCTCGGGCACCGCCCACATCGGCGACACCGAGCTGAGCAGCCTCGACGACCGTCGCCTCACCCTCCTGCGCCGCGACCGCGTCGGCTTCGTCTTCCAGGCCTACAACCTGGTACCGACGCTGACCGTGGCGGAGAACATCACGCTGCCGCTGGACCTCGCGGGCGGCAAGGGCGACCCGGAGTGGATCGACGCGCTGATCGACGTCGTCGGCCTGCGCGGCCGGCTCCACCACCGGCCCTCCGAGCTCTCCGGCGGCCAGCAACAACGCGTTGCGGTGGCCCGGGCGTTCGCCGGCCGGCCCGATGTCGTGTTCGCCGACGAGCCGACCGGCAACCTCGACTCCCGCTCCGGCGAGGAGGTCCTCGGCCTGCTCGGCCGCGCGGCGCGCCAGACGGCCCGCACGGTCGTCATGGTCACCCACGACCCCGTGGCCGCCGCCCACGCCGACGAGGTCGTCTTCCTCGCGGACGGCCGCCTGGTCGACCGTATGGAATCCCCGACCGCCGACAAGGTCCTGGACCGCATGAAAGCCTTCGAGGTGCCGTCATGAACGCCTCCGTCCGCCTCAGCGTGTCCTCCCTGCGTGCCCACAAGCGCCGTTTCGCCGGCACGTTCCTCGCGGTGTTCCTCGGCGTTGCCTTCCTCGCCGGAACCCTCGTCATGGGCGACACCCTGCGGGCCGGCTTCGACACGATGTTCGGCAACGCGACCAGCGGCACGGACGTCGTCGTCCGCAGCGCCGACGCCATCACCACGCCCGGCGAGAGCGAAGGCGTGCGCGAGCCGGTCGACACCGACCTGGTGCGCACCATCGAGCAGGCCCCCGGCGTCGCGGCAGCCGCGCCCAGCATCCAGGGCGCCGGCCAGCTCATCGGCAGGAACGGCGACCCCATCGGCGGGCAGGGCCCGCCCACCCTCGCCGGCAACTGGATCGACGACCCCGAGCTCAACCCGTACCGCCTGGCCGAGGGCCGCGCCCCGCAGGAGTCCGGCGAGGTCGTCGTCAACCGGGGCACCGCCGACCGCGGCGGCCTGAGGATCGGCGACACCACGACCCTGCGCACACCCGATCCGGTCGAGGTGACCGTCGTCGGCCTCGCGACCTTCGGCGGCGAGGACGGCATGGCACAGGTGACCTTCACCGGCATGACCCAGGCCGACGCCGAGAAGTACCTCACCGCCGGCCCCGGCGAAGCGGCGACCATCCAGGTGCGGGCCGGACCGGACGTCAGCCAGCAGCAACTCGTCGACGAGCTGACGGCCGTGCTGCCCAGCGGCGTCGAGGCCATCACCGGTCAGGAGTCGGCCGAGGAGAACACGGAGATGATCTCCAGCCAGTTCCTGACCATCTTCACCACCTTCCTGCTGGTCTTCTCCGGCGTGGCCCTGCTCGTCGCGACCTTCTCCATCCACAACACCTTCGCGATCGTCGTGGCCCAACGCACCCGCGAGAACGCCCTGTTGCGAGCCCTTGGTGCCTCGCGCCGACAGGTCACCGCGTCGACCCTCGTCGAGGCGACCGCCGTCGCCGTCACCGCGTCGGTGGCCGGCCTGGCGGGCGGCATCGGTATCGCGGCCGGCCTTCAGGCGCTGTTCCCGGCGATCGGATTCCCGTTCCCCGAGGGCGACTTGGTGATCAGCGCGATCTCCATGGCGCTGCCCCTCGCGGTGGGCATCGTGGTATGCCTCGGCTCCGCGCTGCTGCCCGCAGCACGAGCCGGCCGCACCGCGCCGCTGGCCGCCCTGCGCGAGACGTCCGTCGACACCTCCGGCGCCTCCCGCGCCCGCGCCGTCACCGGTGTCGGTCTCATCGCCCTCGCGCTCGGTGTGACGCTCACCGGCGTCCTTGTGTCCCCGTCCATGTGGCTGGCCGCGGCCGGCGCCGTCCTCGCCCTGGCCGCCTTCGTGGTCCTCGGCCCGGTCGCCTCCTCGACGGCCGTACGGATCCTCGGCGGCCCCCTCGACCGGCTCCGCGGCGTCACCGGCGGGCTCGCCCGGCGCAACGCCCTGCGCAGCCCGAAGCGTACGGCCGCCACCGCGAGCGCCCTGATGATCGGCGTGGCCGTCGTGTCGCTGTTCACCGTGTTCGGTGCCTCGCTGAAGGCGACCATGGACCAGACCGTGTCCCGGTCGTTCGCGGGGGACGTGGCCGTCAGCACCCCGTCGTTCGGCGCGGGCGGCAGCGGACTGAGCCCGCGCCTCGCCGACGCGGTCCAGCGGCTGCCCGAGGTGGACACGGCCGTCGGACTCGGCCGGGGCGTCGCCGAAGTCGACGGCAAGGGAAGGGCGTTGACGGTCACCGACCCGGTCGCCCTGGAGCGCACCTTCGACCTCGGCTCCGTCAGCGGCTCCCTGCGCGACCTCGGCACCGACGGCATCGCCATCACCGAGAAGGAGGCCGCCAAGCAGAACCTGACAACCGGCGACAGGACCCGGCTCACCTTCACCGACGGCCGCCAGGAGACCTTCACGGTCCGAGCGGTCTACGGCCAGTCCGAACTCGCCGGCGACTACGTCGTCACCCGCGAAGCCTGGGCCCCGCACCGCACCCAGGACGCCGACACCCTGGTCGCCGTCTCCTTCAAGGACGGAGTGGGGGCGGACGAGGGCAAGGCGGCGGTGGAGAGGGTTGCAGACCAGTACGGCAACCCCGACGTGCAGACCCGCGACGAGTACGCGCAGTCCTCGGCCGGCGGCATCGACATGATGCTCACCCTGGTCTACGCCCTGCTCGCCCTCGCCGTGCTCATCGCACTCCTCGGCATCGCCAACACCCTCACCCTGGCGATCCACGAGCGCACCCGCGAACTGGGCCTGCTGCGAGCCGTGGGCCAGACCCGTTCCCAACTGCGCGCCATGGTCCGCTGGGAGTCGGTCCTGGTGGCCGCCTTCGGCACAGCCGGCGGCCTCGCCCTCGGCGCCTTCCTCGGCTGGGTCCTGGTCGAGGCCGCCGACGGGGCGAGCGACGGCGCCTTCGCCTTCGCGATGCCGCCGCTCCAACTCGCCCTGGTGGCCCTGGTCGGCATCACGGCCGGAGCCCTGGCAGGGCTGCGCCCCGCACGTCGGGCGGCCCGCCTGGACGTACTACGGGCGATCGCCACCGAATGACACCGGTGACGACGCCTTCGAAGGTCCCCTCACCGCCCGGTCAGCCGACAACGGCCGACCGGGCGGGAGCATGCTCGGGCCGGCGCAGATCGACCGGCGCCCCGACCTCCGCGAACCGACGCGCAGGGTTGTCCGCCGTCCTGCGCTGCGGCGGTCGCGCGGCCGTGGCCCGCGGCGCCACGGCCGTCGGGAGCGTGAACCACACGACCTTCCCGGACTCGCCGTCCGGACGCACACCCCAGCTCTCGCTGACGGCGGCCACCATCGCGAGCCCGCGACCGCAGGTGGCGAGTGTGTCGGCGGCCCTGACGTCCGCCACGACCGGCAGTCGCGGGTCGTGGTCGCGCACCGAGACCATGAGCCGGTCGAGCAGCAGCTCGATCTCCACGGTGCACATCTTGTCCGGCCGGGCGTGCTGGTGGACGTTGGTCAACAGCTCGGTCACACCGAGCGCGGCGCGGTCTATCAACGCGTCCAGATGCCAGTAGCGCAACTGCGCCGATACGATTCTGCGGACCTGACCGATCCGCGACGGCAGGGCTTGGAGCTCCACCGTGCAGTGCCTGCTTGGGTAACTGATCACGGCTGCGACTCCCCGACTGAAGAGGTCCGGAAGAACACGGAGTACGGATGATCCAGCAGGGGACTTGAGGAAAACGGCCGCCTGCTGTCGTGGCCGGCGGGCTGGTTCGCAGTGTTATCGCCGGTAAACCCAGAGTGACGTGAGACCAGCGTGACGCAGGGGGTGCGTTACCGCAACTCGCAGTGACTCAGCCCTTACGTCCCGCAGCCTTCCGTACGGCCTCTATGAACCGGCGCGCCGCGGGAGGGCCCGCCTCTCCGGGAGCGGGGTCGTGATCACCCAGGGTCAGCGAGTAGCGGTTGCCGTTGATGTCGGCCAGCGCCTTGTCGTCCGGCGAGAACCACGGCTTGGACGCCCGTACGGCCTGTACCGGCGCGCTGTCGATCTCGCTGCCGTAGCTGGTGAGCAGTTGCACCCTGCCGTCGCTGATCCGCACCTGCCCGGCCCGGGTCAGCGAGCGCAGCCGCTTCCCGATCCGCACGCCCGTGGCCCTGAACTCAGGCTCCGCCATGCCCCGCCCCCTTGTGCGCGTCGGTGTGCCGGCCGGTCCTGTGCGGGTGCCGGCCCCGGTAGTGATCCAGTGTGCACCCCGTTCGGGATCGTCGTCCCGTCCGGAGCAGTGTGCCCGCGTCCCGCGCCGAGCACCAGTACGCACGTCCCCCTGTCCGCGGTGCTCGGAGCACTCGCGCGAATGCGCCCCCGGGGCCCGGTGACGTCACGGCCCAGGGGTGCCTTTGAGGCTCTCAAAGGTGTGTTTATGCAGGTGAGAAGCGTGCGGAAGATGTCTATGCTCGAAGTGACGGCCCCGCGAGTCGCCGTTGTGGCCGAGTATGAGGAGTACCGCCGTGAGCACCCTTCAGCAGACCCCGTCCGGCGTGACCCTCGACGTCGACCAGAGCGACGCTGCCTATCGCACCTGGCTGAAAGAAGCCGTCCGAAAGGTCCAGGCCGACGCCAACCGTTCGGCCGACACCCACTTGCTGCGGTTCCCATTGCCGGAGCACTGGGGCATCGACCTGTACCTCAAGGACGAGTCGACCCACCCGACGGGCAGCCTCAAGCACCGGCTCGCCCGCTCGCTCTTCCTGTACGGCCTGTGCAATGGCTGGATTCGGCCGGGCCGCCCGGTGATCGAGGCGTCCAGCGGCTCGACAGCCGTCTCCGAGGCGTACTTCGCGAAGCTGATCGGGGTGCCCTTCATCGCGGTCATGCCGCGCACGACGAGCGCCGAGAAGTGCCGTCTGATCGAGTTCCACGGCGGGCAGTGCCACTTCGTGGACGACTCCCGGAAGATGTACGAGGAGTCCGCCCGCCTCGCGGTGGACACCGGGGGCCACTACATGGACCAGTTCACCTACGCCGAACGGGCCACGGACTGGCGCGGCAACAACAACATCGCCGAATCCATCTTCCGCCAGCTGGAGTTGGAACGGTTCCCGGAGCCCGCCTGGATCGTCGCCACGGCCGGCACCGGCGGCACGTCGGCGACCATCGCCCGGTACGTCCACTACATGCAGCACGACACCCGCATCTGTGTGGCCGACCCGGAGAACTCGTGCTTCTTCGAGGGCTGGACCACCGGCGATCCGGACGTCACCTGCGACTGCGGCTCCCGTATCGAGGGCATCGGCCGGCCGCGCATGGAGCCGAGCTTCGTGCCCGGCGCGATCGACCGGATGATGAAGGTGCCGGACGCGGCGAGCGTCGCCGCCGTACGGGCCCTGGAACAGGGCATCGGCCGCAAGGCGGGCGGCTCCACCGGCACCGGGCTGTGGAGCGCTCTGAAAATCGTCGCCGAGATGGTGGCCGAGGGCCGGCAGGGGAGCGTGGTGACGCTGCTGTGCGACCCGGGGGACCGGTACCTCGACAAGTACTACTCGGACGCCTGGCTAGTCGAGCAGGGCCTGGACATCGCGCCGTACGCGACGGCCATCGAACAGCTGCTGCAGACGGGCGTCTGGCCCGAGTGACGGAACCGTCTACGGCGTCAGCCGTTTGTCCAGTGTTGTCACCGCGTCCCGGAACGCCCGGCCGAGACCGGGCCGCGCGAGGCCGAAGGCGAAACGGAACGGCGCCGTGCCGTCCACCGCGAACGTCCACTGCACCCGCGTGCCCGTCCCCGCCGGGGCGAGCCGCCACTCCTCGACCATGGCCCGGGCGCCCGGCGTGTTGGTGATGTCGATCCGGTAGGCGTACAACTCGGGGCTCTTCGCCGCGAGGATCGTCTCCTCGAAACGCGTACCGCCCTTGAGGCGTATCTCGCGCCGGGCACCGTCGTCGAGCGGGCGGGCCAGCGTCACCGCGGAGAACCACTCCGTCCAGCCGGATACGTCCTCGGCCAGCGCGCGGTGGACCGTCTCCGGGGGAGCGGTGATCTCCCGCGCGAAGACGTGCCGTACGGGCGCGGTCCCGACGAAGTCGAGACCGACCTCACGCAGCAGATGAGCCATGGACGAAACCCCCTGTGCCGACGCTGGACCGGGCACGCCACCCTAGCTGGCGCTCCGTCAGCTGTCTGCACCGCGGGACATCGCCTGTCTCAGAGGTCCGCATCCTCGTCGGGCTCGCCCGCCACGACCAGCCGCAGATGCTCCGCGATCTCGGAGCGCGCCTCGCTCTCGAGACCGGAGTCCGTCACCAGCGTGTCGATCTGCTCCAGAGCGGCGAACGAACTCAGCCCCACCACACCCCACTTGGTGTGGTCGGCGACCACCACGACCCTGCGCGCCGACTGCACCAGACGCCGGTTGGTCTCGGCCTCCGCGAGGTTCGGCGTGGACAGGCCGGCCTCGACCGATATGCCGTGCACTCCGAGGAACAGCATGTCGAAGTGGAGCGCTGCGATCGCCTGGTCGGCCACCGGGCCCACCAGCGAATCGGAGGGAGTGCGGACCCCGCCGGTCAGCACGACCGTGGCCGCGCCCTGCCGGGGGCCCGAGGTGCGCTGCGCGGCGTGGAAGACGTCGGCCACCCGCACCGAGTTCGTGACCACCGTCAGGTCGGGCACGTCCACCAGTTGGTGTGCCAGCGCGTACGTCGTCGTCCCGCCCGACAGCGCGATCGCGGTGCCCGGCGCGACCAGCTCGGCCGCGGACCGCGCGATGTCCTCCTTGGCCGTCAGCTCCAGACCCGACTTGGCCTCGAAGCCCGGCTCATGGGTGCTGGCCTCGACCACCGGAACCGCGCCGCCGTGCACCTTCTCCAGCACGCCCTGCCGGGCGAGCGCGTCGAGGTCGCGGCGCACCGTCATGTCCGACACGCCGAGCTTGCGGGTCAGCTCGTTGACGCGCACCCCGCCCCGTCGCCGTACCTCGTCCAGGATCAGGGCGCGCCGCTGCTCCGCGAGGAGGTTCTGATTCTCACTCACGTACGCTCCGGTCCTTTCGCCTCAGGCTGTCCGACACGCCCTGCGCACCTGCTCTGATAAGGACATTCTCGTCCCTCCCGGTGTGCGGGACGTCCCATCCTCGCACGGGTCGGTACCGGTCGCGCCACTGGCCGTACCGACGCGCGCATGTCACTTCCGCATCTGCCGTTCCCCTGTTCGTCATACGGATCGGGGAGATTCCGTGACGAGAGGTGTAAGGGACCTTCCACGCGGAGATCCTTGTGCCCGCACGGACAGAAGCCGAAGGCTCGTCACGGGGGAAGTGCGAAAAGTGAAACGAGCGCAGGACCGCGCCGCAGCCCTGGAACTCCTGGTCCACGGGGTCGGCGGCACCACACCGCAGGAGATGCTCGACGATCCGCGCACGGTGCGGATCACCGGGGACGGCACGGCCGCCGTGTTCCGGCGCGCCGACGACGTCGACGCCGAGGACCGGCGGGACGACCACCGGGACGGCCCGGTGCCCGAGGCCTACGTCTGGTGCAACCTCACTTCGGGAAACAGCGCACGCGCCCTGTGGCTGCTGTTACTGCCGTTCATGGTGGTCAACCTCGCCCACTGGATGCGCCCCACCACACAGGACCGCCCGCGGACGGTGCGGCTGTACGGCCTGCTCGTCCGGTTCGCCGGGCTGACGCTGACGGTGCTGCTCGTCGCGGCCGCCTGCGAGGTCGCCCTCGACCTCACGGCCTGGCAGTGCGCGGGCACGCGCGCGTGTGCCGACCGGCACAGCTGGCTGGGCTTCCTGTCGCCACTCGCCTCGGACGGCGGCTGGTGGAGCAGACCCGGCCGCAGGCTCGCCCTCGCGGCCCTGGTGCCCGCCGCCCTGACCGGCCTGCTCTGGTACCTGTCCCGCCGCACCTGGAGCGCGTACGAGTCCCAGCAGCCGATGTCCCGTGAACCCGAGCCCGACGAGGAGTCCGGCGGCACCTCCCTGGGCCGCCCCGGCTTCTGGTACGGCCGTCGCCTGGTCGCCCGGCTGCGCGCCGCGCACACCGCCGCCGGCCTGCTGACGGTCGCCGCCGCGGTCGGCGCTGCAGCGGCACGCTTCGACCGCAGGCCCGGCGGACCTGCGCTGCTCGACATCCTGGGATGGCTTCTGGAAGCAGCGATCCTCGCCGGCGCGGTCGTCGTGGTGTGGGTGGTCAGCCGCCGGGGCCGCAGCGAGAACCGTCTCGACCGGGAACTCGACGAACATCTCGTACGGCGCCTGCCGCTCGCCGCCCTCGTCCTGCTGGTACTCGCCCTGGTGTACGCCGGGTGGGAACGGCCGGGCTGGCAGTCGACGGGCCGCCTCCCGGGCGACCCCACCTTCGGCGCGATCGCCTTCCTCCAGGGCCTGCTTGTGATCGTGCTCGCCGTCGTCGCCCACGTCCTTCACCGCACCCTGCCCGACCCGCGCGCCGCGATGCGCGGCCTCGGCGGACCGGCAGTCGTCATGCTCGCCTGCGCCCTCGGCGGGGTGATGTCGGGCGGCGTCGCCCAGCGGGTCGCCGACTGGCTGGACGGCACGCGGGCGTCCATCGCAGGCCCGCCGGTCCTGCTGACCTGGCAGGCGTCCGTGATCCCGCCGCTGCTGGTCCTCCTGCTGCTGCTCTGCGGCGGGCTGGCATGGCGGGCCTGGCTGCTGCGCCGCACCGAGCTGGGCACGGTGGAGCTCGACTACGCCGGGGAGCCCCGGGACATCGCACGCACCCGCCGTATCGCGAGCACGCGCGCGATGGCCACGCTCACCGACCGCGCTCCCCTCGTCGTCGCCGTCACCTCCACCGCGACCCTGCTCCTGGGCGCCGGAGCCCTGGTCGGCGCGATGACGACCGACGAGACACCGAGCGAGGCCGCCGACGGGACGTACGCCTTCGTGCACGGCGCCGCCGAGACGGCACAGGCGCTGGGCTCCTGGCTGATCGGCCTCGGCTTCATACTGTTCGTCACCTGGGGCAGACGCGCCTACAAGGACGCCTCCGCACGGCGCACCATCGGCATCCTGTGGGACGTCGGCACCTTCTGGCCCCGCGCCGCCCACCCCTTCGCACCGCCCTGCTACGCCGAGCGTGCGGTGCCCGACCTGACCTGGCGGATGGCGACCTGGACGCGCGCCGAGAACGGCCGCCGTCTCGTCATCTCCGGGCACTCCCAGGGCAGCGTGCTTGCGGCCGCGGCGGTCTGGCAGTTGACGCCGGCCGACCGCAAGCGGGTCGCGCTGCTGACCTACGGCTCCCCGCTGGAACGCCTCTACGGCCGTTGGTTCCCGGCCCACTTCGGCTCGGCCGCCCTCGCCTCCCTGCATGCTGAGCTGGACTGCTGGCGCAACCTGTACCGCGTCACCGACCCCATCGGCGGCCCGGTCCGCCTGCCCGGCAGCTGCACCCCCGAAGTGGACCGCGCGGCTCTCAAGGACCCCTTGGCGTACGGCCGTACGGCCGAACACCCCCTGCCCGCCCCGATCCTCGGTCACGGTGACTACCAGGCGGACCCGGCGTTCGCCGAGGAGCGGGAGCGGCTGCTGGCGCGCCTGAAGCCGGAGGTGCCCGCGCAGCGGCCGGAGGTCGGTGCCGAGGGCTGATCCGACCGGTTCGACGAAGGCGCCGAGGTCAGCCCAGCTCGGGCAGGTCCTCGCCGTACAACAGCGTGAGGTCGTCCGTGCTCGGCTCGTCGAGCTGGGCGACCCGGCTCGCGTGCCGCTCCACCATCGCTTCGAAGGTCTGGCGTGCCGTGCGACCGTTGCCGAACGCCGGGCCCTTGGGGATCGCTGTGAAGTACTTCAGCAGGGCCTCGCCGAGGCCGGGGCCGAGCCGGTACTCGTGCTCCTCGGCCTGCTGCTCCACGATCCGCAGCAGTTCCTCGGGGCCGTAGTCGCTGAAGGTGATGGTCCGTGAGAAGCGGGACGCCACACCGGGGTTGATCGAAAGGAAGCGCTCCATCTCGGCCGTGTAGCCCGCGACGATGACCACGACCGCGTCCCGGTGGTCCTCCATGAGCTTCACCAGCGTGTCGATGGCCTCCTTGCCGAAGTCCCGGCCCGAGTCCTCCGGCGACAGCGCGTACGCCTCGTCGATGAACAGGACCCCGCCGCGCGCCTTGTCGAATGCCTCCTGTGTGCGGATCGCCGTGGAGCCGATGTGCTCGCCGACCAGGTCGACGCGGGACACCTCGACCAGATGTCCCTTCTCCAGGACACCCAGGGAGGCGAGGATCTCGCCGTAGAGGCGGGCCACCGTCGTCTTGCCGGTGCCGGGAGAGCCGGTGAAGACCAGGTGGCGCTTGACGGACGCGGCCTTGAGACCCGCCTCCTGACGGCGCCGGCCCACCTCGATCATGTCGGTGAGGGCGCGCACCTCGCGCTTGACGCTCTCCAGGCCCACCAGCGCGTCCAGTTCACCGAGGACGGCCTTGGACGTCCGGGACGGCTTCTCGGGCTCCGCGGAGGCGATCAACGGCTCCTGCTCGGTGCTGCGCTGACCGGGGATCGCGCCGAGCAGCCCGGGGGACTGGCGCGCCGTCTGCACGACGGGTTCCGGCGCCGACGGCGGCTGCCTGACGCCCGCGCTCTCGTCGCTGGTGCAGTCCTCCACGTCGGGGCCCGCCCCGGCCGTGTCCGGGCCGCCCTCCGCGAACTCGTACCCGCCCCGCGCGCACCGCTCCGTACGGCACTTCCGCAGCGTCGTGCGGCAGCCGTCGATCACATGGAAGCCGTACCCGGCGCTGCCCCTCACCCGGCAGTTGAGGAAGGTGCCTCGGCCGCCCGCCGACACGTAGAACCCGGCCTCCGCCGGGGACTCGACCGTGCACCGTTCGATGGTGGGGTCGGCGCCCTTGGTGACGATCACGCCGGTCTGGGTGCCGTCCACGGTGCAGTTGTTGAGGGTGCCGCCGCTGCCGTGGTCCCGGAACCAGGCGCCGGTCGCCGCGTCCCGGATCCGGCAGTCGTCGAGCTGCGCGGTCGCGCCGTCGCTCACCGACACGGCCGTGTTGCGCACCTGCGACAGGTCGCTGTCCACGACGTCCGCGCGCGAGCCGCGGTCGAGGACGAACAGCGCGTCCGGCACGTCGTGCACCCGGCAGGAGTCCAGCACCGCGGTGGCGCCGTCGCTGACCCACACCGCCGGGTAGTCGCCCGTGCTGTCGAAGATCTCGCACTGGTTGGCGTCCACGCGCGTGCCCGGGTCCCACACCGACAGGCCGTTGCGACCGAACTGACGCACCGTCGTGCGGGTCAGGGTGAGCACGGAGCGGGAGCGCAGGTCGACCGCGTTCTCCGGGATGTCGTGGATACGGCAGTCGGCCAGGGTCAGTACGGCGTCCGTGTCCAGCGTGACACCGTCGGCGGTGGTGCGGTGCACATCGCAGTCGGTGAGGTGGGCGGTGGCCCGTCCGGTGATCTGGACGCCGGAGCCGCGGACCTCGTAGACCTCGCAACCGAAGGCCTCCAGAGCGGAGTTCTCACCGGTCGCCGTCAGCCCCGAGCCCGAGGCGTGGTGAACCCGGCAGCGCTCCAGCCGGGGGTGCGCACCACCGCGTACGGCGATGCCGGCCTGGCCGGCCGCGACGACCTCGCACTCCTCGAACACGCCGCCCCCGCCGTCGAGTACGGCGATGCCGATGCCCGCCGGGTTGTCGACGGTGCAGCGGCGCACGGTCGGCCGCGCGCCACCGCGCACCTCGATCCCGGCCGCGGACCGAGTGACGATGCGGACGTCCGACAACTCCGGGGTGCCCTCCTCGACGAGCAGTGCGGGTGCCGCAGCGTCCTGGCCCTCGACATGCAGATCCTGAACAACCGCGGAGGCGCGCACGGTCAACGGCACACCGTCCAGGGGCGCGATGCGCACCGAGCCCGGGGAGCCCTCGGGGCCGCGCAGGGTCACCGCCCGCTGGACGACGAGGTTCTCCCGGTAGGTGCCCGGCGCGACCGTGAGGACGTCACCGTCGGTCGCGGCCTCCAGGGCTGCGGCGAGCGATGCATACTCACCCGTGCGGCGCCGCCACCGCGATGTACCGGTGTGCGTCACCTGGACCGTGCCCTGTGCCATGGCGTTGATGTGCCCCCACCTCGTAGTACGCGGGTTTTGCTCCCGAAGAGTTCGGCCGGTCCACCGTAGCGTGCGCGCGGGCGGTGGGTTGACCAGAGCGGTAAGGCCGTCAGCTGCCGGTGCCGGTCCGGCCCCAGTCGGGGCCTGCCTTGTCCCAGGCCTGGTCCCAACGCGCGTACCGGGCACGGACCATGCGCCAGACGACCAGCCGTCTGCCGCCCTCGACAAGGCCGATGGCCAGCAGGGCCGCACCGACCCCGGCGAGCACGGCGTGCGTCGCCGCGGTCGCGGAGTCCAGGGGGCGGGCCACCGTGCGGCCCTGTTGGTCCGTCCATATCTTGAACTGGTCGCCGGGCTGTGGGGTGTCGAGGCCGGCCATGACCTGCCCCTGGTGCACGCTGCCGTCCGGCGCGGTCCAGTCGGCCAGCACGCGGGTACGACGGTCCCGTCCGGTGGTGGCCTCGGGGTCGGAGTCCAGCGGGGAGCCCTGCAGCTTGCGGACCACGGTCGCCGTCACCAGATGCCGGGCCGCGCGCTGGTCGCGCACGGACTCCTGAAGAGTGTCCTGGGCGAGGCCGCCGACCAGGGAGCCGACCACGGGCGCGGCGACCAGGATCAGCAGCAGGGCCGCCAGGGCGACCCAGGCCTCGGCCAGATCGGTCGCACGGCACAGCGGATTGTGCCGCCAGCGCCAGAGTCCGCTGATCGCCCGCATGTCCCGCTACCCCCTTCCCGCTCCGTGATAGCCCCTCCCGGAGCCGCTCACTCGCGAGCCCGGCGAAGAGAGAGCGAAATCACCTGCCGACAGGGCTTCTCATGAACTTCTCACGAAATGCCCAACGCACGGGCCCCCGGCCCCGGTTCCCGCATGTCGTCGCTCGTGGGAGATCTTTCTCAGTCGAGGACCGTGACCGGGTCGCCGGCCCGGATCGTGCCTCGCGAGAGGGGCACCAGGTTCTGGCCGAACACCAGCTTGCCGCCCAGCCTGCGGTGCCTGCCCAGGGTGTGCAGGGGCTCCCTGCCGCGGTCCGCGGTGACCTGGTCGGTCGTGGTCACCACGCAGCGCCCGCACTTCTTGGCGACACGGAAGGTGACCTCGCCGATGGCGATGCTCGACCAGTCGTCCTCGGCCCAGGCGGCGGTGCCCGACACGACGACGTTCGGCCGGAAGCGGTTCATGGGCAGCGGACCCTCGGCCGGGTGGTCACCTCCGGCCAGGAGTGAGTTGAGGGCGTCGAGGGAGGCGGTCGTGGTGACCAGCAGCGGGTAGCCGTCGGCGAAGCTGACCGTCTCGCCCGGCAGGGCGTATTCAGGGTCGACGGGCCGGCACGTGCCGGGATCGGCCATGTGCACGAGGCGCACCTCGATGCCGAGATACGTGCTGCACCAGGCGTGCGCGGCCTCGTCCTCGGCGGGGGCCGCTTCGACCTTGTCGCGGAAGATCTCCATCGGCACCGTGCCGGACGCGTGTGGCACGGGCACGGTCAGCGGGTCCATGCCGGGCGCGGACAAGCGGACACCGCCGCCGGGCAACAGCTCGGCGGCGGCCAGGGCGAGGCGCGGTTGCTGGCGCTGCGTCACGACCTTTCCCCCTGCGTCGATCAGCGCCCAGCGTCGATCTCCGGCCAGCCCCCAGGGCTCCACGACGGCTGTCCGGGGCGTGGTGCCCCGGAACGCCTTGACCGGATGAACGTGGATCGACTGCAGCTGCGCTTGCCCCATGGGGCCATCGTGCCAGGTGGCGACGACAACCGTTGGGGAAGGGGTCAGTAGCCGCGGTACTGCTGGTTGTTGTACGGGTCCTGATAGGGAGCTGCGGCGGGCCGGGGAGCCGCGGGGCGCATGGCCTCGTAGCCCATACCGCCGGGGGCCACCGGACGAGGCTGTTGCGCCTGCGGGCCCGGATAGCCGCGCGGCGCGGCCTGCTGCGGGATGTAGGCGGCGGGCGCCTGCTGCAGCGGCGCGGGCTGCTGCGCATGCGGATAGCCGTAGGAGGGCTGGGACGGAGCCGCCGGGAGGGCGGGCAGTGCCGACGGGAGCGCGGGCAGGTGGCTGCCCGGGGCGTCGTACGCGGCGGGGACCCGGATCGGGGCGATCTGCGGGGTGCCCCGCTCGGCCACGAGCGAGTCGTAGATCGGGGTGTCCGGGAAGGAGGCGGAGTAGTAGCCGCCGCCATAGGTGGAGCGGGGGGAGGTCATGGCACATAAGGTAAGCCCACGATGTGCTGGTTGGGGAGACCGATAAGAGGGTTGTTTTATGTGCCCGCAGTGACGCTGGATCCCCAATGCGAGCGAACTTGGCAAAAAGGGACGCCAATCCGCGTCCGGATCGTGTAAATGCCGAGTTCCGGGCGGGTTACCGGCGGTTGACCGGCGGTGTTCATGTGCCCCTCATGGGAGTTCGATGTCGCGGGGAATAGGTTGACCCTGTAAGAAGCCGATGAGCTGCCAGGACGTGCCTGGCACGGTGACCCGTGATGGGGGCGGACATGTCAATGCCGAAAGGATCGAATGTTCCGGTGCCGACGACGGCACTGCGGGTCGAATTGGGCTGGCGCTCCGGACCGGGCGTGCCCGACGCGGACGCCTCGGCTCTGTTGCTGGTCGGCGGAAAAGTCCGCTCCGACGCGGACTTCGTCTTCTACAACCAGCCCGAGCACTCCTCCGGCGCCGTCCGGCACGAGGGCAAGCGCGACGCCGGCGGCCGGGTCACCGACAGCGTGCTGGTCGACCTCGCGCGCGTGGAGCCCGCGATCGAGACCGTCATCCTCGCCGCCTCCACGGACGGCGGATCGTTCGGCCAGGTCCCGGACCTCTACATCGAGGTCAAGGAGGCCGCCCAGGGCACCTCCGTCGCCCGCTTCGACAGCACGGGCGCCACCGTCGAAACCGCTTTCGTCCTCGGTGAGTTCTACCGCCGTCAGGGCGCCTGGAAGTTCCGTGCCGTCGGCCAGGGCTACAGCAGCGGCCTCGAGGGCCTGGCCACCGACTACGGCATCACGGTCGACGAACCCCAGAACGCGGCTGCCGCGCCCGCGGCCGGAGCCCCGCCGGTCGCGCCCCCGATGACCACGCCCGCACCCCCGCCGCCGGCGATGCAGCCGCCCGCCATGCCGCCGGTTCCCCCGTCCGCGCCCCAGGCTCCGCCGGTCAGCCTGAGCAAGGTGACGCTCACCAAGGCGGCGCCCTCCGTGTCGCTGACCAAGCAGGGCGGCACCTCGGGCGCCATGCGCGTGAACCTCAACTGGGAGGTGCGCAAGCAGTTCTCGGGCTGGGCCAGCAAACTGGGCCGCCCGGTCGCCATGCACAACGACCTCGACCTCGACCTGTGCGCCCTGTACGAGCTGACCGACGGCAGCAAGGGAGTCATCCAGTCCCTCGGCAACGCCTACGGCGCCCTGCACCAGCCCCCGTACATCCACCTCGACGGCGACGACCGCACCGGCGCCGTGGCCAGCGGCGAGAACCTCACCGTCAACCTCGACCACCAGCGGGCCTTCCGGCGCATCCTGATCTTCGTGACCATCTACCAAGGTGCGCGTTCCTTCGCCGAACTGCACGCCACGGTCACCCTCACACCGCAGCACGGCGCCCCGATCGACTTCTCGCTCGACGAGTGCACGGTCCCCTCGACCGTGTGCGCGCTCGCGCTGATCACCAACACCGGCAGCGACCTGGTCGTGCAGCGTGAGGCCCGCTACCTGGTCCCCGAGCGGGGGGTGAGCCCGCAGCGCACGGTCGACCACGCGTACGCGTGGGGCATGAACTGGACACCAGGTCGCAAGTAGTCAGCCCTCGTCGGGCACCGCATCCGGACGTGTGTAGGTGCGGCCCTTCCAGGCCGCGCCGCGCCCCCGGTAGTGCTGCACCGCGGAATCGACCGTCATCAGGAGATAGAGGAACGCGGTGAGCGGCAGCAGGGGAGCGAGCCACAGCGGCTGGCGGTAGTAGCGGAGCATCGGCACATACGTCCCCGTCATCACCAGCCACGCAAGGCCGCCGACGACCGCCGTCACCGTGTCCCCGCCCGCCGGCCCCGCGACCACGGCCACGGGCGGCACCAGATAGACCAGCGCGAGCCCGGCGACCGTCCCGGCCAGCAGCAGCGGGTTGTGCCGCAACTGTGCGTACGCACTGCGCGAGACCATGCGCCACAGATCGCGCAGCCGCGGATACGGGCGCACGCTGTCCACCCGCTCGGCCAGCCCCAGCCAGATGTGGCCGCCGCCGCCCTTGACGGCCCGCGCGAGCGCCACGTCGTCGATGACGGCGTGCCGGATGGCGTCGGGAATCCGCGCCCGCTCGGCCGTCTCGGCACGCAGCAGGACGCAGCCGCCCGCCGCGGCCGCCGTCCGCGTCCCCTTCTTGCCGATCCGGCGGAACGGATACAGCTGCGCGAAGAAGTACACGAAGGCGGGTACGACCAGCCGCTCCCACAGACTCTCCACGCGCAGCCTGGCCATCAGCGACACGGCGTCGAAGCCCCCGGTGCGCGCCGCGGCGACCAGCTCCCGCAGGCTGTCGGGCGCATGCGCGATGTCGGCGTCCGTCAGCAGCAGGTACTCGGGGTCACGCGCGCGTGCCAGGCCGATGCCGTGGCGCACCGCCCAGAGCTTGCCGGTCCAGCCGGCCGGCGGTTCGCCGGGGGAGTCCACGGTCAGTGGCAGTCCGCCGTACCGTCGGGCCAGCTCGCGTGCCAGCCCCCCGGTCCGGTCCGAACTGCCGTCGTCGATCAGGAAGATCTCCGCGTGTCCCGGATAGTCCTGGGCGAGCAGCGACGGCAGAGAGGCCGGAAGGACCGCGGCCTCGTCGCGCGCGGGGACGACGATGCAGACCGACGGCCACCGGTCCGGTTGCGTCCGCTGCGGAAGCCTGACATCCGTACGCCAGAAGAAGCCCTGGCAGAGCAGAAGCCACAGCCAGGCGGCGAGTGATCCTGCGGCGGTCCACGCAATGGCGCTCACGCGCGAAGTCTGCCCCACCCGGGAGCCGGCAAGGGGCCATCGACTATCGTGACCGGGTGAAGATCGCGCTTATGGACTCCGGAATCGGCTTGCTCGCGGCCACCGCCGCAGTACGGCGTCTGCGACCCGACGCCGATCTCGTGCTCTCACTCGACCCGGACGGCATGCCCTGGGGTCCCAGGACTCCTGAAGATCTCACCCGGCGTGCCGTGGCCGTCGCCGACGCCGCCGCCGCGCACCGGCCCGACGTGCTGATCGTCGGCTGCAACACCGCGTCCGTGCACGCGCTGCCCACCCTGCGCGCCCGCCTCGAACCAGCCATTCCGGTCATCGGCACGGTCCCGGCGATCAAGCCGGCCGCTGCCGGCGGCGGCCCCGTCGCGATCTGGGCCACGCCCGCCACCACCGGCAGCCCCTACCAGCGCGGGCTCATCAAGGACTTCGCCGACGGCGTCACCGTCACCGAGGTGCCGTGCTTCGGGCTCGCCGAGGCGGTCGAGCACGCGGACCAGACGGCGATCGACGCCGCCGTCTCCGCGGCCGCCGCGCTGACCCCCGAGGACGTGACGACCGTCGTCCTGGGTTGCACGCACTACGAGCTCGTCTCCGACCGCATCCGCGCCGCCGTCCAGCGCTCCGGCTTCCCGCCACTCGTCCTGCACGGCTCCGCTGGAGCGGTCGCCGCGCAGGCGCTGCGCCGACTGGGCGAACAGCCCGCCCCCACGGCTGAAGCGAGCGGCACCCTGACGGTGCTGCTGAGCGGCCGCGAGGGAACCCTCCCCGAGCCCGCTCTCGCCTACGACGAAGGCCGTCTGCTGCAGGCGATCAGCCCCGCCCGGTAACCGGCGGTCACCAAGCGGACGCCCGCGGTCCGTCCTGGCCCGGTCGGCGCAATCACCCTCTGCAGCGCGGTACCAGCAGAGCGAAATCTGAGTAACCTCATAGCCATGAGGGACCACCCCCACGGCAGGAAGCCGCACCCCGATGTCTGGACCGGGCGGGCGACCAACCGGGTCCAATGGCTGCTGGCGCTCGTCGGCGGCGCATGCATGGCGCTCGGGATCGAGCTGGCCATCGATTCGCCGTGGACGGACGGCATCCTCCCGCTGGTCATGGCCGTCGTCGGCTGCATCGCGGCCGGGCTGCTGGTCCTCTTCGGCACTCTGGCGTTCGTGCACGTGGCCCTGAGGGTCGACCAGGAATGCCTCGAGGTGCGCTGCGGCCACATCGGTGTGCCGCGCCGCCGAATCCCCCTGTCCGAGGTCGTGGGAGCGGATTTCGTCCCGCTTGTCACGCCGCGCCACTGGGGTGGCTGGGGCTACCGGTGGAGGCCCGAGAAGGGCACCGCGGTCGTCGTACGGCGTGGTGAGGGACTGGTGCTCCAGCTGTGGGACGGACACACGTTCACGGTCACCGTGGACGACGCGGAGGCAGCCGTACGGGTCATCAGGGACCGGCTGCGGACCCGGACGGCCGACACGGCGCTCTGAGAACATCCCCGCGAGCCGGCCCTTGGCGGCCCGGCGTGTCGGCGGACCCCTGCGTCCCGCCCCGGGTCATGGGGTCAGCCGCTCGCCACGCGCGTGTGCGTCGATCTCGGGCGGCATCGGCTGCTTGACGATCGGACGTGCAGTGGCCAACCCCGCCAGCAGGCCCGCGCCCACCGACACGGTGGTGAAGCTGAGCGCGTTGCCGACGGCGGCGATCGCCGCCAGCGCCGTCAGGGCCGCGGCCGCGGTGAGCGCGACCGGGGTGGGGCGCGCGGTGCGCCACAGGGCGAACAGCATCCAGCAGAAGCCGGCTGCCAGTAGCAGCACGCCGATGACGCCCTGCTCCGCCGCCTGCTGCAACAGCGCCGAGTGCGGCTTGCCGTCGGACGGCAGCGTCTCGCTCGCCGTCGTACTGAGCTCCCCGAAGCGCCCTGGGCCCGCACCCAGGACCGGGTCCCGGCTCGCCAGGTGCACGGCGTCGTGCCACAGCTCGATGCGGTGCCGGGTGAGCTGACCCTCCAGCCAGGCGGCGAGTCCGTCGGGCGCCGCGTTGTTTGCGACGGTCCAGGTCAGGCCGGTGACCGCCGTGGCGCTCAGAGCCAGTCCGGCGATGCCCACGCCGCGATGGCGGAGGTGGCCGGCGGCGAGCGAGCACAGCACCACGGCGGAACAGGCGACGAAGCCGGTGGTCGAGCCCAGGACCGCCGCTGTCACCGCGATTCCGGCGGCAAGCATGCGCAGGCCCAGTCGCAGGGCTGGTGCGGAGGCGGTCCAGGCGGCGCAGCACGCGGCGCCGGCGGCGAGAGTCAGTACGGCCGCGGTGGCCCCGGCATGACCCAGCGGGACGTCGATCCGGGGCCCGGGGGAGAGGTGCGGAACGGCCAGAGTCAGGCTCACTCCTGCCAGTGCTCCGGCGCAGGGCGCGGCGACGGGCAGCAGCGCCCCGCCGATCCGGCCCGCGGCATAACCGGCGGACACGGCGAGGACCGCCAGCAGGACACCCTCGGGGCGGCCGTCGTGCAGGGCAGCCGAGATCAGCGACCAGGCGGCGCAGGCCCCCAGAACCGCCACGCCCGTCGCGTCAGAAACGTTTCGTCTGTCGTCGTCCTCATCCGGACCTGCCGCAGACGTCATCCCCGTGACATCCACCCCGCCCCCCGAACCCGGTCCCCCGACCTGTGACGGGCCCCGGCCGCCCGGGCCTGACCGGCCGGTACGACTGAGGCTCCGGCATACCGTAACGGGTGATGGCCGATTTGTGGACGTGTCGTGCAGGAACGATGCGTCACACGAAGAACCGGGGGCAGGGATGTCCTGTGCGCCTCGGTCCGCGTGGGGACAGACCGTGCGCATCGGCCGGGACCCCCGGTGCCCACGCAGCGTGCGCAGGCCTGGGCCCCGCTGCCGTCGGACCGCGCTGTCGGAGCCAAGGTCGGCCGCCGTACACTCCCGGAGTGACCGTCACCGCAACTTCCGTGGGCGAGTCGGACCAGTTGGAGCCGCAGATCGCGACCGCCTCGCGCGCGGCACGGCTGGCGCGCCGCCTGGTTCCGGCCCTCGCCGCGGCGCTCTCCGGAGTGCTGCTCTACGTCAGCTTCCCGCCCCGCACTCTGTGGTGGCTGGCCCTGCCGGCCTTCGCCGTCTTCGGCTGGGTGCTGCGCGGCCGCAGCTGGAAGGCGGCCTTCGGCCTCGGCTATCTCTTCGGCCTCGGCTTCCTGCTGCCGCTGCTGGTGTGGACCGGCGTGGAGGTCGGACCCGGGCCATGGCTGGCACTGGTCGTGATCGAGGCGATCTTCGTGGCGCTGGTGGGCGTGGGCATCGCCGCGGTGTCGAAGCTGCCGGGCTGGCCGGTGTGGGCGGCGGCGCTGTGGATCGCCGGAGAAGCGGCACGCGCGCGTGCGCCCTTCAACGGCTTCCCCTGGGGCAAGATCGCCTTCGGTCAGGCCGAGGGCGTCTTCCTGCCGCTGGCCGCCGTGGGCGGCACGCCGGTGCTCGGCTTCGCGGTCGTCCTGTGCGGATTCGGCCTGTACGAGGTCGTACGCCTGGCTGTCGAGGCGCGTCGCACGCGCGTCGTACGGCGGTCCACTGCCGCCGTCGCCCTGCTGAGCGTGGCCGTACCGGTGGTGGGCGCGGTGGCCGCACGGCCCCTGGTCAGCGACAAGGCGGAGGACGGCACCGCGACCGTCGCCGTCATCCAGGGCAATGTGCCGCGCGCCGGCTTGGACTTCAACGCCCAGCGGCGGGCCGTACTGGACTACCACGCGCGTGAGACCGAGCGCCTGGCCGCCGAGGTGAAGGCGGGCAAGGTCGCCCAGCCCGACTTCGTGCTGTGGCCCGAGAACTCCTCCGACATCGACCCGTTCGCCAACGCCGACGCCCGCGCCGTCATCGACAGGGCCGCCAAGGCGATCGGCGCGCCCATCTCCGTCGGTGGTGTCGTGGAGCGGGACGGCAAGCTGCTCAACGAGCAGATCCTGTGGGACCCGGTCAAGGGGCCCGTCGACACGTACGACAAGCGGCAGATCCAGCCGTTCGGCGAGTACCTGCCGCTGCGCTCGCTCGTCGGGGCGATCAACGAGAACTGGACCTCGATGGTCCGCCAGGACTTCAGCCGGGGCAACGAGCCGGGTGTGTTCACCATGGACGGCGCCAAGGTCGGCCTCGTCACCTGCTACGAGGCCGCCTTCGACTGGGCCGTGCGCTCCGAGGTGGTCGACGGCGCCCAGATGATCTCCGTGCCGAGCAACAACGCGACCTTCGACCGCAGCGAGATGACCTACCAGCAGCTCGCCATGTCCCGGGTCCGCGCGGTCGAGCACAGCCGGACCGTCACCGTGCCGGTGACCAGCGGGGTCAGCGCGATCATCATGCCGGACGGGACGATCACGCAGCGCACGGGCATGTTCGTGCCCGACTCGCTTGTCCAGGAGGTGCCGCTGCGCTCCACGGAGACGCCCGCCACGCGGCTCGGCATCCTCCCGGAGATCGCGTTGCTGCTGGTCGCCGCGGGCGGTGTCGGCTGGGCGATCGGCGCCGGCATGCGCGCGCGACGCGCCGGCGACGTGTAGCGGTAGGCCGACTCGCATGCCCCGGAACCCGCCGGGGGCGCCGTCATCGGCCCGTTAGGGTCGTGACCATGGCTACTCCTGACTTCATTCGTACGATCCGCGCCTCGGCCGGCCATCAGCTGTTGTGGCTTCCGGGCGTCAGCGCCGTGGTCTTCGACGAGCAGGGGAGGGTCCTGCTGGGGCAGCGCGCCGACAACGGCAAGTGGACGGTGGTCAACGGCATCCCGGACCCGGGCGAGCAGCCCGCTGTTGCCGCCGCGCGGGAGGTGTACGAGGAGACGGGTGTCCGATGCGTCGTCGAGCGGGTCGTCCTCATCCGGACCGGGAGTGAGGTCACCTATCCCAACGGCGACAGGTGCCAGTTCATGGACGTCACCTTCCGCTGCCGGGCCGTCGGTGGGGAGGCGCGCGTGAACGACGACGAGTCCCTGGAGGTGGGATGGTTCGAGGTGGACGCGTTGCCCGCGATGGACGAAGGTCAGCTGTTCCGGATCAAGCAGGCACAGTGCGATGAACCCACGTGGTTTGAGCCCATGACCTCGGGCTGAAGTATGGGCTGCGGCCATATGTGGTCAGGTGAGGGCGCTGCCTAGGGTCGAGCCATGACCCCGCCCAGCACTCCTCCCGCTCAAGGCTCGTCGTCGCCATCTCCGCTCGACCTCGGCGGCCGCACCGCCCTTGTCACCGGCGCCGCAGGCGGCATCGGCCGCGCCTGTGCGCTACGGCTCGCCGGAGCGGGGGCCAAGGTGAGAGCGGTTGACCGGGATGCCCCGGGGCTGGAGGAGCTCGCGGAGCGGAGCCGGGGCCTCCCGGGCGCCGTCGAACCGCACGTCCTGGACCTCACCGACCTGGACGCCGCCGAACACGCCGCCGCAGGCACCGACGTCCTGGTCAACAACGCCGGGTTGCAGTTGGTGCGCCCCATCGAGGAGTTCCCGCCGGACGTCTTCCACACGGTGCTCACCGTCATGCTGGAGGCACCGTTCCGGCTTATTCGTGGCGCATTGTCCCATATGTACGGGCAGGGTTGGGGCCGCATCGTCAATGTGTCCTCCGTCCATGGGCTGCGCGCCTCGGCCTTCAAGTCGGCATATGTGGCCGCCAAGCATGGTCTGGAGGGACTCTCCAAGACCGCCGCCCTGGAAGGCGCGCCCCACGGCGTCACCTCCAACTGTGTGAACCCCGCCTATGTGCGCACCCCACTGGTGGAGAAGCAGCTCGCCGACCAGGCCGAGGCCCACGGGATTCCCGAGGAGCGGGTGCTGTCCGAGGTGCTGTTGCAGGACAGCGCGGTCAAGCGACTCATCGAACCGGAGGAGGTCGCCGAGGCCGTTGCGTATCTGTGCAGCCCGCAGGCGTCCTTCGTGACCGGTACGTCGCTCGTGCTCGACGGTGGCTGGACAGCGCACTGATCGGGCGGGCTGATCCGGCACGGTGATCGGGCGGGCTGAGGTCGGGCACGGTGATCGGAGGGGCTGAGCTGGGGCGTGGTGATCGGCCGTGCGGTCGGTCGTCCTGGTGGTCGGCCGGTGCCGGTGGAGTTCCGAGTTATCCACAGGGCTGACGAGGTGGCGGTGCGATGAGTAATCCTGTCGGCATGTCTCGCGATCACGTGCAGCCCGCCGAGCGTTCCGCCGCCGATGACGGAGCGCCCCTGAGCAGCGCCGCGGCGGCCCCGAGCAGCGCCGAGGCGCCGTTCCTCGAATTGCTGGCCCGGGGCGCGTCCGCCGACGCCTACGAGCAGCCGGTGCTGCTCGCCCGCGCCGAGGGCAGAGCCACCGAGCAGATCGTCGCGCTCGAACAGGCCAAGCTGCTCGCCCTGCGCGTGCGTTCCGAACTGGAAGGGCGGCGCAGGCGAGAGGCCGAACTGTCGGCCCTCTTCGAGACGGCCCATGACCTGGCCGGGCTCCGGGACCTGGACGCCGTACTGCAGGCGATCGTGCAGCGTGCCCGGTCGCTGCTCGGCACGGACGTCGCCTACCTCAGCCTGAACGACCCGGCCAAGGGCGACACCTATATGCGGGTGACCGAGGGCTCGGTCGCCGCCCGCTTCCAGCAACTGCGGCTCGGCATGGGGGAGGGCCTCGGCGGCCTGGTCGCCCAGACCGCCCGCCCGTATGTCACCGACGACTACTTCAAGGACGAGCGCTTCCAGCACACCCTCGCCATCGACTCCGGCGTGCGGGACGAGGGACTGGTCGCCATTCTCGGAGTGCCGCTGATGCTGGGACACCATGTGATCGGCGTCCTCTTCGCCGCGGACCGGCGGGCCCGGGTGTTCGAGCGGGAGCAGATCGCGCTGCTCGGCTCCTTCGCCGCCCTCGCCGCGGCCGCCATCGACACCGCGAACCTGCTCACCGAGACCCGCTCGGCCCTCGCCGACCTGGAGCGGGCCAACGAGATCATCCGTGATCGCAGCGGAGTCATCGAACGAGCCTCGGACGTGCACGACCGGCTCGCCGAACTCGTGCTGCGCGGCGGCGGTGTGCACGACGTGGCCGCCGCCGTATCCGAAGTCCTCGACGGCACGGTCGAGTTCAAGGAGGCCACCGCCGCGCCGGCCGGGGCGCTGGAGACCTCCCGCGTCGAAGGCCACGCGGTACGACACGAAGCCGACTGGATCGCCGCCGTGGCCGCGGGCGGCGAACTCCTCGGCGCGCTGGTCCTGCGCGGCCACCCGGGCCTCGACCCCGTCGACCAGCGCACTCTGGAACGGGCAGCGATGGTCACCTCCCTTCTGCTGCTCGCTCGGCGATCGGCCGCCGAGGCCGAACAGCGGGTCCGGGGCGAGCTGTTGGACGACCTGCTCGACGCCCGCGACCGCGACCCTCGTCTGCTGCGCGAGCGCGCGGCGCGGCTGGCCGCCGACCTCGATGCCACCCACGTCGTCCTCGCCGCCCGCCTCGAAGCCACCGCGGCCGACGCCGACCAGGAGGCAGCCGCCCGCAGACGCCTGTGGTCCGCCGCGTCCCACCTCGCCGCAACCCGGCACGGTCTGGCCGCCGCACGAGACGGCGGCACGGTCCTGTTGCTCCCCCTCGAAGCATCGGACACGGCCACCGCGCTGGCCCGCCGCGCCGCCCGCCATCTCGGCACGGCCGTCCACGAGGCGGTCACGGTCGGTGCCTCGGCCCCGGTCGAGAACCTGGCCGCCCACCCCGACGCGGTGGCCGCAGCCTACGAGGAAGGCCGGCGCTGCCTGGACGCCCTGCGGTTGCTCGGCCGCTGTGGGGACGGTGCCGCCGCCGAGGACTTCGGGTTCGTGGGGCTGCTCCTGGCCGGCGACCGCGACATCGCCGGCTTCGTGGACCGCACGATCGGCAAGGTCGCCTCCTACGACGACCGCCGCGGCACCGACCTGCTGCGCACCCTCGACGCGTACTTCGCCTGCGGGATGAGCCCGGCCCGCACCAAGGACGAGCTGCACGTCCACGTGAACACGGTCGCCCAGCGCCTGGAACGCGTCGGTCGCCTCCTCGGCGACGACTGGCAGAGCCCCGCCCGCGCCCTGGAGGTACAACTGGCCCTGCGCCTGCACCGGTTGTCCACACCGGCACAGCGCTGACCCCCGCACGCGCAGGCGTACGGGGGCCAGTTCTCGGACCAACGTCCGTGGTGCTTCAGACGGTGTGCGCGTCCGCCGGCCGGGCCGCCGCAGGCTCCGTGTCGTCCGCGGGCTCGATGTCGGCCAGATCGCGGTGACGGGTCTCCTTGGCCAGCCCGACCGCGATCACCGTGAGGACGGCCGCGGCGATGACGTACAAGGCGATCGGGGTGGAGTTGCCGTAGTCGGCCAGCAGGGCGGTGGCGATCAGCGGTGCGGGGGCGCCTGCTGCGACCGAGGCGAACTGCGCGCCGATCGAGGCACCGGAGTAGCGCATCCGGGTCGCGAACATCTCGGAGAAGAAGGCGGCCTGGGGCGCGTACATGGCGCCGTGCAGGACCAGCCCCACGGTCACGGCGAGGATCAGGTTGCCGAAGGTGCCGGTGTCGATGAGCGAGAAGAACGGGAACATCCACAGCCCGACGCCGACCGCGCCGAGCAGGTAGACGGGACGCCGGCCGATCCGGTCCGACAACGCACCCCAGGCCGGAATGACGGCGAAGTGCACGGCGGAGGCGATGAGTACGGCGTTGAGGGCGGTCTGCTTGGAGATGCCGGCCGAGGTGGTGGCGTAGACGAGGATGAAGGCGGTGATGACGTAGTAGCTGATGTTCTCCGCCATACGCGCACCCATCGCCACGAGCACATCACGCCAGTGGTACCGCAGTACGGAGACCAGCGGGAGCTTCTCGGCCGTGGCCGCATGCGCGACCTTGCGTGCCTCCGCCTGTGCCAACGCCTGCTTGAAGACCGGCGATTCATCGACAGACAGACGAATCCACAAACCGACGATCACCAGTACGCCGGAGAGCAGGAAGGGGATCCGCCAGCCCCAGCTCACGAAGGCGCTGTCCGACAGCACGGCCGTCAGCAGCGACAGCACGCCGGTCGCCAGCAACTGGCCTGCGGGAGCGCCGGTTTGCGGCCACGAGGCCCAGAAGCCACGCCGCCGAGCGTCCCCGTGCTCGGACACCAGCAGCACGGCCCCGCCCCACTCACCACCGAGCGCGAAGCCCTGCACCAGGCGCAGTACGGTCAGCAGCACGGGCGCGGCGGTGCCGATGGTCGCGTGCGTCGGCAACAGCCCGATTGCGAAGGTCGCCCCACCCATCAGCAACAGACTCAACACCAGCAGCTTCTTACGGCCGAGCCGGTCACCGTAGTGCCCGAACACCAGCGCACCCAGCGGCCGGGCCGCGAATCCGACGGCGTACGTCAGGAAGGACAGCAGCGTGCCGACGAGCGGATCGGAGTCCGGGAAGAACAGCTTGTTGAAGACGAGGGCGGCGGCTGAGCCGTAGAGGAAGAAGTCGTACCACTCGATGGTGGTGCCGATGAGGCTGGCGGCGACTATGCGCTTGAGGTTCCCGGGTGGTGGGGGAGCGGTTGTTGCGGAGGCCATGTTCGCCACTTCCTCGTGTGCGGTGGGGACGGGTACGTGTTCGCACACGGTAGGAATCTGCAGGTCAGGGGCACATGTGGTGGGACTACATAGTTCGGGGGCGGGGAGTGCGTGCAGCCCCTATGTTGGTGCCTGGAGGGCCGATTCGAGGGCTTGATCGGTGGTGGAACGGGCGCTGTCTGGGTTGCGTCATTCGGGGTGATTTGAGGGTGGCGTGCTGACTCCCGTGCTGGTTCGGTGCTGACTAAGAGGTCGTTTTCTCCCTTTGTTTCATCCCGGTATACGGATTTGATCCGGTGATGTCGGGTCGCGCCAGGAGACGGTGTTCTCTCCGGTGAGGCGGCGTGACATCAGGTCAGTCATGGCGAGATGGATCATGGCTTCGGAGCGGTGCGGATGGGTTTCGTAGTCGCGAGCCAGACGCCGGTGCAGCATGAGCCAGCCGTAGGTCCGCTCGACCGTCCAGCGTTTCGGGATGGGGGTGAATCCCTTGGCCCCAGGAGTGCGTTGGACGATTTCGAGGTCGATGCCGAGGGCTGCGGCGTGCTCGACGAAGTGCTTGCGGTAGCCGCCGTCGACCCAGACCTTGCGCAGGGTGGGGTGCTCGGTGGCGGCCTGCTCCAGGAGGGGTCGGCCGGCGGTGGAATCTTGGACGCCGGCCGCGGTGACCAGCACCGCGAGCAGCAGGCCGAGGGTGTCGGTGATGATGCTGCGCTTGCGGCCCACGATCTTTTTGCCCGCGTCGATGCCCTGTGTCCTGGCGGGGACGGAGGTGGAGGTCTTGACGCTCTGGGCGTCGATCACGCAGGCCGAGGGGTGACGGTGTTTGCCCTCCTGCTGACGCACCAGCTCCCGTAAGAGGCCGTTGAGCTGGGCGAAGTTGCCGTCAGATTGCCATTTGGCGAAGTAGCCGTAGACCGTGTTCCAGTTCGGGAAGTCGTGCGGCAGGTAGCGCCACTGCACCCCGGTGCGGTCCACGTAGAGGATCGCGTTCATGATCTCGCGCAGGTCATGCTCGGGCGGGCGGCCGAAGTCCAGGGCCCGGCCGCGACGTTCGAAGCGCCACGCGGACAGGACCGGCTCGATCAACTCCCAGCGGGCATCGGACAGATCACTCGGATACGCACGTCGGTCGGCCATGTCCTGGACTGCGCCCAGGCGTGTGTCGTGCCTTGCCGAAGCACGGAACAGATCCGGGCGTCCTGGAATGAGACAGGCACAAGCCGACTCACCCACCAGACGTCACACCATCCGCCTCAGGAAGCAAGACCACCTCGGCCGCCCCACCCGCATCAGTTCAACGGCAGGCGCAATAGCGGAGCCATCACCGCACTAGAGACGAAAACGACCTCTAATGCTGCAACGGTGCTTGTTCTGAGTGCTGGGCAGTTTTCAGGGGCTGTGGCCGCGTCGTTTGCAGTGACTGGCTCGGGCTTGGTGTTGGCGTCGTCGGCGCCATGTCGACCAGTGCAGGATGTGGTCGATGGGGGTGGGTCGGCGGTTGGTGAGGCGGGTGATCAGGCGTCTGATCTCGGCGAGGCTGAGGTGGATGAGCTGGGAGGATCCGTTTCTGCTTTCTCCGCATCCAGCTCTCCAGCCCGCACGACGGTCAGGCAGGCGTGGGCGGCCATGGCCAACGTCATGTGGCGGTGCCAGCCGGGATAGCGGCGGACCTGGTAGTCGTCCAGGCCGCATTCCTGCTTCGCGGTCTGGAAACATTCCTCCACGGCCCAGCGGCTGCCCGCGATGCCGATCAGTTCATCCAGCGTGGTGCCGGCCGGGCAGTAGGCGATGTAGTACGAGATCTCCTCTGGCCTGCTGACGCTGCGTCGGGCGATCACCCAGTGCCGGCGGTCCTCCCGGTGCCAGGGCCTCACCTCGACACGAGCCCAGTCGTAGATCCGCTGTCCATGGGCCCCTGCGCCGCAGGAACGGCGTTTCCACTTCTGCCGCGGCAGGGCGGGGAACAGGTCGTGGACCGGGTGGTCGATCGCCCAGCGGGTGACGACGGTGTCGTGGCGGGTGGTGGCCATGACGTGGAAGACATCGGCCTGCTCGAGCTCGAACCGCCAGCCCTTGCTGTAGCCGTAGGCGGCATCTGCGGTCACCCACCGCAAGGGAATCTTGGCGGTGATCGCCCGGCGGACCATCGCCTTGGCCATCGACACCTTCGTCTCGAAAGCGATGCTGTCGTCGATGCCTGCCCGCCGACAGCGTTCCCGGTCGTCCGTCCACGAAGTGGGCAGATACAGACGTCGGTCGATCAGCGTGCGTCCGCGACCGGTGGCGTAGGCGAGGAAGACACCGATCTGGGAGTTCTCGGTGCGGCCCGCGGTGCCGGAGTACTGCCGTTGCACGCCGGCCGAACGGACACCCTTCTTCAGGAATCCGGTGTCATCGACAACAAGGACGGCGTCCGGGTCGCCGAGGCGCTCGACGACGTAGTCCCGCACATCGTCGAGGACCTCATCGGCCTCCCACTCGATCCTGTTCAACAGCCGGTGGATACGGTCCGGAGCCGCGTGACCCGCCTCTTCGGCCAGTGTCCAGCCGTTCTTCCGCTCCAGCGGAGCGATCAGCCCCTGCATAGAGGCAAGCGCCGTTTCCCGCGGCTCAGTCCTGTTGAACCGACGCACGAACCGCTCGTGCAACCGGTCCAACTCACTCGCCCACAACCTGACATCAGCAAGGCCCCCACCCATGACCACACCAACGAACGGCCTGGCCAACAGTCACGACATAGACCGTTGCAGTATTAGACCGTGTCCTATGTGGTGAGTCGGACGAGTCGTTTGTAGCAGCAGAGGGCGGCGGCGAGGCCGAGGAAGGCCAGGTAGTTGCGGGGGTGGCGTTCGTAGCGGTGGTTGAGTCTGCGGTAGCCGGTCAGCCAGGACATGGTGCGTTCGATGACCCACCTGCGGCGGCCCAGCCGTTCACTCGACTCGATGCCTTTGCGGGCGATGCGGACTCCGATGTGCTTGCCCCAGAGCCACTTCCGCAGGTGTGGGACGTCGTAGGCCTTGTCGGCATGCAGGCATCGGGGCTTGAGGAACCGTCCGCGCTGGGGGTCGTGTCTCGTTTGGTGACCCTCGATCATCGGCTTCAGTGCGAGGCTGTCGTGGGTGTTGGCGGCTGAGAGGCCGACGAGGAGGGGCAGCCCGTTCGCGTCCGGCAGGACGTGCATCTTGGAACCCGGCCTGCCCCGGTCCACGGGGCTCGGGACTGTGAGTTCGCCCCTTTTTTGGCCCTGACGTGCGCCGGGTCGAGGACCGCCCGAGAGAGATCGAGGAGCCCTGTGTCGTCCAGGCGGTACAGGATCTTCTCGTGGAGCCGGCCCCAGACACCGACTCTCGACCAGATCAGGAACCTGCGGTGGGCCGTCGACTTCGAGATCCCGAAGCACGGAGGCAACGCCCGCCAGGCGCACCCACTGACCAGGACGTAGATGATCGCGGCGAACAGCGTTTCATCAGGCGTGTCGTGTGTGCCGCCGCCCTGCGGACGCACCTTCGACCGCGGGATCAACGGCTCGGCGATCTCGCACAGCCCCTCCGGAACAATCCAACTCCACGTACCCCGCCCCATGGACAGCCCAACGAGTGATCACCACATAGGACACGGTCTTAGACGCCTGGCTATGCGTCGGACCACCATGCCCGCTGGCGGAGCGATGGCTCATCGGCTCACCAACGGGCGGAATGACCGTTGTCCAGGACGCGGCAATTGGTGGTGATCTGGCGGTGGCGTGCTGGCTCCCCGGGGCATGGCCGCTGGTTCCAGCGGATGAAGCAGGAGGCGGAGGGATGAGGGCCCGGTCAGCCGGGTTTGAGAAGGCCGGCTTCGACGACGGCGCGGCCGAAGGGGCTGGCGAGTTCGGCGAGACGCTCACAGTCCGCGTCGCCCAGGACGGCGTAGGCGGGGAAGGCCAGGCGGTCGGTGCGGTCCTCGATGTGCCGGCGCAGGCGTGCGCCTTCCGGGCTGAGGGCGTCGCCGTCGAGGAGACCTCGCGTGCGTAGGCGCTCCTGGGTGCGGGCCCACTCCTCCTCGGGCCATGCACGGCTCGCCTTGAGGAAGTCGACGGGAACCTCACCGGTCGCGGCGTGCAGAACCAGGGCGTCCAGGCCTGAGACGCCCTCGCTCAGCAGGCACGCGACATGGCCGTCTCCACGGAACTCCCGGAGCAGTGTCTGAGCGTGCCACAGCTGCAGTACCGGCTCCTGCGGCCAGGGCAGTGCGGCATGCGCGGCGAACAGCGGGCGGCCCTGCGCGTGTTCGCAGGCCGCCTCAGCAGCCCGGCGGGTCAGCGCCAGCACGTCGTCGAAGTTGGGCAACTCGTGGATTCCCGCCCGTCGCAGGGCTTCGCCCGCCGCGGCGTACCGCGCGTCCAGCACCTGCTGCGGCGTAGTTGCGTCCCAGGCTCCATCGACCGCCTGCCGTACGACATCGGGGTTGAAGTTGTAGAAGGTCGATATGACCAGCTCGGCGGATGCGCGGCCGAACGCGGCGCTCCTGGAGGTGAAGTACCCGGCGCGAGCGCTCAGGCCGAGGTCCGCGTACCGTAGCCTCCCCTCGGGTACGAAGTAGATCATTGCGTGGACGGGCTCGAGGCGGCGCCAGGCCGCGCGCGCAGTCTCCATGGGTCACCTCTCCGGAGAGTCGACTCTCCAGAGAGTCGACGAACGGGAAAATCGCTGCGGGTTCAGTACTCGCCGTGCGCTTGCAGGTGTTCGAGCAGTAGCCGGCTCAGCGTTTCGGGCGCCTCCTCGGGGATCCAGTGGCTGACGCCCTGGAGGGTCTCGAACCGGTACGGCCCCTTGACCCATCGCTCGGTCTCCTGCGCGGCTGCCGGGCCGAACGCGATGTCCTCCGTGCTCCAGAAATACAGCGTGGGCAGGTCGATGACGTCGATCGCGCCGTCGGGGCGGCCGGCCCGGTACCAGTTCAGTGCCGCGGTGAGAGCGCCCGGCTGGGAGAGGTGGCGCACATAGGCGTCCGCACTGTCTTGCGGGACCTTTCCGGCGTAGACATCCCGAAGCTCTTGGGCATCGTGGGCGAGCATGCGCTCCTCGGTCGCGGGTGTGTCGCGCCAGTCGATCATGTAGTGGGAGCGTTTGCGCTGATCCTGGTCGGTGCGCAGGGCCGTGGCCAGAGCGCCGGGGTGCGGGGTCGAGACAACCGTCAGGGTGCGTACGCGGTCGGGGTGGGCGTGCGCGGTCCACCAGGCCACCGCGCCTCCCCAGTCATGGCCGACCAGGTCGAACGCCGCCCAGCCCAGTTCCTCACTGATCGCGACCACGTCTTCTACGAGAAGGCCGATGCGATAGTCCTCGGGCCGCTCGGGGCGGGCGCCGGGGGAGTACCCACGCTGGTCGGGTGCCACCACCCGGTAGCCGTGCGCGGCCAAGGCCTCGATCTGCCGTCGCCACGCCAGCCCCGTCTGCGGAAAGCCGTGCAGCAGCAGCACCGGGCGGCCATCGGGCGGTCCCGCCGTGATCGCGTCGAACAAACCCGCACCCGTGGAGATGCTCAGCTGAGACACGGCCCACCTCTCTGTACCGACTGGTCGGTACCTTCCCGGCGCGGGAGCGGGCTGTCAAGACCGAGGCATGGTTGAACCTGACGCCGAATTCAAATATAACCGTCGGAAGGCCGACCCCTGGCCCCTACGGCCATGACATGTCATCGGTCACCGAGGAGTCGGTCGAGGAGTCGGTCAATGAGCCCTCTCCCCGCCGCAGTTGGCGTGCGGCGGCACCCCCTACCGGCAATCGAGCCCGGCTCGCGGCGTTCGAAGGTCCGGCCCGAGGGCCCGGACGAACCGGACCGACAGGAAACAGCGAGGCGACATGAGGGAAGCAGTCATCGTTTCGACAGCACGGACGCCGATCGGCAAGGCGTACCGCGGCGCGTTCAACGACACCCAGGCGCAGGAACTTGCCGCCCATGCCCTTTCGCACGCGGTGCAGCGCGCCGGGCTCGAGGGAGGTGAGGTCGAGGACGTGGTCTTCGGCTGTGCCGTGCAGCAGGGGTCCTCGGGTTTCAATGTCGCGCGGCAGGCCGCTCTGCGTGCCGGACTTCCGGACATCGTGTCGGGGATGACGATCGACCGGCAGTGCTCGTCGGGTCTGATGGCCATGGCGACGGCTGCCAAGCAGATAGTCGCGGACGGCATGCAGGTCGCTGTCGGCGGCGGTGTCGAGTCGATCTCCTTGGTGCAGAACGACCACATGAACACCCACCGCATGGCGGATCCCTGGCTGGTCGAGCACACGCCGGACATCTACCTGCCGATGCTGCACACGGCGGAGATCGTCGCCGAGCGCTACGGCGTGAGCCGGGAACGCCAGGATGAGTTCGCGCTCCTGTCACAGCAGCGCACCGCTGCAGCGCAGGACGCCGGCCGGTTCGACCAGGAGATCGTCGCGCTCGACAGCGTCAAGAAGGTCCTGGACAAGCAGTCCGGCAAGGTGCGGGACGAGGCCGTGACCCTGACCCGGGACGAGGGCAACCGCGCGTCGACGACGCTCGAGGGCTTGGCCGGATTGGCGCCCGTGCTGCCGGACGGTCAGGTGAGCGAGCATTCCAGCGTCACGGCGGGCAACTCCTCGCAGTTGTCGGACGGGGCCTCGGCGTCGGTGCTGATGGAGTCGAAGGAGGCCGAGCGCCGAGGACTGGAACCGCTGGGCGTCTACCGGGGTATGACCGTTGCCGGTTGCGGGCCGGACGAGATGGGCATCGGGCCGGTGTTCGCCATTCCGAAGCTGCTGAAGCAGCACGACCTCACCATCGACGACATCGGCCTGTGGGAACTCAATGAGGCGTTCGCTTCACAGGCGGTGTACTGCCGCGACGAACTGCACATCGACCCGGAGCGGTTCAACGTCGATGGCGGCGCCATCTCGGTCGGTCATCCGTACGGAATGACCGGTGCCCGACTGGTGGGGCATGCCCTCATCGAGGGCAAGCGCCGGGGCGTCCGGTACGTGGTGATCTCGATGTGCGTCGGCGGCGGAATGGGCGCAGCCGGACTGTTTGAGGTTGCCTGAGGTGTCGACCGTGACGGACAAGGCGCGAACCGCGGTCCTCGTGGACTTCGGCGGGGTCATCACCTCCAGTGTGCTGCGGGCTTTCACCGACTTCGGCGCCTCGCTCGGCGGCGACCCGCGCCTGCCGCTTGACCTCCTCGGCAAGGACGAGGCATCACGCACCCTGCTGGCCGACCACGAGTGCGGCCGTATCGACGCCGAAGCCTTCGAGCGAGGATTCGCCGAACGGCTCCGTGCGCACGGCGCCGACGTGGTGGCCGAGGGGCTCACGGCCCGCATGCAGGCGGCGATGTCGATCGACAAGGACATGCTCGCGCTGCTCGGTGATCTCCGAGCCGCCGGCCGTCCCGTCGCGCTCGTGTCCAATTCCTTCGGTAACGGAACCTACGACGGGGTCGAACTCGCCGCTGTCGCCGACGTGATCGTCATCTCCGCCGAGGTCGGGATCCGCAAGCCCTCCCGGCGGATCTACGCGCTCGCATGTGAACGCCTCGGCGTCGACCCCGAGGAGGCGGTCATGATCGACGATCTGCAGCAGAACCTCGACGGAGCGGCGCGGATCGGAATCGAGGGCGTACTGCACACCAGCGCCGCCGACACCCGCCGCCAACTCGCCGAACGCTTCGAGATCACCACCTGACGATCCACCGAGCGGGCGCAATGAGGTCGGTCATCCGCCCACACCGCCCGAGGACTTGATGCCGAAGCCGGGCCAAGTCAACCCATCGGAGAGGTGCGAGCCGCACCATCACCTGCTCTCGTCCCGGAAGGCACGCCCATGACCAGCGTCTTCGATCCCGTGTGCAGCCACGCGGCCGCCACTCCCGACAACATCGCACTGCGCGGCGCCACGGATCAGTGGACCTACCTTCGGCTGCGGGACGTGAGTATGCGGTACGCGGGCGCCCTGGTCGCCGCGGGCCTGTCCCCGGGGGACCGGGTGCTGCTCGCGGCGCCGTCGGTGCCCGAGTTCGTGGTGGCCTACCTCGGGATTCAGGCCGCGGGTTGTGTCGTGGTGCCGGTCAACACGATGTCCACCCGGGCCGAGGTCGAGTACGTTCTCGGCGACGCCGGATGCTCGTTGGCGATTCGTTGGCACGCCCTCGGCCCCGCTGTCGCGGAGGCGGCCGCGGCGCTCTCAATGCCCTCTTGGACACTGTCCCCGGGCGCGTCGGCCGCCGCTGCTCCTGTCGGTGTCGTCGACAGGCACCGCGACGAGACCGCGGCCATCCTGTACACCTCGGGAACCACAGGGCGGCCGAAGGGGGCCCAACTCACGGTCGGGAACCTGCTGTCCGCCGGGGAGATCGGCGCCGAGTGCAGCCGTGCCTCGAGCGCCGACCGTACCGGCACCGGACTCCCGCTGTTCCATGTGTTCGGCCAGGCATCGGTCATGATGGCGACCTTGACCGTGGGCGGCTCGATGTCGTTGCTGGCCCGATTCGACCCGGCGTCGATGCTGGACATGCTGCGCCGCGACGGGCTCACCATCGTGGCCGGCGTGCCGACCATGTGGAACGCGCTGCTGCACGCGGCGAGTGATGCGAGCCCGGCGGACTTCGCCGGGCTCCGTGTCGCCGTCTCCGGCGGCGCGTCGCTTCCCGGGGAGATCGCCCGGGCCTTCGAGGCCCGCTTCGGCTGCACGATCCTCGAAGGGTATGGGCTCACCGAGACCACTGCGTTCGGCACCTTCAACGACCTCGACCGCGGCGGCAAGACGGGGTACACCGGCGGGGCAGTGCCGCGGACGCAGGTTCAGGTGCGCGACGACGACGGCAACGAGTGCCCGCCGGGCGGCGTCGGTGAGGTGCACATCAAGGGACCCACGGTGATGCGGGGTTACTGGAACCGCCCCGCGGACACCGCCGCGGCCATCTCGTCCGACGGCTGGTTCCGGACCGGTGACCTCGGTGAAACCGACGCAGACGGGGACCTGCGCATCGTCGACCGTCTCAAGGACCTGATCATCCGCGGTGGTTACAACGTCTATCCCGGCGAGGTCGAGGAAGTTCTCTACGAGCATCCGGACATCGTCGAGGCAGCCGTGATCGGCGTTCCCGACGAGCACTACGGCGAGGAGGTCGCCGCGCTCATCGCGGCCCGTCCCGGATCCGAGCTCGGTGCCGCCGAGGTGTCGGCATGGGCACGAGAGCGGCTGTCCGCCTACAAGATCCCGCGTATCGTCCGGTTCGTCGACGCGCTGCCCAAGGGCCCGACCGGGAAGATTCTCAAGCGGTCCATCGACCGTACCGCTTTGACCCGTGACGAGCCGAACGTCGACGTTGCCGCCGGCCGTCACTGAGCGTACCGACCTTACGGATTGTGACGTCCCGACCATACGGATTGTGAGCATGGTGTCGGATTCAAGTACAGTTTCCGGGATGGACACCACTGCTCCCGAGGAGATCGACGGCGACGAAGCGCCACCCATGGCGCCCCTCTCGCACCTTCGCGAGCCGCCCACGACGAAGCGCGGAGCTCGGACGCGGGCCGCACTGGTGAAAGCCGCACGGAAGGTGTTCGAACGGGACGGCTACCTCGACGCCCGCCTGACCGACATCACCAAAGAAGCCCAGTGCGCGGCGGGATCCTTCTACACCTACTTCGCCAACAAGGAAGAGGTGCTCGCCGCCGTCCTCCTGGAGGCGCAGGAGGACATGATGCACCCCGGCATGCGCCGGGTGCAGGGTACCGACGACCCCTATGCGGTACTCGAGGCGAGCAATCGCGCGTACCTCGAGGCATACAAACGGAACGCGAAGCTGATGGGCCTGCTCGAGCAGGTCGCCCAAGTGGAGCCGGAGTTCCGTGAGTTCCGAAGCCGGCGCGCCGACGCGTTCATCCGCCGCAATGCCCGCGGCATCGCCGACCTGCAGGCGCGGGGTGTAGCAGACCGTGAGGTCGATCCGATGATGGCCTCCCGTGCCCTGTCGGGCATGGTCAGCGTCATGGCCTACAACGCCTTCGTGATCGGCGGACGCCAAGAAGAAGGTACGCCGTCGGACTTCGAGGAGCTCGTCTCCACGGTCACCCGGCTCTGGGCGAACGCCCTCCGCTTCCCCGGCCACCGCTGATCCGGCGGCTGGACCACCCGCCTCACAGCACCCGGCACCGCCGGGTGCTTCTCCTTTTCTGGCCTCCTCCGCAGGGGCCGTTCAGATGGGTCTCCTTGGCGCGGCGCTCCCTGTCCCCCTATTGAACTTGACGTCGGATTCAACTATACAGTTCAGCAGAGCACGGCCCAACGATCTCCGGGCCGGCCCCGGCCTCGCACGCCCCGCCACCGAGAGGGTTCGCTGTGAACGTTGCACAAAGAGTCGCTGTCGTCACCGGTGGTGGCGCAGGCATCGGCAGTGCGCTGGTCGCACGACTCGCTCGCGCAGGCGCCCGGGTCGTCGTCGCGGATCTCGACGCGGACAGCGCGCGGGCGGTGTCGGAGAGTGTCAACGCCGACCATCCGGGAAGCACCGTCAGCGCCGGCGCGGACGCGTCGGACACCGAGCAGATCCAGCAGTTGGTCGACCTGGCTGAGAGCACCTTCGGCCCGGTCGACCTCTACTTCGCGAACGCGGGCATCGCCGGGGCGCCCGGTCTCGACGCGAGCGAGCAGGACTGGGACCACTCGATCGACGTGAATCTACGGGCCCACATCCGTGCAGCGAAGCTGCTGGTACCGCGGTGGCTGGAGCGCGGTGAGGGCTACTTCGTGAGCACGGCCTCGGCGGCCGGATTGCTCACCCAGATCGGCTCCGCCACGTACGCCGTCACCAAGCACGCGGCCGTCGCCTTCGCCGAATGGCTGAGCGTCACCTACGGCGATCGCGGGGTCCGGGTCAGCTGTCTGTGCCCCATGGGGGTGAACACCAAGCTGCTGTCCGCCGGGGAGGACTCGGGAGACGCGCTGGGGAGAGCCGCGACGCGGGCCGTCACCTCCGCCGGTGACGTCCTGGAGCCGGCCGAAGTCGCCGACGCCGTCCTGGCCGCAATCGACGACGAGCGCTTCCTCGTCCTGCCGCACGAAGACGTTCTTGAGATGTACCGGCACAAGGGCTCGGACTACGACCGGTGGCTGCGCGGAATGCGTCGGTACCAGAGCTCCCTGCTGGCGCAGGCATGACTGGCGCGCCGGGCGAGCTCGTCCTCGCCGAACACCGAGGGCCGGTGCTGCTGCTCACCTTCAACCGGCCCGCCAAGCTGAACGCCTGGACCGACGAACTCGAGGACCGCTATTTCGCGCTGCTCGACGCCGCCGAGGCCGACCCGGACGTACGTGCCGTCGTGGTCACCGGCGCGGGCCGCGGATTCTGCGCCGGAGCCGACCTGCAACTGCTGCAGGCGGCCGGCGAGGTCGCCGAGGCGGACAGGGCACGGCGCCCTCCACGAGACGTTCCGCGGACCCTGCGCAAGCCGCTGATCGGAGCGATCAACGGGGTGGCCGCCGGCCTGGGCATGGTGGAGGCGCTCTACTGCGACATCCGCTTCGGCTCGCCCTCGGCCCGGTTCACCACGGCATTCGCGCAACGCGGGCTGATCGCCGAGTACGGGATCTCCTGGCTGTTGCCCCGGCTGGTGGGGCACAGCCGGGCAGCGGACCTGTTGCTGTCGAGTCGCATGGTGGATGCCGAGGAGGCAATCCGGGTCGGACTCCTCGACCACCTGGTCCCCACCGCCGACGTGGTGGATGCCGCTGTCGCGTACGCCGCCGACCTGGCGACGCGCTGCTCCCCGGCATCCATGGCAGTCATCAAGAGCCAACTGAGCAACGACGCGGACGGCACCTACGCCGATTCCGTGAGCCGGGCGGAAGACCTCATGCTCCAGGCCTTCCGTGGGTCCGACGTCGTCGAAGGCGTGGCCAGTCACCTGGACAAGCGCCCGCCCACCTTTCCCTCCCTACCCGTCAGGAGTTCGGATGTCCCTGTTTGAGATGTCGGACCGCGCCAAGAAGTACCAGGCGGATCTGCTCGAGTTCATGGATGCACGCGTCTACCCCGCCGAGGCGGTGTACGACGAGCAGATGCGCGCGTCGGGTGACCCGCACTTCCACCCGCCGGTCATCGAGGAGCTCAAGGCCGAGGCGCGCAGGCGTGGACTGTGGAATCTGTTCCACCCGCACCCGGACTGGGGCCCCGGGCTGACCAACCTCGAGTACGCGCCGCTGGCGGAGATCATGGGCCGCAGCCACATCGCCTCCGAGGCCTGCAACTGCAACGCGCCCGACACCGGCAACATGGAGGTGCTCACGCTCTTCGGCAGCGACGAGCACAAGGAGAAGTACCTGGGGCCCCTGCTCGACGGAACGATGGCCTCGGCCTTCGCGATGACCGAGCCGCGTGTCGCCAGCTCCGACGCCACCAACATCGAGCTGCGGATGGAGCGTGACGGCGACGAGTACGTGCTCAACGGCCGCAAATGGTTCGCCTCGAACGCGATGCACAAGAACTGCAAGGTGCTCATCGTGATGGGCAAGACCGACCCCACGGCGGCCCCACATCGCCAGCAGTCGATGATGGTCGTCCCGATCGACGCCCCCGGGGTCACTGTGGTCAGGAACCTCCCGGTCTTCGGGTACGCGGATCGCGAGGGCCATGCGGAGATCATCTTCGAGGATGTCCGGGTGCCGGCCAAGGACGTGCTCAAGGGCGAGGGCGAGGGTTTCGCGATCAGCCAGGCCCGGCTCGGACCGGGTCGTATCCACCACTGCATGCGGGCCATCGGCGCGGCCGAGAGGGCGCTGGAACTGATGTGCCGGCGTGCACAGTCACGGGTGACCTTCGGCAGTCCGGTCGCCGAACGGTCCAACATCCAGGACTGGATCGCGGAAGCGCGTATCGACATCGAGATGATCCGCCTGCTCACGCTCAAGGCCGCCTATCTCATGGACACGGTCGGGAACAAGGAAGCGCGCACCGAGATCGCGGCCATCAAGGTGGCCGCCCCCGAGATCGCGTTGAAGATCGTCGACCGCGCGATTCAGGTGCACGGGGGAGCCGGAGTGACCGACGACTTCCCCTTGGCGATGATGTACGCGCATCTGCGGACGTTGCGGCTGGCGGACGGTCCCGACGAGGTGCACAAGCGCGCCATCGCCAAGCAGGAACTGCGGCAGTACCGCGACGCGACGGCGGCGGTGAGCTGACGTGACGGGACTCGATCTCACCGGTCGCACCGCCGTCGTCACCGGAGCCTCACGCGGTATCGGGCTGGCGGTCGCCCAGGCCATCGCCGCGGCCGGCGGGAACGTCGTCCTCACCTCCCGGTCCCAGGAAGCGGCGGACGCCGCCGCGGCCCAGGTCAAGGGCACGGCGGTCGGCATCGGTGCGCATGCGGTCGACGAAGAGGCGGCCCAGCGCTGTGTGGATCTGACGCTGGAGCGCTTCGGCAGCCTGGACATCCTCGTCAACAACGCGGGGACCAACCCGGCGTTCGGGCCGGTCATCGACCAGGACCACGGTCGGTTCGCGAAGACCTTCGACGTGAACCTGTGGGCGCCCGTCCTGTGGACGGGTCTGGCCACGCGGGCCTGGATGGGGGAGCACGGCGGTGCGGTCGTCAACACCGCGTCGGTGGGCGGCTTGGCCTCCGAGGCGAACATCGGGTTGTACAACGCCTCGAAGGCCGCACTGATCCATCTCACCAGGCAACTGGCCATGGAACTCTCGCCGAAGGTCCGCGTCAACGCGGTGGCACCGGGTGTGGTGCGTACGAAGCTGGCCGAGGCTCTGTGGAAGGAGCACGAGCAGGCGGTATCCGCCTCGGTGGCGCTGGGCCGCATAGGGGAGCCCGCCGACATCGCCTCCGCGGTCGCCTTCCTCGTCTCGGACGCCGCGAGTTGGATCACCGGCGAGACCATGGTGATCGACGGGGGGCAACTGCTCGGTGACGCGCTCCCGTTCAGGCAGGAAACCGGCATCGGTGTCTAGCGCGGACATTCCCGGAATCGACGCCGAGGCGGTGGGCCGCTGGTTCGCCACCCTCGGCGTCGACGACGAACCGCGGAACAAGGCCGCGTCGGGGACCCCGACCGCTGCGCGCATCGACGCACTGGTGGCGAAGGCCCACGAAGTCGCGGACATGGCAGGTATCTGACCACCCGTACGTCAGACCCGGCGTGGGCGCGGTGGCAGGAGCGCCGGCCCTGGCGCACCAGCCGGTGCCGGTGCCCGGTGCCCGGTGCCCGGTGCCCGGGATTCGGGTGTCGTCGGGCTGTGGCCTCGTCCTGTCGCCCGCTACGCGCAGGGCGTTTCAGCCAGTCGGTGCCGTCAGATGGATCAGGATGCCGCACACCTCGTCCACGATCTCCAGGGCCTCCGTCTCGTCCCCGCAGTCGCCCAGCTCGCGTGCCGCACCGCCGATCACGGTGGTCAGCACTCTCACCCGAACCCGGCCGGCCCGTCGCTTCTCGTCCACCTCCAGGAGCCGGGCGTTGCGCCGTACCCACGCGCGGTCCCACTGGCGGCGCAGGGCGTCGAAGCCCGCGGGACCGTCGTCCTCCGCGATGAGTCTGCCGAGCCGCCGGTTGTCCCAAGCACCCTCCAGGTACGCCCTGGCCCCCGCCACGAAGAGGGCGATGGGGTCGTCCACGCCACGGCCTCGCTCGGCGGTCAGCGTGGCTGCGGTCCGGCGCTCCTGTTCCTCCCGGAACTCCTCCCAAAGGGCGAGGTAGAGCCCTCGCTTTCCGCCGTAGTGCTGGAAGAGGCTGCCCACCGGGATGCCGGCGCGCGCCGCGATCTCGGCGAGACCGGCGTCGGCGTAACCGCGCTCGGTGAACACCTCCAGCGCTGCGTCGAGAAGCGCACTGCGGACCGTTCGGTGCTCCCCGGTGGCGGCCTCCGGCCGGTCCATTCCGTCCTGCCCGTCCGCCGGCTGACGCAGCGCCTCGGTCCCGGCAGACTCCACGATGCCGCTCACCGGCAACCCCCGCCTTCCCCGGCCCCGTCGCGGATGGCGAGGGCGACCAGCAGTTCCAGGAGGTCGGCGATCCGGCGCGGATTGCGCCCGGTGCGTTCCTCGATCCGGCGCAATCGGTAGTGCGCCGTGTTGTGGTGCACCCGCAGCCGGTCGGCGGCCAGCCGCAGGTTGAGGTCGGCCTCCGCGAAGGCCCGTATGGTGGCCGCCAGCGTGTCGCCACGTCCGCGGTCCTCCTCCAGCAGCGCACGCACGCGGGGATCGACCAGCTGTCGGGCGAGGTCGTCGGCGCGCAGCGCCAGGTAGTCGAACGGGGACAGCCGCGGCAGTGCCGCCACCCCGCCCCCGCCCCCGCTCGGCACGAGGTCGACGGCTGCCCGTGCCTCCTCGTAGGCGCGCGGCAGTTCGCCGGCGCCCTGGGCCACCGTGCTGATGCCCATGGACAGCATGGTTCCCTCTCGCGCGAGCCGTTGCTGTACCGCCTCGAAGTGGGCGCAGATGTCCTCCGCGTCCATGCCGGTGCGGACCACGGGCACGGCCACCACCTCGCCGTGGCGTACGACGACCAGGGTCCGGCCGGCCCAGGGACCGGCAACGCCGATGGACGCGCTGGTCGCGTAGCCCTGCTCGGCCGAGGTGAGGTCGCCGGTGCGGGTGTCGCCGACGCACACCGCCACGACCGCCATCATCGGCGAGTGCGGTCCGATGCCGTACGCCTGCGCCGCGGCGAGCAGCGGACCGCGCGCCGGTGCCGCGCCGGCCAGGAGCTGGTCCAGGAGATCCCTGCGCTCCCGGTCCGCGTCGGCGACCACATGCTGCTGGTACTCGACATAGGCCTGCGCGGCATGGGTGCTGGCGTAGTCGACGTACCGCATCAGCGGTGTGACGAGGGACAGCGCGGCCTGCTGCGCCTCGGCGGACGTGCCCGCGCAGTCCAGCAGCTCGTCCCACAGCACCTGCCGGCCCACCCGGAAGGCACTGATCCAGTCCTCCAGGGCGAACCCCGCGCGTGCTCTGCGCATGGCCGCCGCGCGGCTGAAGACCAGGTCTTCGGGGGCGATGTCCTGGTCGCCGGCCAGCGCCGCCAGCTGCATCCGGTAGTGCGTGAGGACCTGGTCCCGTACGTCGTCGAAGAACCGCTCGTCCTGGAGCGCGTACGACGGGATCTCCGTGCGCATGACCGCGACGGCGGTCTTCGCCACGTCTTCGAGCCGGTCGTGGACGGTGTGCAGGATCCGGTGCCGCTCCCGGCTGAGGGGTTCGGAGAGTGCGGGGACGCCCAGGGCGGGTCCGCGAGGCATGGCGCCGATCGTCGCTGGCGTACTCGTGTCCCGTCAACAGGCCCGACGGGCGAGACGCCGGGGGCATTGGGCGTGGCGCACAAGTCGGTGGCCGCGAAGTTGGGTGCTCGCACCCAATGTGCGCGCGGAACGCCCCCACTTACTGTGACGCTCGCCCACCCCCCCAGCACCTCGGAAGGGGCGTCACTCATGCTCGCGGTCGACGGTATCAGCGTGCGCTTCGGCGGGATCACGGCACTGGACGGTGTCGCGTTCACCGTCGAGCCAGGCACCGCCGTGGGGCTCATCGGACCGAACGGAGCCGGCAAGACCACCTTGTTCAACTGCCTCACCAGGCGCTGCACCCCTGATGCGGGGACGGTCCGGTTCGAGGACGAGGACCTGCTCGCCTTCCCACCGCACTCTGTTGCTGGGCGCGGCATTGCCCGCACCTTCCAGAATCTGGGTCTGTTCTCACGGCTCACGGTCCGGGAGAACGTCATGGTCGGCTCCCACAGCCGGGGGCATACGGGACACCTCGCCGCGGCGCTCCGGCTGCCCCGCGTCCGGCGGGAGGAGAGGGAACTGCGTGACCAGGCAGACGACTTGCTACGGCGTCTCGGCTTGGCCGAAGTTGCCGACCACCCCGCCTCCGGGCTGCCGTTCGGCACGCTCAAACGCGTCGAACTCGCCCGGGCGCTCGCCGTACGGCCCCGGCTGCTGTTGCTCGACGAACCCGTCAACGGGCTCAGCCACGGCGAGGTCGACCAATTCGCGGATCTGGTCCGGTCGGTGCGCGAGGACTTCGACCTGACGCTTGTGGTGGTCGAACACCACATGGGGTTCGTGATGGGCCTGTGCGACAAGGTTGTGTGTCTCGACTTCGGGCGCAAGATCGCCGAGGGCTCGCCGAAGGAGATCCAGCGCGACCCTGCCGTCATCGAGGCGTACCTGGGGGTGGCGGCATGACGGAATCCACCACCGACAGCACCGAGGCCGGGCAGACGCATGCGGAACCGGACTTCCTGAAGGTCGCGGGTCTGCATGCCGGATACGGCCAGGCCCGCGTGCTCCAGGGGCTCGACTTCTCCGTCGCACGCGGCGAGGTGTGCGCGGTCCTCGGGCCCAATGGCGCGGGCAAGACGACCACTCTGCGGGCCCTGTGCGGCATGGTCCGCGGACGCGGCTCGGTGACGCTGAACGGTACGGAGCTGCTGGGTCGCTCGCCCGAGCAGACCGCGCGGCTGGGCGTTGCGCACGTACCTGAGGGCCGGGGCACCTTCAACGACCTGACCGTCGAGGAGAACCTGCGCATCGGCGCCCACGTGCGCACCGGCCGATGGAAGCGGGGCCGTGCCGAGCGCGCAGGCGTGGCGGCCGACATGGAGCGCATCTACGGCTACTTCCCCAAGCTGCGTCAGCGGTCCCACCAGGCCGCCGGCAGCCTCAGCGGCGGCGAGCAGCAGATGCTCGCCATCGGCAGGGCGCTGATGCTGCGGCCCTCGCTGCTGCTCCTGGACGAACCGTCGCTGGGGCTCGCGCCGTTGGTCACTCGCGAGCTGTTCGAGATCGTCCGTGCCGTCAACGAGGAGGAACGCACCACTGTGGTCGTCGTCGAGCAGAACGCTCAGCTCGCGCTGGATGTGGCGCACCGGGCACACGTACTTGAGGCAGGCCGCTTGGTGCTGTCCGGGCCGTCCCGGGAGATCCGCGAGGACGGGCAGGTCGCCGAGGTGTACCTCGGTGTCTCCGTCCGCACCGGAAAGGACGGGTGAGCGCCGTGACCGAACTGCTCCAGCAAGTGGTGGAAGGGGTCGGCTCCGGCGCCGTCTATGCCAGCCTGGCGCTGGCCCTGGTGCTGATCCACCGGTTCACCGGGATCGTCAACTTCGCTCAGGGTGAGCTCGCCATGATCTCCACCTATGTGGCGTGGCAACTCGTGGCGTCCGGGATGTCGTTCTGGCTGGCGCTGCCGGTGACCCTGGCGGTGTCCTTCGCCGGCGGCATGCTGGTCGAACGGATCGTCATCCGCCCGGTGCAGAACGCGCCCGAGCTGACGATGGTCATCGTCACGGTCGGTCTGTTCATCTTCGTCAACGCGATGGCCGGTCTGATCTGGTCGTTCACCGTGAAGGACTTCCCGCAGCCGTTCCCCGACGGCGGGATCGACCTGGCCGGGGTGCGCCTGGACTGGTCCAGCCTCGGCATCATCGCGGTCGTGGCCGTCGTGATGGGCCTGCTGTACCTGCTGTTCCAGCACACCTCCGTCGGCCTGGTGATGCGGGCGGTCGCGTGCAACCCCGCTTCCGCCCGGCTGTCGGGCATCCGAGTGGGCCGCGTGCTGATGCTCGGCTGGGGGCTGGCCGCGACGGTCGGTGCGGTGTCGGGCGTGCTCGTCGCCCCGCTGCTGTTCCTCGAACCCAACATGATGGGCGGCGTGCTGATCTACGCGTTCGCCGCGGCCACCCTCGGTGGCTTCGACAGCCCGGTCGGTGCGGTCGTCGGCGGCCTGGTCGTGGGCGTGGCCGAGACGCTGGCCGGGGCGTACGTGGACGTGATCGGTGCCGATCTGAAGGTGGGCGTACCCCTGCTGATCATCCTGGCCGTGCTGCTGGTGCGGCCCCAGGGCCTCTTCGGACGGGCGGCGGTGGAGCGCGTATGAGCACGATCACCGCAACACTGGGCACCGACCGCGCCCGCCGAATGCGGGCCGCGCTCACCGTGCTGCTCGCCGCGGGCGTCGCCGTCGGCGCACCGTTCTACTTCGCCCCGTTCCAGGTCTTCCAACTGACCATGGTGCTGCTGTACGCCGTGGCGCTGGCGGGCCTGAACCTGCTGGTCGGATTCGGCGGGCAGATCTCCCTCGGGCACGGCGCGTTCTTCGCGGCAGGGGCTTACACGGCAGCGGTCATGCTCGACCGCTACGACACCGGCCACTTGGCCACGCTGCCGGTCGCCGCCGTCGGATGCTTCCTGCTCGGCCTCGGTTTCGGCGTGCCCGCTCTGCGGCTGCGGGGGTTGTACCTGGCCCTGGTCACGCTCGCCTTCGCGGTGTTCCTGCCACCGCTGCTCAAGCGGCTCGAACCGGTGACGGGCGGCTCCATGGGCCTGACCGTGGACAAGCTGGAACCACCCGCGTGGAGCGGGCTGGCCGAGGACCAGTGGACGTACTTCGTCGTCCTCGCCGTCACCGCGGTGGCTCTGCTGCTCGCCCGCAACCTGCTGCGGTCCCGGGTCGGTCGGGCACTGCTCGCGGTGCGGGACAACGAGAGCGCCGCGGAGGTCATGGGCGTACGGCTGTCGCTCCACAAGACGCTCGCTTTCGCGTGGAGCGCGATGTTCGCGGGCGTCTCCGGATGCGTCTACACCTGGGTGATCGGCTTCGTCTCGCCCGACTCGTTCAGCTTCGTGCTGTCCATCACGCTGCTGGCCGGCCTGGTGGTCGGAGGGCTCGCCTCACTGTACGGACCGCTGCTGGGCGCGGCCTTCGTGATGTACGTGCCGAGCGTGGCCCAGGACATCAGCGAGGCGGCACCCGGCGTGGTGTTCGGCCTGCTGATCATCGCGGTGATGTTCGTGGCGCCGACCGGACTGGCCGGTCTGGCGGGCCGAGTCCGGGGCGCCGCCGCCAGTCGCCTCACCAGTTCCACCAAGCCTGTCGCCGGCGACCGGAAGGCCGACTCCGAACCCTCCTCGCCCACCGCCCCGGCGGATCCCGCACCTGTCGATGCCGAACCCGTGGGCGCACCGCCCCGCACGGAAAGTGACTGAATCACATGCGCAAGACGACCACTCTGCGGGCGGCCGCGGCCGCGTCCGCCGCCCTGCTCCTCGCCACCGCCTGCACCAGCCAGCGCGGGCAGGACGGCAAGGACGCCGCCGCCGAGGGCGCGTGCCAGGGCCAGCAGACCACCGGCATCACCGACAAGACCATCAAGCTGGGCGGCATCTACCCACTGTCGGGACCGGCCTCCGCGTACGGCACGATCAGCAAAGGTGTGAGCGCCTATTTCAAGCACGTCAACGCCGAGGGCGGCATCGACGGCCGCACTGTGGAGTTCACCGTCCGCGACGACGGCTACCAGCCGCCCAAGGCCGTCGAGGAAGCCCGCAGACTCGTCGAGCAGGAGAAGGTCTTCGCCGTCTTCCAGACCCTGGGCACCCCGTCCACCGCCGCCGTCTGGGACTACCTCAACAAGCGGAAGGTGCCGCAGCCTTTCGTCGCCACCGGCGCCTCCGTCTGGGGTACGGACGGCAACCACCCGTGGACCACCGGCTGGCAGCCCAACTACATCGCCGAGGCGCGGGTGTACGCCAAATACCTCAAGGAGGAGAAGCCGAAGGCCAAGGTCGCCGTCCTCTACCAGAACGACGACTTCGGCAAGGATCTGCTCGGCGGGTTCAAGGCGGCCCTCGCCGGCAGCGGCATCGACGTGGTCGCTGAGGAGAGCTACGAGGTCACCGACCCCTCCGTCTCCGCACAGATGACCAGCCTCGCCCGGTCCAAGGCGGATGTGCTGCTCAACGTCACCACGCCGAAGTTCGGCAGCCAGGCACTCGCCGCCGATGCCAAGAACACCAAGTGGAACCCGCTGCACATTGTGAACAACGTGTCCTCGTCAGCCACCGTGCTCAAGCCTGTCGGGTTCAAGAACGTCCAGGGCGTCGTCTCCGCGACCTACTTCAAGGACCCCGCCGACCCGCAGTGGGCCGACGACGCGGAAATGAAGCGGTACCAGGACGCGCTGCGCAAGTACGCGCCCGGCTCGGACCCGGCCAACCAGTTCAACGCTTACGGCTGGGCCGCCGCCTCCAGCCTGCACAAGGCCCTGGACGCGATGAAGTGCCCGACCAGGGAGGGGATGCGGGACGCCGTGCGCAACCTCAAGGACGTCAAGGTGGACATGCTGCTGCCCGGTGTCACCCTCTCCACGGGGCACGAAGACGCCTTCCCGATCGAGACGATGCAGCTGATGCGGTTCGGGGGCGAGCGCTGGCAGCTGTTCGGTGAGCCGGTGGACACCCGCAAGGAGTTCGGCCCGCTGGCGAAGTGAGCCGGCGGGGGCGGCCCCGGGCGATGCCCTGCCCCTGGGAACCGCCCTCGCCGAGTTCGAGGGTGGCGCGCCGGTCCTTCCGTGCGATCGGCGTGTGATTCATCACAGCAGGTTATGTTGTGCACAATTTAATTGCTGGCTACATTTTGGGGATCAACGGCACTGTCACAGAGAGGCAGCACCATGGATCCCGTCCGCTATGAGGACTACCGACCCGCCGAACGCCCGGGCTATCAAGCCGAGTTGGACGCAGTGGTCGCGCAGGTGGCGCAGCGCACCGGCGCCTCGGTCGAGCGCGAGGCCGTCGGTCGCGCCGTCCGTATCGCCCACGGAAAGACGTACGGCCTCCTCAAGGCCACCGTCACGGTCGGTGACAATCGCGGCTTCCACGCCCAGGGCATCTTCGCCCGGCCCACCGCGTACGACGCCGTCGTCCGGTACTCCAACGGCCTGGGCCACCAGCGTCCCGACCACCAGCTGGGCGCGGCGTGCGGGATGGGCATCAAGCTGTTCGGCGTCCCCGGCCGGTCACTGCTGGCCGATGAACCGGACGCCGGTACCTTCGACCTCAACCTGATCAACAATGACGTCTTCTTCGCGAACACCGCGTACGACTACATGGTCATCGAGGAGCTGTTCGCGGAGCTGCCCGAAGGCCTGGCGAACCCCGCCCGCCGCAAGACCTGGATGGCGGAGTTCCTGACGCGCCGGGGCACGCTCACCGATCCCGCCGGCTGGCTGTGGGACGAACTGTTCGCCATGCTCTCGTTCACCACCGTCCCGCGCAGGAACCTGCTGTCGTACACCTACAACAGCATGGGTGCCTTCCGGTACGGCGACCACATCGCCAAGATCCGCACCGTGCCGACGCCCGAGTCCCAGGCCACCCTCACGCACCAGATCGTGGACGTGCGCGCGGACAACGAGGCGTTCCGCCGCACGCTGGTTGCCGAGACCGCGGAGCGCGGCCATTCCTTCGAGCTCCAGGTGCAGCTCAACACCGATCTGGCTCGCATGCCGGTGGACAACACCTCCGTGAAGTGGCCTGAAGAGTCGTCCCCCTGGTTGGCCGTCGCCCGTGTGGACCTCCCGCGTCAGGACATCGGCGGGGAGGACAACGTGGTGGCCGCCGACGCCACGTCGATCACACCGTGGCGCTCCCGGGAGGAGCACCGGCCCATCGGCGAGATCCAGCGAGTGCGGCAGGAGGTGTACCGGCGCTCGTCCATCGAGCGGCACCGCATCAATGGACAACAGTGGCGCGAACCGGTCAGCAGCGCGCAACTGCTCGGTTGAGCCGGCACCGCCGCCCTCGTCGGTGCTGTGGGCCTGGCGGCGAACTCCTCCGTCAGCTCGATGTGGCTGAACCGCCCTACCCCTGCTCGGGCACGGCCATCTCGCCCAGCAGCGACCAGTCGTCCTGCGGAATGTTCGCGTTCACGATGCGGGGTGTCTCGATCAAATGGGGTGGCAACGTCTGCTGCGCGGCCCTGAAGTGCGCCGACTGCACGTGAGCAGCGCCTGCTTCGTCATCGCGGAAGGCCTCGACCAGGACGTACTCCGTGGGGTCGGCCACACTTCGCGACCAGTCGAACCAGAGGCAGCCGGGCTCCCGGCGCGTGGCTTCGGTGAAGTCGGCGGTGATGTCCGGCCACCGGTCGGCATGCTCGGGGCGGACTCGGAACTTGGCGGTGATGAAGATCATCGGCCTTCGTGTCTCCTTGGACGTACGACGTCTCGGTTGGGGCCGGCAGTGGCGTGCCGACCATGCCGGCCCGCCGAACGAGCAGTCGCCGGCCCATCCCCTGCGACCAGTGATACGTGGCGACAAGATCGTACGACGTGAGCCGCGCATGGGCAGCGCGTCCGGCCCGCGTCCGCCGGTCATTCTCCCGAATGACCGTCCGCGCATCGTCGGGCCGGTGACCAGGACGGTCTCACCGGGCTGCGCGCGGACACCGCGGCACGCCCCCGCCGCTCCGGCAGCGGAGGCGTTCGTGATCAAGGGAGCGATCCGGTGCCACGGCTCGATACATCCGATATTTTCGTCAACTCACAGCTGCAGAAGCCTCATTGACAAGCGACCGCTGTCATCCCATGCTCTGGACATCCGATGAATGGAGAGCCGTGGTGCAGGAATCCAGTTCATTCGTGAGACGCCGAGTACTCGGAGCCGCGGCGGGTGCAGCCGCCGCGGGCGTGATCCCCGCGGCGGCCCCGTCCCTGGCCGCGACCGCGCATACGGGCGGCGCGGAAAAGGGCGCTGTGCAGGTCGGCAAGGACGGCGTCTGGGGCGCCGTTCCGGACCCCGTGCCCGTGCCGCTCGATGCCTATGCCGACAACGACGGCATCGACACCGCCTCGGTGCGCGGCGGGGACTTCGACGGGTCCGGCTACACCTTCCCTGGTGAGGAACTGACTGCCGGTCGCGTCGAAGTGGACGGGGTGCCCTACCTCTTCCCCTCATCCGATACCGGCGCGAACAACGTGGTCGCGATGGGGCAGCGTATCGAGCTTCCCAAGGGCCGTCATCTGTCGCTGCTGTTCCTGACGGCCGGCAGCTACGGCGACGCGGCCGGTACCGCGACCGTGCATTACGCGGACGGATCGACGACCACGGCCCAACTCGGCGGAGCCGACTGGTATCAGGCGGCCGGCTCCCTCTCCGCCCCGTACCGGTACCGTCCGGACGGCACGAAGGACGAGCACCGCGTCGGCATCGGGTCGGCGGAGGTGTGGTGCGATGCCAGGCGCGAGGCCGTCGCGGTCACGCTGCCCGTCACGCACCGTCCCGAGCCGAACAAGGCCTCTCTCCATGTGTTCGCACTCACGGTCCAACCGGTCGCCCAGGGCAAGGCCCTGACGCTGCGCCATGCCCACTCCACGGCCTCGCTGCTGGATCCCGGCGGCGCCCAGAGCGTGGAGGCGACGCTCGTCAACGCGGGGACGGAGCCCGTCCTGGCGGCCGACGGCGTGACCGTGCGCGTGGACGTGCCCGGCGCCCGCACGGTGCGACCCGTGTCGGTGCCGCGTCTCGACCCGGGCGAGCAGAGCCGCCTCCGCATCGGGATACGCAGCAGGGGACAGACGCCACCCGGAACCCAACAGGACGGCAGTGTCATCGCCCACGGTCGCGGCGGGCGGGCCGCCGTCGCGGGCAGTCGGCTCACCCTCGGTGTGGCCGACTACGAAGCGACGGACACCTCTCTGGCCGGGCACCAGGCGCCGTACTGGTTCAGCGACGCCAAGTTCGGCATCTTCATCCACTGGGGCGTCTACTCCGTCCCGGCCTGGTCGCCGGTCGGCAAGCAGTACGCGGAGTGGTACTGGAACCACATGCAGGACCGGAACAACGCCGTGTACGCCCATCACGCACAGACGCACGGGGAGGACTTCGCCTACGACGACTTCATCCCCATGTTCCGGGCCGAACGGTTCGATCCGCGGGCCTGGGTGGAGCTGTTCCGGGACGCGGGCGCGCAGTACCACGTCCTGACCTCGAAACACCACGAGGGCTTCGCGCTGTGGGACACCAAGCTCTCCGAACGGAACTCGGTGAAGATGGGGCCCGGGCGGGACCTGGTGCGCGAACTCTTCGACGCGTCGGCGAAGTACACACCCGAGCTGCACCGCGGGCTGTACTTCTCGATGCCGGAATGGTTCAACCCCGACAACCCCTGGATGGGGCACGCTCCGCGCAATCCCTACACCCTCGAACCGCTGCCGTACGCCGGATACGTCTCCGGCAAGGACTACGTGAAGGACTATCAGGCCCCGCAGATGCTGGAGCTGATCCACGACTATGCCCCGGAGCTGTTGTGGTGCGACATCGGCGGAGTCAACGACAGCCGCAACGTCCTGGCCGATTACTTCAACGTTGCGAAGAACAGCCGTAAGCCGGTCGACGTGGCGGTCAACGACCGAGCCGGAATCCCCTTCCACGACTTCACCACGCCCGAGTACACGACCTACGCGAACACCGTCGTCGCGAAGTGGGAGTCCAGCCGAGGCCTCGACCCGTTCAGCTACGGCTACAACCGGGCCACTCCCGACGACGCGTATATGACGACGCAGGAGGTCGTGCACAACCTCGTCGACATCGTCTCCAAGAACGGCAACCTGCTCCTCGACATCGGCCCGCGTGCCGACGGCACCATCCCCGAGATCATGCAGACGCGGCTGCGTGAGACCGGCCGCTGGCTCAAGGTCAACGGCGAGGCGATCTACGACACCACCTACTGGTCCCGCATGGCGCAGCTCGGCCAGGACCTCCGTTTCACGGTGCGGCAGGGCAAGGCGTTCTACATCCACTCCCTGGCCGAGCCCGGAAGCCGCCTGACCGTCGAGGCGCCGGTGCCCATCCGCAGCGGTGACAAGGTGACGCTGCTCGGCCACGACCGGCCGCTGACCTGGGCCGTGCGAGGTGGAGCACTGGTCATCGACGTGCCGAAGGCCGCTCGGGCGGCGGGGGAGCACGTGTGGGTCTTCAAGGTGGCGTGGACCGAGTGATCCCCTCGCGGGCACCCGCACGGGGTGGGCAGTACGTCCCTTCGAAGTCCGTTCGGTGAACCGGTCCTGCACCCGACGGCCGGCCGACGCAGACTGTGTCTGCCGTTCGCCTGCCGGCGCGTGCGGTGGTTCTTGGCCGCGCGGAGATCGACGGAGATCCGATGGAACGACGCCAACTGGAGTACTTCATCGCGGTCGTCGAGTACGGCGGTTTCACGGCCGCGGCCAACGCGCTGCATGTGGCGCCGCCTTCGCTGTCGCATGCGATCCGCACCCTGGAGCGCGAATGCGGCGGCAAGCTGTTTCATCGGCTCGCGCAGGGCGATGAAACCGCAGGCGGCCGCGGAGAAATGGGTCGCGGCGCACCCCGACGAGGTGAAGGCCTGGCTCGGGTAGCGTCGTGCGGGCGGGGCACCGAGCCGATCACGCTGCGACCGGTCACAGACCGCCGAGTTTGCCGGCCGCGTCACGTACGGAGCCGAGTGCGTCCACGACGGCGTTGCGCCGCCTCGCGCCCGCCGCACGGTCCGCCGGGACCAGCCGCGCGGCGGCCTGCACGGCGTAGGCGTCCGGGTCGCCGAAGGCGGTGCGCGGGTGCTCTCCCGTCTCCGCGCAGCGTGCCGTGACCTCCTTGACCGCCTGGAGCACGACTGCCCGGTCGACGCCCGGCTGCATGGCCAGCCGTACCTGGAAACGCGCCATCCACTTCTCGCGGTCCTTCTCCGCCGCCGCGTCCGTCGTCCGGTCCTTTTTCGCCACGTGCTCTCCCGGGTGATCTACAGCCGTCTGTTGTGGAGTTGGACGTCGAGACATCGAAGCGGGTTGCGTGAGCGGAAGAGCAACTGTCGGACAGCCGGCTCAGCCCCGGGCCACCGCGATGGCTCCCGCGAGCCGCTCTCCCGCCTCGTAGATCATGTACGGGACGCCGCCGTCGGTGCCGAAGGAAGGCGCCGCGGCGCGCCCGTTCTCCGGAGCTGCGCTGCGCGAGTTGTAGAAGACGCCGAGGTGGGTGCGCTTGCTGAAGTCGTTGCCGACTTCGGTGATCATGATGTCGCCGCCGCTCGCCTTGTCCTTGTTGTAGACGACGTAGGTGCTGTTGTTCCGGTGCAGGAGGTGCGGACCGCCGATATTGACCGCGCCGACGTCGCCGTGCCGGATCAGCGGCTGCTGGTCGTAGGCCCAGGTGCGGCCGTCGGCGGACCAACCCCAGTGGATGTCACGGTGGTTGGTGGTGTTGTTGAGCATGAAGATCATGACGTAGCGGGCGCCGCGTGAGGGCAGGTCGTGGCGGAAGACCCGGGCGTACGACGTCTCCGTGGTGCCTGCCGGGAGCATGGACGTCGACAGCACGACCTTGTCGTACGTGAAGTGGATCCCGTCGCCCGAGCGGGCGAGGCGGGTCGTGGTGTTCTCTCCGTGGAAGTACAGCCAGAACTCCTTGGCGTCCTGGTTCCACAGCACGTGGGGCGACGAGACATGGCTGACGGAGTAGTGCCCTGACCACGTGTTGGAGACGCTCGGGTTCGACGGGTACTCCGTGAACGGACCCTCCAGTGAGTCGCCGTACGCCAGGCAGATGCCACCGGGCGCGTCGTGCGGCGCGTAGTACAGGTAGTAGCGGCCGAGCGGGGAGCTCAGCTTGTCGTGGACGCCCCGGATGCAGGGGAAGATGATCTCGCCGGTGGGGTTGTACTTCAGCTGGGACGCCGTCAGAAGGGTGCGCGCGTACCTGTAGTCGGGGAATCCGCCGGGCGCCGCGGCCGCGGGCTGCGTGCCGAGGGCCGTCCCGACGGTGAGAGCGGCTCCGGTGGCGGCGCCGGCGCGCAGGAAGAGACGCCGGTCGAAGTGGTGCTCGTGCATGGTGGGCTCCAATGACGGAGGGGCTCAGAGGTGGCTGGCGGCGGTGACGCACAGGCCACCGAGGGCGACCGCCCACACGTACGGCAGGGTGCGCACCATGACCTGTTGCGGCGTGACGCCCGCGTACTGGGCGCTCCACACGGTCTGGGTGCTGGTGGGGTCGGCGACACCGAAGACCTGGTTGTACGAGGTGGTCATGCCGAGGACGGCGGCCGCGGGGTAGATGCCGGTGGCGATGAGGACTCCGGCGATGCCCGCACCGAGCCCGAACACGTTGAGAGGGCCGCGGTAGAGGCACAGCGGGACAAGAAGGGTGAAGACGAGGACGAACAGCACGGGGTTCTGCGGACTGACGGCCTTGACGAGCGGTTCGAGAGCGTCCACGGCGCCCGGCAGTTTGACGGCCGCGAGCAGGATGCCGATGGCGACGAACAGGACGATCGGCGGGGCGGCCACCTCGAAGCCCCCGTACAGGGTGCGCAGCAGCCGCTTGTTCATCGCGCCGGGCCGGGTCGTGGTGACCAGCGCGTACAGGACGCCCGCCAACAGCGAGGGAATGATGGCGAGTTCGAAGCCCAGGGCGAGAACGAGCGGGACGGCCGGGGCGAGCAGCGCGTACCAGGGCGCGTCGCCCAGCTCCGCGCGGCGTGAACGAGACTTCGCGCCGGAGGAGCCGGAGGAGTCGAGTGACTTGAGCGACCAGGCGTGCTCGGTGCCGCGCCGTCGCGTCTCGACAAGGACGAAGGCCAGGGCGGCGACCAGGGCGAACGGGAAGAGCTTCACCATGAAGCCGCGCACCGTCGGGATCGGCAGTTCCAGCGCGGTGGAGAAGAACTGCCACACCGGCAGCTCGAAGGGGATGCCCACGGCGATGCCCATCAGCACCGTGCCCGCGGCGGTCACCTTGGGCACACCGACGGCGATCATGGCGGGGATGCCGATGATGCCGGCGAGCATGGCGGCGGGCGCCGAGCCCGTCACCGTTCCGACCAGTGCGGACACGGCGAGGACGCCGAGCGCCACCACGGTCGGGCGGTCACCGCCGAACTCGACGATCTTGCGGACGAGCGTGCCCGCGATGCCGGTCTCGTCGAGGAGCTTGCCCAGCCAGGAGCCCAGAATGATCGCGATCATGGTGGCGGCCAGGGCCGGCGCGCCTTCCTGGAGAACGGTGTCCAGCACGCTGTTCTCGCCGGTGAGCGGTGCCCCGGCGAGGAAGGCGATGACGACGGCGAGCAGCACCAGCGCGAAGGCGGTGGGGAGTCTGCGGGTGAGCATCAGGCCGACGCCGGCGGCCATGACGAGGAGGATGGCGACACCCATGGGTCAGTTCTCTCTTCCGGGCCGGGGGAGCGCTGTGCGCAGCGCGGCGGTGAGAAGCAGGGGGCTGCGGCGGAGCCCGCAGACGGTTCTGGCGTAGGCGTGGGCGGCGACCTCTTCGGCACCGGCGACATGGCCGGCCACGCGGTGACGGCCGAGGCGCAGCACGGTGTGGCCGAGCGCCTGCTTGAGTGCGGCCTTCGCCGGGCCGTGATGGAGGTGGGCGTGCGCGGCCTCGTGGGCGAGAGCCGCCGCGCGCACCGAACCCGCCGGGTACCAGGCACGCCAGCCGCGGGCGTCGACCAGTTCCTCGGCGAGTGCGAGCGTGTCGGTGTAGAGCTCGACCGTCGGGGGCCGTGACGTGTAGCGGGCGAGCAGCATCCGCTCCAGGCCGTCGTCCCGCTCGACCACCAGCGCGGTGGACGGGACGGGGGCGAGCCGGGACCCGAACTCGTCCGCCCTGCACGCCCATGCGCGCAACAGCCGCGGATCACGGCCCTCATGGGTCGGCGTGACGGCCAGCAGCCGGACGGCCCATTCGATGTCGTCGACGTCGCCTATGTCGTCGAGGGCCGCTGAGGCGATCAACTCCCTTGCTCCAGAGGTGAGTTCGTCAGCCGTCATGACCGGACCTCCAGAACCGCGACCACCGGCTCGTCGGCGGCGCGGGCCCGCAACTCGCTGCGGGCCAGAGCGAGCAGAGGCTGCGGATCGAGGACGCCGGACAGGTCGGCGATGCGGGAGCCGAGCAGCAGCCGCAGGGCAGGAGCGCGGACGCCGCCATCGCCGTACGAGGTGGACTCGCCCACCAGCCGGGCCAGCACCTCGGGGGCGCCGGCCACAGTGGTGGTCTCCACGCGGGCGTCGGCGGCGTGGTGGCGTACGACGCCGTCCATGTCGACGATCCGTACGGGCCGGCGGGCCGCCCGCAGACGGCGGTGCGTCTGTGTGCCGTAGACGGAGTGAGCGGCGGTTCCCGCCAGGAGATGGACGTCCGCGGGATCGGTCCTGAGACTGGCCGCCGCGGCACGCAGCCGCTCGGTGTCGTCGGCGCGGTGGGACCTGTCCTGGGTGCGCAGTTCGGTGGCGCCGGTCGCGACCGCGCGCACGGTGCTGGTCTGCGGGTCGACGGTGACCTCGACCTCTACGCCTTCGGCGGCGGCACCCTGGGCGACGACCGCCCGCTCCGCCTCGGCACGGACGGCGAGGATCTGCTCCTGCGAGGCGCCGGGCACGATCCGCTCGACCTGCTCGCGTACGAGCGCGAGGGCGACGCCGATGGGGCTGATGACCTCGTTGTGGCGGGCGATCCGGCCCTCGATGCCGCTGGTGCGGGCGAGGTGTGGGGTGACGGACGCGGCACCGCCGCCTCCGCCGACGAGGACGGCCGTGTCCTTGTCGAGGCGGTAGTCGCGGATCATGGCGTCCACCACCGTCTTCACCTGGGCGACGCCCGCGTCGAGGATCCGCGTGGCCGCGGTCGCGACATCGGTGCCGAGCACGGCGGCCAGCGGCGCGATCGCGGCGCGCGCGGTCTGCGGGTCGCAGCGGGCGAAGTCGCCCTCGGGCACGCTTCCCAGAGCATTGGCGGCACAGGTCATGGTGACGGCGAACCGCCCGCCCGCCGCGTCGAGCACGGCGTAGTCGGCGGGGTCGCCGTCCATGGGCCGGACCGTGGCCACCTTGGCGTCGCGCAGCTGATCGAGGGTGGCGAAGCAGGCGTACGGCAGCCCCGCGATGTGGGCGCTGCGCGGTCCCACAGCCGTCACCCGACCAGCGTCGATCCGCACCATGGAGCCGCCGCCGACGCCGACCGTGCGCACGTCGAGGGCGTTCAGATACGAGGTCTTGCCGAGGATGGTGGCGTGCCGGACGGCGACCTTGCCGCGGCGTACGACGCTGATGTCGGTCGAGGTGCCTCCGGTCTCCAGGAACGCTCCCTCGCTCACCCGCTCCTGCATCAGCGCGCCGGCGACTCCGGCGGCCGGTCCCGACAGCACGGTCAGGAGCGGCCGGCGGCGCATCTCGTCGAGGGCCATCACGCCGCCGTCGCAGCGCATCACCATCAGGGGCGCGGTCACGCCCGCCTTGGTGATGGACGCGTCGACGAGGTCGGCGGTGGCCAGCATGCGAGGCAGGATCGCCGCGTTGACCACGGCGGTGCGGGTGCGTTTGTGCAGCCCGTACAGCGAGGTGATCTCGTGCGCGGCGGTCATCGGCAGCCCGTACGGCCGTGCCGCGTCCAGCACGGCCTGCTCGCCCTCGGGCCGGTCGACGCTGAACGGCTGGCTGGCGACGAGGACTTGAGCCCCCTCGCCGTTCAACTGCTCGACGGCACGGCGGACGGCCGCCGCGTCGTCGGGGTCGGCGACATGCGCGTACGCCAGCGGGAGTCTTTTGCCGGGGGCGAGTTCGAGCTTGCCGAACGAGGCGAGGCGGCGGGTGAACACCGCCGAGGGGCCGGTCCCGATGCCGATCAGTCCGACGGTCGCGACGTCGCCCTCCAGGAGGGCGTTGGTGGCCTGGGTCGTGCCGTGCGCAAGGAAGGCGACGTCGGCCGGGGCGGAGCCGGTCTGTTCCAGGAGCCGGTCGAGCGCCTCGACGATGCCGTGTGCGACGCCGTCCTCGTGATGGTGGCTGGTGGGGACCTTGACCTGCCCCAGGAGTTCGAGAGTCGTGGCGTCCACGGCCACGGCGTCGGTGAAGGTTCCGCCCACGTCGATGCCGACGCGGATGCGGGGTGTGTTCATGCCCGAGCACCTCCTTGTGCTGGATCGGTTCGCGCGGGCGCAACTCCTCTGCGCGCCGGGTCCGTTCAGTAGCCGCGTACGTCCGGCCAGTGGCGTGGCACTCCGTCGCGGTCGAGCAGCCGCGCGAACTCCTCGAACCGCTTGTCCTCCGCCTGCACCTGGTGCGGCTCGACGTTCTCGGCCACGCAGTGGGCGGCCAGCGCACCGGCGACCTCGCCGACGTTCCACTCCACCGGGTGGAGCCGGTAGCAGCCGTTGGTGATGTGCGTGGTGCCGATGTTCTTGCCCGCGGGCAGCAGATTGCGGACGCGTCGCGGCACCAGCGCCCCGAGGGGGATCTCGAAGGGCACCGAGCCGATGTCGACGTAGTTGTCGCCGCCGGTCGAGGGATGCAGATCGATGCGGTAACCGCCCACGCCGACGGGGTCCCGGTGCCGGGTGCCGCCGTACGGGCCGACCAGGTCGATCGCGACGTCGTGCTCGGTGACCGTGGTGACGGCCTTGATACGGCGGGACTCGCGGACGTACGCCGCCTTGGCCAGGCCGTCCGCCGTGCCGGTCACGTCCGGGCGGATCCGCAGGCCGGGGAAGCCGGTGCCGCCGTCCGGGCGCGGTGCCTCGGTCTGCAGCCAGTACAGCAGCGACAGCGACAACTGCCGTGCCTCGCATAGCGCTTCGGCCTCCTGGCCGATGTACGGCTTGAGCCAGTAGTCGTTGAGCGGCCAGTTGACGAGCGTGATGTCGGAATCGAAGGCGCCCGGCGTGTGCAGCTTGCGGGCGAGGATCCGGCGAAAGCCCCACAGTTCCTTGTCGCCGGCGTCGGCGCTCTGGTCGGCGGAGACGCCGAGCGGGTCGAGTTCGGGATTCGGTACGAAGGTCCGCGGCACCGGCTCCAGCGTGCGCGGGTCGGGCGCCTCGAAGCCGAGCAGCGGACCGGGCCAGAACGAGGGCCGGTAGCCGCGCCAGAAGTCGTAGTCCTCGGGCCGGTCGATCGTGTGGTCCTCGCCCTCGTGGTGGGAGAGCGCGAAGCAGACCGTGATGCCCTGCTGGTTGTCGGGCTGGGCCTCGTCGGGGGCGTGCGGCTCGTCGAACTCGGCGCGCGCCTCGGCCCCGTTCGCGTGCTCGACGCCCGCGAGGTGGAGGAGTTCGCCGGTCTCGGTGGCGTCCAGGACGTAGCGCGCGGTGAGGGTGCGACGCGTCCCGTCACGCAGATCCTGCAGGGTCACCGCCCGTACGACATCGTTGTCGGCCTCGGCGCAGACCGGCCGGTGCTCGGTGAGTACGGTCAGCCGGCCCGCCGCACGGTGGGGCGCGAGCATGCCCTCCAGGACGGCAAGGGCGACCCGGGGTTCGTGGCAGAGCTTGCTGACGCGGCCCGCTCCCGGGTTGAGTTCGGTGAGCGCCAGCGCCTCGGCCCGCAGCGGGTACCAGTGGCGGTAGTACCGCCGGATCTCCTCGCGCAGCCGCCGGTACGTGGCGGTCGTGCCGAACTGCTCCACCCACGGGTGCTCGTCGGGCGGTACGGCCTGGCTGGTGAGCTGGCCGCCGATCCAGTCCGTCTCCTCGGTCAGCACGACGCTGCGTCCCGCCCGGCAGGCGGCGAGTGCGGCGGCCACGCCACCGAGGCCGCCGCCCACGACGAGGATGTCTGCTTCGGATATCACGCTTCTCCTTGCTGCCGGTTCAGGTTCACAGAGGGCTGGGGCTGGTGCTCAGGGCCGGGCAGGCGGCGGTCCGGTCGTCGGACCGGGGCGGAAGGCACAGCCGACGAGCGGCTCGTGCGCCTCCTCGCCCGCGACGAGGGCGGCCAGCAGACGTACGGCAGCGGCGCCCAACTGCGGCCGGGGGATATCGAATCCGGTCGGTACGGGCTCGTTCGCCAGATCGGCGGGCGGGCTGCCGAGCAGGGCGAGGGACACCTCGGCCGGGCAGTCGAGGCCCGCCTCACGCACGGCGGAGAGCAGGCCTCGCCAGGCGGCCCCGGTGTCGGTCTCCTCCGCGATGAAGGCCGTCACGCCCTCGTCGGCCCAGGCACGCAGCCGTTCTCGCGTGAGCTCCCGCTGCGGATCAGCGGACCGGAAGACGGACGTGGGCCCGGTGGGCAGGCCTGCCGCCTCCAGCCCCTCCAGGAAGCCGCGCTGACGGTCCGTCGAAGCGGATGCGTCGTCGTCCTCGCGGACGAGGACGATCCGTCGATGCCCCAACTCGGCCAGATGACCCACGACGTCACGGGTGGCTCGGACATAGTCCGCGCCCACCCAGGCCACGCCCTCCAACTCCTCGCGGCGGCCCAGGTGCACGACCGGGAAACCGTCCTCGACCAGCCGCTTGAGCTCCGCCCGGGGGGTATGCCGACCGATGAACAGACAGCCGTCCGCGAGCCGGACCCGGCTCAGGGCTTCGGGACCCGTGGCCCCCGCGCCACCCGTGCTCGACCCGGTGAACAGCACCAGGTCGTAACCGAGTGCCGCCGCCTCGCGCTCCACGCCGACCAGGAAGGGGTAGTACGAGTGCTGCACGTCGGTGGGGAACGTGGCGGTGAAGCTGAAGACGCCGAGGAGGTTGTTGCGGGCGGCGGCCAGCCGCCGGGCGGCCGGATCGGGCACGTAGCCGAGACTGCGGGCCGCTTCCAGGACCCGTTGGCGGGTCTCCTCGGAGATGAGGCGTCCTTTCCCGTCCGGCTTCGGGGAGAGCACCAGGGACACGGTCGCCTGCGAGACCCCTGCGAGCCGAGCCACCTCGGCCTGCCGGGGTCGTGACGTACGTCCGGCCGGAGCGGGGGGACGTCCGGGGCGCTTCCTGGGTTCCACGGTGGCTGCTCCTATTAATGCGTATTACCTAATGCGCATTAACGAGGTTGCACCTACCCGCCCAGCCGGTCAAGGCCCGGGACGGAAGTGGTGCGGGCGACCTCTGCACGATCGGGATCAGGGGGCTGGTTGGACCCCTGACGCGCGGGCACTCGGGGCGCGGGCGAGCGTGGTGCGCCGTGCCCGCCGCAGCCCGGGGTGAGCCCGGCCGAGGACAGGCGCCGAACGCGGCGGACAGAAGCAGGACCGCCCGTGTCCGGCCCCCGCACATCCGCCGGCACACAGCAGAACTGACCGCATCCGAACACCGCCCCCACAAGGAAGTGGGCTGACAAGGCCTCCACCCGAGTCGGTAGAAAGGGGCAGCCCGTGCGCAGCAGGAGCAGCCCGCTCGCCGGCCGTACGGTCGCCGTCACCGGCGCCGCCCGGGGTGTGGGCGCGGCGCTGTCACACGAGATAGCCCGGCGCGGCGCCCGAGTCGCGCTGCTCGGCCACGAGAAGGCCGCCCTGGAGACGGTGGCGGAGTCCCTGCCGGGCCCCGCGCTGGCCGTCGAGGTCGACGTCACCGACCTCGTCGCCCTGGTTGCCGCGGCCCACACGGTGCGGGCCCGACTGGGGCGCCCCTCCGCCGTGGTGGCGAACGCGGGTATCTCCGAGGGCGGTCCGTTCCTCGCCTCGGACCCGGCGGCCTGGCGGCGTGTCATCGACGTCAACCTCACCGGCAGCGCCCACACCGCCCGCGCGTTCCTGCCGGACCTCTTCGACACAGCGGGGTACTTCCTCCAGATCGCCTCGCTGGCGTCGATCGGCGCCGTCCCCCTGATGAGTTCCTACTGCGCATCCAAGGCGGGGGCGGAGGCCTTTGCACACGCCCTGCAAACGGAGGTGGCGCACCGGGGGGTCGCCGTGGGCATCGCGTATCTGAACTGGACGGACACCGCCATGATCCGCGACGCCGACCAGTACGCCGCCCTGCGTGAACTGCGCGCCCACATGCCCCCGCCGGTTGACCGGGTACACGACGTGGAGACGGTCGCCGCCCGCCTGGTGAGGGGTCTGGAACGCCGCCGTACGGCCGTGTACGCCCCCGCATGGCTGCGTCTGACCCAGCCGGTGCGAGCGGCGCTGCCACCCGTCGTGCTGCGTGTGTCGCGCCGCCTGCTGCCCCGCATGGAGGCCGCGCAACCCGTCGAGTACACCGGGCCACTCGGCGCAGGTGGCCTGGCCGACCAGGCGGCCTCCCGGCGCAATCCGTGACGCCACGACCGGCACTTCCGTGACGCCACGACCGGCACTGAGGAAGCGAGAGAACACCATGGCGAAGAGGGCGAAGAACGCCAAGGGGACGAGCGGCGGGGACAAGGGCAAGCAGCTCGCCCAGGGCGACGAGGTCACCTGGAACAGCCACGGCAGCACCACGGAAGGCACAGTCGAGCGGAGGATCACCCGACGCACCGAGGCCGCCGGCCGCGCCGTGGACGCCTCGTCCGAGGATCCGCGGTACGAGGTGCGCAGCGCCCGCTCGGGCAGGTCGGCGGTGCACAAGCCGTCCGCACTGCGCAAGAAGTGAGCGGATGACCCACGCAGACCTCCTTGCCCCACCTCGGCCCGGCAGACGGCGCCGGGCCCATGAAGAGGATCCGAGCTCATCGCTCGGCGGCAGGGGTGAGACCACGAGGCCGGGGTAACCGCGTTCGTACGTAGGCCCTATTGCAAGGGCGTTTTAGTCGACCGTCTCAGGAGGACAGCCGTGCCAGGCATGTTGGACAAGATCAAGCAGTTCAGCAGGAGTCCGCAGGGGCGACGTGCCGTGGAGGAGGTACGCCGGGCCTCTCGCGACCCGCGGCGCCGGGCCCAGGCCCAGCGGCTGCTCGGCAAACTGAGGGGGCGGCGCCACTGAAGCGCCCGGTGTGCCTCTCTCGGCGAGCGGGCGCCGCGCCGGTGGCTGCTCGCTGAAGGGCGCGGGCCGTGTCGGCGCCTTCGCTGCGTCGAGCGGTCCGCACGAGTGCCGCGCAAGCCATTGGGGCGCATTGTCAGTGGCAGGCGCAACAATGCGGTCCAGCAAGATCAACATTGGGTCCGGAACGAGGCGCGCGCTGTCCGTCCTCCACCCTGGAAAGGCCGTACAGATGCCCCTCGCGACCTCCCGCGCCTCGTATTCCGTCGCGGACGCCCACTCCGCGGCCGACCCGGTTCACCCTGCGCGCCGCGGCGAACGCGAACGCGACCGTGCCGGGCGGGCGGCCCGAACGGACCTGGCCTGCCTGAGTGCACCCTTCCAACTGCCCCCGCCCAGATCCGCGGTGGCGCTCGACGCCCTCGCATCCGAGGTGCTGCGCATCGTGGCCGACTCCCGCACACCCGTCTTCGTGACCGTCCACGAGGGCGGACGAACCCGCTACGGCTACTGGCGCCCGGTCGACGCCGCCACAGGTAGAGGCGGCTGCTATGTCGCCCTGCCCACCGATGTGTGCGAAAGGCTGCGCTCCGGCGGACGCATCGAACTGGGCGAGCCCGTCACCGATCCGGCCAAGACCACCTACCGCATCAGGCCCGCCCGTACTCGGGTGAGGACGGGACGCCACGCAGGCAGCGCAGCGTGAGCGGCTGAACCCGTGGCACTGCCCCCGCCCCCCCCGGAGAAGAGAGTCGGCGGCGGCCAGTTCGGACCAGGTCCGTCCGTCCCGCGAGGTCCAGATGGCCCCGACGGTCGGCTTCCCGTCCGGGAGGTTCGCCGCACCCGCGCCGATCAGCGTTCCGTCGATGTCCACCACGCTCGACAGCCGCTGCTTGGTGAGCGGTACGGCGGTCGGCTCCGGGAGCTGTCCCGTCCCGAAACGACCGGTCCGCTTCCAGGAGGCGTCGGAGCTCCGCGTCCAGTATGCGGTGGGCCGTGCACGTCGTAGGGGGATTTGGTCAGTTACCTCCGCGAGGAGCGGTTCTCGATCTGAGCCGAGAATCTCCCTGCTATCGTGCGCCGATGTCATCGATCAAGCAGTTCCAAGTCACCTTTGACTGCGCAGAACCCGAGCGAGTTGCTCGCTTTTGGTGCGAGGTACTGGGGTACGTCCTGCCGAAGCCGCCGGAGGGGTTCGCCACTTGGGACGATTACAACCACTCGCTGCCTCCTGAGGACCGGGGTGCATGGGCCGCCTGCATTGATCCCTCGGGTGTCGGCCCGCGACTGTTCTTTCAGCGCGTTCCCGAAGGGAAGGTCGTCAAGAATCGGGTTCATCTCGACGTGCGGGTCGGCACCGGACTGGTGGGTGAAGAGCGCCTCGCCGCGCTTGAGGCCGAGTGCGCACGCCTGATCCCGCTCGGCGCGGTTCGCGTGCAGCTCCTGCCTGCCGATGACGAGAACGAGTCCTGCATCGCGATGCAGGACCTGGAGGGCAACGAGTTCTGTATCGACTGAGCGCCCTCCGAATCGGCGGGATTACCGGCTTGGGTGAATGGCTATTCACCAGCTATGGTGAATAGCCATTCACCCACTGCCTCGCCAGGCGCTGCCCGCTGGAGTGCCGATGGACCGGACCGCCGCGATACGCAAGCTGCCCCGCGTGAGCACCCTCCGAGACCGGCTCACCGTGCCGGTGCTCGCGTTCGGCGGCATCCTCATGGCCGTCATGCAGACCGTGGTCGTGCCCCTGCTGCCCGACCTGCCCCGGCTGACCGGCGCCTCGGCGGGCACGGTCTCGTGGATGGTCACGGCCACTCTGCTGTCCGGCGCGGTCCTCACCCCGGTGCTGGGTCGGGCCGGCGACATGTACGGCAAGCGGCGGGTCCTGATGTCGGCTCTGGGGCTGATGACCCTGGGCTCGGTCGTGTGTGCCCTGACCTCCGACATCGGAGTGCTGATCGCCGCACGGACGCTGTCCGGAGCGGCCGCCGCGGTCGTCCCGTTGTCCATCAGCATCCTGCGCGACGAGCTGCCGCCGGAGCGCCGGGGATCGGCCGTGGCGCTGATGAGCGCCACCGTCGGCACCGGCGCCGCGCTGGGCCTGCCGCTGGCAGCCGTGATCGTGCAGTACGCGAACTGGCACACCATGTTCTGGGTGACCAGCGCCCTCGGCGTGGCGGGCGTGACGCTGGTCTGGTGGGCGGTACGGGAATCGCCGGTGCGACAGCCGGGCCGGTTCGACGTTCCCGGCACGCTGGGCCTGGCCGGCGGGCTGGTGTGTCTGCTGCTGGGGGTGTCCCAGGGCGGGCAGTGGGGCTGGGGCAGCGCACGGGTCGTAGGCCTGTTCGCCGGAGCCGTCGTCGTGCTCGCCCTGTGGTGCAGGCAGCAGCTGCGAACGAAGGAGCCGCTGGTGGACCTGCGGCTGGTGGCCGAGCCCAGGGTCGGCCTGTCTCATGTGGCCGCCCTGCTCGCCGGGTTCGCGTTCTACGCCAACACCCTCGTCACCGCCCAGCTGGTGCAGGCCCCCACGGCCACCGGGTACGGACTGGGGCTGTCCATCGTCGCCACCGGCCTGTGTCTGCTGCCCAGCGGAGTCGTCATGCTCCTGCTGTCGCCCGTCTCCGCCCGGATCTCCGCCGCACGCGGGCCGCGTGTCACGCTCGCGCTCGGGGCCGCGGTGATCGCCGCCGGCTACGCGGTCCGTATCGCCGACAGCCGCGACCTGTGGATGATCATCACGGGAGCCACGATCGTCGCCACCGGGACCACCCTCGCCTACTCGGCGCTGCCCACGCTCATCCTGCGAGCCGTGCCTGCCGAGCAGACCACATCCGCCAACGGCGTCAACGTCCTGATGCGGACGATCGGCCAGGCCGGCTCCAGCGCGGCCGTGGCCGCCGTCCTCGTGCACCACACCGGTTCGGTCGGTGGCGCGCCGGTGCCCACCCTGCACGGCTACCAGCTGGCGTTCGCGATAGCGGGCGTGGTCGCCCTCGGAGCCGCGGCCGCGGCGCTGTGCATCCCCGGCGACCCCGCACAGGCGGTCACGGAAGGGCCGGAGCGAACCGGCGACAGCCCCCGGGGCGCGCGCGACGAGGCGATGGAGGGAGCATGAGTGCCGTGAGCACTCCACCCGTCACGCCCGGACCGGCCCGCAGGGACGCCGAGTCGACCAGGGCGGCCATCCTCCGGGCGGCCCGCTATCTGCTGGCCCGGCACGCCCACGCCGACATCACGCTCAAGGCTGTCGCCGACCGCGCCGGGGTGAGCCCGCCGCTGATCCTGAAGTACTTCGGCAACAAGGACACGCTGTTCGCCCAGGTCATGTCCTTCGAGGCCGACGCCGACGCGCTGCTGGCCGCACCACTCCCGGAACTCGGCCCGCACATGGTCCGGCACGTGCTGGTCAGCCAGTCCGAGCAGGGCGCCGACCCGCTGCTGCGGATCGTGTTCGCGCCCCTGCACGGCGAGCAGGGCGACATCCTGCGCGCCAACTTCCGCACCCAGGTCACCGACCGCATCGCCGCCCGCCTCACCGGCCCCGACGCGGGCCTGCGCGCCGAACTGGCCGTGGCCACCCTGCTGGGTCTGGGCGTGATGTACGGCATCGCCCGCGGCACCGAGATGCGAGCGAGCACGGTCGACGCCTTGGTCGACCGGTACGCGCCGGCGGTGCAGGCGTATCTCACGCCGTGAGTGCCCTTCCCATCAGTCCGTGGCAGTGGCTCCCCGGACGGTGAGGGTGCGATCGAGGAGGGGCAGCAGGCGGTCCCAATGGCGCTGCAGCGCACCGGGGTTGAAGGCGTCGGTGTCGGACATGGTGAAGCCGTGGACGGTGCCGGGGTAGATCTCGGAGGTGTAGCTGATGCCCGCGGCGTCCAGGGCCCGGTTGAGCTCGCCGAGCGCCTCGGGAGTCAAGTCGGTCTCGGCGTGGCCGAGGTGGACCTGGGCGGTGAGCGTCGAGAGGAGACGACGCAGGCTGTCGGGCCCGTCGGCGCCCACGGGGCCGTGGAATCCGGCGACGGCGCCCACCTGGTCAGGGTGGGCAGCGGCGGTGCGCATCGCCAGGAGGCCGCCTATGCAGTAGCCGGTCACCGCGACCGGTCCGGCGGCCACCTCGGGCTGGGCGGTGAGGAACCTGAGACAGGCATCCGCGTCGCTCAGGGCACGTTCGGCGGTGTGCGCCTCGATCAGAGGCATCAGCTGGGCGAAGACCGCGGGCCGGGCCTCTTCTCCGATGAACTCGGGAAGTTCGATCACCGGCGCCGGCCCGTGCCGGTAGAAGAAGTTGGGGACCAGCACGTAGTACCCGTGCCCGGCCAGTTCGCAGGCCATCTCCCGCACCACGGGCCGGATGCCGAAGCCGTCCGCGTACATCAGCACCCCTGGGTGCCGCTCGCCACGGTCGGGGCAGGCGGCGAAAGCGTCGGCCCGGCCGTCCGCGGTGGGAATGTGCAACATCTTGGTGAGCATGAGTTCTCCTGTCGTGGTCGACGTGTCGAATGGGGTTCAACACGACAGGAGGCGGAGCCCGCGCAGCAGCGCCGGATCCCCGATCCAACAGCGGGCCGGCACCGGCCCGTACGGCGCTCAGGGGAGCGCCGGGTCACCAATCCGTGTGTGGCGCAATGCCGTCCCGGTAGTCATCGCCGCACAACGTAGCCCACGGGGCAGAGGTGATGCCAGTGACTGGAGTGCCAATAGTGTGACCGCATGCCTGACATGTTGAGTTCCGGGAGAACACGCGCCGCGCTTGCCACTTCCGCGCGCGTATCGGTCGAGTTGCTGTTGGTGTTCGCGACGGTCGCGGTGACCCTGTGGGGTCTCGCCCGCATGTGGTCGGTCGTGTGGCCGGTGATCATTGCCCTGTTCCTCACCACGCTGACCTGGCCGATGACTCGTGCGCTGCGGCGGCGTGGGTGGCCCCCGGCGCTGGCGGCGTTGCTGGTGACCCTGCTGTTCCTCCTGGCCATCCTCGGCATCGTGGCGCTGATCGCGGTTCCGGTGGCGTCCCAGTCGGGCGAGTTGAGCGACGGTGTGGTCGAGGGCATCAAGAGGATGCGCGACTGGGCCGCGGGGCCACCGCTGAACATCGGCGACGACCAGATCACGACTGCCCTGGACACCGCGGCCGCCCGAGTCCAAGGCAGCGTCGGCAGCTTGGTCAACACCGTCGCAACGGGAGTGGCCACCACGCTGAGCGGCTTGGTCACGGCCATCCTGGCGGTCTTCCTGATGTTCTTCTTCCTGAAGGACGGCCCGCGGTTCCTGCCGTGGCTCGCCCGCCAGTTGCCCGGACGACTCGCCAAGGACGTTCCGGTCCTGGCCGAGCGAGCCTGGGACACCTTGGGCGCGTTCATGCGGTCTCAGGCACTCGTCGGCCTGCTCGACGCCGCCTTCATCGGCCTCGGCCTGTGGATCCTGGACGTACCGCTGGTGCTGCCGCTGACGGTGCTGACCTTCGTCTCGGCGTTCGTGCCCATCGTGGGCGCGGTGTTCGCCGGTTTCGTCGCGTGTCTCATCGCGCTGGTGTCGAACGGTCTGACGGACGCCCTGATCGTGCTGGCGATCATCCTCGTGGTGCAGCAACTTGAGGGCAACGTGTTCCAGCCCATGATCCAGAGCCGTGGGCTCGGCCTGCACGGCGCGGTGATTCTGCTGGCGGTGACGTTGGGTGGCAGTCTGGCCGGCATCGTGGGCAGCCTTCTTGCCGTGCCCCTCACTGCACTGATCGCGGTGATCTGGAACTACCTGCGGGAGCAGCTCGCCGACCCGCCGCAGGAGCCGGAGGCCGACAAGTCGCAGACCGGTGCCGCCGTCCCGGAAGTGTGACTCCGACCTGGCAGCGACCCCTTGCTCAGTTCCACGCCGAGCCCCGCTGCGGGCCCGGTGGCCCCGACCGCCCTACGCGCGCACCGGCTCCGCCACCGGTCAGCCCCTGCCCGGCAGAGATCCGGTGCGAGTTCTCGCAGTCTCCTCGCCCTCATGCGGCGGGGCCTGGTGCTCGGCGCCGAGGACGAAGTAGTCGGCATCCTTCGGCCGCTGGGCCCCCGGGCGTGGACGGGGCGCCGGCACGAGATGGGGTATGTGCTTGGAGCAGTGCACATACGCCTCCTCCACCGTGATGTGCACCCAGAATTCGGGCCTGCGTCCAGGAGCGGTGTCCACAGGAAGGTGGGGGTATGCCCTCCGCTGCTCGTCGTCCCGGTGGAGCCGAGCTCCGCCGTTGACGTGCAGGCCGATGTGGTCGTGGGCGAAGTCGACGAAGAGCAGGCCGACATGCGGGTTCTCGGTGATGTTTCCCGCGCTGGCGAGGACACCGTTCCCACGGTACTCGGGGTAGGTGAGAGTGCGGTCGTCCAGCACGGTGACGAAACCCGGGGGACCGGCACGGAAGGTGACGTCGCAGGCTCCGGCGGCGTCCGACGTGGACAGGAACGCCATGGTCTGGCGCCCTATGAAGTCCGCCATCTGTGGTGTCAGACGGGCCTGCACCTGACGGTCGTAGAAGGTGGCGGCCTGGTCGGCCGTGCCGAGAACGTGCTGCAGGCGGCGCTCGCCGACGGAGCCGGTGGACTCGTGGGTGTGCTTCACGGAACGCGCTGCCTTCCTCTTGCCTGCAACTGGGCGTGGCGCCACGGCACTCTAACGCTGGATGGAGCGCGCTGTCGTGGTGGGCCCGGGTGTCCGACTGCGCAGGCGGCGCCGCCGACGAGGAGCGCGACCGTCGGGGCGCGTTGGGGAAAAACAAACGGGCGGGGCGGCGTCTTGGCCGCCCCGCCCTGCTGAGTGTGCTGGTCGGCGGACCGTCCGCACCGCCCTGTCCCACTGGCTGCGTCGCGCGTCGTCCCGTTGAGGGATGATCAATCGGTTCGGGTGCGGAGGCTCCGCGCCAGGTGGAAATCATCATTGTCACGTCGCACCACTCCACCGCGACCACCGCGACGCGCCCGCCGCTGCGCAGCGCGAGTGTCCACACCGGGACTACTCCGTGCCGTCCGCCGGCAGGCGCTCCGGCAGTCCGAGCCGGGGGAACTGGTCGTCGTGGAACGTGATGATCTCGGTGATCGCCCCGCCGGTGACGCGCAGGACGTCGATCGTCAGCGGCAGGTACGTGCCCTCCCGCTTCTGCCAGAGGTAGAAGGCGACGGCGGGCTGCCGGTTCACGGAGGTGGGGACGGCGCGCAGGCCCTTCATGCCCTCGAAGCCGCTCTCGATCCAGTCGTGCACCACCGCGTCGCGGCCGACGTACAGGCCCGGCGTGGGCGGCATCGAGCAGCGGACGTCGTCCCGCAGCATGGCGGCGAGCCCGCTGACATCCGTGGCCAGGCTGGCCTCGGTGTAACGGCGCACCAGCTCGCGCGTCCCGCTGTCCTCCTCGCCGCCGGTCCAGTCCTGCCGCTCCGCGGGCAGGTGCTCCCGCATGCCGGCGCGGGCCCGCTGCAGCGCGCTGTTCACGGAGTTGACGGAGTCCCCGAGGGCCTCCGCGACGTCCTTCGCCGGCCAGCCGAGCACGTCCCGCAGGATCAGCACGGCCCGCGGGCGCGGCGCGAGGTGCTGGACTGCCACCAGGTACGCCAGCTCGATCGTCTCCCGCGTGACGGCGATGGTTTCCGGCTCGTCCCCTTCGCCGGCGGGCAGCTCGTCGAGCAGCCGGTCCGGGTAGGGCTGCAGCCACAGCACCTCGCCGCCGGTCGCGGGCTCCGGGCGGCGCTTGGCCAGCAGGTCCAGGCAGGCGTTGGTGGCGATCCGGTACAGCCAGGCCCGGAACGTCGACCGCCCTTCGAAGGTCTCCCGCCGCCGCCAGGCACGGAGGAACGTCTCCTGCACGGTGTCCTCGGCGTCCTCGAACGACCCGAGCATCCGGTAGCAGTGCACATGCAGCTCCCGCCGGTGCCGCTCCGCCAGCCCTGAGAACGTCGGCTCGTCCACCTCGCCCAGACCGCTCACGCCCATCTCCTCCAGTCGCGTGTCCGCACTCATCACCGTCATCCTTCCGCCTCGTCGTGTCCCGTCGTAGGTGTGACGGATGCGGGCGCGACAACTCATCACCAGGGTCCGTCGGCATGGCTGACGGCATGGCTGATCCAGCGCCGTACCGCCGGCGCAGCTCTTGCTCAATCTATCGATAGTCGATAGATTCCCATCGCAACTCGATGGAAGGATGGACGGTCCCATGGGAAAGCTGGCAGTGCGTGCGCTTCGCGCCGTGCTCGCGGTGGTGCTCACCGGCACCGTGTTCGTGCAGGCGTTGATGGTGTGGACATTGGTCACCGGGAGCGACCCGGAGGACGGGTCGCTCCCACTGACCCCGCTGCGCGTGATCACGATCCTGGGCATGGTGTCGGCCCAGGTCGCCGTGGTCGGCGTATGGCGGCTGGTGACGATGGTGCGACGTGGAACAGTGTTCTCCCATGCCGCCTTCCGGTACGTGGACGCCGTGATCGGCTCGATCGTGGCGGCTGCCCTCCTGTGGTTCGCGGTCACGGGCATCAATGCGCCGGGTCAGCGGGACGACCCGGGCGTCACCGTCATCATGGGCGGGATCGGCCTGGCCATCCTGGGGGTCGCGCTCATCGTGCTCGTGCTGCGGATGCTGCTCGCCCAGGCCGTCGCGCGCGATGTCGAAGCGGCGCAGATGCAGGCCGAGTTGGACGAGGTGATCTGATGCCGATCGTCGTCGACATCGACGTGATGCTGGCCAAGCGGAAGATGTCCGTGGGGGACCTCGCCGACCGCGTAGGGATCACGCCCGCCAATCTGGCGGTACTCAAGAACGGCCGCGCCAAGGCGGTGCGTTTCGCGACGCTCGCCGCACTATGCGACGTACTCGCGTGCCAGCCGGGCGACCTGCTGCGCTGGGAGGCCGAGGACGCCGCAGGCGGATGACGTGCCCCGCGTGGGCGTGACAACGCCGGCCCTGCCGGTCTCACCATGGAGTACCGGCTTACAGCTGCTGACCGGTGTTCTTGGGGGCGGGCGACGGGTGTTGCGCCGGTTGCGGTGCGGTCATGTCGAGCAGGAGGAGAGCATCGTGGTCGGGGCTGCCGGGGTCGGCGGTGTACACGCCGATGCGCTGGCCGGGGGTGCCTTCGACGTGCAGTGACTGCGAGGTGAGGGTGACCGGGCCGACCAGCGGGTGTCGGAAGGTCTTCTGCGCGGGCTTGCGCCCGGTCACTTCGTAGCGTTCCCACAGGCCCGCGAAGTCCGCGCTCTTGAGCAGGAGTTCGCCGACGAGGTTGGTCAGATCCGGGGCGTCGGACGCGGTGCCGGCCGTGGCGCGCAGGCGTGCGACGCATGCGGTGATCTGTCGGTCCCAGTCGGTGAACAGGTCCCGGGCCGCGGGGTGGAGGAAGAGGTAGCGGGCGAGGTTGCGGTGCTTTGCGGGCCAGTCGTCCAGCCCGGCGTAGAGAGCGAGGCCGCCGGGGTTCCAGGCCAGCATGTCCATGCTGCGGCTGATGACGTAGGCCGGGTTCGGGCGCAGTGACTCCAGCAGCAGCTTGAGGTGGGGGCGCACCGTGCGGCTCGGGGCGGGAGGCGGTTCCGGGGCGTAGCGGGCGGCTCGGGCGGCGAGCTCGCGCAGGTGCTGATGCTCCTGGTCGTCCATGCGCAGGGCGCGGGCCAGCGCGTCGAGGACGGAGGGGCTGGGGCGGGTCTCCTTGCCGCGTTCCAGGCGCACGTAGTAGTCGATGCTGATGCCGGCGAGGGTGGCCAGCTCCTCGCGGCGCAGCCCGGGGGTGCGGCGGATGCCGGCGCCGACGGTGAGGCCGACGTGTTCAGGGCTGGTCTGGGTGCGGCGGGCGCGCAGGTAGCGGCCCAGCTCGGCGCCCTCGCTGTGTGCGCTCTCGGATGCCATGCCTCCAGTCTCACCCGCTGCTCGGCCGGCGCGCAGGCGAGAGGGGGGCCCTGTCATTACCCCCGAAGAGCCCGCCCTGCCACCCCGGCGCAATCCGGTCGAAGGTGGAGGAGCAAGACGCCGGTACACCGGCCGTCGCCAGAGCCGCCGCAGGCACGATCTGGCTCGTCGGGGGTTGAGTGAGGGTGCCGGGCGACGCCGTGAACCGGAGAGGGCGACATGCGCACCATCAAGCTGCGTGACCTGGAAGTGTCCCGGATCGGACTGGGTGCAATGGGAATGTCCCACGGCTACACCGGTGCGGGGACCGACGATGCCGAGTCCATCAGGACCGTGCACCGGGCGCTGGAGCTGGGCGTCACACTCATCGACACCGCCGAGATCTACGGCCCGTACACCAATGAGGAACTGCTGGGCCGGGCACTGAAAGGGCGCCGGGAGCAGGTGGTGCTGGCCACGAAGTTCGGCCTGGTCTCCCACGGCGTGGAGGGCGCCTGGAACCTGGACTCCAGCCCGGCCAACATCCGCACGGCCGTCGAGGGCTCCCTGAAGCGGCTGGGCGCCGACCACATCGACCTGTACTACCAGCACCGGGTCGATCCGAACACACCGATCGAAGAGACCGCCGGCACCGTCGGCGAGCTGATCGCCGAGGGCAAGGTCCGCGCCTTCGGTCTCTCGGAGGCCGGCCCGGACACGATCCGCCGCGCGCACGCCGTCCAACCGGTCACCGCGGTGCAGTCGGAGTACTCACTGTGGACCCGGGGGATCGAGGAGCGTGTCCTGCCCGTGCTGCGTCAGCTGAACATCGGCCTGGTGCCGTTCTCGCCGCTGGGCCGCGGTTTCCTGACGGGCACCGTCCGCTCCACCGACCAGTTCGACGGCTCCGACTTCCGGCGTGGCAATCCGCGCTTCTCCGGGGAGAACTTCCAGCGCAACCTGGCCATCGCCGACGAGGTGCAGGCCCTGGCCGCCGAGGTCAGTGCCTCGCCCGCGCAGGTGGCGCTGGCCTGGCTGCTCGCCCAGGGCGACGACATCGCCCCGATCCCCGGCACCAAGAGGGTGGCCCGCGTCGAGGAGAACAGCGCCGCCGACGCCCTCACGCTGACGAGCGGGCAACTCGGCAGGCTCGCCGGCCTGCCGCCCGCCGCCGGTGACACCCACACCGAGTCCCAGGCGCAGATGCTCGAACGCTGAATGTCACCCGCCGCCCGAAGCACCGGCCCCACCCCTGATCTGGAGTAGTGATCCCTTATGCGTGCAGCTGTGATGTACGGAGCCGGAGACGTCCGCGTCGAGTACCGGCCCGACCCGAAGATCGTGCAGCCCACCGACGCCGTCGTCCGCACCCTCGCCTCCTGCGTGTGCGGCAGTGATCTGTGGCCCTACGGGGCGATGCCCGCCACCGAGACCGGCCGGCCCATGGGGCACGAGTTCCTCGGCGTCGTCGAGGAGACCGGCGCGGATGTGACCGGCCTGAAGGCAGGTGACCTGGTTGTCGCTCCGTTCACCTACAGCGACAACACCTGCGACTACTGCGCCAAGGGCCTGCACATCTCGTGCCGCAACGGTGGCCGGTACGGCTTCGACGGTGTCGACGGCGGTCAGGGCGAGGCAGTCCGCGTCCCGTACGCGGACGGCACCCTGGTGAAGCTGCCGGTGGCCGCCGACTCCGCGCTGCTGCCCTCCTTGCTGGCGCTGTCGGACGTGATGACCACCGGGCACCACGGCGCGGTCACCGCCGGCGTCGGGCGCGGGGACGCCGTCCTGGTCGTCGGAGACGGGGCGGTGGGCCTGTGCGCGGTCATCGCGGCCGAGCGGCTGGGCGCCGAGCGGATCGTACTCGCGGGCCGCCACGAGGCGCGCACCGACTTGGGGCGCGCGTTCGGCGCGACCGATGTCGTCGCCGAGCGCGGCGAGGAGGGCATCGCCCGGATCCGCGACCTGACCGGCGGCGTCGACGAGGTGATCGAAGCGGTCGGCACCCGCCAGGCCCTCGACACCGCGCTGGGCGCGGTCCTGGATGGCGGCACCATCAGCCGCCTGGGCGTCCCGCAGTACGAGCAGGGACCCATCGGCCCGGCGGAGTTCATGCGCAACATCACCCTGACCGGCGGTGCCAGTCCCGCCCGCGCGTACATCGAGCACCTGCTGCCCGACGTTCTCGACGGCACGATCGCCCCCGGCCGCGTCTTCGACCGGACCTTCATCCTCGACCAGACGCCGGCCGCCTACCGGGCCATGGCCGAGCGTCAGGTCCTCAAGGCCTTCATCCGCCCCTGACTCCCACCCGCACAGCGAAGGACACCCCGCTCATGCAGACCGTCACACTCAACAACGGCATCGAGATGCCGCTCCTCGGCTTCGGCGTCTACCAGATCCCTGCCGAGGACACCCAACGCGCCGTCTCCGACGCGCTCGCCGCCGGCTATCGACTGCTGGACACCGCCGCCGCCTACGGCAACGAAGAGGCCGTAGGACGCGCCATCAAGTCCAGCGGCATCGCCCGCGCGGAGCTGTTCGTCACCACCAAGCTGTGGGTCCAGGACGCCCCGGCCGAGGACAACACCAGGCGTGCGTTCGAGATGTCGCTGGCCAAGCTGGGTCTGGACTACCTCGACCTGTACCTGATCCACCAGCCCTTCGGCGACGTCTACGGTCAGTGGCGCGGCATGGAAGCTCTCCACCGCGAGGGCCTGGCCAAGGCGATCGGGGTCGCCAACTTCTACCCCGACCGGCTGGTCGACCTGATCGTCAACAACGAGATCACCCCGGCGGTCAACCAGATCGAAACCCACCCGTTCTTCCAACGCGCCGACTACCAGGACCTCATGCGCGAGCACGGTGTGCGGATCCAGTCCTGGGGCGGCTTCGCCGAAGGCAGGAACGACCTGTTCACCAACCCCCTGCTGGCCGAGATCGGCAAGGAGTGCGACAGGTCGGTGGCGCAGGTGGTGCTGCGCTGGCTCACCCAGCGTGGCGTCGTCGCCATCCCCAAGTCCGTGCGGCCCGAGCGGATGGCGGAGAACTTCGACGTCTTCGACTTCCAGCTCACAGATGAGCAGATGGCACGGATCGCCACCCTGGACACCGGCAGCTCACTGTTCTTCGACCACCGCGATCCGGAGGTCGTCACCTGGCTCGCCAAGCGCCGCCTCGACGCATGACCGCCACTCCACGACGACGCGCCCTCCTGCGGGCCACCTTGATGACCGGACTCGGCGCTGTGACCGGAGCCCAACTCACCGGCTGCTCCTCGCCTGCGGGGCAGGGGAGTCGGCGTCAGACGGCGTCCCCGAGGCCCTCCGCGACGACCCCGGGCGGGGGGAAGGTGTTGCTGGCCTACTTCTCGCGTCCGGGCGAGAACTACTACCACGGTGGACGCACCATCCTGAAGGTCGGCAACACCGAGGTACTGGCGCGCAGGATCAGCAGTCTCACACCGTGCGACGTACACCGTATCGAGACTGCCGATCCTTACCCGTGGGACTACGACGAGACCGTCCGCCGCAACGTGCGCGAACAGGACGATGACGCGCGCCCGGCCATCAAGGGCCGGTTGCCCTCCCTCGACGGCTACGACACCGTTCTCCTCGGCAGCCCCATCTGGAACGTCCGGGCACCCATGATCATGACCACGTTCGCCGAACAACTCGACTTCCGCGGCAGGACCGTCGTCCCGTTCACCACGCACGCCATGAGCGGCCTGGGCACGACCGCACGCGACTACGCGCGCTCCTGCCTCGGCGCGACGATCGCCCCGGGCCTCGCAGTGCGCGGCGAAGAAGTCGCCGACGCCGATACCGACATCCGGACCTGGCTTCGCGAGGGCGGACTCGCCGGCTCATGACGAAGATCCGCCGTGGGCGGCGGCCCGGAGCTGATGCGGCGGGGCGGACTCTCTACGTCGTGCCTCCCGCAGCGGGCGCCGCGCTGTTGCCCGGCGGGGCCGCCGCCCCTCCGCCCGGCGGGGCCGCCGCCCCTCCGCCCGGCGGGACTGCTGCCCCTCCCGCCGGTGGGGGCACGATCGCGGTGCCGGGAGCCGGCTGAGTCACCGGCTGCGGTGGGTAGCTGATGTGCACCACACGCACGAGCGCACCCGGCACGAAGACGCACACCGCCTTCGAGCGGGTGCGGGGCACGTCATCCGGCCCGGTCCAGGCGATCGGCTGCTGGAGCACGAGATCGCGCCGGGCCGGGTCGGGGTCGGTCGATACGTAGCGCACATAGCCTTCCACCAGGCGCCCGTCGGACAGTTCGACGGCAACGAAGGGCTTCCGCCGGTCCGCTCCCGCCCGGTCCGTGAGGGCGTACACGGCCACCGTGCCGTCCCGTAACCCCGCGCCCGTGCGCTTGGACGACGTCCGTCCCGCGTACACCCCGGCCAGCGTACTGAGCACCATGCTCAGCGCCATGGTCACCAGCGCGGCACCGATCCACGACCAGGGGCGGTCCCGGAAGTCGGCCGGCGCCCTGTGCAGGGCGCCGGCGGGCACCAGAAAGGTGACCAGTTCCCCGGCCAGCAGCGTCAGCAGCAGTCCGGCGGAGGTCGCCAACGCACCTACGCTGAACAGCTGGACGACCTCGATGGTCGACGACCGGGTGTCCTGTGGACGGTAGCGGCGCAGTGCCTGGTGGAACGCGAAGCCCGGCGTCATCGCGGCGAGGAGGATCACCGCGGCGATGACGCTACTGGGCACGAGGCTGCCCCTGCGCGGCGGGGTCCGGAGGCTGGGCGGGCGGCGCGCTGGTCACGGCGGGCGGCAGTTCGAGGTCGGGTTCGTCGATCAGGTCCTCCACGACGAAATGCCGGTCGTCAAAGCCGAACTCGTCCTCCCACTCCTCGCTGCCGGACCCACCGGTCCCGTCAGGCCCGGATCCGTACGGGGGTGTGTGGTGCTCGGTCGCCATGGGGAGTGCGTCCTTCCTGTGCAGGTGCGCTGTTCACACGCGGTGTCGGTCGTGTTCCAGTCCGATGAGCGTCGTCACGTCCGATGAGCGTCTCTTCAAGTCAGGTGAGGGTCCTCGAACGTCGTAGTGATGCTGACGAGCCCCGCCCACAGTCGCGGCGGCACCGTGCCCACTTCCGCGCGGTACTGACGCTGGGCGGTGCGCAGGGCCGTCGAGGGCGGGACGCCCTGTGCGAGGAGCCGGTAGAGGATGGCCAGGATGCGGGCGGTGGGGTGGCTGTGCCGGGGGTTCTTCGCCCTCCCGTCCGGCAGCGGAAAGATCCCACCGATGACCGTCTCGGCACCGCGGCACAGGGCGACCGTGGGAATGCCGAGCGGGTCGGTACCGCGGCGCTCGTCGAGTTCGGCGGACAGGCAGGCGTTGATGAGCAGGGTCCGCGGGAAACGCAGGGTGAGCATGCGGGCCGCCGACAGCTGAGTCCGCCGGTCCAGGCGAAGCGCGTGGGCCAGTCCGGGGCTGTCGTTGCCGTGTACGGAGGCAGCGCCGACCGAGAAACCGGCGCCGTCCGGACCGAGCACCGTCAGCAGTTCCGCGGCGGTGCGGGCATGGACGACCTCGGTGCCGTAAGCGGCGTCGAGAGCGTTCCGTTCGAGGTCCAGGCCCTCGGCGTTGACACCGGCGAGATAGGCGAATGCACGGTTCCTGACGGCGCCGGTTGCTCGCTCGTCGCCACCTGTTGCCGCGCTGTCCGCGAGTGACAGGCTGGGCAGCAGGGCCAGGACCGCACGGTCGAGCACGTAGCCCTCGGGATCGTCCGGTTCGACGCTGAGCGCGGCCCACGGCACCCGCCACAGGCGTGAGTCGGGTTCGATCAGCAACTTCGGCACCGCGCCTGCGGGGTTGGTGTTCCGCAGCAGGTCCACCAGGCCGCTGGGCAGCAGGAGCTGGGCGAGGGTCGCCCACGGTGTGGTGTCGCGAGCGGTCAGATGGCGGCAGCGTGGTGTCGTGCGCCAATCGGGGGCTTCCGCGCGGACTCCCTCCGTTTCGCCGGCTGCGCTGTCAGGCACGATCTGGGCGGGCGTCGGAAGCGCCGGGCCCTGGCGCAGGTCTTGGAGCCCGGTGACCTCGCCGAGCAGGACCCCCGCGGCGCCCTCGACCGGGTGGAGGAACGGATGCTGTGTGCCGTCCGGGTCCGTCCACAGCCCGGCGATGCGGTTCGTCCGGCCGTTGCCGACGAGCCGAAGTTGCAGCACATGGGTGCTCCAGCGCTGCGCGTACGGGCGCGGGTCGCCAGTCCGTCCCTCGTCGCCTGCGCTCAGCGCCCACCGAAACCGTAGGGAGACCAGCGTCTCCAGTCGTTCGTACGCCCGCGCCACCTCCTGCTGCCCGGCGCGCGGAGGCGGGGCCGGCGCATGAACTTCGGCGGCCCGCGCCGCCTCCGGTGGCGTCGTGCCCTCGGCGCCGGCCAGCGTGCTCAGCAGCCCGACGATCTCGGACATGCCTTCCTGCTCGATGTCGTCAGGCGTCCGCAGGATCAGTTCCCCGCGGAGCATGCGGCGCAAGGCGGTCCGGTTGCCGAGTTCCAGTAGCAACGCGAAGGCCCCCAGGGCCTGTTGGTCGCCGCTCAAGTGCAGGCTGTGGGCGGTGGCGTACGCAGCGAACTCGTGCTCGCTGTAGAGGTCGACGTAGAACGTCTGCGCGTCGCGCCAGCCCCAGCCGGCGCGTAGTTCGGCGACGCCGCGCATCATTGCCAGGTAAGCGGCCAGGGCCTCCTGGTCGTTGCCGTGTGCGTGCGCGACCAGGGCGGTGGAGATCAGGTGGCGGACGCGTTGGGGCAGGGCGCAGTCGTCGTGCCCCAGGACTCGTGCCGCCTCGGCTGTCCACCGGGCGGCGTCGTCGGTGCGGTTCTCCGCCAGGGCCAGGATGGCGAGCATGTCGCACGCGATCGCGTGCTGCGGTCTGCAGCGCCACTTGGCGGCAAACTTCCGTGCGGCCGTGGCGTGTTCGATGGCGCGGGGGATGTCGTCGGCGTCCAGGGCGATGTTGGTGAGGTAGAGCTCCACGCGGACCCGGCTGAGCCGGAACATGAATCCCCCGCCGACCTCCAAAGCCTGTGTCAGGGTGCGGTGGGCGTCGTCGTTCCGGCCCAACGTGAGCTGGATCCTGCCGAGTTTCTCCAGCGCCTCGGACCACGTGGAGCGGTTCGTGCCCTGCTCGTGGTGGCGGACCGCGGTGACGGCCTCCTGTTCGGCGGTGGGCAGGTCGCCCTGCGCCACCGCGATGTCGCTGCGCAGCATGGCCACGTTCGCGGCAATCAGCGGCAGCCGCTCCGTCGCCGGATGCGCGGCGACGGAGTCGATCAGTTCCACGGCGGCGGCAAGATCTCCGGCCTCGCCCAGTTCCATCGCCCGCTGCAGCCGATCGGTCAACGGCTTCAGGTGCACGGCCTCGCGGCGGACCTCTTTGACGCCGACCATCGGCCCTTGCCGGCCGTGCCTCACCGCGAACACGACGACGACCACGACCAGGAACACGACCGGCGGATACCACGAACCACCCATGACGGCGCGGGAGACGAGGTACGAGAACACCGCTGCCCCGACACATCCCTTCCACGAGACGCGAGTCGGCACCTTCTCGGCGGATTTCTCTTGTCCCCTGCCAACTTGCGTCACGACGCCCCCCGGCCTCCACCCCCACGGCCCGCCCCACGGCCTGCCTGTGCGAGGACGCTGAGCTTACGGACAGAGAGCGACGAGAGTGACGGAATCAGTAAATGTGACCAACTGGCTGCATTCGAACACGGCCCTTAGTTGTAATGCGGCCTCAGATGGAGCGAGTTGATGGGCGACAGGTCCCGGTACTCGCCGTGTCCCGCCGCGATCGAGGACGTGCAGTCGTTCGCGTTGTAGCTGAGGCACAGCTCGACAACCGCGCCGTCGTACTGGTTGTTCAATACCCAGTGGTTTCCGTACTGGTCGCTCAGGTTGTGCGCGCCATAGGTCCAGTAGATGTGGCTCGGCGACGCGGCCGGGTTCTGGTTCTGCGGGTAGACACAGACCGCGCCGTACGGGCAACCGGCCCAGTCGGAGGCCGGCGCGGCCTGAGCGGTACCCGTGGTGAGCAGGGCCGCGGTGACGGTCGCGAAGGCCAGCGCGGCGGCGCGCCTCAGCATGTTGCGCATGTGGGTTTCTGCCTCTCCTGTTGAGCGTTGGGCGTATGCCCGATCGCTGGAACCGTAGGGAGGGGGCAGCCGGGTCGCATCCTGACAGATGACAGGGACCGGAGGGTCGGTGGAGTCCCTACGTTCGCGGGAGACCACCGAGCCCAGGGGGAGTCCTGTGATCAACAGAGTTCGCAGAATCCGGGGTCGCCGGGTGCGACTCTTCATGGCCGCACTCGTGACCGTGATGAGTCTCGGCCTGCCGGCCGTCTCGGCCACTCCGGCGGCCGCCGCCCCGGGGTGCGCGCCGCTCCAGTCCGGTGCGAGCGCGGCAGCGCAGGCGGCCGTCGAGGTCGCGTGCCGGTACGTCGGTCAGCAGTACGCCTGGGGTGGCGGCCACGCACAGGGCGTGCCCGGCCCGAGTCAGGGCCAGGTCGACCCCACGGACACCGACTCGTACGCGGACCCGACACTGTGGAGCTTCGACTGCATCGGACTGGTGCGCTGGGCCTGGTACAAGGCGACCGGCCGCGACCTCATCACCGAGCGCACGACGCAGGCGACCTTCGCGGCACCGGGGTACGCGCACACCAAGTTCCTGAAGTCGCAGGGGTCGGGCGTTCTGCTGCCCGGCGACATCATGTACTTCGGCCGTGAGGGCTTCGGCCCGACGCACGTCGCGCTCTACCTCGGCAACGGCAAGATGGTCGAGGCACCGCAGTCGGGCATGAAGATCCAGGTCAACGACATCAGTGCCCGCTGGGATCGCTACCAGGGCGCGTTCCGCCCGCACGCCGACGTCACGCCGATGGTCTGGTCCTGGGACGGCCGCGGCTCCTTCCACAAGACCTGGGGCCGGCCCAACCTGCGGCAGAACTCGAACACGGGGAGCGGAATCAACTTCACCAACGGCAACGGCATCTCCGTGAAGGTGCGGGTGCTGTGCCAGCGGGTGGCCGAGCGGGCCACGGTCGACGGCATGGTGAACAACGTCTGGTCGTTCCTGCCGGACTACCACAGCTGGATCAGCAACCTCTTCGTGCAGGGTCCGGCCGTGCTCAAGGATGTGCCGTCCTGCGGTGACTACCCGGAGATCGGCGGCACCATGGCCGGCGCGGAGAACAACACGTCCTGCGGCGACGGTACGGAGCCCAACTCCGCGGGCGCCTGGACGGCCAAGTCGACCACCGTCTTCGGCCGCACCGTGGAGCTGCGCTACAGCAGCACCACCCAGTGCGCCTGGGGTCGCATCATCGGTGGCACGGTCGGCGACGAGATCTGGGTCGACCGCAGCGCCGACGGGGGCGAGACCTGGGACTCGATGCTCGGCTTCACCACCATCACCTCGGGCAACGACGCGTACACCACCCAGTGGAACGACGCCGGCCTCGTCATGCGAGCCTGCGGCACCAACGGCCCGGAGGGCGGCATCGAATGCACCGGCTGGTTCTGACCCGGAAAAGGATTTGAGCGAAGAGGCGCCCCGCCGCTAATTTCGTGCCGGACCGTGAAGTCGTCGTAAGGAGGTGAGACCCGTGAACACAGTTACCCATGGGTGCTCCCTCAACCCGTCACGGTCCGGCGGCTGACGTTCGGTGTCGCCAGGAGCGCCTGAGATCGAGGCATTCCTGGAGGGATACTCCGATGAACACAAAGCCTTTCACATCTGGCCCGAACGAGACCGCGGTGGTGATCACGCGCGTAGCGGAACGGCAATGGCATGCACTGGATGACGACCTGGTGGTCGGTCGCGGGCATGCGGTGCACCGGCCCGACGGGCGCTTGTTCGTCAGCATCGACGCGTGGCACCACGCCACCTTCGACCGGCTCGCCGAAGCGATGCTGGCGGAACTGCCCGCCCCGCTGTACACGGTGGTCGACGAAGCCGACGCCGAGCTGACAGCCGGCTGGCGGCGGGCCGGGTTCACGATCCGGCGCCGCGAGTGGGAGTACGTCGTGCCGACCGACCCGCGGGACACCGGGCTGGAAGCAGTCCTGCCGCCTTCGGGCCTGACGATCGTGCCCGCCGGTCAGGCCGACGAGAGTCTGCTGCGGGCGGTGGACCGCGCGATCCGTGACGAAGTCGAGGCGACCGTCGGGTGGCAGTCGATGCCTGCGGAGGTGATTCCCCGCCCCGTAGGTGACACCATCGTCGACCCGTCGACATACGCGGTGGCCGCGGCGCCGCACCGCTACCTGGGTCTGATCCGGGTGGTGACGGCGAACCGGCCGCGCATCGGGCTGGTCGCGGTCCGGGCCGGCGAACAGCGCCGTGGCATCGCGCGGGGGCTGCTGGCCCACGCGCTGGGGACGCTGCACCGGTCCGGGTACGCCGAGGCCTGGACCGAAGTCCACGAGTCCAACCAAGCAGCCTCGGCGCTGTTCGAGGGCATCGGCGCCCGCCCGATGAGCAGCAACCTGGAGCTGGTGCGATGACGAAGAACAAGAACGTCATCGAAGTCGAGGGCAAGGTCGTCGAGTGCCTGCGCAGCGCCATGTTCACCGTGGAGCTCGACAACGGCCACCAGGTGCTCGCGCACATCAGCGGGAAGATCCGCAAGAACTACATCAAGATCGTGCTGGAGGACCGGGTGCTGGTGGAACTGCCGCCGTACGACCTGACGCGCGGCCGGATCGTGTTCCGGTACCGGAACTAGCGGCGGTCGGCGCCTTCAGCGGTAGCTGATTTCGAGGCCCCGGTCACAGCGTGTCCGTGACCGGGGCCCCGATGATGGCTGTGCCTCGTGGCTCATGCCGCGCGGGACTCGCTGCCGGCGCAGCGGTCGCGCCGTGTCGGCGTCACTGCGGGCCGGGCGAGGCCAGGTTGTCCACCAGCATCGCCAGAGCGGACTTCGGGACGGTTCCGTCCGTGTCGCTGTTGGTCTGCCTCCAGGTTGGGCTCGAGTCCGTGAAACTTGAGCCCTTGGTGTCGTTGACCCCCTGGAAGATGCCGAAGTCGATGGGCCCGTCGTCGGCCGAGGCGGGGAGGGCGGCTGTGAGGAGAGCTGCTCCTGCGAGCACGGCGGCAGTGATGATCTTCATGCCCGACTCAACGATGAGGCCGGCGTCAGGATCTTCTGTCCCGCCCTTTTGGCGGAGCGTTCGGGCACGGGGTCCGCCGGCGCATCCGCATCCGCATCCGCATCCTCAGGAGTGCCGCGGCATGCGCTCGATCGCCACCATGGCGGCATCGTCTCCCAGATGTCCGCCGACGTGCCGCATCAGGTCCCCGCACAGGTGGGCCAGGAGAGCGTCGGGACTTGTGTCGGCCTTGCCGTCCACCCGTTCCGTGAGCGGGTAGAAGGCGCCCTCGCGGTTGCGGGCTTCGATGACGCCGTCCGTGTAGAGCAGGACGATGTCGCCGTGCTCGAAAGCGAACTGTTCTTCGGACAGCTCGGTTTCCACGAAATCGGTGAGACCCAGGGGCGGTGCCGGGTCACGCACTTCGAGGGGACTGACGTGCCCGCCCCGCAGCAGCAGAGGCGGTGGGTGGCCGCAGTTGATCAGGCGAAGGACCGGCTCGTCGTCCGGGATGTCCAGCGCGGCGGCAGTGATGAACGCCTCGCCGAGATCCTCGGTCGCGGCGTCCAGCGCAGCCGGGTCGTCCAGGTCCGAAGAGACGGTTCCCTCAAGAAAGGCCATGAGTGCCGGAAGATCGGCCTGCCTGTGGGCCGCGCCCCGGAAAGCGCCGAGCAGGAGGGCGGCATCCCCGACGGCTTCCAGCCCCTTGCCCCTGACATCACCGATGACGATCCGGGTCCCGTGCGCCGTACGAGCGGCGGCATACAGATCGCCGCCGATCTGCGCCTCGGATTCGGCGGCCAGGTAGACCGACGCGATCCGCAACGAGCCGACACGCTGGGGAAGCGGCTTGAGTACCAGCTCTTGCGCAGCCGTCGCAACCGACCGCAGCTGACTGACTTCCTTTTCATGGCGCTCGCGCCGGGCGGCGAAGGAGGTCGCGAACGCCGACATCAGGATCAGAATGATCAGCTGAGAGGAGTGGTTCAGATCGGTGAGGGTCGTGCGCACCACCGCCACCACGGCCTGGGCCGCTACGGCGATCGCGCCGACGCATGCGGTCGTACGAGGACCGGCGAACGACGCCGTGACGGCGGGCGCGGCCACCAGGAACGGCCCCAGGTGGACGCTGGGTGGAGCCAGGATGTCGACCACCGTGACGATCACAATCATCATGATCGGCATCGCCAGCAGCAACTGAGGTGGCTCCTGTGACCAACGATGATCTTTGAGGCGTCGCGGAACCATACATTCTGGATACACCCCGCCGCGCCTCGGCGCCCGCAACGACGCCGCCACAGCCCTGATCGCCGCCCCGGGCGCCCACTGTCGAGGACATGCCAGCGGCGGGGGACGGCCGTGCGCGGCAGGGGGGAACGACATGTTGCCGAGAACGAGAACCGCGACCACGTCAGCCGCGCGAGGTGGTTTCCCTGACCCAGGGCAGCGCGAACCGTTCCAACACCACCAGAGCGAAGTAGAGCAGGATGCTCATCAGCCCGATCAGGATGATCGCTGCCCAGGCGGTGGCGGTGTCGCCGACCCCGCCTGCCTGCACGATCAGAAAGCCCAGCCCGCTCTCACCGGCCTGGAACTCGCCGATGACCGCGCCGATGGCGGCGAGCGGCATGGCCACCTTCAGCCCGACGAAGATCTGCGGCAGTGCGGCGGGCAGCCGTACCTTCCGGAACGCCTGCCAGCGGGAGGCGTCCAGTGAGCGCGCCAACTCGGCCAGGTCCGCGGGGGTGGACGTGAGGCCGGTCGCGGTGGACAGCACGATCGGGAAGAAGCAGAGCAGGAAGACCATGGTCAGGACCGGCTTCTGCCCCCAGCCGAGCGCGCCCACCAGCAGCGGCCCGAGCGCGATCTTCGGAACCGCGTTGACGGCGACCAGCAGCGGCGTGAACATGCGCTCCAGTACCCGCGAGCCCGCCAGTGACAGTCCGATCAGAACTCCGCAGGCGCTGGAGAGAACGAACCCGACGACGGTCTCCACCGTGGTGTCGCCGGTGTGTTCCAGGAACCGGCCCGGGGCTGCGGTGAACGCCGAGAGCACGGCACCCGGCGGAGGCAGCACTGCCGGGTGGATCACCTCCAGGGCCGACGTGAGCAGCCACCACACGCCGAGCGCGACCAGCAGTCCGGCCAACGGCAGTAGTACGGCGCCGATGCCGGTTCCGCGCTGCGGTCCCGGTCCCACTCGCGGCGCCGGCTCCGGGCCCGGCGCCGGGGCGGGCGACGGCTTCGAGAGGTCGGTCATCCCACCCTTCTCCCCGTCATTCTCCCCGTCCTGCTCCCCGCGCGGCGCGATCAGCCCTTCGGTACGAGGTCGAAGTCGATGATCTGATCAGGGGTCAGCCCCTTCGGCAGCGCGCCCGCGTCCTCCAGGATCGCGATGCTCCTCGCGACCCGCGCGGAGTTCAGCGTCCCGATCGCCGTGCCGGCACCGTCCGGCTTGACGTACTCGGCCATCAACTCCAACTCGGCGGCCGCGGCGGCCGGGTTCGTGGCGTCCACGTTCCGCTTCAGGATCTCGGAGGCCTCCTTCGTGTGGGCGAGGCTGTACTCCAAACCCTTGAGCAGCGCATTGCTGAACCGCTTCACCATCTCCGGGTCCTGCTCGGCGATCTTCGTGGACGTGATCAGCACGTTCCCGTAGAGATCGGGCATCACGTCGCTGTACGGCAGCAGGACGGCCTTCTTCTTCGTCACCGTCTCGATGGTCGGCCTACCCACCACGAACTGGCCGATGCCGTCCACCGAACCGCCGGCGAGCGTACCCATCAGTGTCTGTGCCTCGCCATTGACCCAGGTCACCTTGTCGGCGTCCACTCCGGCCAGTCGGGCGTACGTCGGGAAGAGGTTGCGTACGACGGAGCCGGGCGTGTCGGCGAGCCGCTTGCCCTCGAGGTCCTTCGGTGCGGCGATGCCGTTGCCCTCGGTGGTGGCGATGGCGGCCATGGTGTGCTGCTGGATGGCGGCCACCGCGACGAAGTCCTTCGCCTGGCCGCTGCCCATGTGCAGCAGACCGCCCGTGAGGTCGATGGGGCCGAACTGCGCCTGCCCGCCCACCACGGCCGGGATGATGCCGCCGGTGCCCTGGCCGGGCTTGATGTCCACGTCGAAGCCCGCCTCTTCGAAGTACCCCTTGTCCTTTGCGACCCAGGCGTACGCGTCCCGGCCGAAGTTGCCGAACGACGTCAGATAGGTGACCTTCTTGAGTGCCTTGTCGCCGTCACCGTTGCCTGCGTCGGAATCCGAGCCGCCACACCCCGAGACCAGTGCCAGCGCTGTGGCCAGGGCCGTCGCCGCGACCGTACGGGCGAACCTGTTCATGCGCACAGTGTTGTCCTTTCCGACCGCCGACTGTGGCGAGGGCATGACACTCGATGCGGACAACAGCCTACGAGGGCCCGGCAGTTGTGGGCCAGGTGTGCGGCAGTGGGGATACGGAGACAGGACGACAGGTACCGCTGAGCGGCCCGCCCCGGGTAGCCTGACCGGGCGTCACAAACCGGCCGCCGCGACGATCGCCAGTGGATGGGGAGACCGCCGGATGATCAGACTCACCGGTGTGTCCCGGAGCTTCACCAGCCGGTCCGGTTCGACGGTGGCGCTCCAGGACATCGGCCTGCACATCGCCGAGGGCGAGTTCGTGGCGGTGGTGGGCCGGTCCGGGTGCGGCAAGTCCACACTGCTCAGGCTGATCGCAGGGCTGCTGCCGGTCACCGAGGGCGAGATCACGATCGGCGGCGAACAGGTCGAGGGAGCCAGGCGGGATGTCGCCATGCTGTTCCAGCGGCCGGCCCTGCTGCCCTGGCGTTCCGTCCTCGACAACGTCCTGCTGCCCGTGGAGATCTTCGGCTGGCGCAAGTCCGAGCACCGCGACCGGGCGTACCGGCTGCTGGAGACGGCCGGACTGAGCGGCTTCGAGAAGCACCGGCCGCACGAGCTGTCCGGCGGTATGCAGCAGCGCGTCGCACTGTGCCGGTCGCTGATGGGCGAGCCCCGGGTACTGCTCATGGACGAGCCGTTCTCCGCACTCGACGCGCTAACCCGCGCGGACCTCGCGGTGGAGCTGCAACGCATCCACATCGAGAACGCATCCACCGTCGTCTTCGTCACCCACTCGATAGACGAGGCCGTGCTGCTCGCCGACCGCGTGGTCGTGCTCAGCCCGCGCCCGGGCCGGATCCGCAGGACCGTCGACATCGCCATTCCCCGGCCGAGGACACTGGGCCGGACGGCGCACCTGGACGAAGTGGCCCGCTGCACCGCCGATCTGCACGAGCTGCTGATGGAACGGGACATATCCACATCGCTCGAAACGGAGGGGCGATGACCGCGCGGATCTGCGTCTTCACCGAGCCGCACCGCGGCGCCGACTACGACGATCAGCTGCGCTTCGCGCAACTCGTCGAAGCCTGCGGGTTCGAGGGGTTCTTCCGGGCCGATCACTACCAGGCGATGGGCGCCGATCCCGGGCTGCCCGGCCCCACCGACGCCTGGCTCACGCTGGGCGCGCTCGCCCGCGAGACTTCCCGGATCCGGCTGGGCACCCTGGTCACCTCGGCCACCTTCCGCCTGCCGGGCCCGCTGGCCGTGACGGTGGCGCAGGTGGACCGGATGAGCGGGGGACGGGTCGAGCTGGGCCTCGGCGCCGGTTGGTACGAACGCGAGCACACCTCGTACGGCATCCCGTTCCCGCCCGCCCCGGAGCGTTTCGATCGGCTGGAGGAGCAGCTGGCCGTGATCACCGGCCTGTGGCGGACGCCGGTCGGCGAGCACTTCAGCCACCACGGTGACCACTACCGACTGCTCGACGCGCCCGCCCTGCCGAAGCCCGTACAAGTGCCGACGCCGCCGATCATCGTCGGGGGCCGCGGCCCCAAGCGCACCCCGTTGCTGGCCGCTCGGTATGCCGACGAGTTCAACATGCCCTTCAAGTCGGTGGCAGAGACTGCCCGGGCCTACCGGCGAGTCGCCGAGGCATGCGAACGGACCGGCCGGGCCGCCGCCGGTCGGCCACCGCTCGTGCTCTCGACCGGCGTCGTGGTCGCGATCGGCCGCACCGCCGCAGAGGCGCAACGGCGTGCCGCCCCTCTGCACGTCAAGAGCGCCCTGCCGCCGGAGGACCCGGTGATCGGATCCCCGGCCCAACTCGTGGACCGGCTGGGCGAGTTCTGCGCCATCGGCGCCGACCGATTCCATCTCCGACTGATCGACTTCACCGACCTCGACCACCTGGAACTCATCGCCGGCGAGGTGCTTCCGCAGCTGTAGCACGTGAGTGCCGAGGCAGGCAGCAGGGTCTGGCCCTCGGTTAGACCTCTCTGAGCCCTGCTGCCCACAGAAGCGGCCTAACTGTTGGGGACGGTGTCCTCGAACGTGGTGCCGGCCGTGCGGTAGGCGCTGATCTTGGCCGTGACCTCAGCAGGGCTCAGGACCTGGTCCTTGACGTGCAGGACGTAGTCGACCTGTTCGTCGTAGGAACGCGGAGTCGTGCTGGTCTGGCCCGCGAGGTCGATCAACCACTGGTTGAAGTTGATGGACATGGGGCGCTCGGGCAGGTAGGCGGCGTCGTGCGTGCCGAAGAGCCGGCCGTCGACGTAGTACTTGATGGTGCTGTTGTCGATGGTGAGCACCAGGTCGTGCCAGCCCGCCCAGCTCTGCCGGGACTCGGTGTGCTGGTTGACGGCCTGCCAGGGATCGGGGTTGTAGGTCTCCCAGGACGTCGTGTACAGGATGTTGGCCGGCTCGCCCCAGCCGCCGTTGGGCAGGTACTCGAAGTCGTACTCCGCGTAGTCGTCGGCCATGGGCGCCTTGAGGTCGTTGATGGTGAAGAACGTCTGGACGAGGCGGTCACCGTCCGGTCCTGACACGGGCGCGTCGGAGAACCTGACCCGGGCCGCGTAGGTGCCGTTCTTGAACTTCATGGTCTTGGTGAGGACTTCGGTCTGCTTGGTGCTCTCGGGTGTTCCCGCGGTCGAGGTCCGCAGGTTCATCACCGAGTTGCCGCCGGAACCGGCGAAGGTGACGTTCTCCGGGGACCACGTGGCACCGGGCACCCCGGGCCCGCCGGAGTTCGAGCGAACGCTCCAGCCGTTCGCCGAGATCCTCGGATCGCTGGAGCCGCTGTAGTTGAAGTCGTCGAACAGGCTCTGTCCGCCTGCCGGAGGGTCGGTGGGCGGGTCGGTCGGCTCGTTGCCCTCGGGGGCGGTGCCCCACACCGTGCTGCCGGACACCTGGGCGGTGATCTTCGGCCAGTCCGCGTACGACGACCGGGAAGCGCTGAAGGAGTAGTCGTCGCTCTGGTTGAGGGGCTGCCAGTCGGCCCGGTGGAAGCGCAGTTGCATGTCCCCGGTGTCGGCGCCCGGAGAGAGGGTGCCCGCTCCCGCGGTGAAGCCGATGTCCAGGTAACGGTCGGCCGTGGCCGTGGGGTTGGTCAGGGTGCCGAAGGTGCCGGTGATGTTGGCGCAGCCCTTGACCGCCCAGGAGCAGGCGAAACGGTAGGCGGCGCCGGCCGAGTCGGCCTTGAAGTAGTAGCGCACCTTGACGATGCTGAGCGGCAGGGCGCTGTCGCCGGTGTTCCTGACCTTGAGCCAGGGTTCGGCCTGGTCCGCCGTGGCGCCCGTGGCGCTGGTCCGGTACTGGACCGTCACGTCGTCCGCCGCGGCGCTCGCGGTGCCGGTCAGGGCGGTGAGACCGGCGGTGCCCATGGCCATGGACACAGCGGCGGCTGCGGCGACGCGCAGCCTGTTCGGCGTGGTTCGGGACTTCATGCTGAATCCTTCCGGGACGGGATGTGGGGTTCGTCGTGCTCGGGGGATCAGGGCTGTGCTGTGGTGCGGCTTTAGGGATGGCGGCTGACGCCGAGGGCGTCGAGGCGCGGAGTGTGCCGGGCCAGACGGGAGCGGAACTCCTCCCACGGGGTGGGACCGCTCCAGGCACGGTCCGCCAGAGCGCACAGGCGCGGATACGTGAGGTACTCGAGGCGGGCGGGCGTCTCGGCGTACTCGGTCCACAACTGCGCCTGACTGCCCAGGATTCGGGCGGCGGCTTCGGGTGCGGCACCCTCGGGGACGGGATCGTGCGCGTGTACATCCCTCAGCGCCACGACGGCTCCTGGCTGCGCCGGCTGCTCCTGGGTTCCGCCGCTCTGCGGATAGTCGAAGTAGGTGGCGCGGTAATGGGCGTTGATCACGTCGTGGCCGCGCCCGGCTGCGGTCAGGGCATGTGCGGGGTCGCGCCAGGCCATCACGGTGAAGTCGTCGGGCAGCTCGGTGCCGGACTCGGCCCAGCCGACCGGCCGGCGTCCGTTCCGGGCCAGGAACGCTCCGACGCGGCCCAGGAACCACCCGTGCAGTGCGGCCGGACCGCTCAGCCTCGCGGCGAGGGCGCGCGCCCCGGCCTCCGGGCTCTGCTCCCATTCGGTGGTGGGGCACTCGTCGCCACCGATGTGGATGTAGGGGGAGGGGAAGACGTCCATGACCTCCTCCAGCACGGTGCGGCAGAAGTCGAAGACCTCCTCATGGACCCCGAGGACGGTGTCGCAGACTCCCCACCTGGTCCATACGTCCAGCACCCGGTCGGGACGGTTGCCCAGGTGCGGATACGCGGCCAGGGCGGCACGGACGTGGCCGGGCATTTCGATCTCGGGCATCACGGTGATGCCTCGGGCAGCCGCGTACTGCACCAAGCCGGCCAACTCGGCGCGGGTGTAGGCGCCGCCGTGCGGCACACCGTCGTGGTCGTCGCTGCCGGCACTGGTCATGGACTGGGCACGATGGGAGCCGATCTCGGTGAGCTTGGGGTAGGCCGCGACCGGCATCCGCCACCCCTGGTCGTCGGTCAGATGCAGATGTAAGACATTGATCTTGTGCAGGGCGAGGAGATCGACGTAACGGCGCAGGTAGGACGCCGGCTGGAAGTGGCGGGCCACGTCGAGCATCGCTCCGCGCCAGCGGTGCCGGGGGATGTCTGTGATCTCCACACAGGGCAGTGACCATCGCACACCGCGCTGCGGCGAAGCCGCCAACGCCTGAGGGGGCAGAAGCTGACGGATCGTCTGCACTCCGCGCAGCAGGCCGGTGGCGTGTGCGGCGCGCAGCAGTACGGAGTGAGGTCCGACCGTCAGGCCGTATCCCTCGCTGCCGAGTCCGGTCAGGGCCGGGTCGAGGGCCAGGACTACGGCGGCGTCCTCGGCGGAGCGCAACGGCAGGCCGGTGGCCGGGGCGAGCAGGGTGCGCAGCAGCTGGGCGGCGGGTTCGGCACCGCTGCTGATGCGCAGACAGGTATCGGGGCCGAAGGTGAAGTGGCCGGCTCTGGCATGCGCCTTGGTGGGGTGGGGGAGCAGGGAGAAGGCCGCGGGTGGGGGTGCGGGCACAGCTGTCTCCGGGGGGTCGGGTGCGGGACCGGGCAGGGGAGCGTCAGCCCTTGACGGCGCCGGCGGCGAAGCCGGCCGTCACATGGCGTTGGAGCAGCAGGAAAACGGCCAGCACGGGGAGGGCGAAGAGCGTGGAGGCGGCCATGGTGGCGCCCCAGTCCGTGCCGAAGACGTTCTGGAAGGAGGACAGCCAGACGGGCAGGGTGCGGCTGTCCTGGTGCTTGATGATCAGGAAGTTGGCGTAGGTGAACTCGTTCCAGGCGGTGATGTAGCCGAACAGCGAAGTGGCCATCAGCCCGGGAGCGAGCAGGGGGAAGGCGATGTGGCGAAAGGCCCTCAGCCGCGTGCAGCCGTCGACCTGCGCCGCCTCCTCCAGCTCCGGTGGGATGGCGGCGATGAACCCGCGCAGCACCACGATGGTGAACGGCAGCGTCATCATGAAGTAGACCAGCGTCAGGGTGGGCAGCCGGTCGAGCATGTCGGTGTCGCGGGAGATGATGTACACCGGGATGATCAGTGCCTCCCACGGCGCCATCTGTGCGATGAACACCATCAGCATGAACTGCCGTCTGCCGCGCCAGCGCATGCGCGCCACGGCGAACGACGCGCCCAGTGCGACAAGCAGGGAGAGAAGGACGGCGCCCAGGGTCACGAGGATGCTGTTGCGCCAGAACAGTCCGAAGCCGTCGGCGTCGACAGCGGCACGGAAGTGGTCCAGCGTCCAGGTCCGGGGAAGCAGTCGGGGACTGTCGGACTGGATGTCCCGGTTGGGCTTGAACGCGGTCGCGACCATCCAGTACACGGGGAAGAGACAGACCACGACGATCACTGCGGCGGCGGTGTGCAACGGCATGCGCCGAAGCCGAAGCCGAAGCCGAAGCCGAAGCGGAAACCGAAGCCGGGGGCGCGCCGTGCTGCTGGTGACGGCTCGCGGGACGCTCATAGGGCCTCGCCCTCCTGGCGGAACATCTGGCGGAAGTAGAAGACGAGCACGCCGGCCAGCATCAGCACGGTGACCATCGAGGCGGCCGAACCGAGGTCGTAGCGCTGACTCGACAGAGCGGTCTGCACGGCGTAGACGGGCAGGATGGTGGTGGCGTCGCCGGGGCCGCCGTTGGTCATCACCCAGATCTGTACGAACGCCTTGAAGGTCCAGATGACCTCCAGCGAGAACACCAGCATGAAGATCGGCCGGATCATGGGAAACGTGATGGCGCGGAAGATGCGCCGTGCCGAGGCGCCGTCGATGCGTGCCGACTCGTACAACTCCGTCGGCACGGTGACCAGGGCCGAGTACAGGGTGATGGCCGCGAACGGCACCGACTGCCAGACGATCAGGGCGACCAGGATCGTAAAGGCGGCCGGACCGTGGGCGAACCAGGGGTACCGGTCGAACGACGTGAACCCCAGTTGGTGCAAAGCCCAGTTGACGATGCCGAACTCCGAGTGGAACAGCCACTGGAAGACCGTCGTGGCGGCGATCACCGGCATGGCCCAGGTCAGCACGAGCGCGGTGAGTACGGTGACACGGCCCACCCGGCCCAGCCGCTCGATCACCAGGGCGACCAGGGTGGCGAGCAGCATGATCAGGGTGACGTTGACGGCCATGAAGAGAAACGTGCGGCGCACCACCTGCCAGAAGTGGGCGTCCGTGAGCAGGGTCTCGTAGTTCCGCAGGCCCACGAACCGGGCGTCGCCTTGGATGAGTTGACGCAGTTGGAAGTCCTGGAGCGATATCAGCACCGTGCGGACCAGGGGGTACGCGAGCAGATACAGCATGCCCAGGAGCGCGGGGGCGACGAGCAGATAGGGCCAGGCTCCGCTCCCGACGGGCCCGCGCCTGCCCCCGCGGCCCGGCCGGGCGGAGCCGCCTGTCGGTCGGGGGAGCGAGGTGGGTGGCGCGCCGGCTTCACGGGCGACCGTCACGATGTCCTCTCCTCTCGGTGTGCGGCTCGCTCTGTGCGACTCGCGCTGTGGCGGCGGGTCCAGGGGTACGGGCGGCGGTTCGAACGCGGCGGCGACGGCTCAGGATCCGGTCGCCATGGCCGCAGTGATCGACGCGGACGCCTTCGCAGCCTCGGCCCGGGTATCGGCGCCGGTGAGTACGGCGGTCATGTAGTCCTTGATGGGGTTCTTCGCCTCGACGGCGGCCCAGCCTGGGGTGTTGGGTGTCGCCCGGCCGACGGCGGCGCCCACGGCCATGGCGGAGGCGCCCGGGTCGGCGGCGACCGCGTCGGCCAGGGTCGTCTTGTTCGGTACGTAGCTCATGGCTGAGGCGAGCTTGCGCTGCCAGGCGTCACCGGTGAGTTCCTTGACGAACGCGAAGGCGGCGTCCTGCTTGCCCGATGCCGCCGGGATGACGAGGTCGGAACCGCCGATGAACACCGCACCGGGCCGTTCGGCCGTCTTGCCGGGGATCGGGAAGAAACCGAGCTTGCCCTTGAGTTCGGGATTGTTCGAGAGGACGACGTTGGCCCCGCCGGGCGTCGAAATGATCTGCGCCACCTGCCCCTTGGCCATGACCTCGGCCTGTGGGGGCTCTGCCTCGTCGGAGTCCTTGGGGCCCTTGCCGAGCGCTTGCAGCTGCTCGTAGAAGTTCATGCCGCGTACGGCCTCAGGACTGTCGAGCGCGCCCTTCCAGGTGTCGCCGGACCGCGTGGCGAGGTCGCCGCCCTCGTCCCAGATGAACCCGGCCAGCGCGTACCACATCTGGCCCGGCAGGTAGATGCCCTGAGTCCCGCCCTTGTTCAGCTTCTCGGTCGCGGTGATCCACTGGTCGCGGGTCTTGATGGCGGCGGGGTCGATGCCGGCCTTCTTGAACAGGTCGGTTCGGTAGATCACCACTCGGTTGGCCGCGTAGTACGGGATGCCGTACTGCTTGCCCTCGTAGGCGCCCGGTTCGGCCAGGCCCTTGAGCCAGTTGCCGCCGCCGAGCTCGTCGACCTTGCCGCTGAGGTCGAGCAGCCCGCCGCTCTGCGCGAACTGGGCGACCTGGGTGTTGCCCGTCTCGATGACGTCCGGAGCGTCATTGCTGGCGAGCGCGGCGGTCACCTTCTCGCCGATGCCGTCCCACTCCTGGATCTGGACCTTCACGTCGATGTCCGCGTGGGCTGCCTCGAAGCCCGCGACGAACTCCTTCTGGAACTGCGCCGAGACGCTGTCGCGCATGAGCCAGACATCGATGGTCGTCCGGCCGTCGGCGGATTCACCGGACGAGTCCGAATCGCCGCCGCAGGCACTGAGGCCGCCGGCGAGCACCAGCGCGGAAACACCAGCAAGCATGCGGAGCTTCACAGTTCACCCCTGGGAGGAAAGCACCACGCCACCTGACCAGTTCATCGACTGGTCAGGTGACCTCTTGTTGGTCGATGAAGGTGGCATAGACCAATCGAGGCGTCAACCCTCCGCGTCGGCCTGGCTGTTGGTGGAACGATTCACGCTGAGCTGTGCCGTGGTGGAGAGTTGATGGCTACACTCCACCTGACCAGTACCCGACCAGTGGTAAGAAGGAATGAGGACTGGTCAGGTGAAGTCACGGACGCGGGGCGGGAGCAGCAGCATGAACGCTGGCGAGTCGGGGACGGTTCTCAAGCGAGAACGCGTCCGGGACCACATCCTCGAACTCATGGAATCGCTCAACCCCGGCGACGCCATCCCCTCCGAGCGGTCCCTGTGCGCTGATCTGCACGTCTCCAGGCCAACTCTGCGGGCAGCAGTCGACGAACTGGTCGCCGCGGGACTCCTTGTGCGTGAGCACGGCCGAGGCATGTTCGTGGCACCGGAGAAGATCACACAGGAGCTGGTGTCGGACCACCGGGCCATGGTCGTCCCCAGGGCATCCGGCGCCTGGACGAGCCGCCTGCTGGAGTTCACCACCATCGCCGCCGGTGCCAGGGTGGGCCGCAAACTGCACCTGTCACCCGCTGCCGACATCGTCTACGTGGCGCGGCTACGGCTCGTCGACGGCGTCCCCATGGCCATCGAGCACCTGCACATCCCCGCGAGCCTGGTGCCCACGCTGACCGCGCAGGAACTCGAAACGGGCGACCTGTACGAGCACCTGCACGACCGCCATGGAGTCCGGGTGAGCGAAGCCGTGCAGACGATCGAGCCGACCGTCGTCAGCCAGGCCGAGGCCAGGATCCTCGGGGTGCCGCACCTGTCGCCGGCGCTCCTGTTCGAGCGCCTCACCAGCGACACCGACGGCCGGGCCGTCGAGTACGTCCACTCCATCTACCGCGGCGACCGCTACCGCATCGTCACCCGCCTGACCTTGGGAGGACCGTCCGCCGGTGATGAGCAAGCGACCCGGACGGAGTCCATCCCGGGCATCCCGCCCGGTGCCTTCCCTCAGCAAGAAGCCGTCGTTCTCACGGCTCAGGGGGACGTGCACGCTGACCGGTGACGGTCAGGAGTCAGGAGGAGCGGGTCAGCCGGGAGGGCGACCCCGTCGTCTGACTGCCCTCGTTCTTCAGGGCCAAGGTGTCGGCGCCGGTCTTCGCCAGGGTGTAGAGGTTGCCTCGCCTGCACAGGACGCCGGCCGACGGATCCGTGGGTGCGCTGGTGACCGCCTCGAAGACCATGGACGTTCGATGCGTCTCCCGCAGGCGCAGCGTCTCGGTGCATCCGAGGTCCCGGCCTGTGCCGTCCTCGGTCACGTGGCTGACCTGTCTGCCCACGATCTCGCCCTGTTCCGCAGCGTGGAGGGTGACGGTCACGGCGACCCGGGTCGTGCGCGCGTTGACGATGCCGTCGCCGGCGGGGCTGCCGGGTCCTGTGCCCTTCCAAGTGCCCACCCAGGACGCGGGCAGAGCCTTCCCGGCAGCGGTGGCGGAAGGAGAGGTGGAGGCGGGCGGGGTTGTACGACCGTTCCCACCCGCCCCGTCATCGACGCCGTTGTGCCAGGCCAGAGCCGTGACGACGGTCGCGGTCACCACCGTGCCCGCGGCCACTGCGGCCGTCCACGCCGCCCGCGCCGACCGCCGGCCGGGCGCGGCACCGGCCCCGGACGGGGCGTCAGGCACGAGGCCGGGAGCGGGACCGGACGGGAGGGCGGGAGGAGGGCCGTACGCGATCGGCGAGCCGTAGGCGGTCGGTGGCCCGAACCCGGTCTGCGGTGCCGGGTTCGGCGCTGGTTGTGACTCCGGGGGGAGGGGTGCCGAGTGTTCCAGCAGCGCCGCCAGCTCGGCTTCCCGCGCGGTGATGTCCGCCTCCAGGCGCGGCGGCCGTGCCGAGGCCCAGACGCCGGGCCCGGCCTCGAGCCCCTTCAGCAACTCGTCGGCGGTGGGTCGGTCCTGCGGTGACTTCTCCAGGCAGGCGGTCAGCAACGGCACGAGCGCCTGCGGCACCCCGACGAGCGCGGGCTCCTCGTGTGCGATGCGGTAGAGCAGTTGGGCGGCGGACGGATCCTCGCCCGGGTGCAGAAAGGGCCCGTTCCCGCTGGCGGCGTACACCAGCACCGCGCCCAGCGAGAAGATGTCTCCGGGCTCGGCCGATATACCCCCGGTGACCTGCTCGGGTGCCATGTAACCGGGGGAGCCGATGACACCGCCGGTACGGGTGTGCCGGGTGTCGTCAGCGGCCCGGGCGATTCCGAAGTCGATGAGCAGCGGATGGCGGCGGGCGAGCAGCACGTTGGACGGCTTCACGTCGCGGTGCGCGAGCCCCGCCCGGTGAACGGCCCGTAGTCCCTCGGCGAGTTCCGCCGCCAGAGCCCGGACGGCGGACTCGGGCAGCGGACCGTCGGACGCCACCCGGTCCGCGAGGGAGGGCGCTGCCACGTACTCCGTGGCCAGCCATTGCGGCCGGTGCCCCGCCGGGCTGTAGTCGACGACCGACACCGTCCACGGGGAGCGCACCTGGTCGCTGCTGGCGATCTCGCGGGCGAACCGCTGCTCGAACCCGGGGTCGAGGCCGAACTCGGGGCGTACGGTTTTGAGGGCCAGCGGACGACCGGACGCGGTGCGGGAGAGAAACACCTGCCCCATGCCGCCGGCGCCGAGTCTCGCCAACAAGGGGTAGCCGCCGATGGCCGGCGGATCGGTGGGATCCAGACGTCTCATGAAACTCTCCGGGCACTGCTGGGGCCGCAGGGGCGGTGTGGACGGTGCGCCGTGGCTGTGGGGGACGGACATCGCCCGTGTGACACGCGGGTCCGTCCTGCACGCGATGCATTCATATCAGTTCATATGCTGAGTGCCCGGCGGGACGGGACCGCAGCAGCGGCAGCGGAGCCCGGCTCGGCGGCTCGGCCGCCCGCGGCACGAACGTCCCCGAGCGCAGCCGTCACCAGCACTGCGCCACACGTTCGGCCGCGCCATACAGGAGCCTCACATGTCCGACAGTGCCCCCGAGCCCCGTCCTGTCAGCGCAGCCGCAGCCCCCCTGGGCGCTGGTACCCGCCGATGGCTCTTCCGCCCGCCCCGGCGCCACGGCGAGGTCGACACCAGTCGCAGCGTCAGCTTCCTCGAGCTCTTCTACGACCTCGTCTACGTCGTCCTGGTCGGGCAGGCGGCCCACACCTATGCTGAGGACTTCTCCTGGCGGGGTACGGCCACGTTCGCCGTGGTCTTCGGGCTGATCTGGATCGCCTGGCTGAACGGCACGCTCTTCTACGAACTGCACGGCCGCGAGGACGGTCACACCCGCTCGCTGATCTTCGTGCAGATGCTGCTGCTGTCCCTCATGGCGGTCTACGTCGGCCACGCCGACGGCGACGACGGCCGCACCCTGGCGGCGCTCTACGCACTGCTGCTCGCCCTGCTGAGTTACCAGTGGTACTCCGTGTACCGACTGGACGAACCGGAGCTGCGCACGACGCCCCGTCGCTATCTGACCGTCATGGTCGCCGGCATCATCCTGATCGCTGCATCGGCACCTGTGTCGGCCGACGTCCGTCTCGTTCTCTGGGCGGTGTTCGTTGTCGCGTGGTGCGGCGTGGAGTGCGTCATTCTCATCTTCTGGCGCAGAGCGCCGAGTTATCATGTCGTGACCGAACCCATGGTCGAACGCTTCGGACTCTTCATCATCATCGTGCTCGGCGAAGTCGTCATCGGTGTCGTGAACGGCCTGACGGACACCGAACGCAGCACACTCGTCACGACGACGGGCCTGCTCGGGCTCGCCATCGGCTTCGGCTTCTGGTGGAACTACGCCGACTTGGTGTCCCGACGACTGCCTCGCGAGACCGGCCACTCGCTGGCGACGTGGATCTTCACACACCTGCCGATGGCGATGGCCGTGGCTGCAGCCGGCGCAGGCATGGTCGGGCTCGTGGAGCACGCCACCGATCACCGGACACCGGTCGCACTGAGCTGGCTGATGGGTGGGTCCGTAGCCGTCATGCTGATCACCACCGTGGTGCTTCTGCCCACCCTGGCGGACTACGACCGCTTCCTCGCCGTCTACAAGTCGGTGCAAGCCGTGCTCGTCACAGCGGCCGTCGCTGCCCTCCTCGCCGCCTGGTCACGTCCCGCCCCCTGGCTCCTGGCCCTCATCCTGCTGCTTATCCTCTCCGCGACCTGGGTCTTCGCATTCGTTCGATGGCTGAGACAGGGCTCCCTGATCAACGAGATCCCAGCCGACTGAGACCGATCCGCCTGTTCGGCTGTCTTCTTGTATCGAGGGTTTGACACAAGATTCCGACCAGGGCATCTTGTATCCACCGTTTGGTACAAGATGCCCTGGGGGATCTCCACGTGCTCGACACCGTCCCGCTCCAGTCCCGGCTCCTCGACCACGCCGACCACTACGCCCGCTGGTCCGGCCTGGCCATCGGCATCGTGGCCGCACAGCAGTTGGTCATGATGGAGAGCGGCGACATCACGATCCCCCTCGTGTTCGCCATCACGGCCTTCGGCTTGTGCGCCGTGGTCGGTGTCCTGCTCGGTGACGCCCTGACCCTGCGTCCCCAGGAAGCGGTACGCACCGCGAGCCTCGCCCCGCGTCTGGTCAGAAACCACGTACCGCCCCGCATGGCGCCGTTGCTTCTCCTGCAGGCCGCCTCCCTCGTCGCTCTGCTGGTCATGGGCGCCGTCACGGCCTCGTCCGGCCCCGACCGGGCAGGCGGGGCGGGCCGTGTCATCAACGTCGCCTGCCAAGGGATGGGCGCATCCCTCGGTCCCTGGCCCGGCCTGTACTACAGCGGCCCGATGTTCGCCGCCCTCGCGGTCGGAACCCCCGCCTGCGTCTGGGCCCTGCGCCGTATCGCCTACGGGCCGGGCGACTACCAGCAGCGCCGCGACCGCGCGTGGGCGATCACGGGAGCCTGGGGGCTGTTGGTGTCGAGTCAGGTCCTGCTCGTCGTCCTGATGCTGCTCGTCGCGCTCACGGAAACGTCCTGCGCAGGCCTGCTGGGCGCCGTCACCATCGTGGCGATCTGTCCGCTGGGTCTGCTGAGCCTGTTCACGTTCGGGTGGTCCCTGGTAACCGTGGTGGCACCGCGGGCGGTTGACGACGAGGTAGCAGACGATGGGACTTTCGCCGATGAGTGACCGCACCGTTCGCGTCGACACCACCAGCCAGGTGCCGCCGTACGAGCAGATCCGTGCCCAGCTGGCCGCGCTCATTCGCACCGGCCGGCTGACCGAGGGCGAGCGCCTGCCGACCGTGCGCCAGCTCGCTGCCGACCTCGGTCTGGCGCCGGGCACCGTGGCCCGCGCCTACCGCGAGCTGGAGGCCGTCGAGCTGATCCGAACCCGCCGCGGGGCGGGCACCAGGGTGGCCGCCCCGCCGTCCGGGCCGCAGACCCACGATGCCCCCCAACTCGGCACCCTGGCCCGGGACTTCACCTCCGCCGCCCGAGCGCTGGGAGCCGACACCGAGGACATCCTGACCGCCGTCCGCAACGCCCTCAACTCGGAACCCGCCGTCGACAGCGGAGCGGGCGGCCACAGGACGACCGAGGCGTCGGTGAAAGTCACCGGCGTGAGTCGCAGGCGTGAGGCACAGGCTTGAGCGACAGGCGTAGCCGCCGCTTGGCCATCAAGCAGTCACTCCTGCGTCCGCGGGCCAGGTACTCCGCCCGGTAGCCGTTACGCCGGGTCGATGCGGAAGACGCTGCCGCCGATCGCGAGCACGTACAGTTCGCCGTTGCCGCCCTGCGCGAAGGAGATGACCTCGCCGCCGTTGACTCCGAGGTCGTTCACGGCGGTCACCTTGCCGTTCTTCAACTGCAGTGAGCGGACGGTGCCGTCGCAGTAGTCGCTGTACACGTACTGGCCCTTGAGGGCCGGGATCGCCTTGCCCCGGTAGACGAAGCCGCCGGTCACCGAGCAGCCGAAGTTGGCGCGGTCGTACTCGTGGACCGGTGGCACGTGGTTCGCGGGTTCCGTGCCGCCGCGGAAGGGATGGGTGCCCTCCATCTGGGCCCAGCCGTAGTTCTCTCCGCCCTTGCTGCTCGCCGGGGCCCAGTCGATCTCCTCCCAGTCGTTCTGGCCGACGTCACCGATGAAGAGGTCGCCCGTGCCCGAGTCGAAGGAGAACCGCCACGGGTTGCGCAGCCCGTACGCCCAGATCTCGTCCTTCGCGTTCGGGTCGTTCACGAACGGGTTGTCCGACGGGATCGCGTACGGCTTGCCGCCCCTCGGGTCGATCCGCAGGAGCTTGCCGAGCAACGTGTCGAGGTTCTGCCCGTTGCCGTGCGGATCGCCGCCCGAGCCGCCGTCGCCGAGCGCGATGTAGAGGTAGCCGTCGGGGCCGAACTTGATGTCGCCGCCGTTGTGGTTGGCGTAGGGCTGCGTCTGGGTGATGACCGTACGCCGGGTCTGCGGCTGGATCTTGCCGTTCCGTACGGCGAACTCGTCCACGGTGCTGGTGCCTTCGAGGTTCGTGAACGAGATGTAGAAGTGCGCGAACCTCTTGTCGAACGCGATGCCCAGCAGCCCGCGTTCGCCGTCGGTGGTGGTCTCGGCGGAAATGTCGAGGACGGGCCGGCTGAGCCCGTTGCTGTCCAGGACCCTTACGGTGCCCGGGCGTTCGGCGATCCAGAGCTTCCCGCCGGGACCGGCCGCGCCGGCCGTCGGATTCTGGGCCTTGGCCACGTTCTTGAGGGTGACCTTCGCCGCTTCCTGTGGTGAGGCGGGCTCGTCGGCCGACGCCGCGGTCAAGGCGAGGGTAGCGACGAGACAGACGGTGCCGATGATCGCCGTGCTTCTGGTGCGAACACTCACCGAGATCCTCCTAGAGGCGGTGAATCGGCAGGTCACGCGGCTGCCGGGGCGTGTCGTGGGGCGCCGCTCGCGTCAGCACGCAACCTGGTGGGGGATGGGGGAGAGAACGGTGCGCTGATTGGCTCGCTACGGATGAGGATACTGAGACAGCCCCGCTTGGTATAGACCAGCTGCGTGTGATTGCGGTCAGTGTGAGACCGGTCCGACGCTGCGCACCCAGACGGGGAAGGGTGCGGCCGCTGGCTCTGGCGCGGTCTGCTCGGGCTGATCGTGTGCCTCCGCAAGGTCCGACCAGGCGACCACGCCCGGCTCCCGCCGGCTCAGGAAGCCCTGGACCACAGCACCGAGATCGCCGCAAGGCGCGTAGGCGCCGCCAAAAGGCAGTTCGTCAGCGGTCACCGACCCGGTTGAGCACCGGAGCTGCCCGGCCTGCTCGTCGTGCCACACGTAGAACGTCGCCACCCCCGCGAAGCCCATCTCGCGGACACGGCGCCGGAGGCCGTCGGCGGTCCGCTCAAAGGCGGAGACCACCTCCGACACGGACAATGCCTCTCTGTCCTCGGCTTCCGCACTCAGTGACCAGGTGTTGGTTCCCCGCTCCATCCGCCGGTCGGTCGGCTCCAGCACCAGCGGCTCGTCCGCCACCTCGGCGATCCATGTCAACAGCACTCGAGAAGTATCCCCGCACAGCTCGGCGCCGGGCCGAGCATCGCCACGACACCCTCATGCGCGTTCACGTTCACGTTCCGCCCCCGCACCGGTCGGGTGTCAGTACGTGGTGTGGAGTTGCTTGGTGACTTCCGTCAGGTCTGCGATGAACATGGCGGCGAGTTCGGCGGTGAACCCGGTGCGTACCACCAGGCGCAGGACGCAGATGTCCTGGCAGGGGGCGGGGAAGGCATAGGCGGGCAGATGCCAGCCTCGTGCTCGCATCGCCTGGGCGACGTCGAAGACCGTGAAGCCCGGCGTGCCGGGTGTCAGGCGGAAGGCGAAGGCGGGGAGTTCGGAGCCGTCCGTGAGCAGTTCGTAGGGGGAGATGGCCTGGATGCGGGTGGCGAGCAGGCGCGCTGTCGTGCGGTTCTTCGCTGCCAGGTTGCGCAGACCTTCGAAGCCGTACCTGAGGAAGCTGTAGTACTGCGCGACGACGTGGGCGCCCGGGCGGGAGAAGTTGAGGGTGAAGCTGGGGGAGCGGCCGCCGAGGTAGTCGACCTCGAAGACCAGATCGTCGGGGAGGGCTTCGGCATTGCGCCACAGGGCCCACCCGAGACCGGGAAAGACGTGCCCGAACTTGTGCCCCGAGGTGTTGATGGAGGCGACGCGTTCGAGCTGGAAGTCCCACATGAGACCCGGGTCGAGGAATGGGGCCAGCATGGCGCCGGACGCCCCGTCGACATGGACGGGGATGTCGCTGCCGGTGGCGGCCTGGTACCCGTCGAGGGCCACGCAGATGTCCGCAACGGGCTCGTAGGAGCCGTCGAAGGTGGACCCGAGGACGGTCACGACGCCGATCGTGTTGTCGTCGCAGTGGGCGGTGAGGGTGTCGGGGGTGAGGTGGTAGCGGCCCGGTTCCATCGGGACGAAACGGGGCTTGACCTCGAAGTAGTTGGCGAACTTCTTCCAGCAGACCTGGACGTTCGCGCCCATGACGATGTTAGGGCGGGCCGTGTCCTTGCCCTGGGTGCGCCGGCGGTCCTGCCAGCGGCGCTTGAGCGCCAGTCCGCCGAGCATGGCCGCCTCGCTGGAGCCGGTGGTGGAGCAGCCGCGGACCTGCTCCGGGTGGGGCGCGTGCCAGAGCCGGGCCAGCATCCGCACGCAGCGCTCCTTTATCGCCGTGATCTGCGGGTACTCCGCGCGGTCCGCGAGGTTCTTCTCCGCGGTCTCCGCCATCAACTGCTGAGCCTGTGGCTCCATCCACGTCGTCACGAACGTGGCGAGGTTCAGCCGGGCATTGCCGTCGAGCATCAACTCGTCCCGCACGCGGCGGCCGACCAGTTCCGGCGACGACGCCGACTCGGGCAGTTCGTCGACCGGCAGCACGAGGGTGTCGGTGGATGGGTGGCCGGGGTGGGGTGAAGAGGTGGAGGTGTCGGACTCGCTTGCGGGGAGGGCGTCGGCTTGCGGGATGGACATGAGTACGTGGATGCCTTTCTGGCCTGTGTGACCCCGTGCACTCCGACGCTAGATCCATGGGCGGCCCGCCATCCGTGCCGATTACACCGATCCGGTGACCGATTTGCAGACTGATGAACTGGATTTTCCCTTGGGCATACTGGCTGTCGGCTGTCGGCTGTCGGCTGTCGGCTGTCGGCTGTCGTCGGAACGCGGTGCTCCTCCTCGGCGGCGATACGTCGGTCGCTCCGGGGCCGTGGCGCCGTTCAGGTCCGGCTGTGTCGCCTGTCCGTCAACCGGGGCCGCTGTTCGGGTCGGGGTTCTTGCCGCGCGGCGCGTTCTCTGGGGCCCGGTTGGGGTGTGGCGCAGGATGCGGGGTATGTTTCCCGGTTTCCTGGCCCGGGTGGTCGAGCTGCTGTCGGGCCGTCAGGGGCGTTCGCTGCATGTGAGGGCGGCCGGAGCCGCGACGGTCGTCCTCGCGGTCGTGATCCTGGTGGGTTCGGGCCTCGTGGTGTCCGCCGAGCGGGATGCGCCCGGGGCGCGGCTGACCTCGTATCCGCTGGCGCTGTGGTGGTCGGTGGAGACCGCGACGACGGTCGGGTACGGCGACTACTATCCGGTGACGTTGTGGGGGCGGCTGATCGCGGTCGTGGTGATGGTCGTCGGGATCACGGCCTACGGGATGGTCACCGCGGCCCTGGCCACCTGGTTCGTGGGACGGGACGAGGAACGCCGACACCGCCGCATGCACGAGGCGGAGCAAGCGGTGGAGCAGACGTACGCGGAGGTGACCCGCGCCGTGCACGAGCGTTTCGATCGCCTCGAACGAATGCTGGAGGGCGACGGCAGGACGCCGTGATCACGCCCGCCGTACGGTGATCGACGTCCGTCGGGCAAGCGGGCGAGCAGCCGGCGCATCGGCACGTCTTAGTCCTCCGGCTCCCAGGCCAGGAGCAGGTCGAACACACGTCGGTCGCCGTCGAGCGTCAGCGAGTCCACCGGAATACGGCCGTACCGGGCGAGGACCCGTTCACCGGCCGTGCCGCGGGCAGAGGCGCCGGTCGCGTCCGCGGCCGCGTCGGCAGCGGCGGGCGTGTGGAGACGGGTACCCGTGTGCCGTCGGCGGAGAGCACAGGCGCCAGGAGTGGCCCTCGGTCGCGTGGTAGTCGACGACGGTGGGCTCGTGCGGCCAGGCGGCCGTCCCCGCGCAGCAGGTGGACAGGAACTCGCCGACACCGTCGAGTGCCGCCTCGTCCGGCAGCGGCTGTGGGGCGCCGACGGTGAGCCGGGGAAGCCGTGCAGCAGTATCACCAACGGGCTTCGCCTTGCTCGGCGATGTGGAGCTGGATCCCGTTCACGTCGATCATGCGATGCGCAACCATGTGCACGAGCGTACGTGTCGTGTCGTTCGGGCGGCCGTCCCGGTCCCCGGCGCGATACGCGAGGTCACACGGGGGTGTGCGGCAGGCGCGTGGTGGCGAAACGCCGTCGGTAGTCCGTCGGGGTCGTGCCCAGGTGGCGGGCGAAGGCGCGGCGGAGGGTTTCGTCCGTGCCGAGTCCGCTGAGGTGCGCCGCCGAGGTCACGCTGTGGCCGTCGAGGAGGAGTTGCTGTGCGCGGTCGAGGCGGACGCGTTCGACCCAACGGGCGGGTGTGGTGTGCAGTTCGGTCCGGAACAGCCGGGTCAGGTGCCGGGTGCTGACGGCGGCCGCTGCGGCCATGGCGGGCAGGCTGTGATCGGCGGCCGGGTCCGCGAGCACGGACGCGGTCAGTGAGGTCAGCAGGTCGCTGCGGGGCGGCGGGGTCGCCAGCGCCGTGGAGAACTGTGACTGCCCGCCCGGGCGTTGCATGAAGACGACCAGTTCGCGGGCGACCTCCCGGGCCGTGGCCGCTCCGTGGTCGTGCTCGACCAGCGCGAGGGCCAGATCGATGCCGGCGCTGATGCCGGCAGAGGTGACATAGCGGCCGTCCCGGATGTGCAGGGCGTCCGGCTCGACATGCACCCCGGGGTGGCGGTGGGCGAGCGTCTTGGCGTGCCGCCAGTGTGTGGTGGCCCTGCGCCCGTCCAGCAGGCCCAGCTCGGCCAGGACGAAGGCACCGGTGCAGACCGACGCGACCCGGGGCGCCCGCTCGGCGAGGGCGGCAGCCGCGCTCAGGAGTTCTGGCTCAGCGCGCCGCTCGGCCAGCCGGTCGGCTCCGGCGACCACGAGCGTGTCGACCGGACCGACCTCGGTCGCGGCCACGGTCCGGGCCAGTGTCAGGCCCGACGAGGTCGTGACGTCGCCTCCGCGCGGGGAGGCCAGGAGCGGCGTATAGCCGTGGCCCAGCCGTCCGGCCTGGTGCAGTACCTCCAGAGGGCCGCTGACGTCGAGCAGCGTGACCTCGTCGAACACCAGGAAAGCAACCCGGTGGGTCATGTCTGAATCTGTGGGGTGTGTGGCAGGAAGGACATGGCGTCAGGGTATGGCACCGCACGACTCTGAAGGAGGTCACTGATCGAGCAGGGCGGATCGAGAACGGCATGAGGAAAGGCGGTCATGATGAGTGAAGTCGTCGCGGGCGTGGAGATCCCGGACAGCGCACTGGCACGGGAAGCGACCGAGCTGGTCCGGGACGTCGCCTCACCGCTGCTGTACGACCACTCACGGCGGGTGTTCCTGTTCGGGGCGCTGCGCGGGCGGGAGCAGGGTCTGCGCTTCGACCCTGAACTGCTGTACGTGGGGGCGATGTTCCACGACCTGGGGCTGACCGAGCGCTTCCGGCGCACCGACCGGCGTTTCGAGATCGACGGTGCCGACGAGGCCCGCCGCTTCCTGCAGGCCCACGGCGTCACCGGCGGGCCGGCCGATCGGGTCTGGACGGCCATCGCCCTGCACACCACCCCGGAGATCCCCCTGCACATGGCACCCGAAGTGGCCCTCGTCACCCGGGGTGTGGAGCTGGACGTCCTGGGCATCGGCTACCACGCCGTCTCCGACGAGCAACGCGCGGCCGTGGTCGCGGCCCACCCCCGGCCCGACTTCAAGAACGGGATCCTCGCCGCTTTCACCGAGGGCATCGAGGACCGCCCCGAGACGACGTTCGGCAACGTCAAGGCCGACGTGCTGGCCCACTTCTCGCCCGGCTTCGTACGCGGCGACTTCGTGGAGGTCATCAAGAACTCGGAGTGGCCCGAGTAGCCGGCTGTGCGCCTGGCAGTGCCGCCCGCAGCGGTGATGGCGGAACTCCCCGTCACGCTCGGCCCCTTGACGGGATGGGGTGCCCGGACGGGCTCAGGCATGCAGCGTGGGCCGATAGATGAGCTCCTGGATGTGGCCGTCGAGCGTCCGGTGCTCGATCAGTTCGAGGTCGAAGTCGGCCGCACCCTGGAAGATCGGGTCCAGCCCGGTCCGGCCGGTGATCACAGGGAAGAGGGTCACCTGGACGCGGTCGACCAGGCCGGCGGCCATCAGCGCACGGTTCATCGACAGGCTCCCGTGCGAGCGCAACGGTACGTCGGACTCCTCCCTCATCCGGGCGACGACGTCGACGGCGTCGCCGCTCGCGACGGTCGCGTCGGGCCAGTCGAGGGGTCCCTCCAGGCTGGTCGACACGACCGTTGTCGGCATGTTCCGCATCCGCGTGACCCAGGGGTCACGCACCTCGGACTCTTCGGTGCTCGCCGCCGTCATCTGCGCGAACAGCCGATACGTGTTGGCCCCGAACACCATCCGTTGCTCCTCGCCGTACAGGGCCAGGCGGCGGTCGAGGAGCTCGGGGCCCTGCTTGCCCCAGTAGCCGGTCCAGTCGCCGCCGGCGGCGCCGTAGCCGTCGAGGCTGGAAAAGACGTCGAAGGTGTACGTCGCGGTCATGATGCTCTCCCTGAGTGCGGGTGATCGCCTGCTGGAAATACAGACTGGCAACCAGGACGACACTCATCGCGTGACCGGCGACGCGACACAGCGGGCGAGAAGAAGAGCGTGACCCGCACGAGCCGGAAACAGGTCGGCGCCCGCCTCGGATTGACGGATTCACCTCCACTCCCGTTGGGCAATGGGTCAGGGAATGTCATGAGCACGACTCCCCTTCCCCCATGAGGAGGTCGATCATGCACGTACGTAGGCTGACCGGAGGCCTGGCCGCTGCCTGTGTGGTGTCCCTGTCCCTGATGGGTGGCCAGGCGGTGGCCGGTCCGCTCGAAGCGGCGGACACCCCCCTGGCAGCCCGTGTCCTCACCTACGACGCCGGCGGCTCCGCGGAGTTCAGGAGCGCCGTCGACCGGGGCGCGGCGATCTGGAACGAGAGCGTCGACGCCGTCGAGTTGCGGCCGGCCGGCGCCGGGCAGCGCGCGAACATACGGGTCCTCGCGGACAACGGCTGGCCGCGCGCCCTGCCCACCACGCTCGGCAACGGCACCGTCTACATCGGGCGCCAGGCCGTCGACCAGGGCTACGACACGATCCGCATCTCCGCCCACGAACTCGGGCACATCCTGGGCCTGCCCGACCGCAAGCCCGGACCGTGCTCCAGCCTGATGTCCGGTTCCAGCGCCGGTACCGCATGCACGAACCCGTACCCGGACGCGGCGGAGAAGGCGGAGGTCGAGGGGAACTTCGGCGGCGCGCTCGTCGGGCGGGCACCGGCGGCCGGCACCGAACTGATCGTGGACTGACGCGTGCCGCACCGCGCCTCCTGACGCCTGCCGCACCACGCCCCCTGAGGCGGACGAGCCCGCCCGATGCCCTGCCGGCCGAAGCGCTGCAGGCACCGGGCGGGCTCGGATCAGGGAGGGTGCCGTCGCCGGGTTCGATCCCGTCACCGGCCCGCCTGCTTTCGGCCGCCGAGCGGTTTCGGGCCGTGCAGGATGGAACTCGCCGGAAACGCTGAGGGCGTTCCCGCAGAGTCCCGACAAGGGTGGTGCGCATGACCTCCGACGGCCGATTCCCACAACCGGCCTCGCTCGGCACCTGGCCGACCCCGCTCGAGCCCGTGCCGCGCCTGGCCCGCGCGCTCGGTCTAGGGCCGGACGACCTGTGGGTCAAACGGGACGATCTCACGGGCCTGGGCGGCGGCGGAAACAAGATCCGCAAGCTCGAGTGGCTGTGCGGCGCGGCGCTGGCCGAGGGCGCGACGACCCTCGTGACCACAGGCGCGCCGCAGAGCAATCACGCGCGGCTGACCGCGGCCGCTGCGGCCCGGCTGGGCCTGGGTGCCGTACTCGTGCTCGCCGGCACACCCGGATCGTCGGCGTCCGGAAACCTGGCCCTGGACGGGCTCTTCGGCGCCAGGGTCGTCTGGGCGGGGTCCGCAGGCGGCGAAGCGCTCGCCGCGACGGCGGTTCAGGTGGAGCAGCAGCTACGCAACCGGGGCGAGGTCCCGGTGCTGATCCCCTTCGGCGGTTCCAGCGTGACCGGTGCGCGCGGCTATCAGGAGTGCGGGCGTGAACTCCTCACGCAGGCCCCGGACATCTCCACCGTCGTGGTCGCACTGGGCTCCGGCGGGACCATGGCCGGCCTGGTCGGCGCACTGGGCGCCGAGCGCGTCCTCGGCGTCCACTGCGGCGCCGTCCCCGACCCTGCCGGGACCGTGGCCACGCTCGTCTCCGGGCTGTCCGGCACACACCAGGCCCCGGAAGCGCTCCGAGTGAGGCTCGACCAGGTGGGCGACGGATACGCCGCACTGACCGAGCCCGTCATGGCCGCGCTGACCCTCACTGCCCGTACCGAAGGTCTCGTGCTCGATCCCGTCTACACCGGGCGCGCGATGGCGGGCCTCGCCGCAGCCGTCGAGGACGGCGACATCCGCCCCGGCCGACGCACCGTCTTCCTGCACTCGGGCGGCCTACCTGGACTCTTCGGTCACCAGGCGACCCTCACGAGAGCGGAGGCCGAGCTGACCGCCGAAGACTGAACGGCTCGCCGCCGAGGCACAGGGGCCAGGGGGCGAGGTGCCTTCCTCCTCGGCCGCCGACCGCGCGTGCGGGGCCGGCTGACCGCACGTGCGGGGCCGGCGCAATGCAGGGATGCTCGAATGGGTCGGCTTGCCGGCCGGCAGCCATCGGCCGACCGGACGAGATGCCCTGGAGGCGGAGATGACGTTGAACCGGCTCGGCCTGGTCGTGCACGGCGGACGTCCGGAGGCCGTCGAAGCGGCTCGGGTGGTCCGAGCGTGGTGTGAGGAGCACGCCGTGCGGTGCACGGACATCGACGTGTGGGGCGAGGACGGGCACCGCCGCGGTGCCCGTGCGGAGGTCGAGGCCGCGGGCAATCCCGACCTCGTCGTCACCCTGGGCGGAGACGGCACCTTCCTGCGCGGCGCCCGGCTGGCAGCGCAGAACGACGCCCTGGTCCTGGGCGTCGATCTCGGACGGGTGGGCTTTCTGACGGAGGTGCCGGCCTCCGGGGTGCGTGCCGCGCTGGACGCGGTGCGCGAGGACCGGCTGACGCTCGACACGCGCATGTTGCTCGCCATGCGCGCCTCCTGCCCCCTGAAAGTGCCGGCGGGTCTGGAGGAATGGGTGCGGTACGGCCGTGGCCCGCTCCTGCCGCCGCCTCAGGTGCGCCCGGACTGCGAGATCAACGACGAGTGGGGCATCCCCCTCGACGTGACCGCGCTCAACGACGTCGTGCTGGAGAAGCTGGCCCGGGACCGCCAGGTGTCGGTCGGTGTGTACATCTCCGGCAGGCTCCTGGCCGCCTACTCCGCCGACGCGCTGCTGGTGGCCACCCCGACCGGCTCGACCGCCTACAGCTTCGCCGCCGGCGGGCCCGTCGTCTCGCCGCGCGCCGAGGCCCTCGTCTTCACGCCGGTCGCCCCGCACATGGCGTTCGACCGGTCGATCGTCACGGCTCCCAACGAGGCCGTCGGGCTGCGTGTCCTCGAACGGTCGGGACCGGCGGCCGTCAGCATCGACGGACAGGTGCGGGGCGTTCTGGACCCGGGAGACTGGATCGGCGTGTACGCGGCGCCGCGCCGGCTGCGGGCCGCACGGCTCGGCCCGATGGACTTCTACGGCCGGCTGCGCGAGCGGATGAACCTGACCGACGCCCCGGCCGCCGTCGCCGACGGGAGTCCGGCGCCCCTCTGGTCGGTGAGCACGCCACCGCCCGGTGACCTTGCCCATCTGGCGCTGCTGGGGGTTCCGGACGGTCCGTCGACCATTCAGTGACAGCCGGCCGAAGGGGGCGCCGGCCATGGCCCGGTGCACGTCCGGAACCTCGTGATGCTGCCGTCTTGCCCCGCACAGGAAGGAGCCTGCACGGGGCGTCGGCGGGTTGTGCGGGTGTCAGGCGCAGAGCACGCGCGTCTCCGGCGTGAAGACCGGACCGCCGCTGGCGTTCGTCGCGTCGCTGAACTCGGCGTAGTAGTACGAGTAGAAGCCGATGTTGCCGTTGCAGCCCGAGTCGGCGGCGACCTGGAGGGTCAGCGTGACGGTGCGGCTCTGTCCGGGCGGGATGGTGGCGCCGTAGTTCTGGCCGAGGTTGCTGGGCCCGGTGCCCGCACAGGGCGTGCTGCCGGCGGCGGTGGCGAGGGTGCAGCCCGTGAAGCTGTACTTCAGGTCGGGGCGCTGCGTGGTGAGCCACGTCGGCTCGATCGTCTGGTAGACGAACAGGACGTCGTACGTCTTGTTGTTGGTCAGCGTCATCGAGAGTTGCACCGTGCCGCCGGGTGTGGTGGTGGCGGAGTCGGCGGTGAACGTCAGGGCGGCCGGGGCCGGGTCGGCGCTCGCGCTGGGGGCCAGGCCGAACACGGCGAGCAGGAGACCGAGGACGGCGGAGAGACCCAGGCGTCTCATACGTGGTGATCGCATGGCCCGGGAGGCTAGGCATCCGGCGCGCACGTCGTCTGCCCCTCGAAGGGCGCTCCGGTCATCGACAGGCCGAATGTGTCCCTCGTGTAATGGACCTGCGGCGGCAGTGTGAAGCCCCTGCTGAGGGCGCATATGTGCACGCAGGAGGCGGGACGGGCCCCTGCGGGGTGCGATGAAGTGCCCGTCGCCCGCGAGGTGCCTGATGCTGATATTGGCGTGATTCCGGATGTGCCGGGAGCCGTGGCGCGAAGTCCGGTGCGGAGGTTCTCGGGCATTCGTCGATTTCCGGCCTGGGCGGACACTGACGGTATGACCCGCACTCTCGTGGACCCGTACTCCGTCCCGGACGAACTGCGTCCCTACCTCCAGGAGGTCGTCCACCGCACGCACGCCCTGTGCGGATCCCACCTGGTGAGCGTCATCGCCGTCGGCTCCGTCGCGCTCGGCGACTACCGGCACGGACGCAGCGACGTCGACGTGACGGTGGTCGTGGACGGCGCCCTCCCCGGCCGAGCGCGCCCCGGCCGAGCCCTCCCCGAACTGGCCGCCGCACTGGCCCACCCCGCCCTGCCCTGCCCCGCGACGGGACTTGAACTCGTCGTCTACGACCGCGACTTCGCGGCCCGGCCTTCCGGCGAGGCCGGGTACCTGCTGGACCTCAACACGGGACCGCTCCTGCCCGAACGAGCCAGCCTCGACCCGTCGGAGTCGCCCGCGTTCTGGTACGTCATCGACCGTTCCGTCGCCCGGCAAGCCGGCCGTGTGCTGTACGGCAGGCCGGCGCGGGAGGTGATCGCCGAGCCCGCACGCGCCGACGTGCTCAGGGCGATCCGTGCCTCGGTCCGGGAGCACAGTGCCGGCGAAGGGCATCTCGCGGACAACCGGGTCCTCAACGGCTGCCGCTCCGTGCAGTTCTGCCGTACGGGCCGCTGGCAGGCCAAGCGCCGGGCGGCGGAGGCGGTCGCGGCAGCCGAGGAACGTTTCCGTCCGCTGTTGCGGGCCGCGCTGCACAGCTACGAACGCCCCTCCCGCACGGCCGCGACCGCACTGCCCGCCAACGACGTACAGGCCTTCCTGGTTTGGGTGGCGGAACGCGTCGACGAGTCGGTCGAAGCGGACCGGCGGGGGTAGCGCCGCACGCCCCACCACCTCAGCCTGTCTGCGCCTCGCCCGAGAAGGCGGGCCGGTCGCCGACCCGGACGCGGCCCACGCCCTCACCGCCGGCCCATCCAGTCACCCGCACCTGCGTGGCGTCCAGCCGGACGAGGTGTCCGTCCGGGGACCTCCGTACGGTGGCCGGGTCGAGTGGCGAACTCCGTCAGCAGCTCGTCGTCCTGCACCATGTGGTGCGTGCCGGCGGGCAGCAGCAGCCAGGGGTGACCAGCACGTCGGACGAGAACATCGGCACCCCGTCGGCCGCCGCCACGAGATCCGCCGAAGCTCGAACCCGGTGTCCCGTGTCGCTGCTTGCGGCAGCAGAGTCGGGACCCCTCCCGGGGGGTCGTCCCTACGATCGCGGCATGTTCTCGGGACGAGGTGCGATCAGGCGGACGTGGCCTTTGCCGCTGGCTGTGGCCGCCGGAGTGCTGCTGACCGCGTGCAGTGGCGATCCGGCGCCTGCCGAGCCGACACCGTCGCCTGCGAGGTCGTCGGAGTCGGCCACCGCTTCAGCCGCCCCGGACTCCTCCGCGTCCGCAACGACATCGCAGCTGACGCGGGACATCAAGGCCGCCTACGATGCCGCGACCGACGCGTACCCGGACGTCGACCTGGACAAGTGCTCGAGGACGACTTCACTGGACGACAGGCGCTGCGGGGCTGCGCTCACCGCGGCCGAGAACGTCGCCGCCGACACGGAACGACGGCTGCGGGCCAAGAAGCCCGAGTACGCGGATGTGTTGTACAGCGACGTCTTCCTCACCACCAGCGCAGTCCAGGACGGCATCGACCGGCTGCGTGACCCGATTCCCTGCTACGGACTCAGCGACGCGGCGGAGCCTCCGCCGCCGCTTCGGGCGGAGGCCGAGAGCATCTGTGCCGAGGGCGCAGACATCTTCAAGATCGAGTGGGGGATCTTCCTCAACAGCGTCACCCCTTGAGCCGTCCGATGACGTGCGCACGTGCTGCGGCAGGCCCGGCTCCCCTCACGGCAGCAAGCGCTGTTCCTTCGCTACCGCTACCGCGCCTGCCCGGGTGTCGACGCCGAGCTTGTCGTAGATGCGGCGCAGGTGGGTCTTGACGGTGGCCTCGCTGATGAACAGGGCGCACGCGATGTCGCGGTTGCCGATGCCGCGGGCGAGCTGGGTGAGGATGTCACGCTCACGGTCGGTGAGGGTGGGGCGGGGTCGGCGGAGGTTGGCCATGACGCGGCCCGCGACCGGCGCGGACAGGGCGGGGCGTCCCTCGGCGGCGGCGTGGATCGCGGCGAAGAGTTCGTCGGGGCGCTCGGCCTTGAGCAGATAGCCGGTGGCGCCCGCCTCGATGGCGCGGGTGATGTCGGCGTCGGTGTCGTAGGTGGTCAGGACCAGGACGTGGGGGGAGGCGCCGGGGGCCGACGTCAGGCGGCGGGTGGTTTCCACGCCGTCGATGCCCTCGCCCAGTTGCAGATCCATCAGCACCACGTCCGGCGCGAGTTTCGCGGCCAGCGCGAGCGCCTCCTCGCCGGTGCCGGCCTCCCCGACGACCTCGATGTCGGGCGCACTGTCGAGCAGCGCGAGCAGGCCGGCCCGTACGACGGCGTGGTCGTCGCAGACGAGGATGCGTACGGCAGCGCGGTCGGGGGTCATCGGGGCGCCTCCAGGGGAACGGCCGCGGACAGGACGGTGCCCTCGCCGGACGCGGAGTCGACGGTGAGGCTTCCGCCGAGCGCGCGCAGCCGGGCCCGCATGGCGGGCAGTCCGTGGCCGCGTCCGGCGCCGGGGGAGTCGGGAGTTGCGGCCGGGTCGAAGCCGTGGCCGTCGTCGGAGACGTCCAGGACGACCTCGTCGTCGAGGAGGGTCAGGGTGAGGGCGGCGCTGCTCGCGCAGGCGTGCTCACGGACGTTGGCCAGGGCGCCCTGGGCGATGCGCAGCAGGGCGGACTGGACACGGTCGGGCAACTGCGGGAGGCGCTCGGCACCGTCGACGTGGAGGCGTACGGAGAGGTCGGCGCCGGACTCCCGCCCGGCCAGCGTGCGCAGGGCCTGATCGAGACCACCGCCGGCGAGGTCGGCGGGGGCCAGGTCGTGTACGAAGCGCCGGGCCTCGGCGAGGTTGTGCGCGGCGACGGACGCGGCGGTGCGCACATGGGCGCGGGCCTTGTCCGGTTCGGTGTCCCACACCCGGTCCGCCGCCTGCAGCAGCATCTGCTGGCTGGACAGACCCTGGGCGAGCGTGTCGTGGATCTCCATGGAGAGCCGCTGGCGTTCGGCGAGAGTGCCCTCGCGGCGTTCGGAGGCGGCGAGTTCGTGGCGGGTGCGGATCAGGTCGTCGATCAGGACGCGCTGGCGCGCGGTGTGCCGTTCCATCTGGAGGAAGACGGCGGTGGCGAGGGCGGCGACGGCGGGCGGCGCGAGGACCAGGTTCGGGTCGAAGCGGCCCGACAGCTGTACCTGCGCGGCGACGACGAACACCGTCAGGACCGCCACGAGAACCAGAGCCGCGCGGGCCGGCAGCGTGCGAAGACCGGTGTAGAAGAGGGGCACCGCGCACCAGGCGAAGCTGGGCGCGAGCACGACCAGGACCATCCACACCACGACGACCAGTGCCAGCCAGGCCGAGTGCCGCCGCGTGGGCCGCGGGCGCGTGTCGCCGGTCCTCGGGCCCAGCAGATGCAGGACGGCGAGCACGACGCACAGCGCGATGATCCAGGGAGTACGCGGTTCGCCGGGATGCCGCAGCACGAACCGGGCCAGCGCTCCGCCGAGCAGCAGGAAGAACGCCGCGTGCATCACGACGCCGAGCCACCGGGTGTCCACGGTGCTCGGTTCGTAGGACCGGTTCGGCATCCTGGGCCCGCCTCCTTTCCTGCTCACGCCCGCTGAACTGGGCAAACACCTCCATTGTGACCCGGCGCCCGGCCCGGGCAGGTCAACCGATCGGATGACCCCGGTGTCGTCCGTCGTACTGCCCCCATGCAGCCGGAACGTCGACGGTCCGGGCCCTGTTTCGGGCCGAGGGTGGAGAGCGGACGAAGCGGGGCGGCAACCGGGCCGCCCGCCCACCGAAGGAGTGGACCGACCCATGAACCCCGTGCACAAGAAGTTCTCCCGCCGCGCTCGCGTCGCCACCGGCGGTGCCGTGCTCGCCGTCGTCGCCCTGGCCGGCTTCGGTGCCGTGTCCGCCAACGCCTCGGCGCCCGCCGCGAAGCCCGCGACCGCCACCTCGGCCAACGCCCCCGCCCGGGCCACCACCACCTCCACCCACCTGACGATCGACGCCGCCACCAAGGCGGCACAGGCCGCGCTCGACGCCGCCGAGAAGGAGAACCAGCGCGTCACCGTCGCCGTCGTCGACCGCAACGGCAACACCGTCGTCACCCTGCGCGGCGACGGCGCCGGCCCGCAGTCCTACGAGTCCGCCGAGCGCAAGGCGTACACCGCGGTCTCCTGGAACGCCCCCACCTCTCAGCTGGCCGAGCGCCTGGAGCAGGCCCCGAACCTGAAGGACATCCGCGGCACCCTGTTCCTCGCGGGCGGCGTCCCCGTCACCGCCGGCAACGCGCCCATCGCCGGCATCGGCGTCGCGGGCGCCCCGTCCGGCGCGCTGGACGAGAAGTTCGCGCAGGCGGGGGCGAACTCAGTGGCCCGCTGACCCGCTGACGTCCGGACCGCTTCACGCGCCGCTGCCGAGCACTCCGGCAGTGAACCTCGCCAGCTGCTCGCGCAGCTCCTCGCGTGGCACCGCCTTCGCCCCGGCCAGGTACTCGACGAGGTCGGCCCGGGTGGCGGCGAGCAGCGCGTGGGCGGCGAAGTCGCTGCCGGACACGCCCGGGACGCGGTCCAGGAGATCGCGGAGCAGGGAGTGCCAGTGCTCGTAGTGGTCCGCGTGGTAGGGGCTGTCGGCACCGGTGGTCTCAAGCGCCAGCGCGAGATGGCGGTTGTCGAGCTTGAAGCACAGGACGGCGTCGAGCAGGGCCGGTACGCGCTGAAGGGGCGGCGTGGCCGGGCCCAGCGGCGCAGGGCCCTCTTCCACGGCGACCCTCAGGGGGTCGAGTCGCGCGCTCACCAGTGCGTGGATCAGGCCCGTGCGGTCGCCGAAGGCGCGGAAGAGGGTCGCCTTGCCGACGCCGGCCGCCGCCGCGATGTCGGCCATGGTGACCTCGTCCGGGCTCCGGCATTCGGCGAAGAGGGTGTCGGCCGCAGCGAAGGCGGCTGCCCGGTTGCGGGCCGCGTCCTTGCGGGGCTTGCGTTCGGCCATGGGGCTCGGCATGGGACTCCTCCGTTACTCCTCCGCTTGAAAAGTGGACCGGCGGTCCGTATCGTTCACGGAGGAAGCGGCCCGCCGGTCCGTATCGTACGGGAGGACACGCCCATGCCCGCAACCACCTCACCGGCGGATCTGTACCGCCACAGCCTGCGGCTGCTGCTGGACAAGGACATTTCCGCCTGGGTCGGCCTCTGGGCCGACGACGGCGTCATGGAGTTCCCCTTCGCGCCCACGGCGTGGCCCGCGCGACTCGAGGGCCGGGCGGCCGTCGCCGACTACATGCGGGACTACCCGGACCACATCGACCTGCACGACTTCCCCGACCTGCGGATTCACGAGACGACCGACGCCGGGACCATCGTGGTCGAGATGCGCGGGGTGGGCCGTGTGGTCGAGACCGGAGGCGCCTTCGACATGACCTACATCGCCGTCGTGACCGTCCAGGACGGTCGCTTCACCTCCTACCGCGACTACTGGAACCCCCTGGCGGTCCAGGCATCCGGCGTGGACTTCACCGGGAGCAGCGCCCGATGACCGTCACCCGCACCGCCCTGGTCATGGGCGCCACCGGCACCACGGGCAGCCGTACCGCCGCACAGCTGATCACCGCCGGCCACCGCGTCAAGGCCGCGAGCCGTCGTGCCACCCTGCTGCCGGGCACCGAACCGGTCCGCTTCGACTGGTACGACCCCGCCACCTTCGGAGCCGCCCTCACCGGGGCCGACAGCGTCTATCTGGTGCCGCCGATCGGCGATCCGGCCCCGGCCGCGGTCATGCTGCCCTTCCTCCGGCAGGCCCGCGCCTGCGGTGTGGAGCGTGCCGTACTGCTGAGTTCCTCGGCGATCCCCGAGGGCGGCCCGGCGGTGGGAGCGGTGCACCGGGCCCTGCCCGGCCTGTTCGACGAGTGGGCGGTGCTGCGGCCCTCGTGGTTCATGCAGAACTTCACCGGCACGCACGCCCACGCCGACAGCATCCGCGACCACGGCGTCATCCGGACCGCCGCCGGGGGCGGACAGGTCGGCTTCGTCGACGCCGAGGACATCGCCGCCGTCGCCGGACGTGCCCTGACCGACGAGCGCGCCCCTGACTCGGACCTGATCCTGACCGGGCCGGAAGCACTCAGCCACGACGACATCGCCGCGATCGTCACCCAGGTCACCGGCCGCCGCGTCACCCACGACCGCCTGACCTACGACGACATGCGCGACCGTCTCGCCGCGGTGATCCCGCTGGAGTTCGCCACGATGCTGGCCGACATGGACCGCGCCATCGCCGGGGGAGCGGAGGACCGGACCACCGACACCGTCCTGCGCCTGACCGGCCGCCCGCCGAACGGGTTTCGGGTGGTGGCGGAACGGGAGCTGGCACCGACGCAGCCTCAGCCGGTGCCGGAGACCGGTCCGATCCGGTAGGGGAGCGTCGCCGCCGCGCCGGTACGGACACCCGCCCCGCGGGGAAGGATGACCCTCATGGCGAGCATCGTCGTACTGGGTGCCGCGCTCGGCGGCCTGCAGACCGCTCTGCTGCTGGCCGCGGACGGCCATCAGGCGACCCTGCTGGAGCGCGACCCGCATCCCCCGCCGTCGGATCCGGACGTGGCGTGGTCGCAGTGGCATCGCCCCGGCATCCCGCAACTGCGCCTCACCCACCTCCCCCTCGCCCGTTGGCTCCAACTGGCCGAGACGCACCTGCCGGGCCTGGCCGGGCAGATGACGGCGGCCGGGGCCGTCCGCATGAACGCGCTGGCACCCGAACCGGGCCTGCGCGGTGGCCTGTCGGCCGCCGACGCGCGCTTCGACACGCTGGCGGCCCGGCGTTGCCTGCTCGAGTACGTCGCCACGCGCGCGGCCGAGGCCGCCGGTGTCCGCGTCGAGCGGGGGGTCGCATGCCGGGGCCTGCGGAGCCGGTCGGACGGCGGACGCGGCGTCGACCGTTCCGCGCCCCGCTCCCGCGCACCGCATGTCACCGGCGTGGACACCAACACGGGACCACGGACCGCCGATCTCGTCGTCGACTGCACCGGACGCCGTTCGCCGCTGCCCTCCTGGCTGCGTGACCTCGGCGTGCCGGGCCCGGTCGAGGAAGCGGGGCGGCGCGGATTCACGTACTACTGCCGCTACTTCCGGTCGTCCGACGGCGCCCTGCCCGCGAGTACGTTCCCCCTGATCGAGGAGCATGGTTCCCTCGGCCTTCTCCGCATCCCGGCCGACCACGGCACCTACTCGCTCGGCCTCATCAGCCGCAGCGACGACCACGAACTGAGTCGGCTGCTGCGTCACGAACGTGCCTGGTCGGCCGCGGTGCGCTTGTTCCCCGGCGCGGACGCCTGGCTGGAGGGCCGTTCCCTCACCGACGGGGTCCAGATCATGGCCGGACTCACGGACCGCAAACGGACCCTGTACGACGCCGAACTTTCCCTCGTCACCGGGCTGGTGGCCGTCGGCGACGCGTGGGCGGTCACCGTGCCGAGCATCGGCCGCGGACTGGCGATGAGCCTCCAGCACAGTCTGATGCTCCGTGACGTCCTCCGGCAGAACGGCACCGGTGACCCGGTCGGCCTCGTCACCGCGTTCGGCCGAGCGACGCGGGACGGGCTGGGGCACGTGTACCGGCAGTGCACCTCCTACACCCGTCACCGCCTCGCCGAGATGGACGCACACGCAGCCGGCCGCCCCTACCGGCACCCCGACTGGGACCGGGCGAGGGCACTGACGCTCCTCGCCGGCCGCGACCCGGACGCGCTGCGGGCGGAGCGGGCCGGCGCACATCTCCTGCCCGGTGCGGGGAAGGAGCTGAGCGCTCCGGCCTTGGTGGAGGCGGTGACGCGGGCCGTACCGGAAGTCGAGCAGCGTATGCCGCCGGGCCCCTCGCGGTCGGAGCTCCTCGACGCCCTCAGCGCCTAGCGCCGAGTGCCTGCGCCTCAGCGCACCTCATGCACGCCCCTCCGCCCGTGTGTCGTCGAGCGCGTACAACCCAGTGACCCGCGCACCACGCAACCGCTTCGCCTCGATCGCCTTCATCCCGGCGTGCAAGGCGGTCGTGCCATGGCGGTACGCGTCCTCGATCGGCTCGTAGTAGGTGAGGGCGAAGTACGCGAACGAAGCCGGGCGTTCGGGGTCGACGCCGACCGCGCGCAGCCAAGTGGTGCCGCCCTGGTGGTAGTAGAGGCAGAAGCCGGTCATGCGGGGACCGTCGTAGGCGGCGACGACTCGGGCGCGTTCGCCCATCGCGTCGGCCTGTCGTTTCAGCAGGCCCGTCATCGCGTCGGTGTCGTCACCGTGGCCGTGGGATCGCTGCAGCGCCGCCAGCAGCCGCCCGGCGTCCTCGTAACAGTCCATGAGGTACAGGCGTCGTACGTCGAGCCCCGCCGCTTCGAATGCGGCACGTTCATGCCGTATCGCCACGCGGCGCTTGGACGGCAGGGCCGCCAGATAGTCGTCGAACCCGGCGCCGGGCAGCGGAATCGTCGCGTCGTCCTCCATGTGGTGCGGGGGCGTGTCGTACAGGGGCGCGAGCCGTCGCGTGGCGGGCTCGGTCAGATAGGGCCACCAGTGCGAGGTCCCGTGCCGGCCGGCGTGGTCGCGTGCCGCATCGCGGAGCAGGGACAGGCTTTGAAGCTCGACATCGCCGGGAAGGCGCGGGTCGGTCAACGGCGTGTTGTGGTAGCCGCGTCGGGCGCCCGCGATCACGCGCGGCCTCTCCGCGCCGGGCGGCAGGTGCGTGGGCTCGTAGTAGGTGTTGGGCTCGCTGTGCACGAAGTACAGGGGCGCGGCCGCGGCCAGGGCGCCGTCGTCGTCGCGGATCAGCGCGTACGAGACGGTCGCGGTGGGGTCGCTCTCCTCGCCGGCGAGCCAGCGGTGCGACAGGTACACCCCCGCGTGCTCCGCGAGCCGGTCCCAGTCCGCCGCCGGCACGGCGTGGACGCTGCTGACGATCTCGGTCTTCATGTCTGCTGCCTTCCGCCCTGCGCGGCAGGGGACTTGAGGGCGGGGATCGCCGCAAGGGCCACGAGACACGTCACGCCCTGCACGGTCCAGGGGAGCAGGGCGTGGGCGTCGAGGAGGCCGGTGAAAAGGGCGGGGGCGGCGATGTTGCCCGCGGACCAGGAAAGTTGGTACAGGCTCTGCCTGCTGCCGCGGGCCGCGCCGGGGGTGAGCGTCACGGACAGCTCGCTGACGGCCGGCGAGTAGAAGATCTCGGCCAGGCTGAACAGCACGATCGCAGTGACCAGGGCCGGCCATGCGGGCAGGTCGGCGTCGGGCAGCGCCGGCGCGGCGAACGCCAGCATGGCGCATACCAGCAGGACATGACCCAGGGCCATGGTGTGCCGGGGCTGCCCTGGGGCGGCGTGTGCCGTCAACGGGCTGGTGAGGGTGGAGACCATCGCGGTGTTCACCACGAGCAGGATGCTCGCGGACCAGGCAGGCAGCCCGAGCGTCTCGGTGGCGTACACGGCGATGAGCACCGACAGCATGGCCTGGGACAGGACGAAGGGGATGTTGCACGTCACCAGGAGCAGGTATCGGCGCACGTCGCCGGCGTCGGACTTGGCGCGTGCCGCCCGGTCCTCGCTCGGCGGCTCTTCGGGGGCGCTCTGCGGCGGCGGGGTCGTCGGAACGCGCGCGAAGCAGAACGCCGCCAGCAGATACAGCGGTGCCGCCGTGACCACGAGCCACGTCAGGGCGTCCGTGCCGAACAGTGCCAGCGTGCCTGCCGCCAGCAGCGCCCCCACACCGATGCCGATGTTGCGCAGGCTGCCGGTGAAGGCGAACCAGCTGCGCGTCTGCGAGGCCGGTGCGGCGTGCAGGATCAGCGTGCGCTGTGCCGTGTAGTAGGAGTTGATGCCGGACTGCACCAGAAGGTAGGCGCCGGCGATCTGCCAGGGCCGCTCGGCGAGGAGGAAAGAGAGGAAACCGGCCGCGCTGACGACATTGGCGATGACGGTGAGACGTCTGGGCCCACGCCGGTCCATGACCCGGCCGGCGACGAAGACGACGGGCAGGGCGGCCAACTGGCCCACGGTGACGGCAGCTCCGACCGCGGCGAGGGGCAGATCGCGCACGGTCGTGAAGTACAGCAGGCCCAGCGGCAGAAGCATGCCGTTGCCGAGGGAGTCGATGAGGTTGCCCGTGATGAACCGGCCGTGTCCGCGTGTGGCCGGGATGCCGAGCACGCGACGCAGCCGGGACCCACGGGGTGCACGGGGCGTGACGGTGCCGGTCATGGGGTGAGCAGGGCCCGGATCTTGCCCAGGATCTCCTGACGCGGCCAGCCCACTGTCCGGTGCAGCTCCTCCAGTTGCTTGACGGTCTGTTGCTCGTCGCCCTCTGCGAGCGTGAACACGACGATGTCGCCGTGACTGGTGTCGTCGATCACCAACTCGTGCGCCGTCACCAGATCCAGACGGTCAGTCAGTTCCGTCCTTGCCCGCTCCGGCAGGCGTTCGGGGGAGAGGAACTCGATGGCCCATCCCGTACGTCGCACGGGGGCCGGGCTGTAGTGGCCGCGGGCCAGGGCCGCCAGGGCGTCGAACGTGTTCGTCGTGGAGGCGGCGCAGGACAGTGTGGTGGCGCCGCCGATCCGGGGGTTGATCTCCAGGACCACGTACCGCGAACCGGTGTAGATCATGTCGACGTTGACGGAGCCGTGGACGCCGAGGTCCTCGCACAAGGCGATCAGCTTCGCCGCGACGGGTTCGAAATCGGCGTCGGCCTGCGGCCGGGGCCCGCACCAGCGCAGGCCGGCGAAGGTGAACACCGGCTCGGTGCCCGCCGTGCCGGTCCAGCACACGGGCAGGACACGGTACTTGCCCGGCTCGCCCACCACATCCACCGAGCACAGTGCTCCCGCCACGCACTCCTCGATCACCGCGGACACCTCGGGCGGATCGGCGAGGTACGCATCCAGAGCGGCGGAGTCGGGCAGCGCCCTGATCCCCATGCTGGTGGAGTCCCACAACGGCTTGGACAAGATTGGAAAGCCGATGCCGGCGGCCGAGGCGCGCAGGGCGTCCGTGTAGGCGGGAAACGCCACGCCGCGCCCGGCGAGCAGATCGGAGTCGACCTTGACGCCACGCGGGGTGTCCAGGCCCGCGCGGGCGAGGAGCTGCTTGGTCTCCCACTTGTCGCACAGGGCCAGGGTCGACGGCAGCGGGGTCATAACCGTGGGGATTCCCCGGGCGTCGAGGATTTCCTTGACGGTGGCGTCCCGCAGCGCGTTCTCGCAGGGCAGGGAGATGGACACGGCGGCGTCCGCGCCCCACGCGGCGACCTCGTGGGCGAAGTCGGCGGGTGTGACGGCGGGGTCGAGACGGCGGCGCGTGCCGGGGAAGTCCCCTTCGTCCGCCGTACCGTGGGTGTGGAACAGACAGCTCTCGATGCCCTGTCGGGCCAGGTCGCGGACGGTTCGCTGGATGTACGGGTCGGCGCGTCGGATCTCCACGGACCGCAGAAACGCGATCTTCCGGACGGGACTGGGCACGGATCAGCTCACTTTCACCAGGGAGTCGGCGATCACTTGGCCGGCAAGGCGGCGGGCCTCGTCGACGGACGCGGCGCGTGCCACGACGTGCCCGACCCGGCCGGAACTGTCGGAAGGTTCGGGCACCCGTTGTCCGGGACGAATGTCGATGTGGCTGTGGGTGCCGGGCACGTCGGGGATGAGGACGTCCTCCACCACCCCTGCCCGGTCGGGCAGCAGAAAGCGCAGCGCGGCCGCCTCCTCGCGGGTCGGCGCGATGTGCGGCAGCTGCCCGGTGACGGCCTGCAGATAGGCGACCGCTTCACTGACGCCGGTCGCGGCCTCGACGATCTCGCAGATGTTGTCGCCGGGCAGCCGGGCCCCGGTCTCGATGACGACAGGTTCGCCGCCGGGAGGGACCTTCACCTCGGTGTGGGCGATGCCGTTGCGCACCCCGACGGCGAGGGCCGCACGCGCCGCGGTGTCCTGGATCGCCCGTACCGTGCGCGGGTCGAGGCCGGCCGGGCAGGAGTGCCCGGTCTCCACCCGGTAGGTGCCCGCCGTGGTGTCCTTGCGGACCACGGGCAGCGGATAGGGCACGCCCTCGTGCACGACCGTGTCGGCGGAGAACTCCTCGCCGGGCACGTAGCTTTGCAGCAACACCCGTGAGTCCAGCGGCAGACCGTGCGGCTCGGCGCGGGTGAACCGCCCGGCGGCGGCCACCGCGGCATCGAGTCCGTCCGGGCCCGCCACCACGCTCACGCCCCATGAGCCGCCCTGCTCGGCCGGCTTGACGACCAGCGGCCACCCCAACCGGCCGGAGACGGCGACGGCGTGCGCCTGCTCGGCGCCGGTGACCACCGCCTCCGCGGGGGCGGCCACGCCCGCCGCGCGAAACGCCTCCCCCATGACGATCTTGTTGCGGGCCGCCTTGGCGCGCAGCGGATCGTTGCCCGGCAGCCCGAGGCGCGCGGCGAGCAGCGCGGCCAGCGGGGTCAGCAACTCCCAGCAGACCGCGACTCCTGCGATGCGATGCTCCCGGCAGAACACCTCCATGTCGTCCAACGCGCGCCTGGTGTCGGCCAGTTCGGTCAGGCACACCCCGGCGAGGCCGCGGGCCAGCCACGGTTCGTAGCCGGCGTGCACCCGCTCGTCGGTGGCCGCGTACACCCGTATGCCCAAGCGGTCGGCTGCCTCCGCGAGGAAGCGTCCCGCATTGCCCATCGGCTCGATCACCATCACGCCGGTCGTGCCCGGCTCGTCGCTGCTGTCCACGAACCCAGTGGATCGGTCACGGCGGTGCACCGTCCATCGGGCTGTTCTCTGAAAACAACTTGCTGATGACAGGCCCGAGTTGGCCAAAGCCACAACGATGACGCCCCGCCGGGGGGCGGGAGTTGGTGCACAACACCGATAGCTTCAACAAATTGTTGCGTGTTCGGATCGGGATGCACGGTCAACCGAACGGCATGGTGCGAAGGAGTCATCCTCGTGAACAGCCCGCACGACCAGCTCGCCGAGTACATCCAACAGGGCGTCATCCCCCCGTACCAGTACTCGTATCCGCCCCGCTCCACCTACCGGCCGCTCGACGAGGGCGCCTGGGACGTCCACGACGTGTGGGCGAGGGACCTGGCCAACCACCCGGTCCCGGAACTCAACCTGTATCTGCACGTCCCGTTCTGCCGCTACAAATGCGGGTTCTGCAATCTCTACACCGTCATCTCCACCGACGAGGACCTGTACGACGCCTACACCGACGCGCTCTGTACGCAGCTCCGCGACCACGCGGAGATCATCCGGGCGCGCCGGTTGCGGACCGTCTACATCGGCGGCGGCACGCCCGCACTGCTGTCGACCCGGCACTTCGAGCAGATCTTCGCCACCCTCGGCGAGATCTACCCCAACTGGCGTTCCACCGTCGAGGAAGTGGCCCTTGAGGCCACCCCGGACTCCATCGTCGCCGACCCCGACGGCTTCGGCCGACTGCTCGACATGGGGCTGACGCGCGCCAACATCGGCATCCAGTCGCTGGTCCCGCAGGAGATCCGCGAAGCGGGGCGGGGCCAGGCGGGCGAGGACGTCATCCGCCGGGCCGTCGAGATCGTCCACGAACGCGGACTGCCGGACCTGTCGACGGACCTGATCATGGGATTCGCGGGGCAGACCCCCGAGACCTGGCGGCACTCGGTGGACGAGCTGGCCAAGCTCGCCCCGACGACGATCTCCACCTACTTCCTCACGGTGCGACCGGACGCGTGGTTCTCCAGGACCGGCGCGTACCAGTACATGTGGAAGCCGGAGCTGTACGAGCGTTACGACTACGCCCGCGAGGTGTTCACCGCCCATGGCTACGTCCAGGAGGGCTCCGTCCGCTACAAGAAGCCCGGCCGCGGCGGGTACGTGCAGAAGGTCCTCACCTTCCACGGCGTGCCCCTGCTCGGCCTCGGTGTCGGCGCCCGCTCCTACAGCTCCGTCCTCGACTACATGACCGGCAGCGTCAAGCCGTCCCTCAGCGAGGTCGCCGACTACATCGAGAACGCCAGGGCCCACCGCCTCCAGCCCACGACGGGATTCGCCCTCACCCCGGAGGAGATCGTCCGCAAACGGCTCGTGCTCGACACCTTCGACCTCGACCTGTCCGAACTCGACCGCTTCGGCCTGGACGCGATCGCCCCCGAGGTGGACCGAATCCTCGACGCGGCCCAGGCCAACGGCTTGATCCACCGCGTCGGCCCGCGCCGCGTCCAGCTCACACCCAAGGGCTTCAAGTACCGCGACATCTTGTCCTGGATGTTCTACTCCGACCACGTCAAGAAGCTCGACCGCGAGTACTACGAGGGCCTCCACGAGGTCAACACACGGGCACGCAAGAACATGGGGACGCCGGTGCGGATCACCGGTATCGGCACCGCGCGGGAGACGGTGTGAGCGACCTGTTCATCGCCGCGGGCGGCGGCGGGGACCCCGTGGGCACCGCGATCACCGCGGCGACCGTGGGTCGCGTCCTGACCGGCACACCCCTCGGCGAGACCACGATCGCCACGTACGCCTGGGAACGCCTCGAAGTCGACCCCACCCCCGGTCCGCTCGGGGCCGTGCACTTCGCCGGCCTCGCACACCATGCGGGCATGTCGGTGATCGCCCCCACCACGCGGCCGATCCCGCCCGCCGGCTCCACTCTGCCCGCCCTGGCGGCGGACCTGCCGGCACGCCTGGCCCTGCTCGACCCGTGGCAGGGGCTGCCGGCACTGGCCGAACAGATCCGACGCCTCGCGGACACCGGACACGACCACGTCCGCATCGTCGACGTCGGCGGCGACATCCTGGCGCACGGCGACGAGGACACCCTGTGCAGCCCCCTCGTGGACGCCCTGGTCCTCGCCGCCTGCCGGCTCGCAGGGGTGCCCGCCACCGTGTACGTCGCCGGGCCCGGAGCCGACGGGGAGATCCCCCAGGCCGACGTACTGGACCGGCTGGACGGCGACGCTCTCACCCCGCACGCGCAGGACGTGGCCGCGGTCCGCGCAGCCCTGTCCTGGCACCCCTCGGAAGCCTCCGCCCTGTTCGCGGCGGCCGTCGACGGCGTACGCGGACCGATCCGTACGGTGAACCACCTCATCCCGCTCACGGACGCGTCCGCCCGCATCCACTCCGCCACCCTGGACGATGCCCTCGCCCACAACACGGTCGCCGCCCACCTGCTCGGCGTACTGCCGCCGACCCTGGAGGCCGCCGCCGACCTCTCGGCCAAGCTCACGCAGATCCATGAGCTCGACCGAGAGCGCGTCGCGGCAGCGGAGCCGTCGGCACCCGCCCGAGCCGCGCTGCCCTGGACCGAACCGGCCGCATGGGAGGCGATACGTGACGTGGCACGGGGCGCCCCGCACGTCACTCTCCGATTCGCCGCCCTCGCTCTTGGCTTGAGCTGGCGTCAAATCCCATCCCTACGCGCTCTGTTGGGTGCGCGGGGTCCGGTGCTGGCCGTGGCCTGAGGCGGGCGCACGATTCGGCGTCGCAGCGCGTAGCGGCGCCGAATCGGCGGAACAGGTCGCGGTATTTGATAACTCACCGGCATACGGCCGTACTTAACTGTCAAAACGCACCCAAACAGGACGCTCTCGGCAGGGAGTCGTGAAGGTTTTCAGGCCGATGTGACTTTCCCCATTGCGCCGCCCGAACGGTCCCGTGAGTCTCTCGTGGAACATGCGTCCGAAGAACTGTTATCCCGGGCTCACCGATCGATCTCCCAAGTATCGGACAGCATCGTTCGGCGTCGAGGACAGGGAAGTTTTGATGAGTGCAGAGCGCAACGCGGAGTCGGTGGCACTGGTGGTCGCTGCCCGGGGCGGCGAGCCGGCGGCTCAGGACGCCCTGGTCAGCGCGTACCTCCCGTTGGTCTACAACGTCGTGGGGCGGGCGCTGAACGGCTCGGTCGACGTCGACGACGTCGTGCAGGAGACGATGCTGCGCGCCCTCGACGCGCTGGGCGGGCTGCGTGCTCCCGAGAACTTCCGTTCCTGGCTCGTCGCCATCGCGATGAACCAGGTGCGGGCGCACTGGCATGCCCGGCAGCCGGTCCCGGGCGGAGTCGAGGAGGCCGAGGATCTCGCGGATCCGGGCGCCGACTTCGTGGACCTGACCTTGATGCAGCTCCAGCTGTCCGGACAGCGCATGGAGACCGCACGGGCGACCCGCTGGCTGGAGCCCGACGACCGGGGGCTGCTGTCGCTGTGGTGGCTGGAGTGCGCCGGCGAGCTGACGCGGGCCGAGGTCGCCGAGGCCCTGGAGCTGTCGCCGCAGCACACGGCGGTCCGGGTGCAACGGATGAAGGCCCAGCTGGAGGCGGCCCGCGTGGTGGTGCGGGCCCTCGACGCACGGCCGCGCTGCGAGGAACTGCAGGGTGTGCTGGCCTCCTGGGACGGCCGGCCCTCGGCGCTGTGGCGCAAGCGAATAGCCCGGCATGCCCGTGGTTGCTCCCATTGCTCCGGTTTGTGGAGCGGTTTGATGCCCGCAGAGGGGCTGTTGGCCGGTCTGGCGCTGGTCGCCGCGGCACCCGCGCTGCTGGAGAGCGTGCTCTCCGCCGCCGGCGGTATGGCTCTGGCCGGCTCGGCGACCCAGCTGAGCGCGTCGGGAGGCCACGGCAGGTCGGGCCGGGGAGCCGGCGCCCGGTCCGCCTCCCGTACCGAGGCGCGGCGACGCCGCCGCAACCGCCGCCGGGCCGTCGGCGGCGCAGTCGTGGCGGCGTGCGTGGCGGGCGGCGCCCTGTGGTACTTCGACACGGACCCCGGATCCGGCAAGGAGGAGACGGCCGCCGCGGGGACCCCCGGCGCTCCCGCCGCGGAGCTCTCGGAACCGAGCCCCATCGACACCTCCCCGTCGGCGTCGAAGTCGCCGTCCCCGTCCGCATCGCCCTCGAAGAAGGCGAGCCCCTCCAAGTCGTCCCGCCCGACGAAGAAGAGCGCGCCGGACCCCCGGCCCTCCAGCCGGCCGACCCGGACCGCGACCAGCACCCCGCAGACACAGGCGGCCCCGTCGGGCGCCGTCGCGCAGGTGGTCGCGCTGGTGAACAAGGAGCGTTCGGCGGCCGGCTGCGGTCCGTTGTCTGAGGACTCCAAGCTGAACCAGGCCGCGCTGCGCCACTCCGAGGACATGGACGCCCGCGACTTCTTCGACCACACCAACCCGGACGGCGCCGACCCCGGGCAGCGCGTCACCGCCGCGGGCTACACCTGGTCCACGTACGGAGAGAACATCGCCCAGGGTCAGCAGACGCCCGAGGCGGTGATGGAGTCCTGGATGAACAGCCCGGGCCACCGTGCCAACATCCTCAACTGCTCGTTCAAGGACATCGGCGTGGGCATCCACAGGGCTTCCGGCGGCCCGTGGTGGACCCAGGTGTTCGGCGCCAAGCAGTAAAGCCGAAGCCGAAGCCGTGACCGAAGCCGGGGCCGGCGGCAGCGTCCGTGCCGCCGCCCGTCACAGCATGACGTGCTTGACCTGCGTGTAGTCGAGCAGGCCGGTCATGGAGAGGTCGCTGCCGTACCCGGAGTGGCCCACGCCGCCGTGCGGCATCTCCGACACCGTCGTGCCGTGGGTGTTGACCCAGACGATGCCGGTCCGCAGCGCACGGCTCGCACGCATCGCCCGGTCGTGGTCGCGGGTCCAGACGCTCGCGGCGAGTCCCTGGGTGACCCCGTTGGCCAGGCGGAAGGCCTCGGCCTCGTCGGTGAAGGGCTGGACGGTGACGACCGGCCCGAACACCTCGCTGCGTACGATCTCGTCCTCCTGCCGTACCCCGGCGACCACCGTGGCCCGGTGGAAGTAGCCGGGGCGGGGCAGCGCGGAGCCGCCCGTGACCACCTCGGCGTGGTCGGGCAGCCGCTCCAACAGGCCGCTGACGCCCGCCAGTTGAGCGGCGTTCGCGAGCGGCCCGAAGTCGGCGTGCTCGTCGTCCGGGGCGCCGGGCAGCAGTCGGGCGGCCCGGTCGGCGAAGAGGCCCAGGAAGGTGTCGTGGATCCGCCGGTCGACCAGGATCCTGGTCGCGGCGGTGCAGTCCTGGCCCGCGTTGTAGTAGGCCAGTGACGACAACTGCTCGACCGCGTCGTCGAGATCGGCGTCCGCGTGGATCAACACCGGCGCGTTGCCGCCGAGTTCCAGGTGCAGCCGCTTCAGGTCGGCGGCTGCCGCGGCGGCGATCTGCTGTCCCGCGCGGACGCTTCCGGTGACAGCGACAAGTCGGACGTGCGGATGGGCGACGAGGGAGCGTCCGGTGTCACGGTCGCCGCACACGACGTTGAGCACGCCGGGCGCCAGATGCTCGGCGGCCAGCCGGGCCAGGAGCATGGCCGACGACGGGGTGGTGTCGGAAGGTTTCAGGACGACCGTGTTGCCGGCGGCCAACGCGGGGGCGACCTTCCACACGGCCATCATCAGCGGGTAGTTCCACGGGGTGATCTGAGCGCAGACGCCGACCGGCTCGCGCCGCAGCACGGAGGTGCGGCCCGGCGTGTACTCCGCGGCGGCGGCGCCCGGCAGATTGCGGGCGGCTCCGGCGAAGTACCGCAAGACGTCCACGATCGCCGGGAGTTCGTCGCCCAGGAACAGAGCGCGCGGCTTGCCCGTGTCGGCCACTTCGGCGCCCGCCACCGCACCGGCCTCCCTCTCCAGGGCGTCGGCGATGCGCAGCAGTGCGGTCTGCCGCTCGGCCGGAGTCGTCAGCGACCAGCCGGCAAAGGCTTCCTCGGCCGCCCGGCAGGCCGCGTCCACGTCCTCGGCGCCGGAGAGCGGCGCCGTGCCGTGCAGGAGTCCGGTGGCCGGGTCGATCAGCCTGAGGGTGGCGCCGGACGCGGCCGGCACCTCCTTTCCGCCGATGTGGTTGAGGACGTTCGCGAGGTCGTCGGTGTCAGCCACGGCGCAGCGCCTCCTCGGCGGCGGCGCGGCCGGTGCGGACGGCGCCCTCCATGTATCCGGCGACCCACTGGTCGGAGCCGCAGACGTAGAACGGCGGTTCGTGCGTGCCGTGCAGCGGACCGACGGCCATGACCTCGCCCGGCGGCCACTGGGTGACGTATCCCTGGGTCCACGGGTCGGTGCCCCACAGCCGCAGATGGCAGGCGGCCGGCCGCAGTGCCTCGTCGCCGAACATGCCGGCGATCTCGGCGAGCAGTTCGGGCGTGCGCAGATGAGGTGGCGTCCCGAGCAGGACGCCGTAGCGCTCGGGCGGGATCAGGGCCGACAGGACACCCTCGTTCTGCGGCCAGGTGCTGCCCAGCACCCCCTCCGCCTCGGACAGGCCGTTCAGGTCGGCGTCCCGCCAGAAGGGGCGGTCGTAGACGGCGGCGAACTTCGCGGCCGTCGCGTGGCGTTGCCGGTGCAGGGAGGCGAGCCGGGCCTCGCTGACTCCGCTGATGGCGACATCCCGCAGCGGTCCGACCGGCAGTGCGCTCACCACAGCCGGCGCGGTGAGTACCTCGCCGGTGACCAGGCGTACGGCGCATCGGCCCGGGCGGATGTCCAGAGCGGCGACGGGCGAGCCCAGCCGGATGCGCGGGCCCAGTTCACGGCCCATCACCTCGGCGAGCGTCGCCGAGCCGTCCGCGAGCCGCAGTCCCTCCCAGTCGTCGTAGTCGTAGTCGCCCTTACCCGTTCCGGGCACCGCAGCGCTCTTGCGCAGCGCTGCCAGCAGCGAGATCCGCTCGTACGAGCCGCCGGCCAGAGCGAGTTGGCCGATCTCCCACAGCCGTACGACGGCAGGAGAGGCCTGCCGGGAGCGCAGCCAGTCGGCCACGGACAGCCGGTCCAGGTCACTCGCGTCGGGATGAGACCACGGGTCGTCGGGGTCGACCGTGGCGGCGAGGGCGCCGAACTCCGCGCCGAGCCGCTCGTGCAGGGCCGCGTCGCCGGCGCCGAACCAGTGCGGGGGATCGCCGGCCGAGCTGCCCTCCGGCGTGGCACGGGTCATGCGGCCGGGTTCGGCGACATAGCTGGGCACCAGCTCCAGGCCGAGTTCCTTGGCCAGTTGCAGGTACGCGGTGTGGGCATGGCCGACCACTTCGCCGCCCAGCTGGACGAAACGGCCGTCGGGGGTATGGGTCTGCTCGACCCGGCCGCCGACGCGGTCCCGGGCCTCCAGGACGAGCACGTCGGTGCCGGCGGCGGCCAGGTCCCGGGCGGCACTCAGGCCCGCCAGACCGGCGCCGAGCACGATCACGTCGTGATGCATCAGCTTCGCTTTCGTGACAAGAGCTCGTACGACAGAGCTGGTGAAGAGACAGCTCTGTCGTACGGCAGAGCTCGTGAAGTGACAGAGAGTCAGGCGAGGACCAGACAGTGCTCGGGCCGCCAGCCGAACTCCACCGTCTCGCCGCCGCTCCAGCGGTCCTCCATGCGGGCTCGGGCCGTGTTCTGCTCCAGCACCGACAGCGTGACGCCCGGGGCGAGTTCGATGAGGTAGGTCGTGGTCGGGCCGCTGTAGACGGTCTCGCGGATCACGCCGCTCAGCATCGACATGCCCGGCTCGAAGTCCGACAGCCAGATCTTCTCGGGGCGCACGGACACGCTCACCGCGGTCCCGTCCACGATGTCGGAGCGGGGGCCGACGGGCAGGGCGGGCCCCTTGTCCAGGGTCACCTCACCGCCCCGGTAGGTGCCGGTCATCAGGTTGGAGGTGCCCATGAAGGAGGCGACGAAGCCGGTGGCGGGGTGCTCGTAGATGTCCTCGGGAGTGCCGCACTGCTCGATGCGGCCCGCGTTCATCACGGCGATCCGGTCGGACATGGTCAGCGCCTCGTCCTGGTCGTGGGTGACGAAGACGAAGGTGATGCCGACCTCGCGCTGGATCTGCTTCAGCTCCACCTGCATCTGCCGGCGCAGCTTCAGGTCGAGGGCGGCGAGCGGCTCGTCGAGGAGGAGGACGGCCGGACGGTTGACCAGCGCCCGGGCCAGGGCGACGCGCTGCCGCTGCCCGCCGGAGAGCGTACGGGGCCTGCGGTCCGCGAAGCCGGCGAGCTGGACCAGGTCCAGCATCTCCCCGACGCGCTGCCGTATCTCGGTCTTGGCGACGCCTGCGCGCTTGAGACCGAAGGCGACGTTGTCGGCGATGCTCAGGTGATCGAACAGGGCGTAACTCTGGAAGACCGTATTGACGTTGCGCTTGTTGGGCGGCAGCGCCGTCACGTCCTCGCCCGCGAGCAGCACCGACCCCTCGGTGGGGTCGCTGAACCCGCCGATCATGCGCAGCGAGGTGGTCTTGCCGCAGCCGGACGGGCCCAGCAGGGAGAAGAAGTGGCCGGCCTCGATGTCGAGGTCCAGGTGGTGCACGGCGTAGGAGTCGGCGAACTGCTTGGAGACGCCGTCGAGCCGGACGGCGGGGGTCGCGTCCATGGAAGTCACTCCCCGGAGAGGATGTCGAGGCCGCCGCGGCGGCCGAAGAGGCGCGGGATGAACAGGGCCAGGGCGATCAGGGCGATGGATCCCGCGAGCATGAGCGTGCCGACCGCGTTGATGGTGGGCTGCACCCCGAAGCGGATCGCCGAGTAGATCCGCACCGACAGCGGCTGCGGGTCGACGCCGGTGGTGAAGTAGGCGAGCACGAAGTCGTCGAAGACCAGCGCGAAGATCAGTACGGCCGCGGCGAGGACGGCGGGCAGCAGGGCCGGCAGCGTCACCAGCCGGACCGCCTGCCAGCGGGTGGCGCCGAGGTCCATCGCGGCCTCCTCGACCTCCGGGTTCAGTGCGGCGACCCGGGAGCGCAGGATGACCGTGACGTAGGAGATGGAAAAGGTGATCTCGGCGAGCATCACGGTGCCGGTGGACAGCGGTATGCCCAGCCCCTTGAACAGCAGCATCGATGCCACGCCCGTGACGATCTCCGGCGTGATCAGCGGAACCAGCATGATCAGCCCGGCCAGCGAGCCGAGCCGGGTGTGAGACCTGACCAGACCGAGGGCCAGCGCCACCCCGAGGAGCACCGAACCGGCCATCGCCACCAGGGAGATACGCAGGCTGGTGCCCAGGGAGGCGATGAGGACGTCGTCGTGGACGAAGGCGCGGTACCAGCGGAGGCTGAAGCCGTCGAACACGGTCAGCGACTTCTGAGAGTTGAAGGAGAACAGCGCCACCACCGCGATGGGCAGATAGAGCAGCGCGAAGAACAGCCCGGTGACGGCGATGAGACCGCGTGGCCTGCGGCCTGCTCGGCCGCGCCGCGTGCGGGTCCGGGCCTTCGGACGGGCCGCCGGGGTGGTGGCGGTCGGCAGTTTGAGCAGGGTCATCCTCGGGCCTCCGCCTCGTCCTTGCGGGTACGCCGCAGATAGCCGAGCATCCCGATCAGCAGGACCAGCATCAGCAGCATGGTGAGCGCGGAGCCCAGCGGCCAGTTCTGGCCCTGGAAGAACTTGTCCTGGATGAGGTTGCCGATCATGATCTGGTCCGGGCCTCCCATGAGCTGTGCGCTGACGAAGTCGCCCATGGCGGGCAGGAAGACCAGGACGAGCCCGGCCGCCGCGCCCTGCCGGGTGGCGGGCAGGGTGACGAAGAAGAAGGTGCGTACCGGGCCGCCGTACAGGTCGCGGCCGGCCTCGATGAGGGAGACGTCGAGCCGTTCCAGGGCCGCGTACAGCGGGATGATCATGAAGACGACGAACCCGTAGACGAGTCCCGCGACCACGCCGAGGCCGCTGTTGAGGATCTTCGTGCCGCCGTCGGCGATCCCGACCGCGCGCAGCGTGCGAAGCACGGGCCCGTCGTCGGAGAGGACCACCGACCAGCCGTACATCCGCACCAGGTAGTTGGCGAAGAACGGCACCACGATCGCGGCGATCAGCGCGTGCTTGTACCGCCCGCCGTACAGGGCGATCGTGTACGCCACCGGATAGGCGATCAGCAGAGAGATCAGGCAGGTCAGCAGGGCGTAGCCGAGGGAGCGGGCCATGACCTCGGTGTAGGCGGGGTCCGCGAGCGCACGTATACCGGCGAGGCTGAAGCCGAAGCGGGGGTTGCCCAGTTCGTCGGTGGTGCCGACGGCGAGGACGCCGACGAGGACCAGCGAGGCGATCAGGAAGCCGGTCATCCAGAGGGTGCCGGGCAGCATGAGCCAGGTCCAGATACGGGTGCCGTTCGCGTTCGGGCCGCGGCGCCGGCTGCGTGAGGAGGGGCGGGGCAGTGCCATGGATCAGCCCGCCTTCACATGGGTCCAGGCGGCGTCGCGGGCGTCCTCCGCCGCGCTGCCGCCGTTGCGGAAGAACACGTCGGCCTTCAGGTCGTCCTGGGTGACCAGGCACTCGGGGAAGGGCTCGACCAGGTCGGCATAGGTCTTCTCGGTGCCCGCGACCGGCATCGGGTAGCCGATGTACTCGATGTTCTTCTTCACGTTCTCCGGCCGCAGCATGTAGTCGATGAACAGCATCGCGGTGCCGGGGTGCGGGGCGTTCCAGGGGATGGCGTAGCAGTCGGAGTTGATCGGCGTGCCCTCCTTGGGGGCCTGGAACCCGAACACGGCGGGGTCGTCGGCCTGGTTGAGCATGGCGGCCATGTCACCGCTCCACGCCTGCTGGATCAGCGCGTTGCCGTTGAGGAGGTTGTTGTAGCTGTCGCTGGAGAAGCCGCGCAGCCGTGGCCGCAGGGTGCCCAGCAGGGAGGTGATGCGGTCGAGGTCGCCGGTGTCGCCGGTGCTGACGTCGAGACCGAGGGCGAGGGCACCCATGCCGAGGACCTCGTCGCGGTCGTCCAGCAGGAAGACCTTTCCCTTGGCCCGGTCGCTCCACAGGTCCCGCCAGGAATCGGTGAGCTCACCGATCTTGTCGCGTCGCCAGCCGATGCCGGTCTTGTACGCGGTGAACGGGATGGTGTGTGCGGAGCCGGGGTCGTACCAGGGATCGGCGAAGTACGCGTAGGCGCCGAAGATGTCCCGCGAGTGAGCGAGCTGGGAGTGGTCGATACGGCGCAGCCGGCCTCCGCGGACCAGCCGCTGGGCCCACTTGGCCGTGGGGAAGATGATGTCGTAGCGGTTGCCGGCGTTGAGCTTGGCGACCATGCCTTCCATCGAGTCGAAATTCGACTGGATGACCTTGACGCCGTACTCCTTCTCAAAGCCCTTGAACACGGACGGGTCGACGAAGTCGGCCCAGTTGAAGTAGACGAGATCGCCGTCGACGCGCGCCTTCACGGGCGCCAGCTGTTCGGCGTCGGGCGTTTTCGCGGGCATGAACCCGCAGCCGCCGGCCGCGGCGCCCAGCAGGCCGCAGGCGCCCGCCCGTAGAAAGGCGCGGCGGGATGGCGGTGTTGCCTCGGGGGACATGAACGTCCTCTCCGTCGAGGAACGGCACAACTCCAGGGCGGGACCGGCTGGTCGGCTCACTTGGGGCCCTGATTCCGCAGTGAAGACCGGTCTGGGGAGGGTGCGTGCGCGCGTCAGACTGCGCGCGATAAGGCGGCACGCAGGCCTACGGCCGCCTCGTGCGGATGCGGCGGACGCGCCGCGCCGAAGGGCGTCACCCGGCGTCCCCCTCCAGGTCCTCCCGGACCCGGCGGGCGAACCAGCCGACGGCGACCTCGCGCTGCGACAGCGGACCCGGCTCGAAACCGGGGGTGCGCATACCTGCCTGCACGCGCTCCACGAGCTCGGCGTCCTCGTCGTTGGTGACCCAGCCGATGTGGATGTTGATCCGACGGGCCAGCCGGGTGCGGACGCTCTCCCCGTGCCGGGTGTAGAAGCCGCCCGGAATCGCCGCCCGGTCCTGGGCGGTCGGCAGGGCGGTCCACGCGAGCACGTGGTCAGGGTAGAAGTCGATGAGCGTATTGGGATAGATCACGGCGTACCGCCACACCCTCCGGTCGGCCTCGGTCAGCCCCGGCATCGGGGTCGCCAGCCGCTGGTAGAGCCGCTCGGTCCAGTTCGAGGACGGCTTGTCACGCAGCGGGGACTCGAAGAGTACGTAGTTCTCCTGCACGTCCACCGTGTACGCCTGGTAGTCGAGCAGTCGCATGAGGGAGGGATGCGCCACCGGGACGTGGTAGCCCTCCAGATAGTTGTCGACGATCACCTTCCAGTTGGCGTTCTGCTCCTCGCCGTCCGAGACGTCGTGGATACGGTGCTTGCCGACCGGGACCAGGCCGGGCCCGGCGTAGCGGCCGACGGCCTCGGCCAGCCCGGCGCAGCTCTCGGCGAGCGGGGTCGCCTCCATGTCCAGGTTGACGAAGACGAAGCCGAGGAAGGACTCGACGTTGACCGGGTGCAGCCCGAGCCGGGGCTTGTCCAGGCAGGGGATCCGACGGGCCTCGGGGGCTCCGACCAGCCGTCCGTCCAGCTTGTAGGTCCAGCCGTGGTACGGGCAGCGGATGGCCTTGCCCGACGGCTCCGGCTCGGTGACCAGGCGGGTGCCGCGGTGCCGGCAGACGTTGAGGTGGGCGGCGAGTCCGCCGTCCTCTGTGCGCACGACCAGCACCTCACGGCCGGCGGCGGTGGCGGTCAGCCGGGCGCCGGGGCCGGGGAGGTCGGACTCGTGACAGACGAGTTGCCAGGACTTGGCGAAGATGCTTTCGGTCTCGGCCTCGGCGATGGCCGGATCCGTGTAGTAGCGGGCGGGCAGGGCTTCCCCGGGGTGATCGAGGGGCGACGGGGCCGGCTGTGGCGACTCCGGCGGGGGAGCGGAGACGGTGTCTGCCCGTGTGGTCGAGGGATGCATTGGGGTCCTCCTCCGCGCCGCTGCGGCGGCGATGGGCGGTGAGGGTGAGGTCCGGTACCGACGGCCGGTGGTGCGCCAGGTCTGCACGATGCAGGGCGCCGGACCAGCCGCAATCCGGCTAACTGATTGGTTAGTCAGAGTGGGACCATCGAGGTGCCAAGTCAAGACTTGTGGGCTGACTAATTAGTTAGTTAGTCTCCTGGCAGGCGGATGGCCCGGGACCCGCAGACCAATGCCCGGGCGCACACCGCAAGCCCGCGGACCCCGTCCTGTCCCGATCCGGACACCCCGCACAGCTCCCGCCCCTTCGCGTCACGGCACCGGAGCATCCGCACGCACGTCATCCCGACTCACGTCATCGCCGCGCCACCCCCGTCTCCGGACCACCCGGGAACGGTGCGATCCCGGAGGCACGCATGAGCGCTCGCCGCAGTCTCGTATGGCTCGGCCTCACACCGGAGCCCGAACAGGAACTGCCCACCGCGGTGGCCGCCCTGCGCGCCCTGGAGGACGGCAGCCCGCCGCCGGCCCTGGTCACCGCCGAACGACACCGCGTCGAGCGACTGGTCCTGCGCGGTACACAGCGCGGCTGGCTGCGCTACCTCGGCGAGGTCACCGACCTGGTCGTCGAGGCCGCCGCCGGCTCCGGGACCGCCGATCCACGGGCGGCACTGGTGGCGGGCGAGGTCGTCCTCGACCACCACCGCATGCTGATCGGCCTGCCCGGCGCCGGCTATGCCCGCACCGCGACGCAGCGCCGGGATCTGGAACGGGCGCTGGGACTCCTGCGAGCCCGCCGCACCCCTGCCCGCAATGGACACCACCAGCCCAGGAGCACCGTATGACCGGCGTGTACTCCCTCCTCCCCGAAGGGCGCCACAGCCTGCTCGCTCCGCTCGGAGGCGGCGAGGACATCGACGGCTACCTCGCCGCGGGCGGTTACGCGCCGCTCGCCGCCCCGGACCGCCTGCTCGACCGCATCGCCGCGACGGGACTGCGCGGCCGGGGCGGGGCCGGGTTCCCCGCCGCCGTCAAGCTCCGTGCCGTCCGTGATGCACCACCCGGCCCGCGCGTGGTCGTCGCCAACGGGGAGGAGGGCGAGCCCGGCTCCGTCAAGGGTCGCTGGCTGCTGCGGCACCGCCCGCATGTGGTCCTCGACGGTCTGCGCCTGGCCGCGGCCATGACCGGCGCCGAACGCGGATTCGTGTACCTCTCCGACGACCGCGCCGAGCAGGCCGTGCGACAGGCCCTCACCGAGTCCGCGCCCGAGGTGCGCATCGACGTCGTACGCACGCAGCACACCTACGTCGCGGGGGAGGAGAGCGCGGTCGTACGCGCTGTCGACGGCGGCCCGGCGCTGCCCACGGCGAAGCCTCCCCGCCCGTTCGAGAGCGGTGTCGGCGGGGCGCCCACGCTGGTCGCCAATGTGGAGACCCTGGCCCGCGTCGCGGTGATGTACTCGCGTCCGGACGAGGCGGACTCCGTCGCCGGAGCTCATCTGGTGACCCTCTCGGGCGCCGGGCCCGCCGGTGCCGCGCTGGCCGAGGTCCCCGCCGGTACGCATCTGAAGGTCCTCGCCGACCTGTGCGGACACGGTACGGCCACCGCGGTCGTGCTGGGCGGCATGTTCGGCGGGCTGTACGGCGAGGGCTGGACGGACCTGCCCCTCGACCACGACCGACTGAAGGAGGCCGGCGGAGCCCTCGGCTGCGGAGCGCTGCACTTTCTGCGCCCCGAGGACTGCCCGGTCGGCGTGGCCGCCGAGGCCACCGCCTATCTGGCCGCCCAGAGCGCCCGGCAGTGCGGGGTGTGCGTGTCCGGCACCGGGGCGCTGGCCGCAACGCTCGCGGCCGCGGCCCGCGGCGAGGCCGGCCACGACTCCGTCGACAAGCTGCGCCGCTGGTCGCAGCAGCTGCCCGGCCGCGGGGCCTGCGGGCTGCTGGACGCCGCCGCTCGCATCGTCGGCAGCCTCCTCGCCCACTTCCCCGACCGGGTCGACGCCCACCGCCGCTCCGGCTGCCCCGCCTGCGAGGGCGCGGCACCCGAAAACGGGCGCCGGTTCACGGTGCCGGTGCCCTGAGCCGCATCCAGGCCCCGTACGCCCCCGACCCCGCCGCACCGAAAGGACCGCTCCATGAAACTCCTGCTGGACTCCACCCGCTGCCAGGGCTACGGCCTCTGCCAGGAACCCGCACCCGAGCTGATCGACCTCGACGAGTGGGGCTACGCCCAGATACGCGCGACCGACGTGCCGCCGGGCGACGAGGAAGCCGCCGAGGCCGCTGTCGCCGCCTGCCCCAACGCTGCGCTGCGGCTGGTGAAGTGACATGGGACGTGACCTGTCGGCCCTCTTCGACCCCGTATCCGTCGCCGTCGTCGGAGCCAGCGGCGACCCGGCCAAGTACGGCCACGCCATAGCCGCCCAGGCGATTCGCGCGGGCGGCCGCCGCCCCGTGCACATGGTCAACCGCCGCGGCGGCACGGTGCTCGGGCGGACCGTCGCCCCCAGCCTGAGCGCGATCGGCGAACCCGTCGACCTGGCGGTGGTCTCCGTGCCCGCCGCCGGCTTCGAGGACGCCGTCGACGAGGCCCTGCGGTGCGGGGCCCGGGCGATCGTCGCCATCACCGCCGGTTTCGCCGAGACCGGCGACGCGGGGCGGATACGGCAGCAGGCCGTCGCCGAACGCGTACGCGCCGCCGGTGCCGTGATGGTCGGCCCCAACTGCCTTGGGATCGCCGACAACACCACCGATCTCTTCCTGGCCTCCGACACCTTCACCCCGGGCGGAGTCGCGCTCCTGAGCCAGAGCGGCAACCTCGCCCTCGAACTCCAGCTCCGCTTCCGCCCGCACGGCCTCGGCTTCTCGCGGTTCGTCTCGCTCGGCAACCAGGCCGACGTCACCCTCGTCGACCTCCTCGCCGACTGCGCCAGGCACGAGGGCACCCGGGCCATCGCGGTCTACGCCGAGGACTTCGGCGACGGACGCGCCTTCGCCGAGGCCGCCGCCGACGCCGGCAAGCCCGTGGTGCTGCTCACCGCCGGACGCGGCGACGCCTCCGCGCGCAGCGCACAGTCCCACACCGGCGCGCTGACCACGTCGGCCGACGTCGTGACCGCGGCCTGCCGGGACGCCGGCGTGGAACTCGTCGCCACACCCCGCGAACTCACCGTCGCCGTGGCCGCGTTGAGCGGCGCGAAGCGGGCATCGGGACGCCGGGTCGCCGTGCTCACCGACGGCGGCGGACACGGCGTCGTCGCCGCCGACGCCGTCGAGGCGGCCGGCCTGACCGTGCCCGAACTCCACGAGCCGACACGGCAGCGGTTGAGGGAGGCCCTGTGGGAGCAGTCGGCCGTCGCCAACCCCGTGGACCTCGCCGGCATGGGTGAGCAGGACCCCGCCTCGTACGCGGAGACCATCGCCGCGCTCCTGGCGGCCGAGGAGGTCGACGCCGTGCTGATGACCGGCTACTTCGGCGGCTACGCGGCGGGCGAAGGCGGGCTCGGCGGAGGCGGCAAGGCCCTTGCGGACGGGGAGGAGGAGGCCGCTCGCCTCATCGCCGCCCGGCACCGCGCCACCGCCAAGCCGCTCGTCGTGCAGTCCATGTACCCCGATTCCCCGAGCTGCCGCACCCTCGCCGCGGCCGGCATCCCGGTCTTCGCCGCCACCGAGGACTCCGCCCGCGCCCTCGCCGCGACGGCACCCGTGGCACAGCGCACCGGTGTCACCCCCCTTCCCGTGCCGGCGTCCCCGCTGCGCGAGAGCGGCTACATGGAGACCCGCCGAGCCCTCGAAGAGGCCGGACTCGCCTTCCCCGCGGCCCGCGAGATCCACGACGAGGCCGAACTGCTCGCAGCTGCCGGGGAGTTCAGCGGCCCGTACGTCCTCAAGGCCCTCCATCTGCTCCACAAGTCCGACGCGGGTGGAGTGGTACTCGGCCTGGCCGGACCCGACGAACTGCTCGCCGCCTTCCGCGAGATGCACGCCCGGCTCGGCGCCTCCTCCTACTCCGTGGAGGCCATGGCCGACCTGACCGACGGCATCGAGCTGATCGTCGGCGTCAACCGCGACCCGCGCTTCGGCCCGGTCGCCATGGTCGGCCTGGGCGGAGTGCTGGCGGAGGCCCTGCACGACGTCGCGTTCACCCTCGCCCCCGTGCCCGCCGAACGAGCCGTGAGCCTGCTGCGCGGACTGCGCACCGCCGCCCTCCTCGACGGCGTGCGGGGCAAACCGCCCGTCGACGTCGAAGCGGCCGCGAAGGCCGTCGAGGCGATCACCGCGTTCGCCGCCGCCCACCCGGAGATCGCCGAGATCGAGGTCAATCCCCTTCTCGTACGCCCCGACGGAGCACTCGCCCTCGACTCCCGCGCCGTACTCGCCTGACCCACCCCTCCCGCACGCCGTACCCCCGACCTGACCGAAGAGGCCCCCATGGACATGCGCTACACCCCCGAGCAGGCCGACCTCAAGCGCCGCGCCGCCGAGTACGCCCGCCTGCTGATGCGGTACGAGGACCAGTCCGAGCAGGCCGGCGGACCCCTGCCGCAGCAGCTGGTGACCGAACTGACCCGGGCCGCGATGGACGCCGGCGTCTACGCCATCAACATGCCCGCCGAATGGGGCGGCGCCGGACTCAGCCTGCTCGACCAGGTCATCGTCGAGGAGGAGTTCGGCAAGGTCACCAACTGCCTCTGGGACATCCCGTGGCGGCCCGCCAACGTGCTGGCCTACGGTGACGAGCGGCAGCGCGAGAAGTACCTGCTGCCCGTGATCCGCGCGGAGAAGTTCGACGCGTTCGCGGTGACCGAGCCGGGCGCGGGATCCGACCCGTCCTCCGGCACCTCCACGGCCGACCGCACCGACGGCGGCTGGGTGCTCAACGGCGAGAAGTGGTTCGTCACCTGCGGCGACATCGCCGACTTCCTGCTGGTGCAGGCGGACGCCGGACCCGAGCGGCAGCCCACGCTGTTCTTCGTGGACCGGGCCGCGCCCGGCGTCGAGATGACCCGGGTCCCGCACTTCATGCACTCCGCCGTCAACGGGCACCCCGAATTCACCTTCACCGACGTCTTCGTCGCCGACGAGGACGTGCTCGGCGGCGTCGGCAACGGCTACGAGCTCACCAAGGAATGGTTCACCGACGAACGCCTGATGATCGCGGCCCGCACCGTCGGCGCGGCCGAGCGTGCACTGCAACTCGCCCGGGACTGGGCCGTGGAGCGCGAGCAGTTCGGGGCGCCCATCGCCTCGTACCAGCTGATCCAGGGCATGCTCGCCGACTGCGCCGTCGACATCGCCGTCAACCGTGCCTACACCCACCAGGTCGCCTGGGAGGCCGACCAGCCCGGCACCGACCGCAAGACCCTGCACGCCAAGGCCTCCACCGCGAAGCTCGCCGCCAGCGAGGCCGCCGGCCGGGTCGCCGACCGCTGTCTGCAGATCTTCGGCGGCCGGGGCTACGACCGCACCTACCCCGTCGAGCGCATGTACCGCGAGCTGCGCGTCGACCGCATCTGGGAGGGCACCTCCGAGATCCAGCGGCTGATCATCGCCAACGAGCTCATCAAGCGCGGCACGCGCGCCCTTGCTCTGCCCACGCCCTGAAACCGCCCACCCGTCACATCACCGCACAGCGAGGACTTCCATGGACTTCCGTCTCACCCCGCGCCAGGTTCAGCTCAAGGCCGACGCACGCGCCCTCACCGACTTCATCGCCGGTTACGAGATCCAGTGCGAGGAGGACAACGGCCTGCCCGCCGACGCCCACGCCAAGGTTCGCGACGCCGTGCTGGACGCCGGACTCCAGGCCGTCAACATGCCGTCCGAGTGGGGCGGCGCCGGCCTCACCATCGCCGAACAGGTCACCGTGCAGGAGGAGTTGGGGCGGCTCACCGGCGCCCTGTGGGACATGGTGTGGCGGCCGGCGAACGCGCTGCGCTTCTGCACCCCCGAGCAGCGCGAGCGCTTCCTCGTCCCGGTGATCAACGGCGAGCGGCGCGACTGCTACGCCGTCACCGAGCCCGGCGCCGGCTCCGACCCGCAGAACCTGGCCACCACGGCGACGAAGAACGACCAGGGCTGGGTACTCAACGGCGAGAAGTGGTTCGTGACCGTCGGCGACCACGCCGACTTCATGATTGTGCTCGCGGCGGCCGGCCCGGAGCGCGCACCGACCCTCTTCCTGGTCGACAAGGACACCCCCGGCATCGAGATGACGCGTGTCCCGCGCTGGATGCACACCTTCGTCTACGAACACCCCGAGTTCACGTTCACCGACGTCCAGGTCGGCGAGGACGCGGTGCTCGGCGGCGTCGGCGAGGGGTACGACATCACGCGCTCGTGGTTCACCGAGGAGCGCCTGATGATCGCCGCCCGCACCATCGGCGCGGCCGAGCGGGCGCTGGAGCTGTCCCGGGACTGGGCCGTGGAGCGCGAGCAGTTCGGGGCGCCGATCTCCTCGTACCAGCTGATCCAGGGCATGCTCGCCGACTGCGCCGTGGACATCGCCGTCAACCGTGCCTACACCCACCAGGTCGCCTGGGAGATCGACCAGGCCTCGGCCGAGGACCGCAAGACGCTGCACGCCAAGGCGGCCATCGCCAAGCTCGCGGCGAGCGAGGCCTCGGGCCGGGTGATCGACCGGTGCCTCCAGATCCACGGCGGGCGCGGCTACGACCGCTCGTACGCCGTCGAGCGGCTCTACCGCGAGCTGCGCGTGGACCGTATCTGGGAGGGCACCTCCGAGATCCAGCGGCTGATCATCGCCAACGAGCTCATCAAGCGCGGCTCCGGGGTCCTGGACCTGCCCAGCGCCTGACCCGCACCGCCGCAGACCAGAGAGAGGGATACGGATGACCGACATCAACCGCGTGGGAGTCGTCGGCTGCGGGCTGATGGGCGCCGGCATCGCCGAGGTCTGCGCACGGGCCGACGTACCGGTCACGGTCGTGGAGCGCGACGCGGAGGCGGCCCGGGCCGGCCGCCTCCGCATCACCCGCTCGCTCGACCGGGCCACCGCACACGGCAGGCTCAGCGACGAACGACGGGAGGCCGGCGCGGCCCTGGTCACCGTCGTGCACGACATCGAGGCGCTGCACGACCACGACCTGGTCATCGAAGCGGTCGCCGAGGACGAGCCCCTCAAGATCGACGTCTTCACCCGCCTCGACTCCGTGATCACCGGCGACGACACGATCCTGGCGACCAACACCTCCTCCATCCCGGTCATCAGGCTCGCCGCCGCGACGACCCGCCCCGACCGGGTCGTCGGCGTGCACTTCTTCAACCCCGTGCCGGTCCTGCGGCTCGTCGAACTCGTGCCGTCCCTGCTCACCTCGCCGACCACGGCGGCACGGGCCGAGGAGTTCGTGACCGGCACCCTCGGCAAGGAGGTGGTCCGGACCCGGGACAAGGCGGGTTTCGTCGTCAACGCGCTCCTCGTGCCCTACCTCCTGGCCGCCGTCCGCATGGTGGAGTCGGGCAGCGCGACCGTCGAGGACGTCGACCGCGGCATGGTCCTCGGCTGCGCGCACCCCCTCGGCCCGCTCGCCCTGACCGACCTGATCGGCCTGGACACCACACGCGCCATCGCCGAGTCGCTGTACGCCGAATTCCGCGAGCCCCAGTACTCGCCACCCCCACTGCTGTCCCGCATGGTGGAGGCCGGGTTGCTGGGGCGGAAGTCCGGGCGGGGCTTCCACGCGTACGACGCACAGGGCCGCCCCGGGGCCGCGGCACCGGCGGCGCGGCCGTGAGGGAAGATGGTCATGGCCTACGTCCACGGAATGAGGGGAGCCCGAGGGTGACCACGAAGGTGCGCACGGCAGACACACGCGAGCGCATCCTGACCGCGGCGTGCGAGGTCATCGCCGACATCGGGTTCGAGAAGATCCGGATGCGCATGGTCGCCGAGCGGGCCGGTGTGTCGACGGCGCTGCTGCACTATCACTTCGACACGCGCGAGAAGCTGTTCACCGAGGCGATGACCCACTCCTTCGCCAACACGGCCGTCGACGTCGAACGTGACGCGGAAACGGCCCCGGCGGCGGTCATCCTGGCCCGCATCCTGCGCAACCTCCTGCCCACCGACCCCCAGCTCCACCAGGACTGGCGGCTCTGGCAGGAACTGTGGGTCCGGGCGCTGCGCGACGAGACCACGCGCGTCTTCGCCGTCGACCTGTACGCCCAGCTGCACGCCTGGGTGGGCGACGCGGTGCGCCGCGGTATCGCCTCCGGCGAGTTCACGCCGACCGACGTGGACGACCTCAGCACCCTCGTCCTGTCCCTCAGCGACGGCTACGGCATCCGCCTCATGCTGCGCGACCCGACGGTCACCCTCGACACGGCGCTCACCTCCATCTGGCGCCATGTCTCCGCCGCGCTGGGACTGCCCGCGACCGTGCCGGCGGACTGAGCCTCCTACCCGAATGGCCCATCAGCGCTGCGCCGGAGGAGGCGAGGCTGGGTGAGTGGTGTGAGCGTGGTGGAAGGGATGCGCGTGCACACTGCGACGAGGAGGCGCGATGACGGCGGAGGGACGGGCCGAGGGCGGCACTGCATGCGCTGACCCCGGGCAGGACGTGGGCGTATTCGAGCAGGTGAGCGCGGTCGCCGACGCCGTCCTCTACGAGGGCTACCTCCTGTATCCGTATCGGCGCTCCTCGGCCAAGAACCGCGTCCGATGGCAGTTCGGGGTGCTGTTCCCCCGGGACTGGGTGGAGTCGGACGGTCCCCTCGTCCCCGGTGTCTCCGGCTCCGCCGACTCCTGGTACCAGCAGACCGAGTGCCTGCTGAGGCTCCGGCAGCCCGGCGCGTCCGTACGGGTGCGACTGCGCTGTCTGCAGATGCAGCGCAAGCAGGTCGAGGAAACGGGGCGGGACGGCGACCACCGCCCCGTCGAGTCGTTGCGCACCGACGACGGCACGACCCATCTGACCTTCGACGAGGCCGTACCGCGCGAGTTCGATGCCGTGGTGCCTCTGGACGAGCTCCTTCGTGGCGAGCACACCGTCGCGGTGACAGCGCCGGCCGGTGCGGAGGTCGAGCCCCTGCCGGGACACGCCGGGCGGGTGGTGCGGCGCCGCGAGGAGGTACGGGCGAGCCTCACCGTCGCCGCCGAGCGGCTCGCGCCGTATCTCTGCCGCCTCCGGGTGCGCACCACGAACACGGGACCCGCGCCGGATCCGCGAACCCCGCGCGACGAGGCCCTGCGCGGAGCGCTCATCGCCACGCACACCCTCATCGGCGGTGACGGGGTGGAGTTCGTCTCGCCGACCGATCCGCCCGCGGAACTGCGTGCCCATGCGAGCGCGTGCAGCAACGAGTTCACGTTCCCTGTGCTCGGAGGTGACCCCGACGAGGTCGGACGCGTGCTGCTGTCCGCCCCGATCATCCTGCCCGACCACCCCCAGGTCGCCCCGGAGAGCCCCGGCGACCTGCACGACGCGGCGGAGATCGACGAGATCCTCACCCTGCGCACCATGCTGCTGACCGACGAGGAGAAGCGCGAGGCGCGCGCCACCGACCCGCGGGCCGCCGCGATCCTCGACCGGGTCGACACCATGCCTCAGGAAGTCTTCGAGCGGCTGCACGGCGCCGTCCGCTCCCTGACTCCGTCAACCCGTGCCACCCCCGTCGCCCCGGCCGCCCCGGTCACCCTGGCAACCCCGCCCGCCGAACGACCGGCCTGGTGGCAGGAAGGCGCCGACGACGGTCTCTCGCCGTCCAACGACACCGTGCTCGTGAACGGCGTACCCCTCGGCGCAGGCAGCCGCGTGAGGCTCCGTCCGCGGGGACGCGGAGCCGACGCCCAGGACATGTTCCTGGCCGGGCGGACCGCCGAGGTCGCGGCCGTGTTCCATGACGTGGACGGCAGCGTGCACCTCGCCGTCACCGTCGACGACGATCCCGCGGCCGAACTGCACACCTGGTACGGCCGCTTCCTCTACTTCCGGCCGGACGAACTCGAGCCACTGGAGCCCGCTCCATCCGAAACCCCCCGCAGCGGAGGCCGATGACATGGCAACGCACAGCAGTACCGCCGAGGTCAGCAAAGAACCCAGTCGCGGCGAGGACCGCGAGGGCTTCGACGAGATCACCATCCTGTGGATCTCCGAGGGCATGAGCTGTGACGGCGACACCGTCTCCCTCACGGCCGCCGACCAGCCCTCCATCGAGGACCTCGTCCTCGGTCTGATCCCGGGCCTGCCGAAGGTGAACCTGGTCAACAAGGTGCTCTCGCCCAGCCTGGGCGGCGAGGACTTCCTCGCTCCCTACCGGGCCGCAGTGCGGGGCGATTTGTCACCGTTCATCCTCGTAATCGAGGGTTCGATCCCCAACCAGAACATCATCGAGGGCGACGGCTACTGGACGTCCTTCGGCAACGACCCGGAGACCGGTGAGCCGCAGACCCTGAACTGGTGGATCGACCAACTGGCCCCCAAGGCCTGGGCGGTGGTGGCCGCCGGCACCTGCGCCACCTTCGGTGGCATCCACGCCATGTCCGGCAACCCCACGGGCTGCATGGGCCTCGCCGACTACCTCGGCTGGGACTACACCTCCCAGGGCGGCCTGCCGATCGTCAACGTGCCCGGCTGCCCGATCCAGCCCGAGAACTTCATGGAGACCCTGGTCTGGGTCCTCTACCACGCGGCCGGCTCCGCACCCCCGCCCCCGCTGGACCACATGCTGCGCCCGCAGTGGCTGTTCGGCAGGACGGTCCACGAGGGCTGCGACCGCGGCTCGTACTACGAGCAGGCCAACTTCGCCAAGGACTACAACTCGCCCAAGTGCCTCGTGAAGACGGGGTGCTGGGGACCGGTCGTCAACTGCAACGTGCCCAAGCGCGGCTGGATGGCCGGCATCGGCGGCTGCCCGAACGTCGGCGGCATCTGCATCGGCTGCACGATGCCCGGCTTCCCCGACGCGTTCATGCCCTTCATGGACGAACCCCCGGGCGGCACGCTCTCGTCCCTGGCCATCAAGCCGTACGGGGCCGTCATCCGCAGGCTGCGCGGCATGACGAACGAGCTGGTCAACCACGAGCCCAGGTGGCGCCACAACAAGCGCAAGCTGACCAGCGGCTACGACCCGCACTGGCGCCCCTGATGACGCCGCGCGCGCAGGTCCGCACGCCGCACGACCCCCACCTCACCCACCCGCACATCACCGACAGCGAGGGGCAGCACCGCAGATGACCACCACCGAGGCCCGGCCCACGGAGCGCAAGCCGCCACAGCTCGTGGACATGTCCTGGGATCCGATCACCCGGATCATCGGGAACCTGGGCATCTACACGAAGATCGACTTCGCCAACCGGGAAGTCGTGGAATGCCACAGCACCTCGTCGCTCTTCCGCGGCTACTCCGTGTTCATGAAGGGCAAGGACCCGCGCGACGCGGGCTTCATCACGTCCCGGATCTGCGGCATCTGCGGCGACAACCACACCACCTGCTCCGACTACGCCCAGCAGATGGCCTACGGCGTCAAGCCGCCCCCGCTGGCCGAGCACATCGTCAACCTCGGCGAAGCGGCCGAGTACATGTTCGACCACACGATCTTCCAGGACAACCTGGTCTTCGTGGACTTCTGCGAGGCGATGGTCAAGGCCACCAACCCCGGTCTGCTGGCCCGCGCCGAACGCACCGATGCACCGCGCGGCGAGATCCACGGCTACCGGACGATCGCCGACATCATGAAGGCCTTCAACCCCTTCGAGGGTGAGGTCTACAAGGAGGCCCTGAAGGTCAGCCGGGTCACCCGGGAGATGTTCTGCCTGATGGAGGGGCGGCACGTCCACCCGTCCACGCTGTACCCGGGCGGCGTCGGCACGATGCCGCAGCCGACCGCCTTCACCGACTACCTCAGCCGGCTCATGCGGGTCATCGACTTCGTGAAGAAGGCCGTCGCCATGAACGACGACGTCTTCGACTTCTTCTACGAGGCACTGCCCGGCTACGAGGAGGTCGGCCGCCGCCGCGTCCTGCTGGGCTGCTGGGGTGCCTTCCAGGACCCCAAGGTCGTCGACTACCGCTACGAGACGATGAACACCTGGGGCAAGGCGATGTACGTCACCCCCGGCATCATCGTCGACGGTGAACTCGTCACCAACAACCTCGTCGACATCAACCTCGGTCTGCGCATCATGCTCGGCAGCTCGTACTACGAGGACTGGGTGAACGAATCGCCCTTCGTCACGCACGACCCGCTCGGCAACCCCGTCGACATGCGCCACCCGTGGAACCAGACCACCGTCCCGGTGCCGCAGAAGCGCAACTTCGACGACAAGTACAGCTGGGTCATGAGCCCGCGCTGGTACGACAAGCGGACCGACCAGCACCTCGCCCTCGACACCGGCGGCGGCCCGCTCGCCCGGCTGTGGTCGACCGCGCTGAGCGGCCTGGTCGACACCCCGTACATCAAGGCCACCGGGCACAGCGTGCGCATCTCGCTGCCCAAGGGCGAGACCCTGCCGGAGACCACCCTGGAGTGGCGCATCCCGCAGTGGAGCAACACCATCGAGCGCGACCGCGCCCGGCCCTACTTCGTCGCCTACGCGGCCGCCATGGCCCTGCAGTTCCTGGAAGAGGCCATGGGGCTGGTGCGGGCCGGCGAGACCAAGGTCTTCGAGAACTACGAGGTGCCCGACGAGGCCATCGGCTGCGGATTCCACGAGGCGGTCCGCGGTGTCCTCTCGCACCACCTGGTGATCAAGGACAAGAAGATCGCCAACTATCACCCGTACCCGCCCACGCCGTGGAACGCCAGCCCGCGCGACATCTACGGCACCCCCGGGCCGTACGAGGACGCCGTCCAGGGCCAGCCCATCTTCGAGGAGAACGGGCCGGACGACTTCAAGGGCGTCGACATCATGCGCACGGTCCGCAGCTTCGACCCGTGTCTGCCGTGCGGCGTCCACATGTACGTCGGCAAGGGCAAGACGCTCACCACCCTGCACTCGCCGACGTACGGGGCGAACCATGGCTGAGGCCGGTGCCGCCCGGCTGGCGGACCCGGACGTGGAGGCCCGGCTCGCCCGGCTCGACGAGCTGCTGGCGGGCCTGGAGTCCGCACCCGGCCCCACCACGCGCTCCGCGACCGAGGCGGTGGGACTGCTGACCGAGGTCTACGGCGAGGCGCTGGCCCGCGTCATGGACCACGCGGACGGTCAGCTGGCCGAGCGCCTGGCCGACGACGAGCTGCTGGGCCACCTGCTGGTCCTGCACGACGTCCACCCGGAGCCAGCCGAGCTCCGGGCGGCCCGCGCGGTGGAACGGCTGCGTCCCGCCGTACAGGAACGCGGCGGTGACGTGGAGTGGGCCGGCGTGGAGGGACAGGTGGCCCGGGTGCGCATGACGTCGGGCGGCGGATGCGGCTCCGGGTGCGGTGCCGGTGCCGGTGCCATGGACGTCACCGACGCGGTCCGCGAGGCGGTGCTCGCCGTGGCTCCCGAGCTGACGGCGGTGGAACCGCTGACGGCCGCGGCCCCGGCCCCCGCCCCCGCGTTCGTACCGCTCGCCACACTGACGCACCGGGGCGCACGGTGACCACCGACGGAGCCCTGGCCCGCCTCATCCGCTCCTCGGCCGACCGCACCGCGGCGGCCGGGGTGGAGGCGTGCGACCTGTGTGCCGCGCCGGTGCCGGACGAGCACGCGCACCTGTACGACACCGGGCAGGACGAGGTGCGGTGCGTCTGTGGCCCCTGCTCGGTGCTGTTCGCCGGTGCCGGAGCGGGTGACGGGCACTACCGGTTGGTGCCCCGGCGCCGGATCCGGCTGCCCAAGGTCGACACGGCGGCGCTGGGCGTACCCGTCGGCCTGGTCTTCTTCGTGCCCCGCGCGGACGGCACCGTCACCGCGCAGGGCCCGAGCCCGGCGGGTGCCATGCGCTGGGAGGTGGACGCGGCGGCGTGGATCGGGCTCGCCGAGACGTGTCCGCAGCTCGCCTCCGTGGAACCCGAGGTGGAGGCACTGCTGGTGAACACCGTCCACGGCCTCGACCACCACTGGATCGTGCCGATCGACGACTGCTACCGGATGGTCGCCGTCGTACGCCGGGAGTGGCGCGGCCTGTCCGGCGGCGGCCAGGTCTGGCCGGCCGTCGAGCGGTTCTTCGAGGACCTCACCGAGCGGTCCTGAGCACGTACTCCGCAGGTCGGAGGCGAGGAAGGAGATCACCCCATGGGCAGCATCAGAGTGGGCCGGGCCCAGGCGAAGCCCGACACCCCCGGGCACGTGGCCGGCATTCACCAGGGCAACCGGGGGCGGTACAAGGACCAGAAGGGCCACCACGAGGACGGCACCGCCGACGCGCGCCGTGCCACCGGGATCCATTGGAAACGGCATGACGTGCTCGTGGAGACCATGCCGAACATCTCACCGGGATGAGAGACAGCAGGGAGTCGCCGCAATGAAGGTCCAACGAGCACAGTGGTCGGCTGCCACGGGCAGACGAGCCGGGATGAGCGGACAGCGGGTGCTGATGGCCGAGGCGGCCCTGGTGGGCGGCCTGGTCCTCGCCGCGCTGCTCTGGGAGTTGCCCAGCCTCAGGCGCGAGGCCCGGATCTGGCGGATGGCCGGCGGGTTCCGCGCCGGTCGCCGGTACCCGTGAGCCGGTGGTGCACGAGCTGTCGATCGCGACCGCGATCATCGAGCGGGCCGGTGAGCTGGCCCGGGCGGACGGAACCGAGTCCGTCTCGGCGGTGACCGTCCGGGTCGGCGAACTGGCGGGCGTCGTCCCCGACGCCCTGGATTTCGCCTTCGAGGTGGCCCGGGACGGGACCCCCCTCGCCGAGGCGCGCCTGGTGGTCGAGCAGATCCCCGCGCAGGCCTGGTGCGGTCCGTGCGCCGAGGAGTTCCCGGTGGGCATGCCCCCGTTCTTCTGGTGCCCGCGCTGCGACGTGCCCTCCACGGACCTGCGCAGCGGCCGGGAACTGGAGATCGCCGGGATCGAGCCGTTACCGGCCTCGGCATAGTGTGCGTGGGCCCCGCCGAACACCCTCGGCGGGGCCCACGCACGTCCGGACCTGATCAGCAGATACGCGGCAGCTGCTCACCCAGCGGCAGATCCACCACCCGGGTCCCGCCGAGCCCGGTGGCCACCACCACCATCCCGGGATGGTCGGCGACGCACTCGCCGATCAGGGTGGCCCCGGTGCCCTGAGGGTGGGCGCGCATCGCCGCGAGGACGCCCTCCGCCTCCGCCGGGGGCACGAAGGCGACCAGCCGGCCCTCGTTGGCGACGTAGAGCGGGTCGAGCCCCAGGAAACCGCAGGCGTTCGCCACCGCGTCCGGCACCGGAATGGCCCGCTCGCGCAGCCGCACACCGGTTCCGGAGGCCCGCGCGATCTCGTTGAGGGACGCGGCCAGGCCGCCCCTGGTGGGATCGCGCAGCACATGGATGTCCGGGGTGACCGCCAGCATGGCCGCCACCAGGCCGGCCAGCGGCGCGGTGTCGCTGGCCACCTCCACCCCGAACTCCAGGCCCTCCCGCACACTCATGATCGCCACCCCGTGCAGGCCGATCGGTCCGCTGACGATGACGGCGTCACCGGGCCGGGCACGCTGGGGCCGGATGTCCACCCCGTCGGGCACGAGTCCCACTCCGGCAGTGGTGACGTACACGCCGTCGCCGTGCCCGGACTCCACCACCTTGGTGTCACCCGTGGCGATCGTGACCCCGGCGGCCTCGGCCGCCGCGCCCATGGCCCGCGCGATCCGCTCGACCACGGTCAGCCCGACGCCCTCCTCCAGTACGAAGGCGGCGGACAGATACGCGGGCTCGGCGCCGCTCATCGCCAGGTCGTTGACGGTGCCGTTGACCGCGAGGTCGCCGAGGCAGCCGCCGGGGAAGAACAGCGGCCTGACCACGTAGGAGTCGGTGGAGAACGCCAGCCGCGCGCCGCCCAGTTCGAGGACGGCGGAGTCCGCGAGCCCGGCCAGCGTGGCGTTGCCGTAGGCGGGGGTGAAGACCTGCTCCATCAGCTCCGCCGACAGCGCGCCGCCGCCGCCGTGCCCCATCACCACGACCCCCTGGTCGCGCAGCGGAGCGGGGCAGGACCAGTTGGCCGGGTCTACCGTCTCGGCGAGTTGTTCAGGCAACGGGGTTCATCTCCTCCCGCGCGGCCCGGTCGGCCTGCGGAGTCGGCGCGTTCATGCGGCGGTACAGGTAGTAGGCCGCGCAGGCACCCTCGCTGGAGACCATGGTGGCGCCGAGCGGAGTGCGCGGAGTGCACGTGGTGCCGAACGCGGCGCACTCGGTCGGCTTGATCAGCCCCTGGAGGACCTCGCCACTGCGGCACTCGGCGGGCTCCTCGGTGCGGATGCCGCCGACATCGAAGCGGTGCTCGGCGTCGTACGCACGGAAGGCGTCGGCCAGCCGCCAGCCGCTCAACGGGATGCGCCCGATACCGCGCCAGTTCCGGTCGGTGACCTCGAACACCTCCTCGATCATCCGCACGGCGGCCGGGTTGCCCTCCTCGCGCACGGCGCGCGGGTAGGCGTTCTCCACCCGGTGCTCACCGCGCTCCAGCTGGCGCACCGCCCGGCGGATGCCCTCCAGGATGTCCAGCGGTTCGAAGCCGGTCACCACCATCGGAACGCCGAACCGCTCGGCGAGCCCCGGGTACTCGCCCGTCCCCATCACGCTGCACACATGCCCGGCGGCCAGGAAGCCCTGCACCCGGCACTCGGGCGACGTCATGATCGCCTCGATCGCGGGGGGCACCCGCACATGCGACACCAGCAGGCTGAAGTTGCTCAGGCCCAGCCGGCGCGCCTGGTGCACCGCCATCGCGTTGGCCGGTGCGGTCGTCTCGAAGCCGATCGCGAAGAACACCACCTCCCGGTCCGGGTTGCGGCGGGCCAGCTCCAGGGCGTCGAGCGGCGAGTAGACCACGCGTACGTCGCCGCCCTCGCCCTTGACCCGGAACAGGTCGCGGTCGGTGCCCGGCACCCGGAGCATGTCGCCGAACGAGCAGAAGATCACGTCGGGCCGCGAGGCGATCTCCAGCGCCTGGTCGATGACGTCCAGCGGCGTGACACAGACGGGGCAGCCGGGGCCGTGGATCAACTCCACGTTCTCGGGCAGCAGTTGGTCGATGCCGTGCCGGATGATCGAGTGGGTCTGCCCGCCGCACACCTCCATCAGGGCCCAGGGCCGGGTGGCGGTGGCACGGATCTCGTCCAGCAGCCGCCGCGCGAGATCGGGGTCGTTGAACTCGTCGATGTACTTCACCGGGCCTCACTCCCGCTGTCCTGGCGGTCCGCCACCGCGGCGCCGCCCGCCTCCTTGGCCGCCTGCTCCCAGGCGTCCCCGAACTCCTCCTCCAGCAGCCCCAGTTCCTCGAAGAGCTTCAGGGAGGCCAGTGCCGACTCCTCGTCCAGGCGCTGGAGCGCGAAGCCGACGTGCACGATGACGTACTCACCCACCTGCACGTCGCTCACGTACTCCAGACACGCCTCTTTCTGCACCCCACCGAAGTCGATCAGCCCGGTGAGCGGATCCGCGGTGTCGTCGATGGACACGACCTTGCCGGGCACTGCCAAGCACATGGGTCACTCCTTCTGTCGTTCGTGCGCCGCGACCACCAGCTGGCCGAGGGCCAACCCGCCGTCGTTCGGCGGGACTTCGCCGTGCCGGAGCACCGTGAGGCCGTCCCCGGTCAGCAGCCGCGTGCACTCCTCCTCCAGCAGCGCGTTGGCGAACACCCCGCCGCTCAGGGCGACGGTGGTCAGTCCGGTGTCCCGGCGCGCCCGCCGGCAGACCGCCGCGACGGCCCGTGCCACGCCGCGGTGGAAGCGCGCGGCGAGTACGGGAGCCGGGGTGCCGCGGCGCAGATCGGCGATCAGCGCGCCGAGCACGGGCGCCGGGTCGTAGGCGCCGCCGGCGAGTCCGAAGGCGTATGCCGAGGTGTCGGCGTCCCAGGCCGCCGCGGCGGCGGACTGCAGCTCCATGGCCGCCTGCGCCTCGTACTGCGCGCGATGACAGACGCCGACGAGGGACGACACCGCGTCGAAGAGCCGGCCCATGCTGGAGGTCGCCACACAGGCCAGACCGCGCGTCAACTGGCGTTCCAGTAAGGCAAGTTCGTCAGGAGCGCAGGCACCCACGCTGGGGAGGTCCGCGTCCCACCGCAGGCCTGCCGCCCACAGCCGGGCCAGGGCCAGGCGGCACGGGTTGGCCACGCCCGCGTCGCCGCCGGGGAGCGGGGCCGGGGTGAGCCGGCCGTAGCGCCGGAAGCCGTTGTAGTCGGCGAGCAGGATCTCGCCGCCCCAGACGGTGCCGTCGTCGCCGTAGCCCGTGCCGTCGAAGGCGACCCCGATCACGGGTGTGGTGCCGTCGAGGCCGTGCTCGGCCATCGCCGAGGCGATGTGCGCGTGGTGATGCTGGACGAACAGGGGGGAGCGCAAAGGCAGTTGGGAGGCTCTCTGCCGGGCCCAGCGCGACGAGTGGTATCCCGGGTGCCGGTCGGCGGCGACGAGTTCGGGGCCGACGCCGGTCAGTGCCCGCATCTGGGACTCCGCCCGCCGGGCCGCCTCCAGGGTGGCCAGCTCACCCATGTCGCCGATGTGCGGCCCGAACCAGGCGTGGTCGCCCTCGCCGAGGCACAGGGCGTTCTTCAGGTCGCCGCCCACGGCCAGCGCGGGCCGCACCGCGACCGGCAGACGCAGCGGGCGGGGGGCATACCCCCTGGACCGGCGCAGCACCTGCTCCGTGCCGTCGGGGCGTACCCGCAGCAGGGAGTCGTCGCATGGCGACGCGATGGGCCGGTCGTGGGCCAGCCAGGCGTCGGCGAGACCGGCCAGCCGGGTCAGGGCCTCGGCGTCGTCCGTGACGATGGGTTCCCCCGAGCGGTTTCCGCTGGTCATGACGAGCACCCGCGGGCCCGGCGGATCACCGGGCAGGCCGAACAGCAGGGTGTGTACGGGGGTGTAGGGCAGCATCACGCCGACGTGCGGGCTGCCGGGGCAGACGCCGGGCGCGAGGGTGTCGTGCTCCGCGCGTCGGCGCAGCAGGACGATGGGGCGCCGGGGGCCGGTGAGGGCGGCCGTCTCGGCCGTGGACGGTACGGCGATCCGCCGCACGACATCGAGGTCCGAGCACATCACCGCGAACGGCTTGCCGCCGCGTGCCTTGCGGGCGCGCAGCGTGTCGACGGCCCGGGCGTCGGTGGCGTCGCACGCCAGGTGGTAGCCGCCGAGGCCCTTGACGGCGACGATCCCTCCGGCGGCGAGCAGTGCCCGTGCCGCTGCCAGGGCATCGGCGTCCCGCGCGGGCCGGACGGCGCTCCCGGCAGCGGGCACCAGGCGCAGCCGAGGGCCGCAGTCGGGGCAGGCCACGGGCTGGGCGTGGAAGCGGCGGTCGCCCGGATCGCCGTACTCCCCGGCGCAGTCGGGACACATCGGGAAGCCGGCCATGGTCGTGACCGCCCGGTCGTACGGCATGCCCGTGGCGATCGTGAAGCGCGGCCCGCAGTGCGTGCAGGTGACGAACGGGTGCCGGTGGCGGCGGTCGGCCGGATCGGCCAGCTCCCGCAGGCAGTCGCCGCAGGTCGCCGTGTCGGGCGGCAGCAGCGTGCGGCCGGGGGAGCGGTCGGTGGAGCGGATGGTGAAGGCGTCGTCGGCGCCGGTGACGGGCAGATCCTCGAACCCGACGGCGGTGACGGAGGCCAGCGGCGGGGGCTGGGCGGCCAGCCGTTCGCAGAAGTCGACGACACCGTCCGGCGGGCCCTCCACCTCGATGAGGACACCGCTCGCCGTGTTGCTCACGAACCCCGCCAGGGCGAGGTCGGAGGCCAGGCGGTGCACGTACGGGCGGAAACCCACGCCCTGCACCGTGCCGCGCACGGTGACGCGGCGGCGCAACGCCTCAGTGGTGGGCGCCGTCACGAGACGCGGCCGGCCGCGAGGCCGGAAGCGGCGTCCTCATGCGTGTGGGTGGGGATGTGAGTGTCGCTCTGGGCGTGAGCGTGGCTGTGGGGGCGGGGCGCCAGCGGAGGGCGGTGGACCGCGGCCCCGTCCCGCACCGCGAGCACCCGGTCCAGCAGGGTGTCGACCCCGTCGCCGGTCCGGGCGCAGGAGAACATCAGCTCCACCCCGGGGTTGACCCGCTGGATGTTGGCGGCGAAGGCGGCCTGGTCGAAACCGGCGGGCCCGGCCAGGTCGGTCTTGGTGAGCACCACCAGATGGGCGGAGCCGAACGCCGTGGGGTACTTCAGCGGCTTGTCCTCGCCCTCCGTCACCGCCATCAGCACGATCCGCATGCTCTCGCCGAGGTCGTAGGAGGCCGGGCAGACGAGGTTGCCGACGTTCTCCACGAACAGCAGCGAGGTGCCCTCCGGCAGCCAGCTCTCCACATGGCCGCGCAGCTGCCGGGCCTCCAGATGGCACAGCCCGTCGGTCAGCAGCTGCTTCACCGGCGCCCCCGAACGGGCGAGCCGGTGGGCGTCGTTGTCGGTCGCCAGGTCGGCGGTGAGCGCGGCCACCGGGATGGCCCGCTCCACCGCCCTGGCCAGCACACGCCCGAGCAGTTCCGTCTTTCCGCTGCCCGGGCTGGACAGCAGGTTGACCACGCTCACACCACGCCGGGCCAGTTCCTCGCGCAGGCTCGCGGCCAGATCGTCGTTCTTCGCCAGGACGGCCTGAGTGACCTCGTCCACGGAATCGCACATGAGCGCTGCTCCCAGCGGGGGATCGGGGGTTCGGACCGCTATCGATCCTCCGCGCCCTCGGCCACCAGGCGCGGGAGACCGGCCGCGCAGGGGTCCGTGGATTCCTCCGGGCGGCTCAACGGGGGCCTGGCCGCCGGGTCGGCGAGCAGCACCGGGACCATCGTGTGCAGGGCCGCGACCGCCCGCCCGACGGCGTCGCGCACGGTCGCGCTGATACCCGGCGCGATGTCCTCGTCGCCGCGCGGCCGCAGCTCGGGCTCGCAGGCGAGGACGAGGACGCGTGGGAGCGGCTCGTCGCCCAGGTGGCCGGCCAGCGCCAGGACCTTCGCCGGGTCCATGCCGTGTGCCTCGGGAACGGGCCCGCCCGCGGTGCCGTCGGGCAGCTCCGGCTCGATCAGCGACAGGGTGCCCGGCTCGTGTCCCCGTACGGACGCGTCGACGAGGACGGCCGTGTCGTAGCCGTCGAGCAGCTCGTACGCGAGGTCCATGCCGCGGATGCCGAAGTCCCGCACCCGCACCTCGGGCGGCAGCGGACGCATCTCCAGGGCGCGGATCACCTCGGGGCCGAAGGCGTCGTCCGCGAGGAAGATGTTGCCGACGCCGGCCACCAGCAGGCGGGTGCTCATCGCGCACCCCCGGTGGCCAGCGGGTTCGCGGAGCCGCTCGGCTGCTTGCGGACAAAGGCCGAGCGCAGGGAGTGGTACGGGGCCCGCGGGTCGAAGAAGATGGCACGCATGCGGGCGAGTTCGTCCCGCCGGTACTCGCCGAGCGGTCGCCGCGCCTCGTCCGCCCGCCGCGCCGCGGCCTTCGCGGCGATCCGCGCCGTGAGGTCCGTGTCCGCGGCGAGGGCGGCAGCCATGTGCTCGACCTCCCCGGTGAACTCCCGCGCCGGGACCGGTACCAGACGGTCCACCAGGCCGATCCGTGCGGCCGTCGCCGCGCTCACGGGCAGCGCCTCGGTCGTCAGCCGCGCGGCCGTCTCGGCTCCGACGCGGCGCGGCAGCGTGTACGTCCAGTACTCCGACCCGTACAGGCCCATGCGCCGGTAGTGGGGGTTGAGGACGCTGCCCGTGCGGCACCACACCTGGTCGGCGGCCAGGGCGAGCATCACGCCGCCGGCGGCCGCGTTGCCACCCAGGGCCGCGACCACCAGGCGGTCGGTCGTGCGCAGAACCGCCTCGACCAGGTCGTTCATGGCGTTGAGGTTGGCCCACGACTCGCCCGCCGGGTCGGGCGAGGCCTCGATGACGTTCAGATGGATGCCGTTGGAGAAGAAGTCGCAGGTGCCGCCGAGTACCAGCACCGAGGTGGGACGGGTGAGCGCGCGCCGGTACGCGGCGAGCAGCCTGCGGCACTGGTCCGTGCTCATCGCGCCGCCGGGGAAGGAGAAGGACAGGAAGCCGACCTCGCCGTGCTGCCGGTAGCGGATGTCGGTCCAGGTGGCGCGGTCCGGGGGCAGTTCGAGCGGGACGGTGTCCTCCGGCAGCCAGTGCGGGCCGCCGTCATGGCGTGGCGTCCCCTGGCCGGTGCCGGACGGAGCCGGGAAGCCGGCGACCACCGAGGCCGCGGGGCGGCGGAACGGCGCCGGGTCGCCGGAGCTCTTGCGGGGGCGCAGCTCCGGGATCCACACCGCGCCGTCCCGGGTGGCCCGGCAGACCGCGCCGGACCGGGTCGCGAGCAGCTCGCCGGGGCGCCCGCGCAGGTGGTCCTCGCCGTGCCCGCCGTGAAGGAACACCTCCCGGCCGCACAGTTCGTCCAGGACACCCGGCTGCGAGTCGGCCCCACGGAGCTTGCGCAGCACCGTTGCCGTACTGTCGTTCTCCCAGTCGATCCGTCGCCGCTCCTGGCGGAGGAAGTCGCGCCACACCACGGCAATCGCGGGATCGCTCTGTTCCTTCGGCTTGAACGATCCGTCGGCGAATCGTTCCACCGCCAGCAGGACGGCGGCCGAGGCGGCGTCGGAGACCTCGTTGCGGTACAGGTCGCTCTTGCCGGCCGCCGGCACCGGGAAGGACCCGTCCGCCCAGATGGCGCCCGCGTCCATCGCAGCCTCGGCCTGAAGCACCGTCACACCCCAGTGGGACGCCTCCTCGGAGATCGCCCAGTCGAGGGAGGACGGGCCGCGGTCGCCGGGTGGGCCCGGATGCACGATCAGACAGGTGTGCTCCTGCCACACGTCCTCCGGCAGCGCCGTCTTGAGCATCGGAGCGACGACCAGCTCCGGACGCGTCTCGCGTACGGCGGCCCGGACCGCTTCGGGTCCGTGCGAGGCGAGTACGACCTCCACCCGGTGCCCCTGGTCGGACAGTTCGGCGTACACACGCTGGGACAGGCTGTTGAACGCGCTGGCGACGAGCAAGATGTCCATGACAGGCATGTTCGCCGGTCGGGGGAGGGCCGCGAAGGACCACGGCGGCGTTTCGCGGCTCGCCGCCTGTTCCCGTCCGCCATCCGGATCGCATTCCCGTCCGGTCGCGAGGCTGCCCGGCGCCGTCCGTCTACCCGAACGGGGTGGTCTCCAGCAGCTCGCCGGCCATCCGCCGCGCGGGCAGCTCGGTGTGCTCGGCGACGCGCCGGAAGGTCTCCTGGGCGGCGCGGGCCGGCCACTCGGGGGGAAGGTGCCGGGCGGGCAGCCTCGGGTCCGTGCGGATGGTCCACAGCCATTCGCTGACCAGCCGCAGCCGGGTTCCGATCGGGTCGTCCCCGGCCCCCGCGTCGAGGTGGGCCGTCCACCGCTTGTCGAACGTGACATAGCGAGCGGCGATGCTCTCCAGGTCCCAGGTGCCGTGGATCATCTGCGCGATGTCGGTGCTGTCGTCCGCCAGGGCGTGGAAGATCTTGACGTGGTCGGCGAGATCGAGCTCCGCGACCACCGCGGCGACGTCGACCTTCCCGGGGGCGATCCACAGCCCGCTGTACAGCGCGCCGAATCCGGACCAGGCCAGCCGGGAGCGCAGGTCGTGGCGCCGGCGATTCCAGGAGTCGGGAAGGGAGAAACCGAGCAGGGTCCAGGAGCCGTCCCAGTCGTCGTTGACCGCGCCCTGCTTCCAGATGCGGGTACGGCCGTCCTCCAGGACGCGCGTCGCCTGCGGGGTCAGGCCGAAGAACATCTTGCGGCCCTCGCGCCGGCGCCGCAGCAGACCGCGGTTGACCATGCGGGTGAGCGTGGAGCGTACGGCCTGTTCACCGACCCCGACGCGGCCGAGTACCTCGATGATGCTGCCCGAGTAGACGCACAGGTCGCCCTCCTCCAGGACGTGATTGCCGAAGAAGGTGAGCATGAGCGACTGGGGCCGCTGCTGCGGGCCCTCCGCGGTGACCGGGGTGTCCAGGATGTCGTCGTCCTCCACGGTGCACAGCGTACGACCGCCCACCGCCGGCGGGGCGGGCGGTCGTACGGCATCACCGGCCGTCGGCTGGGTGGGCAAGGTCGTACGGACGCGGGTAGGGGGCCGGACGGTACGGCACATAGCGGGTGGGCGAGGTCGGATCGGCCGCCGTGGCACGGGAGTTGAGGGACGCCGGGTCGGTGCCGACCCACGTGCCGGCCGTGAGGCGGTCCTCCAGGGTGTGCAGGGCGGCTAGCTGCTCGGCGGGGCTGAAGGTGCAGTGGCCGGCGTTGTCGGTGTACGCCTGCCGCAGCCGGGACGCCGACCCGGCCGCGGTGACGGCCCGCTGCAGGGCGCTCTCCGTCTGGACGGGGACGAGCGCGTCGCCGATGGTGTGGACGGACAGCTGCGGCTTGGTCAGCTTGCCGGTGAAGGAGCTGGTGCCGCTCATCCACGCCACGGCGTTCGGGTCGGCGCCGATGCGCGGGGCGCGCTTCAGGGTGGCGAGGTCGGCGCGCAGGGACAGGCCGGCCTTCCGGTACAGCTCGGTGACCTCCTTGCGGACGGAGGACCGGCCGAGCAGCTTTGCGTAGTCGACGCCGGTGTTCCAGGACATGTTGCCGCCCGCCCGTGCCTCCGACTCCTGACGCCGGTTGAAGGCGGCGATCTTCAGCAGGCCCTGGACGGCCTCGTACTGGTTGGCCTGCTGGGCGTCCCAGTCGGTCGCGGCCGGCCGGGGCTGCGTGGGCTGGTTCCACACGGGGATGTTGTGCAGGGCGGCGGCGAGGGCGATCCTGGCCCGCCCCGCGGCCGTCGCCTGCGCCGAGTCGACCACGGTGGTCAGGGCGTCGGCGGCGGCGTCGGCGGCCGACTGATCGGCGATGTCCACCAGCGGGACGTCGGTGCCGGGGGCGAGGAGCGTCTTGATGGCGAAGACGGGGTCGAGGGTGTTGTTCCAGTTGGCCACCCCGCCGTGGACCAGGCCGCACAGGGAGATCGAACCGTCGATCCGGTCCGGGTTCCGCTCGGCGATGGCGGTGGTGACGAGTCCGCCGTACGACCGCCCCCAGGCGATGGTGCGGGACGCCGTCCCGAAGCGTTCGGAGAAGGCGGTGAGAGTGGCGAGCTGATCGGGGACCGCGTCCGTCACCGCCCAGCCGGTGGTGGCGTAGGAGGAACCGGCGAGGGCGTAGCCGTTCTTCAGGAGCAGCGCCTTCGTGGCGTCGTCCGGGGCGTCCTGGGCGGGGTTGGCCGGGCCGGTCGCGTAGCCGTGGCTGAACAGCAGGACGGTGCCGTTCCAGTGGGCGGGGACGTCCATCATGTACGTGGCGCCCGAGGGGAGTCGGCCGTCGACGTGGGTCGTGTCGGAGGAGGCGGCAGCGGTCGTGGTGGGCAGCGCGCCGGCGGCGAGCAGGAGGGCGGCCGCTCCGGCGATACGGGTAAGGCGGCGGACCCGGCGTACGTGCGTCCGTGAGGCCACGGTCTCGGTGGTCACGCGGAGATCCCCTCCGTCCGGCGGGAGTTGGGGCGTTCGGACGTCGAGCCGGACAGGGACGTACGGCTGGTCTCGCGCACGAACCAGACGGTCAGCGCCGTGATGAGCGAGCCCCCGCAGATCAGCAGGGCGACGGGGGTGCCGTTGCCGCTGCCGGCCACCAGGGTTCCGGCGAGCATCGGGGAGAAGCCGGCGCCGATCAGGGTGGCGCCCTGGTAGCCGAGTGAGGCTCCGGTGTAGCGGACCCGGGTGCCGAACATCTCGGTGAGCAGGGCGCCCAGCGGGCCGTACATCACGGACTGGGCGATGCCGTGGCCGAGGACGACGGCGAGGATCAGCAGACCGGGCGACTTCGAGTCGATCAGGGCGAGGACGGGGAAGGCGAGCGCGGCCGAGGTGAGGGCTCCGGCGAGGACGACCGGGCGGCGGCCGACTCTGTCGGACAGCGCGGAAGCGCAGGGCAGGACGACCAGGGCGACGCAGGCGGAGACGGTGAGCGCGGTGAGCACCTGCGGGCGGGCGTATCCGATGCCGGTGGCGTACGCGATCAGGTAACTGGTCAGCAGGGACTGGGCGGTGAAGGCGCCGATGCCGACACAGCAGGCCAGCAGCAGCGGCCGGGGACGCCGCAGGACGTCGACGATCGGCAGCCGCGCCTCGGTGCGCTCCTTCTTCACCTCGGCGAAGAGCGGGCTCTCGACCACCTTCAGCCGGACGAAGAGGCCGACACCGAGCAGCACCACGCTCAGCAGGAACGGCACGCGCCAGCCCCAGGCCGTGAACTGGTCCCTGGGCATCGCGACCACGAAGGTGACGACGAGTGAGGAGAGCAGGGAGCCGAGCGGGGCTCCCATCTGCGTGAAGCTCGACCACAGCCCGCGGCGCTTCTCCCCGGCGTGCTCGACGACCATGAGCGTGGCGCCGCCCCATTCACCGCCGATGGCGATGCCCTGGACCACACGCAGGGTGATCAGCAGGACCGGCGCCCAGACGCCGATCGTGCCGTACGTGGGCAGCAGGCCGATGAGGAAGCTGGCGCCGCCCATCAGGCCCATCGTGAGCAGCAGCATGGACTTGCGGCCGAGCCGGTCACCGAAGTGCCCGAAGACGATGCCGCCGAGCGGGCGGGCGACATAGCCGGCGGCGAACGTGCCGAACGCGGCGATCGTGCCGACGGCCGGGTCGGCGCCCGGGAAGAACAGCTCGCCGAAGACGAGGGCGGCGACCGTGCCGTAGACGAGGAAGTCGTAGAACTCCACGGCGGTACCGAGCAGCCCTGAGAGGGCGACCCGGCGCAACTGCCGGGCGCGTTCGGGGCTCGGGGACGGGGGTGGTGACGGTGATGCGACGGGGGACGGGGGCATCGCGGTCTCCCTTGACGGGGGGAAGGACAACGCGAAGGTAGGCTCTCTGGTTACTGCCGTCAATAAAGTGCACAACATTGACTGATGGGTGCAGGCTCCAGCGCTGCAGGGACGCGCGCGTCAGGCGCAGGTGTTGAGCAGGACGATGTACACGGCCGTGCCGGCACCCACGCTGAGGACTGTGCGGCGGCCGAAGGCCAGATGGGCGCCGATGATGACGGCGACGGCGAGCAGCGCGTACCAGGTGTCGTGCGGATCGGTCGTGAGCGTGCCGTGGAGTGCGGTCACCGCGAGGAAGTGCTGGAGCTGGGCAGGCTCTTGGGGAGCCCCGACTATGTCGTCAAGCCGGGCCCGTAGGGGAGACGGCCGGCGCGGCGGCGGGCATCCGGTGTCACCTCCAGCCGAAGCGGCGGTCCACCACCGCCGCGAACTCCTCCAGGGTCAGCACCGCGTCGCCGTTCTGGTCGGCTGCGTCGAACAGTGCCGACGAGGCGTACTCGTCTCCCAGGGCCCAGACCGGCAGATCTCCCGAAGCGGCCAGGGACGGGCCCTTGCTGCGCAGAGCGATGATCACCTCTTCGCGGGTCAGGGTCCCGTTCTCGTCGAGGTCGAGTGCCTCGAACAGCTTCCGGGCCTTTTCGCTCATCGTGTCACCCTCGTTCTTGTCGTCGGCCATCGGGCCGACCCACCCCGTTACCAGATGAGAACGCCTTTTCCCCCGCTCGGGTTCCCTTTTCAGCGACGAATGCGCGTGCGGGCGATGAGCCACATCAGATACGGCGCTCCGACGGCCGCCGTGAGGACACCCACCGGCAGCTCGACAGGGGAGAACATCCGTCGGGCCAGCAGGTCCGCGACCAGCACGATCGTGGCGCCGGTCAGGGCGGAGGACAGCAGCGGGATCTGGGCGGTGCGGGTCAGCCGGTGGGCGATCTGGGGGGCCAGCAGCGCCACGAAGTCGACCGGGCCGGCGGCGCCGGTCGCGACGGAGGCCAGTACGACGCCGAGCGCGGTCAGACCCAGCCGGACCGGACCCAGCCGCACGCCCAACGCGGTCGCCGTGCTGTCGTCCAGGGACACCATGCGCTGCTCGTGCGCCGCCCACAGCAGGGCCGGGACCAGGGCCAGCAGGACCCAGGCGAGCGGCGCGGCCTGGTCGTAGCCCCGGCCGTTGAGCGAGCCGGTCAGCCACACCTTGGCCTGCTGGGCGACCAGATAGTCGCCCTTGGTGAGGAACAGCCTGGTCAGCGAGCCGAGCGCGATGGACACGCCGATTCCGACGAGGACGAAGCGCGTCGCGTGCAGGCCGCCCCGCCAGGCGAAGGCATAGACGAGCGCGGCGGCCGAGAGCCCGCCCAGGACCGAGACGTACGGCAGGACGGTGTACGACGTGAGCCCGAAGGTCATCGCGGTCACCGTCGCCGCGCCCGCGCCGTGCGTGACGCCGATGACGTCCGGGCTGGCGAGTGAGTTGCGGGCGACGGTCTGGATCAGCGCGCCGGAGACGCCGAACGCGGCGCCGACCAGCAGGCCCGTTACCAGTCGGGGCAGCCGGAGCGTGCCGACGACGAGCTCGTCGGGGCTCGGCTGCCCGAGCAGCACCCGCACTACCTCTGTGGGGGAGACGTACGACTCGCCGACGCACAGGGACACGACGACCGTCACCGCGAGTACGGCTGCCAGCAGCACGGCGACGGCACAGGCCCGGCGGTGCAGCAGGAAGCTGCCGTCCCGCACGCGCACGACGGAGTATCCGGAGGGCCGGAGGCCACGAGGTGCGGGGGCGGTTCGATCGAGGGGCTGGGTCACGCCGGCACCGTCGCCTTCCTGCGTACCAGCGCGACCAGGAACGGCACGCCGAGCAACGCGGTCATCACGGCCACCGGCACCTCCGAGGGCGCGAAGAGGACACGGCCGAGCACGTCCGACACGAGGATCACCGAGGGACCCAGCAGCGCGGACAGGGCCAGCACCCACCGGTGGTCGGCGCCCACCAGGGCCCGCGCGATGTGCGGGACGGCGAGCCCGACGAACGCGATCGGACCGGCGACCGCGACGGCGACCCCGGTCAGCACGGTCGCGGCGAGCGCGCCGACGGCCCGCAGCAGCGCGACCCGGTGACCGAGCCCCCTGGCCACGTCGTCCCCGAGCGCCAGGGCATCAAGCCCTCGCGCCACGACGGCGACCAGCAGCAGCCCCACGAGGACGAACGGCCAGGTCTGCGCGACCACGTCACCGTCCCGGCCGCCGATCGAGCCGACGTCCCAGAACCGGAACTCGTCGAGGGCGCGGGCGTCGGTCGTGACGATCGCGGAGACGATGGAGGCGATGAACGCGTTCATCGCGGCCCCGGCGAGCGCCAGTTTGACCGGCGACGCGCCGCCGCGACCGCTGCCCGCCACCGCATAGGCGGCCACCGCGGCCAGTCCCGCTCCGGCGAACGCGAACCAGACATAGCCGGCCGGCGAGTGCACCCCGAGGAACGCGATCGCGCAGACGACGCCCAGCGAGGCGCCCTGGCTGACCCCGAGGACACCGGGCTCGGCGATCGGGTTGCGGGTGATGCCCTGCATGACGACCCCGGCGACCGCGAGGGCGAGCCCGACCATCACGCCGATGACCGTGCGGGGAACCCGCAGCGCCCGCACGACCTGCGCGTTGTCGCCGGTGCCGCCGTGCAGCAGGGCGTCGAACACCTGGGCCGGCGGGATCTGCCGGCTGCCGAGCGCGAGGCTCAGCAGGACGGCGACCAGCAGCAGGAGCATGCCCGCGACCGTCCAGGCGACACGACGCCGGGTGGCACGGGACATGCGGTTCCTCTTGCTGGTGCTCATGCCGTGTGGCAGCCGAATTCCCCTGTCCGTACAAGGGCCTTACCTGGTTCTGTGCAAGGGCCTTACTTGGTGAGGTACTTCTCCAGGTCCGCGAGGACCTCGTCGGCCGCGGTGACGCCCAGGCCCAGGTACCAGGTCTCGTCCGGGACGTCGTACGCCTGCCCGGCCTTGACCGCCTTCAGGTTCTTCCACAGCGGGTTGCCCTGCGCGCGGGACTTGTCGGTGGCCTTCGCGTCGCCGTACACGCCGGTGAAGATGTAGTCCGCGTCGGCCTGGTCGATGTTCTCGGCGCTGACCTCGGCTGCCAGGTCCTCGATGTCCTGGTTCTTGGGGCGCGGGATGCCGGTGTCCTTGAGGATGGTGCCGATGAACGAGGCGTTGGCGTACAGCCGGATCACACCGTCGGGCAGGTAACGCACCATCGACACGGTCGGCTTGTCGGCGCCCAGTTCGGCGTCGAGCGCGTCGACCTTCTTGTCGTAGGCGGCGAGCTTCGCCTTGGCGTCGGCGGTCTTGTCCAGGGCCGCGGCGTTGAGGAGGTAGTTCTCCTTCCACGTGAAGCCGGGCCGGATGGAGAAGACGGTGGGCGCGATCTTCGACAGCTCGTCGTACTTGTCCGCGGCGCGCAGCTGGCTGCCGAGGATCAGGTCCGGCTTGAGGCCGGCGATCGCCTCCAGGTTGAGGTTGTTGATCGTGCCGACGTTCTTGGGGCTGCCGGCGTCCTTCTTCAGGTAGGAAGGCAGCTCGGGGGAGCCCTCGGTGGGGGCGAGGCCGACCGGCTTGATGCCGAGCGAGACGACGTTGTCGAGTTCGCCGACGTCCAGGACCACCACACGCTTGGGCTGGGAGTCGATGACCGTCTCGCCCATGGCGTGCTCGACGGTGCGAGGCCACTGGCCCGGCTTGGCGTCGGTGCCCATCGCGGCGGTCTTCTCGGCGGCGGACGCGAAGTCCTTGCCGCCCTTGGCCACGTCCTTCTTGTTGCCGGACCCGGCCGCGGAACCCGCGTTGTCCGAACCGTCGTTGGAGCTGCCACAGGCCGCGAGGGACAGTGCCGCGGCGACGGCAAGAGCGACGGCGGCTGTGCCGCGGCGCCGTTGAAGCATGACAGGGCTCCCTATGGTGCACATGTGACCGTCTATTAGGCCAGCCTCACCTTATCCGCACGGTCTCCGTGTGCCGTACACGGGGACTGTGTGGTTCCTGTCACGGTCCTGTGCCGTGGACGTGGGGCCTCCTTGACGCTCTGACCTGCCAGGACGCCAGGCAGCGCGAGCGCGTGCGGGTCAGGGCAGGGAGCAGGCGGAGTCGTTCAGGGTGAAGGCGGCCGGGCTCGGGTTGGCGCTGCCCTTCGTGGCCGTGAAGCCCAGGGTGACCGAACCTGCCGGTGCGATCGACGCCGTGTACGACGCGGAGGCGACGCTCGCGTCGGCGCCGTTCTGGGTCGCGGTGCCGCCCCACAGGCTGCTGACGCGCCGGCTGTCGGGGAAGATCCAGCGCAACGTCCAGCCGTTGATCGCCGAGGTGCCGGTGTTGCGGATGACGATCTCGCCCTGGAAGCCGCCGGGCCACTTGCTCGCCACCCGGTACGCGACACCGCAGGTCGCCGACGAGCCCGCGGACGACGTCGTGACCGCCACGGTGCCCGAGCGCTGCGAGCGGTTGCCCGCCGCGTCGCGCGCGTGGACGGCGAAGGTGTACGAGGTCGCCGGGGTGAGACCGGTGACCGCGGCGGAGGTGCCGCTCGTCGAGGTGGCGGCGGTCTCGGTCGTGCCGGCGATGCGGACGACGTCGTAGCCCGTCACCCCGTTCGCGTCCGTGGAGGCGCTCCAGTTCAGGGTGGCGGACGAGGACGTCACGGCGGAGGCGGTCGGCGTCCCGGGCGTGGTCGGGGGAGTGGTGTCGCCGCCGGAGGAGGAGTACACGGTGGCCTCCGTGGACGTGGCGGCGATGCCGTTCGCACCGTTGAAGATCCGCTGCCCCCATGACGTCAACTGGTTCGGGTCGAAGTCCGTGACCATGTCCAGGTACTCGACCCCGCCGCCGTTGCCGCTCCAGGACCAGCCGAGACAGCCGAGACCGAGCTGCCGGGTGACCGCGAGGATGGTGTCCTCGTCGGGGTCGCCGTCCGAGTGGTTGTGGCCGAACTCGCCTATGACGATCGGAAGTTGGGCCTTCAGGAAACGGTTCAGGTAGCCGCTGATCTCGGCTGCCGTGTCGAAGACGCCGTACATGTGGATGGAGAAGACCGTGTTGGCGTCCGGGTCCGCCGCGAACACCGAGGCGGCGTTGTCGCGCATCGTGAACGCCCAGTCCTGACCCCAGTTGGGCGCGTCGACCATGATGGTGTGCCGGAAGCCGGCGGTGCGCAGCTTCTGGACGGCAGCCTTGGTGTCGCCCGTCCACGCCGTGTAATTCGTGTTGCCGTACGGCTCGTTGCCGATGTTGACGATGACGTAGTCCTCCTGGCCGAGCAACGCGCTCTGCACGCCGATCCAGTAGTCGGCGGCCCGGGAGAGGGTGACGGCGCCGCTCTGTTCGCCGTAGCCCGTGGTGTCGTGGACCTCCAGGACACAGATGAGCCGGTTCTGCTTGCACTGGGCGACGACGTTCGCCACGTCGCCGGTGCCGTTGCGGGTCCAGCGGTCACCGCTGGAGAGGACCACCCGCACCGTGTTGGCGCCCTTGGCCTTGATGTGGGCGAGGGAGCTGACGCGGTCCGGAAACCAGGTGTGGGCGTGGTTGACGCCCCGCATGACGAAGTCGTTCCCGTTCGCCTCCAGCAGCCGCCCGTTCGCGACACGGAAGCCCGGCGGCGCGGCGTGTGCGGGGGCGAAGAAGGCGAGCAGCGGGAGGAGAAGCCCCAGGAGTACCGCGGCTACGGTGACCGGCCGTGGGACGGCCGAGGTGCGGGATCTTCTTGCGTCGGCCAACAGCCCTGAGCGTGGCAGGAGTTGTAAGCCTGATCGGCGAGTGTCGCGCATGGTGTTTCCCTTTCCCGAATGGAAGTGGGAGCGCTCCCATATCTCATCAAGCCACTGTTGTCATTGACGCGTCAAGGGGTGGGAAATACGGCTGCGATGCTGAAATGGAGAGACCGACCGAGGAGGCGTCCATGCCCGAGCCGTCCGTCCTTGCCGCGCTGGTGTCCGGGTTGCGGGGTGGATCGATCGAAGTCGTCGACCTCACCTCGCCCCTGTCGTCGTCCACACCGGTGATCCAGCTGCCGCCCCAGTTCGGGCAGACCGCCGTCTTCGAGCTGGAGGAGATCAGCCGGTACGACGACCGCGGCCCCGCCTGGTACTGGAACAACTTCCGCAGCGGCGAGCACACCGGCACCCACTTCGACGCCCCCGACCACTGGGTCACCGGCAGGGACCTCGCCGACGTGGCCTCGGTGCCGGCCGGCAAGCTGATCGCACCCGCGGTCGTCCTGGACTTCACCGCCGAGGTGGCCAAGAACCCCGACTTCCTGGTCGAGGTCGACCACGTGAAGGCCTGGGAAGCCGAGAACGGGCCCTTGCCCGCGGGCGGCTGGCTGCTGCTGCGGACCGGATGGGACGCGCGCTCGCACTCCCAGGAGGCGTTCCTCAACGCCGACGAGAACGGCCCGCACACCCCCGGTCTGTCCGTGGAGTGCGCCCGTTGGGTCGCCGAGGAGTCGCCGGTGACCGGCCTCGGCGTCGAGACGGTGGGCACGGATGCCGGGGGCGCGCACTCGTTCGAACCCGCCTTCCCGTGCCACTCCTACCTCATGGGCAGCGGCAAGTACGGTCTGACGCAGTTGCAGAACCTCGCGGCGCTGCCGCCCACCGGCGCCGTCGTCATCGCCGGACCGCTGCCCATCGTCACCGGCTCCGGAGCTCCGGCGCGGGTGCTTGCCCTGGTGGAGCGCTCATGAACGTCGCGGAAGCGGTGGGCCGGGCGCTGTGCGCGGCCGGGGTCGGCCAGGTCTTCGGGGTGGTCGGATCGGGCAACTTCCACGTGACGAACGCGATGGTCGCGGCGGGGGCGCGGTTCGTCGCCGCACGCCATGAGGGCGGTGCGGCGACGATGGCCGACGCGTACGCCCGGACCAGCGGCACGGTCGCCGCCGTGAGCGTGCATCAGGGGCCCGGCCTGACCAACGCGATGACCGGAATCACGGAGGCGGCGAAGAGCCGTACGCCGCTCGTCGTCCTGGCCGCCGAGGTGACCGAGCCCCGGTCCAACTTCTATGTCGACCAGGAGGCGTTGGCCCGCGCGGTGGGCGCGGTCACGGTCCGGGTCACGTCGGCGGAGGAAGCGGTCGAGCAGGCCTGTGCGGCGGTACGGCTCGCGGTGGGGGAGCGGCGTACCGTCCTGCTCAACCTTCCGCTGCCGGTGCAGGCCCTGGAGGTGCCCGACGGTGCCCTGGCGCAGGCGGCGCCCCCACCGCAGCGGGCCGCGGTCGAGCCGGACGCCGACGACGTGGCCGCCTTGTCCCGGCTGCTCGGGCAGGCACGACGGCCCGTCTTCGTGGCCGGCCGGGGAGCACGCGGGCCGGGCTGTCGCGAGTCTCTGGAGTCGCTCGCCGAGCGGCACGGCGCGCTGCTGGCGACCTCGGCCGTCACCCACGGGCTCTTCCACGGCAACCCCTGGTCACTGGGCATCTCCGGCGGCTTCGCCTCGCCCCTGGCCGCCGAGCTGCTCCAGGGCGCCGACCTGATCGTCGGCTGGGGCTGCGCCCTCAACATGTGGACCATGCGGCACGGCAACCTCATCGGCGCCGACGCCACCGTCGTACAGGTCGACGACGAGCCCTCCGCGCTCGGCGCGCACCGGCCGGTCCACCTCGGCGTCACCGGAGACGTCGGGCTCACCGCACGCCGGCTGCTCGCGGCGGGGGACGGACAGCAGCAGGGGTATCGGACCGCGGAGGTCCGTGCGGCCATCGCCGCTCGGGTGCGGCTGCGTGACGTGCCGTTCGAGGAGCGGAGCACGCGGGAGCGGATCGATCCGAGGACGTTGAGCATCGCGCTCGACGACATCCTGCCCGCGGAGCGGGTGGTCGGCGTGGACTCCGGCAACTTCATGGGCTACCCGAGCGCGTACTGGTCGGTGCCCGACGAAAAGGGCTTCTGCTTCACGCAGGCCTTCCAGTCGATCGGGCTCGGGCTGGCGACCGCGATCGGGGCGGCGCTGGCACAGCCGGACCGGCTGCCCGTGGCGGCACTCGGGGACGGGGGTGCGCTGATGAGCGCCGTCGACCTGGACACCGTGCGCCGGCTCGGGCTGCCGATGGCGGTCGTCGTGTACGACGACGAGGCCTACGGTGCCGAGGTGCACCACTTCGGTCCGCACGGGCACCCGCTGGACACGGTGCGCTTCCCGCCGACGGACATCGCCGCCGTGGGGCGGGGCTACGGCTTCGAGGCAGTGACCGTGCGGACGCGGGCCGACCTGAAGGCGGTGGTGGACTGGGTCGCCGGGCCGCGGACCGCGCCGTTGCTCGTCGACGCCAAGGTCGTCGCCGATCGAGGGTCGTGGTGGCTGGAGGAGGCATTCCGCGGCCACTGAGGGCCCGGGCTCCGCGAACGTCGACCCGCCCGCCGCAGGTCAGCGCAGGGCGGCGGGCGGGTCGACGTGGGCGGGATCAGACCGCCGGGGCCGGGTAGGTCGGGTACTCCACCCCGGAGACGTGCTGAACGACGCGGATGACCTGGCAGGAGTAGCCGAACTCGTTGTCGTACCAGAGGTAGAGGATCGCGTTGTCGCCCTCCACCTTCAGCGCGCCGGCGTCGATGATCGAGGCGTGGCGCGAGCCGATGAAGTCGCTGGAGACCGCGTCGGGGGCCGTGATGAAGTCGATCTGGCGGCGCAGCGGCGAGGTCAGCGACACGTCACGCAGGTGGTCGAGGACCTCCTCGCGCGTCGTCTCCCGCTTGAGCTGGAGGTTCAGGATCGCGATCGACACGTCCGGCACCGGGACCCGGATCGAGCTGCCGGTGATCCGCGCCTTGAGGTCGGGCAGCGCCTTGGCGACGGCGGAGGCGGCGCCGGTCTCGGTGATGACCATGTTCAGCGGCGCGGAGCGGCCGCGGCGCTCGGACTTGTGGTAGTTGTCCAGCAGGTTCTGGTCGTTGGTGAACGAGTGGACGGTCTCCACGTGACCGCGCAGCACGCCGTACTCGTCCTCCATCGCCTTCAGCGGCGGGACTATGGCGTTGGTGGTGCAGGAGGCGCAGGACAGGATCTGCTCGTCCGGCTTGAGGGTGTCGTGGTTGACGCCGTGCACGATGTTCGGGACATCGCCCTTGCCCGGCGCGGTCAGGACGACCTTGTCGATGCCGGGGCGCAGGTGCTCGGACAGGCCCTCGCGGTCGCGCCACTTGCCGGTGTTGTCGATGAGGATGGCGTTCTTGATGCCGTACGCCGTGTAGTCGACCTCGGACGGGTCGTTCGCGTAGATCACCTTGATCGCGTTGCCGTTGGCGAAGATCGTGCTGTTCGCCTCGTCCACGGTGATCGTGCCCTGGAACTGACCGTGGATGGAGTCGCGGCGCAGCAGCGAGGCACGCTTGACGATGTCCTGCTCGCCGCCGCCGCGCACGACGATGGCACGCAGCCGCAGGCCGTTGCCCGAGCCGGACTTCTCGATCAGCAGGCGGGCGACGAGGCGGCCGATGCGGCCGAAGCCGTACAGGACGACGTCCCGTCCCTCGCGGCGCTCGATCTTGTTGGCTCCGGTGGCACCGGCGACGGCCTCGGCGGTGAACGCCTCCACGGTCAGACCGCGGTCGTCGGCCTTGTACGTCGCGGCCAGCATGCCGATGTCGATCTGCGACGGGCCGAGGTCGAGCGCGGTGAGGGCCTGCACGAACGGCAGGGTCTCGGTGACCGAGAGCTCCTCACCGGCGATCTGCCGGGCGAACCGGTGCGTCTTCAGGATGCTGACCACCGACTTGTTCACCAAGGAGCGGCTGTGGAGGAGGACGGTGACGTCCCGCTCCCTGTGCAGCTTCCCGATGAGCGGGATCATCGACTCCGCGATCTCCTCGCGGGTCTTCCAGTTGGTGAACGAGTCGTCGTTGACAGTCACGGGCCTATCTTTCGAGCTAGGTGGCGCTCATATGCTAACCGCAGGGTGCGACGATCGTTCAAAGGGGGGTCGGCGAGATGGGAAACTGTCCAAGTTTGCGGGCTTTTTCCCTGTATATGGAGAAGGAGTGAGGGTGGAGCTGGAGCTACGGCATCTGCGCGTGCTGTGTGCCATCGCGGACGCGGGGAGCGTGGGCCGGGCCGCGGCTGAGCTGGGCTACTCACAGCCCGCGATGAGCACCCAACTCCGGCGGATCGAGCGGTACTTCGGTGAGGCGGTGTTCGAACGCGGGCCGGCCGGGGTGCGGTTGACCGCGTACGGCTTCGAGGTGGTCGCCCAGGCCCGCGACGTCCTCGCCCGTGCCGACGCGATCGGACGCCGGCCGGCCTCCGGCGCCGCGCCCTCGCGGCGGACCCTGCGGGTGGCGGCGACCAACTCTCCGATGCTCGCGGGCATGCTGTCGGGCGTCCGCACCCGGCTGCCGGACGTCTCGCTCGCGGTGAACAGCGTGTACGCCTCCTCCCGGATCGTCGAACTGCTGGAGGGGGGCGGGGTGGACGTCGCCATCGCCGCGGACTACCCCGGCCGGGAACTGGTGCACTCCGACGCTGTGGCCCATCGCGGGATCGTCACCGAGCCGAACTTCGTCGCCCTGCCGTCCCGCCACCCGCTCGCACAGCGCGCTCAGGTCGCCCTCGCGGATCTGGCCGAGGAGGCCTGGTTCCTGACGCCGGACGACGGCGCCGGATGGCCCGGCGTCTTCCACGCGGCCTGCGCGGCGGCCGGCTTCAGCCCGTCGGCGGTGCACGAATTCCTGGGCGACCGGCTGGAGTTGCAGGGAATGATCGCCGACGGGCACGGCGTCGCCGTCGTGCAGGCGACGACGCGCCCCATCTCGGAGGTCGTCGTCAAGCCGCTGATCGGTACGCCGTTGTGGTGCCGTTACGTGCTGGCGTGGCGGCGTGACGTGGTCACCGAGGCGACGGCCGACGCCCTGCTGCAGTCCGCCACTGCCGCGTACCGTGAACTCGTGGGCCGGTCCCCGCACTTGAGGACCTGGGCAGCGCGCATGTGGAACGTGAGCGAGACGTAGCTCCCGGCTCCACATCGGTCCCGGCCACGGCATGGCGCGTTATGGCCGAACAGTGCAATGTGCTATGTCACACGCCATTGTTGGGCCGGGCGGGCGTTGAGACAGTGCCACACACGCCTCAGCACCCGTATCGAGGCGCATCCATCCGTGGAGGAATCCAGATGCGCTACCGCTTCGTGCTGCCCAGACACCTGGCCGCCGCGCTCGTCGCATGCGTCACCCTGGCCGGCCTGCTGTCGACGCCCGCACTCGCGACACCCGCGGCCGAGACCACCCCGCTCCCCACCCGGTCGGGCAAGCCGACGCCACCCCCGCCCCCGACCGGATCGACCGCCGACGCCACCACCCACCCCGCCGTACGCGACCGGCAGCGCACCCCCGCCCACCTGCCGCCCCTGGCACCGACGCCCGAGCCCGACAACCCCGGCGCGCAGGTCTCCCCGAAGGCGGCCCCGTGCAGTCCCGCCGACTTCGGGAGCAGAACAGGATCCGCGCTGGTGGCCTTCGTCAAGGCCTCGACCACGGACTGCGTCAACAGCCTCTTCGCGGTCACCGGCACCGACGCCCGCGCGGTCTTCCGTGAGGCCCAGATGGTCACCGTCGCCGAGGCGTTCACACGCACGGCACAGAGCTATCGCGGCGACAACTCCGCCCGTATCTGGCAGCTCGTGCTCTTCCTGCGCGCCGGCTACTACGTGCAGTTCAACAACCCCACCGACGTCGGCCCCTACGGCACACGCCTGGCCCGGAACACCGTCCGCGGCCTGGACACGTTCTTCGCCCGCTCATCATCGAGGGACGTCACGGCGGCGAACGGCGACGTGCTGAGCGAGGTCCTCATCCTCACCGACAGCGCCGACCAGCAGGCCCGCTATCTGAACGTCTACCGGCGGGTGCTGAACGGATACGGCCGCTCCCACGACGCCATCCCCAGCATGCTCGCCGCCGTCAACGCGGTCTACACCCCGCTGTGGCGCGGCAACTGGAACGCGGACTACGTCAACGCCGTGGCCGCCGACCCGGCCATCGTCCGGACCCTCCACAGGTTCGCGCTCGACCACCTGGACCTGCTGGCCACCGACCGGGCGTATCTGGCGTCCAACGCCGGGATGAACCTGGCCCGTCACGTCGAACACCCGGCGCTGCGGGCCATGGTGCGACCGCTGACCAGGCAGCTGCTGAGCGCGTCACGGATCACCGGCCCGACGGCCGGGCTGTGGGTCGCGGTGGCGACGCAGGCCGAGTACTACGACAAAGCCAACTGCTCCTACTACGCCGTCTGCGACCTCACCGGCCAACTGACCAGGGCCGCCCTGCCGATCACCCACCCCTGCGACGCGACCCACACCATCCGGGCCCAGGCACTCACCGCGGCCGACCTCGACGCGGCATGCGACAGCGTGCTCGGCCAGGACGCGTACGTGCACGAACTCGTCAAGGACGACGGCCCCATACCCGGCCAGTACCTGTCGACCATCGACCTCGTCGTCTTCGCCCGCCCCGCCGACTACCGCACCTACGCCGGGGCGATCTTCGGGATCAGCACGGACAACGGCGGCATGACCCTGATCGGAGACCCGGCGGACCCCGCCAACCGGCCGTTCGCGGTCATGTACCAGAAGGAGCAGGACAACGGTCACGCCGCCCGGATCTGGAACCTCAACCACGAGTACACGCATTACCTCGACGCCCGCCACAACATGAAGGGCGACTTCGCCCAGCAGATCTCGGTGCCGGACGTCTGGTGGATCGAGGGCGTGGCCGAGTACGTCTCCTACGGCTACCGCGGCATCACCTACGACCAGGCGATCACGGAGGCGGGCAAGCACACGTACCGGCTGAGCACGCTGTTCCAGAACACGTACACCAACAGCGACGTGACCCGCACCTACCCGTGGGGCTACCTCGCCGTCCGCTACATGTTCGAGCGCCACCCGGCCGACGTCCACCGCATGCTCGCCCGCTTCCGCGTCGGTGACTACGCGGGCGGATACGCCGTCTACGCCTCCGACATCGGCACCCGCTACGACGCCGACTTCGACCAGTGGCTGACGGAGTGCGCGGCCGGGGCCTGTACGGCCGGTGCGGCCGTCGGCCGAGGTGGGGCCGAGGTATCCGCACGCGGCCTCTGAGCCCCGGCCCGCGACCCGCGCGGGGTGATCCGCGCGGGCCACGGGATCGCGGGCGTCAGCAGGCGGGGCGCTGGGCGTGGGCCGGGTCGAGAGCGTTGAGGACGAGGCGGGTGGCCAGGGCAGCGCCCGCCGGGCCCTGGTGGAGCGGCTGCTGGAGCCGCTGAGAGGGCAGGAAAGGGCACCGCTGGGACCGCTGGCTGGCGTGCCCGCTGGACGCTGCCGGGTGCCGTCGCCCGCACGAGGCGTGGCTGTCCCTGCAGTGCGCCCGCCTCGCCCTCGACCGCCGCACGGAGCTGCACCTGCTCCGCGGCGCCCCCATCGGGCAGTTGCTCGGCCGGCCGGTTGAGCTGCGGTCAGTTACCAGCCGCGCGCGCTTCCCAGCAGGTGGTCGCGGACCAGCGAGACATGAGCACTTCCGGACGAGCCCGGGCGCTGGACGAGGAAACCGGTGTTGATCGGCGGATCGTCCGGGTCGTGCAGCAGCACCAGCGCGCCCGACGCCAGCTCGGCCGCGCACAGATAGCGGGGGAGCACGCTGAACCCGGCACCGCCCGTCACCGCGGCCCTGACCCCGTTCAGGTCGGGCATCGTGATCGCCGGGTGACGCACCAGACGCTTGCCGAACACATGACGCCAGTAGCGCCGCACGATCGGTACGTCCTCGGCGTAGGCCACGAGCGGCACGCCGTGCAGCGCGGCAGGTCCGGCCGCCGCGATCCGCGTCGGTCCGCCGATGCGCTCCGCCCAGGAGGGAGCCGTGACCAGCACGAACTCCTCGTCCATCAGCGGCACCGAGGCGAGGGCGCGACCACGCGGCCGGTACGTCGACAGGACCAGGTCGTGGCGGCCCGCCCGCAGCTCCTCCAGGAGCGGCTCGGTCAGGCCGGGGGTGACGCGCAGCCGTACGCCCTTGTCGACCAGCGGCGCGAGAGCCGGCATGACGCGGTGGGTCAGCAGCTCGGCCGGACCGGCGAGATGCACCGGCTCCGCAGGCCGGACGTCGGCTGAGCCGCCCGGCCCGGTGACACTGGCGAGGGCGTCCAGCGGTTCGACGATTCGGGAGGCGAGCTCGTCCGCGTGCGGGGCAGGGGCGACGCCGCGCGCGAGACGCTGGAACAGCTCCCTGTCCAGCTGCCGCTCCAGCGTGCGGATCTGCGTGGTGACCGTCGGCTGCGACAGGCCCAGCACCCGGGCGGCGGCGGTGAAGGACCCGGTGCGGTACACGGCCAGGAACGTGCGCAACAGGTTGAGGTCCACCGGCGCCGCACCGCTGAGCTGGGTGCTCTCCTCCATCTCATCGGAATCCCTATGTGTCATATGTGTGAGCCTATTGGATTCCAATGGCACGAGATGCGTACCGTCGAGACATCGACTCACCGTCTCTCGAAAGAGCACTCCATGTCGAAGATCCTTTTCGTGCTGACCGGCTCCGACCACTGGACGCTGGCCGACGGCACCAGGCACCCCACCGGCTTCTGGGCCGAGGAGGCCGCCGCCCCGTACGAGGCGTTCACGGCCGCCGGGCACGAGGTCGTCGTGGCCACGCCGGGCGGAGTCGTCCCGCCGGTCGACCAGGGCAGCCTCGCGCCCGAGTTCAACGACGGTCAGGAGAACGCCGACCGGGTCGCCGCCGTACTAGCCTCGATGGCGGAGCTGCGGCAGCCGGTCCGGCTGGAGGACGTGAACCTCGACGACTACGCCGCGGTGTTCTACCCCGGCGGCCACGGCCCGATGGAGGACCTGTCCGTCAACGCCGAGTCCGGCAGGCTGCTGACCCTCTCGCTGGAGAGCGGCAAGCCGCTGGGTGTCGTCTGCCACGCCCCGGCCGCAATGCTCGCCGCGACCAAGGCCGACGGCACCAACACCTTCGCCGGTTACCGGGTGGCCGCGTTCACCAATGCCGAGGAGACCCAGGCCGGCTTCGCCGACAAGGCCAAGTGGCTGCTGCAGGACCGGCTCACCGAGGCCGGCGTGCAGGTCCAGGTCGGCGAGCCGTGGGCTCCGCACGTGGTCGTCGACCGCAACCTGGTCACCGGCCAGAACCCGTCCTCCGCCGCCCCGCTCGCCGTCGAACTGCTCAAGAAGCTGGGCTGAATCACCTCACCGCCCCGCTCGCGCGCCCAGGCGCTGTGGCGGGCCCGAGTGGCTGCAACGGCCGAGGACGCCTCGTGCGCGACACGCATCGAGACGTCCTCGTCGGCTGCCTCTGTCTACTGCAGGAACGAGCCCTCGGCGCCCTCGGCGTCACCGAAGCCCGCACCTTCGTCCGTGCCCTGGCTGCCTTCACTGCCGAAGGCGGCGCCGCCCTGGTCGTTGAACGTGGGCTCCTGCCAGCCCTGGCTCTCCTGGCTTCCGACGCCGAAGCTGCTCTGGTCGTCGACATCGGCGTGGGCAGCGGCGGCGCCGCCGAAGACGGTCAGAGTGCCGAGAGCGGCGGCAGCAAGCGCGGTGCGAATACGCATTTGTACTCCTGTGCAGTGGGTGCTGTTGTCACATGAACATCACCCTCGGAACGCAGCGGGTACACCAAGAGCCACTCGGATGAGTGACTGTCGCATGGCAACCAGCGCGACGGACACCGGCAGACGGTGTTCCGCAGCGGGATGAGCGGTGCGACGATGCCGGAATGATCACATCCCCGGACCCACTCGACGGCCGGCCCGCGGGCCGAAAGCTCCAGCTGGAGACCCACGGCCTCGACGTGATCGCCGACGCCGAGCGCAAAGGCACGCCACACACCCTGTTCTGGCCCTGGTTCGGGGCCAACGTGTCCATCCTGGGCCTGAGTTACGGCGCCTTCGCGCTCGGCTTCGGCATCTCCTTCTGGCAGGCACTGGTCGCCGGAGTCGTCGGCATCGTCTTCTCGTTCCTGCTGTGCGGGTTCGTCGCCGTGGCCGGGAAACGCGGCTCCGCGCCGACGATGGTCCTCGGCCGTGCCGCGTACGGGGTGCGCGGCAACCGACTGCCGTCGGTGATCTCCTGGGTCCTCACGGTCGGCTGGGAGACCGTGCTCTGCGCCCTCGCCACCATGGCCACCGCGACCGTCTTCGGACGGCTCGGCTGGGGTGGCGGCACCGAGACCAAGGTGGTCGCACTCATCCTGGTCGCTGCGTTGACCGTGGTCGTGGGGGTCATGGGCTTCGACCTGATCATGCGGCTGCAGACCGTGATCACCGTGGTCACCGGCGTGCTCACGGTCGTCTACGTCGTGCTCGTGGCCGACGACATCCACTGGTCCGTCGTCAGCGCCGTACCCACGGGCTCCGCCCAGGAGTTCATCGGTGCCCTCGTCTTCATGATGACCGGCTTCGGACTCGGCTGGGTCAACGCGGCCGCCGACTACTCCCGCTATCTCCCGCGCACCGCGTCGAGCCGTGGCGTGATCGGCTGGACCGCCTTCGGCGGTTCCCTGGCCCCACTGCTCCTGCTGGTTTTCGGCCTCCTGCTGGCCGGCTCGTCCAGCAAGCTGGGCGAGGCCGTCGCCGCGGACCCGATCGGCGCCCTGACGACGATCCTGCCGACCTGGTTCCTGGTCCCGTTCGCCGTCGTCGCGGTCCTCGGCCTGGTCGGCGGCGCGGTCCTCGACATCTACTCGTCCGGCCTGGCCCTGCTGTCGGCGGGCCTGCCCGTGCCACGCTATGTGGCCGCGCTGGTCGACGGTGTCCTGATGATCGCGGGCTCGATCTACATCGTTTTCGTCGCCGACGACTTCCTCGGCCCGTTCATGGGTTTCCTCACCACGCTCGGCGTCCCCATCGCCGCCTGGTGCGGCATCATGCTCGCCGACCTGGCCCTGCGCCACCGCGACTACGACGAGCCCGACCTCTACCGCCCGACCGGCCGCTACGGCGACGTACCGCTCACCCCACTCCTCCTGACCGTCACCGCCACCGCACTCGGATGGGGCCTGGTCACCAACTCGACGGCGAACTGGCTGGACTGGCAGGGCTATCTGCTGACCCCACTGGGCCTCGGCGGCCGGTCCGGCTCCTGGGCCTACGCCAACCTCGGCGTCCTCGCGGCACTCGCCCTCGGCTTCCTCGGCACCCTGGTGCTGCGGCGCGGACACGTCCGTGCGCAGGAGGCGCAGGAACCGAGCGACGCGGCGGACGAGGGGGCGACGGCCGCATGACCACGGGGTTGCTCACCGTCATCGACATGCAGCGCGTCTTCGCCGACCCCGACAGCCCTTGGGCGACCCCGCGATTCGCAGAAGCGGCAGCGGGCATACGCCGGCTTCTGCCGGCCTTCGGGGACCGAGTCACGTTCACCCGGTTCGTGGCACCCGAGAGCCCCAAGGGCGCCTGGCGGGCGTACTACGAGCAGTGGCCCTTCGCCCTGCAACCGCCGGACGCTCAACTCTGGCAGCTCACGGACGAGTTCGCGCCCCGCGCACGGCACGTGCTCGACGCCACCACCTTCGGAAAATGGACCTCTGAACTCGCCCGACGCGTCGCCCCGGAGGGTCGCCTCGTCCTGGCCGGCGTCAGCACCGACTGCTGCGTCCTGTCGACGGCGCTGGCCGCCGCCGACGCGGGCGTCGAGGTGCTGGTCGTCGCCGACGCCTGCGCGGGTGCGGACGACGACTCGCACGCCAAGGCTTTGCATGTACTGGACCTGTACCGGCCGTTGATCCGGGTGACGACGGTCGCCGAAGTCGCTGAGGAGACGGTCTGAGTCAGCCCCCCATCGCCCAGCTCACCTCCCTGAGGTCACGGCTCCGAGGTCTCGGACTCCAGTGAGGTCCGGGTCGCCGTGCCGTAGACGCCGGACGGTTCGCTGAGGATGACACGCGTGAGCTGGTAGGTACGGACCGAGCCCTCCACCGAGCGGTCGTAGTCGCCGTCGATGTCCCCGGCGTAGAGGCCGATCTGCCGCAGGCGCAGCTGGAGTTCGGTGACTTCCGGTCCCTCGTCGCCGAGGCGGAGGACCGGGGGCCGGCCTTCCACGGCTGTGGGTTCTGGGGCGGCGGCGCTGGTGCCGGCGCCCGCGGTGGGGGCCGCCGTGGTGGGGGTGGGGGAGGAGTCGGCCGGGGTCGCCGAGCTGTCGGTCGGGCGCTTGCTGGGCGAGGATGCCGGGTCAGAAGCCGGCGATGCGGTGGCCGTAGCGGCGGACTGGCCCTCGGGGGATGTGCCGTCCTCGGTGGAGCTGTCCGGGACGGGCGGCCGTACGTCGTCGGATGCGGCCCTGGCCCTGGACGGGCTGTCGTAGAGGTGGAGCCCGCCCAGGACGGCACCCGTCAGCAGGACGACCAGGGCGGCGCCGGCTCCGGCGATCAGAAGGGGGCGGTGTTTGCGTGGGGGGTCTTTCAGGGATTCCGCGTCGAGGGCGGGAGCGGCCGGGCTGCCGTCCGCGTCTCCAGCGTCCCCTTGTGTCGCGAAGTCACTAGGTATCTCCAAGTCCCTTGCCTCCTGCGGGACTTCGTCCACGATCGCCGGGCCCACCGCCCCGGCATCGTCACCGAGCTCCACGAAGGGCCGTATGCGCAGCGGAGCGAAGTCCGCCGCAGCCGCCGCCTCTGCCGTTCGTGCGTCGCGGCGGGCGTCGGAGGCGAGGCGGGCGCAGGAGCAGGCCGGAGTTCCGTCCGATGCCCGGGGTGTGTCGCACTCCGGGCAGACGGGGTCGGTCGGTTCGCTCACGTGGGGTCCCTCTCCGTGCAGGATCCTGAGTCCAGGCATATGTCCTGCACATAATCTCCATCCGTGTGTGCGTGGGCGGAACCGGGGCCTCCGAACCGACCGGATCAAGCCGCGCGGGGCTAGTGGTCGCTACTGTGACCGGCGCCGCGACGTTTCCGCAGTGGGCCGGTCGAGGTGGGCGGTGAACCAGTCGCGGGCCAGTTCGGCGACGGTGGTGAGGGTGCCGTGTTCCTCGAAGAGGTGGGTGGCGCCCGGGACGACGGCGATCCGGTGCTCGCAGTGCATCCGGTCGGCGGCCAGGCGGTTGAGGCTGAGAACCTGGGTGTCACGGCTGCCGACGATGAGCAGGGTCGGCGCCCGCAGGCGGGTCAGCGCCGCCGGGGTCGCCAGGTCGGGCCGGCCGCCACGGGAGACGACGGAGCGGATGCCGGAGCCGGACAGCGCGGCGGCCTCCAGTGCCGCGGCGGCCCCGGTACTGGCCCCGAAGTAGGCGACGGGCAGGCCGGTTTCGCCGCGCAGCCACAGGGACGCGGCGTGCAGGCGGCGGGCGAGCAGGAAGATGTCGAAGACGTTGTGCCGGTCGTGCGCCTCGTCGTCGCTGAGCAGGTCGAGCAGCAGCGTGGCCAGGCCGGCGCGGTTGAGGGCGGAGGCGACGTAGCGGTTGCGCGGGCTGTGCCGGCCGCTGCCGCTGCCGTGCGCGAAGGCCACGGCCGCGGGTGCCCCGTCCGGCACCACCAGGTGGGCGCCCAGCCGGGCTCCCGCGGCGGGGATCAGCACATCCCGGCTCGGTCCCGAAGAGAGTGCCCCCTCGGGGGACTGCCCGGCGGAGGAGCGCGGCGTGGCGCGGGCGGCCTCGGCGAGCAGGTACGTGACCTCGGCGTCCGAGGTCTGGGCGAAGTTCCGGTACCAGGCGCCCACCGAGCCGAGGGCCCGCAGCGGCTGCGGACACACCACCTCGTCGGCGGCCCGCCGCAGCCGCGCCATGCTGTGGGTGGGCCCGACGGGCACGGCGAGCACGACCCGGGCCGCGCCCTGGCCCCGTACGACCCGACAGGCCGCCTCGGCCGTGGCGCCGGTGGCAACCCCGTCGTCCACCACGACCGCGACACGCCCGGCGACCGGCATTGCGGCCCGGCCCTGCCGGTACTCGTGCAGACGCCGGTCCAGCTCGGCCCGCTCCGCTCGCTCCACGGAGTCCTGCTCGGCGGAGTCCAGCCCCGCCTCGCTGATCACGTCCTGGTTGAGGACACGGACCCCGTGCTCCCCGATCGCACCGAACCCCCACTCCGGCTGCTGGGGCACGCCCAGCTTGCGCACCACCAGCACATCCAGCGGGGCGCCGAGATGCCGGGCCACTTCGGCCGCCACGGGCATCCCGCCGCGCGGCAGCCCCAGCACCACCACGTCCTGACCGCGCCACTCCTCCAGCGCCTCGGCCAGCAGCCGCCCCGCCGCTCTGCGATCGTCGTACCGCATACGCCGCCTCCCGCGCCCACGAGGGCGGGAGCCTGTCCTTACCTCTTCAGGCTACGACTGTTCGCCCGCCGTGGACGCCTGCGTCCCGCCCGTGCGCGGACGGCCCACGCCCGAAGCTCTGCCGTCGTCTGTCGCGCACTCCGGACGCGGGAGGCTTGCTGCCGTCACCCCGGAATGCCGTCGGCTGCCGTCGGCCGCGGAAGGGCGCTGCTGAGTCGGTTCCGCCGGGGGCCTCGGCAGCTTGGCGATTTCCGGTCGGTACCCCGTGCACAGTTGCCGTGTTCAATCACTTGGTATCGCGTCACGCATCACGGCACGAACGGACGGCCCCACACGTCAGGAGGCATCGTGACTGCCGCGCCCGAACCCGGACTGACCGAACGTGACATCGTCGAACGGGCTGTGAACCTGCGGCCCGTGCTGCTGGAGCGCCAGCCGGAGACGGAACGGCTGACGCACTACCCCAAGGACACTCACGACGACTTCCTGCGGGCCGGCTTCTACCGAATGCTCCAGCCGCGCCGGTACGGCGGCTACGAGTTCGGCCTGCCCGCCTTCTACCGCGTGGTCACCGAGATCGCCCGCGGCTGCCCCTCCACCGGCTGGGCCCTGTCGCTCACGGCCGCCCACGTCCTCCAGGTCGCCACGGTCTTCGAGGAGCGGGCGCAGGACGAGATCTTCGGTGCCGACGGCGACTTCCGTGCCGCGTCCACCGTCGCGCCCATCGGCGTCGCCCGACCCGACGGCGACGGCCATGTCGTCCTCGACGGCACCTGGCCGTACTCCTCGGGCGCCCCCTACTCCACGCACTACGTCGGCCAGACCCTGCGCGCCCCCGACCGCCCCGGCGCCCCGCCCGGACCTCCGGTGCTCTTCGTCGCCCCGCGCTCGGTGTGGACGGTGCTCGACGACTGGCACGGCGTCCTGGGCCTGCGGGGCAGCGGCTCCAACAGCATCCACATGGAGCAGGCCCGCATTCCCGCGTACCTCACCCGTGAGGCGAGCCTGCTCGACCTGCCCGTCGAGGGCGGCAGCTTCGGCTCCGCACTGCACGGCAACCCCATGTACGCCGGGCGGGCTCCAAGCTTCTTCCACGGCGAGCTGGCCGCCATCATGATCGGCACCGCCTACGCCGCCGCCGACGAGTACGCCCGGGTCGTCGCCGACCGCCCCCTGATCCTCGAACCCGGCCGTACCCGGGCCGAACTCCACGACTACCAGCGGCACCTCGGCGAGGCGCTCGGAGTCGTCCACACGGCCGAGGCGGCGTTGCAACGCACCGCCGAGGCATGGATGGAGACCTGCCACCGCAACGCCACCGGCGGCCCGCCGTTCACCACCGCCGAGGACAACCGCCTCGCCCTCATGTTCCTGAACGCGGGCCGCATGACCTGGGACGTCCTCCAGGGCAGCCTCTTCCGCACCGCCGGCTCCAGGCACGCGCGCGACGGCGAGCGGATGCAGCGCTACTTCCGGGATGCGGCCACGTACTGGACCCACGTGGGTCCCAGCATGGCCGAGCCCTCGCCCGCCGCGTCGGCTGCGACCGCTTGGGGCAGCCGTCCGCCCACATCCCGTTGATCCCCTGAGCTCTCCGCCGCGTGTTCCCCTGCGACAGACATCTCTGACCAGCATTCCTATCCCGTGCACGGCAATAGGAATGCTCAGGTCCGGATCGGGTACGCGAGCAGGGCCGCACCAGGGACGATCACGTCCCGGGCGGCCCGCACTACCGCCGCTACCAGGGGATCTGTCATGGAGACACCAGCGAACGACAACACCGCCACACCGGCCCGGCGTGCGCTGGACGCGCTGGCCGGGAACAGCGAGGACACGGCGGCGATGGACACGCTCGCGAGCAGCGACGTCCTCGTCCCCGTCCCCGACGACGCCAATGAGCAGGACGCCATCGACCCGGGCGCCGTGGCGCTGCCGGTCATCGAGCGGTCGGACGGCGAGCCGGTCGTCCCCGTCTTCACCTCCGAGCCCGCGATGGCCGAGCTGCTGCCCTTCGTCTCCCGTTACCGCCTGGTACCACTGGGCGCACTCGCCTCGCAGTGGCCGTCGGAGGACCTGGCCCTGACCATAGACGCCGGCTCCTCACACCCGCTGACCCTGACGTCGGAGGGGGTGCGGACCCTGCTGGCACGGCCCTAGCGCCGACGAGGATCGGCCGTACTTCGCAGTCGACGAAGTGAGCACATGAAGGGGACGAGTGGCACCCGAGCCGCTCGTCCCCTTTGTGTCGCCGGTGAGGACCGGCCGGTGAGGACCGGCTGCTGAACGTCGGCCGGTGAAGGTCGGCCGGAACTGCTCCCCGCCTCAGGGTGCTTCCGCCGTACGGAGAGGGAAGATCCCACCGGGAGGGCCGACGCGCAAAGGGTGGGGGGTCGTCTTGAGGTTCGTCCTGCTCGGTACCGCCGCCGGAGGCGGATTCCCACGCTGGAACTGTGCCTGCGCGCGATGCGCCGCCGCCCGGGACGGCAAGCTGCCCGCCCGCGGCCCGGAATGCGCGGCCGTCACCGGCAACTCCCGCGACTGGTGGCTCCTGAACACCTCGCCCGACATCCGCACCCAGCTCACCGCGGCCTCCGCCCTGTGGCCCAGCCCTCGGCACACTCCCGTACGGGGAGTGCTGCTGACCGACGCCGAGGCCAATCACGTGGCGGGCCTGGCCGTGCTGCGTGACGTGCCCGGACTCAAGACATACGCCGCCCCACCGGTCCTCGCCGCCCTGGCCCCGGCGCGGGCGGCCCTCGACCGGCACGACCCGTGGGAGTGGGCGGACAGTCTGACTGAGGGCGGGTTCGTGCTGGCCGGCGGTCTGGTCGTCACGGCACACCCCGTCGCCGGGGCGCCTCCGGCGTACGTACCGACCCGCGCGTCCGACGAACGCTGGGTGACGGCGTACCGCATCGAGGACCTGGCGACCGGCTGCGTACTCGTGTACGCGCCCCGCGTGCACACCTGGAGCCCGATGCTGGACGACCTGATCGAGACGGCCGACTGCGTCGTCATGGACGGCACGCACTTCGCGGCGGACGAGACGCCGCAGGCCAAGCGCCGACTGTCCGTCTCGGGACCGGCCGGCAGCCTCGCCGCCCTGACCCGGCACCCGCACGCCCGCCGGATCTACACCCACCTGACCGACACGAACCCCCTGCTCGACCCCGCCTCTGCGGCTCGTGCGCAGGTGACCGAGGCGGGCGTGGAAGTGCTTCCGGACGGGGCCGAGTTCGTGATCTAACGACCCGATGCCCGATGCCCGATGCCCGACGCCGTAGTCCGACTCCGGCCTCAGTCGCTCAGCATCCGCGCCAGCGCGTCCCGCTGCAGCGGCAGCACCTCGGCGTGCAGATCACGCCCCTTGCGGGTGAGCGTGACGTACACGCCGCGCCGGTCCTCCGTGCAGACGGATCGCTCCACCAGGCCGTCCTTCTCCAGCCGCCCTATCAGCCGGGACAGGGCGCTCTGGCTGAGATGGACCCGTCCGACCAGGTTCTGCACCCGGCACTGCTCGCCCTCCTTGGGGGCCGCCGTCGCGAGGATGTCGAGTACCTCGAAGTCGCTCGCGCCCAGGCCGTGCGGGTGCAGCACGCGGTCGATCTCGCACATCGTGCGCGCGTGCACGGAGAGGATGTCCCGCCAGCGTTCCTCGAGCCCGGCGTCGGCCGTCTTCACTGCCATACCTGGCACCGTAGCACCGATCCGGCCATTTGTTGCCTATGCAACTACTGCACGCGCAACGGAATCGTGGGCAAGCTTCGGGGACGGGTCTCAGCTGGTCGCGTCCTGAAGCAGCCCGACGAGGTTGCCATCCGCGTCCTTCACGGAGGCGATCAGCCGGCCGCCACCGACGTCGTGGACGTCCTGCAGCGCCTCGGCACCCGCCTCCAGCAGGGCGGCGAGGGTCGTCCTGATGTCGTCGACGTGCCAGTAGGGGACCGGACCGGTCATGCCCTTCGCGTGTCCGTTGGGGTCGAGGCCGACGTCCTGCCCGGCGTCCTTGAAGCTGACGTAGTACGGCTCGTCCGCATACGGGTCCGTGCCCAGCAGGGCCTTGAACAGGGCCTTCGCCCGGTCCAGGTCCTTGACGGGGTAGATGATCGTGTTGACTCCGGCGGTCATGACGGTCTCCTGACGTGAAGTGTGCTCGACGGTTTTCGTCGGTGGTTTCACGCTAGGGCGGGGGAGCCCGGGGCCGCTTCTTCATTCCTGACCGGTCACTGACCGGTCGCAGACGGAAGGCGCGCTGCACGGCCGCCGCGTCACCGTGCGGCGCGCCCCCGCGACCCGCTCACGCGACTACGTCGACTCCCGTTTCACCAGCACCGTCGGCAGGATCACCGCAGCCGGGTCCTCGCCGCTGATCTGCGCGAGCAGCAGCCGCACCATCTCGGCGCTGATGCGGTCGTAGGGCTGGTGGATCGTCGTGAGGGCCGGGGTGGCCTCCGTCGCCGCGGCGGAGTCGTCGAAGCCGCCGACGGCCACGTCCTCGGGCACCCGGCGGCCGGCCCGGTGGAGCGCGGCCAGGGCGCCCTGGGCCATCAGGTCGGACGCCACGAACAGGGCGTCCATGTCGGGGGCCTGTGCCAGCAGCCGCTCGGTGCCCGCCTCGCCACTCGCACGGCTGTAGTCGCCGGAGACGATCAGCCGATCCTCGATCTCGACGCCCGCCTCCGTGAGCACCTCCTTGTAGCCGGCGAGTCGGTCGACACCGCCCGGCGTGTCCAGCGGACCGCTCACCACCCCGATCCGGCGGCGGCCCACGGACAGCAGGTGGCGCACCATGTCACGGGCACCGTCCCGGTCGTCCGCCGCCACGTAACTCACCTTGGAGCCGGGCCCCATGGGCTTGCCGCACTGGACGAGCGGCACACCGGCCTCGCGCAGTTCCTCGGCGACCCGGTCTCCGGAGTGGCTGGACACCAGCAGCACCCCGTCCACGTGCCCGGCCGTGATGTACCGCGTGATGCGTCGCCGTTCGTCCTTCGTGCCCGCCAGCATCAGCAGCAGGGGGATGTCGTGCGCGGCCAGCGCCTGCGTGCAACCGCTCAGCAGGACATTGAAGTTGGGGTCCTCGAAGAACCTCTCCTGCGGCTCGGTCAGCAGGAAGCCGATCGAGTCCGAACGCCCCGTGATCAGTGAGCGGGCATGCCGGTTGACGACGTAACCCGTCTTGCGGATCGCCGCGTTGACCGCCTCCTGCGCGGCCGGGCTGACGTAGTGCCCGCCGTTGAGCACGCGCGAGACCGTGCCCCGTGAGACCCCGGCCTCGCGCGCCACGTCGTGGATCGTCGGCGGCTTGCGTCGGCCCCCCGTGTTGCTCATGGTCATGACTTTACGGCCCCGGAGAGCAGATCCAGGCTCCAGAACCGCTGGATGACCAGGAAGAGCGCGACCAGCGGGAACACCGCGAGGAACGCGCCGGTGATCACCAATGTGTACAGGGCCGGGGTGTTGGCGCCCTGTTCGAGGAGCGTGTACAGACCGAGGGTGATCGGGAACTTCTCGTCGTCGCTGAGCATGATGTACGGCAGCAGGAAGTTGTTCCAGATCGCCACGAACTGGAACAGGAACACCGTCACCATGCCGGGCACCATCATCGGCAGCGCGACCCGTGTGAAGATCCGCCACTCGCTCCCCCCGTCCATCCGCCCGGCCTCGACCACGTCGGAGGGGACCGCGGCGGCCGCGTAGATCCGCGAGAGGTAGACGCCGTACGGCGAGAGGATCTGCGGCAGCAGCACCGACAGGTACGAGTCCGTGAGATCGGCCTTCGCGAGCAGCAGGTACTGCGGGATGGCGAGGATGACCGGCGGCATCAGCACGCCCGCCAGCAGCACGCTGAAGATCGTCTCGCGGCCCGGGAAGCGGTAGATGGCGAGCGCGTAGCCGCTGAACGCCGAGACGGCCGTCGACAGCAGGGCGCCGAGACCGGCGTACAGGGCGGAGTTGCCCATCCACTCCCAGTAGACGCCGTCGCGGTAGGCGCTCAGGTCCGCGAAGTTGTCGGCGAAGCCCGTGCCCGGCAGGAAGGTGAAGGTGGAGAACAGCTCGCTGCCGGACTTCGTCGCCGCGATCACCACCCAGGCGACCGGCAGCAGGCAGTACACCGCGCCGAGCAGCAGCGTGACGGTCGGGACGAGCGCGAGCCGGCGGCGCAGTGGCGGGCGGCTCTGCGTGGTGCCGGGGGCCGTGTCGGTGGCCGGCCCGGTCTTGCTCACAGCAAGAGAACTCATCGTGCCGCCTCCTGCTTGTTACGACGGTTCGCGGCTCGCAGGAAGCCGAAGGACAGCAGCAGCGTGGCCAGGGCGATGATCGTGGCCTGGGCGGCAGCCGCGTAGATGTCGCCCTTGCCGAAGGCGTCCTGGTACACCTTCATCAGCGGACTCCACGTCGTCGACACGGAGTTGGTGAGCGGCTTGAGGGTGGTCGGCTCGTTGAACACCTGGAGCGTGGCGATGATCGAGAAGAAGAAGGTCAGCACCAGCGAGGGCGCCACCATCGGGATCTTGATCCGCAGTGCGATCTGCAGCGGCGTGGCACCGTCCAGCTTGGCCGCCTCGTACACCTCGGCCGGGATGGCCTGCAGCGAGGTGTAGATGACGATCATGTTGAAGCCGGTGCCGCCCCAGACCGCGATGTTCGACAGGGCGAGATAGAGCGGACCGCCGTCCAGCAGGTCCGGCTGCGGCAGGCCCAGCCTGTCGAGCACGAAGTAGAACGGGCTGACGTCCGGCAGGTACAGAAAGCCCCACAGCAGCGCGGCCACCACGCCCGGGATGGCGTACGGCAGGAAGATCGCGAGCCGGGTGAACGGCGCGAGCCGCACCTTCTCGGAGTCCAGCATCAGCGCGAACAGCAGGGCGAGCCCCAGCATCACCGGCACCACGATGCAGCCGTAACCGAGCACGCGCAGCGCGCCGTCCAGCAACTCGCTGTCGGTGACGGCGTCGGTGTAGTTCTCCAGGCCGGCCCAGACCTCCGTGCGGGCGCCGGAACCGAGCCCGAGTCCGGAGACCTGCACCTTGCGGAAGCTGAGCCAGATCGCGTAGCCGATGGGCAGGGCGAAGAAGAGCAGGAAGAGGACGCTTGCGGGGAGGAGGAAAAAGTAGGGGGCGCTTCGCGCTCGTTTGAGGGTGGTGGTGGGAGACGGGTGGGCGTATGGGGCCCCCTTCACCCCGTACGCCCTCCGGCTTGTGCTGGTCACTCGGAGACCTCGAAGCCCTGCTTCTTCAGGTCGGCGACCGTGTCGTCCTGCATGGCCTTCAGGGCGGCGCCGAAGTCCGACTTGTTCTTGGCGGCGGAGCCGAAGGCGTCCTTGAAGGTCGTGTAGGCGACGTTCACGTTGGGGCCCCAGGCCGAAGGAGCCGTGGTCTCGGCGATCTCGGAGGCCTTCGTGTAGAAGTCGGGCTGGTTGGAGAAGTAGTCCGGCGGCGTGGTGAACGCGCCGCTGAGCTGGGCGGAGGTCGAGGCCGGGTAGATGCCGCTCTCCTTGGCGAGCGCGTTGAGGGCATCGCCGTCGGTGTTCAGCCAGGCGGCGAACTTCGCTGCGGCCGCCTTCTGCTTGGAGTCGGTGGTGACGGCGGTGGAGGAACCGCCCCAGCTGCCGGTGACGTTGTCCGAGTCGGACCACTGGGGGAGCGGGGCCATGGCCCACTTGCCCTTGGTGTCGGGCGCCGCCGTGGTCAGGGTGCCCGGGGCCCACACGGCGCTGACCCAGGCGATCTGCTTGCCGGTGTTGAGCGCCTTGTTCCAGGCCGGCGTGTACATCGGCTGGTTGTCGACGGCGCCCTCCTTGACGAGGTCGCCCCAGAACGCGGCGACCTTCTGGGAGGCCGCGTCATTGATGCCGACCTGCCACTTGTCGCCGGAGGTCGTCCACCACTCGGCGCCGGCCTGCTGGGCCAGGCCCGCGAAGAGGCCGGAGTCATTGGCCGAGAAGGTGGTCAGATCCTTGTCCGGGGCCTTCTTCTTCAGCGTGCGGGCGGTCTCGGCGAACTCGTCCCAGGTGGCCGGCACCTTCAGGTCGTACTGCTTGAAGAGGTCCTCGCGGTAGTAGAACATCATCGGCCCGATGTCCTGCGGGACCGCGTAGACCGCGTCCGTGCCCAGCGTCGTCTGCTGCCAGACACCGTCGGCGAACTTGCCCTTCGCGTCGCCGACCTCGCCCGCTATGTCGGCGACCGCGTCATTGCTGACCAGCGTCGGCAGTGCCTGGTACTCGGCCTGGACCAGGTCGGGCGCCTTGCCCGCCTTGTGGGCGGTGAGGATCTTGGTGACCAGCGTGTCGCCGGACGCCTGCTTCTTCACCGTGACCGTGATCCGGTCCTTCTTGCCCTGACCCTGGTTCCACAGGTCGACGACCTTGTCCATCCCGGGCGTCCAGGTCCAGTACGTCAGCGAGACCGGCCCCGACGGGTCGTCACTGGCGTCTTCGGAGCCGCAAGCGGCGAGGGCGGTGGCGCCGAGCGCGAGGGCGACGGACGTGGCTGCGCTTCTGGCGAAGAGTCGCCGACGCTTCGTGATGGGCATGGATCTCTCCCCTGACCTGGGGTCTCCGCCTGCCGCGAAGACCTGCCATGCTTCTGTGAGCGTTCACAGTAGAGAAACATCCCGGACACTTGTCAATGGTTGATGCTGTGCGGTTATGTTGGGCTCGCGCCGCTGATGATGTGTGTGCACGTTCCCAACTGATCGAGCAATCGGGAGACATTCCATGCCGGAGACCACCCCCAGGGGCCTCACGAGGCTCGCCTTCGGTGGGGACTACAACCCCGAGCAGTGGCCGGAAGGCGTCTGGCAGGACGACGTCCGGCTGATGCGGGAGGCCGGCGTCACCATGGTGAGCGTCGGGATCTTCTCCTGGGCCCTGCTGGAACCGTCACCGGGCTCATACGACTTCGGCTGGCTGGACCGCCTGTTCGACCTGCTCCACGAGAACGGCATCCGCGTCGACCTGGGCACCCCCACTGTCTGCCCGCCGGTGTGGTTCTACCGCGCCCACCCCGAGGCCCTGCCCGTCACGGCGGCGGGCGTGCGGTACGAGTTCGGCTCCCGCGCCGCCATCTGTCACAGCAACGCCGACTACCGCGCGGCCGCCGCGAGCATCACCACCAAGCTCGCCGAACGCTACGGCGACCACCCGGCGCTCGCGATGTGGCACGTGCACAACGAGTACGGCGCCCCCGTGTCGGCCTGCTACTGCGACTCCTGCGCGGCACACTTCCGGCGCTGGCTGGAGTCGACGTACGGCACGGTCGAGTCCGTCAACGAGGCCTGGGGCACGGCCTTCTGGGGGCAGCGGTACTCCGAGTTGGAGGAGATCAACCCGCCGCGCCTGACGCCGACGGCCGTCAACCCGGCCCAGGCGCTGGACTACAAGCGGTTCGCCGACACCACCATGCGCGAGAACTTCCGTATGGAGCGGGACATCCTGCACCGCCTCTCACCCGGCGTCCCGGTCACGACCAACTTCATGACCGCCCTCAGCCAGTGCGACTCCGTCGACTACTGGGCCTGGGGCCGCGAGGTCGACATCGTCACCAACGACCACTACCTGATCACCGACGGCCGCCGCACCCACGTCAACCTCGCCATGGCCGCCGACCTCACCCGCTCGGTCGCCGGGGGAGCCCCCTGGATCCTGCTGGAGCACTCCACCTCGGGCGTCAACTGGCAGCCCCGCAACCCCGCCAAGGCCCCCGGCCAGATGGCCCGCAACTCACTCGCCCACGTGGCGCGCGGCTCCGAGGGCGCCATGTTCTTCCAGTGGCGGCAGTCGCGGCGCGGCTCCGAGAAGTTCCACTCGGCGATGGTCCCGCACGGCGGCACCGGCACACGCGTGTGGCGTGAGGTCGTCGAACTCGGCGCCGCTCTCGACTCGTTGGGCGCCGTGCGCGGCACCCGCACGCAGGCCGACGTGGCGATGCTGTGGGACTGGCACTCCTGGTGGGCGCAGAGCCTTGACTGTCGCCCCAGCGAGGAGCACGACCCCCGCGAGCGCGCCGACGCCTTCTACGAGGCGCTCTACGACCGCCACCTCACCGTCGACTTCGCCCACCCCGAAGCCGACTTGTCGAGGTATCCCCTTGTCGTCGTACCTGCCTCGTACCTGATGACCGAGGCGGCCGGGCACAACCTCACGGAGTACGTCGAGAACGGCGGCACGCTCGTCGTGTCGTACTTCTCCGGCATCGTCGACGAGCACGACGCCGTGCACGAGGGCGCCTACCCCGGGCCGCTGCGGGACGTCCTCGGGCTGACCGTCGAGGAGTTCTCGCCGCTGCTCCAGGACCAGTTGGTGCGCATCACCGGCCTCGACGGCTCCGAGCTCAGCGGCGACGTGTGGAGCGAGTTCGTCGTCCCGCGCGGCGCCGAGACCGTCTGGACTTACGCCGACGGCTTGACCGCCGGCCACCCCGCCGTCACCCGGCACCGCCTCGGCGAGGGCACCGCCTGGTACGTCTCCACGCGCCTGGGCGCCGAGGGCCTCGACGCGCTGCTGGGCTGGGCGACCGAGGACGCGCAGGTCGCCCCGCGTGTCGACCTGCCCCGCGATGTCGAGATCGTGCGCCGTGACGGCGAGTCGGGCAGCTACCTGTTCGCGATCAACCACACCGCGTCGGACACCAAGGTGCCGCTGGAGGCGCCCGGCGCCGAGCTGCTGACCGGCGAACGGGCCGCGGGCCGCCTCGAGGTCCCCGCGGGTGCCGTACGGGTCGTACGACTCGACGGCTGAGCCGACTCCCCTCCGCCCGCGCGTGCCACGAGCCGCGGGCGGAGGGGCTCCTCACCGCGGTTCCCCATCGCGGCGGTGAGGGATCCCCATCCCCATATGTCGAAGGGACGACGGACGACGATGTTCCATCCCAGACGCACCTTCCGAGCCCTGCTGCTGCCGCTCGCCGCCGGACTCGCCCTCACCGCCCTGCCCGCGCAGACCGCCTCGGCGGCGAGCACGCTCACCAACTCAGGCTTCGAGTCCGACGGCACCGGCACCGCGACCCCGGCCGGCTGGTCCACGTACTCGGCGGCCGGCCAGAGCGCGGCCTCCTTCACCGAGGCCGGTGGCCACGCCGGGAGTTACCGGATGACCCACTGGGCGTCCTCCGCCTACAAGGTGGAGACGTACCAGTACCTGGCCGGGCTGACCAACGGGAGTTACCGGCTCACCGCCTGGGTCCGCTCCGGTGGTGGCCAGAACTCGGCGTACATAGCGCTGAAGAACTGCGGCGGCGCCGAGCAGCGCACCGACCTTCCGGTCTCGGCGAGCGGTTGGATCCGTATTGTCGTGCCGGTCAACGTGACCACCAACCAGTGCACCATCAGCATCAACAGTGACGCGAACGCGGGTAACTGGATCAATGTCGACGACCTGACCTTCGCGTCCGGCACAGGCGGCACGTCGATCCACGGCGCCGACATCTCCTCCCTCGCCAAGAGCGAGGCCAAGGGCGGCGTCTACAGGACCGGCTCCGGCACGACCGGCGACGCGCTCACCCTCCTGAAGAACGCCGGCATGAACTACGCGCGCCTGAAGGTCTGGGCCGACCCGGCCGACGGCTACAACAACAGGACGCGCCTGCTGGCCATGGCCCAGCGCGTCAAGGCGGCCGGCATGAAGCTGCTGGTCGACTTCCACTACTCGGACACCTGGGCCGACCCGGGCGCCCAGAGCAAGCCGGCCGCCTGGGCGGGTCACTCGTACAGTCAGCTCAAGACCGACGTGTACAACCACACCTACGACGTGTTGAACGCGTTGAAGGCCCAGGGCACCACCGCCGACATGGTCCAGGTGGGCAACGAGATCAACGGCGGCATGCTGTGGTCCGAGGGGTCCACGGACAACTCGTGGCAGCTCGCCGGTCTGCTCAACTCCGGCTACGACGCGGTCAAGGCGGTCAACTCGGCCACCACCGTCGCCCTGCACCTCGCCAAGGGCGGAGACCTGTCCGGCACCCGCTGGTGGTTCGACAGCGCCGTCGCGAACGGCGTGAAGTTCGACGCGATCGGCCTGTCCTACTACGGCTACTGGCACGGCTCGCTCTACGACTTCCAGACGACCCTGGACGACGCGGCCGCCCGCTACGGCAAGCCGGTCTTCGTCGCCGAGACGGCCTACCCGTTCCGGCTGGACAGCGAGGACTCGCACGAGGAGATCATCAACACCACCGGCGAACTCGTCTCCGGCTACCCGGCGAACACGGCAGGGCAGCGCCGCTGGATGAACGACGTGACGAGCATCGTGGAGGCCGTCCCGAACGGCCGCGGCCTCGGAGTCTTCTACTGGGAGGCGACCTGGACCGCCGTCACCGGCAACGGCTGGGACCCGACCGACGCCTCCTCCGGCAACGGCTGGGAGAACCAGGCCCTGTTCGGCTACGACGACACGGCCCTGTCATCGATGGCGTGGTTCAGCCATCGATGACACCTTGAGTCCGTTGAATTCGTGACAGAGGGGCCCGGCCGCACCCACGCGGCCGGGCCTCACCCCTTCGGGGTCGAACAGCCCTATGTCGTACGGCCGTTCGGTACCGGACAACGGTCCGCGAGTCCCGGACACCACGGCTTCGACTGCGGGACAGTGGGAATACGCGTTACGACGCGGTCCGACGGAGGGGGGACGAGATGCTGAGGACTCCCGTCAGCGCAACGCGCCTGGACATCCTGGAGTGGCTGAAGGATCCGGTCGCGCACTTCCCGAAGCGGCGGCATGGCGATCCCGTCGAGGACGGCGTCACCGCGGACGCCGTGGCCGCGAAGCTCGGTGTGCCGCGCAAGGTCGCCGAGACCCACCTCGGCGTGCTCGCGGGCCTCGGCATGCTGCGCACCAATCGGATCCGGCGGCGTGTGTACTACCGTCGCGACGACATGCGGATCGCCGAGGTCGCGCGCATGTTTGAGAAGGGCTGGTAGGCGCAGACCCGAGGACAGGGAGCGGGGAGCCGAGGGGCCATGGCGCAGCACGGCGGCGAAGGGAACACACACATGCAACGCCCGGGGGCGCTCGTCCCGCACCGCTACGTCGCGATCGGCGGCCGGGGCCCGGAGGACGTGGTCGCCGACGCCCGCGGCCGTGTGCTGACCGGTGTCGAGGACGGTCGTATCCTGCGCCTCGACGGCTTGGCGGACTCCTCCGAAAGCCGTGCCGGGGTCCGCGTCGAGGTGCTCGCCGAGACCGGCGGACGGCCGCTGGGCCTCGAACTCCTCCCGGACGACGCCCTGTTGGTGTGCGACGCCGAACGCGGACTGCTCCGCGTCGACCTCACCGACGGCGCCGTACGCGTCCTCGCCGACTCGGCGGCGGGGGAGCGGCTGCGGTTCTGCAGCAATGTCGTCGCCCTGCCCGAGGGCAGCATCTACTTCACCGTCAGCAGCCGCCGGCACCCCCTGGAACACTGGATCGGCGACGTCGTCGAACACACCGCCACGGGCCGCCTCCTGCGTCTCGCCCCCGGCAGCGACACCCCCGAAGTCCTCCTGGACGGGCTCCAGTTCGCCAACGGTCTCGCCCCGAGCGCCGACGGTTCCTTCCTGGTCCTCGCCGAGACGACCGCGTGCCGTCTCACCCGCTACTGGCTCACCGGGCCCCGCGCCGGACACAGCGAGCCCTTCGCCGAGAACCTGCCGGGCATGCCGGACAACCTGTGGCGCGGCACGCCCGACGGCCCGATCTGGGTGGCGCTGGCCGGCCCACGCGTGCCCCCGCTGGACCTCCTCCACCGCGCCGCCCCTGCCGTACGCCGCACCGCCGCGCGCGTCGCCGTTCGCGCCCCGTTCCGTCCCACGGGCACGATCGGCGTGCTCGCCGTCGACGACACCGGTCGGGTCGTCCACCACCTGGGCCGCCGCCACTCAGGCTTCCGCATGGTCACCAGCGTCTGCGAGACCGGCGGTCACCTGGTACTCGGGAGCCTGTGGGAGCGGGGCGTGGCGCTCTGCGAGCCGCCCCAGCCGAAGTGACCCGCCTTCGCGCCCGGGGTTAGGCTGTGCCACGGCCGCGATCACCCTCGCGGCGCGGCGGTGGGGCCCGCCGTACGCGAACCGCGGCGCACCTGCCGCCAACGGTCCCTACTTGCGACCGCGCCCGTCTGCCCGGGCCCCGGCGAGTAGGAGACGTACGACCATGACAGCCCCGCACACCGAGAGCGTCAGCGCCCCGCGGCAGCCCGCATGGCGGACTTGGCGGACGCAGGCACCGATCGTCGCCGTGGTGGCACTCGGCGGAGCCGTCGGCGCCACGGCCCGGTACGCGGCCTCCCTGTGGTGGCCCGCCCAGCCCGGGGGCTTCCCCTGGGCGACGTTCTGGATCAACGTCGTCGGCTGCGCCATGATCGGCGTGCTCATGGTGATCATCACCGAGGTCCGGCCCGCCCACCGCCTCGTCCGCCCCTTCGTCGGCACCGGAGTGCTCGGCGGCTTCACCACCTTCTCCACCTACGCCGTCGACATCCAGCACCTCGTCGACAGCGGCCACCCTGGCACCGGACTGGCCTACCTCGCCGCCACCCTGATCGCGGCACTCACGGCGGTCTGGCTCGCGACGGCGGCGACTCGCCGCGTCCTGAAACGGAGGCAGCCATGACCAGGCCGACCGCCGGCGCCCTGCGCCTCACCGTCTTCGTCGGCGAGCACGACACCTGGCACCACAAGCCCCTGTACTCGGAGATCGTGCACCGCGCCCACGCGGCCGGCCTCGCGGGCGCCAGCGTCTTCCGCGGCATCGAGGGCTTCGGCGCCTCCTCACTGATCCACACCGCACGGCTGCTGTCCCTGAGCGAGGACCTGCCGGTCGCGATCGTGATCGTCGACACCGAACAGCGCGTACGCGCCTTCCTGCCGCAGCTCGACGAACTTGTCACCGAAGGGCTCGTCACCCTCGACGACTGCGAGGTCATCCGGTACACGGAAGGTAAGAAGTCGCCGTGAACTGGCTCCTGGTGATCGCCGGTGCCGTCGTGGGCGCGCCGCTGCGCTACCTCACCGACCGGGCGGTGCAGTCCCGGCACGACTCGGTGTTCCCCTGGGGCACCTTCGTCGTCAACGTCAGCGGCTGCCTGATCCTCGGACTGCTCACCGGCGCCGCGGCCGAGGGCGCCGCGAGTTCCCACCTCCAGCTGCTGCTCGGCACCGGGCTGTGCGGGGCCCTGACCACGTACTCGACCTTCTCGTACGAGACCCTGCGGCTGACGGAGACGGGGGCCGGGCTGTACGCCGTCGTCAATGTCGTGGGGAGTGTGATCGCGGGCCTCGGTGCCGCGTTCGCGGGCGTGGCGATCGCCCAGTCGGTGTGGTCGTAGGCCGCGACACCGCCGCTGTTGGCGCGGGAACCACACCCGTACCTGGTAGGACAGTGCGCGCCACTGCTGTCCCGTCGACCCGGAACTGGATCCCATGAGCGCCATCAGTGTCGGTCAGGCCGTCGTCCTCGGAGCCATCGAGGGGGTGACCGAGTTCCTGCCCGTGTCCTCGACCGGGCATCTGAAGATCGCCGAGGGGCTCATGGGCATCCCCGTCGACGACGACGCGGTCATCGGGTTCTCGGCCGTCATCCAGGTCGGCGCGATCGCCGCCGTGCTCGTGTACTTCTTCAAGGACATCGTGCGGATCGTCTCCGCATGGCTGCGCGGGCTGCGGGACAAGGAGGAGCGGTACCACCACGACTACCAGTTCGCCTGGTGGGTGATCTGCGCGACGATCCCGATCATCGTCGTGGGCCTGGCCGCCAAGCCGCTCATCAAGGGGCCGCTCTCCTCGCTGTGGGTGGTCGCCGGTTCGCTGATCGTCGGCAGCGGCGTGATGTGGGCCGCGGACCGGATGGGCCGGCACAAGCGAGGGGAGGACGACACCTCGTTCAAGGACGCGATGCTCGTCGGCAGCTCCCAGATCCTCGCCCTGCTCTTCCCGGGCTTCTCGCGCTCCGGCGCCACGATGTCCACGGCGCTGATGCTCGACCTGGACCGGGTCGCCGCCACCCGACTGTCCTTCTTCCTCGGCATCCCGGCCCTCACCGGAGCCGGCATCTACGAGCTGAAGGACGCCCTCGGCACGACGGGCACCGCCGTGCTGCCCCTGGCCGTCGGCACCGTCGTGTCCTTCGTCGTCGCCTACGCCTCCATCGCCTGGCTGCTGAAGTTCGTCGCCAAGCACTCCTTCAACGCCTTCGTGATCTACCGGGTCGTGGTCGGGCTGCTGCTCTTCGGGCTGCTGGGCGCAGGTGTGATCAACAGCTGACTCAGGTGCCCGCCAGTCGGCAGGCCGGTCGGCCGGGCGGTGCGCGGTCGGCTTTGCGGGTTCACACCGGGTGAACCTCACCCACCGCCTCCCCTTGACACCACCCTCACCTCACCCGGAGTATCACTCCCGTGAACCTGTCAGACAGCCGGACAGCCGGACAGCCGCCGCGTCGGGTCAGCGCCATGGAAGCCGTCCTGGCGCACCTGCGCAGTGCCATCGAGCGGGGCGAGTACGCCATCGGCGACAAGCTCCCGTCCGAGGCGGAGCTCTGCCGCACCCTGGAGGTCAGCCGGCCCGTGCTGCGCGAGGCCCTCAGGGCCCTGCAGACCATGGGCCTGACCGTCTCCAAGACCGGCAAGGGCACCTTCGTCGTCGCCAGCGCGGTCGAGGACCCGACCTTCGGCGACTACGCGGCCAGCGACCTGCTGGAGGTGCGCCGGCACGTCGAGATCCCGGTCGCCGGGTACGCGGCACTGCGCCGCACCCCGGAGAACCTCGACCACCTGGCGCACCTGCTCGACCGCATGGAGCGGGAGACGGACACCACCGCGTGGGTCGCGATGGACACCCTCTTCCACCTGGCCGTGGCCGAGGCCGCCCAGAACCCGGTCTTCCGCCGGGTCATCGAGGAGATCCGCGACGCACTGGCGCGTCAGTCGGCCTTCCTCAACGAGCTGGGCGGTCGGCGCGAGCAGTCCAACCGCGAGCACCGGGCGATCGTCGAGGCGCTGATCGACGGTTCCGAACTCGACGCCACCGATGCCATGGCCCACCACCTGGATCGCGTCGAGACGACCCTCACCGACATCGTGCGCCCCGCGCGCACGGACAGCACCACGGAAGGCGGACCCGAGGCGTGAGTGAGCAGTCCCTGCACGAGGGCGTGCAGAAACGTTCCATCCATGTCGACGCCGGAGACGCCGGCTACAGCAAGTCGCTGAAGTCGCGGCACGTCAACATGATTGCCATCGGCGGAGCCATCGGCACCGGCCTGTTCCTCGGCGCGGGCGGCCGGCTCGCCGACGCCGGACCGTCCCTGTTCATCGCCTATGCGGTCTGCGGCGTCTTCGCCTTCCTCGTCGTGCGCGCCCTCGGCGAACTCGTCCTGTACCGGCCGTCCTCCGGCGCCTTCGTGTCGTACGCCCGGGAGTTCATGGGAGAGAAGGGCGCGTACACCGCGGGCTGGATGTACTTCCTGAACTGGGCGACCACCGGCATCGCCGACATCACCGCGGTGGCGACGTACACGCACTACTGGGGCATGTTCTCCGACATCCCGCAGTGGGTGATCGCGCTGATAGCCCTCGCGGTCGTCCTCACCGTCAACCTGATCTCCGTGAAGATCTTCGGCGAGCTTGAGTTCTGGTTCGCGATCATCAAGGTCGGCGCGCTCGTCGTCTTCATGTGCATCGGCATCTTCCTGCTGGTCACCCAGCAGCCGGTGGACGGCCATACCCCCGGCCCGTCCCTGATCACCGACAACGGCGGCCTCTTCCCCAACGGCCTGCTGCCCATGCTGCTGATCGTCCAGGGCGTCGTCTTCGCCTACGCCTCCGTCGAGCTGGTCGGCGTCGCCGCCGGTGAGACCGAGAACCCCGAGAAGATCATGCCGAAGGCGATCAACTCGATCATGTGGCGCGTGGGCCTCTTCTACGTCGGCTCGGTCCTCCTGCTCTCGATGCTGCTGCCCTGGTCGTCGTACAAGGCCGGTGAGAGTCCCTTCGTCACCGTGCTGTCCAACATCGGCATCCCGGCGGCCGGCGGCGTGATGAACCTGGTCGTGATGACCGCGGCCATGTCCTCGCTCAACTCCGGTCTGTACTCCACCGGCCGCATCCTGCGCTCCATGGCGATGTCCGGCTCCGCCCCGAAGTTCACCTCGGTGATGAGCCGCAGCCAGGTCCCGTACGGCGGCATCCTGCTGACCAGCGGTATCTGTGTCCTCGGCGTCGGACTCAACTTCGTCGTCCCGGCCGATGCGTTCGAGATCGTGCTGAACTTCGCCGCGATCGGCATCCTCGCCACCTGGGGCATGATCATGATCTGCCACCTGCTCTTCTGGCAGAAGACCCAGAAGGGCGAACTCGACCGGCCCGGCTACCGACTGCCGGGCTCCCCCTGGACCGAACTCGTGACGCTGGTGTTCCTCGCCTCCGTCCTGGTCCTCATGTACGCCGACGGAGGCGCCGGCCGCACCACCGTGCTGTGCCTGCCGCTGATCGTCGGGGCGCTGGTCGCGGGCTGGTACGCCATCCGCGGCCGGGTCGCCCGCACCGCCACCAGGACCGACGCGTGAGACCCGTGTCGGTCGACGAACCCTCATCGACCCACGAAACCAGGCAGTGATGTACAGCAGTTCCATGGCGGACGCACCCCTTGTCCGCGAACCCCTCCACGCGCCCGTCGCCCACCTCATACGCGGCGGAATGATCGAAGGCACCCACTACGGCTCCGTCGTCGTCCTCGGCGCCGACGGCAAGGTGGACTTCCAGCTCGGTGACATCGAGGCCGCCTTCTACCCGCGCTCCGCACTCAAGCCCGTCCAGGCCGTGGCCATGGCCCGGGCGGGGCTGCCGCTCGACGGCGAGCTCCTCTCGCTCACCGCGGCGAGCCACTCCGGCGAGGAACGCCACCTCGCCGGAACCCGGCGCATCCTCGAACTCGCCGCGCTCACCGAGGACCACCTGCGCAACGTCCCGGACATGCCGTTCGACCCGGTCGTCCGGGACGCCTGGGTGCGGGAGGGCCGCCTGCCCTCCCGGCTCGCCCAGAACTGCTCCGGCAAGCACGCGGCGATGCTGTACACCTGCGCGCTCAACGGCTGGTCCCTGGACGACTACCTCGACCCCGGGCACCCGCTGCAGCAGGCGATCGCCGAGATCGTCGAGGACCTCACAGGGCAGCGGATCGCGCGGGTGACGGTCGACGGGTGCGGGGCGCCGCTGTTCTCCGTCTCGCTGCATGGCCTCGCCCGTGCCGCCGCCCGGATCACCACCGCGGCGCCGGGCACGCCCGAGGCCCGGGTCGCCGACGCGATGCGGGAGCACGCGGAGATGGCGTCCGGGTCGGGGAGGGATGTGGCCGCGCTGATGCGGGCCGTTCCGGGGCTGCTCGCCAAGGACGGGTTCGAAGGGGTGCAGGTCGCTGCGCTGCCGGACGGGCGTGCCGTCGCCGTGAAGATTGCCGACGGGGCGAATCGGGCTCGGGTGCCGGTTGCTGCCGCGGCTCTTGCGTGGGCCGGGATTGATCCGGAGGTGCTCGCCGAATTCCAAGGAGCAGCGCTGCTTGGGGGCGGTCAGGCGGTCGGGTGTGTGCGGCCCGTTCGTTCGTTGGAGCCGGTTGCTGTTTCGGCCTGCGCCTAAGGATGTGCCGGACATCTGGTTCGGCGACTGCGGGCCGTATGCGGCTCGTCGCGCCCACGCGGCGGTAGCCGCAAATCGACAACGCCCCGCGCCCCTGAAAGGGGCGCTCACCCTCACGCCCCTCAGAAAGAGGACCCGTCCCCTCATGACCACCGCCACCCGCGTCGAGCACGATCTGCTCGGCGACCGTGACATCCCCGCCGACGCCTACTGGGGTGTTCACACCCTGCGCGCCACCGAGAACTTCCCCATCACCGGGACGCCGATCTCCGCCTACCCGCACCTGATCGACGCCCTGGCCGCCGTCAAGGAGGCCGCTGCTCTCGCCAACGAGGAGCTCGGGCTGCTGGAGGCGAAGAAGGCCGCCGCCATCGTCACCGCCTGCCGGGAGATCCGGTCCGGCAAGCTGCACGACCAGTTCGTCGTGGACGTCATCCAGGGCGGTGCCGGCACGTCGACCAACATGAACGCCAACGAGGTGGTGGCCAACCGGGCGTTGGAGCTGCTGGGGTTCGAGAAGGGGCAGTACCAGCACCTGCACCCCAACGAGGACGTCAACCTCGGCCAGTCGACCAACGACGTCTACCCGACCGCCGTCAAGATCGCGACGGTGTTCGCGGTGCGCGGGCTGCTCAAGGCGATGGCTGTCCTTCAGGACGCGTTCGCCCGTAAGGCCGTCGAGTTCCGCGACGTGCTCAAGATGGGCCGCACGCAGTTGCAGGACGCGGTGCCGATGACGCTCGGGCAGGAGTTCTCCGCCTATGCCGTCATGATCGACGAGGACCGGTCCCGTCTCGCCGAGGCGGTCGAGTTGATCCACGAGATCAACCTGGGCGCGACGGCCATCGGTACGGGGCTGAACGCCCCCGCCGGGTATGCCGAGTCGGCCCGCCGTCACCTCGCCGAGATCACCGGGCTCCAGCTGGTCACGGCCGCCAACCTGGTCGAGGCGACCCAGGACTGCGGTGCGTTCGTCCAGATGTCCGGCGTGCTCAAGCGCATCGCCGTCAAGCTCAGCAAGAGCTGCAACGACCTGCGGCTGCTGTCCTCGGGGCCGCGCGCGGGCCTCGGCGAGATCAACCTGCCTCCGGTGCAGGCCGGTTCGTCGATCATGCCCGGCAAGGTGAACCCGGTGATCCCGGAGGTCGTCAACCAGGTCGCCTTCGAGGTGATCGGCAACGACGTCGCCATCACCATGGCCGCCGAGGCCGGACAGCTTCAGCTCAACGCGTTCGAGCCGATCATCCTGCACTCCCTGTCGGAGTCGATCACCCACCTGCGGGCCGCCTGCCTGACGCTCGCCGAGCGCTGCGTGGACGGCATCACCGCCAACACCGAGGCGCTGCGCCGGACCGTGGAGAACTCCATCGGCCTGGTCACCGCCCTGAACCCGCACATCGGCTACACGGCGGCCACCGACATCGCCAAGGAGGCCCTCGTCACCGGCCGCGGCGTCGCCGAACTCGTCCTGGAGAAGGGCCTGTTGCCCGCCGAGACCCTCGCCGGCCTGCTGCGCCCGGAGATCCTCGCGGGCAGCGGCCAGGCGCCGGCCTGAACCGGCCCTGATCCGCTGAAGCGCACCGGGACCGGCAGGGAGGCACAATGGTGATCATGGCAGCGTCGACGTCGTCACTGACCTTCCAGCCGATCCTGGAGCGCATCGCGGAGGAGATCGAGCGGACCCCCGGCCGCGGCCGGCCCGCCGACTACATCCCGGCGCTCGCGGCCCGCGACCCGCGCAGCTTCGGCATGGCCGTCGCGGAACTCGACGGCACGGTGTACGGGGTGGGGGACTGGCGCGAGCCGTTCTCCACGCAGTCCATCACCAAGGTCTTCACCCTCGCGCTGGACCTGGCCCGCGAGGGCGACGAACTCTGGGAGTACGTGGGCCGCGAGCCCTCCGGCAACGCCTTCAACTCCCTGATCCAGCTGGAGTACGAGAACGGCATCCCACGCAACCCGTTCATCAACGCCGGTGCCCTCGTCGTCACCGACCGACTCCAGACCCGTACCGGAGACGCGGCGGGCGAACTCCTGGCGTTCCTGCGTGCCGAGAGCGGCAACGCCACCCTGGACTTCGACAAGGACGTCGCTGCCTCCGAGTCCATGCACGGGGACCGCAACGCCGCGCTCGGCCACTTCATGGCGTCGTACGGCAACATCGACAACCCCGTGCCGGTCCTGCTCGACCAGTACTTCCGCCAGTGCTCCGTCACGGCGTCCTGCGCCGACCTCGCCCTGGCCACCACCTTCCTGGCCCGCCACGGCGTCCGCGCCGACGGCACCCGCCTGCTCACCCTCAGCCAGGCCAAACAGGTCAACGCGGTCATGCTGACCTGCGGAACGTACGACGCGGCGGGCGAATTCGCGTATCGGGTGGGCCTTCCGGGGAAGAGCGGCGTGGGTGGCGGCATCATCGCGGTGGTGCCGGGCCGGTGCACGTTGTGCGTGTGGAGCCCCGGCCTGGATGAGCGAGGCAACTCGGTCGCAGGAGTGGCGGCCCTGGACAGATTCACGACACTGACGGGCCTCTCGGTGTTCTGACGGAACCACTCAATGTCCGGCAGACGCCTAGCAGCCTGCAACCTCTTCGCACCGGATCACCGTCCGGCCACACTCCGGCTGCCCTCCGGAGGGACCGGCGTCAACTCGAAGCCACCCGGCGTTGACACCCTGACCGAGTGTTGGCCATGGCTTTCCCCATCGATCTCCGCCGCTGCCAGATCCTCGGTCTGGCCGGCACCGCCTTCCTCGCCCTGGGCGGTGAGTCGGCCGGTGCGCTGCCGGTCCGGGAAATCCTGGCCCCGAGCTCGGCGCACGCGGCGCTGGGCCTGGTCGGCGTGTACTTCGGCGTCGTCCTGCTGATAGCGGCGTGGCTGATGCTCGGGCGCCTCGTGCGCAGCGCCGATCCGCCGACGCCACGCGCCCTGCTGCTGGTGCTGGCGGTGTGGGCCACCCCGCTGCTGATCGCACCGCCGCTGTTCAGCCGGGACGTGTACAGCTACCTTGCCCAAGGGGCCATGGTCGACGCGCACATCGACGTGTACTCGTACGGCCCCTCCCACCTCGGCGGCCCGCTCGCGGACGAGGTCGCCCCGCTGTGGCGGCACACGGGAGCCCCGTACGGCCCGGTGTTCCTCGGCGTCGCCTCCGCCCTGTCCGCCGTGACCCGCGGTGAGCTCCCCGCCGGGCTCCTCGGCATGCGCCTGATAGCCCTCCTGGGAGTGGCGCTGATGGCGGCCGCGCTGCCGCGCCTGGCCCGGCACAGCGGAGCCGACCCGTCCGCCGCGCTGTGGCTGGGAGCCCTCAACCCGCTGGTGCTGCTGCACCTGGTGGCGGGCGCCCACAACGACGCCATCATGCTCGGCCTGCTCGGTGCCGGCCTGGTCGCCGCGCTCGGCCGGTGGCCGGTCCTGGGCGCCGTACTCGTCACGCTCGCCGCCCTCGTCAAGGCGCCCGCGGCGCTGGGCCTCGCCGCGGTCGTACTTCTCCAGATGCGGGCCGGGCACCACCCGGTGAAGGCCGTGCTCACCACGGCGGCCGCGTCCGCTGCCACCACCGTCGCCGCGACAGCTTTGGCGGGCACGGGCTACGGCTGGATAGGCGCCCTGGACACCCCGGTCTCCTCGCAGAACTGGGCGCTCACCAGCCTGCTCGGCCGTGCCACCGCCTCCATGCTGGAGCAGGCCGGCAGTGATCTGGCGCCGCTGGCCGTGCCGGTGTGGCACACCTTCGGCCTGGTCCTCACCGGGGTTCTCGTGCTCCTCATATGGTGGCGCTGGCGACCGCGCCCCGTGTACGCGCTCGGTCTGAGCCTGGCGGCCGTGGCCGCCTTCGGACCGGCGATCCGCCCCTGGTACGCCCTGTGGGGCCTGTTCCTCATCGCCGCCGCCGCGCCCAGCACCCCGGTACGGCACCGGGTGGCGGCCCTGACGGGAGTGCTCGCGCTCGCCGTCCTGCCCAGCGGCGGCGCCGCTGACGTCGGCCAGCTGGTGCTGGCGGTCTCCGGTGGCGTGCTCGCCGTCGTCGTTCTGTGGCAGGCGCATCTCGCTGCGCAGGCCCCGGCTCTGGAGCGCACCGCATGAGACTTCCGCGTACCGACCGCGGCCGGCTCGTGCTGGTCCTCGTGCTCGCCGCCGCCGTGACCGTCTTCACCGCCACCGTGCCGCTGCTGCGCGACTGGTTCGACCTGCGCGTCTACTACGGCACCGTCGACAGCTGGATCCACCACGGCGGCCGTCTCTACGACTACCGGGTGCCCGGCACGACGTACGGCTTCACCTACCCGCCGTTCGCCGCCGTCGTCATGCTGCCCATGGCGCTGGTCGGTCTGCACGTCGCGATCGCGGTGGCGCTGCTGCTCAACCTGGCGGCGCTGGCCTTCTCGCTGCGGGTGCTGGCAGGACGGTCCTGGCGGCGCTACGGCTGGTACGGCTGTGCCCTCGTCGCCTGCGGGCTGGCCCTGTTCGAACCGCTGAGGGACACCTTCAGCTTCGGCCAGGTGAACATCCTGCTGCTGGCCCTGGTCCTCCTCGACTGCCGGCTGCTCGCGACGGGCCGGGAGCGCTGGGCGGGCGTGGGCATCGGGCTCGCGGCCGCGATCAAGCTGACGCCGGCCGCGTTCATCGGCCTGCTGCTGGTGGCCCGGCGCTGGCGAGCCGCGGCGGTTGCCACGGCCGTCGCCGCGGCGGCCACCGCGCTGGCGGCCTGGGTGGCCCCCGACGCCTCCCGCTTCTACTGGACGCACGCGATGTGGGACACCACCCGGGTGGGCCGTCTCGACTACGTCTCCAACCAGTCGCTGCAGGGCATCCTGGCCCGGCTGGACGTGTCGGGCCGCGAGGTCTGGGCGGTCGTGGTGCTGGTGGTCCTGGGCGTCTGGGCGGCGCGCACCCGCCGCGCGGTCGTGGCGGGGAACTGGACGGCGGCGTTCGCCCTGACCGGGCTGACCGCCTGTCTGGTCAGCCCGATCACCTGGGTCCACCATCTGGTGTGGCTGCTGCCGTCCTTCGCCGTCCTCGTCCGCGCCGGGCACCTGCGGATCGCGGGCGCCCTGTACGCCGTGCTGTGCACCAGCGTGGTGTGGCTGTGGTTCGACGACGCGTCCGGCGTCGACGGCTTCCTCGGCAGCAACACCTACGCCTGGATCACGCTCGGCCTGCTGCTGTGGCTGCCCGTCGGTCAACTCGGCGTCGACCGCTCGACCCTGCCCCGGGTCACCAGCGACACGGCACCGGCGCCCACCCCTGCCGCGCCCGCGATCGCGAAGGCCTCGGCCCAGCCCGGCTCGCCCTCCGGCTGCACCGCGGCGACCACGGGCACCGTCGCGGGCCCCGGCCTCGGCTTGACCCGCAACCCGTCCAGCGAGCCCACCGGTTCGACCCGTCCCGCCGCTCCGAACCCCCAGTCGAGCAGTTCGCCGGCCTCCTCGTAGACGGCGAACCCGCCCGCCCGGGGATTCATCACGGTGACGACGAGGGTGCGCTCGCCCCGGCGGGCGGCGGCGATGAGTGTGTTGCCCGCACGGCTGGTGTAGCCGTTCTTGATGCCGATCAGGCCCGGATAGCGGTCCACGCCGTTCGCGCCGGTCAGCAGCCGATTGGTGTTCTGGATCCCGTACGACCAGCCGCCCCGGCCGGGGAACCGCGCCTGTGCGGTGCTGCAGTACCGCGCGAACTCGGCGTTGCGCAGCCCCGCCCGGCCGAACACGGCCAGGTCGTACGCCGAGGACACCTGGCCGGGGGTGTCGTAGCCGTCCGGCGACACCACGTGCGTGTCGAGGGCGCCCAGGGAGCGCGCCTTGGCCTGCATGTGCTGTGCCGTGTAGCGCCAGCCGCCGTTGAGCGAGGCCAGCACCCGCACGGCGTCGTTGCCGGAGCTGAGGAACACGCCGCGCCACAGATCGGCGACCTGGTACGTACGTCCCTCGGCGACCCCGACGAGACTGCTGCCGGGCCCGATCCCGGCGAGCTCCTCCTCGCGCACCGTGTGCCGGATGCCGCCGGGCAGGGTCGGCAGCACGGTGAGGGCGAACAGTGACTTGAGCGTGCTGGCGGGCGGCAGCTTCCGGTGTGCGGCGTACGCGGCGAGCACCTCGCCGGTGTCGGCGTCGGCCACCAGCCACGACAGCGCGGAGACACTCGGAACTCGGGGTGCCCCGTCATACGGCCGCACCTGTGTGCCGGACCGGTACAGCAGGGTGGGAGGCGGCGTAGCCGCCTGGTGCCGGCCGGGAGTGTCGGGGTCGCGTGCGGGGCGGGCGACGGCGGTGGCGGGCGCGAGCGCCAGCAGGCCGGTCGCGCACAGCGCGCAGGCGGACACCAGGGCCCGGGAAGTAAATCCGATCTTCATACCGTCAACGTAGGAACGGACGCGCCGTACATCGCGCTGCCCGGGCCGGTCGGGGCGCGTCGGCACCCGGACGGGCGATGCCGGCGCGGATCTGTCATTCGCCGGGAAGCGTCGGCTGGATCCGCCGGAGGAACGTGGCGTTGTCGGGCGTCTCGCGCATGCGCTCCAGGAGGGTTTCCAGATGGGACTGGCCGTCCCGGGTCTGCAGGGCCCGGCGCAGTCCGCGCACGGCGGTCAACTCGGCCGGGGGGAGGAGCAGTTCCTCGCGGCGAGTGCCGGAGGGGTTGATGTCGACGGCGGGGAAGACCCGGCGGGAGGCGAGGTCCCGGCTCAGGCGCAGCTCCATGTTGCCGGTGCTCTTGAGCTCCTCGAAGTAGAAGTCGTCGGCCCGGGAGCCGGTCTCCACGAGGGCCGTGGCGAGGATGGTGAGCGAACCGCCCTCCTCGGCCAGGCGCGCGGCGCCGAAGAACCGCTTCGGCCCCTGCAGCGCGGCCGCGTCGACGCCGCCGCTCAGGGTGCGGCCACCGGACCCGGCCGCGTTGTTGTGCGCCCGGCACAGCCGGGTCAGGGAGTCGAGGAGGATGACGACGTCCTCGCCCGCCTCGACGAGCCGCTTGGCGCGTTCGATGACGAGCTCGGCCAGCGCGATGTGCTGCTTGGGCGCCCGGTCGAAGGTCGAGGCGTACACCTCACCCCGCACCGAGCGCCGCATGTCGGTGACCTCCTCGGGGCGTTCGTCGAGGAGCACCACCATCAGCCGGCACTCCGGGTGGTTGCCCGCGACGGCGGCGGCGATCTGCTGGAGCAGCACGGTCTTGCCGGTCTTGGGCGGGGCGACGATCAGGCCTCGCTGGCCCTTGCCGACAGGGGAGATCAGGTCGTGGACACGCCCGGCCAGGCCGGACGCCGGGTGTTCGAGGCGGATCCGCTCACGCGGGTGAAGCGGCGTCAGGTCGCCGAAGCTGCGGCGGTTCTTGGCGGGGGTGCGGCCGTTGACGTGGGCGACTTCGGTGAGGGAGCGCCGGTCGCCGCGTACGCCGTCCACGAGGTCGCCCTTGCGCAGGCCGTGGCGGCGGATGAGCGCGGGGGAGACCTGAACGTCGGAGGGCGAGGGCAACAGGTTCTCGGCGCGCAGGTACCCCTTGCCGCTCGCGTCGATGTCGAGGACACCGGTGACGGCCGGGGCCTGCTGCTGGACTGGGGGGTGTTCGAGTGTGGTGGTCATGGTGGTCGGTCCTTTCACGGACGGAAGGCATGGGACATGCGGAGGAAGGGGTGTGCCGCGGACATCGGGAAGGCGGTCAGAGCGCCTTCGGGCGGCGGGAAACAACACCTCGGACACGGCGGAACCGCTGGTCACGAGATGGTGATGAGAAGCCGGTACGCCTACCGGCGAACTGAGAGAGAACTGGCACCGGCGCCACAACCGGGCGTACACAGGTGCTGTCGCGACGGTAGCACGAAGGCTCAGCGCGTGGCGAGCATTCCGTAGAGCAACGGGATGCGGGGCTCGGGAAGACGCCACCAGCCGGAGGGTGTGCGCTCCATCTGCGGCCAGCGCTGCCAGGGCAGCTCGTCGCTCTCACGCAGCCGCCGGACGGTCAGTCCTGCTCGGCTCAACGCGTCTACGACCTCTCCTATTCCGTGCATCCACTCGTAACTGTCCGTGGCGCCCTCGACGGCAGGCCCGTCGGTGTAGGTGCGTGTCGCGTCCCGGTGCACGGCGCCGTCGCCGCCCAGGTAGTCATGGCGCAGGAGCAGCTCGGGCCCCTCACCCGGACCGGGTTTGGGGCCGAGGGAGTTGAGCAGCGGGTGGAACTCGACGATGTACAACCGCCCACCCGGACACAGGAGTTGGGCCACGACACCGGCCCAGCGGTCGAGGTCGGGCAGGTAGCACAGCGCGCCCTTGCCCGTGTACACCACGTCGAACTGCCGTTGCCCCAGGGCCTCCACGGCGTCATACACGTTGGCCTGTACGTATGTGACGTCGAGCCCGGCCTTCTGGGCGATGCCGCCCGCGGCGGCCACGGACGCGGCGGAGAAGTCCAGGCCGACGGCCCGTGCCCCGCGCTGCGCGAAGGCGATCGTCTCGGTGCCGAGGTGGCACTGCAGATGCAGCACATCGCGGCCGGCCAGCTCACCGAGGTCGTCCCACTCGAATGAGGCGAACCAGCGCGCGGGATCGAGATCCCCGTCGAGGCCGTAGAACCGGCTGGCGAGGTGGACGGGGGTGCGGGCGTCCCAGTTCGCCTGGTTGGCCGACATCATCCGGGCCTGCTCGTCGGTGGTCATGAGGACATCCAATCGCGAACGTGCCGTGCGCCGGGGCAGAAATTCCGGGCGCGCCCCGCCCGGGTGTCGATTCGGTCCGGTCCCGTTCGTCGGTGGGGTGTAGGAAGCTCATGAGGACCGGGAGGATCCATGAAGTACATGCTGCTCGTCTGCGGTGACGACACCGCCGACGGCTCGGGCATGGCCCCCGTCGAACCCTGGGTCGAAGACCTCGGCGACCGCCGGGTACGCCTGCACGGCCACCGGCTCGCGCTCCCCGAACGGGCCGTCACCGTGCGGGTGCGCGGCGGCGAGGTGCTGCGCAGCGACGGCCCGTTCGCGGAGACGAAGGAGTACGTCGCCGGGTTCGACATCCTGGAGTGCGACGGCCTGGAGGAGGCGATCGAGGCGGCCGCACGGCATCCCGTTGCCGCCGTCGGGGCCATGGAGGTGCGGCCCTTCTGGGAGGACGAGGACGCCGAGACCCGGATCCGCGCGCTGGACGCCGAGCTGACCGCGGCGCTGCGAGCACGTGACATCGACCGTATGGCTGCCTGCTACACGCCGGACGTGTCGGAGTTCCGCGACGGCCGGGAACACCGTGGGATCGGGGCCCTGCGCAAGTCGATGGAGGAAGGGCTCCGGTACGTCACCGGCCCTGTCACCCGCGAGGTGCTGGACTTCCGCGTCCACGTCGACGAGAGCATCGCCTTCGGTCACGCCCTCGTCCGCCTGCGCGGCACCCGCACGGACGGCGCGCCATTCGACGACCTGATGCGCGTCACCACCGGCTACCGCGATGCCGGTCTGCGCTGGCTGATCGCGCTCGAGCACGTCTCTCACGAACACGTCTCTCACGGAACGGAGGAGCGGTCATGAAGTACGTCCTGTTCATCTGCACGCCGGTCGGCGGCGAGGAACTCAGCCCCGAGGAGATCGCCGAGGACCCCCGCTTCACCTCGTACATCGACGAGGTCCGCAGCCGTGACGTCGTCAAGGGCGGGGCCCGCCTGCGACCGCACACCGACGCCACGACCGTCCGCGTCCACGGCGACGAAGTGCTGCTCAGCGACGGGCCGTTCGTGGAGTCCAAGGAGTACGTCGCCGGCATCGACATCATCGAGGTCGCCGATCTGGACGAGGCCATCTCGCTGGCGTCCCGGCATCCGGCGGCCCTCGGCGGCGGCTCCGTCGAAGTGCGGCCGGTTTGGGAGTGAGCGCCGCGAACGACGTCGAGAAGGCCGTCGCCGAGGCCTTCCGCGAGGAATGGGGCCAGGTCGTCGCCACCCTGATCCGGGTGACCGGCGACTGGGACCTCGCCGAGGAGTGCGCCCAGGACGCCTTCGCACAGGCCCTCGACCGGTGGCGGCGCGACGGAGTGCCGCGCCGCCCCGGCGCCTGGCTGACCACGACCGCCCGCAACCGCGTCCTGGACGTACTGCGCCGGGAGGCGGTGGGGGCGGCGAAACTCCGGGAGGTGGCGGTGCTGGCCCGCGACGAACCGCCGTACGGATCCGAGAACGACAGCGGTGACGGCAGCGGGGTGCAGGACGACCGGCTGCGGCTGATCTTCACCTGCTGTCACCCCGCGCTGCCCATCGAGGCCAGAGTCGCGCTGACACTGCGCACGCTCGCGGGGCTGACCACACCGGAGATCGCACGCGCCTTCCTCGTCCCCGAGGCGACCATGGCGCAGCGCCTGGTGCGCGCCAAGCGGAAGATCCGCAACGCCGGAATCCCGTACCGGATCCCGCCCGCGCACCTCCTGCCCGAGCGCACGACGGGCGTGCTCGGTGTGATCTACCTGCTGTTCAACGAGGGATACGCGGCCACCGCCGGCGCCGATCTCGTCCGTACGAACCTCTGCGCCGAGGCGATCCGCCTGGCCCGCGTGCTGGCCCGGCTCATGCCCGACGAGCCCGAGGTGCTCGGCCTGCTCGCGCTCCTGCTGCTGCACGACGCCCGCCGTCACACACGCGTGGACGCCGCCGGCGACCTGGTGACCCTGGAGGACCAGGACCGTACGGCCTGGGACCGAGCCGAGGCCGACGAGGGCGCCGCTTTGCTGGAGACCGCACTGCGGCGAGGCCGCCCCGGGCCGTACCAGATCCAGGCCGCCATCGCCGCCTGCCACACCACCGCGCCCAGCGCCGAGGAGACTGACTGGGCCGACATCGCCGCCCTGTACGGCGAGTTGGCGCGCCTGGTGCCCTCCGCCGTGGTCCGCCTGAACCGAGCGGTGGCCGTCGGCATGGCCGACGGCACGGACGCGGGCCTCGCCCTGGTCGGGGAGCTGGAGGAGGAGGGCGACCTGGCCGGGTACCACCTGCTGCCGGCCACCCGCGCGGATCTGCTGCGCCGCAGTGGCCGTACGGACGAGGCGGCGCAGGCGTACCGCAGCGCGCTGGAGCTGGTGGAGAACGACGCGGAACGGAGGTTCCTCGAAAGGCGGCTCGCGGAGTGTCGATCCGGGTGACGGCCGTTCGTCAGTGGGGTGAGAACGCCCTTCGGCGGCGCCGACCACGCCCTTACGACATGGGAGTCCGCCAGGCGGTCATGCCGACTGCGCCGCCGCCTCCTTCGCGATCTGGTCGAACTGCGCGCCCATCGCCTCGGCCAGCGCCTGCAAGCCCGACAGCGGACGGATCATGACCATGAAGTCGTCGATCAGCCCGTCCTCGTTGACGTGCAGGAAGTCGCACCCGGTGATCTCCCGGTCGCCCACGCGCGCGGTGAAGACCAGGGCGTGATCGCGGCCGCCCGGGTCGTTGATCTCGCGCACATAGCGGAAGTCCTCGAAGACCCGCACCACAGCGCGCAGGATCGCCGCCGTGATCGCCTGGCCGGCGTACGGCTTGAACACGGCCGGGCTGGTGAAGACGACGTCCTCCGCCAACAGGGCCTCGACGGCTTCGGCGTCGCCTGCTTCCACCGCCTCGCGGAACGCGCGCATCGGATCACCTCATAGTCAAATAGTTGAGTAGGTGCCGATGAGAATAATCACCTGCTGTTAACGTGTCCACATGTCCCTCAAGTACGCCGTCCTCGCCGCCCTGCTGGAGGGCGAGGCCTCGGGTTACGAGCTGTCGAAGGTCTTCGACGTCTCGTTCGCCAACTTCTGGCCCGCGACCCCGCAGCAGCTCTACCGGGAGCTGGAACGGCTTGCGCAGGACGGTCTCGTCCAGGCCCGGTTCGTGCAGCAGGAACGACGGCCGAACAAGCGGATGTTCACGCTCACCGAGGCCGGACGCGAGGACCTGCGGGCCTTCGCCGCCGAGCCGCCCCGGCGGCCCACCGCCATCCGCGACGAACTCCTGATCAAACTCCAGGCCATGGAGGACCCCGAGGTCACCCGCGCCCTGATCGAGGAGCGCAGGACCTGGTCGCGTGGCAAGCTCGACCGCTACGAACGCGTCCGCGACCGCCTTCTCGACGGGCGGACCGAGGACGAGTATCTGCGCGAGTCGGACCGCATCGGGCCGTATCTCACGCTGCTCGCCGGAATCTCCTTCGAGCAGGAGATTCTGCGCTGGTGCGAGCGCGTTCTCACCGTTCTGCAGCACCGAGTGGCCACGGGGTGACGCGGATGTTCAGCCCCGAAGGCCCCTCCCTGCGCGAACTCGCCGTCCAGGCCCTGTCGTCCGTCGAGCGGGGATACGACCTGCTCGCCCCCAAGTTCGACCACACGCCGTTCCGCACGCCGGATTCCGTGCTGCGCGCGGTCACGTCGGCGCTCGGCCGCACGGGCCCGTACGACGACGGCCTCGACCTGTGCTGCGGCACGGGCGCGGGTGTCGACGTGCTGGCCGAGGTGTGCCGGCGCAGCGTCACCGGCGTCGACTTCAGCGCCGGCATGCTCGATGTCGCCCGGCGACGGGTGCGGGTCGGGGAGCGGCGCGTCGGCTGGGTTCGTGCCGACGCCCGCGCCCTGCCGTTCGCCCCGGCTTCGGCTTTCGACCTCGTGGTGAGCTTCGGGGCGTTCGGGCATTTCCTTCCCCGCGAGCTGCCGGGCCTGTTCGCCCAGGTCCACTCCGTCCTGCGGCCCGGCGGGTGCTTCGCCTTCCCGGTCGTGGCTCCGCCCCGCCCCGCGTCCCTCGGCTACTGGATGCTGCTGGGCTTCGACACGGTGATGCGGGTGCGCAACGCCGTGTGGCGGCCGCAGTTCGTCATGTACTACCGGGCCTTCCGGCTCGGGGAGGTACGCGACGAACTGGCCCGCGCCGGCTTCGAGGTGGAGTCGCAGGCCCTGCCCGAGTTCGGACGGCGGCGGGACGGGAGCCCCCGTGTGCGGATGGTGGTGGCGCGACGCCCGGACCAGGTGGGTCAGACCGCCGCGGGCAGCGTGAACTCGTAGACCAGAGCGTCCTGTTGGGCGTCCATCACCAGGTCCGTGATCTCCAGTGGGCGGGCGTACTGGTCGTGCACGCGCCGGGTGACCCGCACCGAGGGTGCGCCCGGGAGCCGCGTGATGGTGTCCCGGTGGTGGAGGGCGAGGCCCGCTTTGCGCATCCAGTCGTAGGCGCGGCGCAGTTGGGCGGACGCGGTGCCCTCGGTGCGGTCGCCGTCGGCGCGGTCACGGCAGCGGGCGAGCTCCGCCACCTCGGCGAGGGCCACCGCCGAGAACGACGTCACTGCCGTCCGCCGGCCACGACCGTCGGCGCCGGCGGACTCGTACCGGTGCACCAGGGTCGCCCGGTGCGTGGCCAGCCCCAGGGCCGCGGCGTGCTCCGGCGGGGGAGTCTCCCAGGCGACCGTCGCCCGGTCCACCGCGCCCGGGCCGGCCGGCCGGGCCCCGACCGGGAAGGTGAGGGTCGACGGGGTCTCGACCGGCGGACCGGACAGGGTGGCATGGCTGCCCCGACGGTCGGTGGCGACCAGGCCCCGGTGGCGCAACACCTCCAGCGCCTGCCGTACGGTCTCCCTGCTGACCTCGTAGTGGAGCGCCAACTGCCGTTCCGACGGCAGCCGTTCACCGGGCGGGATGGTTCCGTCGCTCAGCTCGTCGAGCAACCGGGTGGCGACTCTCCAGTACAGCGGCTGCGCTTCGGTGAGGGGGCGGTCGTGCGGGGTGGTGCGGGCCATGCCGCGCCTCCTGTTGGTGACGTGTTGTAGCCATGCGGGTTCGTTGCGCCACCAGATCTAAGCATTGGTCTAAACCACGGCGGAAGGGTGGTCTGTCACTTCGGCCGAAACGGTCCGCGCGGACAGGCCGTCACAGGGCGCCGTACAGGGCGTCGATCAGCGCCATCTTCCGCGGGTCGTCGGCGATATGAGGCCCCATCCGGTTCATCACATAGCCCAGTGACACCCCGGCCTCCGGGTCGGCCAGACCGCAGGAGCCGCCGAAGCCGTCGTGTCCGAAAGCCCGCGGGTTGGGCCCGTACGACCCGTTGGCCCCGCTCAGCCACAGGCCGAGCGCGACCTCCGTCTCGCTCTCGAACCCGGCCCCGAGTGCCAGATCCCGGCAGGCACCCTGCCCCTCACGCACCCGCTCGGCCGCCTCGGGGGAGAGGATGCGCCGGCCGTCGTACGACCCGCGCCCCGCGAAGATGCCGTACAGGGCGGCGACCGCCCGAGCCGTGCCGTGCCCGTTCGCGGCGGGTACCTCTGCAGCCCGCCACTCGACCGAGTTGGCCTGAGCCGCCCCCACGGCTGGATTGGCCAGCGCGGCGATGGCGGCAGGCGCCAACTGGCTGAAGATCGCCGCCTGTTCACTGCTCGACGCGACCGGCGCATGCACCAGCTCGGCCGCCCGTGCGTACTCCTTCTCCGGCAACCCGATCACGAAGTCGATGCCGAGCGGCCCGGTCACCTCACGGTCCAGGAAGGCCCCGGGCAGTAGCCCCGAGACCCGCCGCACGACCTCCCCGACCAGGAAGCCGTACGTCAGTGCGTGATATCCGGACTGCGTCCCCGGCGCCCACCACGGCTCCATCGCCGCGAGCCGCTGGGTCGTCAACTCCCAGTCGCAGAGCTGCTGAAGCGAGTGCGGCTCCCGCAGCCCGGACAGACCGGCACGGTGCGACAGGAGATGCCGTACGAGGATCTGCTCCTTGCCCGCGGCGGCGAACTCCGGCCAGTACGCGGCCACCGGCGCGTCCAGGTCGAGCAGCCCCCGGTCGGCGAGGATGTGCGCGCACAGCGCCGTCGGTCCCTTGGACGTCGACCACACGTTGACCAGCGTGTCGCGCTCCCAGGGGCGGCTGTGTGCCGCGTCGGCCCAGCCGCCCCACAGGTCCACCACGGTCTCGCCGCCGACCCTGACGGCGACCGCGGCGCCCAGCTCCCCGCGCTCCCGGAAGTTCGCCTCGAACGCCGTCCGCACCGCCGCGAACTGCGGATCGCAGTGCCCGTGCACCTGTGCCTCTTGCTCCGCCATGGCCCACCCCTAGTCGTCCGCACCTAGTCGTCCGCAGACATCCGCAGGAAACCCGGACCGCGACCGTGCGACCGGGCTCCTTGAACGTACCGACTGGTCGGACTGGGCGGAAGGCGTCGAACACGCCGAACGCACCGAGCTCACCCGAAGAACAGCGCACCTTCCGGCTCCCGGTGACCATCGACGGTGTGCCAGTAGTCGCGGGTCTCGACGGCGAGCCCGGCGGCGTCGAACCGCACGAAGACACACCCGGCAAGCGTCGACGGCGCGCCGTCCTCCTCGGCCAGGACCCGGAACTCGGCCACGGCCACACCGTCCTCGCCCACGACCGGCGCGGAGAAGCGCACGTCGGTCACCCGCTCACCGGCGAACGACCAGCGCAGATATTCGGCCAGCGCCGCGCGCCCGCGGTGCGGCTCGCGGAATGGCATCGAGCGGTGGAGACAGTCCTCGGCGTACAGCTCCAGCAGGGCGTCCATGTCGTGTGCCGTCCAGGCCCGCTGCCAGACCCGGACGAACCGGTCCGCGGCCTCACGCGTCTCCATGCCGGACCTCTCAGGCGTGCGTGCGCAGCCAGTCCAGCTTGGCCGCCTCGTGGAACGGGCCGCCGCCCTCGTGGTCGTTGAAGTCGTACACCTCGATGGCCTTCTCGGCGTGGGCCCAGGCGTTGAAGGCCGCGAAGACGGTGGACGGCGGGCAGGTCTGGTCCTCCAGGGCCGCCGAGAACAAGGCGGCAGCCCGGCCACGGGCCGCGAAGTGGACGCCGTCGAAGTACGACAGGGTGCGCTGGACGTCCTCGGTGCGGCCCCGGTGCGTCTTGAGGTACAGGGCGATCTCGCGGTACGGGTGGCGGTCCGTCAGAGTCGCCGCGCGCGGATAGTCGCACAGGAACGGCACGTCCGGCGCGATCGCCGTCAGGTCCGGGACCAGGCCCCCGACCGCGATGGTGATTCCGCCGCCCTGGCTCGAGCCCAGCGCGACCGTGCGCGAGGCGTCGGTCAGCGGATGGGAACGGGCGGCCTCGACGGCACGGACCGCGTCCGTGAACACCCGGCGGTAGTAGTAGTTCTCGGGCGCGTCGACGCCGCGCGTCATGAACCCGGGGTACGCGGGCCCCGCCCCCACCGGGTCCGGTGTGCCACCGCCGGCGCCCCACGCGCTGCCCTGGCCGCGCGTGTCCATCATGAAGTGCGCCCGGCCCGAGGAGGCCCACAGCAGGTTCTCGTGCGGCAGGCCGCGCCCGCCGCCGTACCCGAGGAACTCCACCACCAGCGGCACCGGCTCGGTGGCACCGGTGGGCAGCCGCAGCCAGCCCTTCACCGGGTGACCGCCGAACCCGGCGAACGTCACGTCGTACACCTGCACCGTGGCCAGCCCCGTGTCGACCGGCTCGAAGCGGGCGTCCAGATCGTGTCCGCGCGCTTCCTCAAGGGTCTTGGACCAGAACGAGTCGAAGTCCTCGGGTTCGACGGACTTGCTGCGGTACTCGCGCAGTTCGTCGAGCGGAAGGTCGAACAGGGCCATGGAGGACCGCCTTTGCCCAGAGTGACTGCGGATGATCACACCGTACGTGGATGATCGGACGACTCGCCAGAAGTCTCCCGTGCCGTGTGCCTACGATGGCGCCATGACGTCTGCCGTCGAACCCCCGGTCAGGGCCGCGGAACTGCTGGTCAAGGACGCCGAACTGCTCGTCGTGGACGGAGACCGGGAGATCCCGGGCGGTTGGCTGGCCGTCAGCGGTGGTCGGGTCACCGGCGTCGGCGCCGCGGGGAGCGAGCCCGAGGCCATCACCACCGTCTCGGCGGCCGGTCGCCTCGTCACTCCGGGCCTGGTCAACACGCACCATCACATCTACCAGAACCTCACCCGCTCCTACGCGCCCGCCGTCAACGGCTCCCTGTTCGACTGGTTGACCACCCTCTACCCCCTGTGGGCGGACCTCGACGAGGAGGCCGCGTACGTGTCGGCGTACGTCGGCATGGCCGAACTGCTCATGGGCGGCTGCACCACGTCCTCCGACCACCTCTACGTCCATCCCCGCCCGCGCCTGGTCGACGCCGAGATCCGCGCCGCCCGCGACATCGGCTTCCGCTTCCACGCCACCCGTGGCTCGATGACCCGCTCCGTCGACGACGGAGGACTTCCGCCGAGGAGCGTCACGCAGACCGAGGAGGAGGTGCTGGCCGACAGTGAGCGCCTGATCACGACGTACCACGACCCCGAACCGGGCGCGCTGGTGCGGGTCGCGCTCGCGCCCTGCTCACCCTTCTCGGTGACCAAGTCGCTGATGACGGCGACCGCGGAACTCGCCGAGCGCCACGACGTGCGGCTGCACACGCACCTCGCCGAGGACCACGACGAGGACACCTACTGCCTGGAGACGTACGGCTGCCGCCCCGTCGAGTACTTCGAGCAGACGGGGTGGATGAGCGACCGCAGCTGGGTCGCGCACTGCATCTACCCGACCGGCGACGAGCTGCGCCGCCTCGCTGCCGCCGGTGTCGGCGTGTCGCACTGCCCCAGCTCCAACATGCTCATCGGCGGCGGCACCGCGCGCGTGAAGGAGATGCGCGAACTGGGCCTGCCCGTCGGCATCGGCTGCGACGGTTCCGCCTCCACGGACCACGCCTCGCTCTGGATGGAGACCCGGGCGGCACTGCTGCTGGGCCGCTACCGCGGCGGACCCGGCGCGATGACCGCACGCGACGCCCTCGACATCGCCACCGGTGGCTCGGCGCGCTGCCTGGGCCGGGACGGCGAGCTGGGCCACCTGCGGCCCGGGGCCTGCGCCGACCTGGTCGTCTGGGACCTGCACGAGGTCGCCCTCGCCGGCGCGCTCAGCGACCCCGTGGAGGCCTGGCTGCGCTGCGGGCCCGCCCGGGCCTGGACCACGGTGGTCGGCGGCCGGATCCTGGTGGACCGGGGCGAGCCCCGCTTGCCGGCGCTGGCGGACGCGCTGCGCGGGCACGGACGGATCGCCCGGCGTATGCAGCGGAGTGCCTAGCCGGCAGGCAGCAGGCGGTAGTGGGTGGGCGGGCGTCGCTTGGCAGGCGCCGCGGTCACGCCCTGCGGTCCGTCCAGTCCGGCTCTGTCTGGGCCCACTCCTGCTCCCACTCGGCCAGGCGCCGACGCATCGCGTTGTGGCGTACGACGGCGTGGCCGAGCAGAATCACGGCGACCGCGCCGCCCGCGGCACAGACGCCAACGGTGACGGTGTGCTGCCAGACGGCCATGCCGCTCGCAGGCGGGGCCGTGCTACGGCCCCGGGAGTCCAGCCACACGTCGACCGTGTCGCCGGCCCGCGTGCCGGCCGGTACGCGCGCCGTGGCCGTACGCGGACCGCCTTCCGGCTCGGTCCAGCGCACGGCCGTTCTGGCTGACGGCTGCCGCCCGCCCTGTGCCATCGGAACCGCGTCGGCGGACTTGCCGACGACCTCCGCCCGTACATGCCGGCGATCGGCCCGCTGCTCCCGGGCCACGCCCCGGGCGCTGTCATGGGCCCACCACGCCGCGACCACCCCGACCAGGGGTGCGACCACGAGCAGCAGGAGGGCCACGGTGAGCACCGTCCACGCCTCGACGACATCCGACCGGCGCCGCAATGGACTGCGCCGCCAGCGCCAGCCACGCACCCGATATCGCATGGCGTCCAGGTACCCCGTACGCCGGACATGGTTCCTGACGATCCCGGACGAGATGCGTCCCCGTGTCGCGTATCGCGTGCCGCCGCCGTTCAGCCGAAGCGTTCGATGCGGATGCGGTCCACGGGCTGACCTGCCGCCACGAGCAGCCGTGAGGCGTGCTCGGCGAATCCATTGGAACCGCACACATAGGCCTCCCACCCACCGGGAGGCGGCTCGGCCAGGAGGGGCGCAACATGTGCGGCGGCCACACGTCCCACGGCCACACCCTCCGGTGCACTGCGCGTGAACACAGGCGTCGTCTCCGCGCCGTACTCCCGCGCGTAGATCAGCTCCTCGGGGCTGCGCGCCGACACCAGCAGTCGCAGTGGCACGTCCAGGCCCCGCGCCCGGTGGTGCCGCACCATCGACATCAGCGGTACGACGCCGGAGCCGGCGCCGACCAGCAGCGCGGGCCGGTCGCCGGGCCAGGCGAAGAAGCCGCTGACGGGGCCGCGCACCTCGACCGTGTCACGGGGCTCGGCGACCGTGTGGAACCAGCCGGACACCTCACCGTCCCCGACATGGTCCAGGGTGAGCTCGATGTGGCCCGAGCCGTCCGGTGCGGACGCGATCGAGTAGTGGCGTTGGGCGACGTAGCCGTCCTGTGCCGTCAGGCGCAGCATCAGGTGCTGGCCGGGCAGATGGCCCACCCAGGCCGGCACCGCGAGTCGGAACGTGGCGGCGTGCGGGGTCTCGCGGCGGATCTCGGTGATCGTGGCGGTCTGCCACATCGCTGCGGCCTGCTCGCCGACGGCGATCCGCCCGGGCACCGCGAAACGGGTCGGGGGAGCGAACGCCACGGCTGCCTCGGCTGCCACGGTTGCTTCAGTGATGTCCATTGCCTCAGTCACCCGAGTACCGCTGCTCTTCCCATGGGTTGCCGCGGGCGTGGTAGCCGTTCTGCTCCCAGAAGCCGGGCTCGTCGTGGTCGAGGATGCGCAGGCCCGCGATCCACTTGGCGCTCTTCCAGAAGTACAGGTGCGGCACCAGCAGCCGTGCCGGGCCACCGTGCTCCGGGGCGAGCGGCCTGCCGTCGTACTCCCAGGCGATCCAGGCCCGTGAGCCGGTCAGGTCGGCGAGCGGAAGGTTGGTGGAGTACCCGGTGTGTGAATAGGCGACGGCATGTGTGGCGGACACATGGGGCCGGACCACAGCAAGGAAGGCGTCCAGCGAGACGCCCCCGAACCGCACGCCGAGCTTCGACCAGCTCGTCACGCAGTGGATGCTGCCCTCGTACCCGGACGCCGGCAGCTCGTGCGCCTGCTCCCAGTTCCAGCTCCGTGGCTCCTCGACCAGACCGTCGATGCGGAAACTCCACTCGGCGGGCGTCAGCTCGGGCGTGACCTCGGCGGACAGGACGGGCCAGTCGTCGCCCGCGTCGTACTGGCCGGGCGGCAGTGCGGCGTTGTGGACGCGGGGGCGGCCGGTGAAGCCTCGGGTGACGTTCATACGGGTGGTGCCTCCAGGCCGCCGTCGGCGGCGGCCCGCGGGTCGAGCGTGATCAGTGCTTGCTCATTCTTGCTCATTCAACCGTACGCGCTCCGGTGGCCCGCCTTGGCCGATGCCCGGGAGCGTTCGTGATCGTTGGGGTAGGGTTGCCCTCCGGCCGGGACAGTCCCCGCCGCACGGAGTCCAGGAGGTGAGACCCATTACCGCTGTGTCAGGTCGGGTGCTCTCACCTCGAATCGGCGCGGATCACCGCCGGTAGGCGACCGCGAGAGCATCCTTCGGCTTCCGAAAGGCTCTCGGCTTCCATGCCTTCTCTTTCCTCCCCGTCGCCGTCGTCTTCGCCGTCGCCCTCGTCCTCCTTGCCTTCTGCTCCCTCGCGCCTCGCTCGCGACGCAGTCGTGACCGCACTCCGTGCCGCCGGCTGTGTCTTCGCCGAGGACGAGGCCCGGCTGATCCTTGCCGCAGCCGGCACCCCGGACGAGCTGGCGGCCATGGTGGACCGACGTGTCACCGGCCTGCCCCTCGAACTCGTCCTGGGCTGGGCCGAGTTCCGCGGGCTGCGCATCGCCGTGGCACCCGGCGTCTTCGTGCCCCGCCGGCGCACCGAGTTCCTGGTCGAGCGGGCCGTCGCCCACGCGCGTCACGCGTCCGTCGTCGTGGACCTGTGCTGCGGCTCGGGCGCGGTCGGCGCGGCGCTGGCCGCGGCACTCGGCCCCGTCGAGCTGCACGCCGCCGACATCGACCCGGCGGCGGTGCGCTGCGCCCGCCGTAACGTGGCCCCCTTCGGCGGTGAGGTGCACACCGGCGACCTGTTCGAGGCGCTGCCCTGCACCCTGCGAGGCCGGATCGGGATACTCGCGGCGAACGTGCCGTACGTACCCACCGACGAAGTCGGGCTCCTGCCCGCGGAGGCCCGCGACCACGAGCCGCACGTCGCCCTCGACGGCGGCCCGGACGGACTCGACGTCCTGCGCCGGGTCGCCGCCGAGGCTCCCCGATGGCTGGCCCCCGGCGGCTGCCTGCTGATCGAGACGAGCGAACGCCAGGCGCCGACGGCCCTGGAGGCCTTCACTCGCAGTGGACTGGCGTCGCGTCTGATCGTCTCGGAGGAGCCGTACGTGGCTGTCGTTGTCGGCCTCAACCATGCGGACCGCTAGGCCGATTGGGGCCGCCGCGCTGCTTTCGAAGGACTCTCCAGTTGTCCCAGGCGGTGGCGCTCCACCGATCAATCAGGCGGCAGAACACGGGCGATGAGCAGTGCCACGTCGTCGGAGTTCTCGGGCTGGTGGAGGGTGCGCAGCAGGAGGTCGCAGACTTCCTGCAGCGGGCGGTCGGGGCCGTCGAGGAGGTCCAGGAGGGCGTCCAGGCGTTCGTCGAGCGGGTGTTGGCGGGTCTCGACGAGGCCGTCGGTGTAGAGGACCAGTCGGTCACCGGGTTCGAGGTCGACGGTCGTCGTGGAGAACGCGACTCCGCCGACGCCCAGCGGTACCCCGGTGGGCAGTTCGAGGAACTGCGGGTCCCGGCCGGGGCGGAGGCGGGCCGGCGGCAGGTGCCCGGCGTTGGCGATCAGGCACTGGCGCTGCTGCGGGTCGTGGACGACGTAGACGCAGGTGGCGATGGAGTGGTCGAGGCCCTCGGTGATCTTGTCGAGGTGCTCCAGCAGCCGGGCCGGTTCGAGGTCGAGGGAGGCCAGCGTGTGCGTCGCGGTGCGCAGCCGGCCCATGGTCGTCGCGGCGGCGATGCCGCTGCCCATCACGTCGCCGACGACGAGCGCGGTCTTCCCGCCCTCCAGGGGAATCACGTCGAACCAGTCGCCGCCGACCTCGGCGGTGGCGCCCGCGGGCTGGTAGCGGGAGGCGACCTCCAGGCCGCCGGTCACCGGAGGATGGCTGGGCAGCAGGCTGCGCTGCAGGGTGAGGGCGGTGTCGCGGGCGTTCTGGTACCAGCGGGCGTTGTCGATCTGCACCGCCGCGCGGGACGCCAACTCGCGGGCGAGCAGCAGGTCGTCCTCGCTGAACGGCAGCGGATTGCGGGTGCGCTTGAGGTCGAGGGCGCCGAGCACCTCGCCGCGCGCGATCAGCGGCACCGCCAGATAGGAGTGCACGCCCGCGCGGCCCAGCTGGACGGCGGCCTCGGGCGAACGGGCGATGCGTGGCAGGTCCTTCTCCTCGACGTGCGCCACCATGATCGGGCCGGCGGTGCGCACACACTCGGTGACCAGGCGGTCGGGACCGTAGCGGGCGACCTGGCCGGGCTGGTCGGCGGCGTCGAGGGCCACCGTGTCGTGCCCCGCCTTGACGGCGAGCGCGCGGATCACCGCCGACTCCGCGGGCCCGAGACTGCTGCGTCTGCCCTCCACCACGGCTTCCAGCAGATCCACGGCCGCCACGTCGGCCAGCTCCGGCACGGCGACCTCGGCCAGCTCGTGTGCCGTGCGGTCCAGCTCCAGCGTGGTGCCGATGCGCGCGGAGGCGTCGGCGATCAGGGCCAGACGCCGCCGCGCCGTCTCGGCCTCGACGGCGGCCTGGTGCTGCTCGGTGATGTCCACCGCCATGCCGGCCACACCGAGCACCGTCCCGGCGGAGTCCTCCAGCCGGTACAGCGACATGGACCAGAAGTGCTCCACGTCCGGGTCGGCCAGGGTCCGGCCCATGATGCGCTGGTTGATGAGCGCGTCGCCGGTCCGCAGCACCTCGCGCAGAGCCGCTTCGATGGCCTCGGCGGCGTCGGGGTCGGGCAGCAGCTCACGTGGTGTGCGGCCGAGGTGCTCGTCGGCCGGGATGCCGTTGAGCTGTGCCAGCGCCGGGTTGACCGTGACGTAGCGCAGCTCGGTGTCCATGACGGCCAGCCCGATGGGAGCCTGGGCGATCGTCCGGGTCGACAGGGCGACGTCCCGCTCCACCTGGCGGACCGTCGTCTGGTCGGCGCACAGGCCCAGTGCGTAGACGTCCCCCTGGTCGTCCAGCAGCCGCATGTTGCGGAACTCCACCAGCCGCGTGCTGCCGTCCTTGCGCCGGATCGGGAATGCCCCGGCCCAGCCCTCACCGGTCTCCATGACGTCGGCGAACAACTTGACGACCAGGTCCACGTACTGCTCGTGGACCATGATCCGGGCGGCGTACTCGCCCAGCGCCTCCCGCGCGGGATAGCCGAACAACTCCTCGGCCTGAGGGCTCCACAGCACGATGCGGCCCTCGGTGTCCAGCACGACCGAGGCCACGCCGAGCACATCGAGCAACCCGCTCGGCCCTACCGGCCCGCGCACCGGCTCATCGCCCCCGGCCACGGGACGTTCGGCTGCTGACATCCGCACCGCCTTCGCCCATCACCTCGCGGCACGCCATTCCCCCGTGCCGACTCCCCTTGTTCTACCGCGTTCAACCGTCTCCGGGCCCCCTCGGTCCCTCTCCTCCACCATCCCTCAACACGACGGCGGGCGTCCGCCGAAGTCAGCACGGGGGCACGTGACTGTGGCCGATCAGACAGCGCATGTTCGCTCGCTTGGTCTGTACATGACCATACGAGCCCGCCAGACTGTCCGCCGACCCGCACCCACCCCCCAAGGAGTCGGTCCCATGGCCCAGCATGTCTGGCAACGTTGTCAAACCGCTCTCACCTGCCTCGTCGCCCTCGCCTCCGCCGCCGTGCTGTCCACCGCGACACCCGCACAGGCCGCCGACACATGGACGGAGGTGGGCTCCGACCGCGCCGACCCGCTGACCGAGAGCCAGGGGCTGACCTCCGTGGAGGTCCCGGCGAACAGCGCGAACCGCTACACGGGCATCGGCACCATCCCCGCCTCGGTCAGCAGCCGTGGGTGGAACCACGTGGGCGACCCGGACGCCTCCTACAACGGCTACTACATCGAGCCGTACCAGGCGGACTCCGGCAGCGCGAAGATGTTCCGGGTGCAGGCGCCGAACGGGACCTGGTCCGAGTACGTCCACGCGCTGGGCTCCGGCGAGGCGCTGAACAACTCCTTCGCCGCCATCACCCCCGGCGGTCAGTGGATGGTGTCGGGCGAGTGGGGCACCATGACCCGTCTGCTGGTCCACCCGACCCCCGGCGTCAACTCCAGTACGTCGCCGTCGGCGAACCTCCCCTGGACGTCCAGCATCCGGCTGGACCACGCCGTGCGCGACATCCAGGGCTGCGACTTCCTCAGCGCCACCACTCTGCTGTGCGCCTCCGACGACCCGGCGGGCACCCTCTTCGGCATGACCAAGCCGCTGCTCCAGATCGACCTCTCCGCCGAGCCCGGCTCGTCCGACGTGACCGGACATGTCACGGCTCTGCGCCAGCTCCCGCTGCGCAGCTCCTGCTCGGGCGAGTTCGAGACGGAGGGCATCGACTACGACCGCCGTACCGGCACCCTGCGCGTGATCGTCATCTCGCCGGGCTTCTGCGTGCTGACGGACAGCAAGACGTACCGGTTCACGCGCTGACCTGCCGGTCGACCCGCTGCCGGGCCCGTCCTGGGCGCGGACGGTGCGGTTCCGCCGGTAGTGCCGGGCCGAACGTGGTGCTTTTCTTGGGATTGGGGTCCGGTTCCGCGGGCAACCCGTGGCACCGCGGTGCGGCCACGAGAGGAGCGATCACGATGGTCCGTGAACGACTGCACGAGGAACCTGTCTCCGTCGAGATCAGCGGATGCAGCAAGGAAGACGCCCGGATCGTGTTCGACGCGCTGAATGCGTGCTTCGAGTCCGACCGGACCCCCGAGGACGTGCCGCAGCAGCTCCATGAGACGCGCCCCATGGTGTGGCTCGGCACGTTCGAGGTGACGGACGCCCAGGAGTGCCCGGTGCCCGCCCGGCTCTCGGCGTCCGTCGAGGCCGACGCACAGGGCGGCTACTGGGCCATCGAACGGCTCCGTACGACGCTGGACTCGCTGTTCACGGTGCACGACCTGACCTCGGCCTCGGGCGACCAGGAGAGGGAGCTGCACGTGGTGCTGGAGAGCCGGTCCGGCGCGTCATGACGTGCCCCTCCGGCCCCTCATGACGACCGGCTGAGCAGGCTGAGCACGGTACGCCGGTAGACGGCGTGGACGGCGGGCAGGTCCTCCAGACAGGCCCGCTCGTCCACGCCGTGCAGCCCCTCGTAGCGGACGCCGAAGCCCGCCGTGGCCGGGATGCCCTCGCCCGCGAGCAGATTGCCGATGTTCGACGGCCCGGCGGTCTTCGGTCGCACGGTCAGGCCCTCCACGGCGGCGGCATCCAGCAGCGCCGCGGCGGGCTGCCGGTCGGTGCCCAGTCGATACGGCGGCCAGGACGCCACCGGCGTGACGGTGGTCGGCCGCGGCACTGACACCTTCGCGTCCAGCTCGGCCACCGCCTCGCGGACCAGTTGCTCGGCGGCGCCGGCGTCGAAGGCCGGGGTGGTGCGGATGTCGACGCCCAGCTCGCACAGGTCGGGCACCACCGAGAAGCCCTGGCCGCCATGGCAGGAGGTCACCGTCAGCTTCGGCGGCAGGGGGAACTCGCCGTCGGCGCCCGGGAGGCCGGCTTCCTCCAGGAGCCGGACGAGATGCGCCGCGCGGGAGACGGCGCCGGGTGTGGAGCGGCGTGATCCCGAGTGGCCCGAGGCCGCGTGCACCGCGATCGCGGCCCGCCACAGACCCCGCCCGCCGACCACGACCTCGTCGAACCCCGGGTAGCCGATCATCACCCCGGCCGGGCGGGCCGCCTCCCGGTCGGCGAGGTAGGCGCGGGCGCCCCCGAAGCCGCCCGTGTGCTCGTCGACGTCGAGGAGCACGGCGAGCCCGCCGTGCAGCGCGCCGGCCCGCCCGTGCAGCTCGGCCGCGATGCCGCAGAACATCGCCGCGGCGAGCTTGGAGTCCGCGGCGCCCCTGCCGCGCAGCCAGCCGTCGACGACCTCGCCGGAGTCGGGCGCGAACGACCAGGCGGCCTCGTCGCCGTAGGGGGCGGTGTCGACGCAGGCATCCAGCGCCCACCAGGGGCCGGGCCGGCCACCGGCGACCTCGACCAGCAGGCCGACGGTGTCGCCTGTGCCGCCGTGGAGGCGGCGATACGGCAGCTCACGCCCGGCGAGCCAGTGCTCCAGGACGCCGAGGGCGGGCCCGTAGTCGTCGACCCCGGCGCGGCTGGGACAGCGGATCAGCTGCTGGGCGAGGTCGATCACGTCGGCGTGGGCGGTCATGGGGCCACCGTGTGCGGTCATGGCGCCACTGTGCCCGAGCGGGGTCGGCGTCGGGGGCGGGCGGCAGTGGTCGGCGTCACCCCTCCCTGGTTGTGCAACTAGTTGCATAAACCCGGTGCGGTCCTCTACAACTACGTCAGGCACGACACCGCCCACGGAGGGTCCCCATGAGCCGTTACCCGCACCTGCTGAGCCCGCTCGACCTGGGCTTCACCACGCTGCCCAACCGCGTCCTCATGGGCTCCATGCATGTGGGCCTGGAGGAGGCCGAGCGCGGCTTCGAGCGCATGGCTGCGTTCTACGCCGAGCGGGCGCGCGGGGGAGTGGGGCTCATCGTCACCGGAGGCATCGCCCCCAACGACGCGGGGCGGCCCTACGAGGGCGGTGCCAAACTCACCACCGAGGACGAGGCCGCGGAGCACCGGGTCATCACCGACGCCGTGCACCGCGAGGGCGGGCGGATCGCCATGCAGATCCTGCACTTCGGCCGGTACGCCTACCACCAGGACCTCGTCGCCCCCAGCCCGCTCCAGGCGCCGATCAGCCCCTTCCCGCCCCGTGAGCTCGCCGACGCCGAGGTCGAGCGGACCATCGACGACTACGCCCGCGCCGCCCGCCTCGCCCGGCAGGCCGGCTACGACGGCGTGGAGATCATGGGCTCCGAGGGCTACCTCATCAACGAGTTCATCGCCCGGCAGACCAACCGCCGCACCGACCGCTGGGGCGGCTCGTACGAGAACCGCATGCGCTTCCCGGTCGAGATCGTGCGGCGGGTGCGCGAGGCCGTCGGCGAGGACTTCATCATCGTCTACCGGCTGTCCATGCTGGACCTCGTGCCCGGCGGCTCGACCCTCGACGAGGTGATCAAGCTCGCGAAGGCCGTCGAGGCCGCCGGAGCGACGATCATCAACACCGGGATCGGCTGGCACGAGGCCCGCATCCCGACCATCGCCACCTCGGTGCCCCGCGGCGCGTACACCTGGGTCACGAAGCGGCTGATGGGCGAGGTGTCGGTGCCGCTCGTCACCACCAACCGCATCAACACCCCCGAACTGGCCGAGGAGTTGCTGGCCAACGGCTGCGCGGACATGGTGTCGATGGCCCGCCCGATGCTCGCCGACCCCGACTTCGTCGCCAAGGCCGCCGCCGGGAAACCGGAGGCCATCAACACCTGCATCGGCTGCAACCAGGCCTGCCTCGACCACACCTTCAGCGGCAAGATCACGTCCTGCCTGGTCAACCCGCGCGCCTGCCACGAGACCGAGCTGACGCTGTCCCCGACGCGACTGCGCAAGCGGGTCGCCGTCGTGGGCGCCGGCCCCGCGGGCCTCGCCTGCGCCGTGAGCGCGGCGGAACGCGGCCACGAGGTCACGCTGTTCGACGCCGCGAGCGAGATCGGCGGCCAGCTGAACGTCGCCCGCAAGGTCCCCGGCAAGCAGGAGTTCGACGAGACCCTGCGCTACTTCCGCCACCAGCTCGACTGGCAGGGCGTGGACGTACGGCTGAACACCCGCGTGGCGGCCGACGACCTCGCCGGCTACGACGAGGTCGTGGTCGCCACCGGCGTCAGCCCGCGCACCCCGGACATCCCCGGCGTCGACCACCCGAGCGTCGTGGGCTACCTCGACGTCCTGCGCGACGAGGCCCACGTCGGCGAGCGCGTCGCCGTCCTCGGCGCGGGCGGCATCGGCTTCGACGTCGCCGAGTTCCTCACCGACGGCGGCGACAAGGCGAGCGAGGACCCCGAGACGTACTTCCGCCTCTGGGGCGTCGACATGGACTACACGGGTCCCGGCGGCCTCGCCGCCCCCGAGCGGCCCGCCCCGCCGCGCACCGTCCACCTGCTCCAGCGCAAGACCAGCAAGGTCGGCGCCGGCCTCGGCAAGACCACCGGCTGGATCCACCGCGCCGAGCTCAAGCACCGGGGCGTCACCATGGTCCCGGGCGTGCGCTACGACCGTATCGACGACGCCGGACTCCATGTCACCGTCGGCGAGGAGAGCACGGTCCTCGAAGTCGACACGATCGTGCTGTGCACCGGGCAGGAGCCGCGTCGCGACCTGTACGAGGCGCTCATCTCCGCGGGCCGCAGCGCGCACCTCATCGGCGGCGCCGACGTGGCCGCCGAACTGGACGCCAAGCGGGCCATCAAGCAGGGCACGGAGCTGGCGGCGAGCCTGTAGCGGCGAGTGGTCGTGTTCGTAGGACGACCTCCTCGCGTCCCTAGGATGAGCCCCATGTCACTCCCGCACGCGATCCTCACCGCCCTGCTCGAGAAGCCGTCCTCGGGGCTGGAGCTGACCCGTCGCTTCGACAAGTCGATCGGGTACTTCTGGTCGGCGACGCATCAGCAGATCTATCGCGAGCTGGGAAAACTGGAGGCCGAGGGGTTCATCCGCACCCTGCCGAGCGAACAGCCGGCCCGCGGGCAGAAGAAGAGCTACGACGTCCTGCCGGCGGGCCGCGCCGAACTGGCCCGCTGGACGGCCGCGTCCCAGGACCCGAAGCCCCATCGCGACCCCCTGCTGCTGCGGATGCGTGCCGCGGCCGTCGTGGGGACCGAGGGCATCGAGGCCGATCTGCGCCGCCATCTCGATCTGCACCAGCGGCAGTTGGCCGAGTACGAGCAGATCGAGCAGCGCGACTTCCCGCCCGGCAAGGACAGCTCCCAGGACCGGTTGCGGCACCTGGTGCTGCGCGCCGGCATCGATCTGGAGACCTTCTGGACGCAGTGGCTCACGCACGCGCTGGAGGAGTTCGCCGAGCTGCCGGGGCGCGAGCCTGCGTGAGCCGGCCCGGCAGCTGTGCGGGGGGTGCGGCCGTCAGAGCCGGTACGGCTTGGCCTTGCGGCGCAGATACCAGGCCGCGGCCAGGCCACCCGCGCCCACCAGGACGCCGCCGCCCACCAGTGTGAGGGTGCCGAAGTCCGTCGAGGAACCGCCCACGCCGCCCATCACGCCGCGCGAGGGCGATGTCCTGGGGGTGGGTGTACGGGTCGGGCTGGTCGACACGATGACCGACTGGGTGCCCGCCGTCGAGCCGTTGGAGCACACGACGATGACGGTGTACGTGCCCGGGTTCACACTCGACCACGCCGCCGACTGGAGCCGGTCCGTGCCGGACAGGGAGACCTGGCGCCCCTGCGAGAAGTTGGCCTGGCTGCTGGTGAGCAGCGAGGCGGTGCCCCAGCTGCCGTTGACGTTGGTGCACGCACTGGTCGTGACGGAGACCGTTGACCCGGTGGTGCTCACGGAGATCCCCGATTGCGCGGCGGCCGAACCGGCGGCCACGACGAAGGGGAGTGAGGCGGCTGCCACGGTCAGGCCCGAGCGGAGGAAGAGCGATGAATTGCGCATGGAATGCCCTCCGGCGGCACGGTTGGCGGTACATCCCTTGCGCCGCCTGGGGTCGGGAACGCCCGTGCTGCCTCAGGGGCAGCCAACGCGCCCCGGGTCCGCACCGCATGCGGGCCGCCCCCGGTCAGGTGACGCCTTGCTGCATCCGGGGGATGCCCGAGCGGTTGTCAGCCCCGCGCGCCGGTCGTCACCGTCCGCTCCGCCGAGAAGCCGCCCCAGGTGCCGTCCGGTAGCCTGCCGCGGATCCGCACCCGGTGACCGACCCCGGACTCGGGGCCCAGGTAGAAGCTGTACGTGGCCTTGTCGCGCGGCGGGTTTCCGCCGTACACCAGCGAGGTGGCCGCCCTCCCGTCGAGCTGGATCTGGTACTCCGCGACGACTCCGTCCGTGCGCGGCGGCACCCAGCTCAGGTCGACGTAGTACGCCCCGTCCGCGCGATGCGTCGTCGCCCGGAAGGCGGTCGGCGCGGTGCCGCGCCCGTCGTCCGTGCCGGGTGTGGTGATGCGGACGGGAGCCGTGGCCGGTGACTGGTTGTCGGCCGCGTCGCGGGCCCGGACGGTGAAGGAGTAGCGGGTGCCCGGCCTGAGGCCGGTGACCACGGTCGCCGTCTGGTTGCCGCCCACACTGTGGATCTTTGTGCCGCCCTGATGGATGTCGTACGACACCACGTCCCGGTCGTCCGTGGCCGCCGCCCACGACAGCTGAACCGCGCGGCTGCCGACCGCCCGGCCGGTGATCTTCCCCGGCCGCGTCGGAGCCGCGCGGTCGGCGGCCACGGCCCTGGGAGTCGTCGCCCGGACCTCCTTGCTCGGCGGTCCGAGACGCCCGTCCTCGTCACGGGCCCGGACGGTGAACGCATAGGTGGTGGCGGGCTTCAGCATGGTGACATCCACCATGTGTGCGGAGGCCGGCACTTCCTTGACCTTGGTGGGGCCCCGATATACCTCGTAGACACGGATCCCGGGTTCCGCGGAGACCGCGGTCCACATGACATGCACGCTGGTCGCGCTGCCCGCGGCGGCCGTGACACCCGAGGGCGCCCCGGGCGGCCGGGCCCCGTCCCCGGCCGCGTCGCTCCACGTACAGGACGAGAGCAGCGCGAGCGCCGCGCAGAGGGCGGAAACGAGTGCCAGAACGCGTCGCACGACTCTGCCTCCCGGGGGCGGCCTCGCGGCAATGGTCCGGACCAATATGACGCGACTGACGCGATCACATCAAGAGGGCGGTCGTGGGCGGCCGTTGGTCGTCCGTCCGGGGACTTACGTATGCTGAAGCTCCCCACGGCTGAACTCGCCTTGAGGGCCGTGGAGTTCATGCCGCCTGCGCGGGCCCGCTGTCGTCGCTGACCCCGCGCCGGACGCGGGTGGCCGGGCGGCCGGGTCCTGTCGCGGGCTCAGGCCCCCGGCCCCTGGCGGAAGTTCGGGGGCACTGGTCGTGTCGTGTCGCCGAGCGAGGGGTCGTCAGACCGCCGACCAGCCGTCGTCGACCGGCAGGATCACGCCGTTGATGTTGCTCGCCGCGTCCGAGGCCAGGAAGACGATGGCGGCGGCCTGCTCCTCGGGCTCGGCCAGCCGGCCGAGGTTGACGAAGTGCGGACCGAGGGCGGCCGGCCCGTGCGCGTCCTGCGCCGCATCCACGACCATGCCCGTCCGGGTGCCGCCCGGGGCGATGGCGTTCGCGCGGATCCCCTGCTTGCGGTACATCACGGCCAGGGACTTCGTCAGCCCCACCACGCCGTGCTTCGACGCCGTGTACGCGGCACCGGCCGCACTGCCCCGCAGGCCGGCCTCCGACGCCGTGTTCACGATGGCGCCCCGTCCCGCCTCCAGCATGTGCGGCAGCGCGGCCCGGGTGAGCAGGAACGGGGTGGTGAGGTTGACCCGTATGACGCGCTCCCACTCGGCGTCTGTGACGTCCGCCAGGGCCGACATGCGGTCCATGATCCCGGCGTTGTTGACCAGGACGTCGACGCCGCCGAAGCGTGCGACGGCGGTCTCGACGACCCGGTCCACGACCTCCTGCTGGCTCAGGTCGCCCACCACCGCGACCGCGCCGCCGCCGGCCTGCTCGATCTCCTTGACGACCGCTTCCGCGCCCTCGGCGTTGAGGTCCGCGACCACGACCCGGGCGCCCTCCTTCGCGAACGCCAAGGCGGCCGCGCGTCCGATGCCCGAACCCGCTCCGGTGACGATGACGCTGCGTCCGTCCAGTCCGCCGCTCATGAAGTGCTCCCATACGTGTGGCGAGGGTGTGGCGAGGGGGTGTTCTGTCCGACGGGCGGGGTGTCGAGCGCCGCCCGGGGCCACACCCTACGACTTAATGTCTCTGAGTGACATAAAATCGTCGGGGAGAATTCCGGGAGAGTGATCAGCGTCGGCCGGAGGACACCATGACCGCAGCCCGTGGACGTACGAGCCGACCCGCGAGCCGGCCCACGGGGCGACCGCCCCTGACCGATGAGCGCAAGGCCGCGATCCGGCTGGAGATCGCGCGGGCGGCGGTCGACCTGTTCGTCACCCAGGGCGTGGCGGCGACCACGGGGGAGCAGATCGGAGCGGCGGTCGGTGTCTCCTCGCGGACCGTGTGGCGCTACTTCCCGAGCAAGGAGAACTGCGTACGTCCGCTGTTCTCGGCCGGGATCGACCTGATCGCCGACTGCCTGCGGCGGTGGCAACCCGGGCAGCCCCTGGAGGAACTCCTCGACCAGGAACTCGCTCACGAGCAGCACGAACTCGCCGGCCCCGACCGCGCGACCGTCGGTGCGCTGGTACGGCTGACGCGTACCGAGCCCGGTCTGCGCGCGATCTGGCTCCAGACCTACGACGAGGCCGAACCGGCGTTCGCGCGCGCCCTCGCCGAACGGGCCGGCCTACCCGCCGACGACCTCCGCCCCACCATCCAGGCCGCGATCTTCAACGCAGCCCTGCGCGCCGCGGTCGAGCACTACGCCTGGCACACGGCCGACACCCACCCCGACGGGGCGACGGCCAAGACCGAACTGGCGGCGACACTGCGTTTGGCGCTGGGGGTTGCGGCGGAGGGGGTCGGCTAGGGGCGGGCCCTGGCGGCGTGGCGGCTCGCGGGGTGCGGCCGAGGGGCGATGGTCGGCGGATGAGGGACGCAGAGCGGCGGGCCGCCGTCATGGGCGGAGATCCCGTGTGTCGGCCGCAAAGGCCCGGGGAGCCCGGCCACCGCCCGCAGAGCAGCACCGGCGGGCAGGGCCCGCGGCGCGTGTCCCAGTGGCGGGAACACTGCCGCGGCGCCCCCGCCGCGATGGTTGCCGTAGGCCGCCTCACACCTTCCGGTACGTGTACGCCTCCGCAGCCGCCGCCTCCACCGCCGCCAGGTCGGCGCCCGCCGCTGCTGTGACGACCGCGGCCACCGCGCCCTCGACGAACGGGGCGTCCACCAGGCGTGTGTTGTCGGGGAGTTCGTCGCCCTCCGCGAGCAGGGCCTTCACGGTGAGGACCGCGCTGCCCAGGTCGGTGAGGACCGCGACACCGGCGCCACGGTCGACGGAGGCGGCAGCGGCGGCGATCAGTTCGGAACTGGTGCCGAGTTCTCCGCCCTCGGTGCCGCCCGCCGGGGCCACCGGCACGGTCGTCGAGCCGCCCGCGAGACCCTGGGCCAGTTCGGCGACCGACGCGGCGACCTGGGCGCTGTGCGAGACCAGCACGACGCCTACGAGCCCCTCGCCCTTCGTCGCGTCACTCATCGTTCGCCTCCGCCAGGGCCGCGATCAACAGCGCCGATGACGTGGCGCCGGGATCCTGGTGCCCGATGCTGCGCTCGCCGAGATAGCTCGCCCGCCCCTTGCGGGCCTGCAATGGCGTCGTCGCCAGGGCACCCTCCTCGGCGGCGGCCCGCGCCGCGGCGAATCCGTCGCCGAGGGCGTCCACCGCCGGCACCAGCGCGTCGATCATGGTCTTGTCGCCCGGCGCAGCGCCCCCGAGCGTCATGACGGCGTCCACCCCGGCCCGCAGCGCCTGGGTGAACTGCTCCTCGCTCACCTCACCGGCGTCCCCGAGGGCCTTGCCGGTCCGCCGCAGCAGGGTCCCGTACAGCGGGCCCGACGCCCCGCCGACCGTAGAGATCAGCTGCCGCCCGGCGAGCATCAGGATCGTGCCCGGCGTCTGCGGCGCCTCCTTCTCCAGCGCCGTCGCGACGGCGGTGAACCCGCGTTGCAGATTGCTGCCGTGGTCGGCGTCCCCGATGGGCGAGTCGAGGGAGGTGAGCCGTTCCGCCTCACGGTCGACGGAGGCGGCGGTCGCCGTCATCCAACGGCGGAAGAAATCGGCGTCGAGCACTGGATCTCCTTGCATGGCAGGTGCGTTGCGGTCGTCCGGCTCCGGATCACATACCCCACCGCAACCCCGGCGTCTTCACCGGCGCGTTCCACAGCCGCAGCAGCTCCTCGTCGACCTGGCACAGGGTGACCGAGGCGCCGGCCATGTCGAGGGAGGTGACGTAGTTGCCGACGAGAGTGTGGGCGACGGTCACACCGCGCTGGGCGAGCACCCGCTGGACCTCGGCATTGAAGCCGTACAGCTCCAACAGCGGTGTCGCGCCCATGCCGTTGACCAGGACGAGCACGGGATTGCGCGGGGTCATGTCGTCGAGGATCGCGCCCACCGAGAAGTCGGCGATCTCGCCCGAGGTCATCATCGCGCGCCGCTCCCGGCCGGGCTCGCCGTGGATGCCGATGCCCAACTCCAGCTCGCCGGGCGGCAGATCGAAGGTGGGGCTGCCCTTGGCGGGGGTGGTGCAGGCGCTGAGGGCGACGCCGAAGCTGCGGGAGTTCTCGTTGACCTGCCGCCCGATGGCCTCGACCCGTTCCAGCGACTGCCCCTCGTCGGCGGCGGCACCGGCGATCTTCTCCACGAACAGGGTCGCGCCCGTGCCGCGCCGCCCGGCGGTGTAGAGGCTGTCGGTGACCGCCACGTCGTCGTTGACGAGCACCTTCGCGACCTGGATGCCCTCGTCCTCGGCCAGCTCGGCGGCCATGTCGAAGTTGAGGACGTCGCCCGTGTAGTTCTTCACGATGAACAGCACACCCGCACCGCTGTCCACGGCGGCGGCGGCCCGCGCCATCTGGTCCGGCACCGGCGACGTGAACACCTCACCCGGACAGGCCGCCGACAGCATCCCCGGGCCGACGAATCCACCGTGCAGCGGCTCGTGCCCCGACCCGCCACCGGAAATGAGGGCGACCTTCCCCTGCACCGGCGCGTCGCGCCGCACGATCACCCGATTCTCCACATCGACGACCAGCTCGGGATGAGCGGCAGCCATTCCGCGCAGTGCGTCCGCGACCACGGTCTCCGCGACGTTGATCAGCATCTTCATGGGTACCTCCTGGTGAGACTGGCTCCGGCCCCCTGACCAGCGCTTGTCCGGGCAGGGCACGTGGGGCGAGGCTTCGATCTTGGCGGTCCGTGGCGGTCGTGGGCGGGTTCGGGAGGTTCCGGCGGGACGGCGTGTCGTCGCCGAAGCCCTGATGTCGGCAGTATCGCCCTTGCGGCAGCGAAGGTCACGTGCGCGAGTGCCCAAGGGCGCTGACCAGCTAAAAGGGGGGAACGGCGGCCGCTCACCGCCCGCCCGATTCCGCGCCGGCACCCCTCACGGGCGCCGACTCACGACGGTGCGACTGCCGGGCCCGCATGGTGCGGGTTGAGGAACTTGGCCTCCTGTGGCACCTGTGGCACCTGCGGCGCAAGGTCGGTGCGCGGGTCGGCGGGGCGGGGAACGAAGACGGGGACTTCCGACTGGTAGAAGATGTCGATGTCGGCCTCCTCACCGCTGACGATCAGGGTGTCCCACGCCCCGCTCTCCTGAAGCGTGCGCAGCGTCTGTGGGGCGAGCGCGGCGAGGTGGGCGCGCAGCACCTCGTCGGTCGGCATGCCCGGCAGGCGGGACGACAGGCGCTCGCGGATGGCGATCATGCGGTCGAGCAGCAGGTCGAGGTCGGAGCGCTGCGCGGCGGAGCCGTCGTCCGGCTGCATGCTGCGGGCGACGATGTCCTTGATGGCGCGGGTGATGCCCTCGTCGTCGGTGGCCACCATCGCGTTCCAGGCCCGGGACTTGTGCCGGTACTGAAGCATCGACATCGCCGCCTCGTGCCGGATGAAGTCGGCGTCGCGCAGCGGTCGGCCCTGCCAGACTCGGCTGAGGGAGCGGGCGAGCGAAGTGGCCGACGCCAGGCCGCTGTTGAGGCCGCGGCCGGGCCAGAAGTGAATGGCGTTCGCCGCATCGCCGAGCAGGAAACCGAACGTCCCCGGGGTCTTCGCGGTGGGCCGGCTGAGCTGGGCCGTGAAGCGCGGGCGCTGCACCATGTCCAGACGGAACGACGTGACCGCCGACAGGTCCGCCTCGGGCACCCCGAACATCTTCAGCCCCTCCAGGATCCGCTTCCACAGCGGCGAACCCTGAAGCAGGGCCGGCAGGAACAGGGTGCCGTGCGTGGGGCAGGTGAACTCGTTGTGCTCGCCGCGGGTCATGACGCAGGGCCGGGCGGCGATGCACTCCTCGAAGACCTTGCGGACCGGGTCGATGCCGATCACGTCCTCGGCCTCCTCGCGGGTGAGCCGCATGTTCAGGAAGCCCTCGCCGCGCAGCGAGTTGAGCAGAAAGCGGTTCTGGGACACGGTGAGCAGGACGCTCATGGGGTCCGGCAGGGTCGACTTCACCCGCAGCCCCAGCACGATGTCCCGCAGGTGCTCGCCGTCGAGGGAGTAGATCGACGCGTCGGCCGTTCCGAAGCGGTCGGCGAAGTGTTCGCGGGTGCGGGAACGCCCGCCCTCGGCGATGACGAGCACGTGGTCCTGGGCGATCCGGTTCTGCTGCTCCTCCACGTCGAAACGCTTGGGGACCAGCCTGATGGCCTCGCGCTTGTTGGCCAGCTCCAGCAGCTGGTCCTCGACGTAGGCGATGCGGATGTTGCGCGGCGGACGGCCGTCAACCGAGTCCGGTCCGACGGGCCACATCTCCGAGTAGCCGGCCGTGTTGTCGAACAGCGCCGAGCGGACCTCGTCGGACAGTGCCAGGTACTGCCGGCTCTGCACGGTCACGACCTGCTGGCGCCGTACGTTGCCGTGCCGCTCGTCCTTCCAGACGACGGCGGAGCCTTCCTTGCACCAACGGGCGTCGTACACGGTGATCTGTGTACGTCCCCGGAGTTGCTCCTCCAGCGCCAGGGCGAAGGCCAGGCCGACCGGCCCCCCGCCGGTGACCGTGACGCGCAGGGTGCCGGAGTCGGCGCTCGGGTCGATGCGCGGGGAGTTGAGCAGGGAGAGGTCGATGACCGTCTCCATCGCGTCCTGCGCCTCGTAGAGGAAGGTCTCGTCGCCTATTCGTATGCAGTCGTTGGGGCGCAGCACATGTCGCGTGACGCGTTCGTCGTTGACGTACGTCCCGTTGCGGCTGCCCCGGTCGTACAGGACGAACCCGGCGTCCTCCGTGACGATCTCGGCGTGAAGGCGCGAGGCGTTGGCGCTCACGAGCACGATTCCGTTGTCGCCCTTACGGCCGAGGGTCAGCGGTGCACCGTCCAGAACCACACTCTGGCCAGTGAAAGGACCTGTTTGTCCCACGATGATCGACGGCACCTGCATACTCCTCGCACTCTGTGTGAGGGTGAACTCCCCCGGGACATACACGTAAGTATCCCCCGCGGCGGTTCAACCGATCTTGGAACACTGGCCTACTCGCACGTCACCGAGAAGGGCACCGTGTTCGAGGTCGTCCCCAAGGGTCCCTTGACCTCCACGCCGATCTCGCTGGTGAAGGTTCCGGCCCTGGAGTACGCCGTCAGACGCACGACGTCCTGGCCCGTACGGTCCCCGTCGCTCGCGAAGTTGAGGGAGCGCCACTCGCGGTCGACCACCGAACCGTCCTTGGACACCCACCGATAGGTGATCCTGGCCGGTGCCTCGTCCACGGCGAACGTCGCCGTGAAGGTGGGGGCCTGGCCGGCCGGCGGCGAACACTCCCCGACGTACGTCGTGTTCACGCCCGTCACCGTCGCACGGACCTGCTGGGACGTGTCCGTGGCCTTGGCGTTCCCTCCCTCGTCCTCGCCGCGATTCACCAGTACGTAGCTCAGCCCGCCGATGAGCAGGGCGCACGCCACCGCGCCGGCGATCAGGGCCGGGGTGCGTCGACGGCGGCGCGGGACGTCGGCCGGCTGCGGCTCGAAGGGGATGGGCGGCCCGAAGACGCCGGCAGGTGCGGTGGCCGTGGGTTGAGCGGGTTGAGCGGGTTGAGCGGGCTGAGGCGACTGAACGGGCTGAGGCGACGGAGCCGGCTCGGCAAGCGATCTCCCGATCACGGCGTGCGCCGACCCCGACGTACCGTCACCGGCGGTCGTTGCGTCACCGGCGGTCGTTGCGTCACCAACCGTGGGTGCGTCACCGATCGTTGGGGTGTCACCGGCCGTGGGTGCTTCCGGGGCGGTGCTCGTGGGCGATTCCTCGGCGGCCGCCGGGGGCGTCGCGGCCATACCGCCCGCCGCGCTCTTCCGCAGCTCCCGCTCGGCCTGTTCGGCGGTCATCCGCTCAGTGGGCTCCTTGCGCAGAAGCCCCTCGATGATCGGAGTGAGCGGGCCGCACCGGCGCGGCGTCGGGGGTTCCTCGTCGACGATCGCGCGCAGGGTGCTGAGCGGGGTGTCCTGACGGAACGGGGAGAGGCCCTCCACGGCTGCGTACAGCAGAACGCCGAGCGACCACAGGTCGGACTCGGGACCCGGAGTGCGGCCGAGGGCCCGCTCGGGAGGAAGGTACTCGGGGGAGCCCACGACCTCGCCGGTCATGGTCAGCGAGGAGTCGCCCTCGACCATGGCTATGCCGAAGTCGGTGAGTACGACGCTGCCGTCGTCGCCGAGCAGCACGTTCGCGGGCTTCACATCGCGGTGCAGTACCCCCTCACGGTGCGCAGCGCGCAGGGCTGAGAGGACCTCGGCGCCGATCTGCGCCGCCCGCTGCGGGGCCAGAGGTCCCTCGGCGCGCAGCAGGTCTCCCAGTGAGCGGCCACGGACGAGTTCCATGACGATCCAGGGACGGCCGTCGTCGGTGGCCACGTCGTAGACGGTCACCACGTTGCGGTTGGGGATGCGGGCGGCGGCCCATGCCTCGCGCTCCAGCCGGGTGTACATTCGCTCGATGTGCGCGGCGGACAGCCCGGCGGGGGCACGTACCTCCTTGACGGCGACATCGCGGTGCAGCGTCTCGTCGCGCGCCCGCCACACCGTTCCCATGCCGCCCTCGCCGAGGCGGGACAGCAGCAGGTAGCGGCCCGCGATCCTCCGCTCCTGGTCCGGTGGCACCTGTACGGCCTCCTTGTTGTGCATCCGGACGGCTCTCCCTCTCCTCGTGCGGCGGCCGGGGCGATCGCCGATGTCGCCCTCGCGCAGCAGTTCCGCATCCCCGTATACAGCGCTCGACAGCGAGCCCGCCACCCCGCGCGCGGCGTGCGGCGTCGCGGGCCGACGGTCATCGACCCGGCGCGGACACATGATGTCGCACGTGCCCGACCGGCTGTCATGGCCCCCGCCCGTTCCCCGGACAACGCGCCGTCCCTCCGGGACAGTTCCTCGCGCGGAGGCGTCGCGGCCGTGCCCCCGCCACATCCCGGACCTTCCGGGAGCCGCCTTGTGCTACACGCGGAGGCCCGTCCGAATGGTTCGCCTCATCGCGGAAACTTGCGGCAGCTCTCGACCTGTTGTCCAAAACCGGCGCCTCCGGCTCGACAGGTGCCGATCAGCCGGAGGCGGTGGTGAGCGGGAGAGTTCGGGCCCGTCAAGGGACCTCCGGCCCCCGGTACTCGCTCATCGCGTCGATGAGCCAGCGGGCCAGGTAGTCGGCGAACGAGGAGCGCGGGAAGAGCCGGTACGTCGGCTCGTCGTCGACCTGCCACAGCAGTACCGCCACGGGTCCCACCGTCGTGGACACCGCCCGGCCGGGGCCGAAGAGCCGGGGATGAAGGTCCAGCGGGCAGCCCTTCTCCAGGACCTGCCGGGCGGCCGGGCCGCCGAGCTCCAGCGTGGTGCGGTTGGCCGAGACGTCCACGACCGAGCCGGGGTCCGCTCCGAGTGCCTCCTTCAACTCGGCGGCCACGGTGGTGTCTTCGGACAGTACGAGCCATTCGTCGGGACCGAGCCAGACGATCGCGTGGGCGCCGGATGCAGTGGTGTGGCCGCACTGTCGGGGGAGTGGCGTCCCCAGAGCCTTCGCCACGCGGTCGGCCGCCTCGGAGGCGGGATCGACCCGCAGGTTCACCATCGTGAGGAACGGCCGCTCGGTCAGCGCCACACCCCGGACCCCCGTGACGGTGGCGGCGCGCATCCGGTCCTCCAGATGGGCCAGGGGGCTGGTGCGCGGTGCCACCGGGCCGGAGCCTGTGCCGGTCGTGGGCTCAGCCATCTCGCTTGGTCCCTTCGGGGTCGTAGAGGACGAAGTCGGTCACCTCGACGGGCACCAGGGCATCGCCCACGGGGGCGAGCAGGGTCTCGCCGATCCTCGCCCGTCCGTCGGCGACGAGTGCCAGGGCGAACGGGCGGCCGAGGGCCGGGCTGTGGTAGCTGGAGGTGACGTGGCCGAGCATCGGCACGGGCACCGTCTCCAAGGAGACGTCCGGTGCGACGAGCTGGGCGCCCTCGGGCAGCCGGGTCGTGCGGTCGGCCGGCAGCAGGCCGACCAGTTGCTTGCGGTCGGTGCGGGAGGTGTCGGCGCGGGAGTAGGACCGCTTTCCGATGAACTCCTTCTGCTTCGAGACCACCCAGGACATGCCCGCGTCCTGCGGGGTGACGGTGCCGTCGGTGTCCTGGCCGACGATGATGTAGCCCTTCTCGGCGCGCAGGACGTGCATGGTCTCGGTGCCGTACGGGGTGATGCCGTACGGTCGGCCGATCGCGTACACCTCCTCCCAGACCGACAGGCCGTACCACGCCGAGACGTTGATCTCGTAGGCGAGTTCACCGGAGAAGGAGATCCGGCAGATGCGGGCCGGGATGCCGGAGGCGAGGGTGGTCTCGCGGAAGGCCATGAAGGGGAACGCTTCGTTGGACAGGTCGACGTCGGGGGCGAGATGGGCTACGACCTCGCGTGACTGCGGGCCCACGACGGCGATCGTCGACCACTGCTCGGTCACCGAGGTGCAGTGGACGTCGAGTTCGGGCCACTCCGTCTGCAGCCACTCCTCCAGCCAGTCCAGGACCCCGGCGGCACCGCCGGTCGTGGTGGTCATGAAGTAGCGGTTGTCGTCGAGGCGCAGGGTCACGCCGTCGTCGAAGATCATGCCGTCGGGCTTGCACATGACGCCGTAGCGGGCCATGCCGGGCTTCAGCTTCTTGAAGGCGTTCGTGTACATGCGGTTGAGGAACTCGCCCGCGTCCGCGCCCCAGATCTCGATCTTGCCGAGGGTGGAGGCGTCCATGAACGCCACTCCCTCACGGGCCGCCCGGCATTCGCGGGCCACGGCCGTGTCCATGTCCTCGCCCGGCCCGGGGTAGTACCAGGGCCGCTTCCACTGTCCGACGTCCTCGAACACCGCCCCTTGAGCGACATGCCAGGGGTGGATGGACGTCGTGCGCTCCGGGTCGAACAGCTCGCCCCGTTCACGCCCGGCCAGCGCGGCGAAAGCGATCGGCGTGTACGGGGCGCGGTAGGCCGTGGTGCCGATCTCGCCCAGCGAACCGCCGAGGGCCTCGGCGATCACGCCGATGGAGTTGACGCCGGACGTCTTGCCCTGGTCGTTCGCCGTGCCGAGCGAGGTGTAGCGCTTGACGTGCTCCACGCCGCGCATGCCGGCACCGGTGGACCGCCACACGTCGGCGACGGTGACGTCGCGTTGGAGGTCGACGAGATGGGTGTCCCAGGTGGCGGGTTCGCCGTCGGGGGCGGGGACCAGCCACAGTGCGCGCACCGGGCCGGGCGCGGATCGCGCATCGCCGAGCGACGGTACGACGACCGGGAAACCGGCGTCCGTCTCGGCCTGTGCCCCCGCCCGCGCCCCTTCGGCCAGACAGCCGTCGAGGTCGTACGTCCCACGCGCCGCACCCACGACCTGCTGGTCCCGCACGGTTCCGTCGGGGACGAACGCGACCAGCTCCTCGTCCCAGCGCAGCCGACCCTGACGCTGGCTGTGCAGGTGTACCACCGGGCTCCACCCGCCCGAGACGGCGAGCAGGTCGCAGTCGAACGACTCTCGCGTACCGGTGAGTTGGCCGTCCTCGTCGAGGGCCTGCACGGTGACGCCGGTGAGTCGTCCGCCGCCCGCGGCGGACACCACCGCGCTGCCCGTCAGCACCCGCACCCCGGTCGCCCCGGCGACCTCGGCGGCCCTGCCGGACAGTTCGGGGCGTGCGTCCACGACGGCGGCGATGTCGATCCCGGCGGCGTGGAGGTCGGCGACGGTGTCGTACGCGCTGTCGTTGGTCGTGCTGACGACAGTCCGCGAACCCGGCACCACCGCATACCGGTTGAGATACGAACGCACGGCCCCGGCGAGCATCACCCCGGGCAGGTCGTTGCCGGCGAACACCAAGGGACGCTCGTGGGCCCCGGTCGCCAGGACCACCTGGCGGGCCCGGATGTGCCACAGCCGCTGACGCGAGACTCCCTCGGACGGGTCGGGGGCGTCGGCCCCGAGGTGGTCGGTGCGCCGCTGGAGGGCCAGTACGTAGTTGTCGTCGTACGACCCGAACGCCGTGGTGCGTTGCAGGACCACGACGTCGGGGGCGGCGTCGAGGGCCGCGCGCACCTCGGCGACCCACTCGAGGCCGGTCCGCGTGCCCGAGAGCAGCGAACCGCCGGGCTCGGGCTGGTCGTCGACGAGGATCACGCGGGCGCCGGAGCCGGCGGCAGCGGCGGCGGCCGCGAGTCCGGCCGGTCCGGCGCCGACCACCAGCACGTCGGTGTGGACGTACTTCTTGTCGTAGACCGCGGGGTCGGGTGTCGGGTCGAGCCGGCCCATCCCGGAGAGGGTGGTGGCGGACAGCCCGTCGTACAGCTCCACAGTCGTGGCCGGGAGCATGCCTTCCGAGCACGAACCGTCCATCTGGAGCAGGGCGTTGGGCTCCTCCACGCCGGCGGCGACGATGCCGCGGGGGCGGCCGCGGTAGAGCGACGGGGCGACCTCGACAACACCGTTCGCCAGCATCGCGGAGGCGACGGTGTCGCCGGGGTGACCGGTCAGCTCCCGCCCGTCGACGGTGAACCGCAGCACGCGGGCCCGGTCGATACGGCCCCCCTGCCGCCGCCGGAATCGCTGGTCGGTCATCGGTTGTTCCCTCCGGCCTGGGGCAGTTCGGGGCGGGGCTCGTCGAGCCGGTAGGAGCGCAGCACCTCGTAGGTGACGGTGTCGCGCAGGACGTTGAACCAGCGACGGCAGCCGGTGCTGTGCATCCACCGCTCGGCGAAGGGGCCCTTGGGGTTGTCCCGGTAGAAGACGTACTCGGCCCACTGCTCGTCCGTGAGGTCGGCGGGGGTCTCGGGGTAGGGGACATGGGCCTGTCCGCCGTAGTGGTACTCGGTCTCGTCGCGGGGGCCGCACCATGGGCAGCTGATCAGCAGCACGGTGTCCTTCTCTCAACAGGCTTTCAGTGGGCCACGGCTGCCGCGCCGTGCTCGTCGATCAACGCACCCGTCGCGAAGCGTTCGAGGGCGAACGGGGCGTTCAGCGGATGCGGTTCGCCCGTGGCGATGGTGTGCGCGAAGGTCCAGCCGGCGGCCGGGGTGGCCTTGAAGCCGCCCGTTCCCCAGCCGCAGTTGACGTAGAGGTTCTCGACGGGGGTGGTCCCGATGATCGGGGAGGCGTCCGGGGACACGTCGACGATGCCGCCCCAGGTCCGCAGCACATGCGCCCGGGCGAAGACGGGGAACAGCTCGACGGCGGCGGCCATCTGCTGCTCGATGACGTGGAAGGAACCGCGCTGCCCGTAGCCGTTGTACGAGTCGACACCCGCGCCCATCACCAGCTCGCCCTTGTGGGCCTGAGAGACGTAGACGTGCACGTGGTTCGACATGACGACCGTCGGGTGCACCGGCTCGTGCAGCTCGGAGACCAGCGCCTGCAGCGGGTGGGACTGCACCGGCAGCCGTACGCCCGCCCGCTCGGCGAGCACACTGCTGTGCCCGGCGGACGCGAGCCCGACCCGGCCGGCGAGGATGCGGCCCCGGTTGGTCTCGACGCCCACGACCCGGTCGCCGTCCTTGAGGAAGCCGGTCACCTCGCAGCCCTGGATCAGGTCCACGCCCATCTCGTCGGCCCGGCGGGCCAGCGCCCAGGCGACGTGGTCGTGCTTGGCGATACCGGCCCGGGGCTGGAAGGTGCCGCCGAGGACCGGATAGCGGGTGCGGGACGAGACGTTGAGGATGGGGCAGACCTTGGCGACCTCGTCCGGTTCGAGCCACTGGGCGTCGACTCCGTTGAGGCGGTTGGCGTTGACGCGCCGCACGCCCTCGCGGACGTCCTGGAGGGTGTGCGCGAGGTTGAGGACGCCGCGCTGGCTGAACAGAAAGTCGTAGTCCAGCTCCTCCGGGAGCTCCTCCCACAGCTTGAGCGCGTACTCGTAGATCGCCGCGCTCTCGTCCCACAGGTAGTTCGAGCGGATGATCGTGGTGTTGCGCGCCATGTTGCCGCCGGCCAGCCAGCCCTTCTCCAGGACGGCGACGTTGGTGATGCCGTGGTTCTTGGCGAGGTAGTACGCGGTGGCCAGGCCGTGCCCTCCGGCGCCGACGATGACGACGTCGTACGAGGAGCGCGGCTCGGGATTGCGCCAGAGGAAGTCCGGGTGCTCCGGCAGCGGTTCGGCGGTCATGCCGTGGCTCCGTCGAGGTGGGGGTACAGGGGGAACGCGCCGGCGAGCTTCTCGACCCGCTCGCGCAGCAGGCCCGCGTGCTCGTCGCGGAACTGCTCGTCCTTGAGGGCCTCGGCGATGATGTCGGCGACCTCCCGGAACTCCGCCGCCCCGAAACCCCGGGTGGCCAGGGCCGGGGTGCCGATCCGCAGCCCCGACGAGACCATCGGCGGGCGCGGGTCGAACGGGACCGCGTTGCGGTTGACGGTGATGCCGACGCGGTGCAGCCGGTCCTCGGCCTGCTTCCCGTCGAGCGCGGAGTGGCGCAGGTCGACGAGGACCAGGTGGACCTCGGTGCCGCCGGTCAGCACGGTGATCCCGGCCTCGGCCACGTCGTCGGCCAGCAGCCGGCCGGCGAGGATGCGGGCGCCGTCCAGGGTGCGCTGCTGGCGTTCCTTGAACTCCTCGCCCGCCGCCACCTTGAAGGCCACCGCCTTCGCCGCGATGACATGCTCCAGCGGGCCACCCTGCTGACCCGGGAAGACCGCCGAGTTGATCTTCTTGGCCAGGTCGGCACGGCTGAGGATCACCCCGCCGCGCGGGCCGCCGAGGGTCTTGTGCGTGGTGGTCGTCACGACGTCGGCGTAGGGCACCGGGTTCGGGTGCAGGCCCGCGGCCACCAGGCCGGCGAAGTGCGCCATGTCCACCATCAGGTACGCGCCCACCGCGTCGGCGATCCGCCGGAACGCCGCGAAGTCCAGCCGCCGGGGATAGGCCGACCAGCCGGCGACGATCATCTTCGGCCGGTGGGCCAGGGCGAGCTGCTCGACCTCGTCCATGTCGATCCGCAGGTCGGACTCGCGCACGTGGTACGGCACGACGTTGTACAGCTTGCCGGAGTAGTTGATGCGCATGCCGTGGGTCAGGTGACCGCCGTGCGCCAGGTCGAGGCCGAGGATCGTGTCGCCCGGGTCGAGCAGCGCGAACATCGCGGCCGCGTTGGCCTGGGCGCCCGAGTGCGGCTGCACGTTCGCGGCCTGGGCGCCGAACAGCTCCTTCACCCGGGCGATGGCCAACTGCTCGACGACGTCGACGTGTTCGCAGCCGCCGTAGTAGCGACGGCCCGGGTAGCCCTCGGCGTACTTGTTGGTCAGCACCGAGCCCTGGGCCTCCATGACGGCGGCCGGGGCGAAGTTCTCCGAGGCGATCATCTCCAGCGTGGACTGCTGGCGGTGGAGCTCCGCGCCGACGGCGGCGGCGACATCCGGGTCGAGCTCGCGCAGCGGGAGGGAGAGGGGGGAGGCGGACGTGGTGATCGACGGGTTCGCTGCCATCTGTGCACCATCCTGGGAGCCAACTAATGAGCAACTGATATATCAATCTCTGCGGTACGGTATGAGAGCTCGCCGGACAGGTCAAGGGGGCCTCATGCAGAACGTGGCGACCGCGCCCAGGGGCGAGGAAGTGTCCCTGGCCGAGCGGGCCTACCGCGCCATTCGCGACCGGCTCGTCATGCTCGAGATCCGCCCGGGCGCGCCGATCAACGAGGACCAGCTGGCCCAGTCGCTCGGTGTCGGCCGGACGCCGGTGCGTGAGGCGCTCAAGCGGCTCCAGTACGAGCGGCTCATCACCACCTACCCCCGACGCGGCACCTTCGCCACCGACGTCAACATCACCGACCTGGCCCACATCTCCGAGGTGCGCCTGGAACTGGAGCCCCTGGCCGCCGCCCAGGCCGCACGCCGCGCGACGGCCGCGGACCGGGCCGTCCTGACGGCCCTGCGGGTGGAGCTGGAGAGCGAGGGGCCCCGGCAGCGCGCCGCCGCCGAGCTCATGCACCTGGACCTTCAGGTCCACCGAGCGATCTACGCCGCCACGCACAATCCGTACCTGGAGGACACTCTCGTCCGCCACGACAATCTGGCGACCCGCATCTGGTGCCTGTTCGTCGACCGGCTGTCCGACATGGCCGGCCATGTCGAGGAGCACGGACCGCTGGTCGAGGCGATCATCGCCGGGGACCCCGACAAAGCGGCGCAGCTCGCCCGCAGCCATGTCGAGGGCTTCGAACGGGCCATCCGCGACGCCATCTGATACGCGAGGTGCGATGGCGGCACCGACAACTCGCTTGCGCACTCCGGGAGTTGGCGAACTGCCCCGCGTCAGTCCCGTGACGTGAGGATGCTCAGCGCGTTGGCGGCGACGATGGCGCCGATGCTCGCCCACTCCGGCCCGCCCAGGTCCTGCCCCAGACCGATCAGCCCGACCACGGCCGCGAGGACCGGGTTGACGCTCATGAACAGTCCGAAGGCCCGGGCCGGGACGTGCCGGAGGGTGAACAGGTCCGCGAGGTACGGCACGGCCGAGGACAGGAGCCCGGCGGCGACGGCGCAGGCAAGGGCGCCGGCCGTGGGCGGGTGCTGCACGGCGATGACCACGCCGACCGGCAGGAACATCAGGGCGGAGATGCCGGACGCGGCCGCCGCGCCCTGGGCGCCGGGGATGCGCCGGCCGACGGTGCGGTTGAGCAGGATGTACGACGCCCAGCAGGCGGCGGCCAGCAGGCCCAGCGCCAGCCCCACGTAGTCGGTCGTGGGCTGCGGACGCATGAGGGTGATGACACCGGCCGCGGCGATCAGCGCGCAGCACACGTCCACGCGGCGGCGCGACGTGGCCAGGGCGATGGTGAGAGGGCCGAGGAACTCCAGCGTCACGGCCAGGCCCAGGCCGACGCGCTCGATCGACGAGTACAGCGAGAGGTTCATGGTGCCGAACACCACGGCCAGCGCGGCGACCGGCCACCACTGACTCCAGGTGAACGAGCGCAGCCTCGGCCTGCTCACGGCCAGCAGGACGACGGCGGCGACGTACTGGCGCACGGCGACGACACCGATCGGGCCGAGGACGGGGAAGGCGAGGGAGCCGATCGCGGCGCCGGTCTGGGTGGACAGTCCGCTGCCGATCATCGTGGCCACACCGGCGAGACGCCCGCCGCTCTGCGCGGGGCCGTCGAGCGGAACCGGAGGCGAGGACGCCGGAGCGGGCGTGGACGCGGGAACAGGCGCGAGCGCGGCGGCGGACGCGGGTGCTGGGCGGGTGCGCATACGCCGATCGTGCGACCGCTCGATCTTTGCGCAAAATGCGTCCGCGCGTCCGTCTATACGCTTGAGTCATGGATCGAGCCACGGATCTGGAGCTGCGGCAGCTGCGCTGTCTCGTCGCGATCGTCGACGAGGGCACGTTCACCGACGCCGCGATCGCCCTCGGCGTCTCCCAGGCGGCCGTCTCCCGCTCGTTGGCCTCACTCGAACGCGCCCTGGGCGTACGGCTGTTGCGGCGGACCTCCCGCGAGGTGACGCCGACGGGCACCGGACTGAGGGTCCTGGCGCACGCCCGGCGCGTGCTCGGCGAGGTGGACGACCTGGTCCGGGAGGCCGCCTCCGGGCACGCCAGGCTGCGGATGGGCTACGCCTGGGCGGCGCTCGGCAGGCACACCCCGGCGTTCCAGCGTCGCTGGGCCGCCGCCAACCCCGGAACCGACCTGCAGCTCGTCCGCGTCAACTCGGCCACCGCGGGGCTCGTGGAAGGCGCCTGCGATCTGTCCGTCGTGCGCAGGCCGGTGGACGACCGGCGGTTCGAGACCGCCATCGTCGGACTGGAGCGGCGCCTGTGCGCCGTGGCCGCCGACGATCCGCTGGCCCGGCGCCGCTCGGTCCGGCTGGCCGACCTGAGCGGCCGTACCCTCCTCGTCGACCGTCGCACGGGTACCACGACGACCGATCTGTGGCCGCCCGACTCGCGTCCGGCGACCGAGGAGACGCACGACGTCGACGACTGGCTCACGGTGATCTCCACCGGCCGCTGCGTCGGCATGACCGCCGAGGCCACCGCCCACCAGTACCCGCGCCCCGGTGTCGTCTACCGGCCGCTCAGGGACGCCGAACCCATCGCCGTACGGCTGGCCTGGTGGCGCGACGACCCGCCTCCCGCAGCGCAGGCGGCGATCGAACTGCTCACAGCGCTCTACCGGGGCGACTGACGCACGCTCAGGGGCGCCCGGGCGACATCACGGGGACGGAGCAGGACACTGGGCGGAGCAGGACATGGGGGCGGGAAGGGCCCTATCCACTTCTCGCGGATCCTGATTGCGCGGTGCGCGGCCGTCATCCGCTTCCCCGCGCCGGTCTGGGTCCTTCCCGTCACCTCCAGCACACCATGCGCGCGGCTGATGCGCCAGGGACGGTCGGCGCACCTCGGCGGCAGGAGGCGGTGGCAGCGGTGCCAGGTGGTGACAACACGGGCCCGGCGGGTACCCATGAGCGGATCCCGCCGGGCGCGGGAGCGCCGTCGAGTGGAGGTGAGGGCGTCGTGCGGTTCGCGTTCTGTGACGCCGGTGCACACGGACATCCCCCGGATGCCGTATGCGCACGGTGCTGCCCCGCACCCGGCCCGGCTGCCGACCTGCCGCGGCGGGGGTGAGCGATGCACTCACCCCTCACCCCGGACGTGGCGCGCGAGGTGCTCGCCCCCGCTCTGCGCGACGTGCGCGCCGTCGTCTTCGACACCGACGGAGTGATCACCGACTCGGCCCGGGTGCACGCAGCCGCGTGGAAGGTGGCCTTCGACGGCTACCTGCACGCCCACCCGCCCGAGGACCCCGGTCAGCGCCGCCCCTTCGACGCGGGGGACGACTATCTGCGCCACGTGGACGGCAAGTCCCGCCTCGACGGTGCCGCGGCATTTCTCGCCGCACGCGGCATCGACGCGTCGGACGAGACGGTGCGGGCCGTCGCCGAGGACAAGGAGCGCCTCTTCACCGAGAGGCTGCGCGAGCACGGCGTCGATTCCTACCCGGGGACCGTACGGCTGGTGAAGGCCTTGCGCGCGGCGGGCGTGCCCCGCGCGGCGGCCTCCGCCTCCCGGCACGCGGGTGAGCTGCTGGAGCGGGCCGGGGTGCTCGACCTGTTCGACGCCCTGGTGGACGGCGGTGAGGCGGCCCGCCTGGGGCTCGCGGGCAAGCCGGAGCCCGACCTCTTCCTGGAGGCGGTCCGCCGGCTCGGCGCCCCCGCCGGTCAGGCCGTCGTCGTCGAGGACGCCCTGGCGGGCGTGGAGGCGGGTCGGCGCGGCGGATTCGGCCTGGTGGTCGGCGTGGACCGGGCCGCGGGTGCGGACACCGGGGCGCGGCTGCTGCGGCACGGCGCCGACATCGTCGTCCGGGACCTCGGAGAACTGTGTGCGGGAGGAGCGCCGACGTGATGGATCGGAGTCTGGAGGCCGCCGAGGGAGCCGACCTGGTCCCGTCGGCCGAAGAAGCGGAGCTGATCTCGAAGGCCGATGGAACGGATCTCGGCTCGGAGGTCGACGGAACGGGCTGGAGCTGGGAGTACGCGGGCTACAAGCCCGGCGACGAACGACTCCGGGAGTCGCTGTGCACGCTCGGCAACGGCTACTTCGCCAGCCGGGGCGCGCTCCCCGAGTGCGCCGCCGACGAGATCCACTATCCGGGGACGTATGTGGCCGGCATCTACAACCGGCTCACCTCCAAGGTGGCGGGCCGCCGGGTCGAGAACGAGGACATGGTCAATGTCCCGAACTGGCTGCCCCTGCGCTTCCGCGTCCCCGGCGGGGACTGGATCCGCCCCGACACCGCGAACGTGCTCGACCACCGGCTGATGCTGCACCTGTCCGTGGGGCTGCTGGAACGCCGCACGCGGTACGGTCTCGGCGACGACGATGTACTGACGGTGCGTCAGCAGCGGATGGTGCACATGGGCGACCCTCATCTGGCCGCGCTGCGCACCGAGTTCACGGCCGAGGGATTCTCCGGCCCGCTGGAAGTGGAGGCAGCCCTGGACGGGGGCGTCACCAACTCCGGCGTGGCCCGCTACCGGGACCTCGACGGCCGCCATCTGACCCACATCCACAGCGGCACCTCCGCACCGGACACGGTCTGGCTGCGCTGCCGCACCCGCACCTCCGACGTCCGGATCGGCATCGCCTCCCGGCTGACCACCGACGCCGACGTTCCGGTCACGATCAGCCACGAACGGCCGTACGCCTTCCAACGGTTGACGATCGACCTGACGCCCGGCCGTACCGTCACCGTCGACAAGACCGTCGCCCTGCACACCTCGCGCGACCCGGCGATCAGCGACCCGCTGCACGCCGCCGTCGACCGGGTGGGCAGCGCTCCCGGCTTCGACGCGCTGGTCGGGTCGCACCTCACGGCCTGGGCCCAGCTCTGGCGCCGGGCCGCGCTCGACGTCCCCGGCGAGTCGGGCCGCATCCTGCGGCTGCACCTCTTCCACGTCCTGCAGACGCTCTCCCCGCACACCGCCGACCTAGACGTGGGCGTCCCCGCCCGCGGACTGCACGGCGAGGCCTACCGCGGCCATGTCTTCTGGGACGAGCTGTTCGTGCTGCCCTACCTCAACATGCACTTCCCGGAGGTCTCCCGCGCCCTGCTCCGCCACCGCCACCGACGCCTCGAACAGGCCCGCACCAGCGCCAGGGCGGCGGGCCACAAGGGCGCGATGTACCCCTGGCAGAGCGGCAGCGACGGCCGTGAGGAGACCCAGCAGCTCCATCTCAACCCGCGCTCGGGACGCTGGCTGCCCGACCACTCCCGGCTCCAGCATCACGTCGGCTCGGCGATCGCGTACAACGTGTGGCAGTACTGCGAGGCGAGCGGCGACATGGAGTTCCTGCACACCAAGGGCGCCGAGATGCTGCTGCAGATCGCCCGCTTCTGGGCGGACAAGGCCGTCTACGACGACAGCCTGGGCCGCCACCGCATCAAGGGTGTCGTCGGCCCCGACGAGTACCACGAGGCGTACCCGGACGCCGGCGCCCCCGGCCTGGACGACAACGCCTACACCAACGTCACGGCGGCCTGGGTGCTCGCCCGCACACTCGAACTGCTGGAGAACCTCCCCGAGCCCCGCCGGCGCGAACTCGCCGAGCGCACCGGCCTGGACGGCAGCGAGCTCGAACGGTGGGACGACGTCTCGCGCACCCTCCACGTCCCGTTCCACGAAGACGTCATCAGCCAGTTCGCGGGTTACGGTGACCTGGCCGAGCTCGACTGGCACGGCTATCGCGGCCAGTACGGCGACATCCGGCGGCTGGACCGGATCCTGGAGGCCGAGGGTGACACCGTCAACCGCTACCAGGCCTCGAAACAGGCCGACGTCCTGATGCTCGGCTACCTCTTCGCACCGTCCGAACTGGGCAGTCTGTTCCATCGGTTGGGCGTCCGGCTGGACGAGCACATGTGGCAGCGCACCGTCGACTACTACATGCACCGCACCAGCCACGGGTCCACCCTCAGCGGCCTGGTCCACGGCTGGGTCCTGGCCCGGTGCCGGCGCAGCGAGGCGTGGACGTTCGTCCAGGAGGCCCTCCAGGGCGACATCGCCGACGTCCAGGGCGGCACCACCGGCGAGGGCATCCACCTCGGCGCCATGGCCGGCACCCTCGACCTCGTCCAGCGCGGACTGACCGGCCTGGAGACCCGCGGCGGCGCCCTGTGGCTGGACCCCGTGCCGCTGCCCGAACTGTCCTCCTACGGATTCCCCCTGCGCTACCAGGGCCACTGGGGCGTGCGGCTGCGCCTGGAGCGCGGGCTGCTGGAGATCGAAGTTCCGTCCTCCGACGCCTCACCGATCGACGTACGGCTGCCGGGCCGCGGGGTGACGCTGCAGCCGGGGGACACAGGACGGTTGGTGCTGCGCGACTGACCCGGCCCATCCGGCTCATCGGCGGCTTCGCTCCTCGTGACGTCCCGCCCGGTGCGGGATGTGGCCTACGGGGAGACGCTGGGAGGACAACCCTCGCGGATCCTGCGTGGAAGGCGGATCCTGCGCGCAAGGCGGATCCCGCGCGGAAAGGGGAGCGCGATGCACGGCCCGGTTGTCGTAGGGGTGGACGGCTCGCCGTCGAGCATGGCGGCCGTGGAGATCGCGGCGCGCGAGGCCGGGCTGCACGGCGTGGGGCTGCGGCTGGTGCACGCCTTCGGCTGGCCGGCCGCGCACATCCCGCACGGCGGGCGGCCCTTCGAGCCGCACAGTGCCGGGATGCGCGAGCTGATCGACGGCACGCTCACCAAGGCCGAGCAGCGCGCCCACGAACTGGCGCCGCACATCGAGATCACGCGTGACGTCGTCGTGGGAGAACCGGTGACAGTGCTGGAGATCGAGTCGCGCACCGCGTCCCTTGCGGTGGTGGGAAGCCGGGGCCACAACCGCTTCGGCGCCCTCCTGCTCGGCTCCACCGCCGGTCACATGGCCGCCCACGCCGCCTGCCCCGTGCTGGTGGTGCGCGGCAGACCGGACCCGGACGGGGCCGTTCTCCTGGCCGTCGACGGTTCGCCCGCGGCCCGCGGAGCCGTCGAGTTCGCCTTCGCCGTGGCGGCCGCGCACGGCACCGACCTGGTGGCTCTGCACGCCTGGAGCGTCCGGTCCGAGCGCGCCTACGACAGCCCCGCCGACCCGCCCTTCGTGACGTACGACGAGGGCCGGCTGCGCGACGAGGAGGAGCGCGTGCTCGCCGAGGCGCTGGGCGGGCTGCGTGAGCGGTATCCCGACGTCGCCGTGCGGCGCAGGCTGGTGCGCGGCCGGATCCGCCACACCCTCGTCGAGGCCAGCGCCGACGCCGGGCTCGTCGTGGTCGGGGCACGCGGCCGGGGCGGGTTCGCCGGACTGCTCCTCGGCTCGGTCAGCCAGGCCCTGCTGCACCACGCGCAGTGCCCGGTCGCCGTCGTCCGGTCCGGCGGGGAGTGAGGCTCACAGGCTCGCCGCGTGGTCCGGGACGTAGTTCTGCAGATCGCGCGGCGGCCGCCGGTATCCGGTCGACTCCGGACGCTCGGGCAGGTCCAGCTCGGGCGGGTGCACGGCCTCGTACGCCACGGAGCCCAGCAGGTGGGCGATCATGTTCAGCCGCGCCCGGCGCTTGTCGTCGCTCTCGACGACGTACCAGGGCGCCTCGGTGATGTCGGTGTGCACCATCATCTCGTCCTTCGCCCGCGAGTACTCCTCCCAGCGGGCGACCGATTCCAGGTCCATCGGGGACAGCTTCCAGCGCCGCAGGGGATCCTCGAGGCGGCGCCGGAAGCGTTCCTGCTGCTCCTCGTCGCTCACCGAGAACCAGTACTTGCGCAGCAGGATCCCGTCCTCCACCAGCATCCGCTCGAAGAGGGGGCACTGGCGCAGGAAGAGCTGGTACTCCTCCTTGCTGCAGAAGCCCATGACGTTCTCGACACCGGCGCGGTTGTACCAGCTGCGGTCGAACAGGACGATCTCCCCGGCAGCGGGCAGATGCCCGATGTACCGCTGGAAGTACCACTGGGTGCGCTCGCGCTCGGTCGGCTTGGGCAGCGCCGCGATCCGCGCGATCCGGGGATTGAGGTGCTCCGTGACCCGCTTGATCGTGCCGCCCTTGCCCGCCGCGTCCCGCCCCTCGAAGACCACGACCAGCCGGGCGCCCTCGGCCCGCACCCACTCCTGCAGTTTCGCCAACTCCAACTGCAGGCGCAGCAGTTCCTTCTCGTAGACCTTGCGCGGCAGCTTCTCCACCTTGTTGCCGGCCATGCCGCCTCCCAGCTTCGAACGCCAGAACAGCACCGTACTGACCGGTGACGGGGGTCGCACCCGCTACGACGCCCGCGTGCGCAACCTGCTGGCCGGCACGTTCGGCCCGGTGGGCGATCTGCCGGAGACGGCCGTCACCGGCTGTGGGCTGCGCGTGCCGTACGCGACGACCTCACCGCGCCCCGAGAGGAGGCGCGCGGGTCTCCGTACGGCTCGGAGGTGTCACCTACCGCCGCTGCCGCCCTCGCTCCAGCGCGGGCGTTCCTGCGACGGGCTGGTGCGGGAGGGAATGTTGCCGTGGGCGGGCAGGTCGTGCGGGGTGATCCGCTCATCGCTCTTCGGTACCTCGGCGGGCTCCCGGTGCTCCCGGACCTCGTGGACCGGGCCCTCGGCGGGCAGCGTCGGCTGTTCCTCGGGGCGGGGCGGACGCGATTCCCGGCGCCTGATCCGGGCGCCCAGGACAAAGGCGCCGATCAGCAGCGCCACGACGACCACACCGGCGACGAGCAACCCGACGGCGAGCGCGCCCCGAGCTGCGGCGATGTCCATCCAAGTGGTGTCCATGGGCTCGCGAGTACCCCTGGCACCCGGATGAACACGTACGGCATCCCTGATGAACCCGTTTGCCACGGCCGGCCGGAACGCCGGGCCGGAACGCGAGAGAGTGGGGTTTGGTGCCCCGGGCTCCGGCTACCCGCCCCTATGTGACATCGACAGCATCCCAGCAAGAGCTCGTCCAGTTCCTCGAGGACCGCTTCGCGTGCGCACAGGCCTGCACCGAGTGCGCCCGGACCTGCGCCCTGCGTGCGAGCCTCGTCGATCCGGACGCGGCCGAGGACCAGGACATCGTGCGACGCAAGGGCATCCTGTGCGCAGAGGTGTGCGACGCGACCTGCCGTGTGCTGTCGGAACAGGGCCGTATGGACGAAGGGGCCGAGGCCGCCATCCGCGTCCAGCTGGAGTGGACCCGGACCGTGTGCCTGGAGTGCGCCCACGTCTTCGACCGGCACCCGGGCGCCGAGGACGCCGCGAAGGCCTGCCGCGACTGCGCACGGGCCTGCACGGACTTCATGAGCACACTCGACTGACGCTCCCAGCGCCGACGCCGCAGCGGGGCGGAACGCATCCCGCCGCTCCTCGCCATTCCCAATTTCTGGAACACGTTCTACGGTGTGCGCCGACAGGACCGGCCTTGGGGAGCCTGGAGGCGCCGTGCATCTCGAATACTCGCCCGAGCAGCAGCGGCTGCGCACCGAACTGCGTGACTACTTCGCCAAGTTGGTGCCGGACCTCGCGCAGACCCGCTTCACCGACCCGGCCGCCCAGAAGCGCTACTACCGCAGGACGATCCGGCGGCTCGGCACGGACGGCTGGCTCGGCGTGGGCTGGCCCAAGGAGTACGGCGGCCGCGGCCTGACCGCGATGGAGCAGTTCATCTTCTTCGACGAGGCGGCCCAGGCGGGCGTACCGCTGCCGCTGATGGCCCTCAACACCGTCGGCCCGACGATCATGCAGTACGGCACGGACGAGCAGAAGGCGTACTTCCTGCCGAAGATCCTCTCCGGCGAGCTCGACTTCGCGATCGGCTACAGCGAGCCCGACGCGGGCACGGACCTGGCGGCCCTGCGGACACGCGCCGTGCGCGACGGCGACGAGTACGTCGTCAACGGCCAGAAGATCTGGACGACCAACGGCGACACGGCCGACTGGGTCTGGCTGGCCGTCCGCACCGACCCGGACGCGCCGCACAAGGGCATCACCATGCTGCTCGTCCCGACCACCGACCCCGGCTACTCCTGCACCCTCATCAACACCCTCGCCTCGCACGACACCACCGCCAGCTACTACGAGAACATCCGTGTCCCGGTCTCCCGCCGCGTCGGCGCCGAGAACCAGGGCTGGCGCCTGATCACCAACCAGCTCAACCACGAGCGCGTCACTCTGGCCGCCCACGGCACCATGGCCATCCGCGCCCTGCACGACGTCCAGCGCTGGGTTACTGAGACCAAGCTCGCCGACGGCCGCCGGGTGGTCGACCTCCCCTGGGTGCGCCGCCGCCTCGCCCAGACCCACGCCAAGCTCGACGCCCTCAAGCTCCTGAACTGGAAGATGGTGAGCGCCGTACAGGACGGCACGCTCACCCCGCAGGACGCCTCCGCCGTGAAGGTCTACGGCTCCGAGGCGCGCCGGGACGCGTACGCCTGGCTGATGGAGATCGTCGCCGCACCCGGTGCGCTGAAGGAGGGCTCGGCGGGATCCGTGCTCCACGGTGAGCTGGAGCGCGGCTACCGCTCGGCCGTCATCTTCACCTTCGGCGGCGGCAACAACGAGATCCAGCGGGAGATCATCTCGTGGATCGGGCTGGGGATGCCGAGGGTGCGGCGTTAGCCTGCGGGCATGGGCGACCCCGGGCTGTTCACCCCGAGTTCCGTGACCTGGCAGATGCACGGCGACCCCATGATGTGGGTCGCCGGAATCCGCGCGCTCTACCTCCAGGCCCTCCATCCGCGCGCCGTACGCGGCGTCATGCAGAACAGCGACTTCCGGCACGACGCCTGGGGCCGCCTCCTGCGCACCGCCAACTTCGTCGGGACGATCTCGTACGGCACCACCGAGGCCGCCGAGAAGGCCGGCGCGCGCGTGCGGCGGATCCACAGCATGCTGAGCGCGACCGACCCGGACACGGGGGAGCGGTACGGCGTCGACGAACCCGAGCTGCTGCTGTGGGTGCACTGCGCCGAGATCGACTCGTATCTCCAGGTCGCGCGGCGCTCCGGCTTCCGCCTCACCGACGCGCAGGCCGACCGCTACATCGACGAACACCGGGTCAGCGCCCGCCTGGTGGGCCTGGATCCCGACGCCGTACCGGCGAACCGGGCCGAGATGGCGGCGTACTTCGAGAAGGTGCTGCCCGAGCTCGCGTGCGGATCCGAGGCACGCGCGGTGGACGACTTCCTGCTCCGCCCGCCGACGCATCCCCTGCTCGTCCCGGCGCGCGGGGTGCTGTGGCGGCGCATGGCACACCTGGCGTACGCCGCTCTGCCACCGTACGCCCACGAGCTGTACGGCAGACCGGCGCCGAAACCCGCCACCGTCACCCGCCAGTTGCGTGCCACGGGCACCCTGCTGCGCGCTGTTCCCGCACGTCTGCGCTGGCAACTCCCGCCCAAACACATCCTGCGCGCCATGGCACGACTCGGCCCCGGCTCGCGCCCGGCACCGTACAAACTCGGACGATAGCTCGCCATACTGGACGAGCCGGGGGAGGGGCAAGGCTGACCGTGACGGGGGGCGATCGCGGGCGATGGGGGACAGCAGGCTGATCCAGGGCCGGTACCGACTGCTCGATCCGATCGGGCGGGGCGGTATGGGCGAGGTGTGGCGGGCGCGCGACGAGTCGCTGGGCCGGCATGTCGCCGTGAAGTGCCTCAAGCCGCTGGGACCGCAGCACGACCACTCCTTCACGCGTGTCCTGCGGGAGCGGTTTCGCCGCGAGGCCCGGGTGGCCGCGGCGCTCCAGCACCGCGGCGTGACCGTGGTCCACGACTTCGGCGAGTCCGACGGGGTCCTGTTCCTGGTCATGGAGCTGCTCCAGGGCCGCAACCTCAGCCAGCTCCTGGAGGACAACAAACACCATCCGCTGCCCGTCCCGGACGTCGTCGAGATCGCCGACCAGGTCGCCGCCGCCCTCGCCTACACCCACCAGCAGGGCATCGTGCACCGCGACCTGAAGCCCGCGAACATCATGCGGCTCGCCGACGGCACGGTGAAGATCTGCGACTTCGGCATAGCGCGCCTCGCCCATGACATCGGCCTCACCTCCCGGCTGACCGGCACCGGCATCGCGATGGGCACCCCGCACTACATGTCGCCGGAGCAGATCGGCGGGGAGGAGGTGGACCAGCGCAGCGACCTGTACTCGCTGGGATGCGTGCTGTACGAGATCGCCACCGGAGTGCCGCCGTTCGACCTGGACGACCCCTGGGCGATCCTCGTCGGCCACCGCGACACCGTGCCCCGGCCGCCGCGCAGCCACCGCGCCGAGCTGCCCGAGTACTTCGAGCAGGTCATCCTCGACCTGCTGGCCAAACGCCCCGAGGAACGCCCGCACGACGGACGCGAGTTGGGCCGTCGGATCGGTCTGGGCCGTACGACACCGACGTATGTGCCGACCGTGGTGACCCCGCAGCCGGACCTCAGGCCACCGGCGCCCGTGACCCGCGAGCCCCGCCTGCCGTCCTGGACCCGCGGCATGACCACCGGCCACAAGGCCACCGGCGCGGGCCTGCGCACCACACCTCCGGACGCCGGGGCCGGCCTCACCGGCGAGTGGATCCCACGGCCCACGACCGGCCGGCCCGAGGAGGCCGCCGTACCCGACGAGGCGCCCACCCCCTCGGCTGCGGCGCTCGCCGCGCTGGCCGGACGGCACAACGCAGGTCTCAGCCTAGGCCGACTGGGCCGCTGGAGCGAGGCGGGCGAGGTGCACCGGGCCGTCGCCGCCGAGCGTGAGCACCTGCTCGGCGCCGACCACCCGGACACCCTCGCCAGCCGCTACGAGGTCGCCTTCACCCTCAGCCGCACCGGCCGGGCCGCCGACGCCCTGCGCGAGTACAAGCACGTCGCCCGCGCCCGTAGCCTCTCCCTCGGCCCCGACCACCCCGAGACGCTCGCCGCCCGGCAGGAAATGGCCTACGTGCTCGGCCAGTTGGGCCGCCACTTCGACGCGCACCAGGTCTACACGTCCGTACTGACGGCAAGGGAACGCGCCATGGGCGCCGACCATCCCGACACGCTGCGCTGCCGTCACAACCTCGCCTTCAACCTGAGCAGACTCGGCCGCCTGGAGGACTCGTACCGCATGGCCGGCGAGGTCGCCGTCGCACGCGCCCGCGTCCTCGGCCCGCACCACCCCGACACCCTGGTCACGCGCTACGAAGTCGCCTACGCCCTCGGCCAGTTGGGCCGCTGGGCCGAGGCCCTGCAGACCTACCGCGAGGTCGCCGACGCCCGCGCCCAGGCCCTCGGCCCCGACCACTCCGACACACTCGCCGCCCGCTACGAGGTCGGCATCAGCCTCGGCCGCCTCGGCCGCAGTGCGGAGGCCCTCCAGCTCTACCTCGACCTGATCGACGACCGCACCCGCGTGCACGGCCCCGCCCACCCCGAGACCCTGCGCGCCCGCCACGGTCTCGGCGTGAACCTCGGGCGCCTCGGACGCTGGGAGGAGGCGCTCGCCGAGTCCCGGGACGTGTGCGCGATCCGTGAGCGCGTGCTGGGACCCGACCACACCGACACCCTGGTCAGCCGACGCGAGGTCGCGGTGAGCCTGGGCTGGCTGGGCCGCTGGCCGGACGCGCTCACCGAGTACCGCAGGGTGGCCACCGCCCGCGAACACGTCCTCGGCGCCGACCACCCCGACACCCTCGCCAGCCGGAACGACGAGGCCCACTGCCTGGAGCAGCTCGGGCGGGGCGCGGAGGCGGTCGAGCTGTACCGGAGGGTGGCGGTGCTGCGGCAGCAGCGGGCGTCCTCAGGCCGGTGAAGCCCGGTGGCGGGCCGTGACTCCGGCGCGTTCACCTATGGCCGACCTAGATCATCACGTGTTACGAAGAACCATGCCAGCACACGAGGGACACCCGGGACACCGTACGTACGACGCCGTCATCGTCGGCGGAGGCCACAACGGCCTGGTCGCCGCCGCCTATCTGGCCCGGGCCGGGCGGTCCGTGCTGGTCCTCGAGCGACTGGACCGGACCGGAGGCGCCGCGGTCTCCACGCGCCCCTTCGCCGGCGTCGACGCACGGCTCTCCCGCTACTCGTACCTGGTCAGCCTGCTGCCCAAGAAGATCGTCCGGGACCTCGGCCTGGACTTCCGCGTCCGCACCCGCAACGTCTCCTCGTACACGCCCGTGGACCGGGACGGACAGCCGACCGGACTGCTCGTGGGCGGCGGCGAGCGGCGCACCCGGGAGGCGTTCGCCCGGCTGACCGGCGGCGAGCGCGAGTACGCGGCCTGGCAGCGCTTCTACGCCATGACCGGCGAGGTCGCCCAGCGCGTCTTCCCGACCCTCACCGAGCCCCTGCCCAGCCGTGAGGAGCTGCGCCGCCGGGTGGACGACGAGGAGGCCTGGCGGACCCTCTTCGAGGAGCCGATCGGCGTCGCGATCGAGGACCGCTTCACGGACGACCTGATCCGGGGCGTGGTCCTGACGGATGCCCTGATCGGCACCTTCGCCGACGCCCATGACACCTCGCTCAAGCAGAACCGTTGCTTCCTGTACCACGTGATCGGCGGCGGCACCGGCGACTGGGACGTCCCCGTCGGCGGCATGGGCGCCCTCACCGACGCGCTGGCCACGGCCGCGCGCGAGGCGGGCGCGGTCGTCGTCACGGGGCACGAGGCGGTACGGATCGACACGGACGGCCGTACGGCGGAGATCAGCTATCGCACGGCCGACGGCGAGGGAGTCGTCGCCGCCCGGCACGTCCTGGTGAACGCCTCCCCGCAGGAACTGGCCGCCCTCACCGGCGACACCACCCCGGCCGCCGCCGAGGGCGCCCAGCTCAAGGTGAACATGCTGCTCAAGCGCCTGCCCCGGCTGCGCGACAGCTCCGTCGACCCGCGCGAGGCCTTCGCCGGCACCTTCCACATCGCCGAGGGCTACGACCAGCTGGCCACCGCCCACGCCCAGGCCGCCGCCGGCGAACTCCCCGCCGCCCCGCCGTCCGAGATCTACTGCCACTCGCTGACCGACCCGACGATCCTCGGCCCCGCCCTCGTCGAACGGGGCTACCAGACCCTCACCCTGTTCGGCCTGCACACCCCGGCCCGGCTCTTCGAGCGCGACAACGACGCCGTACGCGACGAACTGCTGAAGTCGACGCTCGCCCAGCTGGACGCCCACCTCGCCGGGCCGCTCGCCGACTGTCTGGCGACGGACGCCGACGGACGGCCCTGCATCGAGGCGAAGACCCCGCTGGACCTGGAGCGCGACCTGCGCCTTCCCGGCGGCAACATCTTCCACCGCGACCTGGCGTGGCCGTACGCCCAGGAGGACACCGGCCGCTGGGGCGTGGAGACCCGCCACCCGAACGTGCTGCTGTGCGGGGCGGGCGCGGTGCGTGGGGGAGGGGTCAGCGGGGTGCCGGGGCACAACGCGGCGATGGCGGTACTGGAGGCGGTCGGCGACTGAGACCGGCCCTGCTCAGGCCGGTGACGTAGGACGCGCGGTCGCTCTACGGCGTATCGGACGTGGCCGAGTTCGCACGGAACTCGACGCAGCAACTGCGCGCCGCCGCGGCCCGCTACCCCGACGACCCGGAACTCGCCGCGCTGATCGACCACCCTGTCGCCGGCCCCGTCACCGTCAATTCCCGGTCAGTTTCCTGAGGCGGTCCACCCGCTTGCCGTGATCCGTGCCGCGTCCGCGGGCCGGACCTCGTCGAAGAGGACGGAGTGCGCCGTCTCGACGTGCAGACCGTCGACGTACGCGCCACGGCCCACGTACAGCTTGTCGGTGGTGTACCGCCAGCGGAGTACCAGCTGCCGGCGCGCGGGGAGTTGCGCCGTGAGGCGGTGCCAGACGCGGCCCGACCAGCCGGTGACCGTGCCGGTCGGGTGGGCCTGCGTGCTCTCGCCCGGGCGTTTCGTCGTGAAGGGGAGCGGAGCCCAGGTCGTGCCGCCGTCCGTCGTGGACTCCAGGACGAGGACGTCCGCCTGAGGCTCCGTGTCCCACCACAGGGCGCAGTGCAGCTCCGCCTCGCCGGAGGAGGCGTCGAGGGCGGGGAGCGCGAGCGTCGCGGTCGTGGCGGTCGCCATGCCCGAGAACCATGCCGTACGGCCGTGGCGCGGACGGACCGCTACGGCACGGGCCATGTTGTCGGCGGCGGCGACCCGGGGCGCGGAGCCGGAGCGCCAACTGCGTACCGGGTGGACCGAGTTGCCGAGCACGGCGAGGAAGGAGTCGGTCGTCGGGTCGAGGACGAGACAGGTGCCGGTGAAGCCGGTGTGTCCCGCTGTGCGCGGGGTGGCCATGGCGCCCATGTACCAGTGCTGGTAGAGCTCGAAGCCGAGGCCGTGCTCGTCACCGGGGAAAGCGGTGTTGAAGTCGGTGAACATCAGCTCCACCGACTCCGGCTCCAGGATGCGGCATCGTCCGTAGGCGCCGCCGTTGAGCAGCGTCCGCCCGAGGACGGCCAGGTCCCACGCGTTCGAGAAGACGCCGGCGTGGCCCGCGACCCCGCCCAGGCTGAAGGCGTTCTCGTCGTGCACTTCGCCCCATACGAGCCCACGGTCCAGGCCCGACCACGGCAGCCGGGCGTCCTCGGTTGCCGCGATCCGCGGCTTCCAGGCGGCGGGCGGGTTGTAGCGGGTGCGGCGCATGCCGAGCGGGCCGGTGATCTCGTCGTGGAGAAGCGTGTCGAGAGTTCTGCCGGTGATCTTCTCCAGGACGAGCTGGAGGGAGATCAGATTCAGGTCCGAATAGAGGTACTTGGTACCCGGCGGATTCAGCGGCGCCTCGTTCCAGATGAGTTGCACCTTCTCCTCGTACGTCGGCGCCTTGTAGAGCGGGATCCAGGCGCGAAACCCCGAGGTGTGGGTCAGGAGCTGACGGATCGTGATGTCCTGCTTGCCCGCGCGGCCGAAGTCCGGGAGGTAGGACGCGACCGTGGCCTCCAGCCCGAGCTCACCCCGTTCGATCTGCTGCACGGCGAGGATCGAGGTGAACAGCTTGGACACCGAGGCCAGGTCGAAGACGGTGTCCTCGGCCATCGGGATCTGCTGGGCGGCGGGGAATTCGACCCCGGTGTCGGTCTTCTCGTCGTACGCCTCGTAGCGCACGGCCATCCCGATGGGCTGGTGCAGGGCCACGGTGCCGCCGCGGCCGGCGAGCAGCACGGCACCGGCGTACCAGGGGTGCTTGGGGGAGGGGCCCAGGAACCTCTCCGCGTCGGTGACGAGCCGGCGGAGGTGGGAGGGGAGGAGGCCGGCGCGTTCGGGGGAGCCGTGGCGCAGGGTGGGGCTTGAGGTGCGCGCCGCCGCCGCGGCTGCCGCCACCGGTCCCGCGGGCAAGGGCGCGATGGTCAGAGCACCGCCCAAGGCCATCGCGGCCCTGCCCAGTTGACGCCTGGTCAGTCCGGTTCTGCCGTCGGTCATCGAGGTTCCTCCCGCCACTCCGGCTGAAAGTATCTTTCCGGGATCACCTTGCGTGGTGAAACTTTCGTGTCAGGTGGGAGTGGTGTCAACGGGACGGTCACCCAAGAGATCTGACGGTGTATCAGAAAAGGCCTTCCGTCGTCCGGAGGTCTGCGGCATTCTGCGCCCATGCAGACGGAGCTGAGCAAGAAACTGGGAGTCGAGCACGCCATTTTCGGCTTCACGCCGTTCCCCGCCGTCGCCGCGGCCATCAGCCGGGCCGGCGGTTTCGGAGTGCTCGGCGCGGTCCGCTACACCGCCCCCGACGACCTCAAACGCGACCTCGACTGGGTCGAGGCGCATGTCGACGGCAGGCCCTACGGGCTGGACGTCGTCATGCCCGCGAAGAAGGTCGAGGGTGTCACGGAATCCGACGTCGAGGCGATGATCCCGGAAGGGCACCGGCAGTTCGTCCAGGAGACCCTCGCCAAGTACGGCGTGCCCGAACTGGCCGAGGGGGAGGCGTCCGGCTGGCGGATCACCGGGTGGATGGAGCAGGTCGCCCGCAACCAGCTCGACGTCGCCTTCGACTATCCGATCAAGCTGCTCGCCAACGCCCTCGGGTCACCGCCCACGGATGTCGTGGAACGCGCCCATGACCGGGGCGTGCTCGTCGCCGCACTCGCGGGCAGCGCCCGGCACGCCCGCAAACACGCCGAGGCCGGCATCGACATCGTCGTCGCCCAGGGCTACGAGGCGGGCGGCCACACCGGTGAGATCGCCTCCATGGTGCTCACCCCGGAGGTGGTGGAGGCGGTCGACCCTCTGCCCGTACTGGCGGCCGGAGGTATCGGGAGCGGCCAACAGGTAGCGGCGGCATTCGCTCTCGGCGCCCAGGGTGTGTGGCTGGGCTCCATGTGGCTGACCACCACAGAGGCCGACATGCATTCCCCCGGCCTGACCCGCAAACTGCTCGCCGCCGGGTCCGGCGACACCGTCCGCTCCCGCGCCCTGACCGGCAAGCCCGCACGCCAGCTGCGCACCGAGTGGACCGACGCCTGGGACGACCCGGACGGGCCCGGCACCCTCCCCATGCCCCTGCAGGGACTCCTCGTGGCCGAGGCCGTCTCGCGGATCCAGAAGTACGAGGTCGAGCCGCTGCTCGGCACACCCGTCGGCCAGATCGTGGGCCGGATGAACAGCGAACGCAGTGTCCAGGCCGTCGTCGACGACCTCACCCGCGGCTTCGAACAGGCCGTGCAGCGCATCAACCGCATCGCCGGAAGGAGCGGCCAGTGACGAGCACCCCCGCCACCCCCACCGTGAGCACCCCGCCGGTCGGCTTCTGGGCCCAGGCCGCCGCCGATCCCGACCGCCCGGTCCTCGTCGCCCCCGACGGCGAGCAGTGGACCGCCGGACGTCTGCACGCCGCCGCCAACCGTCTCGTGCACGGCCTGCGCGCGGCCGGCCTCGGACGCGGCGACGCCTTCGCGGTCGTCCTCCCCAACAGTGTCGAGTTCTTCACGGCCTACCTGGCCGCCACCCAGGCCGGCCTCTACCTGGTCCCCGTCAACCACCACCTCGTCGGCCCCGAGATCGCCTGGATCGTCGCCGACTCCGGCGCCAAGGTGCTCATCGCCCACGAGCGTTTCGCCGAGCCGGCCCGCCAGGCCGCCGACGAGGCCGGCCTCCCGGCCACCCACCGGTACGCCGTCGGCGAGGTCGAGGGCTTCCGGCCGTACGGCGAACTCGTCGACGCACAACCGGAGTCGGCACCCGCGGAACGCGAGCTCGGCTGGGTCATGAACTACACCTCGGGCACGACGGGGCGCCCCCGCGGCATCCGCCGCCCGCTGGCCGGCAAACCGCCCGAGGAGTCCTACCTGGGCGGCTTCCTCGGCATCTTCGGCATCAAGCCGTTCGACGCCAACGTGCACCTCGTCTGCTCGCCGCTCTACCACACCGCGGTCCTCCAGTTCGCGGGCGCGTCCCTGCACATCGGGCACGGGCTGGTCCTGATGGACAAGTGGACACCGGAGGAGATGCTCCGTCTGATCGACGCCCACAAGTGCACGCACACCCACATGGTCCCGACCCAGTTCCACCGCCTCCTCGCGCTTCCGGAGGACGTAAGGGGCCGCTACGACGTCTCCTCCATGCGGCACGCCATCCACGGCGCCGCCCCGTGCCCCGACCATGTGAAACGGGCCATGATCGAGTGGTGGGGCCACTGTGTGGAGGAGTACTACGCCGCCAGCGAGGGCGGTGGGGCCTTCGCGACCACCGAGGACTGGCTGAAGAAGCCCGGCACGGTCGGCAAGGCCTGGCCGATCAGCGAACTCGCGATCTTCGACGACGACGGAAACCGGCTGGCGCCCGGCGAACTCGGCACCGTCTACCTGAAGATGAACACCGGCGGCTTCAGCTATCACAAGGACGAGGCCAAGACGCGGAAGAACCGCATCGGCGACTTCTTCACCGTGGGCGACCTCGGCTGTCTCGACGAGGAGGGCTATCTCTTCCTCCGCGACCGCAAGATCGACATGATCATCTCCGGCGGGGTGAACATCTACCCCGCCGAGATCGAGTCCGCCCTGCTCGCCCACCCGGCCGTCGCCGACGCCGCCGCCTTCGGCATCCCGCACGACGACTGGGGCGAGGAGGTCAAGGCCGTCGTCGAACCGGCTCCCGGCCATGAACCCGGCCCGGCCCTCGCCGCCGCGATCCTCGACCACTGTGCCAGCCAACTCGCCGGGTACAAGCGGCCCAAGAGTGTGGACTTCATCGCCGAGATGCCGCGGGATCCCAACGGGAAGCTGTACAAGCGGCGGTTGCGGGAACCTTACTGGGAAGGGCGCACGCGCCCCGTGTGACGTCAAGGACGCATACGAGGCGGTGCCTCCAACGCCCTGGCGAGGCCTGCGGCGTCGGTGCCGATCTTGCGGTACACGCTGGACAGCAACTGCCGCACGCCTTGCTCGGTCAGGTGCATCTCCGTGGCGATCACCGTCACCGGGCGTCCCTCGGCGGCCAGTTCGGCCGTACGGTGCTCCCGCGCGGTGAGTGTGTCCGCCTGCACGTAGCGCAGGGGCAGCGGGCGCAGACCGGCCGTCGAGAGTTCCTCCCGCGCGCGGGCGGCGAGCCCGTCGGCTCGGCAGTGGACGGCGCCTTCCAGACCCTGGTAGAGCCGGTCGGCGGCCTCCTGGAGCTGCCCGTTGCGGGACAGCGCGGCGCCGTGGCCGACTTGGGCGCGCGCGAGTTCGTACGCGGCGGGAGACTGCTCCAGGTGGTCGATCGCCTCCGCGTACAGGTCGAGTGCGGCCGGCCCGCCGGTCACCTCGGCGAGGGTGTGCAGCGCCTGCCCGATGGTGGAGGAGGCGCCGAAGTCCCGGGCACGCTTGACGGCGTCCTGGGCGTGATGGATCGCCTCGTCCGGGGCGGTGGGGGCGAGCGCGGTCGCGAGCCGCAGCTGCCACGGGCACCAGGCCGGGTTGCGCCAGGCGCGTCCGTCCAGCCAGTCCCCCACCGCGGACAGCAGCGCCGCCGCTTCCGCGTGCCGTCCCTCCGCCAGGAGCAGTTCCGCGTACACGGTGCGCGGATCGGGATAGATGACGGCGTTCGGAGCCATCTCACCGAAGTGGTGGTCGTCGGCGAGCACGCGAGCCTCGCTGATCCGTCCACGGGCCAGCAGCGTCTGGATCAGGACGCTGACGCCGTACCACTGGGCGGCCACGACGCCGTCCACCTTGTCGGCGATGCGCAGGCCTTCCCGGACCAGGTCCTCGGCTTCGGCCAGACAACCCCGGTGGTACCGGACGTAGGCGGCGATGCTCTGGCCGAAGGCCAGGTGGGAGCCGTGCCAGCCCTTGCCCACGCACTCCGTGATCCCCTGCTGGAACAGCTCCTCGGCCCGTCGCGGCTGGTCGCCGTACATGAACACCAGGGCGACCGAGAGGGGTACCTCGAAGCCCCGGTTCTCATCGGTCCAGCTCATGCCGCCGCGCAGGGACTTCTCCGCGTAGGTGAGGGCGGTCCGGCGCGGTTCGCCGCGCAGGACGGCATCCCAGGCCCGCAGTCCCAGGATGTAGCGCTCCTCCAGGCTGCGGCCGGGCAGCTGCTCGGCCAGCCGCGCCAGCCTCCGGGACCGGGCGGGTGAGTCGGGATCGTCGGCGCGCATCGTGCTCCAGACGAACTGATCGGCCTGCATGCGCAGCTTGACCCGCGGATTCGTGGCCTTCCGGGCCTCCTCGGCGGCCACGGTCGCGGCCTCGTCCATCCGATCGGTGTGGGCGAGCGCCGTCGTCAGCCGATAGACGATGGAGGCGCGCAGGTCGGGGTCGACGTCCGGCTCCGCCAGCGCCTGGCGGAGATGCCGCACCGTGGCCGTGGGCTCGATCAGGAACGTGGCGCACGCGAGTTCGTGCAGGACCGCCGCGCGGTCCTCCGGGATCGGCGGCTCCTTCAGCGCACGGGTGAGCATACGCCGGGCGGCCTCGGTCGCCCCGGCGCCGAGGTACTCGCGAGCGGCCTTGCGCAGGCATTCCACCGTCTCGGGGTTGCCCTCGCAGGGCACCTCCAGCAGATGCCGGGCTGCGGCGGTGGGGCCGTATCCCGCGTTCAGTACGGCCTCCGCGGCCGCGTTGTGCAGACCGGCCCGGAACCCGGAGCGGATGGACCGGTAGATCGTCGTGGTGATCAGCGGGTGGACGAACTCGAGCTCGCCCTCGGGGCCGTGGCCGTCGGTGAGGATCCGGGCCGCGCGCAGCTTCTGGGTCGCCTCGGCGGCGGTCTCGTCGCCGAGTACCGCGATGCTCGCTGCGAGCTGTGGTGAGAAGGGCGACCCCAGCACGGCAGCGGAGTGCGCGAAGCGGACGGTCGCGGTGTCGAGGCCTTCCAGACGCTCGATCAGCCCCGGTCCCTTGATCGCGGCGGCCAGTTCACGCATCGCGGGCAGGTCGTGCTCACTGCCGCTGAGCTTCCGCTCGGCCAGGCCGATGGCGAGCTCCACCGTCTCGAAGGGGCTCCCCCCGGTGGCCGACCAGCATTCCTTGCAGAACACGTCCTCGGCTCTCTCACCGACTTGGCTCCTGATGATCTGTGCCACGCCGTCGGCGGTGAGGCATGCGAGGTCGTGGGGGCGGTCGGCGTGATGTCCGACGAGCGTACGGAGTTCGCCCGCTTCGGACGGCAGTTCGTCGGGCCGGTAGGCGACCACGATCAGCAGAGGGAGGTCATCGACCCGTGACGCGAAGGAATCGAGCCAGCTCAGGGACTCGACGTCCGCCCAGTGCAGGTCGTCCAGGAGCAGGACGACGGGTGCCTTCTTGATGGTGAGGCACGTCATGACCCAGTCGAGGCCTTCGCGGACCCCGGTCGGATCCGGTGCGGGGGCGGGGCCCCTCGCTTCGAGCCCGAGCACGGCGGCCATGACGTCGTACCAGCTTCCCAGAAAGGAGCGGAGTTCTGCTCCGTCCATCCTCGCCAGCGCGGGCTGCACGAGCTGGCGCACCACGCGGAACGCCGAACCCTGTTCCTTCTCCCCGCCCCTGCCCGACAGCACGGTGAAGCCCGATGCCAGGGCGCGCTCACGTGCCTGCGTGATGAGTGCTGTCTTGCCCAGTCCGGCCGGCCCGCTGAAGGCGAGCAGCCCCCTGTGCCTGGCTTGCGGCCCACCGTCCGTGGTGCGTCGCAGTTCCTTGAACGCGGCGTCGAGGGCTTGAAGTTCCCGTCGGCGCTCGATCAACGTCCGTTGTTCCGTGATCGGGTGCCGAGGCTCCATCGCCATGTGCCGTACCGCCTTCTGTCGTTCGGCTCGGAGGAGCCGAGCGTACGCCTCGCCGAGGTGTGGCAGTACGAATTGGGCACCATAGGGTGAATCGTGAATTGGTAGGTGGGAGAACGCCCGCCCGCTGGGTAGTGGACTCGGATGGACGTCTCCCGGGTGGAGTACCGGCGGGAGCTCGACAGGGTCGATTACGGCACGGCGGGCACCGACGTCACATCCGCGTAGCGAGGCACGGTGCGGGCCCAGTCGTAGCACCCGCGGATCCAGCCGATCATGCCCTCCACATAGCCGATGCCCGTGGGGCTCAGCACCGGTTTGATCCCGGCACGGAGCCTTTCGAACTGCTCGATCGTGCTGTTGATCTCCTCGATGGTCAGGAGCACGGCGGCCGGCAGGGAGCACCGTCGTTCGCGCTGGTGGGCGAGGGCAAGGTTGATCATTTCGCCCGAGTGCTGCTCTTTCACCGCGGAGAACAGGTCGGCCGTCCACACCGCCACGTCGGCAGACAGCCGGCTCAGTCGCCGCACGACGGGATGATGCACCTCGGCGTCGCTCAGTTCGCTCGCTCGGGCGCCCTCGTACAGCGGGTAGAACGGCTCGACGCCCGCAGTCAGCGACCGTATGGAGGTGCAGTCGCCGGTGCGCAGGACAAGGGGCTGGGTCTGGGCCACGGCTTCGTACAACAGGCCGTGCACGTATTCACAGCTCTGCCAGGCCCATCGCGCGGCCTGCGCGGGTGAGCACTGTTCCCGGACCTGGCGGTGGAGATCGGTCAGGGCGGCTCCGAGGCGACTGCTGGGCGGTCGCCCGTCCCGCAGAATCGCGACACTCTCGCACAGCATGGGCAGCAGCCTGCCCGGAGAGCTTCGGCCCAGGTCCTCGGCGAGGTCGTCGAAGACGAACTGATAGGCGATCTGCTGGGCCACAATCTGAAGGACGCCGGAATCCACGGTGGGGCTGGTGTAGCTCGCGAGTTCGGCGGGGCGAGTGCTGGCGATCATCACCGCCACATCCGGTTCGTCCGTCAGCCCCCATACCCGCAGCCATGTGTCGACCACGGCCGCGGCCTCGGCTTCATGAGGGTTCCGCCGGAACGGATATGGCATGCGGAGGTTGGTGTCGATCAGGTCCCGGAGATTGGAGGCCGGCATTCCGTCCGGTACGGCCAGCGTGATTTCCTCATGCGTTGTCGACAACGTGGTCACCTGCCGTTCGGGGTTCGCAGACCATGACCAGTGAACGCGGTCCCATCGTGATCCCGGGGCGCTGTTTCCGTTCGGTGCGGTCCGGCAGATGACGCAGGCGCCGGCGGCCGGCGATGGTCGCGAGCGCGAGGGTGGCCTCCACCATCGCGAACTCGTCACCGAGACATTTGCGGCTGCCCGCGGAGAACGGCATCATCGCGCGACGTTGTTCGGCGTTGGGCTGCCCCGGCAACCAGCGGTCGGGATCGAAACGCTCGGGTTCCGGGAACGACGAGGGATCGTGGTGCAGCAGGTGGGGGCTGTACAGGACGGTGGCGCCCTTGGGCAGGCGGCGTCCGCCGAGTTCCGTGTCCTTGGTGGCGACGCGCGTGAACAGCCAACCGGGCGACGAGTGGCGCAGCGTTTCGGAGACGACGCACCGGGTGTAGACGAGGTGCGGCAGATCCTCGGCACGGGGCCGCCGGCCCTCGGCGAGGAGGGAGTCGAGCTCGGCGTGCAGACGTTGCTCCGCCTCCGGATTGCGGGCCAGCAGACTGAAGGCGCCGGCCAGGGCGAGCGCCTGGGTTTCGACGCCCGTCAGCAGCAGCGTGATCAGGTGATCGTGTACCTCCTGATCGGTGATCGCCGCCGTCGGTCCGTCGCCGTTCGCGGCCTTCAACAGCGTGCCCAGCACGTCGTCGTGGTCGGCTCCCCGGCGACGCTCCGCTATCGACGCGTCGATGATCTCGTGCAGGCGCGAGAGCGCGCGCCGATAGCGGCGGTTGGCGGGGGTGGGGAGGCGGAACAGGGCGTCGATCGGTACGACCGTGCGGACGAAGAGGCCGCGGACGACCGCCGTGAGACAGTCCCGCACCTCGGCGGTCGTCCCGTCGTCCAGGGAGTCGGAGAGGAGGACACGGCTGGTCACCCGTGTCGTGAGCGCCATCATCGCCTCGGTGACAGGGATGTCCTGACCGTCGGGCCATGCGCGGCACACCGCCTCGGCCTCCTCGGTCACCAGGTCCGTGTACTCGGCGACGTGCGAAGGGCGGAAGGCGGGCTGCAACAGCCTGCGCTTTTCCCGATGTGTCGGCTGTCGGCAGGTGACGAGGCCGTCGCCCATCAGCTTCCCGAGCCTGTCGTAGAGCGGGCCCCCCTTGTCGAAGGTGTGCGGATCCTTGAGCATCTCGTGGACCAGCTCGGGGTGGCACACCATCCAGGCACGCTGGGGGCCCAGCCCTATCTCGACCAGATCCCCGTACGAGGGCAAAGAATTCAGAAACGCAAGCGGTCGGCGGAACAACGGGATACCGTGACCGAGGACGGGGAATATGCCTGGAGCAGTACCTGTTCGCCATACTCGCTCCTGTGCGGGAACAACACGGCTCATGAATACCTCCTGCCTGACGCGGCACGCGGAATCGCTGAACGTGCAACGGACTTGATACTTGAGACAAGTCCTGCCCAGTCCGAGCGGTGTTCGGTTTCCCGAAACCTTTCTCCAAAGGGGCGCACAGGAGCACAGCGAGGCAAAAGAAGCACTCGGCGAAATGGTCGTTTGTGAATCGTGCATCGACGGCCGTGCTCATCCGTCACTCAAATGTGGTCCCGCCCCAGACGGGACGGGACCACAGTCGCTCAGCGTTCGCGCACGCGGACAACCTTCAGGACAGGCGACGACAGGATGTCCTTCTCACAGAACCGCGCCGTCACCCACCTCTCACCCGAGAACAACCGCGTCTGATCCCGGAAGTGGGCCGAGTTCGGGTTCGACGACTGGGAGTACGTCAGCAGCGTGCGGGCCACCGGACAGCGGCTGTTGTCCCAGCCCACCGCCTGGATGTGGCTGGAGCCGGTCGTCACCTCGGTGTAGCCGCCCTGCGCAGCGTTCCACACCGGCTCGATCTTGTTCCACACACCGAGTCCTTCGGTGCCGCCCGGAAGGGGGATGCGCTGACCGTTGCGTACGACGAACTGGTGCTCTCCGAGGCGGGAGTCGAGAGCGATGCCCGCCGCCCGCAGTTCGGCGACCGCGTCCGCGAGGGCCGTGGCGAAACCGGGAGCCCCGGTGTTGAGGGTGTTCGGGGTGCGCACCGGGTCCGCCGGTGAGAACGGCACCTTCCACCGCTGCGCGGCCGGCACCTTCGCCGTCAGCTTCCGCCAGAACCGGTCGAAGAGCAGGGCACCCCGGCTGCCGGTGTCCATGGTGCGGTCCCACGCCGCGAGCACCGGACAGGCCTCGGCGACGTCAACCGCCCTGCCGTCGCTGCCCGTTGCCGTACCGCCCGGCAGCGCGGCACACGCCTTCGCCGTGTCGGTCGCGGCCAGGGCGGCTGCCGGCACCCGGTTCCTGAACTGTTGGCGCTCCAGATCCCGGACGGTCAGACCGCCCCGCTCCGCCATCGCCGCCACGTCCTCGACCGCACCGCGGGTGCGCAGGGAGCGCTGTGTGCCGATGGTGCCGAAGACCCGCTCGTAGCCGGTGAGCGGCCGGTCGGCATTGGCCAGCCAGGCGCTGTCGTTGGAGTTCTCCGCGTACGGCGCGTCCTTCAGCGTCGGCATGCGGGCGGGCCCGAAGATACCGGCCTGGACGGCGTCGGCGTCCCTGCCGAGCGCGCAGTCGCCGCGGGAGCCGTCGAGGACCGCGAGCCCCGCGGCCGGGTAGGTGGCCTTTCCGAGGTCCGTGGAGCACCGCGCCGCCAGGTCGTCGGTGATACGGGGCAGTACCTGCGACTGGGTGTAGAGGGAGTGCCCCGAGCGGTCCGCTGCGATGGTGTTCACCCACGGGAGCCCCTGGTGCCGGGCGAGGGTCGCCAGCACGTCGGCCGTACTGCGCGCCTTGCTGAAGCCGAGCGAGGTGTCGGCGAACCGCATGTTGGCCGCGTTCGGGTCGTTGAGCGCGTACGCCGTCGTCGCCGTCCAGGGCAGCGGGAGGTCACCGTCGGCGGACGCGACCACCGGGCCGTACCGCGTCCACCACTGGGTGCGGCTCACAGGCGCACCGCCCTTGACCGCTACGGTCACCGTCCGCTTCTTCATCCGCTCGGCCTTGCCGTCCACGAGGTAGACCGTGGGGTCGGCCGGATCCAGCGTCAGCCTGTGCAGATTGAACGGGACACCCGTCGCGACGGTGTGGCTCCACGCCACATGGGAGTTGTAGCCGATGGAGATCGCCGGCGACCCGAGCAGCGACCCGCCGGCGACGTCGAGGTCGCCCGGAATCGTCTGCTGCGCCTGCCAGAAGCGGCGTCCACCGTGCCACGGGTAGTGCGGGTTGCCCAGCAGCAGACCGCGCCCGTTGGCCGTGGTGTCACCTTGGAAGGCGACCGCATTCGACCCCATGTCCGCGTCGCCGGTCCGCTCGCGCACGGCCCGGATCAGGGCCGCGGCGTCCGGGCTCGTCCCGATGCCCTTGCGGCGGGCGGCCGGACCGGTAGGCGGCCGGGCCGAGGTGATGTCGTCCACGGCGCCGCCCTGGCCACCGAGCACCGCGAAGGCGTAGGAGCGGGCGGCCACGTCCAGCGGGGTGATCGGCCGCACCCAGGCGGCGCCCTTGCACGCGGGGTCGGTGATCCTGTTCTGCTTCAGCCAGGTGTTGTACCCGGCGGCGAAGCCGCGCATGAGGTCCTTGACCTGCCGGCTCGGGCCGCGCGGCGCGGGTTCGGCGAGCAGCTTCTCCACCGTGCGGGCCTGACGTACGCCACGGAAGTACAGGTCGCTGGAGAGGTTCGTGGTGGCCGAGGACAGTGAAAAGTCGGTCGCCGCGTCCGGGCCGAAGAAGCGCGAACGCTCGCCGCGCACGGTCACGAACCCGTCGGCGAGCGTGCACACCTGATCGGCGGCCTGCGCCCAACCGGTGCCGAAGCCCATGGACCTGTAGTCCTTGGCGACTATGTGCGGAATGCCGTACTCGGTATAGCGGATTTGGGCGGACAGACCGCCGTGCGAGAGCTGTTCGTGCCGGTTGTGCCGATCCTGCGGGTCCTGCCGGTCGGACGCGGCCGCGGGCAGCCCGGCCACGGTGGCGAGCAGGGCGACGGCCGCGACGACGAGCCGTCTGGGGCGGTTGCGCATGGTGCCTCCCAACGTCATTGAGGGAAGGAGCCGTTGAGCGTACCAACGGGTATGTGTGCCCGGTCAGTGTCGGGCATCCTTCTTGACCCGTCCCTTCGACGCACCGAGGATCATGTGTCATGACGCCAGGACACGGCAGCACGGTTGACGGAGTGCTGCGCCGCAGCGCCCGACGCACCCCGGCCCGCGTCGCGGTCGAGGACCGCGAGCGTGCGTGGACGTACCAGGAACTCGACGAAGCCGTCTCCCGCGCGGCGAGCGTCCTGCTCGACCAGGACCTCACCCCCGGCGACCGGGTGGCCGCCTACGGCCACAACTCGAGCGCGTATCTGATCGCCTTCCTGGCGTGCGCCCGCGCCGGCCTCGTGCACGTCCCCGTCAACCAGAACCTCACCGGCGACGATCTCGCCTACATCGTCCGTCAGTCCGGCAGCTCCCTGGTCCTCGCCGACCCCGGCCTGGCCGGACGGCTTCCCGACGGCGTCCGTACCATGCCGCTGCGCGACGCCGACGACTCACTGCTGGCACGGCAGGCCACGGCGGCCGTCCACGTCGGCCCGGAGCCGCGCAGCGAGGACCTGGTCCAGCTGCTCTACACCTCGGGTACGACGGCCCTCCCGAAGGGCGCGATGATGACCCACCGCGCCCTGGTCCACGAGTACCTGAGCGCGATCACCGCCCTCGACCTGAGCCCCGGCGACCGTCCCGTCCACTCGCTGCCGCTGTACCACTCGGCGCAGATGCACGTGTTCCTCATGCCGTACCTGGCGGTCGGTGCCACCAACATCATTCTGGAGTCGCCCGACGGCGACCGGCTCTTCGACCTGATCGAGGACGGCCGCGCCGACAGCCTGTTCGCCCCGCCCACGGTGTGGATCGGTCTCGCGGGCCGTCCCGACTTCGCGACCCGCGACCTCGACGGACTGCGCAAGGCGTACTACGGCGCCTCGATCATGCCCGTGCCGGTCCTGGAGCGGCTGCGTGAACGATGGCCGAAGCTGGCCTTCTACAACTGCTTCGGGCAGAGCGAGATCGGCCCGCTGGCCACGGTGCTGGCCCCCGATGAGCACAAGGGCCGGATGGACTCCTGCGGCCGAACCGTCCTCTTCGTGGACGCCCGGGTGGTCGACGAAAACGGCGCGGACGTGCCCGACGGCACCTCCGGCGAGATCGTCTACCGCTCCCCGCAGTTGTGCGAGGGCTACTGGGACAAGCCCGAGGAGACCGCGGAGGCATTCCGGGACGGATGGTTCCGCTCCGGGGACCTCGCGGTGCGCGACGCGCACGGGTACTTCACGATCGTCGACCGGGTGAAGGACGTCATCAACTCCGGTGGCGTACTGGTCGCTTCACGTGAGGTCGAGGACGCCCTGTACACCCACGAGGGCGTCGCCGAGGTCGCCGTGATCGGCCTGCCCGACGAGCGGTGGATCGAGGCCGTCACGGCGGTCGTCGTCCCGCGCGGCGAGGTGAGCGACACCGAACTGATCGACCACGCGCGCGAGAAGCTCGCCCACTTCAAGGCGCCGAAGAGGGTGGTGTTCGTGGACGGACTGCCGCGCAACGCCAGCGGGAAGATCCTCAAGCGGGAGCTGCGGGACCGGTTCGCCGAAGACTGACCTCGCCGGGACCGATCCCGTCGGAGCCTAGCGGGGACGCAGGTCCTGGATGCGCCGGATCTTGCCCACGGAGCGTTCCAGCGACTCCGGTTCGACGATCTCCACGGCGACCGACACCCCGATGCCGTCCTTCACGGCGGCCGCGATGGCCCGTGCGGCGGCGTCCCGGGTCTCGGGGGACGCGTCGGGGCGGGCTTCCGCCCGAACGGTCAGGGCGTCGAGCCGGCCCTCACGGGTGAGCCGCAGCTGGAAGTGAGGTGCCACCCCCGGCGTCCGGAGCACGATCTCCTCGATCTGGGTGGGGAAGAGATTGACCCCGCGCAGGATGACCATGTCGTCGCTGCGCCCGGTGATCTTCTCCATCCGCCGGAACACCCGGGCGGTCCCCGGCAGCAGCCGCGTCAAGTCCCGGGTGCGGTACCGGATGACGGGCATGGCCTCCTTGGTGAGGGAGGTGAACACCAGCTCGCCCTCCTCCCCGTCGGGCAGCACCTCACCCGTGATCGGGTCGACGATCTCGGGGTAGAAGTGGTCCTCCCACACATGCAGCCCGTCCTTGGTCTCCACGCACTCCTGCGCGACTCCGGGCCCCATGACCTCCGACAGCCCGTATATGTCCACGGCGTCGATCGCGAACCGCTCCTCGATCTCGCGACGCATCTGCTCGGTCCAGGGTTCGGCCCCGAAGATGCCCACCCGCAGGGAGGTCCCGCGCGGGTCGACGCCCTGCCGTTCGAACTCGTCGAGGAGGGTGAGCATGTACGACGGCGTCACCATGATGATCTCGGGCTTGAGGTCCTGGATCAGCTGGACCTGGCGGGCGGTCATGCCGCCGGACGCGGGGATGACCGTACAGCCCAGCCGTTCGGCACCGTAGTGTGCGCCGAGCCCGCCGGTGAACAGCCCATAGCCGTACGCCACATGCACCTTGTCCCCGGGCCGGCCGCCCGCCGCCCGGATGGACCGGGCCACCATGTCGGCCCACACGGAAAGGTCGCCGCCCGTGTAACCGACAACCGTGGGCCGGCCGGTCGTGCCGCTGGAGGCGTGGATGCGGCGGATCTGCTCCTGCGGCACGGCGAACATCCCGTACGGGTAGTTCTCGCGCAGGTCGGCCTTGGTCGTGAACGGGAAGTGCGCGAGATCGGCGAGCGAACGGCAGTCGTCGGGCCGTAGGCCCGCCTTGTCGAAGGCGTCCCGGTAGAAGGGCACGTTGTCGTACGCGTGCCGCAGCGAGGTCCGCAACCGCTCCAGCTGCAACGCCCGCAACTCCTCCGGCGCGAGCCGTTCCCCCGAGTCCTGCAGCTCCGTCGCATCCGCCATGGGGACTTCTCCCTCGCCAACCGCGCCAATTCGGGCGACCGATCATTCGGTCCGGGTGTTCGAGATCAGTAATCCAGGCGTGGATTGATCAGGCAAGGGGGCGGGCCGCACTTTCTGCGCGTCGGGCCTGTTGCCGTGAAGGCAGCCGATGACCAAGATCAGAGCCATGCCGACCTTCACCTCCGCCGACGGAACCGAGATCGCCTACCACCTGCGAGGAGAAGGCGAACCGCTCGTCGTGCTGCCCGGCGGGCCGATGCGGGCCTCCGCCTATCTGGGCGACCTGGGTGGACTGGCCGCGCATCGGCAGCTGGTCCTGCTCGACCTGCGGGGCACAGGGCACTCCGCGGTGCCGGTGGATCCGGCCACCTACCGCTGCGACCACTTGGTGGACGACGTCGAGACGTTGCGCGCCCACATGGGGCTGGACCATATGAATGTGCTCGGGCACTCGGCGGGCGGGAGCCTGGCCATGCTGTACGCCGCCCGCCATCCGGAGCGCGTGGCGCGGCTGGCGCTGGTGACCGCCACGCCGTGGGCGCTGGGGATGCCGGCCGCTGCCGAGGAACGGCTGGTCGCCGCCCGGTCGAGGCAGGGCGAGCCGTGGTTCGCGGAGGCGTTCCCGGCGTTCGAGGCATGGCTGGCGGGGACGGGCGACTTCGACCCCGTGTTCGCGCCCTTCTTCTACGGTCGCTGGGACGACGTGGCCAAGGAGCACGACGCGCGCGGCGATCACGAGTCCAACGACGAGGCCGCCGACATCTACGGTTCCGACGGGGCCTACGACCCGCCCACGACCATCTCCCGGCTCGCCCGACTCACCGCCCCGGTCCTCGTCCTCGCCGGGGCGTTGGACGGCGGCCCGAGTCCGGACCTCGCGCGCCGCACCGCCGACGTCTTTCCGAACGCCGAGTGCGTCGTGCAGCCCGGTGCCGGGCACTACCCGTGGCTGGACGACGCGGAGTGGTTCGTACGGTGTGTCGTCGCCTTCCTGGAGAAGGCGGGGCCTCCGCACCCGCGAGCAGGCTGAGTTCGGCCGGCGCCGACGGTTCGGACCCGGTCGCCGACCCGGAGGCACAGGGCGGGCATACCAGGCCGCCCGCCGGAGCAGATTCAGCACGATGACCGACCACCTTCACAACCGCACACCCCACGCACCCCGACCCGCCCGCCTGGTGCTGGCGGAATGGGCCCGCGCCGTCACGGAGGCCCGCTGGTTCGCCCTCACCGTGCTCGGCGTGATCCTGGCCAACGCGGCACTGCTGGGCGCGGAGACGTATCGCGGTCTGGTCGGCGACTGGCACCACTGGCTGAGCTACGCCGAACCCGCCTGCCTCGCCGCCTTCACCGCCGAGATCGCGCTGCGTGCCTGCGCACACGCCGACCGGCCCCGGGACTTCCTCCGCGACCCGTGGAACCTGTTCGACCTGGCCGTCGTCGTCTGCGCGTTCGTGCCGCTCGTCCGCGAGAACACCACCGTCCTGCGGCTGCTGCGACTCGCCCGCGTCCTGCGCACCGCCCGCTTTCTGCCCCAACTGCGCATCGTCATGGTCGCGGTCGCCCGCAGCCTGCCCGGTACGGTCAGCTTTCTGCTGGTGGGCGCGCTGTTGCTGTACGTCTACGCCATGGTGGGCTGGGTGTTCTACGGCCTCCAGGACCCCGAGCAGTACGGCTCGATCGGCCGCGCCGTCCTCACCCTCTTCCTGCTGATGACGCTCGACGGCCTCGGCGAAGCGGTGCACGCAGGCTTGGAGATATCACCCTGGAGCGTCCTCTACTACGCCTCCTACGTCCTGATCGCGTCCTTCGTGCTGGTCAACGTCCTCATCGGCGTCGTCATCAGCTCCCTGGAGGAGGCCCGCGAGCTGGAGGAGGAACGGGAACAGCGCCACAGGGGCCCTGTCACGCACGAGACGGGCCGGCCCGGGACCGATCAGGCGGGACTCGGTGGACGCGACCAGGAGATCCGGGCCCGCATCGCCGTCGCCCGACGCGCCCTCGACGACCTCGAAGCGAACCTTCGCGGCCATGCCGTGCGCCGTCCCCGAGGGGCGGAGGGCAGTGCGCCCCGACGCTCGGCATGACCCGATCCGACCCGAGTCGTCCTTACTTCGCGTGCGGCCCGTACGCCGTCATGAAGCGGTCCCGGAACTTGTCCATGCCCCATGTCGGAGCGTTCTGCGCGGGCTTGAGGCCGTCCGTCCAGTTCCAGTTGGCGATCTTGTCGAGGACCTTCGGGTCGCGGGCGACGATCGTGACCGGGACGTCCTTGCTGGTGCTGCCGGCGGTGACGGTCGGCACGGGCTGGTGGTCGCCGAGGAAGACGAGGACCGTGTCGTCGGTGCCGTAGCGCTCGACCCATTCGGTGAGGCTGTGGATCGAGTACTCGATGGCGCGGCGGTACTCGGTGCGGACGCGCTCGGGGTCCTTCCAGACCTCCTTGGGGTCCGTGCCCTCCTTCTTGATCCCGTGGAACACCGAGCCGTCGCCGAGGTCGTCCCAGTCGATCATGCGGGCGATGGGGGACCAGGGGTTGTGGCTGGAGGCGAGGATGATCTCCGCCATGATCGGCTCGCGGTCCTTCTTGCCGTGCTCCAGTCGCTGGAAGGCCTCCAGGCTGAACTGGTCGGGCACGGGCGTCCAGCTGAAGTACGGGCCCTGGTAGCCGAGGTGCTCGGAGTCGTAGATGTGGTCGAGGGCGAAGAACTTGCCCTCGGGCCACGCCCGACGCACACCGGGCACGACTCCGACCGTGCGCCAGGCGCCGGTCTTGCGGAAGTAGCTGCCGAGCGTCGCGCGGTCGCTGGTCGTCAGACTCCGGTACCGCTGCTGGTTCTTGATCCACAGGCCGGACAGGAAGGTGGAGTGGGCCAGCCAGCTGCCCGCACCCGTCACCGGGGACTTCAGCCAGGCGCTGCGCGACTGGAATCCCGCCGCCTTGAGCGACGTCGTGCCCTCCTTGAGCACGGCGTCGATCTGCGGCGCCATCGCCGGATCGTCGATCGCGACACGGCCGTAGCTCTCGATGAACGTGAACAGGACGTCCTTGCCGCGCAACCCCGTGAGCAGCTGGTCCGGCGGCGTCTTCGCGAAGGCGTCCACGGCCGCCTGCTTCTGGAAGACCCGCCCGTCCCTGAGGCCCGCGCGCACCTGCTCGACCCGGTTGTTGAGGAACTCGGCGTTACCCTTGGTGGCGAGCGGCACGCCGGTGACCTGGATGCCCAGCGTCATGCAGGTGATCCACGCGGTACCGAGGATCAGCGTCGTGCGGGCGGCGACGGCACGGTTGCCGACCATGAGGTTCGTCACCCGCACCATGGCGAGCGTCATGAGGACCAGCACGGCGACGATCAGGACGAGCACGCCGACCACCGCCAGCACCTGCCCGGTCCGGCCGAAGGACTCCCGGACGAACTCCGCCGCGTCGTCGAGCAGGATCCAGTCCAGGACCAGGTCGAAGGGGCGGGCCAGTACCTGGTAGAAGCCCATGTCGACGAACTTCAGGACGGTGAGCAGCCCGAGCAGCGCCCCCGAGACCACCGCAATCAGCCGCCGTGACCGGGGCGGAAGCGCCAGCAGCAGCCCCGCCAGCAGGATCCCTTCCGCAGGGAGCCGGAAGAACGCCTCGGGGCCGAGCCGTTCGAGGCGGTTCGGCACCAGGAGCGCGAACAGCAGCAGCGCCCCGGCGAGAACGGTCGTACCCACGGTGACGCCGCGTGCCGTACGGGGGTAGCGGCGGCGCCAGCCGAACCAGCCGGGGGAGGAGGAGTCGGGCGGCTCTGCGGGGCTGCTCGCCTCGGCGGGCTCGGCCACGGCCGAGTCCTCCGACTCTCGTGTTACTTCCTCTGTTGCCTCCTGCGACACCCGGAGGTCCTCCCGTGCGGTCTTGCGATGGCATGGCAAACAGCGCCCGATGAACGAGCCTGCCACCACGAGTACGTCCGCACGTCACCTTAGGTTCAATCGGACCTGCCCGGAATTCATCCGTCCGCTGCCGCCGCCACCTCGCGCGCCCACCGGTAGTCCGCCTTGCCGCTGGGCGAGCGCCGGATGGAGTCCGCGATCACCAGCTGACGGGGGATCTTGTAACCCGCGAGGTGGGAGCGGCAGTGCGTCTGGATGTCCGCCAGCGACGGCTGTACCGCCCCCGCCCGCAACTGCACGACGGCCGCCACGTGGTGCCCCCACCTCGGGTCCGCCACCCCGGCCACCAGGGCGTCGTACACGTCGGGGTGGGACTTGAGCGCCTGCTCGACCTCCTCCGGGTACACCTTCTCGCCCCCGGTGTTGATGCACTGCGAGCCGCGGCCGAGCACCGTGACGACGCCCTCCGCGTCGACCGTGGCCATGTCGCCGAGCAGCACCCACCGCTCGCCGTCCTTCTCGAAGAAGGTCTCGGCGGTCTTCCCCGGGTCGTTGTAGTAGCCGAGCGGCACGTGACCGCACTGCGCGACCCGGCCCACCTCGCCCACGGCCACCGGCTCGTGGGTCGCCGGATCGACCACCTGCGTACGGGAGTTGACCCGGATGCGGAAGCCGCGCGCGGGGCCGGAGTCCTCGGTCGCCGTACCGTTGAAGCCGGATTCCGAGGAGCCGAAGTTGTTCAGCAGCATCACGTTCGGGACCAGCTCCTGGAACTGCCGGCGCACCGTGTCCGACATGATCGCCCCGGACGACGACACGCTGAACATCGACGAGCAGTCCGTGCCCTTCATCGGCCCGTTCAGTGCGTCGACCAGCGGCCGCAGCATCGCGTCGCCGACCAGCGACACGCTCGTGACCTTCTCCTGCTCGATCGTCCGCAGAACCTCCTCCGGGACGAACTTGCGGTGGATCACGATGCGCTGGCCGAAGTTGAAGCCGATGAAGGCGGTCAGCGTGGACGTCCCGTGCATCAGCGGGGCGGTCGGGAAGAAGGTGATCCCGTCGCCGCCGGCCGCCACGCGCTGGGCGACTTCCTCCGGCTTCTTCACCGGCTCGCCGGTCGGCGCGCCCCCGCCCAGGCCTGAGAAGAACAGATCCTCCTGGCGCCACATCACGCCCTTGGGCATCCCGGTGGTGCCGCCGGTGTAGATGATGAACTGGTCGTCTCCCGACCGCGCCGGGAACCCGCGCTCCGGCGACCCGGCGGCCTCGGCGTCCGTGAAGGACACGGCGGGCACGACCCGCGCCTTGGCGGCAGCCGGGCTCACGCTGCCCACTCGCACCAGATGCCGTAGCCCGTCCACGCGCGGCAGTGCCGCCGCCACCCGGTCCGTGAACTCCGCCTCGAAGACCAGGGCCACCAGATCGGCGTCCCGGTAGAGGTACACCAACTCCTCTTCGACATAGCGGTAGTTGACGTTGACCGGAACGATCCGCGCCTTCAGGCAGCCCAACACCGTCTGCAGATACTCGATGCCGTTGTAGAGGTGAAGCCCGAGGTGTTCGCCGGGGCGGATCCCGCTGTCGATCAGATGGTGCGCGATCCGGTTGGCAGCCGCGTCCAGCTGCGCGTAGGTCAGCCGGCGCTCCAGGCCCGTGCCCGGGTGGTCGATGTACACGAGCGCCTCGCGGCCTGGTACCGCGTCGACGACCGACTCGAACAGGTCGGCAATGTTGTACTCCACCGCTCCTCCTGACCTCGGCCACGGCCTGGCTCTCCAACGGTTCGCCGGTCATCAGAGCAAAGGGCGGCACAACTGTGAAGCCTCTGCGCAAAAGAATCTGACTGTCTGTCAGAAAACCCTTGAAGTGCCTCCGCGCCTACTGCAACCTGTTCTCGTTCTTTCAGAGGGGAGACTGGTCATGGCTGGGACGGAACACCTCGCCGTGCGGCGCGAGGGCGCCACACTGGTGCTCACGCTCAACAGGCCCGAGGCGAAGAACGCGCTCTCGCTGCCGATGCTGGTCGGCCTCCACGACGGCTGGGCCGAGGCCGACGCGGACGACTCGATCCGCTCGATCGTGTTCACGGGAGCCGGCGGCACTTTCTGCGCGGGCATGGATCTCAAGGCCCTGGCCGGGAACGGCATGGCGGGCGAGCAGTACCGCGACCGGCTCAAAGCCGATCCCGACCTGCACTGGAAGGCGATGCTCCGCCACCACCGGCCGCGCAAGCCGGTGATCGCGGCGGTCGAGGGGTACTGCGTGGCGGGCGGCACCGAGATGCTCCAGGGCACGGACATCCGGGTCGCGGGCGAGTCGGCCACGTTCGGACTGTTCGAGGTGAAGCGCGGTCTGTTCCCGATCGGCGGCTCCACGGTCCGCCTGCCACGCCAGATCCCGCGCACCCACGCCCTGGAGATGCTGCTCACCGGCCGCCCGTACAGCGCCCGCGAGGCCGCCGGCATCGGCCTGATCGGGCACGTCGTCCCCGACAGCACGGCACTCGCCAAGGCCCTGGAGATCGCCGAACAGATCAACGCCTGCGGCCCGCTGGCCGTCGAGGCCGTCAAGGCGTCGGTCTACGAGACGGCCGACATGACCGAGTCCGACGGTCTCGCCGCCGAACTCAAGCGCGGCTGGCCGGTCTTCGACACAGCGGACGCCAAGGAGGGCGCCCGCGCCTTCGCGGAGAAGCGGCCACCCGTCTACAAGCGCGAGTAGCGCTGCGCCGGCCAGGGCCGGTTCACAAGCTGCGTGCCGTCCGTGGCTGGTCGCGCCCACGCGGCGGAGCCGCACATGTCACAGCCCCGCGCCCCTTCGGGGCGCGACTCGCCAACGCCGCCCATGTACCGCCCGGCCGCCACACGAGCCCCGGTCCCGAAGGAGGCAAGCCCGCGATGCCCGAAGTGCTCAAAGCTCCACTCGTCGTAGAGTTTCCATTCACCCGCTCCGTCGGCCCCGTCCAGAGCGCCTTCCTCACCGGCCTGCGCGAACGCGTCGTGCTGGGGGTGCGGACCAGCGACGGCCGCACGCTCGTACCACCCGTCGAGTACGACCCCGTCACCGCCGAGGAGCTCCGCGACCTGGTCGAAGTCGCCCCCACCGGCACGGTCACCACCTGGGCCTGGAACCACGCCCCCCGCCGTGACCAGCCCCTCGACACGCCCTTCGCCTGGGCCCTGGTCCGACTCGACGGCGCCGACACCGCCCTCCTGCACGCCCTCGACGCCCCCGGCCCGGACGCCGTCCACACCGGCATGCGCGTCCGCGTCCGCTGGGCCGGGGAACGCACCGGCGCCATCACGGACATCGCCTGCTTCGAGCCGTACGACGACTCCCCGAAGGACAGCGGCCCGGACGACGGCAGCTCCGCCGAACCGGCGCACCACACCGGCCGGTTCGAGGACCCGATCACCGGCATCGTCGCCGCCGCCCGCCTCGACTACACCTACTCACCCGGCCGCGCCCAGACCGCCTACATCAACGCCCTGGCCGAACGACGCAACGTCGGCGAACGCTGCCCGTCCTGCCGCAAGGTGTACGTCCCGCCGAGGGGTGCGTGCCCCACATGTGGCGTGGCCACACTGGAACAGGTCGAAGTCGGTCCGAGCGGCACAGTCACCACGTTCTGCATCGTCAACATCAAGGCGAAGAACCTCGACATCGAAGTGCCGTACGTCTACGCCCACATCGCCCTCGACGGCGCCGACCTCGCCCTGCACGCCCGTATCGGCGGCATCCCCTACGACCAGGTGCGCATGGGCCTGCGGGTGGAACCGGTGTGGACTCAGGGCTCCCGCTTCCCCGACCACTACCGGCCCACGGGCGAGCCCGACGCGGACTACGACACCTACAGGGAGCTGCTGTGAACCGCGAGATCGCCGTCGTCGCCTTCGCGCAGACCGACCACCGGCGCACCAGCGAGGAGCTCTCCGAGGTGGAGATGCTCATGCCCGTCCTGCACGAGGTGCTCGCACAGACCGGCCTGAAGACCGCCGACATCGGCTTCACCTGCTCCGGCTCCAGCGACTACCTCGCCGGCCGCGCCTTCTCCTTCACCCTCGCCCTCGACGGCGTCGGCGCCTGGCCGCCGATCTCCGAGTCGCACGTCGAGATGGACGGCGCCTGGGCGCTGTACGAGGCGTGGACGAAACTGCTGACGGGAGACGCAGACACGGCACTCGTCTACTCCTACGGCAAGTCCTCACCGGGCCCGCTCCGCGACGTCCTCACCCGCCAGCTCGACCCTTACTACGTCGCCCCCCTCTGGCCCGACTCCGTCGCCCTGGCCGCCCTCCAGGCCCAGGCCCTCATCGACGCCGGCGACACCGACGAACCCGCGCTGGCCGCCGTCGCCGCCCGCAGCCGCACGGACGCGAGCGCCAACTCCCATGCCCAGCTGCGGGGTTCGGTACCGCACGGGGGGTACGTCGTACGACCGCTCCGTACCGGCGACTGCCCGCCCATCGGTGACGGCGCCGCCGCGGTGATCCTCGCGGCGGGGGAGCGGGCCCGTGAACTGTGCGACAGGCCAGCCTGGATCCGCGGCATCGACCACCGCATCGAGGCGCACAGCCTGGGCGTCCGGGACCTGACCGACTCGCCCTCGGCCCGCCTCGCCGCCGAGCGGGCCGGCGCGTTCGAACGGCCCGTCGACACCGCCGAGTTGCACGCGGCCTTCACCTCCCAGGAGATCGTCCTGCGCAAGGCGCTCAAGCTCGACGACGGCGTGCGGGTCAACCCGTCCGGCGGGGCGCTCGCGGCCAACCCCGTGATGGCCGCCGGACTCATCCGCATCGGAGAGGCCGCCGCCCGCGTCCACCGGGGCGAGTCCGACCGGGCGCTCGCGCACGCCACGTCCGGTCCCTGTCTGCAACAGAACCTGGTCGCCGTACTCGAAGGGGATCCGCGATGAGCAAGGAGCCCGTGGCCGTCGTAGGCATCGGCCAGACCAAGCACGTCGCGGCACGCCGGGACGTGTCGATCGCCGGGCTCGTCCGGGAAGCGGCCCGAAGCGCCCTCGACGACGCCGAGTTGACCTGGGCCGACATCGACGCCGTCGTCATCGGCAAGGCGCCCGACTTCTTCGAGGGCGTCATGATGCCGGAGCTGTATCTCGCCGACGCGCTCGGCGCGGTGGGCAAGCCCATGCTGCGGGTGCACACCGCCGGCTCGGTCGGCGGATCCACGGCGCTGGTCGCCGCCAACCTGGTCGCGGCCCGCGTGCACGGCACCGTACTGACGCTCGCGTTCGAGAAGCAGTCCGAGTCGAACGCCATGTGGGGCCTGTCCCTGCCGATCCCCTTCCAGCAGCCCCTGCTCGCCGGGGCGGGCGGCTTCTTCGCCCCGCACGTGCGCGCGTACATGCGGCGCAGCGGCGCGCCCGACACGGTCGGCTCGCTGGTGGCGTACAAGGACCGGCGCAACGCGCTGAAGAACCCTTACGCCCACCTGCACGAGCACGACATCACCCTGGAGAAGGTCCAGGCCTCGCCCATGCTGTGGGACCCCATCCGCTACTCGGAGACCTGCCCCTCCTCCGACGGCGCCTGCGCGATGATCCTCACCGACCGCGCCGGAGCCGCCCGCGCCCCCCGGCCGCCCGCCTGGATGCTCGGCGGCGCGATGCGCAGTGAGCCCACCCTCTTCGCCGGCAAGGACGCGGTGTCGCCGCGGGCCGGAAAGGACTGCGCGGCCGACGTCTACCGGCAGGCGGGGATCGCCGATCCACGCCGAGACATCGACGCCGCCGAGATCTACGTGCCGTTCTCCTGGTACGAGCCCATGTGGCTGGAGAACCTCGGTTTCGCCGCGGAGGGCGAGGGCTGGAAGCTCACCGAGTCCGGCGTGACCGAGCTGGACGGCGACCTGCCCGTCAACATGTCGGGCGGCGTCCTGTCCACCAACCCCATCGGCGCCTCCGGCATGATCCGGTTCGCGGAGGCGGCCCTCCAGGTGCGCGGGCAGGCCGGAGAACACCAGGTGGAGCGGGCCAGGAGGGTCCTCGGGCACGCCTACGGCGGTGGGTCCCAGTTCTTCTCGATGTGGCTCGTGGGAGCGGAACCCCCTACCTCCTGAAAGGTCCCCCTCACGTGGCCTGTCGGCACCCGGAACCGATCGCTAGGCTGGCCCGCGGACGACGAATCGGGAGGAGCACGGACGTGGCCGAGAGCACCATCCAGCAGCAGCTGATCACGGGCTGGGACAAGCCGGAGCTGGACCTCGCAGACGCCGATTGGCACTCGAGCAGCCGTGGCCTGGGGGATGTCCAGATCGCCTTTGTCGAGGGGTTCATCGCGATGCGCAACAGCGGCCGCCCGGAGAGCCCTTCCCTGATCTTCACACCCGCCGAGTGGGGTGCCTTCGTGTCGGGCGCGAGGGAGGGCGAGTTCGACCTGACCTGACACCGTGGACGCAGGCGAGCCGACGGGCGGTCGCCCCGCACGTCGGCCGCCTTCGGGCCGATCCGGGGGTGTTCCGCCCGTTTTTCCGGACACGCGACCTTGAGAACGCCTTACGGGCCGAAGCCTGAGCCAGGCTGGCCCCGGAAGGGGGAACGGTCGTATTTCCGGAGGTGAGGAACCCATGAGCACCCTGCCGGTCATCGCGGCGGTCGACGGCTCGGACGACAGCCTGGTCGCACTGGACTGGGCCTTCGAGGCCGCCCTGGTGCGCGAGGCGCCGCTGCGGGTGGTCCACGTGCAGCAGTACGCCGCCTGGGCTCAGCCCGTCGCGCTGCCCACCGGGCGACCGGATCCGGAGGATGATCCGGTTCTCGAGCGGGTACGCCGGTATCTGGAGGGGAGAGCCGAGCGGCCGGCGACGGAGTTCCTCGCCCTCGGGGGCGCTCCCGCCGCGATGCTTGCCGAACTGGGCTCCACCGCCCAGCTGTTGGTGCTCGGCAGCCGGGGGCGCGGCGGCTTCGCCAGCCTGCTGCTCGGCTCCAACGGCATGGCCGCCGCACGCGATGCCGGATGCCCTGTGGTCGTGGTACCCAAGCCGGGACGCGAGGTCCACGACGACATGCCGATCGAGCCGGGCCCGCGTGTTGTCGTCGGTCTTCAGGTCGACAGCCCCGACGACACCACCCTGGACTTCGCCTTCACCGAGGCCGCCCTGCGCGGCGCCCGGCTCCAGGTCATCGCCGCCTACAGCTGGCCGCTGCACGTCTGGACGGCGGCCACCACCCAGATCGTGCCGCCGTCCGAGGACCAGGACGCCGTCGAGGCCGAGACCCGCACCCTCGCCGAGGGCATCCTCGCCCCGCACCGCGAGCGCCACCCCGAGGTCCACGCCCCGCTCCACATCGCCCCGGGCGACGCGGCCGGCCGGCTCGTCTCGGCGTCCAGAGACGCGGACCTGGTGGTCGTGGGCCGCCACCGACGCCGCCTCCTGGCCCCCGCCCCCATGATCGGCTCGGTGACCCACGCCGTCCTCCTGCACACCGCGAGCCCGGTCGCGGTCGTACCGCCCGCCCCACCGGAGGAGTGAGCCCCGGGGCCCGTCACGCCGCGCCGAACCAGGCCTCGGCCGGGGTGCCCAACTCCCGCGCCCGCGCTGCTGCAGCATGATCGGGACCGGAGGTTCCCGCTGCCGGACGGCGACGGTACGTCGCGGTGTCCGGCGACGCGAGGGATCGCTCGGGAACCCCCCGCCGACGGGCCAGGGAGCACGCCTCGAACCCATGCCCGCACGTCACGCGACAGGCCCGGCCACGTACCATGGCGACATGTCGTTCCTCCGCCGCCGCAGCGCCACGCCCGCCGGGCCCGACTTCGACGTTCTGGCCATGGACCCGGGCGACTGGCCCGGCAACCTGGGCGCCGGGCTGCTGCCCGCCCCCGACGGCAGCTGCCAGGGCGTTTTCCTGCGCTACGACCTCTTCGGCGGCCGCGGCCCCGCGATGATCATCGGCAATCTGCCGGAGGGCTCTCCCGCCCGCGAGGTCGACGAGGACGAGATCCCGTTCGAGGTCGCGCAGCTGCTGCTGGCCCTGGAGAACGACGAAGAGGTCACCGTGGTCGGCAGCGAGGACGTGCCGGTGATGCAGGGCGACAACCTCCTGATCGTGCGCCGCCTGAAGCTCTCCGAGAGCCGGATCTCCTGCGTCCAGTTCGACCGCAGCGACAACGTCCTGGTCACCATCGCCGCGTGGGACCGCCCCATCACGGACGACCTGTACGCCCTCCTGAAGCCACTGCCCGCGGAGCTCTTCCAGCAGGGCTGAATCGGCCCCGGCTACGAGCCCGAGGACAGCTCCCGCACGTCCGCCGCCCGCACGTACGCCACCCGGTGCCCGAACTGGATCTCGTAGTACATGTCCTTGCCGGTCACGACCCGGTGCGAGGCCGTGTCGAAGCTGACCGCGTAGTAGTACTCACCGGGCACCTTGGCCCCGACCACGTACCTCTGGCCCGCGGGCAGCGTGTACGGCAGCGGCGACACCGCCTGGGCCGGCACCCCCGACGGATAGGCGGAGGCCTCGGGATAGGCGCGTCCGTACACCGGCACGCTCTTGACGCCGTCCTTGGGCGTCACGACGAGGCCGGCCGCGTGCACCGCGGTCGGTTTCGTCGCCGGGTTCTTGAACCAGGCCTTCTGGCCCAGGTACCAGATCGCCGTCCAGTCGCCGTCCCGGCCGGCGACCGCGTACTGCTGGCCGGTCGAGACCCGTGACGACAGGTCGTTGACCCCGGTGGTCGGGGCCGACCCCAGGCCGATGTCCTTGACCAGGGGATACGACTCACCCGGCCCGGAGTACAGCCGCACCGCGCTCGAACCGTGGTCCGCGCACGGCCGGCCCGCGGACACACAGCCCGTGAACGCGGGCCGGTTGGTCGCGTAGTCGGGGCGGATCGTCACCAGGCCGCCGTTCGGGCCCGCGGTGGGCACCAAGGGCCGGCCCAGCAGCTCGAAGTAGTGCCGCCAGTCCCAGTACGGGCCCGGGTCGGTGTGCATGCCACCGATCGTCGACGAGGTCGGACCCGGCACGGTGTCGTGACCGAGGATGTGCTGCCGGTCCAGCGGGATGTCGTACTTCTTCGCGAGGTACGTCACGAGCCGTGCGGAGGACCGGTACATCGCCTCCGTGTACCAGGCGTCCGGCTTCGCCAGGAAGCCCTCGTGCTCCAGGCCGATCGACTTGGCGTTGATGTACCAGTTGCCCGCGTGCCAGGCGACGTCCTTGGCCTTCACGTGCTGGGCGATGTGGCCGTCGGTGGAGCGCAGTGAGTACTGCCATGACACATAGGTCGGGTCCTGCACCATCTCGAGGACGCCCTCCCAGGCGCCCTCCGTGTCATGGATGACGATGTTCTCGATCTTCTGGGAGGCCGGCCGGTTGCCCAGGTCGTGGTTGCCGTAGTCGCTGTCGCCGAACTCCTCGTACGGCGCCGGGATCCACTCGCAGGACACCGTGGGCGGGCACTCGGTCTCGGCGGCACCGGGCTTGCGCAGCCCCGCCCGGCGCAACTGCCCGGCGTCGGGGGAGAGGCCCGGATGGGCGGCCAGGGCGACCAGTTGCCCCGCGTCCGTGTGGCGCTCCTGGCCGGTGCGCATCACGTCGTAGACGTCGTTCGCGTACGCCGCCCCGGCCGCACTGTCGTCGGCGCCGGCGAAGCGGGCCACCGCGCCGTACCACTCGGCCGGGTCGGAGCTCAGCGGTTCGCCCAGCTCCTGCTGCGCGGCGGCGAGCAGGGCGGCGCCGCCGGCCACGTTCGCTGCCGGGTCCGTCCGCAGCCGCTGCGCGCTCAGGCCGGTCAGTTCGGCCGCCTTCGGCAGCGTCCTGAGGCGCGCCGGGATCCTGGCCGGCTCCGGCAGCTTCGCCTTGGGGAGCAGGGGCGCGCGGGCGCTGTCGCCGCGCGCGTCCTCCGAGCCCTCGCTGTGGTGCGGCGGCGTCTCGGCAAGGGCGGTGCGGGCGTCGGTGAGGTGCATCGGGCCGTAACCGCCGGTCACACTGGGCGCGCCCTGGTGGGAGTCCCAGCGGGACTGCAGGTAGGAGACGCCCAGCAGGACGCTCTGCGGCACGTGGTACTCGGCGGCGGCGGACGCGAAGGCCGACTGCAGACCGTTCTCCGAGCTCCCGGCGTCGGACGGCGCCGCGCCGAGCAACGGGAACAACAGTGTCGCAGCTGCCAAGGCGGTGACGGATCCTCGCAAGGGAGCCTCCAGGGACGGTCGGGCGCGATGAGCCGTGCGGGGGCCGGGCGTGCGTCTGTGGTACCGGCTGTCCGACGATCCGTCAATCATGCCCATGCTGAGGCGAATTCCCTTGTCAACCGGGATTCCCGGGAGTTTCGTCGTGGCGGTCTTCCTGGCCTGCGGGGCGTCAGTGGTGTACCCCAATGGGGCCGCCGGCGGGCCGTTCATACGAAAGCCCGCGGTACGCCGCTGTCTCCAGGGCGCACCGCGGGCCACCGTCCCCGTCAGCGAGTGCCGACCGCCGCGCGCACGGCCCGTCGGGCCAGTTGGCAGTCGTCGTGCAGCCGCCTCAGCAGCAGCCGCTGTTCCTCGCCGGACGGCGCAGCACCCGGGTGGGCCACTCCCGGTGCCGCCGGGGTCGGAGCGTCGTGCATCGAACGCTGCACGGCCGTCTCGTAGGTACGGATCTCACGGGTCAGCACGAGCATCAGGTTCACCAGGAACGCGTCCCGTGACGCCGGACCCGCCGACTGGGCGATCTGGCTGATCTGCCGCCGGGCCACCGGCGCATCCCCGAGCACCGACCACAGCACCGCCAGGTCGTACCCCGGCAGGTACCAGCCCGCGTGCTCCCAGTCCACCAGCACTGGACCGGCCGGTGAGAGCAGGATGTTCGAGAGCAGCGCGTCGCCGTGGCAGAACTGGCCCATGCCCTGCCGGCCCGCGCTCGCCGCGATGCCGTGCAGCAGCTTCTGCAGATCCCCCAGGTCCCGGTCGGTGAGCAGGCCCAGCTCGTGGAACCGGGAGATCTTGGTCGCGTAGTCCAGCGGCGCGTCGAACGTCCCCGCAGGCGGTCGCCACGCGTTGAGCCGGCAGATCGCGCCGAGCGCCGCCCTGATGTCCGCACGCGGTGGCGTCTCCAAGGGGTGGCGCTGCAGCGCCGCCACCCGGCCCGGCATCCGCTCGATGACGAGGGTGCAGTTGTCCGGATCCGCTGCGATCAGTCTCGGCACGCGCACCGGAGGGCGGTGCCGGACGAACGAGCGGTATGCCGCTATTTCGTGGCGGATCCGCTCCGACCACTCCGGGGAGTGGTCGAGTAAACACTTGGCGACGGCCGTGCTGCGCCCGGTCGTGCCGACCAGGAGGACGGACCGCCCGCTGCGGCGCAGCACCTGCACCGGAGCGAACTCCGGGCAGATCCGGTGCACCGACGCGATCGCGGTGCGCAGCTGGGCGCCCTGAGGGCCGGACAAGTCGAGTCTCCCGCTGAGCGGTTGAGTGCCGAGCCCCGCGGCGCGCGGCGGCCGGCCCGCGCCGAGCACGGGGGCTGACGCCGGCCGCGCGGGGGCGAGGTAGGGGCCGCTGCCCGCCGGGCGGGAACGTAGCGACCGGGGCGGGGCGGACACGGAGGACGATGCTGCGTACATGGGAGAAACAGATCCCTTCGTGTGCCTGCGACGACAATGCGCTGCCCGATCCGGCCGCCCGGGTGCACCCTGGGGAATGCACCAGCCATATTCCAAAGGGCGACCGGGTCGGGGTGGCGCGTTCCTACCTGACACCCGATGCGCAGTGGCACACCATGTGGCGCACCCTGGCGAACCCTGGCGAATAGTCGCCCGGCATCTTTCACCGGGCTACTGTCAACTCAGCCGAGAACCTGGGGGCTTGACGTGAGCGGAGAACCCAACACCCGCCTATCGGACCTGTTCGGCCTGGCCGGCTGGTCCAAGGGCGAACTCGCGAGGCTGGTCAACCGGCAGGCGGCGGCCATGGGCCACCCCCAGCTGGCGACCGACACCTCGCGGGTGCGGCGGTGGATCGACATGGGAGAGATCCCGCGCGATCCGGTGCCGCGGGTGCTGGCGGCCCTGTTCACCGAGCGTCTCGGCCGTGTCGTGACCATCGAAGACCTCGGTCTGGTCCGGCACGGGCGTACGGGGAAACGGCAGGACGGCGGGAGCATCGAGCATCCCGACGGTGTGCCGTGGGCGCCCGAACGGACCGCCGCGGTCCTCACCGAATTCACGGGAATGGACCTCATGCTCAACCGACGCGGCTTGGTGGGCGCGGGTGCCGCGCTCGCCGCGGGATCCGCACTCAGCAGCGCCATGCACGACTGGCTGCGCACCGACCCGGCCCTCAAGGCCGACGCCCCTCAGTTCGACGACCCCCTGCACGCCGACCCCGCCGGGTTCGACCGCTACGAGGCCGCCCCCATCGGGTCGCAGGAGATCGAGGAACTGGAGCGCTCGGTCGAGGTGTTCCGGGCCTGGGACGCGGCCCGCGGCGGCGGGCTGCAGCGCAAGGCAGTCGTAGGACAACTCAACGAGGTGGGCGGCATGCTCGCCTACCATCACCCCGAACATCTCCAGCGGCGCCTGTGGGGCGTCGCCGCCAACCTCGCCGTCCTCGCGGGCTGGATGTCGCACGACGTCGGCCTGGAGCCCACGGCCCAGAAGTACTTCGTCATCGCCGCCCACGCGGCCCGGGAGGGCGGCGACCGGCCCCGCGCCGGGGAGGCGCTCTCCCGAGCGGCTCGCCAGATGGTGCACCTCGGCCGGCCCGACGACGCACTCGATCTCATGAAACTCGCCCAGTCCGGCTCCGGCGACGAGGTGCTGCCGCGCACCCGGGCCATGTTCCACACCATCGAGGCCTGGGCACAGGCGTCGATGGGCAAGGGTCAGGCCATGCGCCGCACTCTGGGGCAGGCGGAGGACCTCTTCGTCTCCGACAAGAGCGACGTGCCGCCACCGAGCTGGATGCAGACCTTCAAGGACGAGGATCTGTACGGCATGCAGGCCCTGGCCTACCGCACGCTGGCCGAGTTCGAGCCGGGCGCAGCTGCCCACGCCCAGCACTTCGCGGAGAAGGCCCTGGCCCTGCGCGTCGACGGGCGCGAGCGGTCGAAGATCTTCGACCATCTGTCCATGGCGTCCGCCTGCTTCATCGCGGACGACCCCGAACAGGCCGACCGTTACGCACGACTGGCCCTGATGGCGATGGGCTCCAACTCCTCCGGCCGCACCTGGGACCGGCTGCGCCAGATGTACCGACTCACCGCCGAGTACTCCAGCTACCCGAAGATCCACGAACTGCGGGAGGAGATCCAGTTGGTGCTGCCCAAGGTGAAGAAGTCGGGCGGCGGCAACAGCGCACGGGCGTAAGGCGCCGGAGTTCTAGGACGTCACCCTGACCACGAGCACACAGGCATTGTCCTCACGCTCACTCTCACCGAACTCCTCGATGACCAGCCGTACGCAGTCCTGTGCGGTGCCTGCCTCGCCGATGCGGGGGCCCAGGCCGAGGAGGCTGTTCACGGAGTCCGCCGCGCTGTGCCCCGGCACCAGTCCGTCGGTGTGCAACAGGAGCACGTCGCCCACCTCGAGGGCCTCTTCGGCCTGCGCGTAGACGGCACCCGAGGTGGCTCCGAGCAGGACGCCGTCCGGCGCGTTCAGCCTGCGCCCCGTCCCGTCGCGGAACAGCAGCGGGGCGGGGTGTCCGGCCTGCGCCCAGACCAGGGTGCGGGTCTCGGGCCGGTAGCGGCAGCAGACGGCACTGCCGAGAGCCGGCTGGACGGTGGCGTCGAGTAACTGGTTGAGCCAGGACATCAGTTGGCCCGGCTGGGTGCCGGCCATCGCCATTCCCCGTACGGCCCCCAGCAGGGTGGCCATGCCAGAGGCCACGGCGACGCCGTGCCCGGTGAGGTCGCCGACACTCAACAGCGTTTCGCCGTCGGCCAGTTCGAGCGCGTCGTACCAGTCGCCGCCGATCAGCGCGCTCGTCGACGCCGGCAGGTGCCGGGCCGCGAGGTCCAGTGTCCGGGGGCCTTGGTGCGGGAGCCGCAGGGAGCCACGCCACGGCGGTAGCACGGCTTCCTGCAGCTCGACCGCGAGCCGGTGCTCGGTCTGTGCGTGGTGCCGGTCGTGCTGGAGCGAGTCACGGGTCTCGCTCACCGCACGCCGGCAGCGGCGCAGTTCGCTGACGTCCCGCAGCACGGCCCACATCGAGGCGGTGCTGCCGTCAGTGTCGAGCACGGGCTCGCCCATCATGTGCACGGTCCGGGCCTCGCCGTCCGGCCGTACGATCCGGAACTCCCCGTCGATGGGCTTGGCGTCGATGAGGCAGTCGGTGACCATTGCGGTCAGCCTCGACCGGTCCTCGTCGAGCACCAGGGACGGCAGCTCGTCAAGGGTGAGAGGGGGAGCGCCGGGGTCGCGCCCCAGGATCTCGTAGAGCTCGCCGGACCAACTGGCCTCGTCCGTCAGCAGGTTCCACTCCGCGCTGCCGACCCGGCTGAGCAGCGAGCCGCGCCGGGGAGCCGACGGCACGGCCCGGGCCATGGGCGCGGCTTCGGGCGCCGGGGAGGCGAGGGCCGGGCCGTCCCGCAGCTGGGCCAGGTGCTCGTCGAGGTCGTTGAGGTGGTGCAGCGCGAGGTCGCACAGCGCCCGCTGCCACCGCTCCTGCGGGTCCGAGCCGTCGCTCTGCGTGTCCCGCCGCACGGCGTCGACGTCGCCCTTGAGCCGCCGCGTCTGCGTTATCAGCGCGTCGACCGAGCCGCGTCCGGGCGGCTGAGCGGCGGGGCGGTCCGCAGAGAGATGGGACGGCATGACGCACTCCGATGCGGGGACGGTACGACCAAGGATGACGGAAGGACCGTTACGACTGTCGCACAGCCGACGACGCCCTGTAAGGGATTTGGCAACACCCGATTCGGTGGTGCGTCCGGCATATGTCAGAGTCTCCACGGAGAGCCCATCCGATACGGATGGTGTACGTCACCGGATGGGTCAAGTCGTAGGCGGCGTACGCCACTTGGCGGTCTGCGTAGGCCATTGTACGGCGGTCATTCGAGTGTTCGACGGTCGCATGTTCTATGGGTGGAGCGGTGACGGGTACCCCGCGCGGGGTTGCACTCATCGGTAGTGATGCAGGTCACAAAAATGATGTCCACTTGGACGTAATGCGAAGGGCACTTGCGGGGTCGTAAGAGGACAGCGGCAAAAAAACGAGCCCGATCGCCGACCCGCAGGGGAGACCGCCCATGGACATCGCCCTCGAGCAGCCCGCCCACGCCCGTCTGATCACCGGCGACGAGCGCGAACTGTCCGTGCCCGCCAAGCTGCGCTACGCCTCCACGGACCCGCTGGCGGTGTACATCGACTTCCCGGGCGACGTCTCCCTCGATGGTCACGGTGCCACCTGGACCTTTGCGCGCAGCTTGCTGGAGGCGGGGCTGGGTGGGGCCGCCGGGGACGGGGACGTGCACATCTGGCCGTGCGGCGAGGAGCGCACGGTCGTGGAGCTGCACTCGCCCTACGGCATGGCCCTGCTCCAGTTCGACACCGCAGCCCTCAAGCGCTTCCTGCTGCGGACGTACGCGGTGGTCGCGTCCGGCGAGGAGGACCTCGGGGCGGTCGTGGAACGTGGCCTGAGCGCGCTGTTCGGCAGCGTATGAGGTGAGCGCTGCGCGGCAGCGTGCGAGGAGGCGAACGGGGCCGCCGCTGTGCCTCCTCGCACGCTCCGGCGTCAGTACCGCAGCACGCCCGCGATTCCCTGGGCCCCGCTCAGCGTGCCGTCCGGCACGAAGCGGACCTCGGCGCCGGTCTCCAGACACTGCTCGACGATCTCGTCCACGATGTCCTCGCGGGCGTCGAGGTCGCCGCTCTCCGCCGGGATCAGATGGTCGCCGTCCTCGCCGCGCACCGTCACGCGGTAGTTCTCCTCGACGGCCAGCAGTCGCACCCGGCCCTCGCGCGCGCTGCGCCACACCTCGTCGACTCCGGCGGCGAACGCCTTCCGGCCGAGGGCGGTTTCGAGTTCCCGGGCCAGGGCGTCGGTCCCTCTGCGGTCCTCGGCGGCGATGACCGGCCGGACCGCCTGCCACACCGCCTCGCGGGTGCCGTGCGCGAGCCCGCCGTGGGGGACGTGCACGGCGGATTTGGTGATGCCGCCGATCTCGTCCAGCAGGGCCAGCGCGGCCGGCTCGCCGGTGACGTACAGCTGTCCTGGGTTGTGCTGCAGGACTTCGCCCAGCGCGGAGTCCGCCTCCTTCAGGAAGTGGCGGGTGTCCTCGTCGCGGAACTTGCTCGGCACGTCGCCGATCCGTTCCTGGCGCTCCGCGTCGAAGTTCTGGATGTCCCGGGTCAGCGGGAAGCCGCCGACTCGGGCATCGGTGACTCGGTCCAGAGCGCCGTGCCACAGGGTGACGCGGTCCGTGGAGACCGAGAGCACCCAGAACGGCCGCTCGGCGGCCTGCGCGGAGACGAGGTTGCGGGTCAGGAAGGTGTCCGAGAGCACTACCCGCTCGGGTACGGTGCGAGCGACCGACCACACCTGGTGCTCGCCCGGAGCGGCGAAGATCACCAAGCCGTCCTCGGCGTGCGTCAGATCGATCTCGGAGAGGGCCTGGTCGAGCTGCCGTTCGACGTCGACCCGGCGCTCGCGGGTGACCGAAGGATCGGCCTCCAGCTGTTTCTTGGCCTTGGCCACGACATTGCGCAGCCGGACCTGGTCCTGGGCCCGATAGGGCTCCCGGGGATGCGTGGGCGTCAGCACGGACACGGCCGGATAGGGGCGCGGGCGCCGCAGCTCGGTGAGGGTCGTGGGACTGAGTGCGTGCTCCATAACAGCACGATAGGACCGATTCACCGATCGGGCATTAGGGGCAATCCATCACCCCCGCCCGGGATCTACTCCCGGCGCTCCTCGGGCCCGCACGAGCTGCCGTCCGCCGGCAGCGTGCCGTAGAGCAGGAAGGCGTCGACCTTGCGGTGCACGCACTTGGAAGAGGCGTATCCGGTGTGGCCGCTGCCCTTGTTGTCGAGAACCACGGCCGACGAGCCGAGTCGCTTCGCGGTCTCCTCGGTCCAGCGGTACGGCGTCGCCGGGTCGCCGCGGGTGCCCACGAGAAGCATCTTCGGCGTGTCCACGTCCTTCACGTCGTCGCGTATGAAGTCCGTGCCCTTGGGGCGGCCGTAGCACATCAGCACCCCGGTGAGCCGGAACGGGCCGAAGACCGGCGACGCCTGCTCGTACTTCGCTCGCAGGCCGTCGAGACCGTCGACGATCTGCTTGCCGGTGGGGCGGTCGGGGTCGTCCGCGCAGTTGATCGCCATCAGGGCCGCGGGGAGGTTGTCGAGGGGCACGTCCTCCTCGTCGACCAGGCCGCCGTCGGGCTCCTCGGTCTCCTCGGGAGCGCCGGTCTCCTCGGGGTCGCCGGTCTCCTCGCGCCGCCAGGGCGAGGCACCGCCGGACGCGAAGGCCTCGATGGCGTGGGTGTCGCCGTCCTCGACCAGCGAGGCCAGGGCCCGCTCCAGGGAGGGCCACATCTCCTCGCTGTAGAGCGCCTGTCCGATGGCGCCGACAAGGTCCTGGCCGGTGAACGGCTCGCCGAACGCCGACGGCACCGGGTTCTCGTCCATCGAGTCGACGAGGCGTACGACCTGCTTGCGGGCCTCGCGTGCGTCCTGCCCGAACGGACAGGCGATGTCCTGCACACACCAGTTGATGAACTCGTCCAGCGCCTGCTGCTGCCCCTTGGCGCTCGCCACGCCCTGTTCGGTCAGCGACTCGGTCAGCGTGTCCACGCCGTCGAGCACGAACCGGCCGACCTTGTCCGGGAACTGGGCGGCGTACACCGAGCCGAGCCGTGTGCCGTAGGAGAAGCCCAGGTAGTTGAGCTTCTTGTCGCCGAGGGCCTGGCGCATCACGTCCATGTCGCGCGAGGCGTTGATCGTGCCTATATAGGGGAGGACGGGGCCGGAGTGCCGGGCGCACGCGTCGGCCGCCTTCTTCAAGTGGGCGAGGACGGACTCCGGATCGCGGCCGAGTTCGGTGCCGTCCTCGGACATGTCGATGTTCTCCTCGCCGTCCCCGCAGCTGACCGGCGAGGACCTGCCGACGCCGCGCGGATCGAACGTCACGATGTCGTAGCCGTCCGTCAGCTCCATGAACTCCTTGCCGCCGGTGGCGAACTGGGGGATGCCCGCGCCGCCCGGCCCGCCGAAGTTCACCAGTACCGAGCCCTGCTTCTCGCCCGTGGCCCGGTAGCGGGCGAGCGCCAGGTCGAGCGTCCCCGCCTTCGGGCGGGCGTAGTCGAGAGGGACGGTGACCTTGCCGCACTGCATGTCCTTCGGCAGCCCCTCGCCCGGACACTTCCCCCAGGTGACCTTCTGCCGGTAGAACCGCGTGAGGTCGGGTTCGGGGCTGTCCGTGGCCGCCGGCAGGCCCGTGCCGAGCAGGGCCAGGCCGACCGCGCCGGTCACCGCGCAGCGGCGCAGCACGGGCCGCGTTGACAGGTGGGCAAGCATCGATGCCTCCAGGGACGCCCGTCGCGGACCGGTGAATGGCGTCCTGGCTCACGATAGGCGGGCCCCGGAATGCACGCCTCCGGACGTGCGGGACCGCCCGTGCGGGCGTACTCTGTGCACCTTTCGTTGCCGGTGGAAGTTTTTACCGCTAGTTCGACAACCCTGACGCTCGATGGGGTGAATGGCCGATTAGCCATAACTCGGATGGTTCGCCTGCGTTTTATCCGGTGCGGGTGAGTGCCCGCGACCATGTCTGGAAGGCAGGGAACCTATGAGACGGGTTACCCGATACGGTGTGATCGCCGTCGCCGCCTCGGGCGCGATGGCTGTGACGTTCCCGGCGTATGCCGACTCCGCGGCGGATGGTGCCGCGGCCGACTCGCCGGGGCTCCTCTCCGGCAACACCGTTCAACTGCCGGTGCATGTGCCGGTGAACGTGTGCGGGAACACCGTGAACGTGGTGGGGCTGCTCAATCCGGCCGTCGGCAACACCTGCGTCAATGAGGACGGTGGTGGCAAGAAGCGTGCGGCGTCGCACAGCGGGGCTTCGGCTCAAGGCCGCGGAAAGGATTCGCCGGGCATCGCGTCCGGCAACGTCGTGGAGCTCCCGGTTCACCTCCCGGTGAACGTCAGCGGGAACAGCGTGAACGTGGTCGGGGTCGGTAATGCGGCGATCGACAACGAGTCGGTGAACGGTCCACGCCCTTCCGGCACCACGAAGCCGGCGCCAAAGCCGGCCCCGCCCCGGGCGCACCAGCCCCGGCCGGCCCCGCCCGCACCCGTCCCGCAGGGGGAGCCCGAGGGCGCCCTCGCCCAGACGGGTGCGGACCAGGCCCTCGCGGCGGCAGCGGCGGGCGGCACGCTCCTCGTAGTGGGCGGAGCCGTGCTGTACCGGCGCTTCCGCCCGCAGGCGGTGAGCTGACCCGCGCCTCGCGCGCGGCAGGGAAGGCCCCACCCGACGGGCGGTGGGGCCTTCGTCATGCGCACATCCGTCCGGACGTCCCCCTGTGCGAGGCAACGGCTTGATCATGCCGTGACGTGCTCCCCGAAGATCCGCGAGGATGCTGTGGGCGCGGGCGATCACCCCGCCCGCATCCCCGAACCCGCACGGAACGGAGCACACCCATGACGTCCCCGGCCCCCCAGGACCTCGTGATCACGCAGGCCGGCCTCGCCGACTGGCCGGTCGTCCGCGGATGGGCCGTCGACGAGGGCTGGAACCCGGGGCACGCGGACAGCGAGGCGTTCTTCGCGCAGGACCCCGAGGGCTTCTTCATCGGCCGGATCGACGGCGAGCCCGTCTCGGCGATCTCCGTCGTGAATTACGGAGCCGACTACAGCTTCCTGGGCTGGTACCTGGTCCGCCCCGACGTCCGCGGCCAGGGCTACGGCCTCACCACCTGGAAGACCGCGCTGGCGCACGCGGAGAACCGCACGGTGGGCCTGGACGGCGTCGTCGACCAGCAGGACAACTACCGCCGCTCCGGCTTCGAGCTCGCCCACCGCACCTTCCGCTTCAGCGGAACGGCTCCCGCCGTCGAGGCCCCAGCCGACGTCCGCGCCGTACGGCCCGAGGACCTGGCGGAGATCACCGCGTACGACAGGGCCTGCACCCCGGCCGACCGCCCCCGCTTCCTCGCGCACTGGCTCACCGGCCCGGGACATCATGCCGTCGTCCGCCGCACCGGTGGCCGCGTCACCGGCTACGGCGTGATCCGTCCCGGGCGCGACTGCCCGCGCATCGGCCCGCTCTTCGCCGACACCCCCGAGGACGCGCGGGCCCTTTTCGCCGCCCTGACCGCCGACGCGGCCGGCCGCGAGGTCGCCGTCGACGTGCCCGAGACCAACGCGGCGGGCGTCGCGCTCGCCGAGGAGGCAGGCTTCACGCCCTCCTTCGAGACCGCCCGCATGTACACCGGCCCGGTACGGCCCTATGCCCAGGAGCGCGTCTTCGGCGTCACCACGCTGGAGCTCGGCTAGCGAGTGCGGGGCGCCGGCCGCACCGTCCCCGAAGCCCCCGTGGTCCGGCGGCATCGGGTCAGTGTCGAGACGGGTGATCGCCGCCTCGCGCCGGGGGCGTCGAGACTCCGAGACGACGTCTGGGTATCTGCCGGTCAGCGCGGTGGCGACGCCGTCCGGACGGATGACGGCCCACGCGGGCGCGAGGGCGGCCGGGTGGCTCATCGAAGATCGTGGGGACCGCGGTCGGCGTGACGTGGGCGGTCATCGGCGCCGAGCCGGCAGCATGCGAGCACTGCCCTCCGTCGAGGAGACCTCATCTCGGACGGGCGCGGACCGTTCGGCCCCTCGGGCGGTCCGCGCTCAGCCCGGTCGCCGGGCTCAGCCCCGAGGCCCGTGGAAGCGGACGTGCAGTGCGCGGATGTCCTCCGTCAGCTCGGGCACCGGGCCCTCGACGGCCACGCCCGGCGCCACCTCGCGGATCGGAAGAGGTCGGACCGGCGAGGCGGGCACGCCCAACTCGGCCAGCCATCCGGTCAGTTGCCCGGACGAGGCGACGTACACGATGCGTCCCAGGCCGACCCAGGCGTGCGCGGCCGCGCACATCGGGCAGTGCTCGCCCGACGTGTAGACCGTCGCGGCCGCCCGGTCCTCGGGCGTCATGTGGGCGGCGGACCAGCGTGCCAGCTCGAACTCGGGGTGCCGGGTGCGGTCGCCCGAGGCCACTCGGTTGCGGTCCTCGGCGAGCACTGTGCCGTCCGCCCCCACCAGCACCGAGCCGAACGGCTCGTCCCCGGCCTCGAGAGCCTCGGTCGCGAGCGCGACGCAGCGGCGCAGATACGGCAGTTCGGCGTTCTTCACGGCCATGGTGTGCGGGCCCTCCTGGCGGCGCGGCTTACCTGCGTTCCCTACCCACCCCCCAGCTTCGCCGACGCAGGGCCGGACGGCGGGGAGGGACGGGCACGGTAACAAAGGTGTTGCCCCGGCAACTGCCCGGTGATGGGGTCAACCCATGGATCATGCCGCGGTACTCGCCCTCTTCGACCGGGACATGCGTGAAGGCGCACGGCCGGACGGCCCCGACGCACTGGTCGAGCGGGTGGGCGGGGTCGTGCGCCAGGTGTCGTCCGCACACGGCTGGAACGGCATCGTGTGGTCCGACCTGGGCGACGCGAGCGTCGACGAGGAGATCGCAGGACAGATCGCGCACTTCTCCGGGCTCGGGCGGGAGTTCGAGTGGAAGCTCTACGGCCATGACCTCCCGGCGAACCTCGGACAACGCCTCCGGGTCGCCGGCTTCACCTCCCGGCCCGAGGAGACGTTGATGATCGGCGAGGTCGCCGACCTGACCCTGGACGCCGAGCCGCCGGAAGGCATCCGGGTCCTGCCCGTGACCGACCGGGCGGGCGTCGACCTGGTGGCCGAGGTGCACGAGAAGGCCTTCGGCGCCGACGGCTCCGGGCTCCGGCACCAACTGCTCGGCCGGCTCACGGCCGCCCCCGACACGGTGGTCGCCGTCGTCGCGCTGGCCGGTGACACTCCGGTGAGCGCCGCGCGGATGGAACTCGTGCCGGGGACCCGGTTCGCCGGGCTGTGGGGCGGGGGGACCGTCGAGGGCTGGCGAGGTCGCGGTCTCTATCGCGCACTCGTCGCCCATCGCGCCCGCGCCGCCGCGGACCGCGGCTACCGGTACCTCCAGGTCGACGCCATGAGCACGAGCCGTCCCATCTTGGAACGGCTGGGCTTCGAGCCGCTGACCACCACGACGCCGTACGTGTACACGCCGTAGCGGCGCGGCTCGCCGCGACGGCCTCGCCGAGCTTGCGGGCCGTCGCGGGAGTCAGTTGAACGTCACGCCGCCCCTGCGTGTCCTCGGGTACGGCGTCAGCGGCGCGCCTTCGTCCTGTCCAGCGCCGCTACGCCGAGCGCGGCGAGGCCGATCTGGATGAGCCACTCGACCCAGTCGACGCCGTCGGTGTCGCCCACGTCGAGGCCGGCCGCGATGGCCGAACCGATCAGCGCGGCCACGATGCCGACGAGGATCGTCCACAGGACTCCGATGCGCTGACGACCCGGAACCACGAGCCGTCCGAGCACACCGATGATGATGCCGATCACGATGGCACTGATGATGCCCGAGATCTCCATTTCGCCCCTCTTCCTCCTGTCCCCGCACAGGTTGAGTTCCCCCTGAGGGGAGGGACAGTCCGTTCCGGTTCAACCGGTGGCCGACGCCCCTCCCACCCCCAAGTCGGCCCAGCCGGTGACGGTCACCACCTCCGCGGCGATGTCGATCACCGAGCGGTCGTCCGTCACCACGCGCACGACGCCCTCGGGCGCCCGCTCCTCGAGCAGCCGTGCCTTGCGCGCGCTGTTCCTCGTCTCGTGCTCCAACTCGGAGCCCAGCTCCCGCCCGGCCAGCCGCTGTTCGGCGGTCTCGTCGGTGGCGGTGAGCAGGACCCGTACGAGCCGTACGCCGTCACCCATGGCCCGCCGGAACATGGGCGCGGCCTCGTCGAGCACGCTCACGGTGTTCGTGTAGACGAGACGCCGGTGTCCGAGGGCGGCGTAGTTCCCCCACACGGCAGCCAGGTTCCGCGCCGTGATGCCGGCACGGTGCGGGTCGCCCGGCGGCGTCGGATGGAGAGCCCCCATGAAGTCACCGTCGATCACCGCGTGCGCGACCTGCGCCTCCCGCAGCCGAGCCGACACCTCCCAGCCGACAGTCGTCTTGCCGACTCCGGCCCTTCCGCCGATGAGCAGTACTTCCGCATGGTCCATGCGGGCAGGGTGCCCGGGTGCCGGGACGCTTGGCGAGGCGTTTTTTGCTCGTCCAGGTCAGTGGTCGTCCAGCCAGGACCTCAACTCGCCGTCCGGCTGCAGGGACACGTGCAGGCCGTTGTTCTCGCCGTGCGCGGCGTGGCCGTCGGCGACGACGGTGTCGAGGTGGGTGGGGCCCGAGTAGAGGTCGGCCTCGTAGTGGTCGTCCGTCAGCTTGTAGAGCTTCGCCTTCGTACTGCCGTCCGCCAGCGTCGGCGTGGCGACCAGGACGCGCTTGGTGACCGGCTTGGGCTTCGGCTTGGCCTGCTGGACCCAGGACGTGACCTTGCCGTTCGGGTGGAGGGTGATGTGCAGCCCGTTGTTCTGGGCGTAGGCGGGCCTGCCCTGGGTGTAGAGGGCGCCGTACCGGGAGCCCTTGGCCCAGAGCTCCGCCTCGTAACGGTTCTTGCCTGTCTTGTAGACCTTTGCTCGGCTGACCTTGTCCGCGAGCTTCACCGTCTTCACGTACACGCGCTTGGCTGTGGGTTGTTGGGTGATGGTCCCGGCGGTCGGGGTGGAGGGTGCGTCGACGGCGAGGGCGCCCGCGGCCGAGACCCCCAGCGCGGCGGTGACGCCGGTGGCGATGAGGGCGGTGCGCAGGGTGCGGGGAGCACGCATCAGTGAATCGTCCTTCGGTGGGGTTCGTTCGTACCGACGCCTTCGAAGCTACGGATCCTTCGTCAAGGGATCCCATATGTCCTGTAACAGGCATTCGGCGTCTATCGGTCGAAACAGGCAAGGTGTCTCACCTGCCTCCATTGACACGCAGGTAATTACCTGCATAACGTTGAGTGTGCGATCAGAGAATGACCCCGAGATGGACCAGGTCTTCAAGGCGCTGAGCGACGGAACCCGCAGGCGGCTCCTGGACCGGCTGCACGAGGAGAACGGGCAGACGCTGGGCGAGCTGTGCGCGCGGATCGACATGGCGCGCCAGTCCGTGACCCAGCACCTGGCCGTCCTGGAGGCCGCGAACCTGGTCAGCACGGTGCGGCGGGGGCGGGAAAAGCTGCACTACCTCAATCCGGTCCCGCTCCACGAGATCCAGGAGCGGTGGATCGACAAGTTCGAGAGCCCGCGCCTGCGCGTGCTCGGGGCCGTGAAACGACGAGCCGAGGAAGCCATGACCGACAAGCCCACGTATGTGTACGTCACCTACATCGAGAGCACCGCCGAAAAGGTCTGGGACGCCCTCACCGACGCCGACCTGACGGCCGCCTACTGGGGCCACAGCAACGTCTCGGACTGGCGGGCCGGTTCCCGTTGGGAACACGTCCGCACGGACGGGTCGGGCGTCGCCGACGTGGTGGGCACCGTGGTGGAGAGCGAGCGACCCAGCCGCCTTGTCACCACGTGGGTGGCGCCCGACGAGGAGGGGCAGGACGGCAAGTACTCCCGGGTCACCTTCGACATCCAGCAGCATGCCGAGATCGTCCGTCTCACCGTGACCCACGAGGACCTGCCGGACGAGAGCGCGCGTGCCGACGTGTCGTCCGGCTGGCCGGCGGTGCTGTCCAACCTCAAGTCGCTCCTGGAGACCGGTCATGTCCTGCCCCAGGAACCGTGGTTGATGCCGACCGGCTGAGCGGCGTTGCCCAGAGGCGGGCGCGCGTAGGCCGGTCCGCGGGAGCGGACCGGCCTACTTGTCTTGCTCGCGGTGTGCCGCTACGGCCTCGAGGTGCTCTTCGCCGCTGTGCCGGCGCACACCAATCCCAGGATCACGGCCAGCGCGCCGATGATGATGTTGTTCACGATGACACCCGCGTCCGGGCTCTCCCCGACGACCCACGGCGCGATGATCATCCAGACACCCATCGCGCAGAAGGCCCAGCTGAGGCCGTACATGCGTTCAGGGGCCCGGGTGAATCCGAGGGCCAGCAGGCCGATCGCGATACCCATGATCAGGTTGTGGGTCACGAGTGCCGGCTGGCTCGTCGTGTAGTGGAGTATCCAGGGGGATGCCGCGCAGTACAGACCGAGCAGGAACACCGGTCCGTCCACGAGCGCCACATCGCGACCGCCGAGCATGCGGTCGTAGCGGTCCCGCATTTCGGGTACATCGGGGTGGGCTGTTATGTCACCTCTGGTGGGCGAGACGTTGGCCATGACTCGTCTCCTTTGAATCGCAGGCCTGACCGCGTCTGGTGCGGTGTGCGGTAAGCGCCGCCTCATACCATTCTGCGCTTATTTTTTCTTTATGTGTAGGCTCGGCGGGTTCATGACGATGTAAGCGGAGTGGCTCTCCGGAAACTTCTGGCCGGTGTCGGTGTGCGGGGCGTCGATCCGGGCGGGTGCCGTTCGTGTAGGAGGTGAGAGACCGGCAGCCCATCATGTCGTCCGAGGAGACCGTCATGAAGTACTACCTGCTCAATGTGATGCAGCCCGTCGGAGAACCGCCCGCCCCGGACGCCCTCGGCGAGATCGAGAAGAACCTCGACACGCTCAACCGCGAGCTGCGCGAGGCCGGCGCCTGGGTGTTCGCCGGGGGACTGCACGGCCCGGAGTCGGCCACCGTGCTGCGGCCCCGCGACGGCGACGTCCTCGTCACCGACGGACCGTACGCCGAGGGCAAGGAGATGCTGGGCGGCATCAGCCTCATCAAGGCCCCCGATCTGGACGCGGCCCTGGATTGGGGCCGCAGGCTGGCGCTGGCGACCACACTGCCGATCGAGGTGCGGCCGTTCATGGGCGAAGCCGAGAACTGATGACGGCCACGGACGTCGAAGCCGTCTTCCGCGCGGAGTACGGCCGCGCGGTCGCCGTACTCGTCCGCTTCCTCGGCGACATCGACCTCGCCGAGGAAGCGGTCCAGGACGCCTTCGCCACCGCCCTGCGGCGCTGGCCGGAGACCGGCGTGCCGCCGAGCCCCGCCGGCTGGATCATCACCACCGCCCGCAACCGCGCCGTCGACCGGCTGCGCCGCGAGGCCACCAGGACCGAACGTCACGCCCAGGCCGCCCTGTTGCACACCGCCGACGCACCTCCCGAGGAGGGCCCCGTGCGCGACGACCGGCTCCGGCTCATCTTCACCTGCTGCCACCCCGCCCTCGCCGTCCAGGCGCAAGTCGCCCTCACCCTGCGTCTGCTGGGCGGGCTCAGCACCGCGCAGATCGCGCGCGCCTTCCTGGTGCCGGAGCCGACGATGGCCCAGCGGCTGGTGCGGGCCAAGGCGAAGATCCGCAACGCCGGCATCCCGTACCGCGTGCCCCGCGACGCCGACCTGCCGGACCGGCTCGCGGGGGTGCTGGCCGTCGTCTACCTGGTCTTCAACCAGGGGTACGAGGGGGAGGCGGGCCTGTGTGCGGAAGCCGTACGCCTCGGTCGTCTGCTGGCCGAACTCATGCCGGACGAGCCCGAGGTGACGGGGCTGCTCGCGCTGATGCTCCTCGTCGAGTCCCGCCGGCCCGCCCGGCAGGACGACGCCGGGGAGCTCGTACCGCTGCCGGAACAGGACCGTGGCCGCTGGGACCGTGAACTGACCGCCGAGGGACAGTCGCTGGTCCGCCGGTGTCTGCGCCTGGGCAGGCCGGGGCCGTACCAGATCCAGGCCGCGATCCAGGCGGTGCACAGCGACGCGCCGACCTCGCAGGCCACGGACTGGTACCAGATCCGGCAGCTCTACGACCACCTGCTGGCCGTCGCTCCCAGCCCCGTCGTGGCGCTGAACCGGGCCGTCGCCGTGGCCGAGGTCGACGGCCCGGCTCCGGCCCTCGACCTCGTGGACGCGCTGGATCTCGACGGCTACCACGTCCTGCACGCCGTCCGCGCGGACCTGCTGCGCCGCCTGGGCCGCCCCACGGAGGCCGTGCGAGAGTACGACTGGGCCCTCGCACTGGCGGAGAACCCCGCCGAGCGCGCGTACCTCGAACGCCGCCGTCGAGAACTGGTCCGCAGATGACGGCCGAGCCGGGCCCGTAGTGGCGAAACCATGCCGGCATCTCAGGAAGCCGCAGGTCAGCGCCCTGGTGAGAGGTGCTCAGGTGGCGCAATGATTCGGTAACACCACTGAGCGGCAACCGTCGGTATGGTCACCGCATGCCAGCAGAACGAACCCGCGAGCACACCGCGCCGCTCGCCGCAGCCCGCCGCCGGCGGCTGCGTGCCGACCGGGCGCGGCAGCTCGCGGATCTGCTGCGGCACCTGGTGCTGACCGGGGGATTCCCCAGCGGCGTGCTGCCGCACGAGGACGTGCTCGCCACCGACTACCAGGTGTCACGGAACACCGTCCGGCACGCACTGGACCTGCTGCGCGCCGAGCAGCTCGTCGAGCGGCTGCCCGGCGTGGGCACCGTCGTCGTCGCCGAGAAGTACTCGCACGGCCTCGACCGGCTGATGGGACTCGCGGAGACCCTGCGGGAACACGGCCAGGTCAGCAACGAGGTACGCACCATGGGTCCGGTCGCAGCGCCCGCCCCCGTGGCCGAGCGACTGCGGCTGCCCACCGGCACCGACGTCCTCTACATCGAGCGGCTGCGCAGGCTGAACGGGCTGCCGCTCTCCCTCGACCTCACCTATCTGCCGCTGGACATCGGCAGTGAGCTGATCGGCGCCGACCTGGAGAACACCGACGTCTTCCGGTTGCTGGAGCAGATCACCGGGCAGCCGCTCGGGCACGCGGAGATCACCCTGGAGGCCGTCAACGCCGACGCGCACTCCGCCACCGTCCTGGAAGCACCGCGCGGCACCGCCGTGCTGATGCTGGAGCGCCTCACCCACCTGTGCGACGGAAGGCCCGTGGACCTGGAGTTCATCCGGTTCCGCGGGGACCGGATCGCGATGAGCGGCCTGCTGCGCCGCTCCCTCTGACGACGCGCCATCCGCCAAACGTTTCTTCCACCCCTCGCAGTACCTCACTGGAGACAGCCATGCCCTTGGTGCCCCAGCGGGCCGACGTGCCCGTGACCGTCGACGAGTCGAAGTGCATCGACGGCTGCACGCTCTGTGTCGACATGTGTCCGCTTGACTCCCTGGCGATCAACCCCGACAGCGGCAAGGCGTACATGCACGTCGACGAGTGCTGGTACTGCGGCCCTTGCGCCACCCGCTGCCCCACCGGGGCCGTCACGGTCAACATGCCCTACCTGCTGCGGTGAAAGGCCTTCTCCCGATGAAACGCACGACTCCCGCAGCACTGCTCGCGGCAGCTCTCGTCAGCACGCTCGTCACGGGCTGCGGCGGCGATGCGGCAGCCGGCGACGACAAGCACGTCACCGTCACCGTCGGCTACCAGTCCAAGACCATCAACACCGTCACCGCCGGCACCCTGCTGCGCTCGCTCGGATACTTCGAACGCGAACTCGCCGCCCGGGGCAAACGGGACGGCGTCTCCTACAAGGTCAAGTGGCAGGACTACGCCACGGGCGCGCCCATCACGGCGCAGATGACCGCGGGGAAGATCGACATCGGGTCCATGGGTGACTTCCCGCTGCTGATCAACGCCGCCCGCGGCAAACAGCTCAACCGTCCCACGCGGCTCGTCTCGGTCACCGGCTACAACCTGCGCGGCGCCCTCAACACCGTGGTCACGGCGCCCGACTCGAAGCTCGCCTCGCTGGCGGACCTGCGGGGCAAGAACGTGTCCACCAGCATCGGTTCGGCGGCCGACGGGACCCTCGTACGGGCGCTGCAGCGCGCCGGGCTCGACCCGGAGAAGGACATCCGCAAGCTCAACCAGCAGCCGTCGGTGGGCGCTTCGGCACTCCAGGCCGGCAGCACCGACGCCCTCTCGCAGTTCGTGGCCTGGCCCGGGCTGCTCGCCTTCCAGGGCAAGGCGAAGGCGCTGTACGACGGTGCGGAACTGAACCTGCCCACCTTCCACGGGGTGACGGTCCGTGAGGACTTCGCCGAGCAGCGTCCCAAGGTGCTCGACGCCTTCCTCGCCGCGCAGATCGAGGCGACGCGGTACCTGAACGAACACCCCGTCCAGGCCGCCGAGAAGGTTGCCGAGGCCACCGATCTGCCCCCGGAGGTCGTCTACCTCTACAACGGCAGCGGCGGCATCGCCACCTTCGACCCGAGCGTCAAGCCGCAGCTCGTCTCCGCGCTGAAGAAGGACGTGTCGGTGCTGCGCTCGGCGAAACTCGTCGGCGACGTGGACGTGGACGCCTTCGTCGACGACGGCCCGATCAAGCGCGTGTACGGCAAGGAGTACGCCGAGCGGCTCGCCGCCACCCCCGAGCCCTCGCGCAGCGAGGTGTGGCTCAAGGGCGAGGACAGCACCCGTCCCTTCGACTCGCCCGCCGCACTGCTGAAGTTCGTCGCCGGGCACAAGGACGACGTGCGCGCCGCCTATGTACCGGACGCCACCACCGGCACCCGCTGGTACGCGGACAAGGCGGTCTGGGTCCAGGACGGCAAGGAGCCGCGGCCGTTCGTCACCGCCTCCGCCGCCCGCGCGTACACCCAGGCACACCCGGGCGCCCGCACCGTCTCCTACGCCACCGCACTGGAGCAGGCGTCATGACCGCGGTGACCGCCCCGCCGAGGAAATCGGGGAAAGCGAGTAGGGCGTCCGCGCGGCCGGTCCCCGCTCGGCGCACGGCCCGCCTCCGACCGGTCGTACGCGTGCTGTCCCTGCTGGCGGCGCTCGCGGTGTGGCAGCTGCTCACCACGCTGGACGTCCAACTGTGGCTGCGCTTCGACCAGTTCCCGTCCGTCACCGACGTGGCCCGGGAGTTCGGGCAGCGACTCGCCGACGGCGCGTACTGGCAGGACGTGAGCGACAGCCTGCGCAGGATCGTCACCGGGTTCCTGCTCGCGGCTGTCCTCGGCGTCGCCGCGGGTGTGGCAGTCGGCCGCTCCCGCTGGGCCGCCGACCTGATCGGACCGGTCCTGGAGGTGCTGCGGCCCGTCCCGGCGATCGCGCTGGTACCCGTGGCGATCCTGCTCTTCCCCAGCAATGAACAGGGCATCGTCTTCATCACCTTCACCGCCGCCTTCTTCCCGGTCCTGGTCGCCACCCGGCACGCGGTGCGCGCACTGGCCCCGGTGTGGGAGGAGGCGGTGCTCACCATGGGCGGCGGACGGTGGCGGGTGCTCGCCTCCGTGGTGCTGCCCGGCGCGCTGCCGGGGATCTTCGGCGGACTGTCGGTCGGGATCGGCGTCTCGTGGATCTGCGTGATCTCCGCGGAGATGATCTCCGGCGAGTACGGAATCGGCTACCGCACCTGGCAGGACTACACCGTCCTCGACTACCCGGGCGTGTTCACCGGCATCGTCAGCATCGGCATGCTCGGCTGGCTGACCTCCACCGTGGTGGAGCTCCTGGGACGCCGCCTCACGTACTGGCTGCCGCGACGCGAAGGGAGTGCCACCTCATGAGTACGCAATCGGACACCGCTGCCACCGACACCGACACCGCAGCCGCCGACACCGCCATCCATACGCCCTCCGCGGCTTCGACGGCCTCGCGGGCCGGGCTCCCCGCCGCCGGCGCACGGCTCAGCCTCACCGGGGCGGACCTCGGGCGACCCGGTGCCGTCGTACTGCACGGCGTGGACCTCGAAGCCACCCCCAGCGAGATTCTGACGCTCGTCGGCCCGTCCGGCTGCGGGAAGTCGACCCTGCTGCGGACGCTGGCCGGGCTGTTGCCCGCGCTCGCCGGACAGGTCGCCCAGGACGGGCGGCCCGTCACGGGCCCCGGCGCTGACCGGGCGCTCGTCTTCCAGGAGGACGCGCTGCTGCCGTGGCGTACGGCCCGCGCCAACGTCGAACTGCCGCTGGCCATCAGAGGGCTGGGCCGCGCCGAGCGCAGGACCAGGGCGGAGGAGTGGCTGGACCGGGTCGGCCTGCCCGACCTGAAGCGGCAGTTGCCGCACCGGCTGTCCGGAGGGCAGCGCCAGCGGGTGCAGCTCGCCCGCGCGCTCGCCGGGCAGCCGCGGGCCGTGCTCATGGACGAGCCCTTCGGCGCACTGGACGCCCAGACCCGGGCGGGCATGCAGCAGTTGCTGGTGGAGGTGCTGCGCGGGACCGGCGCCACCGTCGTCTTCGTCACCCACGACGTGGACGAGGCACTGTTCCTCGGCGACCGGGTCGCCCTGCTCGGCGCGGGCGGCCTCACCGGTGTCCGGACGGTACCCCGACCCCGCGACCGGGGCGCCCGCGACGACCCCGCGACGGTGGCACTGCGCCACGACATCCTGGAGTCCCTCGGCTCACGCGGGTCCTGAGCGGGCGCCGATGTGCAGGTGCACGTCCTGAGTCTCCTCGGTTGCGGCCTGTCCCGAGCGCCTTCGGCTCCCGCATGTTCCGAGCAACCTTCGGCCCGGCACGTCCTGAGCGCCCTCAGCCCCCGAACGTCTTGAGTGACCCTCGGCCCCGCACCTCCGGAGCAACCTCGCCCCCCGCGTTCGAGCAGGCCCGGCCCCACGTCCCGAGCACCCGGCTCCCGCGCGTCCCCCGGCTGCGCCCCGTACGTCCTGAAAGGCACCCCTGTCATGACCCCCGCGACCGCGACCGCCACCCTGACGGAGATCCCCGCCCTCGACTCGGCCGAGGAGCTGAGCTGCGACGTCCTGGTGATCGGCGGTGGCACCGCCGGCACCATGGCCGCGCTCACCGCCGCCGGGCGCGGCGCATCCGTGCTGCTGCTGGAGAAGGCGCACGTACGGCACTCCGGAGCGCTGGCCATGGGCATGGACGGCGTCAACAACGCCGTCATCCCCGGCCGTGCCGAACCGGACGACTACGTCGCCGAGATCACCCGCGCCAACGACGGCATCGTCGATCAGTCGACGGTCCGTCAGACGGCCACCCGGGGCTTCGAGATGGTGCAGCGCCTGGAGTCGTACGGGGTGAAGTTCGAGAAGGACGAGCACGGGGAGTACGCGGTCCGCCAAGTGCACCGATCGGGCTCGTACGTGCTGCCCATGCCCGAGGGCAAGGACGTCAAGAAGGTGCTCTACCGGCAGCTGCGCAGGCGGGAGGTGCGCGAGAAGGTCCGTATCGAGAACCGGCTGATGCCGGTGCGGGTCCTGACCGCCGAGGGCAGGGCGGTCGGTGCCGTCGCGTTCAACACCCGCACCGGTGCCTTCGTGGTCGTGCGGGCGGGTGCGGTGATCCTCGCGACCGGCGCCTGCGGACGCCTCGGCCTGCCCGCGAGCGGCTATCTGTACGGCACGTACGAGAACCCGACCAACGCGGGCGACGGCTACGCGATGGCGTACCACGCGGGCGCCGAGCTCACCGGCATCGAGTGCTTCCAGATCAACCCGCTCATCAAGGACTACAACGGCCCGGCCTGCGCCTACGTCGCCAACCCCTTCGGCGGCTACCAGGTGAACCGGCACGGGCAGCGGTTCGTCGACTCCGACTACTGGTCGGGGCAGATGATGGCCGAGTTCGCCGCCGAGGTGGCCTCCGACCGCGGGCCGGTCTACCTCAAGCTCAGCCATCTGCCGGAGGAGTCGATCTCGGCCCTGGAGTCCATCCTGCACTCCACCGAGCGCCCCACCCGCGGCACGTTCCACTCCGGGCGCGGCCACGACTACCGCACCCACGACGTGGAGATGCACATCTCCGAGATCGGCCTCTGCGGCGGGCACTCCGCCTCGGGTGTACGGGTCGACGACCACGCCCGCACCACGGTCCCCGGCCTGTACGCGGCGGGCGACCTGGCCTGTGTCCCGCACAACTACATGATCGGGGCGTTCGTCTTCGGTGACCTGGCGGGCGAGGACGCGGCCCAGTACACCGCGTATCAGGGCGAGTTGCCGCAGGACCAGCTCGCCGAGGCCCACGAGTTGATCTACCGTCCGCTGCGCAACCCCGACGGCCCGGCTCAGCCCCAGGTCGAGTACAAGCTGCGCCGTTTCGTCAACGACTACGTCGCCCCGCCCAAGAGCGGCGCCCGGCTCTCCCTGGCGCTGGAGCACTTCGAGCGGATGCGGGACGAGATCGCAGAGATGGGGGCACGGACACCGCACGAACTGATGCGCTGCGCCGAGGTCTCGTTCATCCGTGACTGCGCGGAGATGGCGGCCCGGTCGTCCCTCGCCCGCACCGAGTCCCGCTGGGGCCTCTACCACGAGCGCCTCGACCACCCTCAGCGCGACGACACACAGTGGCTGCACCACCTCGACCTGCGCAAGGGCCCTTCGGGAGCCATGGAGTTCACGGCACGTCCCGTAGCCCCCTACCTCGTGCCCGTCGACGAGTTCACCCCCACCGGCGGTGCCTCCCGTCTCCTGGGCGAGGTGGACCCGCTCCCCACGGCGACGGCGGGACGCCGGGAGGTGGCGCCGGCGGCGGCCACCGCGGAGCCGGGTGCTGTCGCGCCGTCCGACGGCCCGACGCACGGAGCGTCGGAGTCCAACCGGGAACGGATCCTCGAACTCGTCGCGCTCTCGGAGGAGGAGCCCGATCTCCTGGCGCTGGAGCCCTACCTGAAGGACCCGGACGCGGCCGTACGCCTCGCCGCCGTGAAGGCGCTGACGGAGACGGCCCCACCCGGAACGGGCCCCGCCCTGGGTTCCGCGCTGACCGACAGCGACGGACAGGTGCGCGCCGCGGCCGCCTCGTCGCTGCGTGAGCTGGCCGAAGTCCTCACGGTGGAAACGGAGTTGCGGGCCCCGCTGGTGTCCGCACTCACCGCAGCGGATCCGACGGCCCGCGCGGCGGCTCTGGACGTGCTGCGTGCCCTGCGCCTGGGCGACGCGGCCCTGTTCGCGGGGCACCTGGCCGACCCGGACACCGAGGTGCGCCTGGCCGCAGTGCGCGCCCTGGTCTCGGTGGACGCGGTCGATGCCCTGTCGGAGGCGGCCGGCGACCCCGCGCGTGAGGTACGGGTCGCCGTGGCGCGCGGGTTCGCCGCCGTGGCCGCGCACATCGCGCGGGCGCAGCAAGGTACGCCGCCCGCCCTGCACGGCCTGCTCCAGGACCCCGACGCCCTCGTTCGTGCCGCTGCCCTGGAGGCCCTGGGCGTCCTCGGCGTCCCGGACACACTCCTCGCCACCGTGACAGCGGCGCTCACCGACCCGGCCTGGCAGGTCCGCGCGGGCGCCGCGAAGGCCCTCGGCGGGGCGGCGTCGGAAGACGGTGTACCCGCTCTCGCCGAACTGCTCGGTGACACCGACGCCGATGTGCGCAAGGCCGCGGTTCTCAGCCTGCTGCGGCACGCCGCACACGACGATGCCCGTGCGGCGCTGGCGACCGCGGTGGACGACCCCGACGCCGATGTCAGGGCGTACGCGGGCCGAGCGGTGCGGTGATCCGGCGTCGCTTCCACTCCCTTGAGCTGTCCGGCGTCACGCGGCCCAGAGCCGCTCGTACGCCGGATCGCCGTCCTCCTGGCGCTCCCGGCCGCGACCGGGAGCGCCCGCCCTAGCCGGGGAAGCGCGCCCGACGCGGTTCCACGGTCATGAGCATCTTCCCGGGGCGCACGGTGGCCCGGGCCACCGGATCAACGGTCTGGCCCGGGGCCAGCGTGAACCGCACCTGCCTCAGGATCGTCGACAAAGCGGTGATCAGCTCCATAGTGGCGAACCGGTCGCCGATGCACCGGTGCTTGCCCGCCCCCCACGGCAGAAGGGCTCCCGGCGGGGGCTTCTGCGTACCGTCCAGCCACCGGGCGGGATCGAAACGCAGCGGCTCGGGGTACAGGTCGGGATCGCGGTGCAGGGCGTGCTGGGCAAAGGCGAGGTTCGTGCCGGCGGGCAGGGTCCACGTCCCGAGTTTGGTCTCGGTGAGCGTGCGGCGGGTCAGGATCCATCCCGTGACGTGCAGCCGCAGCACCTCCTTGATCACCCGGTCCAGGATCGGCAGTTGGCCGGCGTCCGCGAACGTGACCGGCCGGTCGCCCAGCACCTGCTCCAGTTCGTCCAGCACGTCGGCCTCGATGTCGGGATGCCGGGCAAGCTCATAAAGCACCCAGGCCAGGATGGTGGCCGTGTTCTCCGTCCCGGCCAGGGCGAGCGTGAGGACCTCGTTGCAGATCTGCTCGTCCGTCATCGGACGGCCGGTCTTCTCGTCCTCGACATTCATCAGCACGGACAGCATGTCGCCGCTGTCATGGCCGTCGCCGCTGGTGCGCAGATCCGCGATCGCCTGGGAAATGGTGGTCCGAATCGCGGCACGAGCCCTGTCGAAGCGGCGGTTGAGCGGAATCGGCAGGCGCTTGACCCAGGCGGGCAGCATGATGCGCAGGCCGACACTGTCCATCACCGAAGCCATGTTCTGGCGCAACTCGCGGAAGGTGGAGGCGTCGAGGCGGTTGGAGAAGACGGTCCGGGTGAGCATCTCCAGCGACAGGCGGATCATCGTCTCGCGCACGTCCATGCGCCGCCCCGGCTCCCAGGTGGCGAGCTCGGCCTCGGTCGAGGTGCGCATGATGTCGACGTAGCGCCCGAGTTCGGGGCGTGCGAAGGCCGGGTACATCTGGCGGCGTTTGGCGCTGTGCTCCTCCCCGGCAACGGTGACCACGGAGTCGCCCAGCAACACCCGCATCTCGTCGAAGAAGGGGCCCTTGTCGAGAGTGCCGGCGATCGGGTCGGTGAGCATTGCACGGATCATGGCGGGGTCCTGGACGACCAGCGTGCGGGTGCCCGGCTGAAGTGTGATCTCCACCAGCGAGCCGTATCGCTCGCGGAGTGAGGCCATGAAAGGGAGGGGGTCGGGGAAGAGCCGGAAGAGGTGACCGAACAACGGTAGCGATCCCGTGGCCCGGGGTATGGGGGGAGACTCAACTGGCGTCACAACGCGTCCCTTCTCGGTGATAAGACGCCAGAATGACTTCCCTCCGTCCACCCTCCGACAATCACCCGGACCGCGTGTCCTGCACCACGCACGAGCTGTCGGGCGCCTCGACTCCCTTGCCTCCCGGGCCGGTTGATTGGTCTACACCTTATTTGGTCTACACCCTTGACTGGTACATACCAAAGCGGTTGAGTGTGTCTCCACACCCCCCACCACGGCCGCCCCCACGCCGTGGCCGACCCCGTCGGCGCGTGCGCTCAAGGCTCTGCTTCGCCCTGCCCTTGACCGGGTGCGGCCGTGCTCCGCAAAGGAGTTGATCCTGTGTCGAGGCGCCGCATAGCCGCACTGCTGTCCTCACTCGCCCTGGGCAGCGCCGCGCTGCTGCTCCAGCCGGCCCCGAGTGCGTCCGCCGCCGGGTTCGTCGTCAGCGAGTCGCAGTTCAACCAGATGTTCCCGAACCGGAATTCGTTCTACACGTACAGCGGCCTGACCGCCGCGCTCAGCGCCTACCCGGGCTTCGCCAACACCGGCAGCGACACGGTGAAGAAGCAGGAGGCGGCCGCGTTCCTCGCCAACGTCAACCACGAGACCGGCGGCCTGGTCCACGTCGTGGAGCAGAACACCGCCAACTACCCCCACTACTGCGACCGGAGCCAGCCGTACGGCTGTCCCGCGGGCCAGGACGCCTACTACGGCCGCGGTCCCATCCAGCTCAGCTGGAACTTCAACTACAAGGCCGCCGGTGACGCGCTCGGCATCGATCTGCTGAACAACCCCTGGCGGGTGCAGAACGAGTCGGCCGTCGCCTGGAAGACCGGCCTGTGGTACTGGAACACCCAGTCCGGCCCCGGCACCATGACCCCCCACAACGCCATGGTGAACCAGGCCGGCTTCGGTCAGACGATCCGCAGCATCAACGGCTCGCTGGAGTGCGACGGCAAGAACCCGGCGCAGGTCCAGAGCCGCGTGGACGCCTACAACCGGTTCACCTCGATCCTCGGCGTCTCGCCGGGCGGCAACCTCTACTGCTGACGCCCCGGCGCCCGAGGCGTGTGCGACACTCCGCCGATGACCTCGGAGACGATCACCGCGCGCGCCGCGGGGGCACCTGGAAACTCGGCGACCTGTCCGTGAGCCGCGTCGGCTTCGGCGCGATGCGGCTGACGGGCAGCGCCGCCTTCCACCACGGGACGCCCAGCGACCGGCAACGCTCGATCGCCGTACTGCGCAAGGCGGTCGAGCTGGGCGTCGACCACATCGACACGGCCGCCTTCTACTTCTCCGCCCTGCGCGCGGCCAACGAACTCATCAACACCGCGCTGGCGCCGTACCCCGACGACCTGGTCATCGCGACCAAGGTCGGCCCGTTCCGCGACTGCACGGGGGAGTGGGGCACCTCGGCCCGCCCCGACCAGCTGCGCGGCCACGTCGAGGAGAACCTGCGCCAGCTCGGCCGCGACCACTTGGACGTCGTATACCTGCGCCGCATGCGGCAGGACTCCATCGCCGAGCACTTCGGCGCGCTGGCCGAACTGCGCGAGGCGGGCCTGATCAGGCACCTCGGCGTCTCCGCCGTGGAGCCACGGCACCTCGCCGAGGCGCAGGCCATCGCGCCCGTGGTCAGTGTGCAGAACCGGTACGCGCTCGACCGGCCGGACCCCGAGGCCGACGAACTCCTGCGCCTGTGCAGCGAGCAGGGCGTCGCCTTCGTGCCGTTCTACGCCGTCGCGGGCGACACCGGGGAGCGGGGCGCGACCGGCGCCCACGACGACGAAGTGCTCGCCGTGGCGCGGGCGCACGGGGCAAGCCCCGCCCAGGTGCGCATCGCCTGGACCCTGCACCAGGGCCCGCACGTCCTCGCCATCCCCGGCACCGGCAACCCCGACCACCTCGCCGAGAACGTGGCCGCGGGAGCCCTCCGCCTCACCGACGGCGACCTGGCCCGGCTCAACACGGCGCGACAGCAGACCGGTTGAGCCGGAGCCTGCACGGCATTGCTCAGCCGGTGAACCCGGTCACCGGATAGTGGTCGGACAGGTTCGTGTACGTGTAGTCGGTGCCCCAGCTCGACACGGTCCAGGGCGCGCTCTGCTCCTTGACCACGTCGTTCTTCCAGACAGTGGGACGGGCGTGACCCGCGCGGTGCAGGACGTGGTCCAGGTCCTCGCGCGGGTCGTCGGGGTAGCGGTCGCGGGCTATGGAGTTCTCCGCCGTGTCGAAGGAGTACGGGTGCCCGGTCCGCGCGTCGGCCCCGACCAGCCCGCCGTCGGCGAGCATCGAGCCGTACTCGGACGTGTGCGAGTCGACGTTCATGTCGCCGGCGACCAGAACCTGCTCGTTCGCGGGGATGTTCTTGACGTCGAGGAAGGCGTCGATCGCCTTGAACTGCCGGCTGCGCATCGCCGCGGCCTCACCGGCGTCGCAGCCCGGGTCGGTCGACTGCGCGTGCGTGCCCACGACGTGCACCTTGGTGCCGTTCACGTTCAGCACCACGTACGCGAAGCCCTTGTTGGACCACCAGTCCGACCCGCACGCGTCCTTGTACACGTACTGCTCCTTGCGCAGCACCGGCCACTTGCTCAGAATCGTGACCCCGCCGTCCTCGGGCGTGGTCGCCGAGTACGCGCCACCGGTCGCGTCCCAGCCGCTCTTGCTGCGCCCGACCACCGGCGTCTGGTACGGGTAGCGGCCGGCGAGGGAGCTCTTCAGCGCGTCCGAGGAGGAGTTGTCGAACATCTCCTGGAACACCACGACGTCGTTGCCCTGCACGAACGGCGCCTTGGCGATCTCGGCGGCCCGGTGGTCCTGGCCCCAGTTCGGGTACAGGGTCTTGCTGAAGAGGAAGACGTTGTACGACAGCACCTTGAGCGGCGGCGCCTGCTCGGCGGCCGACGCGGCGGGCGCCGAGCCCGCAAGACCGGCACCGGCGAGCGAGAGCGCGAGCACGACCGAGCCCTGTGCGCGGCGGTGTGCGGAGAGCGTCACTGGATCTCCCTGTGGTTGAAGGGGGTTGCGTGGCGCCGCACATCAAACCATCAGGAGTTACTCCCAGGTAACACTTGTGCGGGAAATGGATGGCGCAGGGACGTACGCGCGAAACTTGTTCAGACAAGCCACATTCCGTTTCGCATGAGATGCCGCTGCGGCAGTTCATGCTGCTCGTGCCACGCCTGCACCGCGCACGGCCGTACTCGGTAATAGGCATACGTCGCGGAGTCGTTCCGCGGATCCCAGCCCGTTTTCGCGCGGAACGCCTCGGCAGCCGCGGCCGGCACCTCGTCGATGTCATAGACCTCCACCTCGCCGTCGATGAGCACGACGTCCCGGGTGTCCCCGAAGGCGAGCCGGGTCCGACGGCCGGTGCGGAGGTTGCGCCCGGTGGGGTTGCCGGGGCGGGTGGCCATCCAGAGCGCCTCGCCGTCCCAGACGAACCACAGGGCGACCAGACACGGCACCCCGTGACCGTCCGCCGACGCCACCCAGATGTCCGTCTCCCGCTCCAGCCGCTCCAGAACGTCCTGCTTGCGGCGCTCGGGGCTGCGCGCCCCACCCATGATCGTCATTCCCGGAACGCTAGCCGCCGACCGTCTGCCGCACCTCGGGCGGCGGGCGTAGGACTGCGGTCCCGGCCGGGACTGGCACCGGTCCCGGCCGGGACTGGCGCGGGCCACGTTTTACGTATAACCTCTCCCGTCAATCGCACCTCCAGGAAGGCCCCGATGAGACACATCGCCCTGGTCACCCTCGTCGTCGACGACTACGACGAGGCGATCCGCTTCTACACCGACGCCCTCGGCTTCCGGCTGGTCGAGGACGCTCCGCGTCCCGACGGCTCGCGCTGGGTGGTCGTGGCGGCCGGCGATCAGGGCACCGCACTGCTGCTGGCCCGCGCCAAGGGCGACGAGCAGCGGGCCCGGGTCGGCGACCAGGCCGGCGGGCGCGTCGGGTTCTTCCTGCACACCGACGACTTCGCCCGCGACCACGCCCGCATGCTCGCCGCGGGCGTGACCTTCCTGGAGGAGCCCCGGCACGAGTCCTACGGCTCGGTCGCCGTCTTCCAGGACCTGTACGGCAACCGCTGGGACCTGCTCCAGCCCGCCGGCTGATCCACCTCCCGGCCGATCCCTCTCCCGGCTGATCCACCTCCTGGCCGGCGGCCTCCGCCCGCCGCTTCGAACCGCCCCGCTCAAGGAAAGACTCCGCCATGACCGCTACGCGCGTAGACACCGACGTCATCCGTCACCTCCCCAAGGCCGTACTGCACGACCACCTCGACGGCGGCCTGCGCCCCGCCACCGTGGTGGAGCTCGCGGAGTCGGTCGGCCACACCCTGCCCACCACCGACCCGGACGAGCTCGCCGCCTGGTACTTCGAGGCCGCGAACTCCGGCGACCTGGTCCGCTACATCGCCACCTTCGAGCACACCCTCGCCGTGATGCAGTCCCGCGAGGGGCTGCTGCGCACCGCCGAGGAGTACGTCCTCGACCTGGCCGCGGACGGCGTCGTCTACGGCGAGGTGCGCTACGCCCCCGAACTCAACACCAACGGCGGGCTGACCCTCGCCGAGGTCGTCGAGACCGTCCAGGAGGGCCTGGCCGCGGGCATGGCCAAGGCCGCGGCCGCCGGCACTCCGGTGCGGGTCGGCACCCTGCTGTGCGGGATGCGGATGTTCGACCGGGTGCGCGAGGCGGCCGACCTGGCCGTCGCCTTCCGGGACGCCGGTGTCGTCGGCTTCGACATCGCCGGTGCCGAGGCGGGCTTCCCCGCCGCCGACCACGTCGACGCCTTCGATCACCTGCGCCGCGAGAGCGTGCCCTTCACCATCCACGCCGGTGAGGCCGACGGCCTGTCCAGCATCCACCAGGCCCTCCAGGTCTGCGGTGCCCAGCGCATCGGTCACGGCGTGCGCATCACCGACGACATCGTCGACGGCAAGCTCGGCCGCCTCGCGGGCTGGGTGCGCGACCGCCGTATCGCGCTGGAGATGTGCCCGACCTCCAACCTCCAGACCGGCGCCGCCACGTCCATAGCCGAGCACCCGATCACCGCGCTGAAGGACCTCGGCTTCCGCGTCACCCTCAACACCGACAACCGTCTGGTGTCCGGTACGACGATGACGCGCGAGATGTCCCTGCTGGTCGAGCAGGCCGGGTGGACGGTCGAGGACCTGCGCACGGTCACCGTGAACGCCCTGAAGAGCGCGTTCATCCCGTTCGACGAGCGCAAGGCCCTCATCGAGGACGTCGTGCTGCCGGGCTACGCGGCCGCGCTGTGAAGCGGTTCGCGGTCTAGGACACCAGCCCGCGGACGTAGGCGGCCTGTCCGACGTGCTGGAGATCGTCGGACAGGACGCTGACCAGGCGCGCGCCCAGGGTGACCGGCGGATCCCAGCGTTCGTCCACGACGCGCTCCAGATCCTTGGCGGCCACCTCCCGCAGCGCCCCCAGGGTCTGGGCGTGCACGGCGTCGTAGTAGCCGGTCAGCAGGTCGCCGGAGTCGACCCGTACCTTGGCGACCTTCGCCGAGGTGTGGCCGTAGCCGGTGTCGTGGCGCGGCAGGTCGAGTCCGAAGGTCTTCTGGAAGTCCTGGGTCAGCCACACCTGGTCGAGGCCGAAGGCGTCGGCGATGTGGTCGTCCTGGACCCGGGTGAGATGCCAGATCAGCCAGGCGACGGTGTTGGCGTCGGGGGAGGGGCGGGCGTGCAGGCCGTCGGGGTCGAGGCCCTCGACGGCGGCATGGACTTCTTCCTGGATGCGGTTGTACCCGTCGATGAGGATGTCCTTCGCATGCATGGCTCCACCATCGCGCACCCGTCCGTCATGCGCCCTCTGATTCCAGCAGCGCCATGAGCGCCCGGGCCGCGGGGCTGGTGGCCTGCGCGGGCGGCAGCAGGGCGACCGTCTCGTAGACGGTCTCGCCGGTGCCCTTCACGGGCAGCGCCGTCAGTGAGCGCCGCTTGTCCCGGAAGTGGCGCGGCACGACGGCGATGCCGAGGTCCTCGTCCACCAGGTCGAGCAGGCTGTGCACGTCGTTGACCTCCAGGGCGACGGTCCGGCGCACGCCCGCGGCTGCGAAGACGGCGTCGGTGGTGCGGCGCGGCCCCCAGTCCGGGTGGAAGTCGACGAAGACCTCGCCGCCCAGCTCCTCCGGAGTGACGGCGGCGCCGGCGGTCGCGAGCCGGTGGCTCGGATGGCACAGGACGGTCATCGGCTCGCCGGTCAGCGGTACGACCCGCAGCTGGTCGGTGTCCTCCTGCGCGGTCCGGACGGCGAAGGCCAGATCGAGGCGTCCGGCCCCGACCTCCTCCGCGAGAGCGCCCGAGCCCGCCTGACGCAGACAGATCTCCACGTCCGGATGCGCCCGCCGGAAGGCTGCCAGCAGCCCTGCCACATGCACCCCGGCGATGCACTGCTCGGACCCGAGGGCCAGCATCCCGCGCAGCACGCCCTGTACCGCCGCCACCGCCTCATGGGCGGCCCGGACCTGGGCGAGGATCCGTTCCGCCTCGCACAGCAGCGCCCGGCCGGCAGGGGTGAGCGTCACCCGGCGGGTCGTCCGCACGAACAGCGGGGTCTGCAACTCCCGTTCCAGGGCGCGGATCGAGGCCGACAGGCCCGACTGGGACACCAGGAGGCGCTCGGCCGCCCGGGTGAAGTGCTGGTCCTCGGCGACCGCCACGAAATGCTGGAGATGGCGCAGTTCCATGATTGAGCAGCGTAGCCGCTGAATCCCATCTGATTTACCTGTTGGACCACTGCCAGCAGGTCACGACAGAGTGGACGGCGACTGGAACACCGGTTCCCCGGAGCCGTCCTCCCTGTGCCAACCCCTCTGGAGTCGCGTTGTACACCGCACACACCGACCGCTACGCGGACATGCCCTACCGGCGCACCGGCCGCAGCGGACTCAAGCTTCCCGCGCTGTCCCTCGGCCTGTGGCACAACTTCGGCCCGGCGGACCGCTCGGTCGAGCACCAGCGGGCCATCCTGCGCCGCGCCTTCGACCTCGGTGTCACCCACTTCGACCTGGCCAACAACTACGGCCCGCCGCCCGGCGCCGCCGAGTCGGCGTTCGGCGAGGCGCTGAAGGCGGACTTCGCGCCGTACCGGGACGAGCTGATCATCTCCACCAAGGCCGGCTATCTGATGTGGCCCGGCCCGTACGGCGAGTGGGGCTCGCGCAAGTACATGCTGTCGTCGCTCGACCAGAGCCTGAAGCGGATGGGCCTGGACTACGTCGACATCTTCTACTCGCACCGCCCCGACCCGGACACTCCGCTGGAGGAGACGATGGGCGCCCTGCACTCGGCGGTGCAGCAGGGCAAGGCGCTGTACGTCGGCGTCTCCAACTACTCGGCGGAGCAGACCCGAGAGGCCGCCCGCATCCTGGGCGAGCTGGGCACGCCGCTGCTCATCCACCAGCCGGCCTACTCGATGCTGAACCGCCGTCCCGAGGAGGAGGGACTCCTCGACGCCCTCGACGAGCTCCAGGTCGGGTCGATCGTCTTCTCCCCGCTGGCGCAGGGCCAGCTGACCTCCCGCTACCTCGACGGCATTCCGAAGGACTCGCGGGCCGCCAGCGGCAGCCCGTTCCTGAACGCCGACGCGATCACCGACGAGCTGCTGGGCAAGCTCCGCGCACTCGACGAGATCGCCAAGTCCCGCAGCCAGACCCTGGCCCAGCTGGCCCTGGCCTGGGTCCTGCGCGGCGGCCGGGTGACGTCCGCGCTGGTCGGTGCGAGCAGCGCGCAGCAGATCGAGGACAGCGTCGCGGCCACTCGCAACCTGGACTTCGACGCCGACGAGCTGGCCCGCATCGAGGCGATCCTCAAGCCGTAGGGCTGATCGGCAAGCCGTATGGCTGATCCTCAAGCCGTAAGGCGTTCGCTGACCTCCCAGAGGCGGGCCGCCGCCTCTGGGTCCACGGCGTAGGACAGCACGCCCGCTGTCTCCGCTCCGGTGCGCCACTCGGCCTCGTCGGCCTCGGTCACCAGGGGGCTGACGTCGCAGTTCTCGCAGTAGACCCCGCCCAGTCCGGTCAGCTGCGGGCTGGTGGCGCACCAGACGCTGGTGGCGGCTCCCTGCTCAACCGTCTTCAGCTGGCGGGAGGGGTCCCGTACGGGGCGCCCGTGCTCGTCGAGGGCACCGGCCGCCCGGACCACCTCCGCGGAGACGTGCTTGGCGAGGCCGGTCTCGATGATCGTGCCCGGGTGCACGGCGAAGGCCCGCACCCCCTGGTCCCGCCCGCGCCGGTCCAGTTCCACGGCGAAGAGCGCGTTGGCCGTCTTGGACTGGCCGTAGGCGGCGAACGGCTCGTAGGGCCGGTGCTCGAAGTGCAGATCGTCGAAGTCGACGTTGCCGAAGCGGATGCCCCGCGAGGACACGGCCACGACCCGCGCCCCGTCGGCCGCGACCAGCGCGGGCCACAGCCGGGCGACCAACTGGAAGTGGCCCAGGTGGTTGGTGGCGAACTGTGCCTCGTATCCGCGCGCGTCCCGGGTCAGCGGGGTCGCCATGATCCCGGCGCTGTTGACCAGGATGTGCAGCGGACGCCCGGAGGCCAGGAACTTCTCCGCGAACGCGTCGATCGACGCCGGGTCCAGCAGGTCGAGGTACTCGACCTCGGCCCCCGGCACGTCCCGCAGCGCAGCCCGTGCCCGCTCCAGGTCCCGCGCCGGTACGACGACCTCGGCGCCGGCGGAGCGCAGCGCGCGGGCCGTCTCCACCCCGATGCCGGAGTAGCCGCCGGTGACGATGGCCACCTTGCCGGTCAGCTCGACCCCTTTGATCACCTCCTCGGCGGTGGACGCGGCGCCGAAGCCGGAGGGCAGGGGGTGCTGTGCGGTGGTCATGGTGCGTATCTCCTCGATGTGAGCCGACCAGACCACCGTAGGTTCGCGTCTCCGTACGATGAATGCTGGAGAATCCGCATTACTTGCGTGATAGTTCGAGCATGACCGCAGATCCGCTGTCCGAGGCCCTCGCCGTCGCCGATGCCCGCAGCGTGTTCTCCGGTGGCTTCACCGCCGGCGGCACCTGGGCGATCCGGCTGCGCGGACGCGACAAGCTGAAGGTGATCGCCGTGGTGCGGGGCAGCTGTCTGCTGGTCCGGGAGGGCGGCGGCGAGGCGCTGAAGTTGTCCGAGGGTGACGTGGTGGTCTCCGACGGGCGCCGGCCCTACGTCCTGTGCAGTGAGCTCGGTGTCGAGCCGCGGTCTCCGCCGAGGTCAGCGTGGACCCCGTCACCCGCACGGCGGGGCTCGGTGACGGCACGGGTGAGGACGTCTCCTGCGTCTCCGGGCACATCGACCTGAGCCGGGACAGCGGCGAACTGCTGCGCCGGGCGCTGCCGGAGCTGATCCACGTACGGTCCGAAGCGGCCGAGGCGTCGGCGCTGCGCTGGTTGATCGGACAGCTGGCCGAGGAGATGACGACGCGCCGGGCCGGGGTCGACTTCGCCTCGGACCAGCTGGCGCAGCTCATGTTCGTGCAGGTGCTGCGGGTCTGCCTCGTCGAGTCCGAGGGGCTGCCGCCGGGCTGGCTGCGCGCCCTGGCCGACGAACGGCTCGCCCCGGCCCTGCGGCTGATGCACGGCGATCCGGGCCACCCCTGGCGGCTGGAGGACCTCGCCCGGGCGGCCGCGATGTCCCGGACCACCTTCGCCGTACGGTTCAAGGAGGCGGCCGGGGTGCCGCCGCTGACGTATCTGCTGAACTGGCGCATGAGCCTGGCCGCCCGCGTCCTCAGGCAGGACACGACGTCGGTCGCGGCACTTGCCCGTTCCGTGGGCTACACCTCCGAAAGTGCCTTCAGCAACGCCTTCAAGCGGGCCCTGGGCGTCGCGCCCCGGCGTTACCGGGAGGGGGCGGCTAGGAGCTGATCCGCTCCTCGAGGCGCACGGTCACGGTGTCGCCCTCCGCCTTGCCGATGACCTTGCGAATGTCGGCCTTCACGGGCAGCTTGTGCGTGCCGTCGCCCACGGCCATGAACGAACTGCGGAAGGGCTGTCCGTCGATCGTGCCGCGGACCTTGACGAGCCCGCGGGTGCCGAAGAACTCGACGCTCCTCGGCCAGACGAGATAGGTCCAGCCGCCCTCACTCGGACTCTTGCGCAGGACGGCCGTGAACTCCTCATCCAGCTTGGCGGTGGTGGTCATGGTGGTTCCTTTGCTCGCGGTGGTCACGTACTGAAGAGACCACCGCGAGCGCTCGAACTCATCGCGGAACTCACGCCCCGGCCGGCACCCGGTCCAAAAACCCGAGGACGGACAGGATCCGTCCCTCGATGTCCAGGGTGATCACATCGGACCCGGCGACCGGCGCCGCGCCGTCGACCTCGCTCACCAGCTCCCAGGAGAAGCGCACCGTGTCGTGGTGGCCGTCCACGGAGCCGGTCTGCCGGAAGACGAAGCCGGGGAACTGTGCGTGCGCCGCCGCGACGACGGCCACGATCCCCTCGTGGCCCCGGACGTCCGCGAGCGGGTCGGTGTAGCCGCCCTGCGGGGACCAGGCGACGGCGACCGCCCGGGCCAGTGCGTCGGGCTCGCGGGTGTTCCAGGCCTCGAAGTAGCGGGCGACGGCGATCTCGTAGCGGTCGGTGGTCACGGGTACGGACGCGGACATGGGCGATCAGCCTCCAACGAGGTCGTCACTGGTGGGAGTCCGGATCCCGCTCGCGGTGACCCGGTACCGCAACGATGCCCGCGCCCGCCGGAAAGCTCGATTACTCCCGAGGTAATGCCCGGTCGTGCAGCGGGGTTGACGTGTACCCGCCTTGTTTCGGCCAACACCGGCTGTGAATATGCCAGGAGACTGGCCGGAAAGTCATGGTGACAGTGTTTCAGTAGTGAACATACTCAACTACGAGGGTGCCTCACATGGGGCGACGGCCCCCTTACGCACCGCTCACGAGCCGCATGGAAAGCGAGGTCCGCCGAGAGGCGAACACGGCAACACGGGGGAGGTCACGTGCACGACGAGTTCCTGTGCCATGTCACCGCATACGGCGTCTGCGGCGGCCGGCGCATCGGGGTACCCCTGGGAACCTACCGGGCACCCACCCTGGCCCTCGCGCTGTGGTGGTTACGTGACCGCGCCTCGTGGATCGCCCAGCGATTAGACCCGCGACCGGACGCCGAGCACTTCCCTCCGAATGCGCTCGTCCCGGTCGCGGACAATGTGCCCGACGTGCCGGCCGTGCTGCGCGCATGGTGCGGCGATGACGATCAACAAGAGCTGGTCGCCGATGAGTTGGCGGCCGGACGACTGGTGCGGATCGCCGTGAGCGACGAGACCACCGAATACGAACTGCTCGCCGAGTCGATCGACGCCCTGCGGATGCAGCGGGCCGCCCCGACGCTGGTGGTGCCCGTCGCCTGAGCCTCCCCCGCTGCCGAAGGAACTCGCCCCCGAGCGCAGGCGGACGCAGCGCGCGCAGGCAGCGCATACCTGGGCAGATCGATAGAATCCTCGCATGGCGGAGCGGCCGGTCGCACCGACTGCGCCCGTACTGGTCCTGGAGACCGAGTCGGGCTCCACCGTGATGACCCCCGGCCGTGACTACCGCGTCGGACGCGACCCGCTCAGCGACGTCGTCATCGACGACGCCCGCGTCTCCTGGCACCACGCGGTACTGCGGCCCGGCACCGACCACTGGACCCTCGCGGACGAGAACAGCACGAACGGCACCTACACCGAAGGTCACCGCATCCGCGAGTGGGACGTGGGGCCCGGTACCGTCATCCGCTTCGGCAACCCGTCCGACGGCCCCCGCGCGGTGCTGCTGGACCGCCAGGGCCCGCCCGCCGCGCCGGAACACCCCTCCGCGATCGCCGTGCCCGGCCTCACCGGCACCTTCCGCCGGCCCACCTCCGTGCGGCCCCTGCCCACCCGCACCGTCCGCATCGGCCGCGCCGCCGACAACGACCTGGTCATCGACGACCTGGTCGTCTCCCGCCACCACGCCGAACTGCACGCCCTGGCCGACGGGACGTACGAGATCGCCGACCTGGGCAGCCACAACCGCACCTACCTCAACGGCAGTCCGGTCACCACCGCCCCGATCGGCCCCGGCGACATCGTCGGCATCGGACACTCCGCGTTCTGCCTGGTCGGGGACCAGTTGCAGGAGTACGTCGACACCGGCGAGGTCTCCCTGGAGGTGCAGGACCTCGCGGTCGCCGTCGACCACGGCCGCAAGACCCTCCTCGACCATGTCTCCTTCCCGGTGGGGGAGAAGTGCCTGCTCGCCGTCGTCGGCCCCAGTGGCGCCGGGAAATCCACACTTCTCAACGCCCTCACCGGCCAGCGCCCCGCCGACCACGGCACCGTGCTCTACGACGGCCGCGACCTCTACCGCGACTACGCCGAGCTGCGCCAGCGCATCGGCCTGGTCCCGCAGGACGACATCCTGCACGCACAACTCACCGTCCGCAGCGCCCTGTCCTACGCCGCCGAGCTGCGCTTCCCCCAGGACACCGCCAAGGCCGAGCGCCGGGCCCGGGTCGACGAGGTCATCCAAGAGCTGGGTCTGGAGCAGCGCGCAGGGCAGCCCGTGCACAGCCTCTCCGGCGGGCAGCGCAAGCGCGTCAGCGTCGCCCTTGAACTGCTGACCAAGCCGTCGCTGCTGTTCCTCGACGAGCCGACCTCCGGGCTCGACCCCGGCATGGACCGCTCGGTGATGAACATGCTGCGCGGCCTGGCCGACGACGGCCGCACCGTCATCGTCGTCACCCACAGCGTGCTCAGTCTCGACATCTGCGACCGGCTCCTCGTCCTCGCCCCCGGCGGACGCATCGCCTACTACGGCCCGCCCGAGGAGGCCCTGCTCTTCTTCGGGTTCGAGCACTGGCCGGAGGCCTTCGAGGCGTTCGAGCGCGACCAGGAGCGGGACTGGGCGGGCGACTACCGCAGCTCGCTCCACCACCGGCAGTACATTGCCGACGCGACCGGCCAGCCCCGGCAGCCCCGCACCGGCCCGGTCGTGATCGCCCGGCCGCCCAGGCCGCGCAGCCGCGGCGCCCAGCTCGGCACGCTGATCCGCCGCTACGCCACCGCGCTCGCCGCCGACCGCACCTTCCTCGCGATCATGATCGCCCTGCCGTTCGTGATGGGCGCGATGGCCCGCGCCCTGGCCGGCAGCAGGCTGACCCAGGAGACCGCGATGAACGCGCTGCTCATCCTGTGCGTCGGCGGCGTCCTGACGGGCGCGGCGAACGCCGTGCGCGAGCTCGTCAAGGAGCGTGTCATCTACCGGCGGGAGCGGGCCGTCGGCCTGTCCAGATCGGCGTACCTGATGTCCAAGGTGGTGGTCCTGGGGACGATCACCGTGCTCCAGGCGGTCGTACTGACTCTGGTGGCCCTGCTCGGCGTGGACCTCAACGCCCCCGGCGGCGAGGGCGTGTTGATGCCGCCGCTCGTCGAGATCACCGTCGCCGTCGCCCTGCTGGCCTTCACCGCGATGATGCTCGGCCTGGTCGTCTCCGCCCTGGTGCGCAAGGAGGAGGTGACGATGCCGCTGCTGGTGCTGCTCGCCATCGTCCAGGTCGTCTTCTGCGGAGCCCTGCTCAAGCTCCACGGCGTACCCGGCCTGGAGCAGCTCTCCTGGGTCGTGCCCTCACGGTGGGCGCTCGGCGCGATGGCCGGCACCTTGGAGCTGTCCCGGCTCGTCCCCGGCGACCTGACCGGGGACCCGCTGTTCAAGCACTCGGCCGGCGTGTGGCTGCTCAACGTGGCCATGCTCGTCGTGCTCTCCGCGGTCTTCGGCTACGTCGTCTCCCGGCTGCTGCGCCGCCGCGAACCCGTCGTCATGCGGAAGTAGGCGAGCGCCATGACGTCCCCCGGCTTCCGGCCCACCCACGTCGTCCCCCAGCACGGCATGCCCGCCTGGGAGGCACCCGACCCCGCCCGGCCCACCGTCCCCCTGGATGCGCTCCTGCCGGTCCAGCTCCTCGAACGGCAGGGCGACTGGGGGCACATCCTGTGCGCCAACGGCTGGTCGGCCTGGGTCGACGGCCGCTACCTGGTCGCCGTCCCGCTGGACCCGCCCACCGCCGACGCCGGACCGCTCACCACTGCCGCGGACCCGCGCCCGCTGCTCGCCCGAGTCGATCAGGTGCTGGCCGGGTACCGGTCCGCGGTCGAGGACCTCGCCGCCGGCGGCCTGGACGGCGAGGCCTTCGGCGCCCGCACATCGGGGCTGCGCATGGGGGTGGTCGTCGACGGGGAGTCCATGTGGCTCTACGACGCCGAGCACGGCCGGTGGGTGTACGCGGACGGAACCCGCCTGAGCACGTACGCCACCGACGACGGCCCCCGCGTCGCCACGGACCCCGGCCACGCCCCGACCCAGGTCGTGAACCCCGATGGTCCGTGACACGAGCCTCTTCTCCGGCCGCCCCTCCGAACTGATCGGCCGGGAGATCGCGGGCTACCGCATCGAGCGCGAGATCGGCCGCGGCGGCATGGCGGTCGTCTACCGCGCCCTCGACCTCCGCCTCGACCGCACCGTCGCCCTCAAGCTCCTCGCCCCCGAACTCTCCCGCAACGACACCTTCCGGCGCCGCTTCACCCACGAGTCCCGGGCCGCCGCCGCGATCGACCATCCGCACATCGTGCCGGTCTTCGAGGCGGGCGAGACGGACGGCGTCCTGTACATCGCCATGCGCTACGTCTCCGGCAGCGACCTGCGCCATCTCCTCGACCGCCAGGGTCCCTTGACGCCCCCGACGGCCCTGCGCATCGCCGCCCAGGTCGCCTCCGCCCTCGACGCGGCGCACGATCACGGCCTGGTCCACCGGGACGTGAAACCCGGCAACATCCTCGTCGCGCGCGGCACCGACAGCGATCACCCCGAGCACGTGTACCTCACCGACTTCGGCCTGACGAAGAAGTCGCTGTCCCTGACCGGCTTCACGACCGTCGGCCAGTTCGTCGGCACCCTCGACTACGTGGCCCCGGAGCAGATCTCGGGCAAACCGGTCGACGCCCGCTGCGACGTCTACGGCTTCGCCTGCGTGGTCTACGAGTGCCTGGCCGGCCACCCGCCCCTGCGCCGGGACAACGACATGGCCCTGCTGTGGGCCCACCAGTACGACCAGCCACCGCCCCTGACCGAGGCGCGCCCGGACCTCGCCCCGGCCGTCGACGCCGTGTTCGCCAAGGCGCTGGCCAAGAGCCCCGACGACCGGCAGGACTCCTGTCTCGCCTTCGTGGCCGACCTGCGCGCCGCGGTCGCGGGCGGTGCGGCGCAGGGACACGCGCCGACGGAGGTGGACCTGAGGGTCGTGGAGCGGGCGGAGAAGTCCGCGAAGGACGAGCCGAAACCACCGCCCCGCTGGGCCGAGCCGGTCTTCCGGCGGTGACCGGCACCGGTGTGGTCACCGGTGTGGTCACCGGTGTGGCCGATCACTCCTCCACGCGCGGCGGCACCTCGCCCCGGTGCCGCATCCGCTTCGCCAGCAGCCCACCGAGGAACCCGGTGACCAGCCCCCACAGCAGTGCCAGGCCGATGGCGCCCCACACCTCGGGCCGCAGGAATAGCTCGCCGCCCAGATCCCCGCCGAGGTCACCGATGCCCAGCACCGACAGGCCGTAATGGGCCGACGTCCGGCCGACGAGGCAGATCATCAGCACCGTCAGCGCCAGCGCGACCGCCATGTGCACGGCATGCTGCCAGGCGCGCATCCGGGCCGGTGAACGCCTCGCCATCACGAACGCGGCAGCCAGCAACAGGACCGCGTCGACGACGACCAGCCACCACACCCGGCCGTCGTGCTCGGCGAGCGTGCCCAGGTTCAGCTCTGCCGCCTCGCGGCCGCGCAGCACCTCGTCGAGCACATGCGGCATGGGCAGCCCGAACGGCCCGTCCACCCGGCCGTTCCAGGTCGCGCCGAGCCCGATCGTCAGGGCGAGCCACACCACGTTCGGCAGACCGAGCAGGATCACCGCGAACGTCTCGGCCGCGTGTCCGCGCGTCGCCGCCACGACCAGGCCGATGACGACACCCAGCACGACGTACGCGAGCAGCAGCGCCACCATGGCGTACGCGGCCGGCCGCACCGACTCCTGGAAGCGCAGCAGCCGCCCCGGCAGCGGAGCCCCGCGCGAGACCAGCAGGGCCAGCACCAGCACGCCCGCCAGCCACAGCAGGCCGAAGAACAAGGTCGCCGGGATGTGGGTGGTGAAGCCGACCTCGGGCGAGATGCCGAACAGGTCGCCGAGGTCGCCGAGCGCGTCCTCCCCGAGGTCGCGCAGGGAGAGGGAGAACGTCTGGCTGGCGGCCAGGGCCAGCGCCAGGAGCGCGACGAGCCACAGCGCGGCGATCCTTGCGGCCCAGCCGGCCAGCTCCCAAACTCCGGCGACCGCCCGGTGCCGCAGCGGACGCAGGAAACCGGCGGCCAGGACGAGCGCACCGGCGAGCGTGACGGACAGCGGGATCACAGTCAGCCCGGCGTCGGACTCGGCCAGCCCTCCGGCGTTCCCCGAGAGCTCGATCGTGCCGCCGACCGCCGTGACGACGGTCGCCGCGACGACGCGCGGGAAGGCGTTGTCCGGGAGGTCTGCGGCCCCGGCCGCCCACAGCCCGAGCGTGGCGACCACCCCCATCGCCACCAGCCCAGACAGGACCGCGACGAAGGCCTGCACCCAGCCATGGGCGGCCAGGGCCGTTCGGGAAGGGGTCGGCGAGCTCACCCTGCCCACGCTAAGCAGCGCCTCGGCGCCACGCCCGCCAGGAGGTCCGTCCGCGTCGGCTTGCGGGCGGCGCGGCACCGGAGCACAGAATGGGATCGCCGTAGAGAAGCGACAAAAGCGACAAAGGTGTGCGGCGAGTGCGCGGCGAAAGCACCACCTGCCACGCTGGGAAGAAGGCTTCGTGAGCGTCGAACCTCCGTCGTCCGGCCGCCCCACAGGACCGCCCTCGGGCCCCCTGTCGGGTCCTTCCCAGCCGCCCTCCGGCCCGCCCTCGCAGCCGCCGCCGACCGGCGGCACCGGAGCACCCGGCCCCGAACCGCGCCGCCCTTGGTGGCGGTCCGCGCCCCGCATGGCGGCGATCGCCGTCGTGGTCGTGGCCGCCGTGATCCTCGCCGTCGTCCTCTCCCGCGGTGACGGCGGCGACGGCGGCACCGGGACGAGCGCCGACGGGGAGGTCTTCCTCCAGGCCGCCGGCAAGACCGGACCCGACCCGTTCACCGACTCCACGGCCACGGACAGCTCCGCCCCGCCCGCCACCCCCACCCAGGCCACCGAGTCGGCGCCGTCGAACGCGGTGCGCGGAGTGGACGGCGACGCCCCCGGCCTGTATGGCGGCACCCGCAGCACCGCCGCGTGCGACGTCGAGAAGCAGATCGAGTACCTCCGGGCGGCCCCGGACAAGAACAGGGCGTTCGCGTCGGTCGCGCGCGTCGACGCCGACGACGTCCCCGCATATCTGCGCGCGCTCACCCCCGTCCAGCTGCGCTTGGACACCCGTGTCACCAACCACGGCTTCCGCGACGGCGCCGCCACCCGCTATCAGGCCGTACTCCAGAGCGGCACGGCGGTGCTGGTCGACGACCGCGGGGTGCCCCGGGTGCGCTGCGCCTGCGGCAACCCGCTGACCCCGCCGGTCGCCCAGCAGGGCACGCTCAAGCGGACCGGAGACTCCTGGCCGTCCTACCGCTCCTCGAACGTCGTCGTGGTCGTGCCCTCGACGACGGTCATCAACGTGTTCGTCATCTTCGACGACGAGCGCGACGAGTGGGTCGCCCGCGAGCGCGGCGACGACGGCGACAAGGACAAGAAGACCGACCGGCCGGTGAAGCCCTCCCCGTCGGTGAGCGTGTCGACGCCGACGTCGCCGAGTCCCCCGTCCAGCCCGCCGACATCGACCCCGGAATCGTCCACTCCGGAGACCTCGCCCCCCGAACCCCCGACGACCGAGCCCGAGTCGTCCGAGCCCCCCGCCCCGCCGCCGGACGAGGACACGACCGCGACGTCCGGGTCGGCGCCCGCGGAGGGCGCGTCGCAGTCGCCGCAGCTGTGACGTACGGCGCGACCTGCACGGGGACTGCGCGGCCCCTCTCTGGGTAACAGGACTGGTGCAGCAGCGTCCGGCCGGGGCCGGCTTCCGAGAGAGAAACGCATGATCGAGCACGTGGACGGGGCAGTGATTCCGACTGGTTTCGACGTGCCCGTGGAACCGCTTCGGCGGGCGGCGCACTACAGCGGTGAACCGGGATGCATCGCCGAGGCGCGGTCCTTCGCGGCGCTGTTCCTCGGGCGGCTCAGGACCGAGTGGTGCGCCACGATCGGGCAGCCGGACGAGGACAAGGTGCTGTTGGTGGTCAGCGAACTCGTCACCAACGCCGACCGGCACAGCAACGGCCCGTACATCCTGGATCTGGAGGGCACCGACGACGCGGTGACGGTCTGCGTGTACGACAGCAGCGCCGCCCTGCCTCGCCGCTATCCCAAGGATCCGCAGCGGGTCGGCCGGCACGGACTGGAGATCGTCCATGCGCTGGCCGCCGAAGTCGCCGTGGAACGGGTGCCGGTCGGCAAGCTGGTGCGGGCGGTGCTGCGACTGGCCGACGAGTGACCGGCGGCCGGGAATTCCGTGCCGGTTCGTAGCCGCGATTTCCCCCAGGGCAGAACGCAAGTCCCTTCCCCTGCCGTCGCACGCTCATAGGCTGGGAAAGTGAGCAAACAAGCGCCGAACGAAGCCCGCGTCATTCCCCTGCGCCCGCCGGCCGCGCGCCCGGGAACGACCCGCCCCGCGTCCGAACGCCCTGCCACTCAGGCACCCGCGCCCGCCGCCACACCGCCCGCCCCGGCACCCAAGGAACCCCTGTGGCGCGACCTGGTCGGCGACGTCCTGCGCCGCGAGCGCCTCGCCCAGGAACGCACCTTGAAGGACGTGGCCGACGCGGCCCGGATCTCCATGCCGTACCTCTCGGAGGTGGAGCGCGGCCGCAAGGAGGCCTCCTCGGAGGTCCTCGCGGCCGCCGCCCACGCCCTCGGACTCGGCCTCGGCGACCTGTTGTCGCAGGCGCAGGGCGAGCTCCTCCGGCTCACCGCCCGCCGCGCACCCACCGGCAGCCGCACCAGGGCCGGTTCACGGTACGACGGGATGTGCCTCGCGGCGTGAGGTCGCGCCGGCGCCTCAGACCCGCACGAGGCGCCGGCTCACCACCTCGTCGGCGAGGCCGTACGCCACGGCCTCCTCGGCGGTGAACACCTTGTCGCGGTCCATGTCCGCCCGCAGGGTCGCGATGTCGTGGTGGGTGTGCCGCGCCAGCACCTCCTCGACCTGCGAGCGGATCCGGACCATCTCCTTGGCCTGGAGGGCGAGGTCGGACACCATGCCCCGGCTGCCGCCGGTGGCGGGCTGGCCGAGCAGCACGCGCGCGTGCTCCAGCACGAACCGCCGCCCCGGATCCCCTCCGGCCAGCAGGACGGCCGCAGTGGAAGCCGCCTGGCCGACGCAGAAGGTCGAGATCGGCGCCTGCACGTAGGTCATCGTGTCGTAGATCGCCATCAGCGAAGTGAACGAGCCGCCGGGGGAGTTGAGGTAGATCGCGATCTCGTTCTCCGGAGCCGACGACTCCAGATGCAGGAGTTGCGCGATGACGACGTTGGCGACGCCGTCGTCGATCTCCGTACCGAGGAAGATGATCCGCTCCGACAGCAGCCGGCTGAACACGTCGGAGGACCGCTCGCCGTGCGCGGTCCGCTCGACGACGTACGGAATCGTGTAGTTGCCCATGTCACAGCCCCATCCGTCGCTTGGAGGCGGCCGGGCGGACGTCCGTGAGGGACTCCACGACCTGGTCCACCATGCCGTACTCCCTGGCCTCCTCGGCCGTGAACCAGCGGTCGCGGTCGCCGTCCCGGGAGATGGTCTCCGGGCTCTGGCCGGTGTGCTCGGCGGTGATCCGCTCGATGGTCTTCTTCGTGAACTCCAGGTTCTCCGCCTGGATCTCGATGTCCGCGGTGGTACCGCCGATGCCCGCCGACGGCTGGTGCATCATGATGCGCGCGTTCGGCAGCGCGTACCGCTTGCCCGCGCTGCCGACGCTCAGCAGGAACTGGCCCATGCTGGCCGCAAAGCCCATGGCGAGCGTCGCGACGTCGTTCGGGATCAGCCGCATCGTGTCGTAGATGGCCAGGCCCGCGTGCACGGAGCCGCCCGGGCTGTTGATGTACAGGCTGATGTCGGTGCGCGGGTCCTCCGCGGACAGGATCAGCAGTTGGGCGCAGACCCGGTTCGCGGAGACCTCGTCGACCTGGGTGCCCAGCAGGACGATGCGCTGGCCGAGGAGCTGGGCGGCCAACTGGTCGTCGAAGCGGGTGGGCGCGGTGTCGCCCTCCTCGGCCCGCGGCGCGAGCGTGGTGAGTGGAGTCATCGGTTCTCCTCGTGGTGGCGGGGATGCCTTCGACTCCACTCTTGACCTCGGACGACGCCGGAATGCGGTTTCTCTGCCCGCGGCAGATTCGCTACCGGCAGAGCGGGCGGCCCAGGCCTCTGCCGCGTCAGCCGTCGCCCTTCTCACGCAGTTGCCGGAAGAACGCCCGTACGTCCCCCACCAGCAGCTCCGGCTCCTCCATCGCCGCGAAGTGCCCGCCCCGGTCGAACTCCGTCCAGCGCACGATGTTCTCCGTCCGCTCCGCCTTGTGCCGCAGGGGGATCTGCGGGTCGCCGAAGAAGGACGCCACCGCGGTCGGGGCGGTCGAGGGCTCGTGCTGTGCGGCCACCCGGTCACCGTGGGCATGGGCGCGCTCGTAGTACACCCGGGCCGACGATCCCGCCGTGCCCGTCAGCCAGTACAGCATCACGTTGGTGAGCATCTGGTCCCGGTCGACGGCCTCCTCGGGCAGCTGCTCGGAGTCGGTCCACTCCTGGAACTTCTCCACGATCCAGGCGAGTTGGCCGACCGGCGAGTCCGTGAGCGCGTACGACAGGGTCTGCGGCCGGGTGGACTGCACGTGGAAGTAGCCCGTCGATCCGCGGAGCCACTGGGCCCACCGCCGCCAGGAGGTGAGCGTCCGCTCCCGCTCCTCGGGGCTCAGCGCCGCCAGCTCCTCGGCAGTCGGCTCGGTGGACGCCTGCGCGCCGGGCAGGAGATTGAGGTGGATGCCGATGACCCGGTCGGCGTGGACGCGGCCCAGCTCGCGGGAGATTCCCGCGCCCCAGTCGCCGCCCTGGGCGCCGAACCGCTCGTAGCCGAGGCGTGTCATCAGCTCGACCCACGCGTCCGCGATGCGACGCGCCTCCCAGCCGGTCTCGTGGGTCGGGCCGGAGAACCCGAATCCGGGAATGCTCGGCAGGACCACGTGGAAGGCGTCGGCGGGATCACCCCCGTGCGCCGCCGGGTCCGTCAACGCACCGACGATGTTCAGGAATTCCACGATCGAACCCGGCCAGCCGTGCGTGACGATCAGCGGGGTGGCGCCGGGCTCGGGCGAGCGGATGTGTGCGAAGTGCACATGCGCGCCGTCGATCTCGGTCGTGAACTGCGGCCACTCGTTCAGCCGCGCCTCCGCCGCCCGCCAGTCGTACTCGTGCCGCCAGTGCCGCACCAGCTCGCGCAGGTACTCCGACGGCACGCCGTAGGCCCATCCGACCCCGGGCAGCTCGTCGGGCCACCGGGTGCGGTCCAGACGGTCGTGCAGGTCGTCCAGGTCGCTCTGCGGAATGTCGATACGGAAGGGATGGATGCCGTTGGCGGCGGGCGAAGGCGTCATGACGGCGATGCTAGTTCCGAACGGTGTAACGGCCACGTGGATTATCCGGCCGTGCGACCGATGAGTTCCGGGGCGAGGATCGGTCGGTACCGGTGACAGCGTTCCGCACGCCCAGGAGGTACCCATGGCAACCGACGGATTCACCACGTGTCTCTGGTACGACGGCCAGGCCGAGGAGGCCGCCAACTTCTACGTCTCCGTGTTCAAGAACTCCGGCATCGGCAAGGTCGCGCGCTACCCCGAGGGCGCGATGCAGCCGGCCGGCTCCGTCATGACCGTCGAGTTCACGGCCAACGGCCACAAGTTCCTCGCGCTCAACGGCGGCCCCCAGTTCAAGTTCACCGAGGCGACCTCCTTCATGATCTTCTGCGAGAACCAGGAGGAGATCGACTACTACTGGGAGAAGCTCATCGAGGGCGGCGGCGAGCCCGGCCCCTGCGGCTGGCTCAAGGACAGGTTCGGGCTGTCCTGGCAGGTCGTCCCGGACAGCCTCGACGCCATGGTCACCGACCCGGACCCGGCGAAGGCGGCCCGCGTGACCAAGGCCTTCATGGAGATGGGCAAGTTCGACATCGCCGCTCTGGAGAAGGCCTACGTCGGATAGGGAACCGGCCCCGCCGTCAGCCGACGGTGTGCGTGCCGATCACTCGGGTGATCTCCCGGGCGATCCGCAGGATCCCGGGCGAGCGGACCGGGCACGGCCTGGGCTTCGAGGTCGTCGGTGCCAGACAGAAGTGCAGGTAGTCGTCGTCGCGGTGCAGGGCGGTCCGGTCGCGGTCCGACTGGGTGCAGTACTCGGCGTGCTCGCGCTCGTACGCCGTGCACGGCAGGTACTGGACCCAGGAGTGACGGGCCCCGGCCGCGCTCAGCGCCTTGCCCGCGTCGGCGAGCAGGCCGCCCGAGGCGCCGGCCCGCAACTCGTACAGGGCGTTGACGCGCCGGACCCGGTCGGGGGCGATCGGGTCCGGGCCCTGCAGCACCCAGACGATCCGTGTCTCACCGGCCGCAGCGATCTGGTCGGTGAGCCGCTTCAGGTCCGCCTCGTACCGCTTGAAGTACTTCCCGGGCGAGGCGTCATGGGTGATCCCGTCCATGCACGGCGTGTAGCCCCACGCGTTCCCCCAGAACTGCAGCACCACGAAGTCCGGCCGCAGCCTGCGCACCAGGGCGGCCGCCTTGTCCGCGACCGGCACGAGGGACCGCTCGCCGGTGCCCTCCAGGTAGTCGCACAGGGTCGTTCCCGAATAGGGGGCGCTCGCGTACGTCGCCCCCAGCTCACGGCGCACCTCCTGCCCGAGCACGTCCTGCGCCTCCATGGCGAGGGAGTCGCCCAGGTACAGCACGGTGGGCGCCTTCGAAGGGGCTTTCTTGCCGGTGCCGGTGCTCGCGCTCGGCGAGGCTGGCTTCCGCTGCTGCGTGGTCACCGACGCCTGCGGTGCGTCCGGAGGCGGCGCCGCCTCCGGCCCGGACGCCGGATCCCCGCACGCGCCGAGCAGCACGGCGGCCAGCAGTAGCCCCACGATCCACGGCCTGCGCATACGGCAACTCCCGCCCCGGGCACCGAAAACGGTTCCCCAGGCAAGCACAGCCGGGCCCAAGGCGGAAGACTCGCGTCGGCCATGGCCCACCCATGGCCGACGCGAGCCCGGCGGTCGGTCAGACGCGGTCCGCCGCGATCAGCAGGTACTGGAAACTGCCGTTGCGGTACGCGGTCAGGAACGTGTCCTCGATGCCCGTCACCAGGTGCTCGGCCTCACGGCGCAGCTCCCAGTAGGGCATGGTCGCCTCGGTGAGGTCCTCCACATGGACCGGGACGAGCCGGTTGCGAGCCATGGCGCGGAAGTACTCCGAGCGTGGGTGGATGTCGCAGATGTAGTGGGCGTTGATCAGGGACACCTCGCGCGAGGCGCGCCCGTAGGTGTCGTTGTAGCAGCCGGTGATGGTCACGTAGCGGCCGCCGCGGCGCAGCAGCCGGGCGTGCTCGGCGAACAGCAGGTCGAGCTCGACGTACATGGTCGACTCGTTGTTCCAGGAGGCCGCGTACGCTCCGGTCTGCAGCCCGGTGTCGAGCATGTTGCGGTGGTGGTAGCGCACCCGGCCGTCGATGCCCCGCTTGCGGGCCTGGGCGTTCGCGAACTCCGCCTGCTTCTGCGAGATGGTGACGCCGTCGGCGTGGCAGCCGTACCGCAGATGTGCCGTAACGCTGCCGCCGCCGCGCCCGCAACCGGCGTCGAAGACGCGGTCGGTGGGGGCGAGGGGGCCGAGCCGGTCGGCGAGCAGTTCGGCCTGGGCGTGCTCCAGCCGGTGCAGTTCGGTGGTGATGCGCTCCCGCCGCAGGTCCGGGTCGCGTTCGTCGAGCACGGCGCGGTCGGCGGCTCCGATGCCGTAGTGATGGTGGTAGAGGTCGTCGAGCTTTCCGAGTTCGAGGTTGACCGGGTTCTCCTCGGCGTTCCAGTAGTCCGCGACGCGGGTCTGGTACGTGGACTGGGTCGGCACCGATGCTGCCTTGGTGCCGGCGTCGGGGGCGATGGTCAACGGTGACTCCTCGTGCTGGTGCTTGTGACGCTCTGTCATTCGATCGCGCTTTACCAGTAGTTGGGCAGGTGGTAGCGGTGGGTGTTGGTGGAGTGCCACTCGTGGTTGCCGGCCACCCAGTCGGACAGGCCCCGGGCGTACCGCTCGACGAGCGGTGAGGTGACGGACAGCAGGGCCGACTCCTCCTCGAACGCCTCCATGATCCGGTTGTGGATCTCGACGGCCTTGAGGTAGGCGGCCTTCAGACCGCAGTGCTCGTTCGCGGCGATGACCTGCGGCAGGTTCAGATGGTCGGGGTCGCTCGCCAGCTCCTTGGTGAAGGAGTACAGGTCGTTGACGATCGTGGTGGCGTTGCAGGCGAGCGCCGTGATCCGCTGGATCTCGGGGCGGGCGTAGACCGCCTCGGGCAGTTCGTAGCCGTCCACGGCGTCCACGATCGACAGACAGGGCCGGAAGTTGTTGAACTGCCGCATCACCAGGTACTCCCAGACCTGCGGGACATACCGGGTCTCCGCCCAGGCGGCTTCGGCGAGATAGCCCAGGTGCAGCCGGGCGATGTCGTGGACGAAGCGGTCGGTCTGGCTCGGAGTGGCGAAGGCGGCGTAGTCCTGGAGGGCGAAGTGGTACGAGCGCAGCGGACCGTCGGCCCGCACGCCGTGCCGCCACTGTTCCTCCAGCTCGGGAATGCCGTGGTACGGGTCGAGCGCCGACTGGGCCATGATCAGCCGGCCCCCGAGGCCCCTGCGCGCTCCGCCCCGGCCCTCGTCCTCCTCGCAGTAGCAGGAGTCGACGACGTTCTCGGCGAGCAGCAACTCGCCTGCGGCCGTCAGACGTTCCAGATCGAGAGCCTGAGGATGCTGGAGCACCACGGCCCGCCCGAACTGGAACCCCGAGAAGTCGCCCTTCCACGCCTCGGGGAACAGATCGAGATGCCGGGCCCACTCCTCCAGCCTGCGGTCGACCTCCGCGGCCTTCACGGGGTCGGCGGGGGCCACCTGCCGGTACCGGAGCCCGGGAATCGCCCCGGTGCGCCGCTGGGTGCCGAACGAGCTCGCGATGTCCGGCGGTCCCGGCAGTGCGAAGCCGGAGACGGGGGAGGACGTGCTCATCGGGTGCTCCACGCGGTCACTCGGCCGTCCGGCCGATCTGGGCGTTCTCCAGGATCCCGACCGCGTCGGGGACGAGGATCGCCATCGAGTAGTAGGCGGTGACCAGGTAGCGCATGATCGAGTTGGCGTCGATGCCCATGAACCGCACGTTCAGGCCCGGCTGGTACTCCTCCGGAATGCCCGTCTGATACAGCCCGACGGCGCCCTGGTCGCCCTCCCCGGTGCGCAGCGCGATGATGCTGCTGGTGTGCTGCGGGCTGATCGGGATCTTGTTGCACGGGAAGATCGGCACACCCCGCCAGGCGGGGATCTCGTGCCCGTCGACGTTCGCCGTGCCCGGCACCAGACCACGCCGGTTGCACTGCCGGAAGAAGGCCGAGATCGCCTTCGGATGGGCGATGAACAACTTGGTCTTGCGGCGCATCGACAGCAGTTCGTCCATGTCGTCGGGGGTCGGCGGCCCCGTGAAGGTGCTGACGCGCTGCCCGTGGTCGGCGTTGGCCAGCAGCCCGAACTCCCGGTTGTTGACCAGCTCCCATTCCTGCCGTTCGCGGATCTCCTCGATGGTGAGGCGGAGTTGCTGTTCGGTCTGGTTCATCGGGTCGTTGAAGAGGTCGGCCACCCGGGTGTGCACGCGCAGCACGGTCTGGGTGAGGGACAACTCGTACTCACGTGGCGAGAGTTCGTAGTCGACGTAGCCGCCGTCGATCGTCGGCTCGCCGGTGTGGCCGGCCTGCACCGGAACGTGGGCCTCGCCCTTGCGGTTCATGGGCAGCTTCTGGCGTTCGCCGTACGCCTCCAGGTGCGCCGCGAGGGACGGCACCCGGTCGACGATCTCCGCGACCACGGACCAGGGGAGCGCCAGCAGTACGCCGGCCGTCTCCGCGCGCACCGAGCTCCGCCACAGCGGCTCGGACTGGCCGATGGCCTCGTCGCCGAGCTGGTCGCCGTCGGTGACGACCCCGAGGATCTCCTCCTCGCCGTACTTGCCCTCGGTGAAGCGGGTGAAGCGGCCGTGCACGACGAGAAAGGCCTCCGTGACCGACTGCCCGGCGGCGACGAGCACCTGGCCGGCCCGGACCTCGCGCACCCGGAAGCGGCTCGCGATCTCCTTGAGGACATCGATGTCGGAGTAGCCGCGAAGGGTGGGCAGTTCGGTGAGCGTCTGCGGGATGACCTTGATGTCGTCGGCGCCGTTCTGCTCGAACTGCACCCGGCCACGGCCCACGCGCAGTTGGAGACGCCGGTTGACCCGGTAGGTACCGCCCTTGACGTCCACCCACGGCAGCATCTTCAGCAGCCATCGCGAGGAGATGGCCTGCATCTGCGGTTCGGACTTGGTGGTCGTGGTGAGTTGGCGCGCCGCATGGGTGCTGAGACTGGTGAGTTGTCCGTCGGCGGAGGGGCCGGAGTCGTCGGTGGCGGGTTCCGTGGCGCTGTCGGGTACGGACACGTATCTCCCTAGAGGGTGATCGGGCGTGAGCGAAGTGGTCGGTGACGACGGCAACCGCGGGCGCGTGATGGGGGCTGCCCAGTGGCACTGGTGAGCCGCACGCGCCGCAGGGACAAGCCAAACAGCGCAGGTGGTGGGGTCGGTACGGCGTGAAGGGGGCGGTTTGATCACCTCGGTGGTGCAAACTCTCCCTGGAAGCAGAGGGCACACGCGCATGTGCCTGCACGCCGGTCGCGTTCGGCCCGACGTGCGGGCGCGCGGGGCGCGCGACCTGCGGGCTCTCGCACTTCGTGTCCCGTCCGGCGCGCGGGCCGCACGAGGCTCAGGAGACGTCGTTCACCAGTACGGCCGCTCCGTCGAAGCGCCCGGCCTTGAGATCCCGCAGTGCCTCGTCCGCCCGGGAGAGCGGATACGTGTGTGTCGTGGCGCGCACGGAGTGCTCGGCGGCGAGTGCCAGGAACTCACGGCCGTCCGCGCGCGTGTTGGAGGTGACGCTGCGCAGCTGCTTCTCGTAGAACAGCTCGGTCTCGTAGCGCAGTGCCGGGACGTCGGAGAGGTGGATGCCCGCGACGGCCAGGGTGCCGCCCCGGTCGAGGGCGCGCAGCGCGACCGGGACCAGCTCACCGACCGGCGCGAACAGGATCGCGCTGTCCAGTGGCTCGGGCGGCATCTCCTGCGCGTCGCGCGCCGAGGCGGCGCCCAGATCGAGCGCCAGCTGCCGCGCGGCCGCCCCGCGCGTGAGGACGTGGACCGTGGCGCCCTCGGCCATCGCCACCTGCGCGCACAGATGGGCACTGCCCCCGAAGCCGTACAGCCCGAGCCGCCCGCCCGGTGGCAGCGCAGCGCGTCGCAGGGCGCGATACCCGATGATCCCGGCGCACAGCAGCGGCGCGCACGACACGTCGTCCAGGCAGGCGGGCAGACGGTACGCGAACGCGGCCGGCACGGTCGTGTACTCGGCGTACCCGCCGTCGGCGTCCCAGCCGGTGTACACCGAGGCCGGGCACAGGTTCTCGGCGCCCCGCGCGCAGTAGCCGCACGAACCGTCGGTCCGCCGCAGCCAGGCGACCCCCACCCGCTCCCCGACGCCGAAGCCGCTCACAGCCGCCCCGAACCCCGCGACCTCGCCGACGACCTCGTGCCCCGGCGTCACACCCGGCCGGTGCACCTCCAGATCACCCTCGGCGACGTGCAGATCCGTGCGGCACACCCCGCACGCCCACACGCGCACGAGCAGTTCGTCGTCCCCCGGCACCGGCACCGGCTTCTCGACCGGCCGCAGGGACCCCGACTCGACCGGCCCCGGCTCGACCACCGACCACGCACGCATCGTCCCGTCCGCCATACCGTGTCCCGTTCGTCGACCGGCTGCCGTCCACCCCCAGTCTGGAGCGGAAAGGGGCATTCGGCGCGCGGCCGGAGGGCCGGGTGACTAGCGTAAGAATCCGGACAACTCACCGATCCGGGAGAGGGCCGCGATCATGGCCGTGAAACCTGCAGGAACGCCGATCTGGGCCGATGCGATGTTCAGTGACGTCGAGGGAGCAAAGAGCTTCTACGGCGACGTCCTGGGCTGGACCTTCGGCGAGGAGTCGACGGAGTTCGGCAACTACACCCAGGCGTACGCGAACGGCAAGGCGGCCGCCGCGGTGGTGCCGCCGATGCCCGGCCAGGAGGGCCAGTCGCAGTGGTGCCTCTACTTCGCCTCCTCCGACGCGGGCGCGAGCGCCGCCAAGATCCGTGAGAACGGCGGCGAGGTCCTGATGGAGCCGATGGCGGTCGGTGAGTTCGGCAGCATGTGCCTGGCCCGGGACCCCGGCGGTGTCGTCTTCGGTGTCTGGCAGCCCGGCACCCACAAGGGCTTCGAGACGGAGATGGATCAGCACGGCGCCTTGTGCTGGTCGGAGATCTTCACCCGCGAGCCGGAGAAGTCCGACGCCTTCTTCCCCGCCGTGTTCGGCTATGGGCAGCAGCAGATGGAAGACGGGGAGATGGACTTCCGGCTCTACACCCTTGGCAAGGACAACATGGCCCTGGGCCGGATGAAGATGACGTCCGACTTCCCGCCCGACATCCCGCCGTGGATCAACGTCTACTTCAACGTCCCCGACTGCGACGACGCCGTCGCCAAGGCCACCAAACTCGGCGGAACCCTTCGCTTCGGCCCGATGACCAGCCCCTTCGGCCGGTTCGCGGCGCTGAGCGACCCGCAGGGCGCGAACTTCTCGGTGATCGACACCGGCACGACCGAGGGCGACATGCCCAAGCTCAGCGACGTCTCCTGACCGACTCCGCGATTCCGGGCACCCGGCCCGCCCATGGCATGATCGGGCCCATGCTTGAACGTGTAGTGGCCGCGTGCGACGGGGCTTCCAAGGGAAACCCCGGACCGGCGGGCTGGGCCTGGGTCGTCGCCGACGAAACGGAGACCCCGGCCCGCTGGGAGGCGGGACCGCTCGGCAAGGCCACCAACAACGTCGCGGAGCTCACCGCCCTGGAACAGCTGCTCACCGCGACCGACCCGGACGTACCGCTGGAGATCCGCATGGACTCGCAGTACGCCATGAAGGCCGTCACCACCTGGCTGCCGGGCTGGAAGCGCAACGGCTGGAAGACGGCCGCCGGAAAGCCGGTCGCCAACCAGGAACTGGTCGTACGCATCGACGAACTCCTCGACGGCCGCACGGTCGAGTTCCGCTACGTCCCCGCCCACCAGGTCGACGGCGACCGCCTGAACGACTTCGCCGACCGCGCCGCCAGCCAGGCCGCCACCGTGCAGGAGCCCGCGGGCAGCGGGCTCGGCTCACCGGAGCCGCCACCCTCCCCGGACACCCCCAAGGCCAAGGCGGCCCCGCGCCGCAAGGCTGCCGCGCCCCGGAAGAACGGCAGCTCCTCGCGCACCATCAAGGCCAAGTTCCCCGGCCGCTGCCTCTGCGGTCGCGGCTATGCGGCGGGCGAGTCCATCGCCAAGAACCCGCAGGGCTGGGGCCACCCGGAGTGCCGGACCGCCGAGGCGTGACGACGAGCCCCGCGGGGCTCAGGCCGCGTCGAACGTGTAGTGCGCGGTGTGGTCCAGCAGGTCCGCGGGGCGTACGTCGTTCCACGGCTTCATCGTGTCGCCCAGGTCGATCACATTGGGCGTCCCGGCGGCCGGCAGATAGGTGGAGCCGGGGTGCCGGCGCTGCCAGTCCGCCCACAGCTTGTCGATGTAGGCGTGGTGCAGCCAGAACACCGGGTCGTTGGGCGACGCGCCGGTCGCCATCTGCCCGCCGACCCACACATGCACCCGATTGTGCAGATTGACGCCGCGCCAGCCCTCCAGGTGGTTGCGGAAGCCGTCCGAACCGCTGTTCCAGGGCGCCATGTCGTACGTGGGCATGGCGAGCACGGACTCCACCTCGGCCCGGGTCGGCAGCTCGCGGACGCCGGCGCCGAGCGCCCGGCGCAGAAACGTACGCCCGTCGACGCGCACATTGATCTGCCAGTTGCCCGTCGACGCCGCGAACGGCCCGTCCATCACCTGTCCGTCGCGGCTGCGCCCGGTGCCGCCGAGGAAGTCGGGCGCCCACAGCGAGGACCGTATCGAGCGGTCACTGCTCCAGTCCCAGTACGGCAGCGCGACCGAGGCGTCGACCTCCTGCAGCGCGCGCTCGAACTCGAGCAGGAATCTGCGGTGCCATGGCAGAAAGGACGGTGAACGGTGTCCGGTGCGCTCGCCGTTGTCGGTGTCGCCGACGATGAAGGCGTTGTGGGTCGTGACGAACTCGTCGTAGCGGCCGCTGCGCTTCAGCTCCAGGAGCGCGGAGACGAATCGCCGCTTCTCGTCGGCGGTGAGCAGAGCCTGGTTCTTACGGACGGTCATGGTCGCTGGTGCTCCAAAGTGCGGGTGGGGCAAGGCAGTTGGTCGATGGACGGCCGCCCTGTCGGCGGTCGACCGGTACTTCGGTCGGCAGGTCAGCCGGTGGGGAAGGGGAGGAGCGCGGCGCCCTGGAGTTCGTCCACGGCGGCGCGGGCCGCGGCGCGCGGCGTGGGCACCGGGTCGTAGTGGCTGACGACGCTGATCCAGCTGCCGTCGGCGTTGCGCATCACATGCAGTTCCACCCCGTCGACGAGCACGGCGTATCCGCCGCCGTGGTGCGCGTGACCGCCGCCCGAGGCCGGTCCGCCCTGTATCCGGCGGCCCTTGTAGACCTCGTCGAAGGGCGTCGGGGTCGGGGCATGGTGGTCGTGCCCGCCGGTGGACCTGGTCGACGCGGTGGACCCGGTCGACGCGGTGGACCCGGCCGGGGTGGCGGACGCGGTGGTGGCGGTGGGGGCGGTGACCGTCTGGACACCGGCCACGGTGGCGAGGGCGGCCGCGGCGGTGAGCGCACGGCGACGGCTGAGTTCCGGCATGCGGACCTCCTGAGTTCGTTCGGTTGCGACTCCGCATGCCTATCGGGCCGGACGAGAGCGGAAGAAATCGCTCGGCAGTGGTTGGCCCCGATCCGGACAAGTAACTACATGTCGTGCAAGGTTGAATGAAGGTGATCTTGCCGCGATGGTGACCGTGAAGCCCCGGAACGGGAAATTCCTCCCCCGGTAGATCGCGTTCCGGATGGTCCTTCGCCGGCGGAGCCGGCGCGCGTGGCCCACCTCACGCGCGGAAAGTGGCGCGATCAGCAATGCCGCGGGATGGGGTGTCCGTCCTGCTACTCTGCCGAGCAGATATGGCCGATTTGAGTATTTTCAAGGGGTGTGTGTGAAGATCGCCTGTGTCGGTGGCGGGCCCGCCGGCCTCTACCTCTCGATCCTGCTGAAACTGCGGGACCCGTCGCACGACATCACCGTCCACGAGCGCAATCCGGAGGGCACCACCTACGGCTGGGGTGTCACGTACTGGCGCGGACTGCTCGTCAAGCTGTACGAGCGCGACCCCGTGTCCGCTCGCGCCATCGAGGAGAGCTCGGTCCGCTGGGACGAAGGCGTCGCCCACGTCCGGGGCGTGACGGCCCGTCGGCCCAGCGACTCGGGGCACGGCATCGGCCGCCACCGGCTGCTGGAGATCCTCGCCGAACGCGCCCGGGCGCTGGGCGTACGGCTGGACTACGAGCACGAGATCACGCCGGAGAACCTTCCCGCCGCCGACCTGATCGTCGCGGGTGACGGCGTCCACAGCTCCCTGCGCACCCAGTACGCCGACCACTTCGGTACCCAGGCCAGAGCCGGCCGCAACCGCTACCTCTGGCTCGGCACCAGCAAGGTCTTCGACGCGTTCACCTTCGCCTTCGTCGAGACCGCCCACGGCTGGATCTGGTGTTACGGCTACGGCTACGGCAAGGGCTCCGGCCCGGATGCCAGCACCTGCGTCGTCGAATGCGCCCCGGAGACCTGGACCGGCCTGGGCTTCGACACCGCGAGCGAGGCCGACGGACTGGCGCTGCTGGAGAAGCTCTTCGCCGACGTCCTCGACGGCCACGCCCTCATCGGGCGCTCAGGCCCCGACGGAAGCGACCGGTGGCGGCCCTTCCGCACTTTCGACAACCGCACCTGGCACCGCGACAACCTCGTCCTGCTCGGCGACGCCGCCCACACCACCCACTACTCCATCGGGGCCGGCACCACCCTCGCCCTGGAGGACGCCATCGCCCTCGCCGACGCGCTGCACGAGCACCCCGTCCTCCCGGAGGCGCTCGCCCACTACGAACGGGAGCGCAAGCAGGCCCTGTTGTCCATTCAGAGCGCGGCCCGCTACAGCGCCCAGTGGTACGAGAACCTGCCCCGCTACCTCCAGCTGCCCCCGGACCAGATGTTCGCCCTGCTCGGCCAGCGCCACTCGCCCCTGCTGCCGTATCTGCCACCGCAGCTGTACTACAAGATCGACCGGGCCGCAGGGCAACTGGAGGCCATGCGCCGCCTCAAGCGCTGGCTCGGACCGAAGGTCGCACGCACCGTGCATGCCAGGGCCCTGGCATCCCGTACCTAGCAGTGACTCACCGGAACAGCCGGTCGAGGAACGCGTTGCCGAACACGCCGTGCGGGTCGAGGCGGTCAAGGACGCCGGAAGCCTCGCCCCACACGCCCTCCCCGAAGGTGCCCGGCACGACCGTGCCCAGCACCTCCCCGTCGCTCCACGCGGCCTCCTTCGTATAGGCCCAGCCCTTCGACCACTCCACGCGGGTCATGGCGTACTCGCCGTCGAAGGTGCGCAGCAGAAACCGCTCGATCTGGCTCAGGAAGGCCTCCGCGTACGGCGTCCCGGGCAGCGTCAGGATGTTCAGCCAGACGGCGGTGTCCCACTCGGGACGGTCGTCGCGCGGACGGAGTGCCGACAGCAGCGGGGTCCGCGCCCCGTCCAGGCCGGCGTCGGCCGGATCGTCGAGGCCGGTCACCCGGATCTCCACCGACCCGTTGACGGGGAACTGCCCCCGGTCGGCGTACGCCGCGAGCCGTTCCCGGTAGAAGGACGTGAACTCGGCCACGACGCGCTGTACTTGCGCCCTGCTGGTGAGCACCGCGTAGCCGTTCGTGGCGATCCTCAGCGTCGTCGGCCGCAGATACAGCAGCGTGTTCTTCGACGGCCCCCAGATGTCCGCCGACAGCGTCGCCACCAGTCCGAGCGCGGCCACGTCGTACTGCGCGTTGCCGAGCACCGGCGCCAGATACCAGGCCCCGTCCGACACGATGTGCCCCACCAGTTCCGCGACCGGCGTCGGGACGCTGTCGGAGAACGGGTAGTTGTACGGCCTCGTCACGCGCCGCGAGACCGGCGGCCGGGTGGGGGAGACGCTCCACACCTTCAGCCACGGGAACTCGGTGAAGGCGAACCAGATCGCCTCGACCCGCCCGGCCCGGTCCAGGTGACTCGCGAGGGTGCGTCCGTCGGTGCCGGGCGCGGCGAAGAGCTCGCGCGCCGGGATGTCCGTACGGCTGACGCAGCGAAGGTCGGTGTTCGCGCCCACGCGCAGCACGACCTCGGTCACCAGGGAGCGCCCGAGATGGGCCAGCAGGGCGGCACAGTCCGCATCGTCACGACCGTACGTCCGCAGCACGTACGCGCCCCTGGCGTCGTCCCAGACGACCGCCGTCAGCGACAGCACGAGATTGCTCAGCGAACCGTACGTGTGCCCGGGCAGCCGCTGTTCGCCGCGCGCCGGTACGGCGGTGCCGTGCGCGTCGACGGCCAGGGCGCCGCCCAGGGTGAGGTTGCCTGGCGCGGGCACGGCGGTGATGCCGAGACCGTGTTCCTCGAGGCGGGTGAGCAGGGCCTCCAGGGTGACGCCGGTGCCGGCGCGCACGGTCGTCGGCGACTCCACGGACAGGCCGGTGAGATGGGCGGCGGTGTCGACGAGGAGGACCGGCGCGTCCGACGGGGTGCCCTGTGTGATCGTCAGCGGTGACCAGCCGTGCGAGGCGCCCCGGGCGCGCACTCTCCAGCCGTGCCGCCAGGCCCAGTTGACGACGGCGACCACCTGCTCCGGGCGGGCCGGTGTGCAGGCCCACAGGCCGTCGGCGGTGATCTCGCCCACCCAGTTGCGGTACGCCGAGCGGTGGAGCGCCACATCGGCCGGGAAGTCGGGCAACTCCTGTGCCGCGGCGGCCGGATCCGCCGGCAGCAGAGTCGGTATGGCGGTCAGGGCGGCTGCCGTGCGCAGGAAGCCCCTGCGGCTGAAGTCGTCGGTCACGGACTCACGCTAGGGACCGCATTGACAGGCACCGTCTGCCTGTCGAATTGATTCACCCGTGTGAGTGATGGATTCACAGGTAACGAGGCGGAGGGGCCTGTTCCGCGCACATGGATGACGAGTGACACACTGACGCCATGGACGAGCGTGTAATCGGTAGGTCGGGTCAGCGGGCATCCGTCGTCGGTCTCGGTACGTGGCAGCTGGGCGCCGACTGGGGAGACGTCGACGACAAGGAAGCCCTCGCGGTGCTGGAGGCAGCGGTCGAGTCGGGAGTGACCTTCTTCGACACGGCCGACGTGTACGGCGACGGGCGCAGCGAGCAGACCATCGCCACGTTCCTGCGCGCCAGGCCCGAGCTCGACATCTTCGTCGCGACCAAGATGGGCCGCCGGGTCGACCAGATCCCCGAGAACTACGTCCTCGACAACTTCCGCACCTGGAACGACCGTTCACGGCGCAACCTCGGCGTCGACCGCCTCGACCTGGTCCAGCTGCACTGCCCGCCGACCCCCGTCTACTCGACGGACGAGGTGTTCGACGCCCTCGACACCCTGGTCGCGGAGGAGCGCATCGCCCGCTACGGCGTGAGCGTGGAGACCTGTGAGGAGGCGCTGACCGCGATCGCCCGCCCGGGTGTCGCGAGCGTGCAGATCATCCTCAACCCGTTCCGCATGAAGCCCCTGCGCGAGGTGCTGCCCGCCGCACACGAGGGCGGCGTCGGCATCATCGCCCGGGTTCCGCTGGCCTCCGGCCTGCTGTCGGGCAAGTACACCAAGGACACCGTCTTCGCAGCGAACGACCACCGCACGTACAACCGGCACGGCGAGTCCTTCGACCAGGGCGAGACCTTCTCGGGGGTCGACTACGCCACCGGCGTCGAGGCCGCCGCCGAGTTCGCCGAACTCGCACCGGTGGGCTACACGCCGGCCCAGCTGGCGCTGCGCTGGATCATCCAGCAGCCGGGTGTGACCACCGTGATCCCCGGCGCCCGCACACCCGAGCAGGTCCGCGCCAACGCGACCGCCGCCGCGCTGCCGGAGCTGTCCGGGGACACCCTCTCCGCGATCCGGGACCTCTACGACCGGCGGATCCAGGACCAGGTGGAACACCGCTGGTAGACGCGTACGGCTCCGGACGGCCGCCCAGCCGCACCGGAGCCGCGCTGTTTGAATGTTCACCGCCGGGGTTACCCGCAGTGCATGACCACGAAGGAAAACCGGACAGGACGCGACGAGACCCAGGAAGAGCGTGCCGACCGCATGTGGGGCGAGCTCATCCAAGAGGTCAGGGTGGCCCAGATGGGCGTCCAGATCCTGTTCGCCTTCCTGCTCACCGTCGTGTTCACACCGAAGTACGACACCCTCGGCGACACGGACCAGACCATCTACATCGTGACGGTCGTCCTGGGCGCCACCGCGACGGGTGCCCTGATCGGTCCCGTGTCCCTGCACCGCCTGGTGTCGGGGCGCCGCATCAAGCCGCAGGCGGTGGAGTGGGCCTCCCGGCTGACGCTCCTCGGCCTGATCCTGCTGCTGGCCACCATGGCGGCTGCGCTCCTGCTGATCCTGAGGGTCGCCACGCACGACGACTGGGTGCCTTGGCTGGTGACGGGCGTGGTCGTCTGGTACGTGGTGTGCTGGTTCGGGCTGCCGCTGTGGACCCGCCGCCGCCACACAGAGTGAGCGGCGACGCCTCGGCCGTATGAGGGAGGGCAGCTACTCCGCTCGCGCCGAGTTCGGCTGCGTTGCGCGCAGCGCAGCGATGCACGTGGAGATGGCCTGCTGGAGCTCCTCCAGCTGCTGGACCATGTCGTCCTCGACGAACTCCTGCACATCGTCGAAGGTCAGCTCCTCGAAGACCTTCGTCGCCCGCTGCAGGCTGCTGTAGAACTTCGTTCGCCGCTCCTGCACGCGCAGCTCGGGATCGGCCTCCACCGTCTCGGCGACGAGGGACTTCATGGTGTCGTAGGCCTCGGTGGCCCACTCGCCGGTGTCCTGCTCGTCCTCCAGCTCGTCGATGAGCGACAGGTGCCGCTCGGCCTCCTGGCGCACGTCGACGGGCGCGTCCACGGTGTGCCCGGCCGCGGTCTTGATCTGGCCGGACTCCGCGATCTGGCGGACGTAGCCGATCCGGTCGGCCGCCCGGCTCTCGGTGGCGACGGCCTTCTTGAGGTCGTCGGTACGGACGACGTCCCGCGCCAACTCGGCCTGCAGATCGGGGTCCTCGCGGACCCGGTCGAGGAGCGCCTGGCGGGCCGCGCGGGCGGTCGAGGGGTCGGCGAGGATCGCGGCGCGCAGCGCGGTGGGGTTCTCGGCGACCTCCAGCGCCTTCGTCGGGCGGATGCCCTCGGCCTCGGCGGCCTCGGTGATGGCGGTGCCCCGCTCCGAGGTGGCGCTGTTGCGGGAGACGTAGTAGCCGAGCCACACGTCGGCGTCGGGCAGCTCCACTTCCTGGCCCGGCGTGAGCGTCTCGAAGTGCGGGACGAGACCGTCGTCGGCGGCGCGGTCCCAGGCCTTGTAGTAGCGCATGACGCGGTCGGCGGAGCACCCGGCGAGTTCGGCGAACTCCTTCGCGGACACCTTCGGCGTCTCGCCCGCGCTCTGCCCGCCGGGCCGCACGCTGCGCGCCACCATCAGACCGAAGGCCCACCCTCCGGTCCGCGCGTAGACGCCGAACTCACGCGCGTCCCGCGCGACGAGATCGGACAACGGGGGCTGGGGTGCGGGGGACGTCTCGGGCGGGACGAACGCCAGTGTCACGGATGACTCTCCTGTGGGGGCTGCTCGGAAGGCACCGCCGGGAAGGCTCAGGTGCCGACCGGCAGCCTATGACACCCGCGGGCGACGCTCTCGCGGTCCCCGATGCTGTCCGGTGCGGTGCCGTCCGGTGCGGTGCCGTGCGCGTGCGGTGCGCATGCGCACGTGTGCTTCAGCCGAGCGCGTCCCGCAGCGCGGGCAGCAGCGTCGACTCCGCCCAGCCGATGTACGGCCGTTGCTCCTCGCCCCCGATCTGGACGAGGGCGACCTCGGTGAAGCCGGCCTCGGCGAAGGGACGGACGGCTTCGACGAAGGCATCCACCTCGTCGCCGCACGGGATCGCGTCGGCGACGTCATCCGGCGTGACGAACTGGGTCGCCGCCTCGAAGGAGTCCGGGTGCGGCAGTTCGGCGTTGACCTTCCAGCCGCCGCCGAACCAGCGGAACTGGGAGTGGGCGCGCTTGATCGCGGTGTCCCGGTCGGGGTCGTAGCACACGGGCAGTTGCCCCACGCGCGGCTTGCCCGCGCCGCCGTGCCGGTCGAACGCCGCGAGCAGGTCGGCCTTGGGTTCCGTGGCGATCACCAGGTCGCCGAGCCGGCCCGCGAGCTCGCAGGACTGCTCGCCGGAGACGGCGATGCCGATGGGCGGCGGCTGGTCCGGCAGGTCCCACAGGCGGGCCGACTCCACGTCGAAGTGCGTGCCGCGACGGTTCACATGGCCGCCCTTGAAAAGCGCCCGGATGATCTCCACCGCCTCCTCGAACATCTCGTGCCGTACGTCCACGGACGGCCAACCACCGCCCACGACATGTTCGTTGAGGTTCTCCCCGGACCCGAGCCCCAGTCGGAACCGGCCCTCGGACAGCAGTTGCATCGTGGCCGCCTTCTGCGCGACCACCGCCGGGTGGTAACGGAACGTCGGACATGTCACGTAGGTCATCAGCGGAATCCGCGACGTGGCCTGGGCGGCCGCGCCCAGGAGACTCCACGCGTACGGAGAGTGACCCTGGGAACGCAGCCACGGAAAGTAGTGGTCCGAGGTCACAGAGAAGTCGAAGCCGGCTTCCTCGGCGCGAACCAGATGGTCCACCAGGTCACGAGGGGAGGCCTGCTCGGTCATCATCGTGTATCCGATCTGCACCATGCGTCCCGAGTCCCCGGACACGGGTGGTGAAAACGGGATCGACGGGACGGTCGGGACGGGGGCCGGAGTCCGGGCGCGAATGCCTCGGTCATCGCCCACGGAATCGGAGAGGATGCTCGCATGAGTGTTCGCCCGTTGCCTTCGAGCACGCCCGCCGCCCAGGGCGTCGACGCCTCCGGTGTCCTCGCCTTCCTCGACGCCCTCGACGCCGCCCCCGACATCGAGCCGCACAGCCTGATGATCCTGCGCCACGACCGGCTCGTCGCCTCCGGCTGGTGGGCGCCGTACACCCCCGAACGCCCGCACCTGCTCTACTCGATCAGCAAGAGCTTCACCGCGACCGCCGCCGGGATCGCCGCCGGCGAGGGGCTGATCCGGCTCGACGATCCGGTGATCTCGTACTTCCCCGAGCTCGACGCCGACATCACCGATCCGCGCAGCCGCGCGATGCTGGTCCGGCATGTGGCATCCATGGCCAGTGGGCATGAGACCGACGCATTCGACGAGGCGCGGGCACGGGACCGAGAGGACCTCGTCCGCGGGTTCCTGCTGGTGCCGCCGCCCCGCGATCCGGGCACGTTCTTCGCCTACAACCAGCCCGCCACCTTCACCCTGTCCGCCATCGTCCAGCGTGTGAGCGGCCAGTCGCTGACCGAGTATCTCCGGCCGCGTCTACTGGAACCGCTCGGCATCGGCGAGATTGCGTGGCTGCGCTACCGCGGCGGCCCGGAGCTCGGCTTCAGCGGACTGCACGCCACCACCGACGCGATCGCCAGGCTGGGCCTGCTGTATCTGCGGGGCGGGGTGTGGGACGGCCGGCGGCTGCTGCCCGAATGGTGGGTGGCCGAGGCCACGCGCCCGCAGATCTCGAACTCCGGATTCATGCCCGGGGACGACTGGCAGCGGGGATACGGCTTCAAGTTCTGGATGTCCCGGCACGGTTACCGCGGCGACGGCGCGTTCGGTCAGTTCTGTCTGGTGCTGCCCGAGCAGGACGTCGTGATCGCGACGACCGCGGACACCTGGAACATGCAGGCTCTGCTGAACCTGGTCTGGGAGCATCTGCTGCCCGCGTTCCGCCCCGCGCCCCTGACGGGAGGCGAGGCGGCGGACAAGGCCCTGGCCGAGCGGCTGGCGGGCCTGGCGGTGCCGCCCGCTGCCGGTGAGCCCGCACCGCCCCAGGGGGCCGAGGCCTGGTCCGCCGCCGCCTTCACCCCGAACGGCGATGCCGACGGGAACCTGGCCAGGCTGAGCGCGATCGACCTCACGCCGGAAGGAGACGGCTGGGCCCTGACGCTCACCGAGGACGGCCACCCGTTTCGGCTGCGGCTCGGGGAGCCCGGCTGGAGCGTCACCGAGGGGCCGGTGCCCACCGCGGTCAGCGGCGGCTGGACCGACGCGGACACCCTCGTCGTGGACATCGCCTTCCTGGAGACCCCGCACCACCTGGACGTGACGTGTTCGCTCAAGGACCGGACGTTCACGGCGCGTTGGCGGACCGAACCGCTGCACCGCCTGCCGCTGCGGGCGATGTGCGCACCCCGACTGCCGGCCTGATCAGGCTTCGGGCACCCGGAAGGTCCGCAGGACGGTGTCCAGGGCCTCCTGGTTGCCGGCGTCGTTCCAGTCGCCCGCCGGGGTCGTCCAGCGCAACGAGTAGCCGAGGTGGTCGCCGATGAGGAAGCCGCGGCCGAAGGTGCGCACTCGCGTGTCGTCCACGTCGGCGAGCCACTGGATGTCGGCGGCCTTGTAACCCTGGTACGAGGTCGCCTCGATGTCGCCGATGCGTTCGTAGTCGGCGGCGGACTGCTTCAGCCCGGGCTCGACGTCGTCGCGCCATACGGCGACGGGGTCCGGGCCGACGCGTTCGCTGTAGGTGACCGCGAGCGTACGCGGATCGCCTTCCGCGCCGAACACGACCCGGTACGCCAGGTCCGAGGCACGCGTGGTGCTCAGGGGTTCCCAGTCCTCGGGCAGGGCCAGGGAGAAGCCCTCCGGCGAGGTGTACGTCCGGAAGCCTGGGGGCAGCCCCGTGTCCGAGGGGGACGCGGTGGGCGATGCGGTCTCCGGCGCGCTCTTCGTGGGGGAGGCCGTGGGTTCCTTCGTGAGGGAAGCGGTCGGGGCCGGAGTCGTGGGCTTCTCGGCGGAGGCCGACGGGCTGGGTGCCGTACCGCCCGCCGAGGGGTCCGAGTCGTCGGACCGGTCGCTGGTCACCACCAGGACGGCCGCGGCTACCGTGACGACGGCGAGCGCGGTGCCGGCGATCATGGCGCGTCTGCCCCAGCCCGGTCCGACGGCGTACAGACCGCGCAGCCGGGGGCGCGGTTCGGCCGGCATGGGCGTCTCGGGATCCTCGTTGAGGACGCGCACGAACGCCTCGCGGACCACGGGTCTGCTCAGCCGCTCCCGGGAGTCCTTGCGCAGCAGTCCCTGCACGGCCTGGGTGAGCGGCCCGGCACGCACCGGGGCGCGCAGCGGAAGCCGGTCCACGCCCTTCAACGTCGCCTCGGGCCGGTCCCGTTCGCGGTACGGCGGGCGCCCCTCGACCATGGCGTAGAGGATCGCGCCGAGCGCCCACAGGTCGGACGCCGGTCCGATGCGCTCGTCGCGGGCCTGCTCCGGTGAGGCGTACGACGGCGCGGCGACCCGGGGCGCGAGGGTCGCGCCTGCCAGCCCGAAGCCGGTGACCACCACGGTGCCGTCGCCGCGCACGAAAACCTGGCCGGGGCTCAGTTCGCCGTGCGTGATGCCGGCGACGTGTGCCGCCTCCAGGACGTCGAGCAGTTCGAGGCCGATGCGGGCGGCCCGCACATAGTTGAACGTGCCCTGCTGGGTGAGGAGTTCACCGAGGGGCGTGCCGTCGATCCACTCGGTGACGATCCACAGGTTCCCGGCATCCTCGACGGCGTCCACGACCGTGGCGACCGCGCCGGGGCGCAGCAGCCCCATCTGCTCGGACGTGCGCAGGATGCGCGAGGTGGCCCGGCGCCTGTCGTCCGGGCTCGGTGCGGCGGGCAGCCCGATCTGTGTGAGAAGGAACGGGCGTTCGGTCTCGATGTCCTCGCCGTAGTAACTGACGCGGTTCGTCTCGCTGTGCACGACATCGACGAGCCGGTACCTCCCGGCGACCAACTCGGATGTGGAGACGCGCGCCTTGACCATGGTCATCCCTCGCTGAACCCCTGATTCTCATTTCTCACAGGAAGTACGGGAGACGGGACAGGAAGCGTTCAACGAAAACCTCAACTAAAGGGCCGTTCCTTTCCTTTGGTTCCTTACGCGTGAGTAACCTGACGAATAAGTAAGGAATTCGAGACGGCGTTTCAGTGAACCCCGAAATCCGCAGCCCAGCGCAGCACATCCCCGGTTGTCGCGTTGCCCCCGCACACCACCAGCCCGAGCCGCGCGCCGTCCCCGACCCGCTCCAGGACGCGCCGGGCCGCGGGCAGCAGACAGCCGGCGGCCGGCTCGGTCCACAGCTTGGCGTGCTCGGCGAGGTCGAGCACGCCCCGCACCGCCTCCCGGTCCGGGACCACGAGCACCTCGTCGACCAGGGCGGACACATGGTCGTACGTCAGCCGGGACGCGGCCGGCGCGCACAACGTGGAGACGATCGACGACAGCGCCACCGGCACTGGCTCGCCCGCCGCCAGCGCTTCGGACATCGCCTCGGCTCCCTCGGTCTCCACGCCCCAGATCCGTACGTCCGGACGGCGGGCCCGCAGCGCGACCGCGACGCCGGAGATGAGTCCGCCGCCCCCGACGCTGACGATCACGTCCGTGAGCTCACCGGCGTCGTCGGCGAACTCCAGCCCGACGGTGCCCTGGCCGGCGATCACCAGCGGATCGTCGAACGGATGGACGAGGGTCAGTCCCTCGTCCCGCAGCCGTGTGACAAGGGAGAACGCTCCGTCCATGTCGTCGGTCAGCCGCACGGACGCTCCGGCCCCGCGGGCGATCTCCACGGCGCGGGCCGGCGCCGAACGCGGCATCACGACGGTCGCCTTCACATCGAGGACGGCGGCCGTCATCGCGAGGGCGATTCCGTGGTTGCCGCCGCTGACCGCCACGACCCCGGCCGCGCGCTGGTCCTGCGTCAGCGACAGCAGCTTCGCCGTCGCCCCGCGGGCCTTGAACGAGCCGGTGCGCTGCAGCAGTTCGAGCTTGGCCGTCACCGGGACGCCGAGCAGGGCCGTCAGGCCGGGGCTGGGCACGGTCGGCGTGTGGACGACGTGGCCGGCGATGAGGTCGGCCGCGGCTTCGACGTCGGAGATCCCGATCAAGGCAGTCACCCTTCCGGCGTGGGGCGGGGTCCACGCCGTTGGCACCCTGACGCGCGGGCCGACGCAGGTCAACTCGGGCTCGCCGCGGGCGCCGCGATCTCCGGCGATCACCCGCCCCGCCGCGAGCCGGGCCCTCACAGGTCGCGCCGCACCAGGAAGTCGAGCAGCGACAGCAGCTCCCCGGCAGGGCCGGCCTCGAGTGGTACGTCGGCCAGGGCGGCCTCCACGGCGGTCACATGGCGACGGGCCTCCGTGAGCGCGGCCGAGCGGCCGCCCGATTCCTCGATCAGCGAGGCCATCTCGGCGGGGTCGGCGGACGACTCCAGGAGGGCGGCGAGACGCCCGCCGGCGGGCGAGTCGAGCGCGGCCAGTACGGGGAACGTCTTCTTGCGCTCCCGCAGATCGCCGTACACCGGCTTGCCGGTGACGGTCGGGTCGCCCCAGATGCCCAGCAGATCGTCGACCACCTGGAAGGCGATGCCCAGGTGCCGGCCCGCCCGGTCGAGGGCGGCGACGGTCGCGGGCGGCGCACCGCCGAGCAGGGCGCCCAGCGCGGCCGCACAGCCCAGCAGGGCGCCCGTCTTGTGCTCGGCCATCGTCCGGTACTCATCGGGCCGCACGTGTTCCGGCCCCGTCCCCGGACGCGTGGCGAACAGCAGGTCGTCCGCCTGCCCGCGCACCAGGTCCTGCAACGCCACGGACAGCAGCCGTACGGCCCGCGGGCCCGCCGGTGCGGCGGCCAGCGTCTCGACGGCGAGCGCGAACAGCGCGTCACCCGCGAGGACGGCGGGTCCCGTGCCGTACGCCTTCCACACGGTGGGGCGGCGGCGCCGGGACGTGTCGCCGTCCATGATGTCGTCGTGCAGCAGGGAGAAGGCGTGCACCAGCTCCACCGCGACCGCCCCGGGCACCGCGAGCCGCCCGGGCGCGCCGGCTGCCTCGGCCCCCAGCACGGCCAGCGCCTGCCGTACGCCTTTCCCGCCGGCGGCTGCGGCGGGTGCGCCGCCCACTTCGCACCAGCCGAAGGAGTACGCGGCCATCTCACCGACCCACGGATGTGTCCGCTCCACGGCCTCCCGCAGTGCGGGCCGCACCAACGCGCGGCAGCGGTCGAGGACTTGGCGGGCGTCGGGCGGGGCCTGAAGGGACCAGGTGTGCTCCTGAGTGCCGGACGTAGCCCGGAGAGCGGAAGGGGACGCCGTCACCGTACGACCCCCGCCCCGGCGCCGGCCATCGCACCCTCGCCGACGCCGAACTCCTCCTGCGCCCGCGCCACCATCTCCCGCGCGTGCCGCAGCCCGATCCGCTCCAGTACCCCGGCCAGCTCGGCCAGTTCGGCGGCGGTCTCGGCACGGTCGCGCCCCAGCTGGGCCCGCGACTTGGCCAGCCCCAGCCGGGACAGCGCCTCCCCGCGCGGCTCGCTCATGGCACGGAACTCGGCGAGCGCCTGCTCGTACAGGTCCCGGGCCTCGGCGTAACGCCCGGCGCGGTAGAGGACGTTGCCGCGCATCTTGTGGTTGTAGGCCAGCGCGCTGGACAGCTTCATCGCCCGGCACGTGGTCTCCGCCTCGGACAGCAGAGCCAGTGCCCGTTCCGTGTCGCCGTCGCGCACGGAGACGACGTCGGCGAGTCCGCGCAGCGCCCAGGCGTGGCCGCGCCGGTCCTCGGCGCCCGCGGCGATCTCCGCCGCCTCCTCGAACAGGGCGTACGCCGTGTCGTACGCGCCGGTGTTGCGGTGGATCTGGGCTATGCCCTCCAGGGCCCACACGGTGTGCCGCGCCTCGCCGCGCCGCCGTGCCTCGGCCAGCAGCTGCTCGTGCAGCCGGTGGACGGCGTCGTAGTCGCCCTGGATGCGGCCGGTCTCGGCGAGCCCGGCCAGGGAGTAGCCGCGTACGACGATGTCGCCGCCGCGCTCGCCGAAGTCCGCCGCGAGCTGAAGCAGCCGCCGGGCCAGCGGGAACGCCCCGCGCTGTCGCGCCAGTGTGCCGCCGCTCCACAGCGCCCAGGCCATCGCCGCGGTGTCGTCGGCCTCCCGGGCGGCACGGTAGCTCGCCTTCCACGCTCGGTCCGCGTCCCCGATCTGCCCCAGCCGGCGGTGCGCCTCGGCGACCGCGAGCCCTGAACGTGCCGCCTCGCCGTGCTGCCCGGCCTGCTCAGCCGCTCTCAACTGCTCGGTGCCGGCGGCCAGTACGTCGGTCAGCGAGGAGTTCACGGACAGCTTGGTCAGGGCTCCCTGGTATTCCGGGGCGAATGCCTTGCCGTACATCGATGCCTCTCGATCGATATACACGCCATCTCTACTCTCCGTGTATACGCGGTGCGTATACGTGATGGGTATACATGGTGTGTATAGAGCGTTGAAAACCGGCCCTGGCCGGAAAGGGCGGCCAGGGCTTCACTTGTTGTCGATCAAGACGTCGGCACGGCGGATGGGGTTGCTCGTGAGGCGCAGATCACCTCACGAGGGCGGCATCAGTGCTGCTGGGACTTCTGCGGGGTCGCCTCGCTCGGCCGTACGACGACATGGCCCTGGCCCTGCAGCATCAGCTGCACGGCCTCCCCGGAACCGCCGCGCAGCATCGAGCCGAGGGACTGAGAGCGGTGCAGCGACGTGTCCAGGCCCGCGGTCCACCCGACGACGGCGTCCGTGTCGACGTACACCGGGTACTGCGGCGAGACCGGGATGACCAGCGGATTGCCCTCACACACCAGGCCCAGCCTGCCCTGCCCCGTGAAGACGCTGTTGAACAGGCCGCCGCCGGTGATGCCGGCGCCCTTCACCGTCGCTATCCGGTACGACAACGAGGCGTCGAAACACAGGACGTTGCGGCCGTTGACCGTGAACTCGTCGCCGGGGTCGACGTCGACGACGAAGCAGTTCTGCGCCTCGTGCGCGAACCAGGCCTCGCCCTGCCCGCGCACCGCCATCAGCGGCAGCCCCTCACCGGTCACCGCCCGCTTGAGCATGCCGCCCACGCCCTGGCCCTTGCGCTCGAACTGGAGGTTGCCGCGGTACGCGACCATCGCACCCTGACGGGCGTGCATCTCGCCGTTCACCGCGTACTTGATGCATTTGGCGTTCTCGATCGTCATGCCCGGCGCCGTGGCGGGCTGGACCATGTGCTCGTTGGAAAAGAGGTCACCCTTCATGCGGGCATCCTGTCCCGGAGGCTCCCGTTCTGCCTAGATCGCGGCGTGTCGGATTCCCCGGGCCGTCAGGCGCCGAAGAGTTGGGTCCAGTACGTGCCGGCGGGCCCGCCGCCCGCGAAGCCGATCCCTATGTGGGTGAAGTCGCGCTTGAGGATGTTGGCGCGATGGCCCGGGCTGTTCATCCAGCCCTCCACGACCTCGGCGGGGGAGCGCTGGCCGCACGCGATGTTCTCGCCGATCGAGCGCATGCGGGAGCCCGCGGCGGCCGCCCGGTCCCAGGGTTGGCTTCCCTCGGGCGAGGTGTGGGAGTAGAACGCACGGGCCGCCATGTCGGCGCTGTAGGCCTGCGCCGCGGTGCCGAGCGCGGGATCGACGGCGAGGGGACGCAGCCCGGCCCGGGCCCGCTCCCGGTTGGTGAGGTCGACGACCTCGGTCGCCGTGCGGGACAGGTCGCCCGGGGCCAACGGCCTGGCCCAGAGCGCCGTCCAGTACGTGTCGCCCGAGCGGCCGCCCGTGACGTGCGCCAGCGCGGCGTGGGTGAAGGCCGGGTCGTGCAGGGTGCGGCGGGGCTGTTCGGTGCGCAGGCAGTAGGCGACGAACTCGGCGGGGGTGCGCGGGCCGGAGACCAGGTGCTCGCCGACGGTGAGATACGCATACCCGGCGCCGGCGATGCGCTGGTACACGGAGACGCCGTCGCGGCCCTCGACGCCGAGTTGTCCCGCCGCTGCCATGGCGGAGGCGTGGGCCTGCGCGGCGGAGACCAGGCGGGCGTCCAGGGTGACGGGCGGTGAACCGGCACTGGCGCGCGCGGAGTTGACCAGGCCCAGGAAGCCGTCGCGATCGGGGGAGGGGGCGTGCGGGGCGGTGACGGCGGACAGGGTGTGCATCGCGGACCGGGCCGCCGGTCCGGCCGGAGTGATCGGTGCGCGTGCCGTGGCGACCGGGGTCGGCGTCGCGTCCTCGACGACGTCCACCCCGAAGTCGCGCGCCAGCCCCGCCAGCCCGTCCGCGTACCCCTGCCCCAGCGCCCGCAGCTTCCAGCCGTCGCCACGCCGGTAGATCTCCGCGAGCAGCAGCAAGGTCTCCTGCCGCGGGCGCGGCGGGGCGAACCGGGCGATCGCGCGGCCGCCCGGACCGCTGACGTGGAGCACGGGGGCCGGCAGGCGGCCCAGGGGAGTGCCCGGGTCGGCGGGGCTGACGACCACCGTGACCCGGGTGGCCCCGGAGCGCAGGCGCGGCGGGTCGACGGTCAGGGTGTCGCCGTGGAGCCGGGCGCCCGCCGCGGACGGCTGGTTGTAGAACACGAAGTCGGCATCGCCGCGGACCTTGCCGCTGTCGTCGGTGACCAGCGCGGACACGTCGAAGGGACCGGGCACCCGGACGGTCACGCTGCCGCCCGGGAGGGGCAGATTGCCCCCGGGAACCAACTCGCTCATCGGGCCGTCCTGGTGGGTCGTTCGAGATCCGGTGGGGATGCCGGTGGTGTTGTCCTGGAAACGTCCACCGGATCTCGCGGGTTCCCGCCCCGCCCGCGTCCTCAGCCCGCGTTCGAGCCCAGCGGGAGTCGGATCCCGGGTTCGATGTCCTCGTGCCGTTCGACTACGGCGGCACGCTTTTGCGGCTTCGTCTGCTTGCCGCAGAACGCGGACTCCAGGGTGCCCATCATGGAGTTGAGGACCGTGCCGTTGTTGGAGGTGTTGGCGAGCGCGGCGAGGCTGCGCCTGCCGTCCTTGGAGGCGAACGCGTACGTGTAGTAGCCCTGCACGGCGCCCGTGTGGCCGTACACGGAGACCCCGCACGACAGATCGCGGCGCCGCAGCCCGAGCCCGTACGACTGCACGCCGCCCGCCGGTACCCAGCGCTGCATCTGGGCGAGCTGCGCCCGGGAGGTGAGCCGGCCGCCGAGCAGGGCCGACAGGAACGTGTTGAGGTCCCCCGTGCTGGAGATGACCGCGCCCGCGCTCTGCGCCCAGGACGCCGTCTGCGCGGTGGCGTCGACGAGCGCCGCGCCGGCCGTGTCCGGCGTGAGATAGCCGCGGGTGTGCCGGCCGGGGATCTTCGTGCCGGGGTGCACGTAGAAGGTGTCGCGCAGCTTCAGCGGTTCGATGATCCGGTTCCGGTACTCGGTGCCCACGGAGTGCCCGGTCAGCTTCTCGATGAGCATCCCGGCGACGACGAAGTTGGTGTTGGAGTAGGAGTACGCGCCGCCCGGCTTCGTGGTCCGTGCCTTGTTCAGGGACCGGTTCACCAGCTGCCGGTAGGTGAACACCTTCGTACGGACCGCCTCGAAGCCGGGGACCGTCCGCGCGAACATCTCGTTGGTGTAGTCGTACAGGCCGCTGCGGTGGCTGAGTACATGCCGGACCGTGACGCCGTCGTCGGGCAGCAGCCCCGGCAGATAGCGGTTGACCGGGGCGTCCAGCTTGAGTCGCTTCTCCTCGGCCAGTTGCAGCAGGACGACGGCCGAGAAGGTCTTCGTGACGCTGCCGATGCGGAACCGGTCGGCGTTGTTGATGGCCCGGCCCGACTTGCGGTCGGCGACGCCCACGGCCGCCCAGTGGGCCGTGCCGCCGTCGTCGAGGCGCGCGATCGCGCCGGGTGCGCCCTGCCGCCGCGCCGTGCGCAGGACGTTCCAGATGCCGTCGACGTCCGGGGCGGGCAGGGCGGCTGCCTTGGCGTCGACCGCGGCGGCGCCGGGTTGCCCGGGCGCGGCGTGGGCGGGAACCACCAGGAGCGACATCACGGCCGCCGCCACCGCCGTACCTCTGACCACCGTTGCTGAGACCATCCGGATTCCTCACGTTTCTGTCGATGTGCTGCTCATACGAGAACGATCAGCTTCGTGCGGGGCAACCCTCTCGCATCCCGTCAGATCGCCGCAGATGACGCACAGTTGGACAGGCAGGGATCACCGGGTGGGAGTCCTGCAGTGTTCGGCAGGGAATCCTGCTTCTTTTATTGACGGCGGAAAATAAGCCATCTAGGTTCCGGGCATGTCCTCGATCCGCCGTGCCGAGACGTTCCCGGCGAACACGCCGGCCGCCTCGCAGATCTTCACCACGGTCCTCAGCCATGGGCCGCTCACCCGACTTGAGGTGGCCCGGCGGGCGGGACTGTCCCCGGCCGCCGTCACCAAGGCGGTCCGGCCCCTCATCGAGGCCGGCTACCTGGTGGAGGACGCGGACGAGCCGGCCCGCCCCGCACTCGGCCGCCCCGCCAACCCGGTGCGGGTCGACGGGGGACGGGCGCTGTTCATCGGCGTCAAGGTGACCGGCGACGAGGTCATCGCCGTCCTCACCGACCTGTGCTGCCGCATCCGCGTCGCCCGGCACGCGCCGCTCCCGGACCGGGAGCCCAAGCGGGTGCTGGCCTCTGTCGCCGAGCTGGCGGGCGAACTGCTCGCCGAGGCGGGCGACTCGGGCGTGCCCGTCCTCGGCCTCGGAATCGCCGTCTCCGGTGACGTGGACCGCGGCGCCGGAGCCGTCCGCTACTCCCCGTTCCTGGAGTGGCGGGACGTGCCCCTCGCCGAACTCGCCTCCGCGACCACCGGATTGCCGGTCACCGTCGACAACGACGTACGCGCCCTGACCGTCGCCGAGCAGTGGTTCGGCGCCGGGGTGGGGCTCTCCGACTTCGCCGTGGTCACCGTCGGCGCCGGCATCGGCTGCGGCCTCGTGGTGCACGGCCGCGTCGTCGCCGGTGCGCACGGCGTGGCCGGGGAGATCGGGCACGTGACCGTCGACCCGGCCGGCCCGCCCTGCCACTGCGGCAACCGCGGCTGCGTGGAGGCGATCGCGGGGGACGCCGCGATCGTCCGGCGGATCCGCGAGATCACCGGCGTCGAGGTCGCCGACACCGCGGAAGCCGTGGCCCTCGCCCACCGGGGCGTCGCCGGAGCCCGCGAGGCCTACGCGCGCGCCGGTGAGGCGATCGGCCGCGGCATCGCCACCGTGGCCAACCTGCTCGGCCCCGAGCGGGTGATCATCTCCGGCGAGGGACTCGCCGCCTACGACCTGTTCGCCGAACAGATCCGCGACGCCTTCGGCGCGGCCGCCTTCGGCTCCGCCGCCCGGTGCGACGTACAGACCCGCCCGCTGCCCTTCGAGGAGTGGGCGCGCGGGGCCGCGGCCACCGCGATCCAGTCCTTCATCAGAGCCGACGACCAGCGCCAGAACCGCTGAACCAACCCAGGGAGGTACGACCCATGAGGTCATCCTCGTACTCCGTCATGCCCGCACGCGCCCTGAGAGCCGTGGTGGTCCTGGCCCTCACCGCCGGTGTCACGGCCGCCGTCCCCGCCGCGCAGGCCGAGACCCCCGCACCCCCGGCCGCCCCGACCACCACCGTGGCCGCCAAGCCCTACATGGGCTGGACGAGCTGGACCATGCAGTCGTCGAAGTACCCGGGCCTCAACCCGAAGGGCGACTACAGCTACCTGTCCGAGGCGAACGTCATCAAGCAGACCGACGCCATGGCCGCCAAGCTGAAGCAGTACGGCTACGAGTACGTCAACATCGACGCCGGCTGGTGGATGGACTGGTCCTGGAAGTCGCAGTTCGACGAGTACGGCCGGCAGAAGGCCGACCCGGTGCGCTTCCCCAGCGGCATGAAGGCCGTCGCCGACCGCATCCACGCCAAGGGCCTCAAGCCCGGCATCTACCTCCCGGTCGGCCTGGAGAAGGGGGCGTACAACGACGGCAAGAACCCGATCTGGAACGCCGAGGGCTGCACGACCGGCGACATCGTCTACGACGACCTGCGCACCACCAACGGCTGGGACAGCGCCTACAAGATCGACTTCTCGAACCCCTGCGCGCAGAAGTACATCGACTCCCAGGCCCAGATGTTCGCCGACTGGGGCTACGACTTCCTGAAGCTCGACGGCGTGGGCCCCGGCTCCTTCAAGAGCGGCGACAACTACAACAACGTCGCCGACGTCGCCGCCTGGCAGAAGGCCATCAAGACCGCCGGCCGCCCGATCCACCTGGAGCTGTCCTGGTCCCTCGACTACGGACACGTCGAGGACTGGAAGAAGTACTCCAACGGCTGGCGCATCGACACCGACGTCGAGTGCTACTGCAACACCCTGGTCACCTGGGAGAACTCGGTCGACGACCGCTGGGACGACGCCCCGGCCTGGAGCGTCCACGCCGGCCCCGGCGGCTGGAACGACCTCGACTCCCTGAACGTCGGCAACGGCGAGATGGACGGCCTCACCAAGGCCGAGCGGCAGAGCTACGCCACCCTCTGGGCGATAGCCAAGTCCCCGCTCTTCACCGGCGACGACCTCACCAAGCTCGACTCCTACGGCCTGTCGCTGCTGACCAACCGCGAGGTCATCGCGCTCAACCAGAGCAGCGCCCCGCCCGCCGAGCCCGTCACCGCCTCCGACCCGCAGCAGGTGTGGGCGGCGAAGAACCCGAACGGCACCTACACCGTCGCGCTGTTCAACCTGTCCGACGCGCCCGCCTCGGTGACCGCCAACTGGTCGACCCTGGGCTTCAAGGGCAAGGCCTCGGTGCGCGACGTGTGGAACAAGGAGAACCTCGGCTCCTACACCGACAAGATCACCCAGGCGCTCCCCGCGCACGGCTCCCGCCTGTTCACCGTCACCCCGCGCGGCACCGACCTCGCCTGGACCGCCTACGAGGCCGAGGCGGGCACCCTGAGCGGCAACGCCTCCGTCGCCGACTGCTCCGCCTGCTCCGGCGGCCGCAAGGTCGGCAACCTCTACACCGGCGGCAAGCTGACCCTCGACGACGTCGTGGTCCCCAAGGCCGGCACCTACCAGATCAAGGTCGCCTACGTCAGCGGTGACGCCCGTTCGATCTCCGTCTCGGCCAACGGAGGCGGCGGCACCTCGCACAAGTTCGCGTCCACGGGCGACTGGGGCACGGTGAACAGCGTCCACGTGGCGGTGAAGCTGAAGGCCGGGGCCAACACGATCACGTTCGACAGCGGGACCGGCTACGCGCCGGACATCGACCGGGTCGACGTACAGAAGTCTCTCTGACCTTCCCCCGTCGGGGCCCGGCAGCGCGCCGGGCCCCGGCCCAGACGCATCCGGAGCCCCGCATGAACACCAGCCCCAACGAGCCGAGCCGAAGAGCCCTCCTCTCCCTCGCCACCACCGCGGGCCTCACCGCCGCCCTCGGCACGCTGCCCACGTTCACCGCCTCCGCCGCTCCTGCCCGCCCCGCCGAAGCCCCGCTCCCCGCCGACGCCGCTCGCGAGCGGCTGTGGTGGCAGGCACCGGGCGACGAGGGCTCACTCATCGAACAGGGCCTGCCCGTGGGCAACGGCCGCATCGGCGCCCTCGCGAGCAACGACCCCGGCCGCGAGCTCCTCCTGATCACCGACGCCACCATGTGGACCGGCGGCCTCAACGACACCCTGGACCAGGACGGCCAGTTCCCCTACGGCCGCTCGGACTTCGGCTCCTTCACGCTGCTCGCCAGGCTCACCGTCGACATCCCCGCCCACGACCTCGGCGCCGTCTCCGGCTACCGCCGCACCCTCGACCTCGCCCAGGGTCTGGTCACCAGCTCCTACGTCCGCTCCGGCGTCACCTACCGGCGCGAGATGTACGCCAGCCACCCCGACGACGTCATCGTCCTGCGTTTCACCCAGAGCGGTGGCGGACGCTACACCGGCTCCATCACCCTCACCGGCACCCACGGCGAGAAGCCGGCCGCCGCCGAGTCGTTCGGCGCGGCCCTCCCCAACGGCCTGCGCTACGGCGCCGCCGTCAAGGCCCGCGGCAGCGGCGGCAGGGTCACCGTCAACGGCACCCGGATCGACTTCGCCGGCTGCAAGGACCTCACTGTGGTGGTCACTGCGGGCACGAACTACGCGCCCGACGCCGCGGCCGGCTTCCGTGATCCCTCCCTCGACCCGGAGCGCCTGGCCCGTACGAAGGTCCGCGCCGCCGCCGCGGAGTCCGCCGACGCCCTGCGCCGCACCCATGTCGCCGACTACCGCGCCCTGTACGGACGACTCGGCCTCTCCCTCGGCACGTCCACGGACGCCCAGCGCCAACTCGACACCTGGGAGCGCCTGCACGCCCGCAGCCGCGATCCCGAACCCGACCCGGAACTGGAAGCGGCCTACCTCCAGTACGGCCGCTACCTCATGATCACCGGCTCGCGCGACAGCCTCCCGATGGGCCTCCAGGGCCTGTGGCTGGACGGCAACGACCCGGACTGGATGGGCGACTACCACACCGACATCAACATCCAGATGAACTACTGGATGGCCGACCGCACGGGCCTTTCCCCCTGCTTCGACGCCTTCACGGACTACTGCGTCGCCCAGCTCCCCTCCTGGAACGACACCACCCGTCGCCTGTTCAACGACCCGCGCAACCGGTATCGCAACTCCAGCGGCAAGAACGCCGGCTGGGCCGTCGCCTTCTCCACCAACCCCTACGGAGGCAGCGGCTGGTGGTGGCATCCGGCGGGCAACGCCTGGCTGTGCACCACGCTGTGGGAGCACTACGAGTACACCGGGTCACGCGAATACCTGAAGAAGATCTACCCCCTCCTCAAGGGCGCGTGCGAGTTCTGGGAGGCGCGGCTGCTCACCGTCACCCTCCCCGGCACGTCGAAGGAGGTGCTCGTGGACGACAGCGACTGGTCTCCCGAGCACGGTCCGCAGGACGCCAAGGGCATCACCTATGCTCAGGAAGTCGTGTGGACACTGTTCGGGAACTACTGCACCGCGGCCGCCGCCCTCGGGCGGGACACCGACTACGCGGATACGATCGCCTCACTGCGCAGAAAGCTGTACCTGCCGCAGGTCAGCCCGACCACCGGCTGGCTGGAGGAGTGGATGTCGCCCGACAACCTGGGTGAGACCACCCATCGCCACCTGTCCCCGCTGATCAACCTGTTCCCCGGCGACCGCATCCGCCCCGACGCCTCCACCCCGGCCGACATCGTCGAGGGCGCCACCGCCCTGCTCACCGCGCGCGGCATGGAGAGCTTCGGCTGGGCCAACGCCTGGCGCAGCCTGTGCTGGGCCCGCCTGAAGAACGCCGACAAGGCCTACCAGCTGGTCGTCAACAACCTCCGCCCGTCGACCGACGGCAGCAACGGCACCGCTTTCAACCTCTTCGACATCTACGAGGTGGAGCGCGGCCGGGGCATCTTCCAGATCGACGCCAACTTCGGCACCCCGGCCGCGATGGTGGAGATGCTGCTGTACTCGCGGCCGGGCCACGTCGAGCTCCTGCCGGCGCTCCCCGACGCCTGGGCCGACTCGGGCCATGTGCGGGGTGCCCCCGTGCGGGGCGGTTTCGAGGTCGACCTGCGCTGGCGCGACGGACGCCCGACCGAGGCCCGGATCCACAGCGTGGGCGGCCGCACCACGACGGTCGCGTACGGCGATGTGTCCCGCACGGTCACCCTGCGACCCGGCGCGTCGGTCACGCTGAAGGACTTCGCCAAGTGAGGGCCGGGCTCCCGCTGGCCGCCGTCCTGCTGACGGTCGTCGCCTGCCAGTCGCCGCCCGCCGAGGCGACCGCCGACGCGAGCGGCGTCGTCACCTGGGGGGCGAGCGCCGACCGCATGGCGGACGGCGTCGCCGGCCGCAGCTACCGGCTCGTCGTGCACACCAGCGTGGGCGGCACCGACACGCGGATCAGGCTGTCCAACGCCTTCGGGGACCGGCCGATCACCTTCGACAACGTCTACGCGGGCATCCAGAAACAGGGCGCCGAGCTGCGGCCCGGCAGCAACCGACGGCTGGCCTTCGGCGGTGAACGCACGGTCACCGTGCCGGCCGGCGAGACCGTGTGGAGCGACCCGCTGCCCGGCAGGCTGCCCGCCGCGACCAACCTCGTCGTCAGCCTGCACAGCCCGGACGCGGGCGGCCCGGCGACGGGCCACTGGATGGCCATGCAGTCGTCCTACGCGACCCAGGGCGACCACACCGCCGCGGAGGGCGGCGCCGCCTGGACGGTCCCGACCGGCTCCTGGTTCTATCTCGACGCCGTCTCCGTGCGCGCCCGTGCCGGCACCGGAGCGGTGGCCGCCCTCGGCGACTCCATCACCGACGGCTGGCAGTCCACCACCGACCTCAACCGCCGCTGGCCCGACTACCTCGCCCGGCGACTGCAACGCTCGGACACGGCGGTGAAGGGCGTGGCGAACGAGGGGATCTCCGGGAACAAGGTCCTCGCGGACGGCCCCGGCGAGAGCGCGCTGAACCGGCTGGAGCGGGACGTCCTGTCCCAGCCGGGTGTGCGGACCGTGTTCCTCTTCCAGGGTGTGAACGACATCAAGGCCCATACGGGCGTCACGGCCGACGACCTGATCGAGGGCTACCGCGAGATCATCGACCGGGCGCACGCGGCCGGCAAGTGCGTCGTCGGCGCGACCGTCGGCCCCTTCAAGGGCTGGCTCGAATGGGACCCGGCCGGTGAGGCAGTGCGCCAGGAGGTCAACGAGTTCATCCGCACCAGCGGCGAGTTCGACGCCGTCACCGACTTCGACCGCATCCTGCGCAGCCCCTACGACCCCGCACGGATGATGCCCGCCCTCGACGGCGGCGACCACATCCACCCCAACGACAAGGGCATGCAGGCGATGGCCGACGCCGTCGACCTGACCGCCCTGGACTGCGACACCACCGGCTGACCTGCACGACGGGGCGTCAGCCCACCGCCTCCTCGCGGGTGATCAGGCCCTCCCGATAGGCGATCGCCACCGCCTCCGTACGGCTCGCTGCGCCCAGCTTGGCGAGGATGTTGGAGACGTGGACGCTCGCCGTCTTGCCGGTGATGTACAGCTCCTCGCCTATCTGCCGGTTGCTGCGGCCGAGGGCGAGGAGCCGCAGCACGTCCTGCTCGCGGGCCGTGAGCAGCGAGGAGCGGTCGGCGGAGGCGTCCGCGAGGCGGCCCCGGCGGATCAGGGCGTCCGCTCGCTCCAGCAGCAGCGTCGCGCCGAGCCGCGTCGCCGTCTCCCGTGCCGCCCGGGCCTCGGTGGCCGCCGCCTCGCGCTCGTCCGCCGCCAGCAGGGCCTCGGCGTGCCGCACCCGGCAGCGCGCCCGCTCGTACTCGTCGCCGTAGTCGAACGCCGCCACCGCCTTCGCCCACGCCCCCGCGTCAGGCCCGGACACTGCCCGCGCCCACTCCGCCTCCGCGCGGGCCAGCCACGCCATGCCTTCCGGCCCCTGAGGCCTGACGTCCCCGCCGCGTGCCGCCGTGCCCCGCGCCAGCTCGACCAGTTCGGTCGCCGTGTCCGCCCAGCGGCGCAGCCCCGTCTCGTCGCCGGTCAGGCGCAGCTCGGCCGCCCGGTCGCCGACCGCGGACAGCGCGAGGGCGGCCAGCCGGACCGTGGCATCGGGGAGCGCCCCCGCGTCGTCGGTGAGCGCCGCGACCGAGGACCGCATCCGCTCCACCGCCGCGTCCGCGTCACCGCGCCACGCGGCGGCGTCGGTGAGCGCGAGACCCGCGATGAGCGTGCCCATCCAGTCGAAGGGCCCCGCCAGCAGCGCGCGGGCCGCCTCGACGGCTGCGAAGTCACCGCGCGCCAGAGAGACGTACAGCGCGGGACCAGTCGTGTATCCGCCCGCCGCCGGCAGCACGCCGGCGTCGGCCGCCGCCACGCTCACGCACTCGTCCCAACGGCCCAGCGTGTACAGGACGAGCAGCCGCAGGTACCGCATCTCCAGCGGATACAGCGAGGACAGCAACCCGGCACGCCGGGCCCGGTCCAGCCCTTCCGTCAGCCAGGGCAGCGACTCCTCCAGGTCCCCGGACTCGAAGCAGCCCACGGCGAGGCTGAACAGGGCGCGCATCTCCACCGGAGCGTTGCCCGAACGCCGCGCCAGATCCCGGGCCTCGCGCAGCCGTGCACGCCCCTGCGGTGTACGCCGGCCGCCGGCCTCGAGAACGGCCAACGAGATGAGCAGGTCCGCCCGGGCGTCCGTCACCTGGAGTTTCTCGGCGATGCGCAGGGCCTCGCGGGCGACCCGCAGGGCGGTCTCGTTCTCACCGACCTGGCGGGCCGCCAGGACGTGCGTGGCCGCCGCCCACACCCATGTCCGCGACGGGGGCTCCGCCGGAATCAGGGCGAGCGCCTCGCTGCTGTAGGCGAAGGCCGCCGTCAGGCTGTCGACGCCGAGCAGGTTCCCGGCGAGCGTGTAGCGGACCCGGGCGGCGAGCTCGGTGTCGGTGTCCTGGCCGGGGGCCGCGAGCACGGAGCGGGTAAGGGAGACCGCGCGGTGCGACTCACCTGCGTGCGCGGCGGCGGCCGACGCGCGCAGCGTGAGCGTCACCCGGTCGGTGCCCTCGCCCGACGGCCGCGCGGACGGCTCCACCGACGACCACAGGTCCAGGGCGCTCTCCAGGTGCCGTAGCTCCTCGGCGGGCGCGCCGACCCGGTGCGCGTGGTCGGCGGCCTCCAGCGAGGCGGCCAGAGCCTCGGCCAGATCGTGGCTCTCGCGGTAGTGGTGGGCGCGCTCGGCCGCCGTCTCGTCGGGACGGCCGCGTCCGGCGAGCAGCCGGGCGAACGCACCGTGCAGCCGGGCCCGTTCGCCAGGGAGAAGATCCGCGTACACCGCCTCACGCGCGAGCGCGTGCCGGAAGGCGTACGTGTCGCCTTCCCCCGCCACGAGCAACTGGCGCCCGAGGGCCTCACGCAGCGCCGACTCCAGCTCCTCCTCCGGAATGCCCACGGCACCCCGCAACAGGTCGTGCTCGACGCGACGACCCGCTACGGCGGCCGTGCGCAGCACCTGCTGAGCGGTGTCGGACAGCTGCTCGAACCGGATGAGGAGGACATCGGCCAGCCCACTGGGCACCCCGCCGGCCTCGGTGTCCGTCGCCGCGACCAGTTCCTCGGCGTAGAAGGCGTTGCCCTCGGCCCGCTCGACGATCCGCCGGACCGTACTGTCCGGCAGCGGCCGCTCCTGGACGGCCCGCACCAGCCGGGCCACCTCGGTGTCGGCCATCGGGCGCAGCTCCAGCCGCTCCACGGCGGGCAGCCGCACCAGTTCGGCCAGCAGCGGGCGCAGCGGATGACGCCGGTGCAGGTCATCCGCGCGGTACGACGCGAACACGGCCAACCGATGGGCGGGCGCCCCACCCGCCGGTCGCTGCAGGATGCCCCGACTGAGCAGGAACCGCAGCAGATCCCTCGACGACTGGTCGGCCCAATGCAGGTCCTCCAGCACCAGCAGTACCGGCGCGACGTCCGCCAGATCGGCCAGCAGCCCGGCGATGCCCTCGAACAGGCGCAGCCGGTCACTCACGGCGTCCGTGTCGCCGCCCAGCAGCCGTCCGACCACCGGATGCGCGGCGAGGACGTCCGCGAAAAGCTCGTCACCGGCGAGCACGCCCAGCACCTCGGTGAACGGCAGATACGGCAGCCCGACATCACCGAGATCGACACAGTGCCCGGTGAGGACGACCATCCCGTCCCGAGCCGCCCGCCCCGCGACCTCGTCCAGCACCCGCGTCTTGCCGACTCCGGCGTCCCCGGCGATCAGGACGGCCCGGGCCTCACCGTCCCGGGCACGCTCCAGCGCCGTGGAGAGGCGAGCGAACTCGCCCTCTCGCCCGATGAGTGGCGTGGTGAAAGAGGTCTGCGACACGCATACATCCTGTCATCCACTTCTGGCAGAGCTTGTGGCCCCTCAGGCGCGCAACGTCTTCGCCCAATCGGCAGGGACCCGTCCCGTGGGCCCCGGGGTGGGCTGCTCGGCCGGATGGCTGTCCGGTGCCGCGAGCTCGGGTCCCGACTCGTACATCTCGTTCGTGTCGTAGTTCCAGTACCAGCTCTCACCCGGCTCGAAGCTCTGCACGAAGGGATGCCCGGTCTCCTGGAAATGCGCCGTCGCATGCTTCGCGGGCGAACTGTCACAGCACCCCACATGCCCGCACTGCGCACACCGCCGCAGATGGAACCACCATCCGCCGGCCTCGTCGCACTCCGGGCACCCGCTGCCGCTCGGCGGCACGTTCGGATCGATGCCCTTGACGTCGTTCATGAAGCCTCCTCGGACGTGAGTGGAAGCAGGACCTGGAAGCGGGTGTCGCCCGGTTCGGACTGCACCTGGATGGTGCCGTGGTGCTTGTTGGTCACGATCCGCCAGGAGATGTCGAGTCCGAGCCCGGTGCCCTCACCCACGGGCTTCGTCGTGAAGAACGGATCGAAGATGCGCCCGCGGTTCTCCGCCGGGATGCCGACGCCCGTGTCACGGAACTCCACCAGCAGCCGGTCGTGATCCGGAGCCGTCCGCACGGTCAACGTCCCTTCGCCGCCAGCGCTGTTGATGGCCGAGACGGCGTTGTCGATGAGGTTCGTCCACACCTGGTTGAGCTCCGCCGGATACGCCGGGACCCTCGGGAGCGAACGGTCGTACTCCTTGACGACCTTGATCTGCGGGCCGATCTTGGCCGACAGCATCAGCAGGGTGCTGTCGAGGAGTTCGTGCACGTCGGCGTTCTGGAAGGGCGCGCGGTCGAGCTGCGAGTACTGCTTGGCGGCGTCCACGAGATGCGAGATGCGGGTGGTCGAGTCGTTGATCTCGTCCATCAGCAGCTCGGTCTCGACGGTGTAGCTGAGCCATCCGATCGCGCTCGGCAGGATCTCCTCGTCCACCGCCGCCGCGACCTGGTCCAGCCAGTCCACGTCGAGACCGGCCTGGACGAAGGTGGGCGCGATCCGCCAGCCCTCCTGGATGCCCTGGTCGTCGAGCCAGTCGGTGAGCGCGTCCTCCCGGTCGGCGGCCTCCAGCGGACTCAGCGTTGGGGCCTTGGCGACCCGCTCGGCGGTGCGTTCCTGGATGTCGACGAGGTTGGCGATGACCTCGGGGGAGTACGAACCCTGCGTGATGACGGCGAGCTTGTGCCGCATCTTGCCCACACGCTCGCGCAAGGTGGCTGTCGCCCGTACGGCCGCGGCGGCGGGGTTGTTGAGCTCGTGCGTGAGCCCGGCGGACAACGAGCCGAGCGCCAGCAGCCGTTCGCGCTGCCCGACGGCCTGCTGCGTGCTCTTCGAACCGAAGAAGAGCCCCTCCAGCAGATGCACCGCCATCGGGAACCACTCCTGCATGATCTGCGCGAAGGTGTCCGCGGGCAGCACGAAGAACCGCGTCGGCTCCGTGACGCGCATGGAGTTGTTGTAGACCTGCCGCACCCGGTCACCCAGATACGCCTGCATGGACCCCGCGTACACCCCGCGCTGTGAGGTCCGCGTCACCTCCACGTCATCCCCGGCGACCCGGCGGGACAGCACGACCGTGCCCTCGATCATCACGTAGAAGCAGGTCGCGGGGTCGCCCTCGGTGTACACGGGGCCGGGCTCGTACTGCTCCACCCGTCCCTCGTCGCACAGCCTGCCGAGTTGCTCGGGGGTGAGCTTCTCGAACAGGAACAGGGACCCGATCTCCGCGGCGTTGCACGGCATCGACTGCCCGCTCATGACTGCTCCAGATAGCGGTGGACGAGCATGACGGCCATGGCTCCCTCTCCGACGGCGGACGCGACGCGCTTGGCGGACTCGGAGCGTGCGTCGCCCGCCACGAACACGCCGGGGACGTTGGTCTCCAGGTGGTACGGCGGCCGGTCCAGCTCCCAGCCGGCCGGCGGCCGCCCGTCGGACGACAGGTCGGGCCCGGCGAGGATGAACCCCCGCTCGTCCCGCAGCACCGTCTCGTCCAGCCAGTCGGTGAGCGGAGCGGCGCCGATGAACACGAACATCCACTGGGCGTCGACGAGTTCGGTCCCCCCGTCGTCCACGGAGCGCAGCGTCAGCTGCTCCAGGTGGTCGGAGCCGTGCGCGGACTCGACGACCGTCCTGGGCCGCACCGTGATGTTCGGCGCCTCTTCGATCTGCTGGACCAGGTAGTACGACATGGACGCCGACAGGGACTCGCCGCGGACCAGCAGCGTCACCGACTTGGCACCCCGCGCCAGGTACATCGCCGCCTGCCCGGCGGAGTTGGCGCCGCCGACGATGTACACGTCCTGGCCCTGGCAGGCGGGCGCCTCCGTGAGCGCCGACCCGTAGTACAGCCCGCGCCCGGTCAGGTCGTCGCAGCCGGGCGCCGCCAGCTGCCGGTACGACACGCCGGTCGCGAGGATCACGCTGTGCGCGGCGACCGCCGAGCCGTCCGAGAACCGTACGATCCGGGCGGACCCGCTGACCTGCAGCCCCGTCACCTCGCGCGCGGTGAGGATCTCGGCGCCGAACCTCGCCGCCTGCCGCCGGGCCCGGTCGGTGAGCTGCGCCCCCGACACGCCGTCCGGGAAGCCGAGGTAGTTCTCGATCCGGGAGCTCTGCCCGGCCTGCCCGCCCGTCGCCGACCGCTCCACCAGCACGGTCCGCAGCCCCTCCGACGCCCCGTACACGGCCGCGCCCAGCCCGGCCGGGCCGCCGCCGATGACGACGAGGTCGTAGAAATCGGCCGTCGGCATCGTGGCCAGCCCCACCTTCGAGGCCAGCTCGGGTGCCTCGGGCGCCACCAGGGGCGTCCCGTCCGGCGTGATCACCAGAGGCAGCCGCTGCCCGTCCTGCTCCGCGGCGGCCAGCAGCCGCCGGCCCTCGGGCTCGTCGGCGGAGTACCAGCGGTACGGCACCTGGTTGCGGGCCAGGAACTCCCGCACCTCCGAGGAGCGCGCCGACCAGCGGTGGCCGACCACCTTGGTGCTGGGCACCGGCCGGTAGTCGCTGCGCCGCCAGGCCTCCAGCAGGTCGTCCAGGACCGGGTAGAGCTTCTCCTCCGGCGGATCCCACGGCTTGAGCAGGTAGTGATCGAGATCGACGACGTTGATCGCGTCGATCGCCGCGCTCGTGTCCGCGTACGCGGTCAGCAGCACGCGGCGGGCGCCGGGATAGACGTCCAGGGCCTGTTCGAGGAACTCGATGCCGTTCATCTGGGGCATGCGGTAGTCGGCCAGGATCACGGCCACGAGATCGCCGCGCAGCTTCAGTTCGCGCAGCGCCTGCAGCGCGGACTCGCCGGACTCCGCGCGCACGATCCGGTGCGACTCGCCGTAGCGCCGCCGCAGATCGCGGGCGACCGCCCGGGAGACTCCCGGGTCGTCGTCCACGGTCAGGATGACGGTCCGCGCTGCGTCGGACGCCTGTGCCATACGTCTCCCACCCCGGGGCTTCGCTTTCACGGCGCGGCGGCGAGCGTCAGGAGGCGCGGTCGCCGAGCCGACTTCCGGCCATCGTATGTTCGATCCGCCCGCTTCGCTCAGGTATGGCGGGGCGCTCAGCTATGGCGGGCGCCGACCGCGCTCAGGTGCGCCGCGGGCCGAGCACGCAGAACTCGTTGCCCTCGGGGTCCGCCAGCGTGACCCATGGCTCGTCGCCGGTCTGCCCCACGTCCGCGTGGCGCGCGCCGAGGGCGAGGAGGCGGGCGACCTCCGCGTCCTGGTCGTCGGGGCGGAAGTCGAGGTGGAGGCGGTTCTTGACGGTCTTGCCCTCGGGGACGGGCCCGAAGATCAGGCCGGGCAGCCGGTCCCGCTCGGGCCGGATCTCGAACTCGTCGGCCGAGTCGTTGAGCACGACCCAGCCGAGAGCCTCGGCCCACCAGCGGCCGAGGGCCACGGCGTCGGCCGCGTCGACGTTCACCTGCTCCCACTCCAAAGCCATGGGTTCAGGGTAGTGAAGACTGGGGTTCGACGAACGTGACCGCGACACGAGGAGGCAGCCGGAATGACGCGCCCGATCACGGCAGGGGTGGACGGATCGGAGGAGAGCCTCGCCGGGCTGGCCTGGGCCGCCCGCGAAGCCGTCCGCCGGGGGCTCCCCCTGCGGGTGGTGCACGCCTGGCGGTTCCAGCCGCACGACGCGATCGACGCGGGGGACGAGGACACCCAGGCACAGTGGGTGCGCGACGGGCTGGCCGAGGCTGCCCGCACCGTCACCGAGCGGCACCCGGGCCTGGACGTGACCACCGACATCGTCGAAGGCCCGCCCGCCGAGACGCTGATCGCCGCCGCGGGCGAGGCCGAGATACTCGTGCTGGGCTCGAGCGGCCACGGCCGCGTCGTCGGGTTCCTGCTGGGCTCCGTCGGGCAGCAGGCGATCGCCGGGGCCACGCGGCCCGTCGTGCGGGTACGGGCCGGGGACGAGGCGTCCGCCGAAGCCGCCGGGCGCGAGATCGTCGTCGGTCAGCAGGGCGACCCCGAGGACAGCGCCGCCGCGCTGCGGTTCGCGTTCGAGACGGCCGCGGCGCGCGGCGCGACCGTGCGCGCCGTGCGGGCCTGGACCCTGCCGCCGCTGTTCGCCTACAGCCCGGGCTCCCTGAAGCTCCTCGACGAGGCCGGGGGACTGGAGCCGTACGAGAAGAAGGCGCTGGGCGAGGCGCTGCGGCCGTGGCGGGAGCGCTTCCCCGACGTCCCCGTCGTCGAGCACGTGGAGATGGGCAGCGGCGGGCAGGTGCTGCTGTCGGTCTCCGGACGGGCCCAGCTGATGGTCGTGGGGCGCCGTGCCCACCGCACGGCCGTGGGCGCCCGGATCGGCTCGGTGGCGCACGGCATGCTGCACCTCGCGGACTGCCCGGTGGCCGTGGTGCCGCACGACTGAGTCAGCCGGACCTCAGTCGGACGTCGTCGTCGGCTGCAGCGTCTCCCGGGCCTTGGGCAGGATGTTCGTGATGTAGTCCTCGACCACCGTGTCCAGGCCGATGTCGAGCTGTGCCCGCTCGGACAGGTACCAGCGGTGTTCGAGCAGCTCGTGGTAGATCTCGGCGGCGTCCATGGAGCCGCGCAGCTCCACCGGCACGGCGCGCACGGTGGGGCGGAAGACGTCCCGCACCCAGCGGTGCGCGAGGACTTCGGGGCGGGCGCCGAGGGGGTCGCCCGGGGCGTAGTCGTCCTGGGTGGCCATCCAGCTCTCCAGGTCGTTCAGGAGCCGTCGGGCCTGGTTCTCCTCGGTGTCCAGGCCCGTTAGGCGCAGCAGTTGCCGCTGGTGGTGGCCGGCGTCGACGACCTTGGGCACGAAGGTGACCGTGTCGCCGTTGCCGGCGTGCTCGATCTGCATCTCGGCCACGTCGAAACCGAGTTCGTTCAGTCGCCGTATCCGGCGCTCGATGTAGTGGTACTTGCCCGCCGGGTACACCGATGTGCGGGTCAGCTCTTCCCACAGGCTGTGGTAGCGGGCGCAGATCTCGGTGCCGAACTCGATCGGGTCCACCGAGGGGTGCAGCGCCCCGGACGCCTCCAGGTCCAGCAGTTCACCGCTGATGTTGACCCGGGCGAGATCCAGGTCGTAGTCGCGCTGGCCGTTGCTGAGCTGCGGGTGCAGATCCCCGGTCTCGGCGTCCACCAGATAGGCGGCGTAGGCGCCCGCGTCCCGCCGGAACAGCGTGTTGGACAGCGAGCAGTCCCCCCAGGCGAACCCGGCGAGGTGGAGACGGACCAGCAGCACGGCCAGCGCGTCCATGAGGCGGTGCATGGTCGCGGGCCGCATCGTCGTCTCGAACATCGAGCGGTACGGCATCGAGCCGCCCAGGTGCCGGGTCACCAGCACCGACTCCAGGGAGCCCCCGCCGGAGTCGGTGCGGCCGGTGACCACGGCGAGCGGGTCGACGGCCGGGATGCCGATGCGGTCCAGGTCGCGCAGAAGCTCGTACTCGCGCAGTGCCGGGCGCTCGGCGAGCTCCTTGACGGCGATCACCTCGCTGCCGGCGCGGGCGTAGCGCACGACGTGCCGGGATATACCGCGCGGCAGCGGGACCAGGATGTCCTCCGGCCACTCCTCCAGCGGCAGCTGCCAGGGCAGTTCCAGAAGGAGCGCGGGGTGCTCCGGGTTCGTCGCGCTGATCTGCAGTGCCATGGGGCGTTCGTCCTCGCCTAGCCGTGATCGTCAGCTCACCTTAGAGCGCGCGCTCCCGGGCCTGAAGAGCAGCTTCCTGCACCGCTCCATGGTGCACGGGGCCGTGCCCGGGGAGCAGCACATCCCCCTTGAGGCCTTCGAGTACGTCCAGCGAGGCCACGGCACGGGCCCGCTCGCGGTGGAACATGTCGGGCAGCAGCTGCGGTCCCTTGATCCGGGAGGTGGGGTGCCCGCTGACCAGGGCGTCGCCCGCGATCACCACACCGGCGTCGGGCAGGTGGTAGGCGCAGTGCCCGTCGGTGTGACCCGGCGTGTGCACCGGGACGGGCCGGCCGGGCAGATCCAGCGGGCCGGCCGACGGGAACGGCTCGGGGGTGGTGACGGGGACGTGCGCGGTGCCGCCGGAGCGGATCGCGTGGACCGCCCAGGGCAGCACCCCGGGGCGCCAGCCGTTCCTCAGGACCGTACCGACGCCGACCTGGTGCAGGAACTCCCGGCGCGCGTGCGGCACTTCGGCCTCGTGGAGGTACACGGGTGTGCCGTACGTGGCGCGCAGGTACTCGGCGTTGCCCAAGTGATCGGTGTGCGCGTGCGTCATCAGTACGGCGCTGACGGCCTCCGGTGAACTGCCCACCTCGGCAAGGGAGGCGAGGAGCTTCGGCCGGTCCCCGGGGTAGCCGGTGTCGATCAGCGTGACGGCGTCCCCCTTGCTGAGGATCACCCAGTTGGTGTTGCTGCCGTGCACCAGGTAGGTGCCGTCCGCGACTTGCTGCACATCTGCGCGCATGATCGTCCCGCGTGTGAGGTCCGTGCTCGACGGACACAGCAAAGCAGATCAGGCGGTAAGTGCGTTCGGCGGGCCCGGACGCATCCCGAACCGGAACCGCGTCAGCCGCGTCCTGCGGCCGGTGAAAGGCGGAAGGGCTGCCTCCGGCACCGTCCACCGGAGGCAGCCCCCTGCGCGCACCCGAAGCGGCCGCCTCTCCGCCTCAGTGCACGCCGTGCGGGCGGAACTGGATGCTGATGCGCGGTCCCGCGGCGCGCGTGGTCTTCGGTACGGAGTGTTCCCAGGTCCGCTGGCAGGACCCGCCCATCACGATGAGGTCGCCGTGCCCCAGCGGCCGGCGCACCGTCTCGCCGCCGCCCCGCGCCGGGCGCAGCAGCAGGTCCCGCGGAGCGCCCACCGAGAGGATCGCGACCATCGTGTCCTCGCGTGCGCCCCGTCCGATCCGGTCCCCGTGCCAGGCGACACTGTCCCGGCCGTCGCGGTAGTAGCACAGCCCGGCCGTGGTGAACGGTTCGCCCAGTTCCTCGGCGTAGTGCGCGGACAGGGCGTCGCGTGCCTCCACCAGGACAGGGTGCGCGAGCGCGTCGTCGGGGCCGTAGAAGGCGAGCAGGCGAGGTACGTCGACGACGTTGTCGTACATCGTGCGCCGCTCCGCACGCCAGGGGACCTCGGCCGCCAGGTGTTCGAACAGGGCGTCGGCCCCGCTGAGCCAGCCGGGCAGCACGTCGATCCAGGCGCCGAGGCCGAGCCGGGTACGGCGGATCCCGGTGAGGGACCCGAGCCGCAGCTCGTCGGTCTGGTCGAACAGGGAGCCCTGGAGGTGCGTGGCCATGGTCCCAGCGTACTCCTTAATCGAAAATCTGTTCCCATCGATTTCCTCGTTGCCCCCGCAGTTTTCTCGTTCTTGCTCCCACCCCTTTGGATACATTGGTGTATCGGATACATTCCCGTATCGAATGGAGGACCGGACATGGTGGTGGAGGGCACGGCCAAGCGCGTCACCAGGCGCCGCGTCCGTACGCGGGCCAATCTCCTCGACGCCGCGTTCGCGGTGTTCGCGGCCAAGGGATTCGGCCGGGTCTCCATCGAGGAGGTCTGCGAGGCCGCCGGCTACAGCAGGGGCGCCTTCTACTCCAACTTCGACAGCCTGGACGAGCTGTTCTTCGCCCTCTACCAGCAGCGCGCGGACGTGATCGCCGAGCAGGTGTCCGGGGCGCTCGCCCTCGACGGGCCCGACCTGGACGTGCCGGCCGCCGTGGACCGGGTGACGGACGTGCTGCTCCTGGACCGCGACTGGCTGCTGGTGAAGACGGACTTCCTGGTGCACGCCGCCCGCGACCCGGCCGTCGCGCGGACCCTGCTGGAACACCGCGCACGGCTGCGCGGGGCGATCGCCGACCGCCTCTCCCGCGCCCAGGTGCGCAGCGCACTGCCCGCCGTACTCGGCGACATCGACGGCGCCGCACACGCCGTGGTCGCCGCCTACGACGGAGTCACCACCCAACTGCTGCTGGACAAGGACGTCGAGCACGCCCGCGTCTGGCTGGGGCAACTGCTCACGGCGCTGCTCACCGACGGCAGCGACACCACCGCATGAGGACATGAGGAAGGGACGGTCGCCATGGATGCCGACGTCATCGTCGTCGGAGCAGGACTCGCGGGCCTGGTCGCCGCGAGCGAACTGACCAGCCGGGGCCGCAGGGTCGCGCTGGTGGACCAGGAGAACGCCGCCAACCTCGGCGGGCAGGCCTTCTGGTCGTTCGGAGGGCTCTTCCTCGTCGACTCCCCGGAGCAGCGGCGCCTGGGCATCAAGGACTCACTCGACCTGGCCTGGAACGACTGGCAGGGCAGCGCCCAGTTCGACCGGGTGGACGACGAGGACTCGTGGGCGGTGCGCTGGGCGCGCGCCTACGTCGAGTTCGCGGCCGGTGAGAAGCGGACCTGGCTCGACACGCACGGCATCAAGTTCCTGCCCACGGTCGGCTGGGCCGAGCGCGGCGACCTGCGCGCCGACGGCCATGGCAACTCCGTGCCCCGGTTCCACATCGCCTGGGGCACCGGCACCGGCGTCGTGGAGCCCTTCGTCCGGTACGCCGAACAGGCCGCGCGCGACGGGTTGCTCACCTTCTACCACCGGCACCAGGTCGACGCACTGGTCATGGAGGACGGCGCGGTCAGCGGCGTGCGCGGCACCGTCCTGGCCGACGACAACTCTCCGCGGGGCGTCGCCTCCAACCGTGACCGCATCGGCGAGTTCGAGCTGACCGCTCAGGCCGTCGTCGTCACCAGCGGCGGCATAGGCGCCAACCACGACATCGTCCGCCGCTCCTGGCCCGAACGGCTCGGCACCCCGCCCACCGAGATGGTCACCGGCGTCCCGGCCTACGTCGACGGCCGGATGCTCGACATCAGCGCGGAGGCGGGCGTACGGCTGGTCAACCGCGACCGGATGTGGCACTACACCGAGGGTCTGCAGAACTGGGACCCGATCTGGCCCGGCCACGGCATCCGCATCCTGCCCGGACCGTCCTCCATGTGGTTCGACGCCCTCGGCCGCCGGCTGCCCGACCCGTGCCTGCCGGGCTACGACACCCTGGGGACCCTCAAGCACCTGCGCACCGACGCGGACATCGCCGGACACGACCACTCCTGGTTCATCCTCAGCCAGAAGATCATCGAGAAGGAGTTCGCGCTGTCGGGCTCCGAGCAGAACCCCGACATCACCGCCAAGGACCGCGCCGGGTTCCTGAAGGAGCGGGTGCTCGGCAAGGGCGCGCCGGGGCCGGTGGCGGCGTTCGTGCGCAACGGCGCGGACTTCGTGACCGCGCCGAACCTGGAGCAGCTGGTCGCGAAGATGAATGAGCTGACGGACAAGCCGCTGCTCGACGCGGAGGGCATCCGGCGCCAGATCGAGGCCCGTGACCTGCAGATCGCGAACCCCTACAGCAAGGACGCCCAGGTGCAGGGCATCCGCAACGCCCGCCGCTACGTCGGCGACCGCCTCGGCCGCGTCGCCACCCCGCACCGCATCCTCGATCCCGCGGCCGGCCCGCTGATCGGCGTCAAGCTGCACATCCTGACCCGCAAGACCCTCGGCGGCATCCAGACCGACCTCGACTCCCGTGCGCTCGGAGCCGACGGCACGCCCATCGACGGTCTGTACGCGGCCGGCGAGGTCGCCGGCTTCGGCGGTGGCGGCGTCCACGGCTACAACGCCCTGGAGGGCACCTTCCTCGGCGGCTGCCTCTTCTCGGGCCGCACGGCGGGACGGGCCGCGGCGCGGCAGACGGCCTGACGGCGGCGTACGGCCCGTCTCCTCACGCCTGGAGGAGACGGGCCAGCACGGCGGCGTGGCTCTGCTCCGGAGTCTTCGACGAGGTCAGCAGGGTCACCGCGCCCTTGCCCGCCAACTCCCTGACCCGGTCGAGGAGTGCGGCCGCCTCGGGAGCGGCCAGCTCCGCCTCGTAACGGTCGGCGAACTCCTCGTACGACCCCTCACCCGCGTGATACCAGCGGCGCAGCTCGGTCGACGGGGTGATTTCCTTGGGCCACTCGTCGACGTGGGCCGCGTCCTTCGACATGCCGCGCGGCCACAGCCGGTCGACCAGGACGCGCACGCCGTCCTCGGGTTCGGGTGCTTCGTAGACGCGACGGATGCGCACGCTCATGCCGGGCCTTTCTCGGACGTTCGCGCTCGGAGGCGAGCCCCTCGGATGCGCGTGGCGACCCGCCGAAGCCGACGGATCCTTACAAGTTCCTTACAAGTGTCGGTCAAGGACGATGCATGATCACGCACAAGTCCCGTGTCGCCCTGCTGGTCGCCTCCCTGCTGCTGACCGGCTGCGGCGCCGCTGCCACGGCGACGCCGGATGAGGAGCCCGCTGTCACCCGGGCCCCCAGGCCCGCCCACGCCGCCGAGGCCGCAGCCCGAGCCGCCACCGAGGCCGCCGCCCGAGCCGCCGCCCGAAAGCTGCCCGGACTGGGCCCGGTGACCTGGGCCAGGGTGCCGGCCGAGACCCGGCAGGCCGTCGTCGTGACCGGACGCGACAGGGACTCCTCGCACTCCACCGTCGTCCTGTACGAGCGCACCGACACCGGCTGGAAGGCGGGCAGCAGCTGGCCCGCCCGCAACGCGTTGCGCGGCTGGACCGACCACCACCTTGCCGGCGACCTGCGCTCACCCATCGGGGTCTTCACCCTGACGGACGCCGGGGGCCTGCTCGATGACCCCGGGACCAGGCTGCCGTACGACTACGGTGACGGATTCACCGCCAGCGGTACCGGCTTCGAGGGCGAACCCCTCGCCGGTTCCTTCGACTATGTGATCGCCATCGACTACAACCGCAGGAGCGGCACCTCGCCCCTCGACCGGACCCGCCCGCTCGGCGCCGAACTCGGCGGCGGCATCTGGCTCCACGTGGACCACGGAGCGCCCACCCAGGCCTGCGTCAGTCTCGCGCGGGAGCACATGAGGCTGCTGCTGCTGGCGCTGGATCCCGAGCGGCATCCCGTCATCGTCATGGGCGACGCCGAGTCGTTGGCCCGCTGACGTCCCCCGAACGGCTCAGGGTTCCCCACGCGTCCGCACAATGTGCTGGTCGCCGGTCATCCGGCCCGCTGCCGCAACGCCCTTCGCTCGTCCTCGCTCTTGCCGCCCCAGATCCCGATGAACTGCTCCGTGTCGAGCGCCCAGCGCAGACACTCGTCCCGGACGGAGCAGCGCCGGCAGACGGCCTTCGCCTGCTCCGTCTGCAGCAGGGTCGGTCCGGACGTGCCGATCGGAAAGAAGAGGTCCGGGTCCTCGTGGCGGCAGCCGGCGTGGTCTCGCCAGTCGTCCATCAAAGTCACCTGCGATCGTCGACGTGCCCTCGGTGGAGCATTACTCGTTTTCGAGTCGCCTGTCGATGCGTAAGTGAAACCCGTTTGGACACCGGCGAATCCAGTCACTGTTCGCGCATGCCCCACGGGGAGCCGTACGCGGTCAGCAGGTCCAGGAAGGGGCGGGCCGGGAAGGCCTCAGGGCCCAGCACGCCCGCGCCCGACCAGGCGCCGGTGGCGAGGAGTTCGAGGGCGACGACCGGGTTGATGGCCGTCTGCCACACCACGGCCTGGCTGCCGTACTCCGCCATGGACCACTGGTTGTCGACCACGTGGTAGAGGTACACCTCACGCGGCTTGCCGTCCTTGACGCCCCGCACCCAGGTGCCCGCGCAGGTCTTGCCGTGCATCCGGTCGCCCAGTGTCGCCGGGTCCGGCAGACATGCCGCGACGACGTCCCGGGGCGAGACCGCCACCGGCCCGGCGGCGCTCGGCACGGTCACCGGCTCGGTGCTGTCCAGGCCCAGCAGGTGAAGCGTCTTCAGCGTGCCGATGAACTCCTCGCCGAGGCCGTACTTGAAGGTCACACGGCGCGCGTCGACCCAGCGCGGCATCAGGAGCACCTCCTCGTGCTCCACGTTCACGCACTCCACCGGGCCGATGCCCTCGGGGAAGTCGAACACCTCGGGCTCGCTGAACGGTGCGGTGGTGAACCAGCCGCGGCCGTCCTCGTAGACGACCGGCGGATTGAGGCACTCCTCGATCGTCGTCCAGATGCTGAAGGACGGCGCGAAGTCATAGCCGTCGACGGTGAGGTTCGCGCCGTCGCGGACGCCGATCTCGTCGATCTCGTCGAACAGTTCGTCGGCCGCGTGCCGGGCGAACACATCCGACAGGCCCGGCTCCACGCCCATGCCGACGAGGGCCAGCGCACCCGCCTTCTCCCAGTCGGCCGCCGCTTCGAACTGGGCGTCGCCCAGCTTCACCCCGCACTCCTCGTACGGTCGCTCCGGGTGCGGCCGTGACAGTGACATCGCCATGTCGACATAGGTGGCCCCGGCGGTGCGGGCGGCGCCGAACAGCGGCATCACGAACCGCGGGTCGGTGGCGTTGAGCAGCACGTCGCACGCGTGCCGCGCCAGCAGTGCGGCCACCGCCGCCTCGTCGTTCGCGTCGACGCGCTCCGGCCGGAACCGGGCGTCGCCGCCGAGGGCCGCCACGGCCGCCTCGGCGCGCGCGAGGTCGTAGTCGGCGACCACCATCGCCTCGAAGAACGGACGCCGGGCGGCGATCCGGGTGATGGCGGTGCCCACACCGCCGGCACCCACGAGCAGTACACGCATGACAAGACTCCCTCGGCTTGAAGGCCTACGACGTGGTGGGGCCCCACAGGAGATACAACGCGGCCCGTTCACGTAAGGTCAATGGCGTTGGCATAAGACGGAGCGTGCGGCATGGACTGCGGCACAGGGACGGAGAGCATGGTGCCGAAACCGGTCGTTCCGGAGGAGAAGCGGCGCCGACGCCGTCCCACGAAAAGCGGCACCGTGCTGTCCGAGCGGCTCATCGTCGAGACGGCCCTGCGCATGCTGCGCGAACACGGCAGCGCCGGTCTGACCGCCCGCCGCCTCGGTCTGGCCCTCGATGCCGACCCGAGCACGCTGTACCGCTACTTCCGCGGCATGGACGACCTGACCCTCGCCATCGGCGACGCCCTCATCGGCCAGGCCCTGGAGGGCTGGGAGCGGACGGGGGAGTGGCAGGAGGACCTGCGCGCCGTCGGGCTGCGCATCCACGCCGCGTACGTGGCCCATCCGCAGGCCGCCGCGCTGACGACCAGCCGGGTCACCGGCCGGGCCAACGAACTCGCCGCCGACGAGTGCGTGCTGGACGTCCTGCGGACCGCCGGGTTCTCGCTGCCGGACACCGTGCGCATCTACCACGCCTTCATCGACCAGGCGCTGGCGTTCGCGGCGCTCGACGCCGCGTCGTTGGCTCTGCCGAGTGACTCGTTGCGCTCGGACGAGGGCATGTGGCGGTCGACGTATGCGCGGTTGCCCCGGGCCACCCATCCCCGGATCGCCGAGGCGGCGCCCCTGCTGGCGAACCGGATGGTGACGAGTGCGTATCCGACGGCGCTGGACATGCTGTTGGCCAGCGCGGCCACGGAGTTGGAGGCGCTGTAGTGCTCCGACGGCTGTGCCGCGACACGCCGTCGTGCCGGCCGCCGGCACCAAGTCGCCCGTGATGTTCAGCGTCGCCCGTGACGTTCAGCCGCGAAGTGCCTCGGCCGCCGCCCTCGTCACCGCCTCCGTGACCGCGGCCAGCGCCGGTGAGTCCAGCTTCCACTGCTGCCAGTACAGCGGGACGTCGAGCGGCCGGTCCTGGGCCAGGTGCACGAGGCGGCCGGCTTCGAGGAGGGGTTCCGCCTGGACCTGGGGGATCAGGCCCCAGCCCAGTCCGGCGACCACGGCCGACAGGAAGCCCTCCGAGGTGGGGACGTAGTGCCGCAGGGCGCTCGCGCCTGTGCGGCTGTGCCGCAGCCTGCGGACGAACGCGTCCTCGAGATCGTCACTGCGGTCGAAGGACATCACCGGCGCCCGCGTGAGTGCGTCCCCCAGCGAGCCGCCCAGATGCCGCTCGGCGAACTGCGGGCTCGCCGCCGCCAGATAGCGCATCCGGCCCAGCGGCCGTACGGAACACCCGGCCACGGGGTCCGGCGAGGAGGTCACCGCGGCCATCACCAGGCCCTCCCGCAGCAGCATCGCGGTACGGCTCTCGTCCTCGCGCCGCAGCTCGAAGCAGAGCTGTGGCTCCTCCGGCACCCGGGTCAGCGCCGCCAGGAACCACGTCGCCAGCGAGTCGGCGTTGACCGCGATCGACACCTGGGTCGCCTCCCCGGCGCCGCTCATGCCGAGCTCGGCCCGTGCGTCCCGCTCCAGCCGGGCCAGCTGACGGGCGAACCGGACGACGACCGCGCCCGACTCCGTCGGCCGGACCGGTTTCGTGCGCACCAGCAGCACCCGCCCCGTGCGCTGCTCCAGCGCCTTCACCCGCTGACTCACCGCGGACGGCGTCACATGCAGTGCCGCGGCGGCCGCGTCGAACGTGCCCTCGTCGACCACCGCCAGCAGGGTCCGCACCTGGTCGAGGGGAAGCTCGGTCAGCTCGCTCTTCACGACTGCTAATGATACGTAAGAATCTTTAGCTGTACGTCAAGAGATCGCTTCCCTAGCGTCAATGGCATGACAAACGCCTTGACCACCGCAGCCGCCGGCTTCGGCACCGGCCTCTCCCTGATCGTCGCCATCGGCGCCCAGAACGCCTTCGTGCTGCGCCAGGGAATCCGCCGCGACGCGGTCCTCGCCGTCGTCGGCATCTGCGCCCTGTCCGACGCGCTCCTGATCACCTTGGGCGTGGCCGGTGTCGGCGCGGTGGTCGTGGCGTGGCCCGGAGTGCTCACGGCGGTCGCCTGGGTCGGCGGGGTGTACCTGCTCTGCTACGGCGCCCTCGCCGCCCGCCGCGCCGTCAAGCCGGGCGGCGCCCTGCTCGCGGAAGGCGAGGCGGTGCGGTCACGGCGGCGGGCGGTGCTGACCTGCCTCGCGATGACGTGGCTCAACCCGCACGTCTACCTCGACACCGTCTTCCTGCTCGGCACGGTCGCCGCCGACCGGGGCCCGATGCGCTGGACGTTCGGCTTCGGTGCCGTGGTCGCCAGCCTGTGCTGGTTCGCGGCGCTGGGCTTCGGGGCTCGTCTGCTGAGCCGCCCCCTGGCGAAGCCCGTCGCTTGGCGCGTCCTGGACGGACTGGTCGCCGCGACGATGGTCGTCCTGGGGGTCTCCCTGATCTCCGGGGGCGGCGGCACCTGATCCGTCCTCCGAACACCCGCCCGATGCTGCGATAGTGATCCCCGACGAGAAAGATGTAACGAGCATCCAGGAAGCGCGTGGACACCAGCGAGAGCAGCACCGAACCACAGGAGAAGGACCCGTCCGCGGTGATACCCGCGCGGCGCGGCTGGCGACGCTGGGCCATGGACACCCGGCCCCTGCGCCGCCCGGCCTACCGCCGCCTGTGGTCCTCGACCATCGTCACGGCCGTCGGCAGCCAGCTCACCGCGGTCGCCGTGCCCAAGCAGATCTACGACATCACCGGCTCCTCGGCCTGGGTGGGCGCCGCGAGCCTCGCCGGGTTGCTGCCGCTGGTGGTGTTCGCGCTGTGGGGCGGGGCCATCGCCGACACCATGGACCGGCGCAAACTGCTGCTGATCACCAACAGCGGCATCGCGGTCACCTCGGTGCTGTTCTGGCTCCAGGCCGTCACCGGCCTCGCTTCGGTGGCCGTACTGATGGTGCTGCTCGCCCTGCAACAGGCGTTCTGGGGGCTCAACGCCCCGGCCCGCAGCGCCTCCATCGCCCGCCTGGTGCCCGCCGACGAGTTGCCGGCGGCGAACGCCCTCGGCTCGACGGTCATGCAGACGGGTCAGGTGGTCGGCCCGCTGCTGGCCGGCGTGCTCATACCCGTGATCGGCCTGGCCGAGCTGTACCTCATCGACGCGCTGGCCCTGTGTGTCACCGTCTGGGCCGTCGCACGGCTGCCCGCGCTGCCGCCCCTTGGCGCCACCGCTCAACGCCGCGCGGGCGTACGGGAGATCGTGGACGGCTTCCGTTACATGGCCCTGCACAAGGTGCTGGTGCTGTCCTTCCTGGCCGACATCATCGCCATGGTCTTCGGCATGCCCCGCGCCCTCTTCCCGCAACTCGCGAGCGAGACCTACGCGCCGTACGGCGAAGGACTCGCCCTCGGCCTGCTGTTCGCGGCGATCCCCATCGGTGCCGTGCTGGGCGGACTGTTCTCCGGCACGTTCTCCCGGGCCCGCCGGCACGGCTGGATGGTGATCGGCGCGGTCGTCGCCTGGGGCGCCGCCATCACCGGCTTCGGGCTGAGCGGAAGCCTGTGGCTCGCCGTGGTGTTCCTGGCTCTCGCCGGGGTCGCCGACATGGTCTCGATGGTCTTCCGCGGGTCGATCCTGCTGTCCGCCGCCAGCGACGAGATGCGCGGCCGGATGCAGGGCGTCTTCACGGTCGTCGTGGCGGGCGGCCCACGCCTCGCCGATGTGCTGCACGGCACGGCGGGTTCGGCCTTCGGCGCGCGCACCGCGACCGTGGGCGGCGGACTGCTCGTCGTCGTCGCGATGCTGGGCCTGGCCGCGGCGGTGCCCGCCCTGCGCCGCTACCGGGTCTGAGGGTCAGAGGGCGCTGCGCCGATGCTGCCCGTACTGCTCCATGAGCCTGCCCCGGGTCATCTCCAGCCGGTGCGCGAGGATTTCGGCGACGTGCCGGATCAGGGACATGCCGAGCGCCGGTTCCTCCTCGCACAGCCGGAGCACCGCATCGGCCTCGAACTCGTAGGCGCGCACTTGGCTGAAGGCCTCCGCGCCGAAGTCCCACTGGTACGGCGGGAACAGCCAGGACCAGCCGAGCAGATCGCCCGCGCCGAGGCTGGCCACGGTGACCCGTTGCACGGACGTCACCTGCTGGTCGAGGGAGACGGCGCCCGAGCGGATGACCCAGAAGCGGTCGGCCGTGCCGCCCGCCTCGAAGATCCGGGCGTCCTCCGGGAAGGAGACCTCCCGGGCGAGCGCCATCAGGTGCTGGCGCTGGGGCGGCGGAAGGGCGGTCAGCAGTTTGATCGCTTTGGTCATGACACGGGGCTCCTCACCGACGACTGAGGTTTCCGGTGCTTCCCTGCGTCCATTTCAGCCGCTACGGCGGCCGTGAGCACCTCGGCGGAGCGTGGTTTCGGTTCTGGCCGGGAATCTCCGCGGGAGCGGGGCGCCCGCGGCATTAAAAAGCCCTGGCTGGACGGGGGAGACCAGCCAGGGCCGTATGTGGTGGTGCAGGGGGGACGATTGCGATCTTCTCGCGGTCTACCCCGAGACCACTTATGAATGAACCGTAAACCATCTCGCCGGGTTCTGCGTAGCCGAGACCGGGGTAAGTGACCGGTTTCACTCGCCCTCCGCCACCACCCTGACCGTCTCCAGTCGGGGATCGCTCGGATCGGGGAGGTTCATGCCCGCGGCGAGACCGGTGACGAGATAGCGCAGGACCGGTCCGGTCAGCCGTTCACCCGGCAGCACGACCGGGATCCCGGGCGGATACGGCGTGATCATCTCGGCGGCGACGCGTCCGGCGGCCCTGTCCACCGGGACGTCCTCGGTGGCGGCGAAGAACGCGTCCCGCGGTGTGACGGCCTGTTCCATGCGCAGCTGCGACGGCGGCGGCACGTCGATCCGGGGCGCGGGGCGCAGCTCGGGCGCCGCCTCGGCGAGGGACTTGAGCGCGGCGAGCAGTTCGCCGGCCGTCCCGTGATCGTCGCCGTGGGTGATCTGGGTGGCGATGCGGCGGTGGTCGTTGAGATGGGCGTCCACGTTCCGGTGCTCCCGCAGCCAGTCGGCGGCCTGGAATCCGCAGATGCCGAGACCGTCGAGGTCGATGACGACCGGCAGCGGGTCGAAGTCCGCGGCGAGTCCCGCACCGCAGAAGTCGTCCCGGTCGTTGACGTGCATCCCGTCGATCTCCTCGACCGCGGCCCGCACCTCGGCCACGAGATCGAGCGCGGAGCCCATGATCTCCTCGCCCCGCAGGGCCATCTGCCGCCGCCAGCCGTCCATGCCGGCGAAGATCAGCACCGACGGACTGGTGGTGCCCAGCAGGTCCGCCCGCATGCGCAGCACCGTCGCCGGGACTAAATCCCCCTGGAGGTGGAAGACCGAACCCTGCTCCAGGCCGCTGCCCATCTTGTGGATGCTGGTCACGCAGATGTCGGCGCCCGCGTCCATCGCCCACGACGGCAGCCCGGGATGGAACGGCAGATGCGCACCCCAGGCCTCGTCGACGACCAGCGGGCGCGAGCGGCGGTGACAGACGTCGGCGATCGCCCGCAGGTCCGCGCAACTGCCGTACGGCGTCGGGCTGGTGACCAGCGCGCCCTTCGCGTCGGGATGGCGCTCGAACGCCGCCTCGAAGTCCGCCGCGGACGGAGGGTGGGCCAGATGCCGTTCGGCGTCCCACTGCGGCTCGACCCAGACGGGCTCGATGCCGGACAGGACGAGACCCGACACGACCGACTTGTGGGCGTCCCGGCCGAGCAGCAGCTTCTCGTGCGGGCCCGCGACGGCCAGCATCGCCGCCTTGACGGACAGGGAACTGCCGCACGTGGTGAAGTACGTGTGCTCCGCGTGCACGGCGTCGGCCATCAGATCCTCGGCGTGCTCCAGGACGCCGCTGTGGTGCAGCCGGTCGTCCAGACCGCCCGACGCCAGTACGTCACCGAGGAACACCGCGTCGCCCAGCACCTCCCGCACCGCGGGGTCGGCTCCCCGGGCCTGCTTGTGGCCGGGCGGCGTGAACGACGTCCGCCCCTGCCGGTGGTAGTCGGCCAGCGCTTCCAGGACCGGGGCCCGGGTGTGATCGGCTGTCATACGCCCTCGGGTGCCCACCCGGCATGGTGCCAATCGGGGCGCCGGTCAGCCGTCCTCGGCGTGCGAGCCGGGGGAGAGGAACTCGTCCAGCACGTTGATCACGCTCTCGTAGGCGATCGTCCGCACGGCGGCGTCCCGGGCGCCGGCGGGGTCGGCATGCTCCAGCTCGTTGCTGCGGGCCTGCCAGACCCGCTCCTCCCGCCGGGCGTAGGCCCTGGCGCGCTGCATGCGCCTCAGCAGTTCGTCTGAGTCCACGACATCGGTCATGACTTCCGCGTACCCCGGTATCGCCAGGACGAGCCCTCATCCCCGGTATCGCAGACAAGCCGTCATCCGTCCGATGCCTTCACGGGCACGCCCAGGGGACGGGCCAGACCGGACACGGCCTCGTCGAGGCGTTGCAGATGCCGCAGGACACGGTCGGTGACGCGGCCGTAGCGCGGTGCGCCGGGGACGTTCCGGCCCAGGAGCGAGGCGATGCTCGGGCCGGTCTCGAGGCCGGCCGTGGAATGTTCGTCGGTGACGTGCGCGGCGATCGCCTCGATGTTGTGCGCGATGCGCCCCGCGGCCCGGCGCAGCCGGGGGTCCGCCGCGATCGAGGGATGGGTGGGCAGCAGCTCGGCGGTCGCCGCCAGCGCACGCGCGTGATAGGCGCAGGTCTCCAGCAGCGCGACGACGTAGCGGGCGGTCTCCTTGCGGGCCCGCAGCGGCGTCACCGGATGCGTGAGCGGCTGCACGGCGGCCCGCAGGTCGGCCAGCGCCTGGTCCAGTTCGCGCGCCTGGTCGAGCAGCTCGACGGGCGGACCGCCGCTGAGCTGGTCGACGGCACTGCGGGTGACCTCGCCGAGCCGTTCCAGCACGGTGGCCAGCAGTTCGTTCGTACGGCGGTCCGTCTGCACCGGCAGGACCACTGCGGCCGCGATCACCCCGCAGGCCGCGCCGAGCGCGGTCTCCTCGATGCGCAGCACGAGCACCGAGAGGCTGTAGGTCTGCAGCAGGGTGTACAGCAGCCCGAGCGCCGCGGTCACGAAGAAGGACGACAGCGTGTACGACAGCGGTGCCGAGTAGAACATCGCGAAGACGAACAGCAGCACCAGCGCGAACGCCGTCCAGGTGTGGCGCCCGACGGCACCCGCCAGCACGATGCCGGCCAGGACGCCGAGCACGGTGCCCAGCAGCCGGCGGTAGCCCTTGACCAGGATCTCGCCCGTGGAGGCGGTGTTGAGGAACACGATCCAGCAGGTCAGCACCGCCCAGTACCAGCGGTCGCGGGACAGCAGCTCGCCGCCGATGATGGCCAGCGTCGACCCCACGGCCACCTGCACGGCGGCGCGCGTCGTGGGGCGCCGCAGCCCGGCGGGCTCCTCCGACGGGGCCTCCTCCTCCACGTCGAGCACGGCGTCCTCCGCGTCCAGCTCCTCGCGTGAGCGCGCCGTGGCCGGGCTGTCGTCCGCCTCGTCCGGGGCCCCGCCCAGGGCGATGCGCAGCCCGAGGACCGCACGGGCAGCCTCGCCGATGGCCCGGAAGGCGTCCTGCACGGCGGGGGAGGCGTCGGGCAGGTTCTCCTCGTCGCGGTAGGCGAGGAGCCGGTTGCGGACCTGGGACAGCGCGGTGCCGGAGGCCTGGCCGACGGGGTGCAGGACGAGCAGGCGCAGGGCCTCGATGTCACGGCGCAACGTGACGGTCGCCTCCTCCCGGACGGGGTGCCGGCTGCCCGACGGGACGGGGGCGCCCGGCAGATGCATGGCCAGGGTGTCGGCGCGCTCGGCGCCGCGTGCGGCGAGCAGCGACAGCCCCAGGCGCTCGGCCGCGATCTCGGCGTCCGCGACGCGCCGTTGGACGAGCCGGGCCATGGCCTCGTCGGCGGTTCCCTCCTCCAGCCGGCCCTGGATCAGCAGCGCCGTCTCGTGCAGGCGCGCGGTGCCCTCCCGTACATGCTCCAGGGCCCGGTCCGCCTCCTGCGGACCGGCGCCGAGCAGCTCGAGCTGCGCCGACAGCAGCTGCGCCAACCGGGCGCGGAAGGCGCTGCGCAGCCGTTCGAGCACCCCCGTCGGCGTCTCGGGGACGAGCACGAACCGCACCAGCGCGCTGCACGCGAAGGCCACGGCGACCGCGCCGCACAGCGCGGGCAGGCCGGACACGGTGGCGCCGACGAACAGGGACATGAAGTAGGTCTGGAAGCCGATCAGGCCCAGCGCGGTGCCGCGGTCGCCGAATCTGCGGCCGTAGACGGCACAGAAGATGAGCGCCACGAAGAACAGGTCGCCGGCCACGACATGACGGTGCAGCAGTGCCGCCAGGGTCATCGAGGCCAGCGCCACCGGGAGGCCCAGGGCGAGGGTGACGGCCTGCGGCCCGCGCTGTTTCTCCCGGATGGCGAAGGTGGCGACCATCGCCGCCAGCGCGCCCGTCACCAGGTGCGTCACATCGGCGCCCAGCAGGGCGAGCACGGCGACCGCGAGGGCGATCGCACCCGCCGTGCGCAGCCCCGCGGCCAGCCGCAGCAGCCCGGGGTCCGACGCCGCGACACGGTCCCGCACGCGCGCCCGGACCGGCCCTCCCGCTGACCTCACGCCGACGTACTCTCTCCCGCTCTCTTGCTGGTCACACCGCGAACCGAAGGCCCTCAGCCGAGGCCGTCACCTCACTCAGCCGTCCCTTCGGGTGCCTGGGATCCACCCTTCCCGGCCACGCGCTCCTGCAGCTGTTCCGGCGTCAGGTACGCGTGGATGAACTCGAAGTCCTTCAGCTTGGCCGGCCTGCGTGCCTGGAACCCGGTACGCACGAAGTCGTCCCCTGCGACGGCGTTGAGCAGCCAGTTCGTCAGGACGCGCGTCTTGGCGACGTTGGTGCGCAGTGCCGACCAGTGGTAGCCGCGGGCGACGGCCATCGCCGGCAGGCCCTTCAGCTCGACGCCGAGGGGCTTGGAGACGGCGTCACGGCCGCCGAGGTCGACGACCAGGCCGAGGTCCTTGTGCTCGTACCGCCGCAGCGGCTGGTTGCGCAGGGACGCGATGACGTTGTCGGCCACGACCTTGCCCTGGCGCATGGCGTGCTGGGCGGTGGGCGGGCAGACGGCGCCCTCCTCGCCCTTGGCGATGTCGGGTACGGCGGCGGCGTCGCCGAGCGCGAACACACCGTCGTCGCCGGGCAGTTTCATCTCGGCGGTGACCGCGAGCCGGCCCCGGACCGTGTCCGCGCCCAGCGTGGCGATCAGCGGGCTGGCGACCACCCCGGCGGTCCAGATCAGGGTCCGGGTGGGAACCACCCGGCCGTCGGTGAAGGTGACCTCCTCGGGGCCCGCCTTGGCGATGGACACGCCCAGCGAGATGTCGACGCCGCGCCTGCGCAGGATCTTCTGCGCCGCGGTGCCGAGCTTCTCGCCCAGTTCGGGCATCAGCCTCGGCGCGATGTCGATCAGATGCCACTTGATCAGGTGCGGGTCGAGCCGCGGATAGCGCTTGACCGCGTTGTGCGTCAGCATCTGCAGGCAGGCGGCGGTCTCGGTGCCCGCATATCCGCCGCCGACCACCACGAACTGCAGCCGGGCGGCGCGCTCGGCCGGGTCCTGGCTTGCGTCGGCGAGGTCCAGCTGGGAGATGACGTGGTCGCGCAGGTAGGCGGCCTCCGCCAGCGTCTTCATGCCGTAGGCGTGGTCGGTGAGCCCGGGGATGTCGAAGGTGCGGGTGACGCTGCCGGGAGCCAGCACGATGTAGTCGTACGGCTCGTTGACGGTCCGGTCGGTGATGGTGCGGATGACGCATACCTTGGCTGCGAGGTCCACGCCGATCGCGCCGCCCGGGATGATCCGGGTGCGGTACCTGCGGCTGCGGCGCAGGGACACGGCGATCGACTGGGGCGTCAGGACGCCGGAGGCGACCTGGGGCAGAAGCGGCAGGTAGAGCTGGTAGGAGGACGGCGTCACCAAGGTGATCTCGGCCTCGTCGGCGGAGAGTTTGCGTTCGAGTCGGCGAACACAGCCGACTCCGGCGAAGCCTGCGCCAACCACCAGGATCCTGGGTCGTGTCACGGTGATCTTCCCTTCTGCGGCTCCAGGCGGTCTGCCTCGACGTCGTTCGCCTGCCCCTGGATCGCGGCTTCGCACGCCTCGATCCCACCGCGCCACCGGCCGTTCCGCCAGCCGGGTGCGGCAGGCAGATGAACCCGTCGTCAGCCACCTTGCCCCAACGGGCGCGGGGGCACACCGGTTCGGGTGTGAAAGACGTGTCCGCTCGATCTCTTGACGGCTGATTGGTCTGAACCTAACGTCCGTCTCGCTCGTCCATGTCAGGGATCGCAGTTCATATACATGACCAAGCGTCTCTCGTCATACGCGTGGCCAGGTGCGTGACGTGCGGTCCTCCCCCCATCCGACAGGAGGCAGGATGCTCGTACGCCTGCGCACCCTCACCGTCACCACGGCGCTGTGCGCCACATCCCTGCTCGCCGCCCCACACGCCTTCGCCGAAGTCGAGCCCGGCGGCTGGCAGTCGGTGTCACCGACCTACACCGTGCAGGAACGGGGCTGCGGCCAGGTCGACGGCCTGACGTTCCGGCTCACCTGCTCCACCGCGAGCGGCGACCAACGGGCTGAACGGCGCTACGCCACCTACACCGGCGGAACCCGCCAGTTCGAGGGCTACTTCCGCATCACCAGCCTCAGCGGCACCCGGATCAGCCTCAAGCAGACCTTCAACGAGTCCGGCTCCGGCCCGTACTTCATGCTCGCCGTCGAGCGCGGCGGCCGGCTGTACGCGGTGCACGGCGGCGCCACGCTGTCCAACGCCGGCACCGTCGGCGCGACGGTCCGCGTCAACACGGTCCACCAGGTCGGCGTCGAGCACCGCACCTACATCAACGGCTCGCTCAAGCACACCTACGACAGCCCCGGCGGCAGCTTCTACGACAAGTTCGGCGCCTACCGCACCAACAGCGGCAGCGGTCAGGCCACCGTGGAGTGGAGCAACGTCCGCTTCTGGCGCAAGTAGCGGCCGCCGTATGCGAGGAAAGGCGCGCATCGTGGCGTCGGCAGCGCTGATCCTGGCGCTGCCGGCCTGCTCGGCTCGCTCGGCCGGCAGCACCGCGGACACCGACAAGCCACTGCGGGGTGTCCTCACGACACCCACGGACATCGACCTCGACTGGACGGACGACCGGCCGGGAGTCGCGGGTCACCTGCTGGAGTTCGCGACCGAGGAAGCGGGCCCCTACACCGTCCTGGACTACCTGCCCCGGCAGGTGTCGGACTACCGCCACCCCGACCTCATGCCGCACACCACGTTCCACTACCGCCTGCGGACCTACCGGGGCCCCGTCTCCCGGCCGGCCCGCGCCGAACTGCCGGACGGCATCCGCTTCACGTGGACCGACGCATCCTCGGACGAGGACGGCTTCCTCCTGGAGATGCGCAGGAAGAACAGCACCGGGTACGAACCTGTCGCCGTCGTCGATCCGGACGTCACCGCCACGACCCTGGTCACCCTGCCCGGCGAGAAGAACGCGTCCTTCCGGATCCGCGCCTTCGTCCTCGGCGAGCAGTCCAACGTCGTACGGCTCACCACGGGCGAGTAGGCACGCTCAGCCGAAGACGTTGTCCGCGTCGTCCCAGTGCGCCGGCTCGTCCACCAGGTGGTCCCGCGGCACACGCGAACGTGCCTGGTACATCGCGTCGATCTGGAGGGCGTAGTGCCGCACGATGGCGTCCCGGCGCAACTTCATCGACGGTGTCAGCAGGCCGCTGGCCACGTCGAACGGCGCCGGCAGCACCCGGAACACACGGATGGACTCCGCGCGCGACACCGCGCTGTTCGCGGCGGCCACGGCCCGGCCGAGCTCCTCCCGCAGCGCGTTCTCCTCCCGTGCCTCCCGGATCCGTGCGTCGCTGCGCACCGCGAGGGAGTCGCGCCAGTACGCCAGGAAGTCCGGGTCCAGGGTGATCAGGGCCCCGACGCAGGGCCGGTTGTCGCCCACGATCACCGCCTGATGGATCATCGGATGCATCCTCAGGCGCTGCTCCAGGAGCGCCGGGGAGACACTCTTGCCGCCGCTCGTGATGATGACGTCCTTCTTGCGCCCGGTGATCGTCAGATAGCCGTCGGAGTCCAGCCGCCCGAGATCCCCGGTGGCCAGCCAGCCGCCGCGCAGCGCCGCCCGTGTCGCGGCCTCGTCGTTCACATAGCCCTGGAACACCGACGGCCCGCGCACGAGGATCTCCCCGTCGTCGGCCACCCGGATGTCCATCCCCGGCAGTGCCTTCCCGACCGTTCCCGACAGCTCCCGGCCCGGCGGTGGTGCCGTGACCCCGCCGCAGGTCTCGGTGAGGCCGTAGGCGTCGTTCACATAGATGCCGATGCCCTCGTAGAACAGGGACAGTTCACGGTTCAGGGACGAGCCGGCGGACGTCGCCCGGCACACCCGGCCGCCCAGCGCGGCCCGCAGCTTGCGGTACACCGTGCGTTCGTACAGGGCGTGTTGCAGCCGCAGATCGTAACGGGGGCCGGGCCCGCCGCCCAGCCGCTGCCGTTCCAGTGCCGCCGCGAAGTCCCGCGCGGTGTCGGCGGCCCGCTCGAACAGCGCGCCACGGCCGGCCTGCTGTGCCGTGCGCAGGAAGTTCTTGTAGATCTTCTCGAAGATCGACGGCACGGCGCACAGATAGGTCGGCCGAAACGTGCGCAGCGCCGCCGACAACGCCTCCCCGTTCAGCTCGGGTTCATGGCCCATCAGCATGCCGCCGCGGATGGCCAGCCCTTGCACCACCAGGCCGTACACATGGGAGAAGGGCAGGAAGGCGAGAACCGACGCCTGCTGCTCGCCGGGCGGGATCACGGTGTGGCCCCAGCCCGCGAGGAGGGTGTCGCAGGTGCTCGCCAGACCGCGGTGGCTCAGCGCGCAGCCCAACGCGTGACCCGTGGTGCCCGAGGTGTAGACGACGGCGGCGGTGGAGTCCGGCAGGACGATACGGCGCAGCGAATCGACCGTCGCGAAGGGGATGAACTCGCCGCACTCCACGAGCTTTTGAAGCCCCCCGGCGTCCAACTGCCAGACCTGCCGCAGCATCGGCAGAGATCCGCACACGGAACCCACCGTCATGATGGCCTGTTCGTCCTCGACCACCACGGCCACGCATTCGGCGTCCCGCAGGATCCACTCGACCTGGTCGCGCGACGACGTCGGATAGATCGGCACCACCTCGGCGCCCACCGCCCACAGGGCGTAGCAGAACACCGTCCACTCGTAGCGGGTGCGGGCCATGACGGCCACCCGGTGGCCCGGTGAGATCCCGGACGCGATCAGGCCCTTGGCCAGATCGGTCACTTCGTCGCGCAGTTCCACGGCGGTGACCTCCTCCCATGTGGTGGAGGAGGGATCGGGGCGGCGCGCGAGCATCGACAGTGTCGGATCGAGAGCCGCCATCTCGAAGACGCTGTCGGCGAGCCCGCCGGCCAGGGGCGTGACGGTCGGGGGAGCGAGGCCGAGGTCGCGCATGCGCTGCTCCTGATGTGTACCGGGTGTGACATCACCGATGAGTTCCGTTATCGGCGGTGCCCGAATCTAGCCCAGCTGGGAGCGCGTGGTGTCGAGAACTGACAATTGACCCCGTTCGGTGATCTCAGCCGCGAGGGCAGGGCGACAGCAGCACCGTGGCAAGAGGCGGCAACGTCAGCCGGATGCGGCTGTCCTCCGGCTTCACCGGGTCCGGGTTGACGACGTCGCTGCCGCCGTACCGGGCGGCGTCCGTGTTGAGTGTCTCCTGCCAGGCGATGACGTCATCCGGAACCCACAGGGCGTAGTCGTGACGCACGACGGGGGAGAAGTTGGAGACGGCGAGCAGGGGGCTGCCGTCGGCACCGAACCGCAGGAACGCGAAGACGTTGTCGTCCGCCGCATCCCCCAGCACCCACCGGAAGCCGCCCGGGTCGGTGTCCCGCTCCCAGAGAGCCGGCGTCGTCCGGTACAGCCCGTTGAGGTCCCGGACCAGGTCCTGGACACCCCGGTGGTCGCCCGCCGACGCGTACCCGGGATCCAGCAGCCACCACTCGGGACCGTGCTCCTGGGACCACTCGGCGCCCTGGGCGAACTCCTGGCCCATGAAGAGGAGCTGCTTGCCCGGGTGGGCCCACATGAAGCCCAGGTACGCGCGGTGGTTGGCGCGTCGCTGCCACCAGTCACCGGGCATCTTGGACACCAATGCCTGCTTGCCGTGCACGACCTCGTCGTGGGAGATCGGCAGGACGTAGTTCTCGCTGTAGGCGTACACCATCGAGAACGTCATCTCGTTGTGGTGGTACTTGCGGTGCACCGGCTCCTTGGCGATGTACTCCAGGGAGTCGTGCATCCAGCCCATGTTCCACTTCAGCCCGAACCCCAGCCCGCCGCTGTCGGTCGGCCGGGTCACCCCGTCCCAGGCGGTCGACTCCTCAGCGATGGTGATGACGCCCGGATTGCGCCGGTACACGGTCGCGTTCATCTCCTGCAGGAACGCCATCGCGGCCAGGTCCTCCCGCCCGCCGAAGGCGTTCGGTGCCCACTGCCCGGACTCCCGCGAGTAGTCGAGGTAGAGCATCGAGGCGACGGCGTCCACCCGGAGCCCGTCGATGTGGAACTCCTCGCACCAGTACGTGGCGTTGGCGACCAGGAAGTTGCGCACCTCGGTGCGTCCGTAGTCGAACTCGTACGTCCCCCAGTCCGGGTGCTCGGCACGCCGCTCGTCCCCGGGCTCGTACAGCGGTTCCCCGTCGAACCGGCTCAGCGCCCAGTCGTCCTTGGGGAAGTGGGCCGGCACCCAGTCCACGATCACCCCGATGCCTGCCCGGTGCAGGGCGTCCACCAGGTACTTGAAGTCGTCGGGTGTCCCGAGCCGCGAGGCCGGCGCGTAGAAGCCGGTGACCTGATAGCCCCAGGACCCTGCAAAGGGGTGCTGGGCGACCGGCATGAGCTCGACATGGGTGAAGCCGAGGTCGTTGACGTACGCGGGCAGTTCGTCGGCGAGCTGGCGGTACGTCAGTCCCGGGCGCCAGGACGGGAGGTGCACCTCGTAGACCGAGAAGGGCGCTTGATGCACCGGGACGTCACCCCGGTGCGCCATCCACTGCTCGTCGCTCCACTCGTGGTGCGAGGCGTGCACGATCGACGCCGTGTCCGGTGGGACCTCCGCACGGCGCGCCATCGGGTCGGCCTTGAGGAACCGGCCGCCGTGCCGGGAGGTGATCTCGAACTTGTACCGGGCGCCCTCGCCGATGCCCGGCAGGAACAGCTCCCACACCCCGGACGCCCCGAGGGACCGCATCGGGAACGCCGTCCCGTCCCAGCAGGTGAAGTCCCCGGCGACCCGCACGCCCTGTGCGTTCGGCGCCCACACGGTGAACCGGGTGCCGGTCACGCCCTGGTGGGTCATCGGCTCGGCGCCGAGTGCCTTCCACAGCTCCTCGTGCCGGCCTTCGCGGATGAGGTGGAGATCCAGTTCACCGAGGGCGGGCAGGAAGCGGTACGGGTCGTGGACCTCGCACTCGTCGGACCCGTCCTCGGCGTAGGCCACCAGCAGTGTGTACGCGGGGATCTTCTTCAGCGGCAGTACGCCGGAGAAGAGGCCGCCGCCCTCCGAGACCAGCGCGGTGCGCTCGCCGTCGGCCACGACGCTCACCGCACGCGCGAACGGGCGCAGCGCCCGGAAGGCGATCCCGCCCGGGACCGGATGCGCCCCGAGCAGTGCGTGCGGATCGTGGTGGGCGCCCGACAGGAGGCGCTCACGGTCGGCCGGATCGAGTGCGGGCGCGGTGGCGCGCCGGCCCGGTCCGGCCGACTCGGGGCGCGAGGTCTCGTGCAGGGCCATGGGTCAGGCTCCTCTCACGGCGAGGCGTTCGATCGCCGCCATCGGTACGGGCAACCAGTCGGGTCGGTGCCGGGCCTCGTACAGGACCTCGTACACGGCGCGGTCGGTCTCATACGCACGCAGCAAGCCGTGCTTCTTGCGCGGGTCCCAGCCGGCGTGGGCGGCATAGCCCGCGCAGTAGGCCTCACGGCAGCGGCGCGCCCATTCCGGACGCCACGGCCGGCGCTGCCGGGCGGCGTAGTCGAAGGAGCGCAGCATGCCGGCGATGTCCCGCACCGGCGAGTGGACACCGCGCCGCTCGGCGAGCGGGCGGGACGGCTCGCCCTCGAAGTCGATGACGAACCACTCGCGGCCCGCCCGCAGCACCTGCCCCAGGTGCAGGTCGCCGTGGATGCGCTGGTCCGGCGGTCCGGGGTCGCAGCTGGCGAGGGCGCCGAAGGCGGTGCGCAGGCCGGGCACATAGGGCTGCAGGGCGGGGACGAAGTGCGCGGCGATCTCCAGACGCTCGGTCATCGCCGCCGCCATCTGGGCGTTCTCGCCGTGCGCCCGGGACGGGAAGGCCGACGCCAGCGCCAGATGCACCTCCGCGGTCGCCCGCCCCAGCTGCCGGGCCTCCGCCGTGAAGTCGCCGCCCGAGGTCAGCGCGTCCAGCGCCAGTGTCCAGCCGTCGGAGGCGTCACGCAGGAACGGCTGCAGCACGCCGAGCGTCGCCTCCCAGGGGTGCGTCGTCCGGAACCAGGCCACGGGGGCCGGGACTCGCCCGCAGCCCTGCTCGGCCAGCGCGCCGGACAGCTCCAGGTCGGGATTGACACCGGGCTGGATGCGCCGGAACAGCTTGAGGATGAACGCATCGCCGTACACCAGCGAGGAGTTGGACTGCTCGGCGTCCAGCACCCGCGGCACCAGCCCCGCCGGCACCGACACGCACGGGTCCGCCTCGAAGCACAGCGGGCCCGCCGTGCCGGGATGCCGCAGCCGCTCCAGGAGCAGCTGGGCCGAACGGGGGTCCTGCAGCGCGTCGAAGACCGTCAGACCGGCCAGCGGCCCCTCCTCCGCTCGGCCGATCAGCGCCCGGCCCAGCCGCGGTGACAGCTGCTGGCGTACGCCGAGCAGCAGCTGGTAGCAGTCACCGGCCGGGGGAGCGCCGCCGGGCGCGGGCACCGCGGAGTGACCGGCGTGCACCAGCAGATGCAGACAGCCCGGGAACAGCTCCGTCATCGACAGCAGTGCGAGGTCCGTGACGGGCCGGTCCTTGCCCGCGAACCAGCGCTGCCGTGGCAGCCACTCGCGCAGCAGTCCGGCGAGCGAGGCCATGGGGCTCGCGTCGACCGTACGGCTCGATCGGGGAGTTGCGGTCTTCTGCATGGTGACCCGTCCTTTCCTCGGCACACGCTCGAAGCTCACGCTCAAAGTCGTCGGCCGATGCGGGATGCGACTCGGGAGAGTCGGAACCAGTAGAAGCCGTGGCCCCCGAGGGTCAGCAGATACGGCAGTTCGCCGATCGCCGGGAAGCGGACCCCGCCGAACAGCTCGACCGGATGCCGGCCGGCGAACTCGCGCAGGTCGAGTTCGGTGGGCTGGGCGAAGCGCGCGAAGTTGTTCACGCACAGCACCAGGTCGTCCTCGTATTCGCGCAGGAAGGCGAGTACCGCCGGGTTGGAGGACTGGAGTTCCGTGTAGGAGCCGAGTCCGAAGGCAGGGTTCTGCTTGCGGATCTCGATCATGCGGCGGGTCCAGTGCAGCAGCGACGACGGCGAGGCCATCGACGCCTCGACGTTCGTCACCTGGTAGCCGTAGACCGGGTCCATGATGGTCGGCAGACAGAGCTGCCCGGGGTCGCAGGTCGAGAAGCCGGCGTTGCGGTCCGGTGTCCACTGCATCGGCGTGCGGACGGCGTCGCGGTCGCCGAGCCAGATGTTGTCGCCCATGCCGATCTCGTCGCCGTAATAGAGGATCGGGCTGCCCGGCAGGGCGAGCAGCAGCGCGGTGAACAGCTCGATCGAGTGCCGGTCGTTGTCGAGGAGCGGGGCGAGACGCCTGCGGATGCCGATGTTGGCGCGCATGCGGGGGTCCTTGGCGTACTCCGCCCACATGTAGTCGCGTTCCTCGTCGGTGACCATTTCCAGGGTCAGCTCGTCGTGGTTGCGCAGGAAGATGCCCCACTGGCAGCCGGACGGGATGGCCGGGGTCTTGGCGAGGATTTCCGAGACCGGGTACCTCGACTCCCTTCGCACGGCCATGAAAATGCGTGGCATGACGGGGAAGTGGAAGGCCATGTGGCACTCGTCGCCACCGTTTTGATAATCGCCGAAGTAGTCGACCACGTCTTCGGGCCACTGGTTCGCCTCGGCCAGCAGTACCGTGTCCGGATACATCGCGTCGATCTCGCGGCGGACACGCCTCAGGAATTCATGAGTGGCAGGAAGGTTCTCGCAGTTCGTGTCCTCCTCCGCGTACAGATACGGCACCGCGTCCAGCCGGAATCCGTCGATTCCCAGGTCCAGCCAGAAGCGCAGGGCGGCCAGGATTTCCTCCTGGACGGCCGGGTTCTCGTAGTTCAGGTCGGGCTGGTGGGAGAAGAAGCGGTGGAAGAAGTACTGCTTGCGGACCGGGTCGAAGGTCCAGTTGGAGGCCTCGGTGTCGACGAAGATGATGCGGGCGTCGGCGTACTGCTTGTCGTCGTCGGCCCACATGTAGTAGTCGCCGTAGGGGCCGTCGGGGTCCTTTCTCGATTCCTGGAACCACGGGTGCTGGTCGCTGGTGTGGTTCATGACGAAGTCGATGATGACCCGCATGCCGCGCTGGTGCGCGGAGTCGACGAATTCGACGAAGTCGGCGAGGTCTCCGAATTCGGGCAGGACGGAGGTGTAGTCGGAGACGTCGTATCCGCCGTCGCGCAGGGGTGATTTGAAGAAGGGCGGCAGCCACAGGCAGTCGACGCCGAGCCATTGCAGGTAGTCGAGTTTGGCGGTGAGGCCTTTGAGGTCGCCGACGCCGTCGCCGTTGCTGTCCTGGAAGGAGCGGACCAGGACCTCGTAGAAGACGGCGCGTTTGAACCAGTCCGGGTCACGGTCCTTGGCAGGAGTGTCCTCGAAGGTGTCCAGCACGGGCTCGTTGACGGTCATGACGCTCAGGACCCTCCGATCTGCGGTGGCGAAGCCTGGACATGGAGCACGTGCGCGGGGGCCCTGCCGGGCTCCAGACGGACGTAGTTGTTCCTGCCCCAGCGGAAGGTCTCACCCGTCAGTTCGTCGTGCACGGACAGGGAGGCATCCCAGTCCAGGCCGAGGTGCGGCATGTCCAACGAGACCGTGGCCTCCTGGGTGTGGTGAGGATCAAGGTTGGCGACCACCAGAACCGTGTCCGGGCCTGTGCGTTTGCTGTAGGCGATGACCGAGTCGTTGTCGGTCCGGTGGAAGCGGAGGTTCCTGAGCCGGTGGAGGGAGGGGTGGCCCCTCCGGATGGTGTTGAGTTTGGTGATCAAGGGGGTGATGGTGCGGCCCTCGTGCTCGGCTGTTTCCCAGTCGCGGGGGCGGAGCTGGTACTTCTCCGAGTTCAGATACTCCTCGCTGCCCTTGCGCACAGGGGTGTTCTCGCAGAGCTCGTAGCCGCTGTAGATGCCCCAGGTGGGGGAGAGGGTGGCGGCCAGGACGGCGCGGAGTTCGAAGGCGGGGCGTCCGCCGTGCTGGAGGAATTCGTGGAGGATGTCGGGGGTGTTGGCGAAGAAGTTGGGCCGCATGTAGGAGGCGGCTTCGCCGGAGAGTTCGGTGAGGTAGTCGGTGAGTTCCTGTTTGCCGTTGCGCCAGGTGAAGTACGTGTAGGACTGCTGGAAGCCGATCTGGGCCAGGGTGTGCATCATCGCGGGTCGGGTGAAGGCCTCGGCGAGGAAGATGACGTCGGGGTCGGTGCGGCCGATGTCGGCGATGACCTGCTGCCAGAAGACGACGGGTTTGGTGTGCGGGTTGTCGACGCGGAAGATGCGCACGCCGTGGGCCATCCAGTGGCGCAGGATGCGCAGGGTTTCCTCGACCAGGCCGTCCATGTCGGCGTCGAAGGCGATGGGGTAGATGTCCTGGTACTTCTTCGGCGGGTTCTCGGCGTAGGCGATGGTGCCGTCGGGGCGGTGGTGGAACCACTCGGGGTGTTTGTCGACCCAGGGGTGGTCGGGGGAGCACTGCAGGGCGAAGTCGAGGGCGACTTCCAGGCCGAGTTCGCCGGCCCGGGCGACGAACCAGTCGAAGTCGTCGAGGGTGCCGAGGTCGGGGTGGACGGCGTCGTGGCCGCCTTCGGGGGAGCCGATGGCCCAGGGCACGCCGACGTCGTCGGTGCCGGCGGAGAGGGTGTTGTTGGGGCCCTTGCGGAAGGTGGTGCCGATCGGGTGGATCGGCGGGAGGTAGACCACGTCGAAGCCCATGGCGGCAATCGCGGGCAGCCGGCGGGCGGCGGTGCGGAAGGTGCCGTGGGGCTGCTCGGGGGTGCCCTCGGAGCGGGGGAAGAACTCGTACCAGGAGCCGAACAGGGCCCGCTCCCGCTCCACCAGCAGGGGCAGCGGGTCCGACGCGGTGACCAGGTCCCGCAACGGATACCGCCCCAACACCGCGTCGACGTTCGCCGCGAACGCCGCCGCCAGCCGTGACACGGGCGGCAGTGAGTCGTCCCGCAGCGCGTCCGCGGCGGCCCGCACCGTGGCCTGCTCCGTCTTGTCGGGCACCCCGGCCGCCGCTCGTTCGTACAGCTCGCCGCCCGTCTCCAGGACGAGCCCGACGTCGATCCCGGCCGGGATCTTGATCTGTGCGTGGTGCCGCCAGGTGGCCACCGGATCGCTCCACGCCTCCACGTGAAACGTCCAGCGGCCCATGGCCGACGGGGTCACCTTGGCGCCCCAGCGGTCGCTGCCCGGGGCCAGTTCGTGCATAGGCGTCCACGGGCCGGGCCGGCCGTCCGGGTCGGTGAGTACGACATTGGCCGCGACGGCGTCATGGCCCTCGCGGAACACGGTGGCGGTGACCTCGAAGGTCTCTCCCACGACGGCCTTGGCCGGGTGTCTGCCGCACTCCACGGCCGGCCGTACGTCCCGTACCGGGATGCGGCCGACGGTCCCGGTGCCGGCACCGGTCCTGCTCTTGGTCCTGCCCATGGTTCACCTCCACCGTGCTCGAGGCCGGGCACCAGGCCCGGCCGGGGGATTCAAGCTGCGCCGGAAGGACGTCTGCCTTCCCGTTGGAAAGTCCACCGCCGCGTTCCCGGCGGGCCCCGCCGCGCCGAGACGCTGGCCGTGCGCGGCCGTTCGTCCAGCTCGCTGAGATAGGCGGCCGGAGTGCTGCGCAGATAGCGTTCGGCCGCGTCGGCGGCCTCGCGCGCGCAGCGCTTTCCCATCAGCACGCAGAGGGTGTAGCCGGTGTCCTCGAAGGTGGCACGGACCGTCAGGTCGGCCGGGGCCGCGAGCATGGCGCGTTCCCAGGCCCGATATCGCCGCAGTTGCCGGGCGACTTCGGCTTTGGCCGGTAGCAGCATGGCGCCGTTCACCTTCCGGACTCGATGACGCGTTTCCCGGCCGTCGGGCGGAAACCCGTGCGCGCACGCACGGGTTCCGTTACGGGTATCGAGGTCTTCACACATGGTGCACGGTCGACGACTCAGCGTCCTGTTGGATCTTCAACTACCTCAGTGATGTCCTCCTGTTGCACGAATGGCCTACCGCCCCCACCCTGGAGTCACTCAGAAGCGATCAGCGCTCACGCTCCGTACTCGGGGCCCGTCCCGCAGGGGCGAGGAGAGCGGGAGCTTTCGCGGTGAGGAGGTAACGACGGTGAAGACCGCAGTGCCCTGCTACTACCACCTCGACGTGGAAGTCAGCCCCGAACGGGTGGGTCAGGTCAGCCGAATTCTGGCCGCTCACCTCAGGTACTGGGACCTGGAGACGCTTGTCGAGCCCGTCCGCCACAGCACCGAGATGCTGCTGCGGGCCATCGACGAGCACGCGAGGGACAAGAACACCTCGATCGAGATGTGGTGGAACGGCCAGCACCTCATCACCGCCATCGGCGACAACAACCGTGCCCTGCGCCCGGACCACGAGCTGCGTGCCTGCCTGCAGCACCTCGCCGCCATGAGCGACGGCTGGGGGTGCTGCGCCACCGAGACCGGCGCCAAGATCATCTGGTTCTCGCAGCGCGCCCGCGCCGGCGAACGCGCCCCGCTCGTGCCGGCCGCACCCGCGCCCAACCTGCTCGAGGCGCTCGAGGTGCCTCGCGAGGCACCCGTCACGGCCGTCGCGGCCGCGCCGGGCATCCGGGACGGCGTCCTGGAGGAGGCCCGGTGACCGCGCGGAAGCGCAGCAAAGGGGTGCCCGCCTGGAGCGGGCACCCCTACCCGCTGGGAGCCGCCTTCGACGGACAGGGCACCAACTTCGCCCTGTTCAGCGAGGTCGCCGACCGCGTCGAGCTCGTCCTCGTCGACGACAAGGACCGGCACATCCCGATTCCGCTCACCGAGGTCGACGGCTTCGTCTGGCACGGCTATCTGCCCGGTGTCGGCCCGGGACAGCGCTACGGCTACCGGGTGCACGGCCCCTGGGACCCGGGCCTCGGCCACCGGTGCAATCCGGCGAAGCTGCTGCTCGACCCGTACAGCCGGGCCGTCGACGGCCAGGTGGACAACCACGCCACCCTGTTCGAGCGCACCCCCGGCGCCCCGTCCCCGGGCGACAGCGCCGGGCACACCATGCTCGGCGTCGTGACCGAGCCGTACTTCGACTGGGGCGACGACCGCCCGCCCAGACGGCCGTACGCCGACACCGTCATCTACGAGACCCACGTACGGGGCCTGACCGCCACCCACCCCGACGTCCCGCCGGAGCTGCGCGGCACCTACGCCGGGCTCGCGCACCCCGCGGCCGTGGAGCATCTGACGTCCCTCGGGGTGACCGCCGTCGAGCTGATGCCGGTGCACCAGTTCGTCCAGGACGGCGTGCTGCTCGACCGGGGGCTGTCCAACTACTGGGGCTACAACACGATCGGCTTCTTCGCGCCGCACAACGCCTACGCCGCCCACGGCACCCGCGGTGAGCAGGTCAACGAGTTCAAGTCGATGGTGAAGGCGCTGCACGAGGCCGGCCTCGAAGTCATCCTCGACGTCGTCTACAACCACACCGCCGAGGGCAACGAGCGGGGCCCCACCCTCTCCTTCCGCGGCATCGACAACGCCTCCTACTACCGCCTCGTGGACGGCGACTGGGCGCACTACTACGACACCACCGGCACCGGCAACAGCCTGCTGATGCGCCATCCGTACGTGCTCCAGCTGATCATGGACTCGTTGCGCTACTGGGTCACCGAGATGCACGTCGACGGCTTCCGCTTCGACCTCGCGGCCACGCTGGCCCGGCAGTTCCACGAGGTGGACCGGCTCTCGGCGTTCTTCGACCTGATCCAGCAGGACCCGGTGATCAGCAGGGTCAAGCTGATCGCCGAGCCGTGGGACGTCGGCGAGGGCGGCTACCAGGTGGGCAACTTCCCGCCGCTGTGGTCGGAGTGGAACGGCAAGTACCGGGATGCCGTACGGGACTTCTGGCGCGGTGAGCCCGACTCGCTCGGCGAGTTCGCCTCCCGGCTGACCGGCTCCTCCGACCTGTACGCGCACAGCAGGCGCCGCCCGCGCGCCAGCGTCAACTTCGTCACCGCGCACGACGGGTTCACCCTGCGCGACCTCGTCTCGTACAACGACAAGCACAACGAGGCCAACGGCGAGGGCAACCGGGACGGCGAGAGCCACAACCGGTCCTGGAACTGCGGCGCGGAAGGCGACACCGACGACCCGGCCGTGCGCCGGCTGCGCGCCCGCCAGCAGCGCAACTTCATCGCCACGCTGATGCTGTCGCAGGGCATCCCCATGCTCGGCCACGGCGACGAACTCGGCCGCACCCAGCGCGGCAACAACAACGCCTACTGCCAGGACAACGACGTCTCCTGGATCGACTGGGGACTCACCGACGAGCAGCGCGCACTCGCCGACTTCACCCGTTACGTCATCGGGTTGCGCGCTGCTCACCCCGTCCTGCGCCGCCGCCGCTTCTTCAAGGGCGAGACGGCCACCCACCCCGACCAGCCGCTGCCCGACCTGGTGTGGCTGCTCCCGGACGGCCGCGAGATGACGGACGAGGACTGGCAGGACCCCGACGCCCACTCGGTCGCCGTCTTCCTCAACGGCGACGCCATCGCCGAACCCGACTGGTGCGGCCGCCCGGTGGTGGACGACTCCTTCCTGCTCCTGCTCAACAGCTACTGGGAGCCGGTGGAGTTCCAACTGCCGGACGCCACCTTCGGCGACCGCTGGACCCCGCTGATCGACACGGCGGAACCACAGGGCCCGCCGGACGAGTCGGAGTACAAGGCAGGCACCGCCGTCCTGGTGGAGCGCCGCAGCCTGCTGCTCCTCTCGACGCCCTCACGGCAACGCCCCTGAGGGGCGCGGAGAACTGCAGGACCAGCCCCCACAGAGCCGCAGACGACTACCGAGAACGCCGCGAAGTCACCGTGAACTGCGCCCCGTCAGGATCCCGCAGCACAGCCTCGTCACTCCCCTTCGACAACACGCTCCCCCCATGCCGCTCGGCCGCCCGCGCACAAGCCCCCACGTCCGCGACCGCGAAATGCACCTGCCAGTGCGGCCGAATCGTCGGGTCGGGCGCAGCCTCCAACGCCCCCGACTCGATCCGCGCCACGACATCGCCCCGGCTGCGCAGCACCACCTCGCCGCCCTCGTAGCGGACCTCGCAGCAGCCGGCCCGCTCCGACGCCCAGTCGAGGACCTCGCCGTAGAACATGGCCGAGTCGAACGCGTCGCGGGTGTGGAGCCGGATGAACGTGGGCGCGGCACGCCGCCAGGTCTCCCAGTTGGAGGGGAGCTCTCCCTCCCAGACACCGAAGGTCGCCCCGTCCCGGTCGGCCAGCAGGGCCGCGCGCCCGGGCGGCAGGGAGAGCGGGCCGACGGCCGATGTGCCGCCCCGCTCCTGCACCCGCGCCACGGCCTCGTCGGCGCTGGGCACGGCGAAGTAGGGGGTCCAGGCCACGGCCATCTGCCACATCGTGGCGACCGCCGCGACCCCGGCCACCGGCACGCTGTCCGCGAGCGCGACCCAGAAGCGGTCGCCCAGCTTGGCGGGCCGCCAGCGCCACCCCAGCACGGCGCTGTAGAACCCGTGGGTGACGTCGAGATCACGGCTGGTCAGACTCACCCAGCAGGGTGCGCCGAACACGGAGTGCGTGGACACGACCTCGGCCGTGCTGTTGGAGCTTGTCGCATCGTGGTTCATGGCAGTCGCTGTCCTGGTTCTCGCCCGAGCCGGCGGCCACCGGTCTTGTATCAGTGTCCAGCCGGATTCGCTCCGAGGCCTGCCGAGTACCCCCGGCGTGGCGCCGAAACGGCCCGCCGGAGCGACCCTGCCCCTCGCTGGCACGAGGCAGGCAAAGCGGCGACCATGGTGGCGTGGCAGCGACACCGCACGAGCCCGCGGACGGGACCGACAGGATCATCGAGCTGGAAGAGGAAGTCGAACAGCTCAAGGAGGCGATGGTCTCGCACGCCGTCGTGGACCAGGCGATCGGAATGATCGTCGCCCTCGGCCGCGTGGCGCCGGAGCAGGGATGGGCGGTGCTGAAGGACGTCTCCCAGCACACGAACATCAAGCTCCGCCATGTCGCGGAGCTCATTCTCAGCTGGGGCCGGGACGGGGAGATGCCGCCGGAGATCCGCGTCGAACTGGAAGAGGCCCTGGAGCGTTACGGCCCGACGCAGATTCCGGGATCGTCCCAGGACTGACTCACTCCTCCGGTGTCAGCGGGCTTCGGCGAGTATCTCCTCGCGCAGCTGGGCGAAGCAGCCGCTCAGCAGGCGGGAGACGTGCATCTGCGAGATGCCGAGCTGCTGTGCGATGCGGCTCTGGGTCATCCCGCCGAAGAAGCGGAGGTAGAGGATGGTCCGCTCACGCTCCGGAAGCCGTTGCAGACACGGCTTGACCGTCACGCGGTCGACGACCACTTCGTACGCCGGATCCGGGCCGCCCAGGGCGTCCCCCAGCGCGTAGCCGTCCGTGCCGGGCATCTCCGCCTCCAGCGACAGTGCGGAGAAGCACTCCAGGGCCTCCATCCCGGCGCGCACCTCGCTCTCGCTCAGCTGCGCGTGCTCGGCGATCTCGGCGACGGTGGGCGCGTGCCCCGAGGTGTTCTGCGACAGCTCCTTCATGGAGCTCCGCACCCGGTTGCGCAGGTCCTGGACCCGGCGCGGCACATGCAGCGTCCACATGTGGTCGCGGAAGTGCCGCTTGATCTCGCCGGTGATGGTGGGGACGGCGTACGCCTCGAAAGCGTGGCCGCGTGCCGGGTCGTAGTGCTCGACGGCCTTGACCAGACCCAGGGCCGCCACCTGGTACAGGTCTTCCAGGGACTCGCCGCGGCCCTTGAAGCGGACGGCGATCCGCTCGGCCATGGGAAGCCAGGCCTGGACCAGCTCGTCCCTGAGCAGCTTCCGCTCGGGTCCCTCGGGCAGTCCGAGAAGGTGGTCGAAGGCCGCCGCGGTGTCGGGGGCGTCGTCGTGGGGGTGCTGCTTCGTTCTGGTGGTGGCACTCATAAGGTGCGCACCTCCCTCGGCGGTGCTGACTGGACAAGACACCGTGGGGGGCACGCACTCGGACCTCAGGAGGTCACCCAGGGTCCGGGCGGGCCGGCTCCCACGGACGTGCCTCCTGTCCGAAGCACATATGTCACTTTTCCCCATGATAGGGCATCCGAAACAAAATTCGTGAATGCGACTACGTGTGACTGCGGATTCACTCGACGTCCGGAAGGGGCACGCAGCCGTCCTTGACCCTTCCTTGGGGTCATTAGCTCTGCTACAGAGGTAATCTCGACGATGTGGAAGACGACGTGGAAAACCACGTGGAAGGCGACTCGGCCCTCCCCGAGGAACTCGCCGACGCGCTCGTCGGAGTCCAGCGACTGATCCGACGCCGGCTGCGGCGCGACATGACCGCCCCACAGCTGCGCGGCGCGGAGGTTGAGCTGTTGCGGCTGGTCGTGGAACGGCCCGGCATCGGGATCTCGGACGCCGCCAAGGAGCTGTACCTGGCGGGCAATTCGGTGTCCACGCTGGTCAACCAGCTGGCCCGGCAGGGCTACCTGCTCCGCGAGACCGACCCCGCCGACCGCCGCGCCGCCCGACTGTTGCCCACCTCCGCGGCCGAGGACCGGCTGAGCGAGTGGCGCAGACGGCGCGCCGATCTCGTACGCCACCAGGTGTCCCGGCTCGACGAGCCGGACCGGGAGACACTGCTCGCGGCGATCCCGGCGCTGCGCAGACTGGCCGACTCACTGCGCGAGGAGACGGAGCGACCATGACACACGACGCTGTCACCGAGGCCGTGGCCTGCACCGGGCTGGCCTACGCCTTCGGTGACACCAACGCGGTGGACGGACTCGACCTGACGGTGGCGCAGGGCGAGGTCTTCGGCCTGCTCGGTCCCAACGGCGCCGGGAAGACCACGGCGATCCGCTGCATCACCACCCTCCTGCCGGTGCCCACGGGGATGGTCAGCGTCTTCGGGCACGACGCGGCAGGCGACCGCATGGCCGTACGTCGCCTGCTCGGCTACGTCCCGCAGCAGTTGTCCGCCGACTCGGGCCTGACCGGCCGCGAGAACGTCGTCCTGTTCGCCCGCGTCTTCGACGTGCCCCGTCGCGAACGCGCCGCACGGGTCGGCCAAGCCTTGGCCGCGGTCGGCCTCACCGACGCCGCCGACCGGCTCGCCGGCACCTACTCGGGCGGCATGGTCCGCCGCCTCGAACTCGCCCAGGCCTTGGTCAGCGCACCCCGGCTGCTGATCCTCGACGAACCGACCATCGGCCTCGACCCGATCGCCCGCACCGGAGTGTGGGAGCACATCAACGCCGTCCGCGCCGCCACCGGCATGACGGTCCTGGTCACCACCCACTACATGGACGAGGCCGACCAGTACTGCGACCGGGTCGGCCTGATGCACCACGGCCGCATCCGGGCCCTCGGAACGCCGGCCGAACTCAGGGAGGGGCTCGGCGCCCGCCGGCGCGCCGCCGGGGCCGCCGGCACCGACCCGCTGCCCACGCTGGAGGACGTCTTCCGCGACATCGCCGGCAGCGGGCTCGACGAGAGTTCAGGAGACTTCCGCGATGTCCGAAGTACCCGCCGCACCGCACGCCGTGTCGGCTGACCGGGACCGCGCCGACGGTATCGACCTGCTGCTACGGCCGCCCGAGCCCCGCGCCGGCTGGCGGGTGCTGCCCGCCCGCGTCCTCGCCATGTGCGCCGTCGAGCTGCAGAAGCTGCGCCACGACCGCACCGAGCTCTACACCCGCGCCGTCCAGCCCGCCCTGTGGCTGCTGATCTTCGGCCAGACCTTCACCCGGATCAAGGCGATCCCGACTGACGGCATCCCCTACATCGACTATCTGGCACCCGGCATCATCGCCCAGTCCGCGATGTTCATCGCCATCTTCTACGGCATCCAGATCATCTGGGAGCGCGACGCCGGCATCCTCAACAAGCTGCTCGTCACCCCGACCCCGCGCTCGGCCCTGATCACCGGCAAGGCGTTCGCGGCCGGGGTGAAGTCCCTGGTGCAGGCGGCCGTCGTGATCGTCATCGCGGCGGTGCTCGGTGTGGCGCTGACCTGGAATCCACTGAAGCTGCTCGGCGTCGCCGCGGTCGTCGTCCTCGGCTCGGCCTTCTTCTCCTGTCTGTCGATGACCATCGCCGGCATCGTCCTCAGCCGCGACCGGCTGATGGGCTTCGGGCAGGCCATCACCATGCCGCTGTTCTTCGCCTCCAACGCCCTCTACCCGCTGTCGGTGATGCCGGGCTGGCTCCAGGCGGTCAGCAAGGCCAACCCGCTCAGCTACCAGGTCGACGCCCTGCGCGGCCTCCTCCTCGGCACCCCCTCGCACCTCGCGCTCGACTTCGCCGTTCTGCTCGTGGCCGCCGCGCTCGGCATCGCCGCCGCCTCCTCGCTGCTGGGCCGGCTGGCCCGCTGATCTTGGTGCGGAACGTGATGTGCGGCACGTGGGTGAACAGGCCCACCGGGCCGGTCGGCGGATTCCTCCTGCCCACGGCTTGATCGGTGATCAAGGGGGCGAATGGGCTGGCCACAGCGCATTCTGCTCATTTGACAGTGCACTGAGCGCAAAGATAGGAAGCAGCTCTCTGGGTCGAGAGGTGGATTGTGTACGAGCCGAACGTGGTCGGGGACTGGCACGAGTACGACGAGCATGCCGGTCTGCGTGTCCGCGTCCACCAACTGGAAGCCGCCGAGCCGCCGCGCGGACGCGACGAGGCCGCGGAGGGGCTCGCGTACTTCAGGGTCCGCGTCACCGTCGAGAACCGCGGCGAGCGGCACCTCGGGATCCACCTCGAGGACGGCCAGATCGACGTGCGGATCGGCCGCGAGGGCGAGGCGGCGTTCATCGACTGGCGCAACTCGCAGTTCATCGAGGGCTTCGACGTCTACCCGCTGCGCCGCGCCACCGCCGTGCTGTACGCCGCCGGCCCGGAGGCGAGCCTGAGCCAGGTCGACGTCCAGATTCAACTGCGCGTCGAGGAGGAGTGGGCCGACCGCCGGCTGTGGAGCGGCGGCCTCGGCCTCCAGGAGGACTCCGCCGGCGCCCACGCCGCCACCCTGCGCGACGGCCTCGCGCTCCAGGTGAGCAACTTCCTGCGGGAGCAGGCCGAAGAGGGCACCGCCTGACGGGCGCCCCGGTGAGGGGCGCCGCCTGGTGGGGGAATCGAGCCCGGACAGCACACCTAGTGCGGGATGCCGTCGATGATCTCGCGGGCACCCTGACGCAGCAGTGCGACCGCGACCGACGTGCCGAGGGTGGCGGGGTCCAGTCGGCCGGCCCATTCGTGGGCGTTGAGCCGCGTCTTGCCGTCCGGGGTGAAGACGCACGCCCGCAGGGACAGTTCGCCGCCCCGGTCCACGCGCGCGTACCCGGCGATCGGGCTGTTGCAGTGCCCCTGCAGGACATGCAGGAACATCCGCTCGGCGGTGGCCTCCCGGTACGTGTCCGGGTCGCCGAGGCCGCTGACCGCGTCGATGAGTTCGCTGTCGCCCTCCCGGCACTGCAGCGCGAGGATGCCCGCGCCGATCGGCGGCATCATCACCTCGGGGGAGAGGGCCTCGCTGATCACATCGGTGCGGCCGATGCGCTCCAGGCCGGCCACCGCGAGGAGCAGCGCGTCCGCCTCACCGGCTGCCAGCTTCTCCAGCCGCCGGTTGGCGTTGCCGCGGAACGGCACGCATTCGAGGTGCTGGTGAGTGGCGGCCAGCTGGGCGACCCGGCGCACCGAGGAGGTGCCGATGCGGGTCCCGGGCGGGAGCTCGTCCAGGGTGAGGCCGCCGGGGTGGATGAGGGCGTCCCGGATGTCGTCCCGCTTGAGGAACGCCGCGAAGGTCGTCCCCGCGGGCAGCGGCCGGTCGGCGGGGATGTCCTTGACACAGTGCACGGCGAGATCGGCCTCGCCCGCCAGCAGAGCCGCGTCCACCTCCTTGGTGAACGCCCCCTTGCCCTCGACCTGGGACAGATCACCCATCCACTTGTCACCGGTCGTCTTCACCGGCACGACCTCGGTGCGCACACCGGGGTGCAGGACCGCCAACTCGGCGCAAACACGCTCCACTTGGGCGAGGGCCATCGGCGAGTCGCGGGAGACGATACGGATCAGTTCAGGCACGGACATGCGGCCACGATAGACCGTCACAACCCCGTGTCCGCACCGTACCGCCCCATTCCCGCCCGGCCCTTGCCCTCTCCCGCCCGGTCCGTGTCACTCGCCCGGCCCCCATCGCCCACCCGGTCCCGGACGTCCCGGCGCACCGGCCACGTCAGCACCGCCAGCGCCCCCACCGTGAGCAGCCCGCCGACCAGGAACGTCCCGCGCACCCCGACCGCGGGCAGCAGCACGCCCCCGAGCAGCGCACCGGCGGCGATGCCCACGTTGTAGGCGGCCGAGGTGGCCGCGAGGGCGGTCTCGGTGCGGCCCGGTGCCACCTGGAGCACCTGGCTCTGTGTCGCCATGAAGGCGGTCGCGACCGAGGCGCCGAGCAGCATGACCAGTACGACAGTCGCGGCCGGGACATGTCCTGCCACGTGGAGGCCGAGCAGCGCCACCGCCTGCGCCGCCACCGGCACGGTCAGCGTGGCGCGCGGGAAGCGGTCGAGGAGGAGCCCGGCGACCGTGACCCCGGCCAGCGCCGCCCCGCCGAACGCCAGCAGCACGGCACTCACCGCGTCCTCGCGGAACCCGCTGACCTCGTCGAGGAAGGCGACGACGTAGGTGAACCCGGCGAAGGCACCGGTCACCGACAGGACGGTGACGGCCAGCACGACGAGGAACCTGCGCCGGTCGGGGGCGGCGCCGTACGCGGAGTGGCCGTCCTGCGGGCGGGACGACGGCAGCAGGGCACCGATGGCCACGAGCGAGACGAGCGCGAGCACGCCGAGCAGGGCGAAGGGCGTCCGCCAGCCGGTGTGCCCACCGAGCCAGGTCCCGGCCGGTACCCCGGCCACCGTGGCGAGGGAACCACCGACGGACAGCAGCCCGATGATCCGCCCTCGGCGCTCGGGCGGGAACAGACCGACCGCGACCGGCCCCATGACCGACCAGAACACCGCCTGCGCCAACGCCGTCGCCACCCGCGCCGCCAGCAGCACCCCGTACGACACACCGCCCAGCGCCGACACCCAACTGCCCACGGCGAGCAGCCCCAGCAGCCCCGCGAGCAGATACCGGCGCGGCACCGACCGGGTGACATGGGCGAGGGGCAGGGACACGACGGCCACGGTCAGCCCGTAGCCGGTGACCAGAGCGCCCACGGCCGTGAGCGACACCCGCAGATCGTCCGCCATGAGTGCGAGCAGGCCGACCGGGAGGTTCTCGGTGGTGTTGAAGGTGAACGCCGCCAGCATCAGCGCCGCGACGACGGCGGCACGCCGCCAGCGTGCCGGACGTACGTAGCCCATCCATCCGCCTTTCCAACAGGGGGAGTCGGGGCAAGCGTGCGGGGCCGCGGCGGGCGCCTCTACTCTTTCGGTCCAGGACGAATCGCTGCTCACGACGGGGGTCGCCATGCCGCTCGCCCTGCACCTCGGCACCGCCGACCTCACCCGCTGCCGGTTCGCGATCTCGCCGCTGTGCCAGACCCACGAGGCGCTGCGCATGCTCCGCCGACCCGCCCGGCACGGCTACCACCGAGGCTGGCTGCGCCGCATGCGCCGTGCTGTCGCCGGCCTCGACCTGGCAGAGCTGTGGCTGTTCATCCCGCCCGTCGGCGGCTACACCCCGGACTTCCTCGGCCCGCCGCCGCAGGAGCCGTACCCCACCATCGAGGACGAGCTGGCGAGGATGCACGCCACCGATCCCGTCCTGGCCCATGCCGAGATGACCCGCTCGCTGGCCTGCACCCCCGAACTCGCCGAGTCGCCCCAAGGGCGCGCCGCGCTCTACGACCCCGCCGCCACCGTCCGGCGCCTGGCCGACCTCACCGAGCGTGCCTGGCACGCGCTGCTCGCCCCGGACTGGCCGCGCCACCGTGCCGTGCTGGAGGCGGACATCGCGCACCGCTCGCGCCGGGCCGCGGACGGCGGCCTCGACGCGCTGCTCACCGGCCTGCACCCGGCCGTGGACTGGGCCGGCCAGACGCTCACCCTGCGCAGGTACGCCGATGTGGCGGATGTCCAACGGCCCGACGGCAGGGGCATGTTGCTCATGCCGAGCGTGTTCGTGTGGCCGGACGTGGTGAGCGGCTTCGCCCGGCCCTGGCAGCCGTCGCTCATCTACCCCGCCCGAGGCATGGGCCACCTGCACACCACCCCGGCGCCACGCCCGCCGGAGGCACTCTCCCGCCTCGTCGGCCACCAGCGCGCGGCCGTCCTCGCCGGTCTGGCAGTGCCCGCCTCGACGACGGACCTGGCGTGCCGTCACGGGCTCGCCCCGTCGACCGTGTCGGCCCATCTGTCGGTTCTGCGGGAGGCGGGCCTGCTGGAGTCGCGGCGTCAGGGCTACTACGTGCTGTACGGGCGGACGGCCCTGGGAGATGCCCTGGCCGACGGACGGTTCACACCAGGGGCGGGCTGATCTCGACGGCGCGCTGGGCCGCCGCGAGGGCGACGTCGTCACCCACGTCCAGCGCGGTGTCGGTGAACTTGATGACGTGCTCGTCACCGTGGGCGAGAGCCAGCTCCATGGCCTCCTCGCGCGTCAGCCGGGCAGCCGGGGTGCAGGCAACGGCCTCGACGGGGGTGTACATCGCGGTGACCGCCGCGGACGCCGTCCAGGCCGCCCGCAGGCTCGGCACCCACTGGTCGCGCGGCAGCGAACCCAGTGTGCGCAGCACGGCGTTGGGCGCGGTGGCCGCGTGCACGAGCATGGTCGGCTCGCCGTGACCGTGGGTGGCGTAGCGGCGGGTCGCGGCGTGCACGAGTTCGGTGAGCCGCTCGCGGGCCGTTTCCGGGTCGGTCACGTCGTCCGCCCAGGCGGGCAGTCGGCGTACGGCGGACAGCCGGTTCCGGAACCCCAGGTGCCCCGCCTCGATCGCGGGTACGGCGTCCAGGGCGGCCGTGGCCGTCGGCGCGCCGGGCAGCGGGGAGACACCGGTCACGGGCTGATGCCGTGCCGCCCAGTAGCCCAGCGCGTGCGCGAGTTCGGTGAGCCGGGGCGCGTTCTCGTCCGCTTCGAGAGCGCGTACGGCATGGCCGACACGGATGACCGTGTGGGTGGCGCCGCCGTACAGTCCGGGCAGCAGGCGCGGCCACCACTCGGCGAGGACGCTGCGCCACGGACGCTCGGCGAGCATGCGGGAGTAGTGGTCGGTCCAGTCCGTGATCCGCCGGGGATCCCCCAGCGCCGCACGCCAGTTGTCGTCCGTGACGGGGGCGACGCGGTCGGGGAAGTCCTCCAGCTTGTCCCGGTAGAGGTCCACCCAGCGGTGGACGGCGCCCGCGTGTCCGTGGGAGGCGAGCGCCTCGACGACCATGGGGGCGTGGTTGGACAGCCAGCCCTCCCGTTCCGGGCCGGATGCGTGGAGGCGTTCAAGTGCTTCTTCGAAGTGTCCGCTCGTGGCGATCGTGTCCATGAACCGGACGCTATGTCGCACCCCGGTGCGCAGGGATCGGGCGCGGGACGGAAGCCCAGGTGCCGGGGGGCCTAGGTGTATTGATCACGAGCGTTGTTGACACTCGCCGGGCTTGATCATGGCGAAGACCTCCGGTGTGGTGGAGCTGTCTAGGACTGCACCGAACGGAGGTCTTCGTGTCCCACCGTAATGCCCGGCTGACCGTTCACGGCAGGCGGCTGCTGATCGAACGTGTCGGCGCCGGGCGCCCTGTCGCTCACGTAGCCGCCGAGATGGGCATCTCCCGCGCCACTGCCCACAAATGGATCCGCCGCTGGCGATCCGAAGGCGAGCCGGGCCTTGTCGACCGCTTCAGCAGGCCGCGCACGACGCCACACCGCACTACAGCGGCCCTGGAGGCCCGTGTCTGCCAACTGCGGCAGGCCCGCAAACTCGGCCCGGCACGCATCGGCCCTGTCCTCGGTCTGCCTGCCTCCACCACGCATCGCATCCTGGTCCGCCACGGTCTGAACCGGCTGGCGCACCTGGACCGCCCCACCGGGCAGGTCATCCGCCGCTACGAACGCGACCGGCCCGGCGAGCTGATCCACGTCGACGTCAAGAAACTCGGCCGTATCCCCGACGGCGGCGGCCACAAGGTCCTGGGCCGCCAGGCCGGCCGCGCCCGCCGCAGCAGCATGGGCTTCGACTACATCCACTCCGCCGTCGACGACCACACCCGCCTCGCCTACAGCGAAATCCACGGCGACGAGAAAGCCGCCACCTGCGCAGACTTCCTCCGCCGGGCCGCAGCCTTCTTCACGACCCGCGGCATCGACCACATCGAACGGGTCCTGACCGACAACGCCTGGCCCTACCGCAAAAGCTTCGCCTGGCGCCAAGCCCTGGCCGACCTCGGCGCGACCGGCAAACTCACCCGCATCTACCGGCCGCAGACCAACGGCAAAGTCGAACGCTTCAACCGCACCCTGCTCGACGAATGGGCCTACCGGCGGCCCTACACCAGCAACACCGAACGCACCGACGCCCTGGCAGACTTCCTGCACACCTACAACCACCACCGCTGCCACACCGCACTCGGCGGCCAGCCACCCATCACCCGCGTCAACAACGCTCCGGGTCAATACACCTAGGTCCCGCGCCCGATGTGACTCGGGCTCAGGTTCGGAGCCGAAGGGATCAGGCGTTGGGGTCGAACGCGATCCCCGACGGCTTCGCCGACGCCAGGTGGCTGGCGAAGCTGCCGTCCTTCAGGCCGAAGTTGGCGCTGCCGAAGTTGTACGCGACCAGCTTGTCGCGCACGCCTGCCGGATAGCCGTTCCAGCCGACCAGCGACGGATACTGCCAGGTGCCCTTGTGGTTCTCCGGCGGCTCGTCATTGGAGTTGGCGAGCCGGAAGCAGTGCGTGCTGATGCCGTCCTTGTGGTACACGATCTTCGCGTGCGTGCCGTCGAAGCGCACCGACGACGCCGGACTGATCGTGAACGAGCCGTGGTTGGACGTCGAAACGTACTGCACCGCGTTGTTCTGCACCCACACCACGGCGTGCTCCCAGTCGTGCCGGTGCCCGCCGATGCTGCTGCCCGCCACCGCCTGGTCCTTCTCGAAGTACAGGCCGTACATGTAGGCACACCAGCCGTTGTTGCACTTGTAGCGGGAGTAGCCGTTGGTGTTGTCGAGGTCCGAGGCGTCCCGGCAGTTGCCGTTGAGCGCACCGGTGGGGTTGAGGCCGCCGTTGACGGTTCCGTCGGGGCCGATGGCGGGGGTGGAGTAGCAGCCGTCGGTGTCGTAGTCGAACGCCGGCTGGTAGGTCTTCTCGGCCGAGTCGGCGTTGGCGGGCAGTGCCGCCGGCGGGGCGGCGAAGGCGACGCTGGGGAAGGCGACGACCAGCGCGGCGGCACCGGCCAGCCCGGTGAGCCATCTCTTGCCATGCGTGCGGAAGGTGGTTGACGACACTGCGTCTCCTCGGGGTCCGGGCGCAGCCCAACGGCTGTGGGGGGAAAGGCAGTTCAGGATCCCCGGTTTTCACTTACGCGCCAAGAGCCACGGGCGTACCGGTGGGTGAAGGACAGCGCAATAGTTGCCGCCCAGCCTGTGTGCCGGATGTCGGTGTCCTGCGGGCGTGTCAGACGTTCGTGTCAGACGTGCGTGTCAGAGGTCGTCGGGGATGTCGGCCGACGCGTCCTGCGGCGCGAGGTCCGGCCGCAGGCGCAGCCAGGACGGCTGGCGCAGCATCCCGGACCGGGTGCGGACGCTGTAGCGGACCTCGCCGACCAGCCGGGGCAGCACCCAGTGCGCGCCCGGCACGCGCGGGGCGGGGTCGAAGGGGCAGGTGTCCGTCTCGGACGCCTGCAACAGTTCGGCCAGGTGGGCCCGTTCGGCCTCGCTCCAGCCGGTTCCCACGCCGCCCACGTAGCGCAGCCGCCGGGCCGCGTACTGGCCGACCAGCAGCGCGCCCGGCAGGCCGGTGAGCCGTCCCTTGCCGGGCAGCCACCCGCCGACGATCACGTCCTCGCTGCGCATGTTGCGGATCTTGATCCAGGCGCGGGAGCGCACCCCGGGCTCGTACACCGAGTCCAGCCGCTTGCACACCAGCCCTTCCAGCCCGTGCTCACGGGTGGCCGCCAGTGCCTCTGGGCCGTGTCCCACCAGCGCGCCCGGCGTCGACCAGTACGGCCCGCCCAGGTCGAGGCCCTCCAACTGCCCGCGCCGCCGGGAATAGGGGACCTTGAGCAGGGAGCTGCCCGCCAGGTGCAGTACGTCGAAGAGCACCAGGTGGACGGGGGTCTGCGCGGCCATCCGGGCCGCCCGTGCCGGGGCGTGCGCGAGGCCCATGCGGGACTGCAGCAACTGGAAGTCGGCGCGGCCCTCTTCGTCCAGCGCCATGATCTCCCCGTCGAGTACGGCCGGTGTGGTGCCGAGCGCGCCGCCCAGCGGCCGCAGTTCGGGATAGGCGGCCGTGATGTCCTCACCGGAACGGGCGCGCAGCAGCAGGCTGCCGTCCCCTTCCAGATAGATCACCGCCCGCTGGCCGTCCTGCTTGGTCTCGTACGCCCAGCGCGCGTCCTGCGCCGTGGGCGGCAGGGTGCCGGGTGTGGCGAGCATCGGAGGGATCAGCGGCAGGCTCACGGGTCAGTTGTCGACGCCCCGGCGCGCCGCCACGCACCCTGGCGGCCGTTTTCGCCTGAACGGCGGCTTTACCCGGACGGCGGACGGGACGTCAGTGGCCGGCGTTCGGCGGAACGGCCCGTACCAGGCCCGACTGATAGGCCATCACGACGAGTTGGGCACGGTCGCGGGCGCCCAGCTTCGTCATGGCGCGATGGACGTGGGTGCGCACGGTCAGCGGGCTGACGAAGAGCTTCTCGGCGATCTCCTCGTTGGAGTGGCCCTCGGCCGCCCACGCCATGACCTCCCGCTCGCGGGCGGTGAGGGCGGCGAGGTGCTCGGGTGCGGCCGACTGCGAGCTCTCGGCGGGGGAGGCCAGGAACCGGGTGATCAGCGTGCGGGTCGCGGTGGCGGAGAGCAGGGACTCGCCGGCGGCCACGGTCCGGATGCCGTCGAGCAGCACGTCCGCGGTGACGTCCTTGCCGAGGAAGCCGCTCGCCCCGGCGCGCAGCGCCTGCGCGACGTACGCGTCGATCTCGAACGTGGTGAGGATCAGCACCCGCACCGCCGTGAGGTCCGGGTCGGCACAGATCGCGGACGTGGCGGCCAGTCCGTCGGTGCCGGGCATGCGGATGTCCATCACGACCAGGTCGGGCCGGTGGGTCCGGGCGAGGTCGACGGCCTCGGCGCCGTCGGCGGCCTCGCCGACGACCTCCATGTCCGGGCAGGAGTCGATCAGGATCCGGAAGGTGGCCCGCAGCAGGGCCTGGTCGTCGGCGAGCAGGACGCGGATGGTCATGGGCGGGGAGTCTTCCGGTTCCGGATCGTTGGACAGGGCTCAGCTTTCCCGGATCGGCCCGCGATGTCGTCGTGCGGCTGCCGACAATCGTGCCTACTCGGAACGCAGTACGTGCCGCGGGTCATGTCATCCCCGAGCAGGACAGCCGGGCCGTGGCCGCGCACGGCCGCGGGCTCACCACACGCACGGCAGCTCCACCTCGACGACCGTCGGCCCGCCCACGGGGCTCGACATGCGCAGCGTCCCGTCGAGCGCCGCCACCCGCCGCCGCATCCCGAGCAGTCCCGAACCGCTCGACTCGGCGGCCCCGCCGTGGCCCTGGTCGGCCACCTCGACCTGCAGCCCGCGCCGCATGCGGGCGATGCGCACCGTCGCCGTCGGCGAGCCGCTGTGCTTGGCGACGTTGGTGAGGGCCTCGGCCACCACGTAGTAGGCGGCCGCCTCCACGGCCGCCGGGGCCCTCGGGCCGTCGTCCTCCAGCCCCGCCACGTCCACGGTCACCCGCACCCCGGCGCCGGCGGCCAGCGCCCGGACCGCACCGACCAGGCCGCGGTCGGTCAGGATCGGCGGATGGATGCCGCGCACCACGTGCCGCAAGTCGGTCAGCGCCTGCTCGGCCTGCTCCTGGGCGTCGTCCTGGAGTTTGCGTGCCGCGCCCGGATCATGGTCGTAGGCACGCTTGGCGAGGCCGATCCGCATGGACAGCGCCACCAGCCGGGCCTGCGTGCCGTCGTGCAGGTCCCGCTCGATACGGCGCAGCTCGGCGCCGTGCGCGGCGATCGCATCGGCCCGGGTCGCGGTCAGCTGCTCGACCCGGGCGGCCAGCAGCGCCTTGGGCGACGGCCGGAGCAGCGACGTCGACCAGCCGGCCTCCAGGTCCGCCAGACGCGTGATCCACGGCAGGACGACGGCCCGCCGACGCAGCAGTCCGCAGCCCACGCCGTCCACGACCAGGCCGACGGGCCACAGCGGCAGGGCGAGGACGAGCAGCGCGCCGTAGACGCAGTAGGCGGCCATCCATCGCAGGTCGGTGAGCGTGCCGGGATCGCGTACGGCCGTCCGCAGCCGTTCGGTGAGCGGGCCGTCGATGACCTGGTACGCCTCGGGGATCTCCCGCCCCGTCCAGGCGGCCGTCGAACGCCGCTTGGCCCCGGCGATCCGCCGCACCAGCAGCACCGTCTCGGGCAGCAGCCAGGCACCGATCACCGTGACCGTCCCGATGGCGGTGATCAGCAGCACGGTGATGAAGAGGTACATGCCGAAGGCCATCGCGGCGGCCACCGTCAGATGGACGGTCGCGCGTCCGGCCTGCCGCACCGTCGCCCGCATGCCTCTGACGCCAGGTGCGGCTCGCTTCACCATGTCCACCGTCTTCGTCGTCACTGCCTTCGACGTCACCCGTCTTCGTCGTCACCGTCTTCTTTCAATCAAGTGACTTAGATTGTAGGTCTGTGATCCCGCGTGCGGCTCGAGGGACTGGCCGTCGCGGTGCTCTGCGAAGTCCCGGTGCGGTGGTGAACATGGCAGGCAGGACGCTGCGGGAGGAACAGGTCAGTGCGACCAGGGAGCTGCTCCTGACCGCGGCCGAGCGGCTCTTCGCCGAACACGGGGTCTACGCGGTGTCCAACCGTCAGGTCAGCGAGGCCGCGGGTCAGGGCAACAACACCGCGGTCGGGTACCACTTCGGCACCAAGGCCGACCTGGTCCGCGCCATCGTCCGCAAGCACGCCGCGCGCATCGAGGAGATCCGCGCCCGGCTGCTCGCCGACCTGGCGGACCCCGACGACGTGCGCGGCTGGGTGGACTGCCTGGTCCGCCCGGTGCTCGAACACCTCGCCGCACTCGGCAGCCCCACCTGGTACGCGCGGTTCTGCGCCCAGGTCGTCTGCGATCCGGCGCTGCACCGGATCATGGTCGAGGAGGCCCTCACCTCCCCGTCCCTCCAGACGATCATCCAGGGTCTCGAGCGGTGCCTGCCCGAGCTCCCGGCCGAGGTGAGCGCCGAACGCGGTGAGATGGTCCGCCATCTGATCGTCCACGTGGCCGCCGACCGCGAGCGCGCTCTCGCCGAGCACACCCCCACCCCACGCTCCAGCTGGGACGACGCCGCCACGGGCCTCACCGACGCGGTCGTCGGCATGTGGCTTGCACCCGTCACACCAGCCCGCTGACACCACCGCACCCGGAGCAGGACAAGGAGCACGACCGTGAAACCGACCTTCGGCCAAGACCTCCGGCGCGACGCCGGGCGAGGCGGACTACTCGACGCCGGGCGAGGCGGATTATGAGCTCTCGGCAGACGGCACAGCCCGAGGCCGGCGCCACGCAGGAGCCGCGCGCCTTCGAGAGGGGCGCCCTGGAGGCATCGGTCATCGCGCGGGGTGGCGCCCATGGGGTTGCGGGCTGCGTGTGCGGTGCAGTTCGGGAGGAGTCCGCTCGCGCTCACTGCGCTGGGTGGGAGGTGTGCACGACCGTGCCTGAGGGTGGCCTGGAGGCATCGGCCGTTGCGCGGGGCGCCGCCCATGAGGCGCCCGCGCCGCCCGCCCCCGCCCTGGCCGCATCTGCCTTCCCCCGGCGCGCCGGCGATGAGGCACCCACCCTCGCGCGCGGCGGCGCGGGGACATCCGCCTGTGGGCGAGCCGCCCCCGATGAGCCCCCCACCCTCGCGCCCACCCCCGCTCCGCAGCCACCCACTCCCACCAACGCACCCCCCGACAGCCGACTCGCCCTGGCCCGCGGTTCCGGTCAGCGCATTCTGGTCGTGACCGGCGACGCCGACCTCGCCGAACTGCTGTCGACCACCCTCGAGTTGGCCGGCTACCGGATCAGCCTCAGCGGCACCGGCGTCGACGCGCTGGCGTGGATTGCGAAGCGGCGATTCGATCTGGTCGTCTTCGACACCGACGTGCCGGACATGGGGCGATTCAGTCGGGAGCACCGGCCCCGGCTTCCGTACCGCCCGCCCGTCCTCCTCCTCAGCGGATGCGACCGCCTGCACCGGCTCGTGCCCGAACTCGGTCCGGGGGAGCGGGACTACGTCACCAAGCCCTTCCGGGTGGCCGAAGTCCTCGCCAGAATCCAGGTCTTGCTGCGGGGCACCCGGCCGGCCCCGGCAAGAGGTCATCCGCTGCAGTACGGGGACCTCGTGCTGGACGACGCGGTGTGCCGGGCGCGGCGCGGGACGCGGGCACTCGAACTCACGCCCGCGGAGTACCGGTTGCTGCGCCATCTCCTGGCCAACGCGCACCGGGTGCTGTCCAAGGAGCAGATCGGCCGCTACGTCTGGGGAGACCACCGCGGCGACAACGCGATCGAGCAACTCGTCTCACGGCTGCGCCGCAAGGTGGACCGGGATGCCCCGTCGCTGATCCACACGCGCCGGGGTTTCGGCTACTGGCTGGGCAGGGGCGAGAGCCGTACCTGAGGCCGGCGTCCTTGTGATCTGAGCCACGTCAGCCTGCTGTCAGGAAACTGACCGGGTCGCGTCAGACCCCTCTGTTTGCCTGTGCTCATCGAGGCCTCGACCCCTTCGCCCGGCGCTCCACCCCACCCGGAGCCCCACATCCGAGGAGAACCATGGCCGACATCCTGACCGACCCCGCGCCCGAAGCACCGGAGGCCGTCCCCGAGTTCCCGATGCCCCGGGAGTCCCGCTGCCCCTTCGACCCGCCGCCCACCCTCAAACAGCTCCAGGAACAGGGCCCGCTGACCAAGGTGCGGCTGTGGGACGGCAGTGAGCCGTGGCTCGTGACCCGGTACGCCGAGCAGCGGGCCCTGCTCGGCGACGCGCGCGTCAGCGCCGACACCGACAGCCCCGGCTATCCCACCAAGGCCAGCCCCGACGCCGGCGAGGGCAAGCTCAGCTTCATCATGATGGACGACCCCGAACACGCCCGGCTGCGCCGGATGGTGACGGCGCCGTTCGCGGTCAAGAAGGTCGAGGCGCTGCGGCCCGCCGTGCAGCGCATCGTGGACGGCCTGATCGACGACATGCTGGCCGGCCCGTCCCCGGTGGACCTGGTGGACGTGTTCGCGCTGCCGATCCCGTCGCTGGTCATCTGCGAGCTGCTGGGCGTGCCCTACGAGGAGCACGACTTCTTCCAGGAGCACACCAAGACCATGGTCCGTACGACCGCCACGCCCGAGGAACGGGGCAGGGCGAGCCGTGACGTCGCGGGCTATCTCGCCGGACTCCTCGGCAAGCGGCTCGCCGAGCCGAAGGGCGACCTGCTGTCGAGCATCGCCGGCCGCATCACCGCCGGTGAACTCACGCACCAGCAGGCGACCGAGATGGCCCTGCTCCTGCTGATCGCGGGTCACGAGACCACCGCGAACATGATCGCGCTCGGCACCCTGGCGCTGCTCCAGAACCCCGACCAGCTGGCCCTGCTGCGCGAGACCGACGACCCCAAGTTCGTCGCCGGGGCCGTCGAGGAACTCCTGCGCTACCTGCACATCACCCACCTCGGCCGGCGCCGAGCGGTGACCGAGGACATCGAGATCGGCGGCCAGATGATCAAGGCGGGCGAGGGCGTCATCATGGTCAACGAGATCGGCAACCGCGACCCCGAGGTCTTCACCGACCCCGACCGCCTCGACCTCACCCGCGACGCCCGCCGCCACGTCGCCTTCGGCTTCGGCGTCCACCAGTGCCTGGGCCAGCCGCTGGCCCGGATGGAACTCCAGGTCGTCTACGGCACGCTCTACAAGCGCATCCCGACACTGAAACTGGCGGCCCCGGTCGAGCACGTCCGCTTCAAGACCGACGCGTTCATCTACGGCGTCCACGCACTGCCCGTCTCCTGGTGACGGCTTCCCCTCACCCGCACGCGAACAAAACCTCGCACACGAACAAACCCCGTACACGAACAAAACCCCGTACGAAGAAGGGAATCCGGTCATGAAGGTGGAGCTGGAAGCCGACAGGTGTGTCGCGTCCGGACAGTGTGTACTCGCCGCGATGGACGTGTTCGACCAGGACGACGACGGCATCGCGATCCTGCTCGACGAGCAGCCCGCCGTCGAACACCTCGACGGCGTACGCGAGGCCGTCGCGATCTGCCCGGCCGCCGCCATCCGGCTGGTCGACCAGTGAGGCGCGTCGTCGTCGTGGGTGCCTCGGCCGCCGGACTCGCGGCGGCCGAGACGCTCCGCCGCGAGGGCCACGACGGCACGCTCACCCTGGTGGGCGACGAGCCGCTCGCCCCGTACGACCGCCCCCCGCTGTCCAAGCACCTGCTGGCCGGCGAGTGGGAGCCCGAGCGGCTGACGCTGCGCACTCCTGACGACCTGGCCGGTCTCGACCTCGACCTGCGCCTCGTGGTGGCCGCCACGGGCCTCCGACTCACCGACGGCACAGTGCAGTTGGCCGACGGTTCGACGGTGCCGTACGACGGCCTGATCGTGGCCACCGGGGTACGCCCGCGTCACCTGCCGGGGCAGGGCGGCCATGTGCTGCGCACGCTGGACGACGCCGTGAGGCTGCGGGACCGGCTGACCCCGGGCAGGCGACTCGTCGTGGTCGGCGCCGGGTTCCTCGGGGCCGAGGCGGCCGCCGTCGCCTGGCGGCTGGGCTGCGAGGTGACGCTCCTCGAACCCGCCCCGGTGCCGCTCGCCCACGCCGTCGGCACGCAGGTCGGCGAGCTGCTGACGCGGGCGCATCTGGAACGGGGCGTGGACCTGCGCTGCGGCGTCACCGTCACCGAGGTCACCGAGAGCGGCGTTCGACTCGCCGACGGTGAACTGGTAGACGCCGACGAGGTGTTGATCGCGGTCGGCTCGCTGCCCAACACCGACTGGCTCGACGGCAGCGGGCTCACCGTCGGCGACGGCGTGGTGTGCGACGAGTACTGCGCGGCCGCTCGCAACGTGTACGCCGCGGGCGACGTCGCCCGCTGGTACAACCCGCTGTTCGGCCGGTCGATGCGGATCGAGCACCGTACCAACGCCGCCGAGCAGGGGATGGCGGCCGCCCGCCACCTGCTCAACCCTGACGGACGCAAACCGTTCGCCCCTGTGCCGTACTTCTGGTCCGACCAGTACGACATGAAGATCCAGGCGTACGGCTTTCTGCGCGGCCACGACGAAGTGGCGATCGTGGACGGTGACCTGACGGAACGCCGGTTCGTCGCCGCCTACCGCACCGGCGACCGCGTGACCGGCGCGCTCGCGGTGGGTATGCCGCCCCGCGCGATCAGGCAGTGGCGACAGGCGATCGCGTCCGGCACGAACTGGCTGGAGGCGGTGGGCGGGCAGGTCGCGCGCGCCAGGGAAGCCGTAAATTAATTGAGTTACGCAATGAGATGGTAAAGTGGCCCCATGTCCACACCACCGCTCCCCGAACTCCCCGAGGCACCCGCGTCCCCCGAAGTGATCGAGATCGAGCGCGCGCTCACCCGCATCACCTATCTGAGCACGCGGGCCCGGCAGCACGACCGGCTCATGGCCCTGGCCGGCGTGCCGCTGGACCGGGCCGCCGTGGCGCTCCTGCGCCAGGTCGCCGACTCGGAGTCGCTGCGCCCCGGGGAGCTGGCCAACCGGCTCGGTGTGGAGGCCTCGCACGTGACACGCACGGTGCAGCAGCTGGAGAAGAGCGGCTACGTCACCAGGGTTCCGGACCCGCAGGACCGCCGCGCCCAGCGCATCGAGCTCACCGAGCCCGGCCGGCAGGCCATCGCCCGGGTCCGCGAGGCCGGCGCCCGCGGTATGCAGCTCGCCCTGTCCGACTGGACCCCCGACGAGCTGCGGCAGCTGGCCACCCTCTTCCATCGCATGGTCGACGACTTCCTCGCCCACGCCGTCGACGAGGACACCGAACAGCAGCCGGCCGGGACCGTCTGACCGGCCCGTCACCACCCTCTTACGCCGACGCGGCGCGGGGGCGGTGGTCGGGGGCATCGGACGCCGGGGCGGCATCGGGCCCGGCGTGTCCGGGCGAGGCAGGCTCCCGCAGCCCGCGCAGCAGCAGTCGTCCCAGCACGGGCAGCGCGATCAGCGGGACCAGCGCCGTCCGCAGCGAGGTGGCATCGGCCAGCATGCCGATCAAGGGAGCGGCGAGGCCACCCACGCTGACGGCCAGCCCCAGCGTCACTCCGCTCGCGGTGCCCACCCGGCGGGGCAGGTAGTCCTGGCCGAGCGTGACGTGCAGCGAGAACGGGACGTACAGGCCGGCCGACGTCAGGGCGACGAACAGATACACCGCCGGCCCGGGAACGAGCACCACCCCGGCCACCGCGAGCGCGGACAGCGCATAAGCGTGGCGTACGACCGTGATGCGCCCGTACCGCTCGGCGAGCCGGCCCCCGGCCACGGTGCCGACCGCGCCGCCCGCGTAGAGCACGCACAGTGCGGCCGTGCCGGCCACGTCCCCGCCGCCGGTGCGCTGACGGACGTACAGCGAGACGAACGCGCTCAGGCCGACGAACACGATCGAGCGGCACACGATGGCGCCGGACAGCCGCAGGAACGACGGCCAGTCGTCGGTGCCGACGCCTTCGGGCCTGGGCCCGGCCGCGCCTCGGTCCGCTGCCGTACGCACCGCCGCCACGCACAGCGCGGCACCCGCGGCGGCCGGTACGACCAGCAGCGGAGAGGCGCGCAGTCCGCCGGTGGCGATCACCGCCGCCACCAGCAGCGGTGCGAGGGCGAAGCCGACGTTGCCGCCGAGGGAGAACCAGCCCATCGCCGTATGACTGCCTCGCGAGGCGGCGCGGGCCGCGCGGGCCGCCTCCGGGTGGTAGGCGGCGACCCCGATCCCCGACACGGCGACCACGGCCAACGTGAGTGCGTAGGAACCCATGACGCCGCTCAGCGCGACACCCGCGCCGCCCAGCAGCGCGCTCAGCGGCAGCAGCCAGGGCATCGCCCACCGGTCGGTGAACGCCCCGAACAGCGGCTGCACCACCGACGACAGCAGGGACGCGGCGAGCACGACGCCCGAGGCGGCGGCGTAGCTGTAGGCGCGCTCGGCGACGAAGAACGGGACGAGGGCGGCGACTGCACCCTGGTACACGTCGACACAGGCATGGCCCAGGGACATCAGGGTGATCGCTCGGTTGCGTTTCTCGGTCACCCCGCGATCGTCGCCGCGCCCGGCAGTGGCCCGCTTCCGATAATCTGCCGAAGTATGTCGGACATCCGCCACACGCCGACCGCGCCGACCCGCGCCAAGGTCCTGGCCGCCGGGGAACGCATCAACGCGCACCGGCACGACGACCACCAGATCGTCTACGCGGGCTCCGGCGTCCTCGCCGTCACCACCGACGCCGGCACCTGGTTCGCCCCCGGCAACCGCGCCATCTGGGTCCCCGCCGGCACCGTGCACGCGCATCGCGCCCACGGCCGCCTCGACCTGTATCTGGTCGGCCTGCCCGCCGACGACAACCCTCCCCCGGACTCCGTCCGGGGGTACCCCCATCTCGCTTCGCTCGGCCTGGACGCCCCCACCGTGCTCGCCGTCAGCCCGCTCCTGCGCGAGCTGATCCTCGCCTACACCCGCGACCCCGCCGACGACAGCCCCGAGCGCCACCGCCTGCTCGCCGTCCTGCGCGATCAACTGCGTGCCTCGCCCCACCAGCCCCTGCGCCTGCCCACACCCGCGGATCCACGGCTCGCCGCGGTCTGCGCGCTCGTCCACGCCGACCCGGCCGACTCGCGCACCCTCGCCGCGCTCGGCGCCGCGACCGGGGCCGGCGAGCGCACCCTCAGCCGGCTCTTCCGTGCCGAATTCGGCATGACCTTCCCGCAGTGGCGCACCCAGTCGCGCCTCTACCACGCGCTGCGGCTGCTCGCCGAGGACATTCCCGTCACCGCCGTCGCCCACCGCTGCGGATGGTCCTCCGCCAGCGCCTTCATCGACGTCTTCCACCGCTCCTTCGGACACACGCCGGGAGCGCACAACCGCCGCACGGAACAGGGCTGATGACCGGTCAGGGGCGGGTGTCGGGCCTTGCCCTACCCTCCGGTAGCATCCGGCGGCAGGCCATCCAAGGAGGATCCGTGCCCCGGTCCGAACGCTCACCCCTGCTGCTCGCCGGCCTGCTGGCCACCTCGGGGGTCGCCCACTTCGCCGTCCCACGCCAGTTCGACGCGGTCGTGCCGCGCGCCCTGCCGGGAAAGCCCCGGACCTGGACGTACGCCAGCGGTGTCGCCGAGCTCGCGCTCGCGGCCGGGGTGGCGCTGCCGCGCACCCGCAAGGTCGCCGCACTGGCAGCCGCCGGCTTCTTCGTCGGCGTGTTTCCCGCGAACGTGAAGATGGCCGTCGACTGGCGGCACCGCCCCACCCCGCAGAAGGCTGCGGCCATCGGCCGGCTGCCGCTGCAGATCCCCCTCGTGCTGTGGGCCCGAGGCGTCGCGAAGAACACGGAGGGACGGGCATGAGCGCACAGCTGAAGGTCGGCGACAAGGTCGAGGACTTCACGCTGCCGGACGAGACCGGCACCACCCGCAGCCTCACCGAACTGCTCACCGAGGGACCGGTGGTGCTCTTCTTCTACCCCGCCGCCCTCACCCCCGGCTGCACCGCGGAGGCCTGTCACTTCCGTGATCTCGCCGCCGAGTTCGCCGCCGCCGGCGCACGTCCCGTGGGCATCAGCGGCGACGCGGTCGAACGCCAGCAGGAGTTCGCCGACCGGCACACGCTCGGCATGACCCTGCTGTCCGACGCCGACGGGAAGATCCGGGACCGGTTCGGTGTGACCCGCGGCTTTTCCCTGGCCCCGACCAAACGGGTCACCTTCGTCATCGCCCAGGACCACACCGTCCTGGAGGTCGTCCGCAGCGAACTGCGGATGAACACCCACGCCGACCGGGCCCTCGCCGCGCTGCGCAAGTGACCCGACGGCCGCCCGGGGCGCGGCGGCAGCGTGCCCCAGGGCGTGACGGGCGGTAACGGCTGGGCGTCGCGGTTGATGCGGTACGGCCGAGGACTCATGCTGGACCACATGGAGCGCGTCTCCGCTGCGGTGATCCTCGATGCCCAGGGTGTGGTCAAGGGGTGGAGCGAAGGTGCCCTGCGGCTGACCGGGCGCACGGCTGAGGAGGTCGTAGGACGGCCCGCGCGCGAACTGCTCGCCGAGGAACCGCCGCCCGCGGCCGTCGCGGCTCTGGCCGGCACCGTCGTGCTGCGCCACCGGGACGGCTCGCACGTACTCCTGGCGCTGCGGGCGCACAGCATGCTGGGCGAGGACGGCGCCCCCGACGGCTACATGGTCGTCGGTGAACCCGCCGAAGCGCCCGAGCCCACCCTCACCGAGCGGGCCTTCCAGCAGGCCTCGATGTCGATGTCCGTCTTCGACACCCGGCAGCGCTACCTGCGGCTCAACGATGTCGCCTGCCAGGTGATGGGCGTGCCCGAAGAGGTCCTGATCGGCCGGCCCTTCCCGGAGACCGTGGAGGAGGCGGAGCACAGCCGCGGCTTCCACTGGCATCTTCGGCAGGTCGCCGAGACGGGCCGGCCCGTCCGCTACGAGAGCTTCACGGGAGCCCCGGCCCTGAACCGGGAGCACGCCTGGAGCATCCAGATGTGGCCCGTACGGGACACCTCCGGCGACGTCGTGGCCACGGCCCTGGCGGCGTTCGACAGCTCCGACCAGTACTGGGCGCGGGAGCGGCTGGCCCTGCTGAACGAGGCGGCGGCGGCCATCGGCACGACCCTGGACGTGGTGCGCACCGCCGAGGAACTGATCGGGATCATGGTGCCCCGGTTCGCCGACTTCGCCAGCGTCGACCTGTTCGACTGGGTCATGGGATCGGAGGAGCCCCCGGCCCTGGCCGGCACCGACGTCGCCCTGCGCCGCGTCGCCCACGGCTCCGGCACCGAGGGCACCCCGGAAGCGGCCGTGCACCTGGGAGGGGTGGACCACTACCCGCCCTTCTCGCCACCGGCGCGGGCCATCCTCGACGGCGGCGTGACCCAGAGTCAGGCGGGCGAGCCGGCGTTCATGCGGTGGATCGAGGAACGCAACGCCCGCGCTCCGTCCGGCCGGCGCCACCGCGTGGGCGCCCACTCGATGATGGCCGTGCCGCTGCGGGCCCGTGGCACCACACTCGGCGTCGCGGTCGCCGTGCGCATCCGGCAGTCGGACGACTACGGAGCGGACGACGCCGTGTTCGCCGAGGAACTCGCCAGCCGCGCGGCCGTCTGCATCGACAACGCCCGCCGCTTCGCCCGGGAGCGCACCACGGCACTCGCCCTGCAGCACAACCTGCTGCCCCGGGGACTGCCCGGACAGGCGGCCGTCGAGGTGGCGCACCGCTATCGGCCGTCCGGATCGCAGGCCGGCATCGGCGGCGACTGGTTCGACGTGATCCCGCTGTCCGGTGGCCGCGTCGCCCTCGTCGTCGGTGACGTCGTCGGACACGGCATTCCGTCGTCGGCCACCATGGGCCGCCTGTGCACGGCCGTACGCACCCTCGCCGACGTGGACCTGCCGCCCGACGAACTCCTCACCCACCTCGACGACCTGGTCACCCACCTCGCGGGCGACGACAGCGACGAGGTCGCCGAACTGGGCGCGACCTGCCTCTACGCCGTCTACGACCCCGTGAGCCGCTGCCTCGGCCTCGCCGCCGCGGGCCATCCGCCACCGGCCCTCGTGCTGCCCGACGGCACCACCCGGATCGTGGAGATGAGCGCGGGACCCCCGCTCGGCGTCGGCGGGCTGCCTTTCGAGGCCGTGGAGGTGGAACTGCCCGAGGGGTCCCTGGTCGCCCTGTACACGGACGGTCTCATCGAGGACCGCGACCGCGACATCGACCACGCCACCGTCGAACTGTGCCGCGCGCTGACCGCGCCCGCCGAGAGCCTGGACGCCCTGTGCGACACGGTCCTCAAGGCCGTCCTCCCGGAGGACCCCAGCGACGACGTGGCCCTGCTGCTGGCCCGCACCCGGGCCCTGGGCGCGGACCGCATCGCCACCTGGGACGTCCTGCCGGACCCCGAATACGTGGCGAGAACCCGGCAGGCCGCGACCGACCAGCTGACCGCGTGGGGCCTCGACGAGGCGGCCTTCGTCACCGAACTCGTCGTCAGCGAACTCGTCACCAACGCGATCCGGTACGGCGCACCGCCCATCCAACTGCGCCTGATCCGCGACCGCACCCTCATCTGCGAAGTCTCCGACGGCAGTTCCACCTCCCCGCACCTGCGCCGGGCCCACGCCTACGACGAGGGCGGACGCGGACTGCTCCTCGTCGCCCAGCTCACCCAGCGCTGGGGCAGCCGGCAGACAGGCAGCGGCAAGACGATCTGGGCAGAACAGCCGCTGCCACCGGTGTGATCCCCCGAACCGGTGTGATCGTCACGGCGACACCGCTCGCCTCGATGTCCTGCCGCCGGGTCAGGCCCATGGGCTGCTGGAGTCGGGCGAAGTCGGTCCGGCCCCGGGAGAACGCGACCATCTCCCCGTCGACCGAGAAGTCCGAACAGCCCTGCCCGCCCAGCGCGTCCACGACCTCCGGATACGTGTCGTCGAGCCGGCGGCCGGTGCGGGAGGGCAGCGAGATCCGGTCGCCCGCACGCACCGCCAGCACCCGGACCCCGTCCAGTTTCCGTTCGAAGAGCCACTCCTCGCCGGAGAAGTCCCGCCGATCGCTGAGCGTGGCAACCGCGGCCAGGTCAGCTCCCCGGAGCGCCACGCTCAGCAGCCGACGCTGCTCGGCGGGGAGCGAGTCCAGGAGACCGGTCGCCACCGCTCACCCCGCGTCGCCCTCGGCGGCGACCTGGCCGAGCGTACGGCCGGTCCGCACCGAACGCGCCCGGTGCGGGTCGGGCTTGCCGTGCCCGCGCGTCCGTCCCTTACCGGCCTTCACCAGCAGCCACGCCTCACGGTCACCGTCCTCCCCGCTGCGGAACCGGGTGAGGGCGTACTCGCCGTGCAGCTTCGAGCCGCTCAGCCGGAAGGTGGCATGGCCGCGCTCGAGCGACTCGCCGAAGTCGACCGGCCGCCCCTTGCGGTCATGGCTGAGCGGCTCATACGTCCCGTTGTCCCAGACGATCACCGTGCCGCCGCCGTACTCGCCCTTCGCGATCACGCCCTCGAAGTCCTCGTACTCCAGCGGATGATCCTCGGTGGGCATGGCGAGCCGCTTGTCATGGGGGTCGTCGGAGGGCCCCTTGGGGACCGACCAGGACTTCAGTACGTCGTCCACCTGCAGCCGGAAGTCGAAGTGCAGGGTGCTCGCGTCATGGATCTGCACCACGAAACGCGGCTGAGTACCGGAGGCCGTCGAGCGGCCCTCGGGTTCACGGGTCCGCCCGAAGTCACGCTTGCCGCGATAGTCGCGCAGCCGGTCCTTCTCACCCACGGTCGCCTCCTTCCCGAGCGCCGCGCCCCGAGTACCCCGCGCAGTGTCCCCGACGCCCGCCGGGGACACGGTCGGCCACGCCCGCTCAGAACTCCTCGTGCACCTCGGGGTCGCCGCCGAGGCGCCGCTGGGCGCGGTCGGTGAGGGCGGCCATTCGGGTGTCGTCCAGGGTGAACCCGAAGATGTCGAGGTTCTCGCGCTGCCGCTCGGGGCTCGCCGACTTCGGGATGGGCAGGGCGCCCAGCTGGGTGTGCCAGCGCAGGACGACCTGCCCGGGAGTCACCCCGAGGCCGTCGGCGATGCCCTGCACGACCGGGTCCTCCAGGAGGCTGGAGCCGCGGCCCAGCGGGCTCCAGCTCTCGGTGACGATGCCCTTCCCGGAGTGGAAGGCGCGCAGCTCGTCCTGCGGGAACATCGGATGCAGCTCGATCTGGTTGACGGAGGGCAGGACCCCGGTCTCCTTCTCCAGCCGGTCGATGTGTGCGGGCGTGAAGTTGGAGACCCCAATCGACCGGACGATGCCGTCCTCGCGCAGCTTGATCATGGCCTTCCAGGAGTCGACGTACTTGTCGACACGGGGGAGCGGCCAGTGGATGAGGTAGAGGTCCACGTAGTCCAGGCCGAGGCGGGCACGTGACTCCTCGAAGGAGGCGAGGGTCTCCTCGTAGCCGTGATGCCGGCCGGGGAGCTTGGTCGTCACGACGATCTCCTCGCGGGGCACGCCGCTGCCCGCTACGCCACGGCCGACGCCGGTCTCGTTGCGGTAGTTCGTCGCCGTGTCCACCAGGCGGTACCCCACGTCCAGGGCGCCGCGAACCGCCTCCTCGGCCTGTGCGTCGTCCATCGGCCAGGTGCCGAGACCGAGGGCGGGGAGAGTCGTACCGTCGTTGAGCGTGTGGGTCGGGATGCTGATCACTTCCGGACCTTCCCTTGACTGTGTCGTGCATCCAGCGTCACGGATAGGGTGAGCCGTGATCAACCGGAACGGCGGGGGACGAGGGCAGCGGACGGCATGGGCGGCATGGAGGAGAAGCAGCCGACGGGTTCGGCACGTCCGACGTCACGGGACGTCGCCCGGCTCGCCGGGGTGTCGCACACGGCGGTCTCCTTCGTCTTCAACGGCCGCGCCGAGGGCAACCTCTCGCCCGCCACGCAGGAACGCATCCGGCAGGCGGCCACCCAGCTCGGCTACCGCCCCGACCCCGTCGCCCGCGGCCTGCGCCGCCGTCGGACGGCCGTGATCGGGCTGGTCACCGACGAGATCGCCTCCTCGCCCTTCGCCGGCCGGCTGCTGCGCGGCGCCATGGAGACCGCCTGGGGCAGCGAGCACCTCGTGCTGACCATCGACTCCGGCGGCGATGCCGCCAAGGAGGACGCCGCCGTCGCCGAACTCCTCGACCGACGCGTGGACGGCATCATCTACGCGGCCATGTCCCTGCGTCGCGTCCGCGTCCCCGAGGGCCTGCACCGCACCCACTCCGTCCTCGCCAACTGCCTGCCCGAGGACGACTCCCTGCCCGCGGTCATCCCCGCCGAGCGCGCCGGCGGCCGTACGGCGGCGCGGCTGCTGCTGGACGAGGGGCACCGCAGGGTCGCCATGGTGGGCGGGCAGGACGACATCGCCTCCGTCGACCGGCTGCGCGGCTTCCGGGACGCACTGCGCGCCGAGGGGATCACCGTCCCCAAGGAGTGGGTCGTGCGCACCGGCGGCGAGATCACCGGCGGGTACGAGGGCGCGCTGCGCGTCCTCGACGGCGTCCCCGCCGACCAGCGTCCCACCGGGTTCTTCTGCTACAACGACCGGGTCGCGGCGGGCGCCCTGCACGCCGCGACCCGGCTCGGCATCGCCGTCCCCGGCGAGCTGTCGGTGGTCGGCTACGACGACCAGGAACACATGGCCGAGTTCCTCACCCCGCCCCTCACCACCGTCGCGCTGCCCCACCGGGCGATGGGCGATGCCGCCGCACGGCTGGTCCTCGACGCCATCGACACCGGCAGGACGCCGCCCGCGACGGTGCGGCGCCTGGCCTGCCCGGTGATCAGTCGCGCGTCGGTGGGACCAGCTCCCAGCCGGTGACCGCGATCGAAGCGCCCGTCACCACGAGTTCGGCCACGTCGTCCGGTCGCCGGTAGATCCGCTCGGTGACCGTCGCCCGGTCGCCGACGAACAGCTCGAACAGCGAACCGTCGACGAGGATCCGCACCTCGCCGGCCGGGGCCCGCACCACGATCGGCCCCGATCCCTCGCGTCCTGTCCGTGGCCAGTCGCCGCGGTCGAGCGTCACGGTGCCGTCGTCCGGGTCCACAACGACCGTCAGCTCGGCGCCCGAGGCGGACCGGAGCAGGCCGACGGTGGTGCGGCCGGACGCGGCGACGGTCAGGTCGTACGCCTCCGGCAGCGCGGTCCGACGGTCCGCCGACGTGGCGAACGGCTCGGCCGCACGCAGCAGTTCGAGCTCCGGCGCCGGTACGACCCGCAGGGTCCCGTCCGGATGCACGTCCACGACCCTCGGCGCGGTCAGGACTCCGGCCCAGCCCACGCGATCGACCTCGCCCTGCTCGCGGGCCTCCCACGACCAGCCCCACATCAACGCCCGGTCCGGCTCCTGGAGTACGGCAGGGGCGTAGAAGTCCCTCCCATGGTCGAGGCGCCCGCCGGTGCGGGCCGCGAAGCGCAACTCGGCCTTGCCGTACGGCTCGAGACGGCCCGTCAGATAGCCCGTGGTGCAGGGGCTTCCGTCCCACAGCGACAGCACCAGCACCCAGTCGCCGCCCGCCGTCGAGTACAGCTGCGGGCACTCCCAGCCCACCGCCCCGTCCCCGAAGGCATCCGCCGCGACCGGGTCGTTGCCGTCCAGGAACACCCCCGCGAACCGCCAGTCCGCCAGGTCGTCACAGTCGTACAGCAGCACCGACGGCGTCCCGTCGGCGTGCCCCGCCCCGACCAGAGCCCAACGGCGTCCGCCGCTCCTGAACACGAACGGGTCGCGGAACATCACCACGTCGAGGCCGGCGGGCGGGCCGGTCACGACCGGTGTCGGCAGCGGCTTCCAGTCGGTGAGCGTCTCGTCCTCCGGGACCACCGCCCGCGCCAGGCAGATCGAGCCGAGGCCGGCGTGGTGGCGGTCGACGCCCGTGTACACCGCGGTCGGTGTGCCGTCGTCGTCGACCATGCACCCGGACCAGCAGCCCGCCTCGTCCGGGCCGCCGGGCGTCGGGGTGAGCGCCATCGGATGGTGCTCCCACCGGACCAGGTCGGCACTGGACACGTGTCCCCAGTGGACGTTCGAGTGCACGGGGGCGGTGGGATTGTGCTGGTAGAAGAGGTGATGGCGGCCCCGCCAACGGAAGGGCCCGTTGGGGTCGTTGATCCAGTTGGCGGGGGGACGCACCCGGAAGCGCGGGGCGCTGGGGTCCGGGGACTGAGCGGTGAGGCTCAACGGTTGACTCCTGCGGACGTGATGCCCTCACGCAGAGGGCGCTGACCGACGACGAACACGGCGACGGCGGGGATCATGGAGAGGACGACCCCGGCGAGCACCACGGAGATGGAGCCGGTGCCCAGGTTGCCCTGGAGGGAGACGAGACCCAGCGGCAGCGTGTAGTTCTGGCCGGAGGTCTCCAGGATCAGCGGGCGGAAGAACTCGTTCCAGTGGTAGTTGAAGGCCAGCACCCCGACGATCGCGAGACCGGGCGCGGCCAGCGGCGCGTACACGGACCGGAAGATCCGCCACGGCCCGCAGCCGTCCAGCATCGCCGCCTCGCCCAGGTCCTTGGGCATGCCCAGGAAGTACTGGCGCATCAGGAAGGTGCCGAACGCGGTCGGGAAGGCCGGGATGATCAGACCGAGCAGGGTGTCGGTGAGCCCCATCGACTTCAGCACCAGGAACACCGGCACGATCGTGACCTGCAACGGCACCATCATGGTCGCGAGGACCAGCCCGAACAGCGGCTTCTTGAACCGGAACTCGAGACGCGCGAAGGCATAACCGGCCAGTCCCGCCGTGATCATCTGGCCCACCGCGATCAGCGCGGTCACCAGCGTCGAGTTCAGGGCGAGCAGCCATACGTCGATCTGGTCGAAGACCCCGCGGTACGCCTCGACGGACGGGTCCGTCGGGATGATCCGAGGCGGCAGGTCGAAGGCCTCGGCCGGGGTGCGCAGTGAGGTGGAGACGGTCCACAGGACCGGGCCCAGGGTCAGCAGCGCGCACACCGCCAGCGCGGCGATCCGGGCCCACGGCGCGAGCGAGTGCCGGGTTCGGCTCAGGGACAGGGTTGCTTGGCTCATCGGACTCACCGGCTCACTGGTAGTGGACGAAACGCCGGCTGAGCCGGAACTGGAGGGCGGTGACCGCCATGATCAGCACGAACAGCAGTACACCCACCGCCGAGGCCTCGCCGAACCGCAGCTGCTCGAAGGCGCTCTCGTAGATCACCATCACCGCGGTGCGGGTGGCGTCACCGGGACCGCCGTTGGTGAGGACGTACGGCTGCTCGAAGACCTGCAGCGCGTTGATGATGCCGACCACCGACGCGACGAGCAGCGTGGGCGAGAGCAAGGGGAGCGTGATGCCCAGGTGCTTGCGCAGACCGGTCGCGCCGTCGAGTGAGGCTGCCTCGTGGATCTCCTTGGGGATGTTGTTCAGGCCTCCGACGAACAGCAGGAACGAGAAGCCGAACTGCTGCCAGACGTAGACCAGGATCACCGTGGCCATCGCCGCGTTCTCGGACGTCAGCCAGGGCACCGGAGCCACCCCGACGAGCCCCAGCAGCCAGTTCACGACCCCGAAGTCCTGGTTGAACAGGTACTTCATCACCACCGAGATCGACGCGGCGGACAGCACCAGCGGGAAGAAGAACGCCGACCGGAACACCGAGCGCAGCCACACCGGCATCCGCCCGTTCACCGCCAGGGCCAGCACCAGCGCGATCAGCAGTTGCAGCGCCACCGCGAACACCATGAAGACGAGCGTGTTGCGGAAGGAGACCAGCACGGTCGAGTCGGTGAAGGCCTCACGGTAGTTGGCGGCCCCGGCGAAGCGCGGGGAGTCGATGACGTTCCAGTGGAAGAGGCTCAGCACCACCGATCCGACGATCGGTACGACCGTGAAGACGACGATGCCGACGATCGTGGGCGCCAGGAACAGCGTGGCCAGCAGCCGCGCGCCGCGGTCGCGGGCGGAGGGACGGGCCGTGGGGGCCGACGGAGCGGCCGGCCGCTTCGGCCGTACGGCGGCCGGTATCCGGGTGTTCGTCATACGTCACGCTCCATGGCCTTCTCCAGATCGCCCTGCATCCGGCGCAGCGCGGGGCCCACCGCACGCCGCGAGGAGAGCGCGGTACCGGTGTGCTTGAGCAGTACCTGCTCGACCTCGGCGACCTGCGGGGGCGCCGGGATCGGCCCGGTGTCGGGGAACTGGTCGAGGGTGTCGTAGAAGACCTGCCAGCGGTTCGGGCCGGTCTCGCGGTAGCGGTCGGCGGTCAGCATCGAGCGGCGCGCCGGGGTGGTCTGGTTGGTCGTGAACAGCCGCGTCAGGGTGTCGTGGCGGGCGGCGTACTTGATGAACTCCCAGGCCTCCTCCTGCCGTTTCGACGTGCGCAGCAGCGCGTAGCCGGCGGCGCCGTACTGCATGCGCTGGGTGCGCCAGCGGGGGAAGTACTGCACGTCGAAGCCGTCGGACGGCATCCCGGCCTGATGCAGGCCGCCCGCCCAGAAGCCGCCCGCGGGCGTGACCCCCACCCGGCCGGTGGAGAACACACCGATCAGGTTCTGGCCGTTGCCGCCCTCGGGACGGGTGCACAGCCCCTCCTGGATGAGGGAGGCGAGATAGTCGTACGCCTCCTCGACGCGGGCGTCGGTGGCCTGCGGCGTCGTCCACCGGAAGCCGCCCCCGCGTCCCTGTCGCTGGGCGGCCGGGTAGAAGGAGTCCCACAGCCAGCCGCCACCGGGTGCCTTGGACTCGGCGAGCAGGTTGGTGTCGTTGGCGAACAGCCAGGGCACCACGCCGCCCCACAGCCGGTTGGTCCAGAAGTACGGCGTGAACTGGGAACCACTGGACCGCTTCATGTCCCGCAGCAGCGCGGTGAAGTCGTCGCGGGTCCAGTCGGCCGCAGGGAAGGCGGCCCCCGCCCGCTCCAGCACCTGGTTGTTGAGGTACATGTCGGCGGCGTTGAACTCGACCGGCAGCTGGTAGAGGCTGCCCTCGTACATCATCGACTCCACCAGCGAGGGATGGACGTCGGCGAAGTACTCGCGCAGCTCCTCGGCGTCCCGCCGCACCCAGTCGTCGAGCGGGACCCCGAGGCGCTGCGCGAACAGCTGGACGCCCTCGGTGGCGACGTAGACGAGATCGGGCGCCGTGCCCGCCGCGATCTGGGTGAGGATCTTCGCGAAGAAGTCCGACCAGTCGACGGCCTGCACGGCGTTGATCCGCAGCTTGATGTCGGGGTGGACCTCGCTGAAGCCCTCGGTGAGTGTGCGGACGGCCTCCGGTCCGTAGGCGGGGCCGAGCGTGGCGACGACGAGGGAGCCGTCGTCGCGGCCGGGGATGTCGGCTCCGGTGAGCCGCTCCCAGCTCGCGGCGGTGCCCGCCAGCGCGGCGGCTCCCGCGCCGTAGGCGCCGTACCGCAGCAGGGTGCGGCGGGTGAGGTGCGAGTCGGTCATCTGAACGGGCCTAACTCGTGTTAGTCGAGTAGTGATGCCCCAGATGATGGGAAGCGGGCCAGGGCCCTGTCAATAGGTGCGAACCACTTGACCTTTAACGAGTTAGGTCCCAAAGTCCTGATCCCACGAGCCACCGTTCTGACACCTCTGAAGAGAGGAACGATGCGTGATGCGAGGGATGTCCAGGAGAGCGCTGCTCGCCGGTTCGGCGGCGGGAGCCTCGGCCGCACTGCTGGCGACCGCACCGACGGCCGCCGCGAAGCCCAGGAAGGCGGCAGCCGCCTGCGCCAGTTACCGCGCCCAGTACCACTTCACGGTCCCCGACCAGTGGAAGAACGACCCCCAGCGCCCGATCTGGATCGACGGCGAGTATCACTACTACTACCTGTACAACCCGGACTATCTCGCCGGGGGAACCACCACCGGCACCGCCTGGCGCCTGGCCACCAGCACCGACCTGGTCTCCTTCACCGACCGCGGGATCGCCGTGCCGAAGGACACCACCCCCAACGGCGACGTCTGGTCCGGCTCGGCGGTGATCGACAGCGACAACACCGCGGGCTTCGGCGCGGGCGCGGTGATCGTCCTCGCCACGATGGCGCCGGACGAGATCACGCAGGCGCAGTACCTGTACTACTCCACCGACGGCGGCCGCACGTTCACGCCCCACGGCACCGCCCCGGTCCTGCCCAACCCCGGCGTCCGGGACTTCCGCGACCCCAAGGTGATCCGCGACGGGGAACGCGGGCGCTGGGTGATGACCCTCGCCGAGAACGACAAGGTGGGCTTCTACCACTCCACCGACCTGAAGTCGTGGACGTACGTCAGCGGCTTCGTCAAAGGCGGGATCGGCGTCCTGGAGTGCCCGGACCTGTTTCGCATCACCGCCGACGACGGCACCGCGAAGTGGGTGCTCGGCGTCAGCGCGAACGGCAAGGGCGCGGGGCTGCCGAACACGTACGCCTACTGGACGGGCTCCTTCGACGGCACCGCCTTCACCGCCGACGCCGCCGACCCGCAGTGGCTCGACCACGGCTGGGACTGGTACGCCGCCGTCACCTTCGACAAGCACCGGAGCGACGGCTCGGTGGACCCGTCCGTGCGCTACGCGATCGGCTGGCTCAACAACTGGGACTACGCCAACATCACGCCCACCATCGACTGCGACGGCTTCAACGGCACCGACTCGATCGTCCGCGAGACCACCCTGAAGCGGGGATCCGACGGGACATACCACCTCGCCTCACAACCGGTCGCCGCCCTGCACGACCACGTCTCCCGCACGGTGGACCTGGGCGACCTGGAGGTCACCGGCACCCGCGTGCTCGACTACCAGGGCACGGCCTACGAGGTGACCTGCGAGATCACCTGGGACCAACTCACGGGCGCCGGACTCCAGTTGCGCCGTTCACCCGACGGTGCCCGCCATGTCGACGCCGGGATCTACCGTGACTACGCCTTCCTCAACCGCCGCCCCACCGTGAACCCCGACGCCTCCGGCAGATGGCAGGAGAGCCACAGCCCCTTCGACCCGTCCGCCCGCACCGTGCAGCTGCGGATCCTGGTCGACCGCACGTCCGTCGAGATGTTCGTCGACGACGGACGCTATGTGCACTCGTCGGAGGTATTCCCGTATCTGATCGACACCGGGCTCGCGCTCTTCACGATCGACGGCACGGCGGTCTTCCGGAACACGGTGATACGGGAGTTCACGGTCTGAGGCTCTGTCGTGGCCCTGTCGCCAGGCCCGCCGAACACTGTCACGATCTTCCTGGGGCCGGCTCGGACCGGGGCCGGTGCGGACGGACGACCGACGGAGCAGGCATGACGACGGACAGGGCCACAGCGGACGGGACGGAGCGGTTCGCGGGGATCGAGGTGAAACCGGTCGCCGGGCACATCGGGGCGGAGATCACGGGCGTCGACCTGGCCGCGGAGCCGGCCGACGCCGTGGTCGCCGCGATCCGGGCGGCCGTACTGCGCTGGAAGGTGGTGTTCTTCCGCGGGCAGCGGCTGGACCACGCCGGGCATGTGGCGTTCGCGCGCCGGTTCGGCGAACCGGTCGTCCTGCACAAGCGGGGGAGCGCCTCCCCGGCGGACTTCCCCGAGATCGAGACGACCGCCGACCGGCTGGAACTGGGCGGGAGGTTCGGCATGGAGCACGACGAGTGGCTGCGGCGCCGCCGCCACACCCTGCTGCGCGGCTGGCACTGCGACCACGGCGCCCGTGTCGACCCGCCTGCCGCGACGATCCTGCGCGCCGAGACCGTACCCCCGTACGGCGGCGACACGACCTGGTCGAACCTTGCGGCCGCGTACGCCGGTCTGTCCGGCCCGGTGCGGGAGTTCGTGGACGGGCTGCGGGCCGAGCACCGCCTCGGCGTCGGCTACCAGCCCCGGCCCGGCGACGACGCTTACGTCCGGCATCTCCTCGACCATCAGGTCGCCACCCGGCATCCGCTGGTCAGGGTCCACCCCGAGACGGGGGAGCGCATCCTGTACGTCAACGGCTACTACGTCGAGCAGATCGCCGACCTCTCCCGGGCGGAGAGCGCCGCCGTCCTGGAGATGCTGCTGGACCAGGCGACCCGCCCCGAGTACACGGTCCGCTTCCGCTGGGAGCCCGGCAGCGTGGCCTTCTGGGACAACCGGGCCACCATCCACCTCGCCCCCAGCGACAACGCCCACCTCGACTTCCCCCGCACCATGCACCGGGTGATGCTCGCCGGTGATGTGCCGGTGGGGGTGGACGGCAAACCGTCGGAGCCGATCACCGGGACCGAACCGGGACGCTGGTAGCCAACGCCCCCTTTTCAGCTCCGCACGCTCAGCGCGCTCAGCCGGCGATCAGGTCGCGCAGCGCTTTCACGATCTCGTCCGGCGCCTCCTCGGCCATGAAGTGGCCGCACGTGACCGTGGTGTGCCGCAGATCGGGCGCCCAGGCACGCCACAGCGCGGCGGCGTCGAAGCCGAGGGCGGCGCCCCAGTCCTGCTGGAGCACCCCGACCGGCATGCGGAGCGTGGTTCCGGCCGCGCGGTCGGCCCGGTCGTGCTCGATGTCGACGCCGGCCGAAGCCCGGTAGTCGGCGACGATCGAGGGAACGGCCTCGCGGCAGGCCGCCAGGTAGGCGTCGCGGACCTCGTCCGGCACGGCCCGCCGGTCGGAGGTCCAGATGTCGAGGAAGTGGCCGAAGAAGTCGTCCGGCGCGGCACTGATCATGCGTTCGGGCAGGCCGGGCGGCTGCGCCATCAGATAGAGGTGGAAGCCGACGGCGGCGGTGACGCCGTGCATCACCTCCCACATGTCCAGCGTCGGCAGCACATCCACGCAGGCCAGGTGGGTGACCGTGGCGGGGTGGTCGAGCGCGGCACGGAAGGCCACCAGGGCGCCGCGGTCGTGCCCGGCCAATGCGAAGCGCTCATGTCCGAGTTCACCGGCCAGGGCCACGATGTCCGCGGCCATGGTCCGCTTGGCGTAGACGGTGCCGTCGGTCTCGGCCGGCTTGTCGCTGGCGCCGTAGCCGCGCAGGTCCGGGCAGATCACGGTGTGGTCGGCGGCGAGGTCCGCGGCCACGTGGCGCCACATCAGGTGCGTCTACGGGAAGCCGTGCAGCAGGACGACGGGCGGGCCGGAGCCGCCGACGGCCGTGTGCAGGGACACGCCGTCGGCGACGGGGACGCGGTGGTGATCGAAGCCGGCGATGACGGGTGGCATGGCTCCGCTCCTTTCGATTCGATGCGATGAGGGAGGATTTCCCTCGGGAAGATCGGGTTCCTCGATCCTCGCGGCGGCCGATGAGCGGGTGATGAGCAGAGCGGCGGCGTGGCGGCGGTGCCCGGGGAGGAGGACGGCGGTGGAAGACGTGGGGCCAGCCTTTGGTGTGCTCGGACCGGTGACGGCCTGGGACGCGGACGGGAACGCGATCGACCTGAAGGGCCCGAGACACCGCTCGGTCCTCGCCCGGCTGCTCGTGGCCAAGGGCCATGTCGTGCCTGTCTCCCGCCTGGTCGACGACCTCTGGAGAGACGACCCGCCTGCCGACGCCGTGGGCGCCGTACGCACCTTCGTCGCGGCACTCCGCCGCGCCCTCGAACCCGACCGACCGCCCCGCACTCCGGCTCGGCTGCTGGTCACCGACGGCCCGGGCTACGCCCTGCGCGCCGCGAAGGACGCGGTGGACGCCTGGCGGTTCGAGGACTCCGTCACCGCTGCTGGTGGGCTGCCGGCCAAGGAGGCCGCCGTACGGCTGGACGAAGCTCTCGGCTGTTGGCGTGGTCCCGCCTACGCGGAGTTCGCGGAGCAGGAGTGGGCCCGGACCGAGAGCCGGCGCCTGACCGAGCTGCGCCTGCACGCCGTGGAGCTGCGTGCCGAGGCGCTGCTGGCCCTCGGCCTGGCCGACCGCGCCGCCGCGGACCTCCGGGCGCACGCGGCCGAGCACCCTTGGAGGGAGAACGCCTGGCGCCTGCTGGCCCTGGCGCTGTACCGCACGGGCCGGCAGGCCGACGCGCTGGACGTGCTGCGTCGGGCCCGTGCCCTGTTGGCCGAGGAACTCGGCATCGACCCGGGGCCCGGTCTGCGCTCCCTGGAGGCGGACATCCTCCACCAGGCCGACCACCTCGGCGAGGCGCGCGACAACCCCGCCGGCCGGGTCTGGGAGCAGGTGGCCGCCGCCTACGACCGTGCCGTCGCCCCCGGCGCCCGCGCCCGCCTGGAGTCCACGGCAGGTCTGCTGCGCAACCTCGCTGTGACCGGAGGCGGTGGGCTGCTGGCTGCCCGGGAGCACCGGGTCGCGGCCGTCAAGGCCGCGGAGGAGCTGGGAGATGCCGAGCTGACCGCCCGGGTCATCGGTGCCTACGACGTCCCGGCGATCTGGACCCGCCTCGACGACCCGGACCAGGCGGCACAAGTGGTCGCGGCAGCCGAACGCACCCTCATCGCCCTGCCCGCCGAAGAGCACGAGGCGGCCAAGGCCCGGTTGCTCGCCACGATTGCCCTGGAGTCGCGCGGCACCGCGCATGCCCGTGGCCCGCAGGCCGCCCGCCAGGCCGAGGAGATGGCCCGCCGGCTGGACGATCCGGCGCTGCTGGCGTTCGCCCTCAATGCCGTGTTCATGCAGTGCTTCGACAGCACCGGGCTGGCGCCGCGCCGCGCCGAGATCGGTGCGGAACTCGTCGCGCTCGCCACCCGCCACGGCCTGACCACGTTCGAGATCCTCGGCCACCTGATCCGGCTCCAGGCCCTGAGCGCCCTCGGCGACTTCACCGCGGCAGACCGGCACGCGGCCGCCGCCGACGCACTGGCCGTACGCCACGAGGCACCGCTGGTGGGTGTGTTCACCGGCTGGTACGCCGCCCTGCGGCTGGATGCCACCGGCCGGGCACCGGTGACGGAGGTGGAGGCGGCCTACCAGGAGGCGGCCACTCTGCTGCACGGCGCGGGCATGCCGGGCCTGGCCCAAGGCCTGCTGCCGCTCGCGCTGCTGTGCCTGCGCGTGCGGCACGACCTGCCCCTCGGCTTCGACGACGACACGGACTGGGGCCCCTACGCCCCCTGGGCGAGCCCTCTGCTCCTGATCGACCGGGGCCACCGCCCCGAGGCCGCCGAGGCCCTCCACGCCACCCCCGAACCACCCCGCGACCTCCTCCAGGAGGCCCTGTGGTGTCTCACGGCCCGAGCGGCCCTGGTCCTCGGCGACCGAACGACCCTGGCACGCGCCCACACCGCCCTCACCCCGGCGGCGAACGAACTGGCCGGAGCCGGCAGCGGGTTGCTCACCCTGGGCCCGGTCTCGGCGTTCCTGCAGGACATCACCCCTGTCCTCGGCAGGACAGCCGTCACCAATTGATCATTTCTTCCGGTGAACCGGTCGACGAGACTCGTCGTCGTACAGGTGAATGATCGACAACGCTCTGCGCGGGTACCGGACTCCGGCGGGCCCGTCCGCGGGCCTGTCCCGTGCGATGAGGAAGGAAGCGCATGCCGACTCCCGGGCGCCCTACCGCCGACACGCTCGTCGACGTCTTGCTGCACGCCGCCGCCGAGGCCCCCGGGCAGGTCGTCGTCCACGTCCGCGGAGACGGCGGCGAACGCACCGTCTCCTTCGCCGAACTCCGCGACGACGCGCTGCGCGTGGCAGGTGGTCTGCACGCGGCGGGACTGGAGCCCGGCACGCCCGTGCCTCTCCTCGCGGGTCTCGGCGAGGACTTCCAGCCGATGTTCTGGGGAGCGTTGGCGGCGGGCCTCGTGCCGGTGCCGCTGGCTCCGGAGGCGCGTCGCGTGGGGCCGGTGTGGGAGTTCCTCGGCAGGCCCGCCGTCGTCGTGGACGCGACCACGGAGGCGCTGCTCGCCGAGATTCCGGGACCGGTGAACGCACTGCGCCTGGGTGAGCTGCGCAAGGCCGGCCCGCTTCGCTCACTGCCCCGGCGCCGCCCACAGGACCTCGCGTTCCTCCAGTTCTCCTCCGGCAGCACCGGCGCCCCGAAGGGCGTGGAACTCACCCACGAGGCCGTTCTCGCCAACCTCCGCCAGATCCGTACCGCCATGGCGATCACACCTGACGACGTGGTGGCGAGCTGGATGCCGTACTTCCACGACATGGGCCTGATCGGCACCCACCTCGTCCCCATGGCGGCGCGCCTGAAGCAGGTACGCCTGGAACCTCTGACCTTCGCCAAACGCCCGGTCCTCTGGCTGGAGACGACGGCCAGGCATGGGGCGACCCTGCTGTCGGCGGCGAACTTCGCGCTGGCGCTGGCGGCACGGCGGGTGCCGGACCGTACCTGGGCCGGACTGGACCTGAGCTCCGTACGCCTGATGCTCGTCGGCGCGGAGCCGATCGCCCCGCGCGTGTGGCGGGAGTTCACCGCGAAGGCCGGGACGGCAGGACTGGATGCGAGGGCCATGCTCCCGGTGTACGGGCTCGCCGAGGCCACGCTCGCGGTGACCGTCCCTCCGCTCGGCGAGACCGCCGCGCCCCTGCGACTGGACCGGGCGGCACTCAGCCGTGGCCGGGCCGTTCCCGCGGAACCCGGCCCGGACGCCGTCGAGCTGATGGACGTGGGCCGTCCCGTCCCGGACTGCGAGGTCCGTGTCACCGACGATTCCGGCGAGCCGATCGGTGACCGGCGTATCGGTCATATCGAGGTACGCGGGCCTCAGCTGGCTCGCGGCTATCACCGGGCGTCCGAGGCGAGCGCGACCGCGTTCGACGGCGGTTGGCTGCGGACGGGCGACCTCGGCTTCCTGAACGAGGGCCGACTGTGTGTGACCGGCCGCCACAAGGACATCGTCTTCATGGGCGGCCGTACTTTCCACGCCCCCGATCTGGAGGAGACCACCGCCGCCACTCCGGGACTGCCCGGCGGGACGGTGGCGGCCATCGGGTCCACCGATCCGGCCACCGGAGCCGACCGGGTCGTGGTGTTCGTGCAGTGGGCACGGCCCCCCTTGGCTACGGCCCTTCCTGTGCTCGACGCGGCGGCGGCCCGGGTCCGGGAGGCGCTGGGCCACGACGACGTACGGGTGTTGCCGCTGCCGCCGGGAGCGTTTCCCCGGACGACGAGCGGCAAGCTGCGGCGCGCGGTGATGCGCGAGCGGTTCGAGTCGGGTGCCTATGCGGAGGTCGAGGGTCGGTTGTCGGCAGCGCGCGGCGTTGCCCTACACGCGGGCCAGACCTCGGTGGATGAGGCTCGGGACCAGGAGCGCGGTCCGCAGGATCGTGCCGTGCCGCGCTCGCGGCGTGACGTCGAGGACGTGATCCGGGGGATCTGGGCACGGACGCTGGACCTGGCGCCGGCGGCGATCGACCGGAACGACCGCTTCTTCGCCCTCGGAGGCTCCTCCCTCAAGGCGATGGCCGTGCTCGCCGGAATCGAGGACGCCTTCTCCGTCACGGTGGAACCTCGCGTGCTGCGCGACCATGACACCGTGGCCGGCCTGGCCGGGCATGTGCTGGTCCTGCCGACCGGGCGTGACGGTGCGTCAGGTGCCGGAGTGGGGGCGAGCGCGGACGGCAGCGGGGCGTTGCAGCCGACCGGCGAGGGGCCGGGTATTCAGCCGGCCGGGGACCCTGCGCGAAACCGTCCGGTGGCGGTGCTCGGCATGGCCTGCCGCTTCCCCGGTGCGGAGTCGCCCGAGGCCTTCTGGGAACTGCTCGCGTCCGGTCGTGACACGGTCACCGGTGTCCCCGAAGACCGCTGGGAGGGCGCGGGCCGAGGAGAGGAAGAGGGCCGCGAGGGCGGAGGCAGTCATGCGGGCGGCGCGGGCGGCGAAGACGGCGCGGGCGGCGAGGGCCGAGGCGAAAGGTCCGAGAAGGCCCCCGGCGCTGCTCCTCCCCGCTTCTCCGGCTCCTTCCTCCCCGACCCCGCCGCCTTTGACGCCGTCTGCTTCGGCATGGACGACGAGGAGGCCCGTGCCACCGATCCGCAAGCCCGGGTCTTCCTGGAACTGGCCCACGAGGCCCTGGAACGCGCGGGCTACGCGGGGCCGCGGCGGACCGGCCGCAAGGTCGGCGTGTTCGCCGCGGTCGGTGACAGCGGCTACCGCGAGATCCTGGCCGCCGCCACGGACGGCGACCTGGCAGCCCACGCCGGCGCGCTCACCGGCAACCTGCCCAACCTGATCGCCGCCCGCCTGTCTCAGGCACTCGACCTCGACGGCCCCGCCCTGGCAGTGGACACCGCCTGCTCCTCTGCGCTAGTGGCACTCCACTTGGCCCGCCGCAGCCTCCAGAGCGGCGAGTGCGACATCGCCGTCGTCGGGGGCGTCCAACTCGCCCTCACCCCGACCGGCCACCGACTGCTCGAACGCGCCGGTGCGCTTTCCCCGAGGGGCGTTAGCCGCCCCTTCGGCGCCACCGCGGACGGAATCGTGCCCGGGGAGGGCGGAGCGGCCCTCGTCCTCGCCCGCCTGGACGACGCGCAGCGGTCGGGCGGTCCGGTCCTCGCCCTCGTGCGCGGCACTGCGGTCAACAACGACGGCCGGTCGCTGAGCCTGCTCGCCCCCAACCCGCGCACCCAGCGCGAGGTCATCACACGAGCGTACGGCGAGTGCGGCATCGACCCCGCAGCGGTGTCGTACGTCGAGGCGCACGGAACCGGCACTCCGGTCGGCGATCCCGTCGAGGCACAGTCGCTCGGGCATGCGTTCCCGCCCCGCGCGGACGGGCTGGCCCGCCTGCTCGGCTCGGTCAAGGCGAACATCGGGCACCTGCTCAACGCCGCGGGCATGCCGGGCCTGGTCAAGACGATCCTGGCGCTCCAGCACCGACAGGTCCCGCCCTCCCCGAACACCGTTCCGACAGCGCCGTACCTGCAACGCGTCGCACCCGGCTTTGAACTCGTCACCGAGCAGCGGGAATTGCGGGCCCAAGGGTCGGGGCCGCTGATCGCGGGCGTCAACGCCTTCGGCTTCGGCGGCACGAACGCCCACGCCGTCCTTGAAGAGGCGCCTCGACGGACAACCTCCGCGAGTCCGGCCGCCGACGGCCCGCACCTGCTCACGCTGTCGGCCCGCAGTGCCGACGCCCTGCGCGCAGCAGCCACTGATCTGGCCGCCCATGTGCGCACGAACCCGGACCTGCACGAGGCGGACGTCTGCGCCGCCGTGAACTCCGCGCGCGACGACGGTCCCCACCGTCTCGCCATGGTCGCGGACGGCGACCTCGCGAAACGCCTCGACGCGGCCCGCACAGCGGACTTCACCGTCGCCCGGTCCCGCCCTCGGACGGCGTTCCTCCTCCCGGGCCAGGGTGCACAGCGGCCCGGCCAAGGACGCACCCTGTACCGAACGTCCCCGGTGTTCCGGGACGTCCTGGACGAGGCCTCCTCGCTGACGGGGCCCATACGCGGGCGCTCCCTCGCCGAGTGGTGCCTCGACCCCCGTATGGATCCCGAGGAGTTGGCCAGGACGGAGGTCGCCCAGCCGCTGCTCGTCGCGTTCGGGGTGGGCCTGGCCCGTCAGCTGGCGGAGTGGGGCCTGTCGTCCGACGCGGTGGCCGGGCACAGCGTGGGGGAGATCGCGGCGGCGTGTGTCGCCGGTTCGCTCACTCTGGACGAGGCGGTGGGGTTCGCCGCGGAGCGCGGGCGGCTGGTGGGGGAACGGGCCCGCCCGGGAGCCATGGCCGCGGTCAGGGGCGACGAGGAAACCGTCGCCGAGCTGGTCTCCGCGTCCGCCGGTTCGCTGAGCGTCGCCGCCGTCAACGGGCCCGAGCAGGTGGTGATTTCGGGTGCCGAGGACGCCGTCGACCGTGCCCTCGCGGACCTGAGGAGCCGGGGCGTGGCCGCACGCCGGCTCCGTGTCTCCCACGCCTTCCACTCACGGCTGCTGGAGCCGGTCCTCGATCCACTGGGGGACGCCGCGAAGACACTGACGGTCAAGCCGGCGGCCGTTCCGATGCTGAGCACGGTCACCGGCGACTGGCGGCCCGACCTCACGCCCGCCTACTGGCGGGCGCATGCCGTCCAGCCGGTGCGGTTCGGTGCCGCCGTGGCGAGGCTTCTGGAGGAGGGGTACGACACCTTCGTCGAGCTCGGCCCGGGGAACACCCTGGTCGGGGCTGTCCGCGCCGTCGCCGGGGCGCAGGGCGTCTCGGACGTCTCGGTGTCGACGACAGGAATTTCCTCCGTCCCGGACCGCGACGCGGACCCCTCCAGTGCAGGAGCGCTGCTGGAGACGGCAGGCCGACTGTGGACGCGCGGTGCTGCCCTGGATCGTGCGGCTCTGGACCGGACGACCCGGGGCGGCAACCGTCCCGCGGTGCCGGTCCCGACGTATCCCTTCCAGCGCACCCGCTTCTGGCCGCGCAAGCCCGACGAGGCTGCTGTGGTGCGGCGACTCGACTGGAGGGACGCACCGCTCTCGCCTGCCGCCGGGCCCCGTGCCGTGCGGCTGATCGGCGGCGACCGGGCGCTCGGCCGGGCCCTCGCCGAGAGGCTCACCGACCGTGGGGTGACCGTACTGAGGTCCCCCGGGCCGACCGGGATGCCGGCGGATGTCCTGGTGTTGCTGGGAGAAGAGGCGGGCGCCGGCGACGGAGGCTCGCAGTCCCCGAGCCCCGCTTTCTCCTCGACGTCCTCATTGCGCCAGGCACTCGACCTGCTCTCTTCCGACTGTTCCCGCCTCCTGGTGGCCACCGAGGACGCGTACGTCACCGGTATCTCGCAGGAGTCGGCGCGCCCGACGCACTCACTCCTGCACGGTTTCGCCCTCGCACTCCCGGAGGAACACCCAGGCCTCGCCGCCCGCAGCGTCGACCTGTCGTCCCGCGACCCGCTCGACGCGCAGGTCGATGCCCTGGAACGTGAGCTGTACTCGGCCCACGAGCCCGGCGCCGAGGGCGCGGTCGCCTGGCGCTCCGGGCGCAGGCTCGGCCGTACGCCGGCCCAGGTGGCGGACGTGTCGGCGGCGCGCGGGGACCTGCCGCCGGACGGTGCGTACCTGATCACCGGGGGTGCCGGAGGGCTAGGTTCCGCCCTCGCGCGCGACCTCGCGGCCCGCGGCGCAGGCGAACTGATCCTCACCGGACGCTCCCGCACCGTCCCCGACGAACTGCTCGCCGATCTCCGGGCCCACGGCGCCCAGGCCCGGTACCACGCCGCGGATGTCTCCGACGAGGCCGACGTCGACGCGCTGTTCGCCACCCTGCCCCCGCTGGACGGGGTGTTCCACGCCGCCGGAACGGTTCGGCCCGGCACCCTCCGCACCAAGACCGACGCGGAGATCGAGCAGACGCTCGCCGCGAAGGTGCGCGGCACGCTGCTGCTCGCCGAGGCGCTGCGCCGGCACGGCCAGGAGCCGGCCGTATGCGTCGCCTTCTCCTCGGTCTCCTCGGTACTGCCCGGCCTGGCGGGCGCGCTCGGCGACTACGCGGCCGCCAACGCCTTCCTCGACGCCTTCGCCGCCGCCCAGCGCTCGGCGGGCCGGCCCTGGCTGGCGGTCGGGTTCGGGCCGGTGGCGGACGCGGGACTGGCCGCCGGGTCACCGGCCGAGGCACGGCTGCGCGCCCGCGGGGTGAGTCCCATGACCACGCGGGCCGCGATCGCGGGACTGCGGACGGCCGTCGCGACCGGTGCCGCGCACGTGCTGGTGAGCCCCGCGCAGACGCCCGTGGCCGCCGCTCCGGGCCGTCCGCCGGCCGCGACCCGCCCGTCACCGGCCGAAGCCTCGCCTCTCGCCGCGTCTTCGTCGTCGGCCAACGCCCCCGCCGTGACCGACCCGACTCGCACCGCCGACCTGATACGCGGCCTGCTGGCCGAGGCCTTGCACCGCGCCCCGGAGGACATCGGCGACGACGAGCAGTTCCTCAGTCTCGGACTGGACTCGCTGACCGCCGTCGACCTCGCCCGCCGTCTGGAGAGGCAACTCGGGCTCCCCCTGCCCGCGACCCTGCTCTTCGAGTACCGAACGGTCGGCGAACTGACCGCCCACATCGGCGCACAGAACCCGCAAGCCTCCCAGACGCCCGCCACCGTGCACCGCGCCCACGACAACAGCCCGTACCCCCTCACCCCCCTCCAGCGCGCCTTCCTCACCACCGAGGAGTTGTACGAGGGCATCACCTCCTACGGCTACATCCGCCAGACCGTCCGCGGCCCCCTCGACCCGGCCCTCCTCGGCCGAGCCCTCGCCCAACTCGCCGCCCGCCACCCCATGCTGCGTCTGCGGATCACGGGAGACGGTTCACCGCCGCGCCAGTACACCGCGGCAGCCGAGCCCACTGACCGGGCACCCCGCTGGTACGAGGTGCACGAGCCGGACGACACCCTGCCGCCCTTGTCCGACCTCGAACGGCGGCTGTACAACCGCCCGTTCGACCTGACCGCCGAGGATCCGGCGCGTGCCGTCCTGGTTCGCGATCGCAGGGACGAGCACCTCGCCCACCTTCTGCTGGTCGTGCACCACAGCGCCGCGGACGGCTTCAGCCTCAAGGTCCTGTGCGAGGAGCTGTGGTCGCTCTACACCGCGCTCGCCAACGGCCGCCCCCTTGAACTCCCCGCCCCACGCGCCGAGTTCGCCGACTACGCCGCCCTGGTCACCGCCGACCGCCAGTCCCCGGCCTTCACCCGCGACCAGCAGTACTGGCGTGACCGCATCGCAGAGCACAGCGCGACGGCCGCGTCCATGACCCTGCCCTACGACGGCGACCCGGAGGCACTCCCGGCGCCGCCGCTCACCCACCACCAGACCACCGTTGGCGCCTCACTCACGGCGGCGCTGCGGGAGGTGGCCGCCCGCCACGAGGTCTCCCTCTTCCATCTGCTCCTCGCGGTGTACGGCCGCTGCCTCGCCCGCTGGGGCGGACAGGGGGCCGTCGCCGTGAACGTGGCGCGTGCCCGCCGCGAGGCGGCCCTGCCCGGGATCGACCTTCTCGTGGGCCCGCTCGCCGACACCCTGCCCGTGTTCGCCGCCGTCGACCCTGCCGAGCCCGTGACGGTACTGGCCCGGCGGTTGCAGCGGATCTGGCGGGAGGCGGAGTCCCACGCGACGCTCGCCAGCCCTGACATCGCCGCGCTACTGCCCACCACCGGCCTCGCCCCGCGCACGGTCGCCCCGGCCGGTTTCAGCTTCGCCCGTTTCCCGGTGAGCCACGGCCAGGACTGGCCGGTCACCGTGACCCCGACCGCGGCGGCCACCGCCTCCGCCGCGACCAGGCTCGGCCTGCTGTGCTGGGAGTCGGACGCGACCCTGCGCCTCTCCTGGAACCACCCTGCGCAGCTCTTCCGAAGCGAGACCGTCGAACGCCTCGCGGAAGACTATCTGGAGGAACTGCGGGCCGCGGCCGGTCAGTTGATCCCCGCGCAGCGGTACGACGGCGACGCCGGGATCGTCGGCCGACTGTGTGCACAGTTCCGGGCGACACCGCGAGCCGTCGCGGTGGACACCGGCCGTACCACGCTCACCTACGCCGGACTCGACGCCGCCACCGGCGCCCTCGCGGACCGGCTGCGAGCGAGTGGCGTACGCCGCGGCGACCTGGTCGGCCTGCTCACCGAGCCGGGCCCGGACACGCTCGTCGGCGTCGTGGGCATCCTGCGTGCGGGCGCCGGTTGGGTGCCCATGGACGCGACCCATCCCGTGGCGCGGCTGCGGGACCAGGTGAAACGCACCGGGGTCGGCGCAGTGGTCTGCCACGGTGCGACGCGGGATGCCGTCGCCGCGCTGGACGGCATCACACCGGTGGCCGCCGACGAACGGCCCCCCGCCGAGCCGTCTCCGAACGAGCCGCCGCCCGCCGACCCCGACGCGATCGCCTACGTGATCTTCACGTCGGGTTCCACGGGCCGTCCCAAGGCCGTCCCGATCACCCACCGGTCCATGCTCAACTACCTCGACTGGTCACTGGCCACCTTCGGTTACCGCCCCGGAGACCGCCTCGTGCAGACGGCGTCCGTCTGCTTCGACGCCTCCGTACGCCAGTTGCTGGCACCGCTGCTGGTGGGCGCCACCGTTCACACCCTCACCCGCGACCTCCTGCGCGACCCGGAAGCCCTGCTGGACCGGATCGTCAACGACCGGATCACGGTGTGGAGTTCGGTACCGACGCTGTGGGAGCGGCTGCTGACCGCCGCCGAGATCCGCGCGAGGCAGGACGGGACACCCCCGGACCTGTCGGCACTGCGCTGGGTCCACGTCGGCGGCGAGGCGCTGCCCGCGGCGCACGTACGCCGCTGGTTCGACCTCCTCGACGGCTGCGGGGGACCGGAGCACAGGATCTCCAACCTGTACGGGCCCACCGAGACCACCATCAACGCCACCTGCCACGTCATCGACGCCCGACCGGCCGACGACGTACGCCAGTTGCCCATCGGCCGGCCGGTCGCCGGGACCGAACTGGCCGTCGTCACCGAGGACGGGCGTCCATGCGCCCCCGGCGAGGCCGGTGAACTGCTCATCGCCGGAACAGGTCTGACAGCCGGATACCTCGGCGAGCCGCAGCTGACCGCGCGGGCCTTCGTCGAGCGCGAAGGCCGCCGCTGGTACCGCAGCGGCGACCGGGTCCGCCGGGCGGCGGACGGGGTACTGGAGTTCCTGGGCCGCCTCGACGACCAGGTCAAGGTCCGCGGCCACCGTGTGGAACTCGGCGAGGTCGAGGCCGCGCTGCTCGCCCACCCGGACATCGCCCGCGCCGCCGTCCTGCTGATCGACGGACGCCTGGTGGCGTACCTCGAACCCCGGTCCGGCACGGCCGAGCCGGACGCACGCGAGGTGCGCGCCTTCCTCTCCCGTGTCCTGCCGCCGTACATGCTGCCCGGACGCATCCCCACGCTCCCGCTGATGCCCCTGACCGGCACCGGCAAGGTCGACCGCAACCGGCTGGCGCGCGAGAGTGAGGGGACGACGAGCACGGATGCTTCCGGCGTCGTCGACGATCAGGGTGTGCAGCCCGGAACCCCGCCCGCCACTGCGACCGAGCACACCGTTGCGCGCATCTGGTCGGCCCTGCTGGCTGTACCGGACGTGACCCGCGAGGACGACTTCTTCGAACTCGGCGGGGACTCCATCATGGTGCTGGAACTCTTCGCCCGCCTGCGCGAGCAACTTCCCGCGGTCCCAAGGCCGACGACGGTCTACACCCACCGCACGCTGAGCGCACTCGCGGCGGCTCTTGATGCGGCAGCCGACACTCCCGTCCCCGAGCCGTCGCCCGATTCGACTCCGGACTCCGCGCCCCCGCAGCTCGCCGGCCCCTTTCCCCTCACGCCGTCCCAGCGCGGATTCCTGCTCGCCGAGACCATCGACCCGGGGGCGGGCTCCGGCTGGCTCGCCCGTTTCCGGGTGAGCGGGTCGCTGCGCCATGACGTGTTCCAGCGCGCCGTCGACGTATTGGTCGCGCGGCATCCGATGCTGCGGACCGTCTTCCCCGCGGGCGCCCGTCCGCCGGTTCAGCAGGAGCTGCCGGACTCGTTGCGCCTGCCCGTGGAGACGGAGACCCTCGCGCACCCCGACCTGCTGGAGCGGCGGATCGCCGAGGAGGCCGGGCGCCGACTGGAGCCCTGGGCCTGGCCGTTGCTGCGGCTGCGGCTGTTCACCGTGGCACCCGGCGAGCACGTGCTCGCCGTGCACGCACACCACCTCATCGGCGACGGCTTCAGCGCCGCGCTCCTCGCCGGGGAACTGCTCACCGCGTACGACCGCCTCGACCGCGGTCTTCCGCACGGCCTGCCGCCGCTCGACAGCACCTTCCGCGACCACGTGGCCCTGTCCACCGCCCGCCCGCAACCGAACGGACCCGAGGCCGAGGGCTACCGCACCCGCCTCCGCGCGCCCTACACGCCCCCCGCGCTGCGCCGGCCGACCACCCAGGAGACCCCTGAGTCCCAACCGGCCTTCCACACCACGGGCTTCACCCTGGACGCCGCCACGACCGGCGGACTGCGCCGGCTCGCCCGAGCGGCACACCGCACCCTGTACGCACCGCTGCTCACCGCGTACTACCGCGCCCTGGCCGAACTCACCGGACAGCGCGACCTGATGCTCGGCCTCGCCGTGACCGGACGTGAGGAGTCCACGCCGGACGCACACCGGCTGTTCGGCCCGTTCGCGGAAGCGGTGGCGCTGCGCCCGGCTCTTCCCGGAAGCTCTGGAGGGCAACAGCCGGGCTTTGCCGACGACTTGCGGCGTCTTGCCGCGGAGACGGACCTGGCCAGGGCCGAAGGCCCCAGCGACGTGCGCTCGGCGGCCGGACTGCCGCGCCACGCCCAGTTCTTCTTCACCTTCCTCGACTTCACGTCCCTCGGCTCCGAGGAGGTCCGTGCGGGCCTGACCCTGCACGCGGACGAGTCCGACACCTCCCTCGCCCCTCCGCCGGTGGGCACCGATGTGTTCCTCGCCGTGCGGCCGTTGGCGGACGGTGAAGGCCTGCGCATCACCGTGCGGGCTCCGGCGGCGGCCCTGACGTCGGGCGAAGTCACCGGGTTCGCCGAGGAGATGCGGAGGCAACTGCGGGAGGCGCTCAGGGATGCCGTCCCCGCCCCCGCTCGCGAGGGCCGCCGGCGACGCCCCGACCTCGACGCCGCGCTCGTCGGCTACCTGCCCGCGCCCCACCACCTCGCCGCCCTCGCCGGACTGCCGTACGACAGCCCCGGCCTCGGGCGCGAGGAGATCCGGGCGCTCCTGTTCCCGGACGGCCGGCCCCGCCTGCTGGAGGAGACCGGCACCCCGCTGGGGAACTCCGGCTTCGTCGCCCTTCCGCTCTTCGCCGACGAGCTGGCCCCGGCCGGCGACCTGGCGGCCCGCACCGCCCGCGCCGTCGAGCACGCCGCCTCACTCGGCGCCCGCTGCGTCTCGCTCGCGGGCATGATCCCGTCGCTCACCGGCTACGGCTACGACGTCCTGCGGGAGACCACGGCCGGCGCGGAGATCACCACCGGACATGCGTCGACGACCGTCGCCGTGGTCAAGACCGTCCACGCCGCGCTCGCGGCGACCGGCCGTCGCCTCGACGATCTCTCCCTCGCCGTCGTCGGATGCGGCTCGATCGGCACCTCGTCCCTACGACTGCTGCTCGCGACGGCATCCGGTCCACCGGCCCGGCTGCTGCTGTGCGACCTGCCCGGCAGCACCCCGCTACTCGAACGGCTGACTGCGGACCTGGCGTCCGAGTATCCGCCTGCGGCGATGCCCGTGCAGGTCGTGGAGTCGGGGCTGACGCTGCCCGCGGAGGTCTACGAGGCCGACGTGATCGTCACCGCCGTCAGCGGCGCGTCGACTTTGCTGGACGTCGACCGGCTCCGCCCCGGCACGATCGTGGTCGACGACTCCTTCCCGCACTGCTTCGACACCGGGAGGGCACTGGACCGGATGAGCCGGGAGCAGGACGTGCTGGTCATCGGCGGTGGCCTGCTGGCCCTCGACTCGACCCGGACCCGGCTCAGCGAGGACCTGCCGGCCGTGGCGAGCGCCGGCTTCGCCCTGCGGTCCGGGATTCCGGCAACCATGGCCTCGTGCCGACTTGAGTCACTGCTCCACGCCCACCTCAGGGCCTGCGGCAGGCCGCAGAGCGAACTGCCATTGACCCACGGCCTCGTCGACCTGCCCCGCGCCCTCGCTCACTGGGAGGCGGCCGAGGCCGCCGGGATCCGGCCCGCCCCGCTGCACCTGCTCGACCGGGTCATCGTCCCAGGCGCCACCCCAGCGCCGGCCCGAGCCGGCCGGCGAGATCGGTGAGGATCTGCACATAGTCCTCGTGCCCGAAGGTGAAGGGCAGCGCGAACGCCACCTCGTCCACCTCGCGGAACGCGGCGTGGGCGTGGAGGCGTTCGGCGATCTCCTGCGAGCTGCCGACGAGGTCCGGCGCGAACAGCAGCCGCGCCGGACCCTGCGGTGACTTGGTCCGCGGGGTCCGCTCGGCCACGTACTCCTCGTACTTCGCACGCTGCTTCGGCGTGGCGGAGTCGGTGGGGATGACGACGAGGCCCTGGGAGACACGGGCGTTCTCGCCGTCGGGATGATGGGAGCGGAAGGCGCGGATGTGGGCGAGCTGGATCTGCTCGAAGTCCGGTGCCGCCGCCGTGTCCTCGGGGCCCTCGGCCTTGACGACGCTGCTCGTCAGGAAGTTCATTCCGTGCTCGCCGGCCCACTGGGCGGAACGCATGCTGCCGCCGCCGTACCACATCCGGCTGCCGAGGCCGGGGGACTGCGGCTGGACGCGGTCCGAGCTGTATTCGATCTGCGGCTGCCGCCGCCCGGCCTCGAAGCCCTCGACCCTGCTGAAGTCCGTGGCCGGCTTGCCCCGAACGAAGTCCAGCAGCCGCCGCACCCGCTCGTACCCGAAGTCCTCGGCGTCGGCCGTGTCGGGGTAGAGGGCCTCCTTGACCCGGTCGTAGTGCATCGGCGGGCCCACGCTCACGCCCGGATTGAGGCGGCCGCCCGACAGGAGGTCGACGGTCGCCAGATCCTCCGCAAGGCGCAGCGGGTTCTCCCAGCCGAGCGGGATCACCGCGGTGCCGAGTTCGATGCGGCTGGTGCGCTGCGAGGCCGCCGCCAGGACGGCGACGGGGGAGGAGATGCCGTACTGGAGATGGCGGTGGCGGAGCCATGCGCTGTCGAAGCCGAGCCGTTCGCCCAGCTCGATGATCTCCAGCGTGGACTCGTGGCCGCGGCGCGGATCCGCCTCGTCGAACAGCCCGATGGTGAGGAAACCCAGCTTGCGCAGCGGGCGTGAGGTCGACGGCATGAGCCCCTCCATCATGGAAGCTTCATTGAACCTTCAATGGCGTATGGCACTGCCAACTCGATCAACGCCCGCGGTGTTCCCACCACCCGCGTTCAGTGCATGCCCGCGATCAGTGCAAGGGGATCGTGACCTCGTCCTCGACCGGCGGGTCCACCTCCTGGGCACGGTTGCCGGTCGCGGCGTAGCAGCGCAGACGGACGGTCTCCGGCGTGACGTCCAGGCGCAGGAAGCACTTGAAGAACGGCGGGCTGTAGGTCGCCGAGCTGGGTGAGAACAGCTGCGTGTAGATCTTGCGCACGGGCAGGCGGAACCGGGCGGTGCGGTCCGGACGGCGGCCGGCCCCGAGCAGACTGGCGACCAGACGGGTGCGCCAGGTGATGCGGGTCGTGGTCTGCTGGGCTCGGGTCAGCGGAATGCCCAGGCGCTCGGCGACGACGGCCGCCGCCTCCGCCTCGGTGACGGTGAAGAAGCGACGCAGTCGCAGCCTGCGGCCGTATAGCTTGCTGTAGAAGGCCAGGGAGTCGCCGCGCAGCGGATAGCAGCGGAAATCCTTCTCGGTGACGTTCGCGACGTCGACCCGCGGGATGGTGTGTGTGGCGTGCATGAACGCACCGCCGCCGCCCGCGACCACGTACTGGATCGTGCGGCCGTCCACCCGGACGGGATAGCGCTGGTAGTTGTGGATGTCACCGCCGATCGCCGCGACATAGCGGTGGGCCGGGTCACGGACGATCTCGTCGACGGTCCCGCCGCCCTCGATCGTGCAGGGATGGTGTTCGCCGTCCACGTACAGCGGCGATCCGGTGATGAGGATCTTCGGGCGGGGGTCCTTGGACACCTCGCGCAGCCACGCGCCCTGTTCGGCGTCGATGGTTCCGAGGAGTCCGGTGTCGATGCCTATGATCCGCACCGGCCCGGCGTCGATCGCCCAGTACGGCCCCGGCTGGACGGCCTGTTGGACCTCCGCCGACCTCAACTTCCGTGCGTCCGCGAGATGGTGGCCGTCACCCTTGCGCGGGCGGTGCCACAGCAGTGACCGCAGCCGGGCCCGGCTCAGCAGACGCGGCGCGGGCTCCGGCGCGAGGGGCGGCGCGTCGTCGCAGAAGACGCGCATGAACGCGCCGAGGTCCTCGTACCAGTCGTGGTTGCCCGGTATCGCGTAGATGGGCGCCTGGTAGTCCTGGTACGGCCGGAAGAACTTGGTGCCGTAGTCGTCGGCACTGCCGACCGGATAGATCACATCACTGGCGAGGACCGCGAACCGGGTGTTCTGACCCGTCTTCAGAAGGCCGGGCACGACGGCGTATTGGGGGTCATCCCCCTCGCCGGTGTCGCCGATGACGAGGAACGAGAAGCGGTCCGGGTCGTCGCGCCGGATCACCTTGTCGGCGGGAGCGCCGGCGGCCGTCCGCTGCGCCACCCAACGGCTCCGGGTACGGCCCGTGGGGTCCCCGAACCAGGACGCCAGCACGCCGTTGCGGGCGGCCCACAGCATCTTGGGGTCGAGCCAGGAGATCTTCTCGACCCTGGGCGGCATCAGCCGCTTGTACGTGCCGAGTTCGGGGGCGCCCCAGCCGGCGCCTTCGGCGGTATCGCGTGAGGAGTCAGACACCGGTGCACCGTAACAATGATCTAGAGAAGGACGAGAGGGGGGAGCGCGGACCCGGCGCGTCGCCGCGCTCCCGCTCCCGGGGTCACCGTTTGCGGGCGTACGGTTCCCGGTCGGGGTGCGGGGTGTGGGCAGGAGCCTTCAACTCGCGGTCACGGACCGGCTGTTGCCTGGCTCCGGGGCGCTGGTCGGTGCCGGACCGCCGTGCTGTGCCGGGCCGGCTGCGTTCGCCCTCACCGAGGACCAGGAGCGGGTCGAACATCACCACCACACCGGCCAGGACGAGGAAGACGATCGGTCCCAGGAGCATCGGAAGCAGCAGCGAGGAGGACGAGCCGCCGGCCCACGACGCGCCGGTGGTGCCGTGCAGATGGACGCTGACGGCGGCCATGCCGGTGTAGTGCATCCCGGAAACGGCCACGCCCATGACCAGGCTGGCGCCGAGACTCGTCAGGAAGCCGCGGATGGTGACGGCCGCCCACAGAGCGGCGGTCGCGGCGACGATCGCGATCAGGACGGAGAGACCCACCGTGGAGATGTCGTACCGGATGGCGGCGTCGAGGCGCAGCGCCGCCATGCCCAGATAGTGCATGGCCGCCACGCCGAGTCCCGTGACGACGCCGGCGCCGACCAGTGTGCCCCTGCCCGCGCCCAGATAGCCGACGATGAACACACCGATGCCGACCACGACGATCGCCACGGCGAGGCTGAGGACGGTGAGGCCCGCGTCGTAGCGGATCCGGGTCTCCTCGACCTCGAAGCCGATCATGGCGATGAAGTGCATCGTCCAGATGCCGCAGCCGATCGACGCGGCGCCGAGCGCGAGCCAACCCGGCTTCCACGAATGCTCGTTGAGCAAGGACCGGACGATGCACCGCAGTCCTAACGCCCCTCCCAGGCAGGCCATCAGATAAGCCGCCACCGGGGTCACCGCACCATAGCGGAACCCGTCCACCGTGCCTTCCATAAGCCAACTCCCCCCAGAGTTCTGGCCAGTTGTGGAGCAAGGTGTACGTGTGAAAGATGTGTAAAGCAAGCCTTTACCGCCGGTAGCCGTTGAAATGTGTATCACTGACGGACCACAAGTGGTGGCCGTCCACCGGATGTGGCAGAGATGGAGTGGGGGGAGCGGCGGCAGGCAGTGACGGAAGGGCCGGACATGCAGGAGCTCGCGATCATCGAGGCACCGTCCGTCCTCGGCCTGCGGCCGTCCGGGGTCCAGGAGCTGCCGACGGCGCTGCTCGACGCCGGCCTGCTGAACGGTCTCGATGCGGTACGGACCGGCCGCGTCGAACCGCCCGCCTACGACCCGACGCGGGACCCCGTCACCGGAGTCCTCAATCCCCGGGCCATCGCGGAGTACTCCGCCCGGCTGGCCGACGCGGTCGGAGACGTCCTCGACCACGGCCGTTTCCCCGTCGTGCTCGGCGGGGACTGCAGCATCCTGCTCGGCAACCTTCTCGCCCTGCGCCGCCGCGGACGCCACGGCCTGCTGTTCCTCGACGGCCACACCGACTTCTACCAGCCCTCTGCCGAGCCGTACGGCGAGGCGGCCTCGATGGACCTCGCCCTGGCCACGGGCCGCGGCCCCCGGCTGCTCACTGACCTCGAAGGCCGCGGCCCCCTGCTGCGCGACGAGGACGTCGTGGCCCTCGGCTTCCGCGACGCCGACGAGTCGGCCCAGGCCGGCATGCAGCCGCTGCCACCCGAGCTGCACGCGATCGACCTCGACGGCGTGCGCGCCGCCGGCGCCACCAAGGCGGCCCGCGGCGCGGTCGACCGGCTCACCGCCGGCGCGAGCGCCGGGTTCTGGGTCCACCTCGACGTCGACGTCCTGGACGACGTGATCATGCCGGCGGTGGACTACCACCTTCCCGGCGGGCTGACCTGGGAAGAGCTGGAGAGCGTGCTGCGTAGGGCACTGGGCGACCCGCGAGCCGTGGGCCTCGACGTCACGATCTTCAACCCTCGCCTCGACCCCGACGGCACCATCGCCACCCGGCTGGCCGAGTGCCTGCGCCGGGGACTGTCGGCACGGACGGATCGGGGGCCGCAGGCCTGAGCGGGCCGCCGACGATGCCGGTGGCCGGTCAATTCCCGTGCCCGGCAAGGCGAGGCGTGATGTGGACGCCGCCCGCCTGCACCGGACGCCCGGGCGCCGATGTTGCCGAACCGGCAACGAGGTTCGCGACGCCGGGGCACCCGCCACCACGATGGCGGCACGATGCGCCGAGCCCCGCCCTGCCTCCCGAGGCCGCGAAGCCCGGCGCACCCACCGACCGGCACTTCCGGAGGAGACCATGTCGCACCCCGCCCAGCCGACGGACGCCACACACCGCCTGGTACCCGCTCCCGCCGGAAGGCTCCATCTCGCGGAACAGGGGACGGGTCCGCTGGTCCTCCTCGTGCACGGCTTCCCGGAGTCCTGGTACTCATGGCGCCACCAGCTGCCGGCGCTGGCAGCGGCCGGATACCGCGCGGTCGCCATGGACGTGCGTGGCTACGGCCGCTCCTCCAGGCCGGAGGCGGTGGACTCGTACCGGATGCCGGCGCTGGTGGAGGACAACGTCGCCGTGGTGGAGGCCCTCGGTGAGCGGTCCGCGGTGATCGTGGGGCACGACTGGGGCGCGACCATCGCGGCAAACTCCGCGCTGCTGCGGCCCGACGTGTTCCGCGCGGTCGGGCTGCTGAGTGTGCCGTACACCCCGCCCGGCGGCCCGAAGCCGAGCGAGGTCTTCGCGCAGCTGGGCGGCCCGGACGAGTTCTACGTCTCCTACTTCCAGCAGCCCGGCCGGGCCGAGGCCGAGATCGAGCCGGACGTACGAGGCTGGCTCGCGGGCTTCTACGCCGCACTGTCCGCCGACACCCGGCCGGCCGCCGACGCCCCGGACCCGCACTTCGTCGGCCCCGGCGGCACACTGCGGGACAGGTTCCCCGCCGGCCGACTGCCCTCCTGGCTCGACGAGTCGGACCTGGACGTCTACGCGGGAGAGTTCGAACGGACCGGCATGACCGGCGCCCTGAACCGCTACCGGAACATGGACCGCGACTGGGCCGATCTGGCCGCCCACACCGGCGCCCCCATCACCCAGCCCTCGCTGTTCCTCGGCGGTGCGCTGGACGCCTCGACCACATGGCTGGCCGACGCGATCAAGGCCTTCCCCGCGACCCTGCCCGGCCTGCGCTCCTCACATGTCCTCGACGGCTGCGGCCACTGGATCCAGCAGGAACGCCCCAAGGAGACCAACGAACTGCTGACCGGATGGCTCGCATCCCTGCCGGCCCCGGAAAGCGCGTAGCTGCCTCGTACCGGCACGGACCTGTGCGGCGCGTCCGGCCCGCACAGGCTCAGGTCCCCACCGGAACCGGCCGCCGCAGCACATAGGCCGCCGCGCTCGAGACCAGGACGGTCATGCAGGCGATGAACACCAGGCCCGCGCCCTCCAACCCCATCGGTTCCGTCAGGAAGCCCACGCCGATCACCGGAAGCGAGATGCCCGTGTAGGCCACCACGAACAGCGTCGAGATCACCGCCGCCCGCTGCTCCGCCGGGGACGCCGCGGCGATCGCGGACAGTGCCCCGCGGAACAACAGCCCCTGACCGACCCCGCCGACGATCGCGCTCAGCACGACCAGCCACAGCAGGTCCCACCACAGTGCGCCCGCGAGCAGCGCCAGCCCGCCGATGAGCACGGCGCAGCCCAGCGGCAGCGATCGCCCCACCCCGACCGGGCCGACGGCCAGTTGCCCGGCGGTCGAGGCGAAGAAGGCCAGCGCGACGACCAGCCCGCTGACGGCGTGATTGCGTTCATGGAGGGACTCGGCCAGGAACGCCGGGCTGACCGCCGTGAACACCCCGAACAGCGCGAAACCCGCGAACGAGGCGATCGCCGCCGGCGCGAACACCGTGCGCACCTGCGCGGGCAGGCTGGGCCGTTGCGGCCGCACGGTACGCAGCGACCGCCGCTCCCGTACGGTTTCCGGAAGCCGCACCAGCACGGCGACCGCGCACGCCACGAGCGCGAGGTGCACGACGAACGGCAGGTACAGCGGCCACGGAGCGTACTGCGCCAGCACTCCGGCGAGCAGCGGACCGCAGCCCAGCCCGCCCATGTTGGCGGCGGTCGCGATGAAGGTGGCCCGGGAGGCGCCGCCTTGCGGGGCCAGCTCCATCACGTACGCCGTCGCGGCCCCGGTGAGCAGACCCGCGGACACCCCCGACAGCAGCCGCCCCGCGTACAGCCAGCCCAGCCCCGTGGCGCACAGGAAGCAGACGGCGCTCGCGGCCGCGAATCCCAGTCCCGTCAGAATCACCGGACGCCTGCCCACAGCGTCGGAGGCATTGCCCGCCAGCAGCAGCACGCCGATGACGCCGAAGGCGTACACGGCGTAGACGACGGTGACCGTCAGCTCGGAGAAGCCGAACTTGTCCTGGTAGTGGCCGTACAGCGGAGTCGGCAGGGTGGTGCCGGCCATGCACACGGCGAACACCGCCCCGCTGAGCACACACGCGAGCCACCCTCGGCGATCACCGTCCATGCCGCCGACGGTAACCCCGCGTGCCTGACGGAAGGACCGTCGGGCGGCGCTCGGCATGTCGTGTCGACGTCAGGCGTCGTACTCGTCGGGCAGCCGCAAGCCGGGCCCGCCGACCTGCAGTCCGAGCGGTTCCGCGCGGCCCTTCGGCTCCTCCCACACCTCCTGGCGGCCGAGCGCGGTGAGGTCGAGATGCGGGTAGCCGTTGTGGAACTCCTCGATGCCGCGGCCGAACGTGGAGTACGTGTGGAAGACGTCGTCCCCGACGCGCAGGAACGCGCTGATCCCCGGATAGTCGCCGCGCATGGCCTCCGACCAGGGCATTCCGACCTCGGCCAGCTCGGCCTCGGTGCGCTGGTCGACCTCAACCGGTGCGACCCGCTCGTCGACGGTGGAGTGGAAGTCGTAGTTGAAGTCGCTGCCGGCGGACGAATACCAGGGGAACGTCCACCCCATCCGCTCGCGGTACGCGGCGAGCTTCGCGTACGGCGCCCGGCTCACCGCAGCCAGCGTGGTGTTACGGACGTGCAGCTGCCGCAGCCTGGCGGGGAACTGGTCGGCCGCGGAGGAACAGCTGGAGCAGCCCGTGTCGCGGGGGTGCTCGGTGCCGTCCGCGTCGATGTCGTAGGTCCACATGAAGTGGTGCATGACGAGCTGGGGCCGCCCCTCGAACAGATCGAGCAGGCCGACCTGCCCGTCCGGCCCCTCGAAGGTGTACGGCTTGTCGGCGCGCACCATCGGCAGCCGTCGCCGCTCGGCGTTGACCCGGTCGCGGGCCCGCGTGAGCTCCTTCTCCTTGGCCAACAGCTCCCTACGGGCGGCCACCCACTCCTCGCGCGACACCACCTCCGGCAGGTTCGCCATCGATGTCATCCGAGTTCTCCCCACACGTCAGGTGCCGGCGGACGAAGCGGGCACACGACCAGCTTGCGCCCGCCCCACCGGTGACGCATATCCGCGCTCGGGCCCGCTACGCACCTCGTGGGTCCTCAGTTCGTCCACCGAGCCCCCAGCTCTGCTGCCCCGCGCGAATGCGTAACCGATGGGTTACGCTTTCTCCGTGGACGAACTGACGGACGTGGCCGACGCGATCGCCGATCCCGTGCGCCGGGAGATCCTGGTCATGCTGCGACACGCTCCGCTGACGGCGGGCGACATCGCCGCCGGGTTCTCCATCAGCCGGCCGGCGGTGAGCCGCCATCTGCGCGTGCTGCGCGAGAGCGGCCTCGTCCGGGACGAGCAGGCCGGACGTCATCGGCGCTATTCGCTCAACCGCTCCCGGCTGGGTCCTCTCACCGCCTGGCTCGCCCAGTTCGACACCCAGCGGTCCGACTGGTCGCAGCGTCTCGCGGCGCTGGAGACCGAGGTCCACCGGACGCGCCGGGACCGCACCCGTTCGACCGCCGCCGACACCCCGCGAACCGCGCACCAGGAGGACACGGCATGAACCCTGAACCCACCGGGCAGCTCGTACCCACCCCGACGGGGTACGACCTGATCATCACCCGCACCTACCGTGCCCCCGTCGACGACGTCTGGGCGAGTGTCACCGAACCGGAGCGCACCGCCCGCTGGTTCGGCCCCTGGCGCGGCGAGGCCGGACCCGGCCGGACCGTCGAGGTGCAGCTGGTGTTCGAGGAGTCGGCACCCTGGTACCCGATGCGGATCGAGGCCTGTGAACCACCGCACCGACTCGCCGTCATGACGGATGACGCCGTCGGCTCCTGGTCCCTGGAGCTGGTCCTGGCCGAGGCCGACGGCACCACCGAACTCCGGCTGATCCACCACCTCACCTCCACCGAACAGCTCGGCGAGACCGGCCCGGGCTGGGAGTACTACCTGGACATGCTCACCGTCAGCCGCACGGGCGGGCCCCAGCCCGAATTCGAGCACTACTACCCGGCGCAGAAGGCCTACTTCGAGTCCCTGAAGTAGCCGGCAGCGGGGGCGGCGGCGAGGACGGGAGCGCCGCGTAAATCCGGTCGCGGCCCAGGAACGGCGGAACTACCCTCGCCTGGGCCGGTCTTGCCTGTCGACCGGACAGCAGGTCGGGCCGGGGGTCGGTACGAGGCGGGGGACGGCGCAAACTTGGACGGTACGGAACTCGTCGCGGCGGTGCGACGCGGGGACGCGGAGGCCGTGAGGGCGCTGCTGGAGTCGGGAGCCGCCCCGGACACGGTCACGGATGACGGGCTGCCGGTGCTGTGCCTCGCGCTCACCGCCTTCGACGCCGGCGTCGCGCAGGCACTGGTCGAGGGCGGCGCGGATCCGGACCGGGTGCTGCCGGACGGAACGACTCCGCTGGTGCGGGCAGTCGAGGGTGGCTCACCGGCGATGGTGGAAGCGGTCCTGGGCCGAGAGCCGCGACTTCGCTTGCCCGAGGCGGATCGGGAGCAGCTCCTGGCTCTGGCCCGGCGCCGGCAAGGGCCGGGTGCGGAGGACGAACTCCGGCGCAGGACGGGCGCGTCCGGCCCGGCCCACCTGGTCCGGGTGCTGGACGACGAGTACGACCACGTGGAGCAGCTGACCCTCGGCGGTCGCACGGTCCGCGCCGGGCACAGCGCGATCCTTACCAACCTGGAGTGGGCCTTCCGCATCCTGACACCCGTGGACGAGCTGGTGGCCAGGGCGGTGGCACCGCGCGATCCGGACCATGTCGCCTGGGCGTCCGTCCGGTGGGTCCTCAGCGAACGCCGTAGCCAGGAGACGTGGTCCGCCGTCACGGCGTACCGGCACAGTCCGGATCCGCACCACCGGCGGTTCGTCGTCGACGTGATCTTCTGGCACGTGATGAGCCACGGGAGCCGGTGGAACTCCTACGAGAAGGAGTCGGCCGACCTGCTCGTCGCATGGACCGCCGAGGGTGAGGAAGACCCCGAGACCCTCGCCGAGGTGCTCCGCGTCCTCAGCGAGACGGAGCACCAGGAACTGGAAGCCGTCGGACTGCGGCACGCCGATCACCCGGACCCCCGGGTCCGCGCCCGGGTTCCCGACCTGCTGCTCAGCTGGGGAGCGCCTCCGCCCTGCTGGAGTCCGCAAGCTCGGGCCGCACTGCTGGTCCTTGCCGGGGACGAGGACTGGGGCGTGCGTGATCAGGCCGGCCGGGCGCTGGCTGCGGCTCAGGACGGCAGCCGCGAGGTCACGGACGCCCTCGTCGCGCTGCTGCGCGATCCGGTGGCCGCTGTGCGGGGCGGCGCCGCAGAAGCCGTCGCGAACCGCAGGGACGGCACTGCGGCAGTCGCCGACGCCCTCGCGGCCCTCCTCGACGAGGACGAGTTCACGACGCGGCTCAACGCCGCCTACGGCCTTCTCCGGTGGGGCGACGCGCGCACCGAAGAGGCGATCAAGCGCGTCGGCTCGCTCGTCCGCCCCGGTTACGAGCACGACCACCGCCTCTCCGCTCTGTGGACCTGGCAGTGGGAACGGGACCACCCTCCGACGCCCACCTCGCAGTGACGGCCCCGGTGAACCCGGGTCAGGCGGACAGCACCGCCGAGATCAGCCCGTGGACCCGTTCCTCGATCGCGTCGCGGATCGGGCGAACGGCCTCGATGCCCTGCTGCGTGATCAACCTGTCCGTCGACAAGCCGGCCGTCTTCGCCGAGACCTTCCGTGTCCTCAGGCCCGGCGGCCGCATCGGCGTCTCCGACGTCGTCGCCGACGACACCCTCACCCCGGAGCAGCGGGCCGAGCGCGGCAACTACGTCGGTTGCGTCGCCGGCGCCCTGTCCTTCGCCGAATACCGGCAGGGACTGGCGGCCGCGGGCTTCACGGACGTCGAGATCACCCCGGCCCACCCGGTCGCCGACGGCATGCACTCCGCCATCGTCCGCGCCGCCAAGCCCGCACCGGCGCAGTAGGTTCCCGCAGCGCGTCGCGCGCGGCCGGAAGTTCGCGTCCCAGGAGGGCGAGTGGGGACAGCGCCATGATCACCGGGGACAGCAGCATGCCGGCCGCCGTCACCAGGAGACTCGTGCGCAGCCCCCACTCCTCCGCGAGGAGTCCGCCGAGCAGGGAACCGAGCGGGGTCAACCCCCCGCCGACGAACGTGATCGTCGCGGCCGCGCGGCCCTGCATCCCGTCCGGAGTGACAGCCTGTCGGACGGCCATGACCGTGACATTCACCAACTGGCCGCCCAACCCGAACACGAAGCCGACCGCAAGGAGAGCGGCAACCGTTGCGGCGGAGGAGCCGTGCAGCGCGGGCACCCACAAGAACACGCCGTCGCCGAGTGCCGCCGCTCCCACAAGCACCGCACCATGACCGAACCGGCCCGGCAGACGCGCGGCCAGCAGTGAGCCCAGCAGCGCACCCGGTCCCGCCGCCGCGAGCGCAAGCCCCACGACGGTGCCCGACAGGTGCAGTTCCCGCGGCAGGAAGAGCAGATAGACGGTCATCATGGCCGCGAAGGAGAACTGGAAGGCGGCCGAGGCCAGGCACACGGTCCGAAGCGCGGTACTCCGGGCGACGAAACGCAGGCCCTCATGAATCAGCCGCCAGACCCGAGGGGGGTGCGAGTGTTCCGGGCGGTCGGGGAGCGATTCGGGCCGGCGGATCCGCCGGATCGACAGGAACGACAGCGCGAAGAACAGCGCGCTGGAGGCGGCGGCGATCGGCGCCGACAGCAGCGACACCAACGCACCGCCGAGCGCGGGACCGCCGATCTGCGCCGCGGACCGGCTGCCCTCGAGCGCGCTGTTGCCGCGCACCAGTTGGTCGCGTTCCACCAGTCGTACGAGAGACGCCTGGTAGGCCACGTCGAAGAACACGGACAGCGCCCCGACGGCGAAGGCGAGCGCAAGCAGGCCGGGCAGGCCGAGCCAGCCGAAGAACCCGGCCAGGGCGGCGGCGCCCAGGGCCAGCGCCCGGCCGACGTCCGTGAGCACCATGGTCGTGCGGGTCCGCCACCTGTCCACCCACGCGCCGACGAAGAGCGAGAGCAACAGGATCGGCGCCTGCCCCACCGCACGCAGGGCGCCCAACTGGCCTGCACCGGCGTGGAGCGTCAGGACGGCGAAGAGCGGCAGAACCACCAGACTTGCGTGTTCGCCGAGTTGGGAGGCCGTCTGACCCAGCCAAAGTCGACGGAAGTCGGGATTCCGCCACAGGCTCGTCGGAGCAGGGCGACCGGAATCGGATACGCCGCAATCGGATGCGGGAGAGGAAGCGGACGGCACGGGGATCCCTTGGGTTGCCGACAACGAGGCCGTCACCCGGCGCACCACTGGTGCGTCGACGGTTCAGGCAGAGGAAGGCTCGCTGTGCCGCAACATCAAGGGCAGCACGCGATGACGGACCGGAAACGGCCTACGACGTCAACGCGCGCCGGGAAGACCGACCATGTCTCAGCTCCTCGTGACTCACTCGCTGCATCCGGACCCTAGCGGCGCATCGGCACTCTGGTCTCCAACTCCGGCGGACCGATACTCACAACCTCCGCTTCAGCAGATCGAGCAGCGCCGCCCAGTGCCGCTCGTCCGCGGCCTTGTCGTACGCGGCGGTGTCGGCCTGTGTGTATCCGTGGTGGGCGCCTTCGTAGACCTCGTACCGGTGGCGGACCCCGGCCGCGGTGAGTGCGGCGGCGAGGCGCTCCATCTGCTCGGGAGGCATCGAGTGGTCGGCGTCGGCGTGGCCGAAGTACAGCTCCGCGGTGACGTGTTCGGCGGCCAGATGCGGGCTGTCCGGCGCGTCGGTCGCCAGCTGCCCGCCGTGGAAACCAGCCGCGGCGGCCACCCGCTCCGGGTAGGCGCCGGCGGTGCGCAGGGCGAGCCGCGCGCCCATGCAGTAGCCGGTGAGGGCGACCGGACCGTCGGCGAACTCCGGCCGCTCCGCCATCCAGCGCAGATAGGCGCCGGCGTCCCGCACGGCCAGCTCGGGCGTCAGGGACTGCATGACCGGGCCGATGCTGTCGAACAGCCCGGGCCGCGTGGCGGGGTCGATGAACTCGGGCAGATCGAACACCGGGCTGCGCCCGTGCCGGTAGAAGACGTTCGGCACGAGGACCGCGTACCCGGCGCCGGCGAGCCGGTCGGCCATCGACCGCAGCTGCGGACGCAGCCCGAAGGCGTCCTGGTAGAGGAGGACGCCCGGCCGGGGAAGTCCGTCGCCCGGGTGGGCCAGGTAGGCGTCGGCTGCACCGTCCTCGGTGGGGACGTCCACGTCTGTTGTCTGTACGGAGGTCATGGGGGTTGCCTCTCTGCGCGGTCCACGGCGAACGGGTCGCCGACCCGGCGGAACCGGGTCGTCGCGCACATGGTTTCAGGCACCACACAAACGGGCCGCGGCACCCCCGCCCACTTGGGGACGGCTTTACTCGAACCGGGACGTGTCCCCCGCTCCCTTCCGCACGATCTCTGCCTCGCCGCCCGAGAAGTCGATCACCGTCGTCGGCTCGGTGCCGCAGTCCCCGGAGTCGACTACCGCGTCCAGCACATGGTCGAGCCGGTCCTTGATCTCCCAGCCCTGGGTCATCGGCTCGTCCTCGTCGGGCAGCAGCAGCGTGCTGGACAGCAGCGGCTCCCCGAGCTCCGTGAGCAGCGCATGAGTGACGACGTGATCGGGGATGCGCACACCGACCGTCTTCTTCTTCGGATGCTGGAGCATGCGCGGCACCTCCCTCGTCGCGGGCAGGATGAACGTGTAGCTGCCGGGCGTCGACGCCTTGATCGCGCGGAACACGTCGTTGTCGACCCGCACGAACTGGCCGAGCTGTGCGAAGTCCTGGCAGACGAGGGTGAAGTGATGCCGGTCGTCCAGGCGGCGAATGGTCCGGATCCGGTCGATGCCGTCACGGCTGCCCAAACGGCAGCCCAGCGCATAGCAGGAGTCTGTCGGATACGCGATGAGCGCACCGGCGCGGACGCTGTCGGCGACCTGGGAGATGGTGCGCGGCTGAGGATTGTCGGGGTGCACGTCAAAGTACTTCGCCATTCACCGAGCCTATGCCCTGGACGCCATGCGGCTGCGCAGGCACCCGAATCGCTGGTGCGTCCATGTATCGGTTCGGCCGGCCGGGCCGTGCGGCACCGTGTGGATGAGGGCGGGTGGGGTAACGTCCCGGGCGGTATGCCGTGAGTGACGTGCAGGGCGAGGTGAAGGCCGACATGGCTGGCAGAGAGGACGGGGTCCGTCGGACGGGGGCGAGGAGCGCCGACGCCTCGGCGTGGGCGGAGGAGTTGCTGGACCACCTGCGGCCGAACGGACGGGACATCGGCAGGGTCGTCGCCTGGCTCGCCGACGCCGTACAGGGCACCGCCTCGCTGCAGGACGACACGGGCGCGCTGCTCGCGGGCACGTTGCCGGACCTGGACGACGACCTCGTCGCGGCCGTCGCCGCCGGCCGCATCGCGTCGGCGGCCTGGGAGGGCCAGGGCCGCCACCTGCGTCTGGTCCGGGTGTCGTGTCCGAACCCGGCGTCGGCGGGCGTGCTCGCGGTGGCTCGCGAGACCCCCTTCGACCGGCGCAGCTCCGACATCCTCACGCACACCGTCCAGGTCATCGAACTGCTGCTGAAGGCGGGCGAGACGACCGCCGCCGGGCGCCGGCTCGAACGGGCGACGTCCGACCTGCGGCTGGCGATCCTGCAGTTGCTGATGGTGGAGGACACCGTCTCGGCGCGGCGCGTCGCCGCGGGACTGTGGCCCGGCCTGCTGGACACGGACTCCGCCTGCGTCTACGTCGTCGAGTGCACCGTGGAGGAGCGCGACCGGCTCGCCGAGGAGTGCATCGACGTGACGGGCGAGCAGGCGCTGGTCGTGCTCTGCCCGGCGGTGGACGAGCACGTCATCGTCGTCACGCCCGGCGAGGCCGCGGCGCGGGAACTGCGGACGCTGATCGGCCCCCGCCCGCGCACGTTCATCGGCGGCAGCGCTCGGCAGAGCCTGGCCCGCACGGCCACCGCCTACGGGCAGGCGGTGAGCGCCCTGGCCGTCGCGCACTTCCGGCCGGAGAAGGCCGCCGTCTACGCCGAACGCACCCACCCCGAGCGCCTCATCGACCCGGCGCCCCTGCGGGGGTGGGCTGCCCGTGTCCTGCACCCCCTGGACACCCTCGCGCACCACACCCGCGCCGAACTGCTCGCCACCACTCGGCTGGGCCTGGAGTTCACCGCCGTGAGCGCGGCCAAGGTCCTCGGCGTCAGCCGCAACACCGTCCGCGCCCGGATGGAACGGGTGGAAGCCCTGCTGCACACGGACTTCTCCGACGTGACCGCCCGTGCCGTGGTCCACCTGGCACTCAACACCCAGGTGAGCCTGGCGGACGTACCCGCCGCCGACGGTTCCGGGCAGGCGGCTCAGGCCTCGCTGCCCGACCTGCTGGCCGGGCCCGCCCTGCGCACGTGGGCGCAGGACGTGCTCGCGCGCCTGGAGAACGACACGCGGGACCTGCGCCGGACCCTGCGCACCTGGATCGCCGAGGGCGGCAACGCCGAACGCGCCGCGCAGAGCCTCGGCGTGCACGCCCAGACCGTCCGCGAGCACGTCCGCAGCGCGGAACCCGTCCTGGAACGCCAGCTCCTCGCCGGCGGCAGCGACCTGTACGAGGTCGTCCTGGCCCATCTCGCGGTGGGCGATCTGGACCAGCCCGTCCTGCCCGCGCCGAAATCGGGCCTTCCGGACTCACTTGTGCACAGGTGAGTCCAGAGGGCGGCGCATCGGGCACGGATGCGATACCCAAGGCCTCCGTCATCGACGTAGGTTCGTCTTCCCGCGGGGGCACGACCGGAACGGGGGACCGGTCGCGTCCCCGCGCGCGAAACCGTTCAGGCCCGCAGCCGCACCGGAATCTCCTGCCATCCGAACGCGATGAACGACGGCACCTGACGCAGCTCCTCCGCACCGACGGCGAGCTGCAGGCCGGGGAAACGGTCGAAGAGGGCGGGCAACGCCGTCAGGGCCTCGACGCGGGCCAGCGGAGCGCCGATGCAGCGGTGCACCCCGATCCCGAACGCCAGATGGTCGTCGGCCCCGCGTGACGCGTCGAAGCTGTCCGCGTCCGGCCCGTAGTGCACGGGATCCAGCCCGGCGGCGGCGTACGTGGTGATGATGGCGTCCCCGGCGGCAATGGTCACGCCCCCGATCTCGATGTCGGTGACGGCGAACCGCAGGGGGAGGGACGCGATCGACGGATGTACCCGCAGCGTCTCGTCGATCACCGCGTCCCAGCCGATCTCCCCGGAGCGTACGGCGGCCAGCTGCTCGGGGTGGGTCAGCAGGGCGACGACCGCGTTGCCGATGAGATTGACGGTCGTCTCGAACCCGGCGCCGATCACCAGCAGCAGCGTGTACACCAGCTCCTCGCCGCTGAGCCGGTCACCGTCCTGGTCGCGCACCCGGATCAGCTCGGTCGTCAGATCGTCCCCGGGGCGCTCGCTGCGGTGGGCGATCAGCGCCCCCAGCACCGTGCCGATCTGCTGCTGCACGAACGCGGCGTGCTCCGGGCTCGGGTCGGAGGTGTCCATGATGGCCGCGATGAGCTCGGCGGTGTCCTCCCGCAACTCCTCGGGCACACCGAACAGTTCGCAGATCATCCGCATCGGCAGCGGGTGGGCGAACCCGGCCTTGAGGTCGACGACCGCGCCGCTCGCGTCGTCCGCGCCGCCCTTGTCGAGGGCGGCGAGCAGCTCCGCGGTGATCGCCTCCACACGGGACCGCATCTTCTCCGTGCGCCGCTGGGTGAAGCTCGGCGCCACCAGCCTGCGCAGCCGCGTGTGGTCGGCCCCGTACGTCGAGAGCATGTTGATCACGCCGACCCAGCCCAGGATCCAGCCCCAGGAGGGGTGTTCGCCTATCTCGGGCCACAGCCGCCAGTGCTGTCGCGGGTCCTTGCTGACCCGTGCGTCGAGGATGAGCTCCTTCAGGGTGTCGTAGCCCGTGGGCGCCCACGCGGGGATGCCGCCGGGCAGCTCCACGGGCACGATCGGGCCGAGGGAGCGCAGCCGGGCCATCTCGGCGGTGATGTCGGCGCCGAACGGGTCGATGGCGACGCGGTCGGTACGGTCGGTCACGGTCACGACGGAACTCCTGGCTGGTCGGGGGAGCGGGGGCTGAACCGGACGGGCAGTGAGGTCAGCGAGCGGTGGAAGGGGCCGGGCCGCCAGGTCAGGCACGCCCGGGGCAGGACCGGCTCCAGGTCGGGCAGCCACTGCGTGAGCCGCTCGATCGCCTCGGTGGCGATGAGCAGCGTGTGCTGCCGGACCGGGCAGGCGTGCGGGCCCGCCGACCACGACAGGTGCGAGGCGTCCTTGGGGTGGCGTCCGCCTGCGACCTCCTGCTCGGCGAAGTGCGCGAGCGCCCCGTAGGAGACGACCACCGGCACCGCGGCCCTGATCCACGTGCCGTGGAACGACACGGAGTTGCGGGCGTAGTGGATGCCGTAGTTGGCGAGCGGCGTCTCGTGATGGAGGACCTCCACCACCGCGTCCGTCACGGGGCGGGCGCCGCTGGTGAGGGTGGAGTAGTACTGGGGGTTGCCGAGGATGCGGGAGAGCGCGTTCGACACCAGGTTGGCCGTCGGCTCGTGCCCGGCGCCGAGGGTGAGGAACACCTGCCAGGTGACCTCCTCGGGGGTGAGCCCGGCGGGGTGGTCGAGGAGCCGGCTCGGCAGGTCGTCGCCCCGCCGCGCGGCCTTGGCGGCGATCAGCTCCAGTACATAGCCGCCGAACTCCGCCTCGCCCTCGGCCGCTTCGGCGCCGCCCTCCATCAGCTTGCCCAGCGCGGCGTTGAGCCGGTCGCTCTGGCTGTCGGGCATCCCGAAGAGGCTGTTGAACACCAGCGCCATCAGCGGCCGGGTGAACTCGGCCACCAGATCGGCCTCGCCCTTCGGCCCGAACCGGCCCACCAGCAGCCGTACCGCCCGGTGCACGCGTGCCCGCAGGTCGTGCGGCTCGATCAGGTCGAAGGTGTCGATCAGCGAGGTGCGGTAGCGCACGTGGGCCTCGCCGTCGGCGAACAGCGTGTTGGGCCGCCAGCGCATCATGCCCAGGATCGGCGAGTCGTCGGCGACCGTGGCCTCCCACGGCCGTGGGTCGTGCGAGAACGTGTCCGTGTCGTGCAGCAGATCCAGCGCCGCCCGCCGGTCCGTGACGACGTACGCCGGCACGCCCGGCGCCAACTCCGCCCAGCCGACCGGGCCCTGGGCACGCAGGGAGTCGTAATAGCGGTACGGATCCAGCGCGAAGCCGTCCTCCCAGAGCCGCACGGGGGCGGAGCGGGAGAAGGTCTGCCGGTCGGGGGAGTGGGTGGTCACCGGTCCTCCGGAGCGTGACGGTCGATCAGGTGCTGGACCAGCGCGAGCAGCGCGTCGACGGACGAGTCGGCGTCCCGCGCGTCGCAGGTCACCATCGGTGTGCCCGCCTCCAGGTCCAGGGCGGCGCGCAGTTGTTCCTCGGTGTGGTGCCGGGGCGCGTCCGGAAAGGCGTTGAAGGCGACCGCGTACGGCAGCCCCGACTCCTCCACCAGCCCGAGCACGTCGAACGACGCGTCGATGCGCCGGCTGTCGACCAGGACCAGGGCGCCCAGCGCGCCGTACGCGATGTCGTCCCACAGGGCCCGGAAGCGTTCCTGCCCGGGAGTGCCGAACAGATACAGCACCACCCCGCCGGGCAGGCTGATCCGGCCGAAGTCGACGGCGACGGTGGTCGTCGTCTTGTCCCGCACTCCGGCGAGATCGTCCACCTGCGCGGACGCCTCGCTGAGCGGCTCCTCGGTGTGCAGGGGCCGGATCTCGGAGACGGAGTCGATCAGGGTCGTCTTGCCCACCCCGAAGGGGCCGGCGACCAGGATCTTGACCAGGTCGCGGGCGGAGTCGGGCAGGTGGATGTCCGCGGCCGGGCCTGCCGTGTCGCGGACGCCGGTGTCACGGGTGGTGCTTGAGGGCGCGAAGGCCATCGGCCACTCTCTTCAGCAGGTCGGGGTCGAAGCGTCCGGCGGGCGGGATCGGGGCACGGGCCAGCGCCAGGTCCCGGTCGACGAGTTCGGCCGCCAGGACCCGCACCGCGGACACCGGCAGCCGCAGCAGCGCCGCGGCCTCCACGACCGTCAGCGAACCGCCGTCCAGGGCGTCGAGCAGGGCGAGTTGGGCGGCCGGCAGACCGGTCGGCGCGGCTGTGCCGGTGCCCGTGAGCACCGACAGCCGCTCCAGCTGGGGCCGGCTGGGCCGGGCCACACCGCCCGTGGACAGATACGCGGGAACCAGGGGACGGCCGCCGGGGCGGTCCGTCATGCCCGTGCGTCGCCGTCGCCGCCTCGGGGCGCGGCGGCCATCGCCTTCTCGCCCAGCCGCGCCACCTGCGAGTGCACCCGGTGCGCCAGCAGGTCCAGGCGCACCTCCTCGTCCCCGTAGGCGGCCACACAGGTGCCGTGGTCCGTCGGCACGATCAGCACATACCCGTGGTCCGACTCGATCACCACCTGCCGTACCTCGGCGCCCTCCCGGTCGGCGAACGCGGCAGCCGCCGTACGGCACGCCGCCTGCACGGTGCTGGTGATCGCGGCCACCCGCTCGGCCGAGGGCCGGCTGAGCGCGTCCGTGTACCCGGTCACCAGCCCGTCCCGCGTCAGCAGCACGGCGGCGACCACGTGCGGCACCTGCAGGATCGGATCGAGCACCCACGCCGTGTCTCCCGTATCGCGGCTGGTCATCGAGCCGTTCCCCCTTCATGGTCGGTCTGTTCGGTGTCGTTCGCCTCGGCTTCGGTCGGCCGCTGCGCCGCACGCTCGCTCTCCGGCTCGGTCTTCGGTACGGCGGTGGAGGCGTCGTCGGTGTCCTCGTCGGCAGCGGACCGGGCGGCTGCGGTACCCGCCTGCAGCGCTCCCAGCGCGGCGGCGGCCCGCTCCGGCCGGCGCACCGCGGGCCGCGATGCGGGCATGTCACGCGTCGCCGCGGCGACCTGGGCACGACGCCGGCGCCGGGGCAGGCCACCTGTGTCGCGCGGGGCGTGATGCCCGGATACGGGGTCGGAGGCATCGGCCTCGGGCTCGGCGCCGTATCCGTGCGAGGTACCGGATCCCTCGGGCACCGGGGCGACGTCGACGGATGCTTCGGCGTCGGGGGCATCTCCGACGGATGCTCCAGTTCCGGGGGCAGGGTCGACGGATGCCTCGGATCCGGGGGTGACCGTCGCTTCGTGCCGGGAGGCCGTGCGCGTGGAGCGCGGCGCACTCGCCGCGGGTGGTCGCTCGGCGGGGTCGATATGGCTGAGCAGATGGCTGTCGACGCGCAGCACCGCCCGCACCCCGCCGTAGGGCGACGGCGACGAGACGTCCACGCCCAGATCGAACTGCCTGGTCAGCTGTCCGATCGCGGCGAGCCCCATGCGCGGCGGATCGCCGAGGTCGGTGAGCAGGATCGGCTCCGACCCCGCCACCAGCCGCTGCGCGCGGGCGCGTTCCTCCTGGGTCATGCCCAGGCCCGCGTCGTCGACCGTGACGCAGACGCCGTGATGGACGTGCTCCAGGTTGACCACGACGTCCGTGTCCGGTGCGGAGTGCCGCAGGGCGTTGTCGAGGAGTTCGGCGACGATGATCGCGACGGGCTCCACGGCGTGGGACACGAGCGCGGTGCCGGCGGTCAGGTGGTTGTGGACCCGGACCCGGTGGTAGCCCGAGAGCCGGGCCTGGCCCCCGGTCACCGCCTCCACCAGGTGCGACTCCTCCCGGGCGAGCCCGACCCAGGCCCCGCACACCACGGCCGCGACCTGCGCCCGCCGCAGCGACTGCTCGTTCTCGTGGTCCAGCTGGAACAGGGTCTGCGCCAACTCCGGGTCGTCGTACTTCTGTTGCAGCTGACGCAAGGCGTCCTGCAGCCGGTACAGGGCCGCCTGGATCTCGCGTGTCGCCCCGCGCATACCGGCCTGTGCCGCCGCGTCGATGCGGGTGCGCTGGGCGGCCAGCTCGGTGCGCAGTCCGCTCAGCACGTTCTCCAGCGCTGGACCCAGAGGCGACTGCGCGGTCTGCGGATGGAGCGGACCCGGTACGGCGACATGGGGGTGAGCCAGCCGGCGGGCGGCGGCCGGGACGCGCTGCGTCGCCAGATGCTCCACCTCGGCGGTGAACGCCTCCAGTACGCCTTCGAGTTGACGGCGCAGGGCGGTGATCTCGGCGCGCTGCCTGGCCTGTTGGCGCTGTGCGCGCAGCAGCCCGCCGCCCAGGGCGAGCGCGGACAGCATGCCGACGGCGAGACCGCCGGTCGCCAGGTCCGGTAGTTCGATCATCGAGTCGGTTTCCCAGGAAGTCGGTTCGGGGCAGTCGGGCAGGGCTCGGTCCGCAGCCGTGGGACGAGGCGTTCGCAGCACAGTACACACCGTCATCGACCGATCTCGCGCGGTCGATCGATACTTGATTTCGCAACTGCCGGAACTCTGCTCACTTCTGCCTGGGACTGTCTGTATTGCCTATGGCGTAGGGGAGTTGGTGTCTTTGTCTGCCCCCAGGGGTGCCGTAGGGGCCTGTTCGGGCAGCGGGCGTTCGGTCAGGACCAGGGAACGCCGGAGGTGACCGTCGGGTGTGCGACATACCTCACTGCACGAGCTGTGTTCGGACACGTAGGGTTAACACCCGTTCGGCCCGTCGGACCGAACGGAGTTGCTATCGTTCAACTCGCCGGTAGCAAGCCACACGGGGGACGTGAGGAGTCGGCGGATCAGCGTCGTCGCTCCTCGGCGAGTCGTCGGGACGAACGGTCGGGCAAGGGGGCCCGGGCCGATCAGGCTGCTGTGTCCATCCAGCGGCTGAGCCTCGAACTCCAGTTCCTCGCCCACCGATCCAGACAGGTGAGACTCGCAACATGGTTCGATCACTGGTCGATCTGCTGACCAAGCACGCCGCCCACCACCCCGACCGAACCGCCTACCGCTACCTCGCCACCGGCGACTGCGACGGTGAGATCCAGGAGATCTCGTACGCCCGTCTCGCCGACCGGTCCCACGCCGTCGCCGCCTGGCTCCAGGAGCGCGGCCTGGCCGGCTCCCGCGCGATGCTGCTGTACCCGCCCGGCCTGGAGTTCATCTGCGGCTACCTCGGCTGTCTTTCGGCCGGTGTCGTGGCCGTACCGGGCGTCCCGCCGCAGGGCCGTTCGCAGAACCACCGCGCCCTCACCCGGATGAAGCGGCTCATCGCCGACGCCGACGCCAAGGTGATCCTGGGCGGCCGCGAGGTGATCACGGCCCTGTCCGGCATGGTGGAGCACCTGCCCGAGCTCGCCGACATCACCTGCGTCGCCACCGAGGACATCCCGGACGAGGCGGCCGCCGCCTGGCACGAGCCCGACCTCACCGCCGACTCGGTCGCCTTCCTCCAGTACACCTCCGGCTCCACCTCCGCCCCGCGCGGCGTCATGGTCACCCACGGAAACCTGCTGGACAACGAGCGAGTCATCACCGAGCGCATGGGCCACACCCCGGACGCCCTCGCCGAGTACGACCACGAGTTGTTCGTCAGCTGGCTGCCCGTGTACCACGACATGGGCCTCATAGGCCCCGTCCTCAACACGGTCCACCTCGGCGCGACCGCCACCCTGTTCTCTCCGCTGCACTTCCTGCAGCAGCCCCAGCGCTGGCTGACCGCGATCAGCCGCTACCGCCCGCACACCAGCGGCGGCCCCAACTTCGCGTACGAACTCGCCCTCAAGCACGCCGGACCCGGCCTCCTCGACGGCCTCGACCTCAGCAGTTGGCGCGTCGCGTTCAACGGCGCCGAACCCGTACGCGCCGCCACCCTGCGCCGCTTCACCGAGACCTTCGCCCCGGCCGGCTTCCGCCGCGTGGCCCTCTACCCCTGCTACGGCCTGGCCGAGGCCACCCTCATGGTCACCGGCGGCACGGTCCACACCCCGCCCACCCTGCTCCAGGCCTCCGAAACCGGCCCGCACGCCGGCCGGACCGACGCCGCGGCCGTCAGCTCGGGCCGCCCCGGCGCCGACCTCACGGTCGCCATCGCCGACCCCGAACGGCACGAGGAACTGCCCGAGGGCGACGTCGGCGAGATCTGGGTGCGCGGCGCGAGCGTCGCCAAGGGCTACTGGCGCAACGCCCTCGCCACCCGCGAGACCTTCCGCGCGACGCTGGCCGGCCACGAAGGCCGCTTCCTGCGCACCGGCGACCTCGGATTCCTGCGCGACGGTGAACTCTTCGTCACCGGGCGCCTCAAGGACCTCATCGTCATCGACGGACGCAACCACTACCCGCAGGACCTGGAACTGACCGCCGAGATGTCCCACCCGGCCCTGCGCCCCGGCTGCACCGCCGCGTTCTCCGTGGAAGCCGCGGAATGCGGGGAGTTCGGGGAGTCCGCGGAACCGGGGGAGTCCGTGGCAGGGGACGACGCGGGAGCCGGCGGTGAGCAGCCCGTCATCGTCGCCGAGATCGCCCCGGACGCGGTGGCCGAGGCGGAGAAGATCATCGACGTCATCCGCAGCGGGATCGGCGAGGCCCACGGCCTGTCGGTGCGTGACGTCGTCCTGGTCCAGCCGGGCACCATCCCCAAGACGTCCAGCGGCAAGATCCAGCGCCGCGCCACCCGCACGGCCTACCTGGGCAGCGCCCTCGCCGTGCTCGTCGCGCCCGTCCTGAGCTGACGCCGCCCGGTCCACCGTCGTACGGCCACAGCACTTGCCCGAATCCACGAGGACACCTGTCTACATGCCTGCGCACGAGTCCCCGAAGCAGTCCTTCGAGCCGTCCCTGACCACACCGGAGGGAGTGCGGGCCTGGCTGGAGTCGGCCGTCGCCGAGGCAGCCGGTCTCACCCCGCCGGCCGTCGACCCGGACCGCCCGCTCGCCGAATTCGGCCTGGGGTCAAGGCAGTTGGTGACGCTGGCCGCCGAGCTGTCCGCGCTGACGGGGCGGACCCTGGACCCGTCGCTGGTGTTCAACCACCCGACCGTCTCGGCGCTCGCCGACGCGGTGTTCGACGAGGGGCCCACGCAGGCGGTGACCGCGCCGTCCACCCGGACGGGAGCGGCCGGTCGGCCGGACGACGACATCGCCATCATCTCCATGGCCTGCCGCTTCCCGGGCGGCGCCGACGATCCCGAGGCCCTGTGGCGTCTGCTGGGCACGGGCGAGGACGCCATCACCGAGGTGCCGGCGGGCCGTTGGGACACCCAGGGGCTGCACGACCCCGACCCGGAGGCCACCGGCAAGGCGTACTCCCTGCGCGGCGGCTACCTCGCCGGCATCGACCGCTTCGACGCGCCCTTCTTCGGGATCTCGCCCCGCGAGGCCGCGGCCATGGACCCCCAGCAGCGGCTGCTCCTGCAGACCAGCTGGGAGGCGATCGAGCGCGCCGGGATCGTCCCGGACACGCTGAACGGCAGCTCCACGGGCGTCTACATCGGCCTGTACGACAGCGGCTACCTCGCCTCGGCCGCCCTGGACCAGCTCGACGGGCACGTCGGCACCGGCTCGGCGTCCAGCGTGGCGTCCGGTCGTATCGCCTACACGCTCGGCCTTCAGGGCCCGGCGGTCACCGTCGACACCGCCTGCTCGTCCTCCCTGGTCGCCCTGCACCTGGCGGCTCGGGCTCTGGCCGGCGGCGAGTGCGACCTCGCTCTGGCGGGCGGGGCGACGCTGCTGGTGACGCCGCGCGGGCACGTCGAGTTCAGCAGGCTGCGCGGACTGTCGCCGTCCGGGCAGTGCAGCCCGTTCTCCGCCGGCGCGGACGGTGTGGTGTGGGCCGAGGGCTGTGGTGTGGTTCTGCTCAAGAGGCTGGCTGACGCGCGCCGCGACGGCGACCGGATCCTCGCCGTCGTCAAGGGCTCGGCGATCAACCAGGACGGCCGCAGCCAGGGCCTCAGCGCGCCCAACGGCCCTGCTCAGGAACGGGTGTTGAGGGCCGCGCTCGACTCGGCCGGACTCCAGCCGCACGACCTGGACCACATCGAGGCGCACGGCACCGGCACTCCGTTGGGCGATCCCATCGAGGGTCGCGCCCTGGCCGCCGTCTTCGGCCCCGACCGCGCCGCCGACCGCCCCCTCGGCCTCGGCTCCCTGAAGTCCAACATCGGCCACACCCAGGCCGCCGCGGGCATCGCCGGTGTCATCAAGACCGTGCTGGCCCTGCACCACGAGCGGATACCGGCGTCCCTGCACGCCGGCACCCCGACCGAGCACATCGACTGGACGCACAGCGGTCTCCGCGTCCTCGGCGAGGCCCAGGCCTGGCCGCGGGACCCCCACCGCGTGCGACGCGCCGGTGTGAGCGCCTTCGGTATCAGCGGCACGAACGCCCATGTGGTGCTGGAGGAGGCGCCCGAGGACCAGCCGCAGCCCCAGCTGCCTGGAGATCTTCCCGGCACGACTCTCTTCCCGCTCTCCGCCCGCACCCTCCCCGCACTCCGGGGACAGGCCGGACGCCTTCTCGACACCCTCGATCAGCAGCCCGAGCCGCCGCTCCCTGCCATCGCCGCGACGCTGGCCCACCACCGCACCCACTTCGAGCACCGAGCCGTCCTCCAGGCGAGCGACCGCGACGAACTGCTCACCGCGCTACGAGCCCTCGCCGCCGACGGGCCCGACACCGAGCATTCGGTCGGGTCACAACAGACCGTCCCCGCAGGCAAGTTGGCGTTCGTGTTCCCTGGGCAGGGCTCCCAGTGGGCCGGCATGGCACGTGATCTCCTCGACCGGGACCCGGTGTTCGCCGACGAGCTGGACCGCTGCGACGCCGCATTGCGCCAGTTCACCGACTGGTCGGTGACGTCCGTCCTGCGCGGTGACGCGAGCGCCCCGGCCCTGGACCGTGTAGACGTCGTCCAGCCGGTGCTGTTCGCCGTGATGGTGTCCCTCGCCGCCGTGTGGCGCGCCCGTGGCATACGGCCGGACGCGGTCGTCGGGCACAGCCAGGGCGAGGTCGCCGCGGCCTGCGTCGCCGGGGCGCTCAGCCTCAACGACGCCGCGGCCGTGGTCGCCCTGCGCAGCCAGGCCCTGACCGAGTTGTCCGGCAGCGGCACGATGGCCGTCGTCGCCCTGCCGCACGCGCAGGTCGAGGCCCGCCTCGCCGACCACGGCGGCGAGATCAGTGTCGCCGCCGTCAACAGCAGCCGCTCCACCGTCATCGCCGGTGCCGTCGACGCCGTGGAGGCCCTGCTCGCCGACCTCGACCGGCAGCAGGTCTTCGTCCGCCGCCTCGACGTCGACTACGCCTCCCACAGCACCCAGGTCGAGCCGGTCCGCGCGACGATCCTCGACGAACTCGACGGCGTCACCACCTACCCCACGTCCGTCGCCTGGTACTCCACGGTCACGGCCGAACCGGTCACCGAGGAACTCGAAGCCGACTACTGGTACACCAACCTGCGCGAACCCGTCCGCTTCGCGCCCACCGTCGAGCGCATGGCCGCCGACGGCTACCGCTGCTTCGTCGAACTGAGCCCGCACCCCGCACTGCTCACCGCGCTGAGCACGATCGACGAGGACCTGGTCACGGTCGGATCGCTGCGCCGCGACGAGGACGGCCCCGCCTGCCTGGACCGCGCCGCCGCCGAACTCCACGTCCACGGCCGCCGACTCGACTGGCGCCGCCTCGTCCCGCACACCACCCCGGCGGATCTGCCGACGTACGCCTGGGACGCGCAGCGCCACTGGATCGAAGCCGCAGCCTCCGCGACCGCCCCCGGCCTCTTCGACCGCGCCGCACACCCGCTGCTCGGCATCCAGCTCCAGGCGGCGGACGAGACCCGCTGGACCTTCCGCAACGAGTGGACCCCGGCCACCGCGGACTGGCTCGCTGACCACGCCGTCTTCGGCCGCACCGTGGTCTCGGGCACGACCCTGCTGGAACTCTGCCGCGCCGCCCTAGCCGTGGCCCGCCCGGACACCCCCGCCGACGTCACCGACCTGCTCCTCCTCGCACCGCTCACCCTGCCCGGCACCGGCACGGTAGAGGTGTCCGTCGAGGTGATCACCGCCGGGACCGCGCCGGAGATCACGGTCCACAGCCGACCGCGCGGCCAGGAAGCCACGGACTGGACCCTGCACGCCACCGCGTCCGCCGCAGAGCCGGCCGCCGAGCCGACCGACGAGCCTCCGACCTGGCCCGAGACCGCCGAACAGGCCTGGACCGAGGACACCTACGAGCGAATGAACGGGCTGGGCCTCGGCTACGGCCCGGCCTTCCAGGGCGTACGAAGGGCCGCCGCGACCGGCGACGGGACCCTGATCGCCCACCTCTCGCTGCCGCCCGTGGCCCGTGACACGGCCGACCCCTACCCGCTGCACCCGGCGCTCCTGGACGCCGCCCTCCACGTCGCCGCTGCTCTCGACATCTCCGACCAGCGGGTCCTGCTGCCGGTCGCGATGGCCCGCTGCGTCCTGCCTCCCGTCGGCGCGACGGACCTGACCGCGTCCGTCCGCCGCACCGGCGCCTTGGGCACGGACCTCACGCTGGACGTCACCCTGTGGGACGCAGACGGCTTCCCCGCAGGCCGGCTGGAGGGCGTACGCCTTCGGGCCGTGAACCCGGCCGACGTGGCCGGCGCCTCGGAGAACGCCCGGCACCTGTACGAGGTGGCGTGGACGGCCGTACCGGAGCAGACGGCGGCCGTACCGGAGCGGTCGGGCGAGACGCCCGGCACCTCATGGACCGTATACGGCGACGAGTCGGACCCGGCCGTCGCGGCGGCCCTGCGCGACCTGCGCGCGGCCGGCGCCCAGGTCTCCGACGAGGGCGCCGACACCGTCGTACGATTCTGGCCCCGACCGGCGGCCGACATCGAACCGGCCGCCGTGGCACACGAGTTGGCGGCAACGGCCCTGGCGGAACTCCAGGCGTTGATCGCCCTCCCGCCCGGTGAGGCACCCACGCGTACCGTCTGGGTGACCCGCGGAGCGGTCGCGGCCGCCGACGGGGACGCCGTCCCCGAGCCCGCCCAGTCGGTGCTGTGGGGCCTGGCCCGAAGCGCCCGTACCGAGCACCCCGACCTCGGACTGATCCTGCTCGACGTGGACGACAGTGGCGAACCGCCTCTGCTCACCGCACTGGCCCCCGCCGATGAGCCGGAACTCGCCCTGCGGGAAGGCGAGTTGCTCGCACCGCGTCTGGTCCGTGCCCGTCCCGCGCCATCCGGCCCTCCCACCGCCGCGATTCCCGCCGACGGCACCGTGCTGATCACCGGAGGTCTCGGCGCGGTGGGCCGCAACATCGCCCGCGTCCTGGCCGAAAATGGCGTACCTCGCCTGCTGCTGACGTCCCGTCAAGGCACTGAAGATCCTCGCGCCGCCGAAGTCGCCGCCGAACTGGCCGCGTTCGGCGCCGAGGTCGCGGTCGCCGCGTGCGATGTCGCGGACGAGGCGGCCGTGGCGGACGTACTGGCGCGCTTCGGTGACCAGTCGCCGCTGCGTGGCGTCGCCCACTGCGCCGGAGTCCTCGCCGACGGCGTGGTCGCCGAACTGACCCCCGAACGCCTTGCCCACGTGCTGCGCCCCAAGGTCGACGGCGCCGCTCACCTGCACCGGCTCACCGCCGGCCACCCACTCGGCCTCTTCCTCCTGGTCTCCTCGGCCGCGGGAGTCGTGGGCAACGCGGGCCAGGCCAACTACGCCGCCGCCAACGTCTTCCTCGACCAGCTCGCCCACCACCGGCGCGCCCTGGGCCTGCCCGGCACCTCGGTCTCCTTCGGGGCCTGGGCCGGCGAGGGGCTCGCAGCCGAGCACGCCGACCTGGAACGGATGGCCCGACTCGGCCACCGCGCCATCACCCCCGAGCAGGGCCGCGAGCTGACCGAGCTGTCCCTGCGGCGCGACGCCTCGCACCTGGTCGCCTGGTCCCTGGACCTGCCCAGGCTGAGGTCCGCCGCGCCGACGGCAGCACTGTGGCGCTCCCTGCTCCCCGCACCCCGCTCGGCCCAGGGCGGCAGCCACACCCTGGCCGACCGGCTGGCCCGGCTCCCCGAGCCCGAACGGGCCGCCCGCGTCCTCGCCCTGGTCCGCGAGGAGGCCGCCCACGCGCTCGGCCTGCGCTCGGCGGAGTCCGTCCGTCCCGACCAGCCGCTCCGCGACCTCGGCATGGACTCGGTGACGGCGGTCGACCTGCGCAACCGCATCAGCACCCGCATCGGCAGCAAACTCCCCGCCACCCTCCTCTTCGACCACCCCACGCCCACCCGGCTGGCCGAGTACCTGCTGGCGGGCGCTCTCGCGACAACAGGCCGTACGAGCCAGAAGCCCGTGCCCGCGGCCTCGCCCGTGCTGTCTTCGGACGAGCCGGTCGCCCTCGTCGCCATGGCCTGCCGGGTGCCCGGCGGGGTGAGCGACCCGGACGGCCTGTGGCGCCTCGTCGCCGAGGGCCGGGACGCGGTCGGACCGTTCCCGGCGGGTCGGTGGGACGTCGAGTCGCTGTACGACCCCGACCCGGACGCGCCGGGCAAGTCGTACGCCCGGGAGGGCGGCTTCCTCGACGACATCGACTCCTTCGACGCCGGCTTCTTCGGCATCACCCCGAAGGAGGCGGCGGCCATGGACCCGCAGCAGCGGCTGCTGCTGGAGACCGCCTGGGAGTCACTGGAGCGCGCCGGAATCGTGCCCTCCGACCTCGCGGGCAGCACGACCGGCGTGTACGTCGGCATGTTCGGCAGCGACTACCTGTCCGGCACCCGCCTCGACCAACTGGACGGCTACGTCGGTACGGGCTCCGCGCTGAGCGTGGCCTCGGGCCGGCTCGCGTACACGCTCGGGCTCAACGGCCCAGCGCTGACGGTGGACACCGCGTGCTCGTCGTCGCTGGTGGCCGTCCATCTCGCGGCCCAGGCGCTGCGGGCGGGGGAGTGCGATCTGGCACTCGCCGGCGGCGTCACGCTGATGGTCACGCCGCAGACCTTCGTCGAGTTCAGCCGGCTGCGCGGCCTGTCGCCGACGGGCCGCTGCCGCTCGTTCTCCGATGGAGCCGACGGCGCCATCTGGGCCGAGGGCGCCGGCATGGTCGTGCTGAAACGACTGAGCGACGCCACGCGGGACGGCGACCGGATCCTGGCCGTGCTGCGCGGCACCGCCGTCAACCAGGACGGCCGCAGCCAGGGCCTGTCCGCTCCGAACGGGCCCGCGCAGGAGCAGGTGATCCGGCGCGCACTGGAGCAGTCCGGCCTCCGGCCCGACGACATCGACTATGTCGAGGCACACGGCACGGGCACGACCCTGGGCGACCCGATCGAGGCGAACGCCCTCGGGGAGGTCTTCGGCGCCACGCGCACCGACGAGCACCCGCTGTACCTGGGCTCGCTGAAGTCCAACATCGGGCACGCACAGGCGGCTTCGGGCGTGATCGGCCTGATCAAGGTCGTGCAGTCCCTGCACCACGAAACCCTCCCACGCACCCTCCACGCGGACACGCCCAGCCGCCACGTCGACTGGACGGACAGCGGCTTGCACCTGCTGCGGGACGAGGTGGCCTGGCCCGCGTCGGCTGCACGGGTACGGCGCGCGGGTGTCAGCGCCTTCGGGATCAGCGGCACCAACGCGCACGTGATCGTGGAGGAGGCCGTCCAGGCGCCGGTGCCGGACACTGTCGTCGAACTCCCCGCAGAACAGCGCCTGTTCGTTCTGTCCGGCCGCAGCGAGGAGGGCCTGCGGGGACAGGCCGCCGCCCTGACCCGGCACCTCGCCGCGGACACCGACGCCGCCGCACTGCCCGACCTCGCCCATACCCTGGCCCGCCACCGCACCCACTTCGAGCGGCGCACCGCAGTCCTGGCCGAGGACCGGAACGAACTGCGTTCCGTGCTGGACGAGTTGGCCGCAGGGCGGATCACGCTGCCGCCGTTCCGGGAGGAGCAGACGGGCAAGGTCGCCTTCGTCTACTCCGGACACGGCGGTCAATGGCCCGGCATGGGCCTGGACCTGATGACCCAGTCGGAGCCGTTCCGTGAGGAGCTGACCCGGATCGACGAGGCGGTCCAGCGGCACGTCGGCTGGTCGGTGCTCAACGCGCTGCGTGCGCCGGAGGAGTTCACCCCCCTGGAGCGGACCGAGTATCTGCAGCCGACGCTGTTCGCGGTGAACGCGGCACTGACGGCCGCCTGGCGCTCGCTCGGCATCACCGCGGACGCCGTGGTCGGGCACAGCCTGGGCGAGATAGCCGCCGCCCACAGCGCGGGCGCCCTCACCCTGGACGACGCCGTGGCCGTCGTGACCGGACGCGCCCAGGCGGTCGTACCGGTCGCGGGCAAGGGCGGCATGCTGTCCCTGGATCTGCCGCGCCCGCGCGTCGAGGAACTCCTCGCGCCGTACGCCGGCCGGCTGTTCGTGGCCGCCGTCAACAGCCCGCACTCCACGGCCGTCTCCGGCGACAGCGCAGCGCTGGCCGAGCTGAGCCGGAGCCTCGGCGAGCAGGGGATCGAGGCACGGTCGCTGTCGACCCCGTTCGCCTCGCACACCCCGCTGATGGCCCCGCTCCGCGAGGACCTGCTCGACCACTGGTCCGGCATCCGGGGCACCGGCACCGCCATCCCGCTGTACTCGACGGTGCTGGCGGAACCTGTGCCCGGAGACCGACTGGACCCTGCCTACTGGTACGCCAACCTCAGCGAGCCCGTCCGCTTCGCGGACACGATCACCCGCATGCTGGACGACGGCTACCGCTACTTCGTCGAGCTGAGCCCGCACCCCTCGCTCGGCTCGTCCATCGAAGCGGTGGCGGCGGACGCCGGAATCGACGTGGTGAGCGTCGGCTCGCTGCGCCGCCAGCGGGGCGGACGGGACGTACTGCTGCGCAGGCTGGGGGAGTTGTACACGGGCGGCCACACGCCCGACTGGTCGGCACTGTTCCCCGAGGGCCGACGCGTCGACCTGCCCACGTACGCCTTCGCCCGCGAACGCCACTGGCTCGCGCCCGCCCCGGCCTCCGCGACCGGTGCCTCGCCGCTCCTGGGCACACATGTCGAGGCCAGCGACGAAGCCGACCGGCACCTCTTCCAGAGCGAGGTGGACCTGCGTGACAGCCGCTTCGCCTATCTGACCGACCACCGGGTCACCGGCGAGGTCTGGCTGCCCGGCGCCGCCTTCCTCGACATGGCGCTGGAGGCCGCGTCCGCCGTGCAGGACGGCGACGACGTACGGCTCGCCGACGTCAGGTTCCTCCAGGCGCTGTGCCTCGACGAGTCCGGGCCGACCAGGCTGCAACTGGTCCTGCGGCCCGCCGGCGACGGCTTCCGGGACTTCACCATCGCCTCGGCGCCCGTTACCGGCGCCGGACAGGGGCGCTGGGAACGCCACGTTGCCGGACGTATCGCCATCACGCCGGGCACGCCTGCGGAGCCCATCGCCGAGCCCGCTGCCGCAGCAGGCGAACCACTCGCCGCGCTGCGCAAGCAATGCACCGAGCCGGTCGATCTGCCCGCCGTCTACGGCGCCCTCTCCGCCCTCGGCATCGACTACGGCCCCGCCTTCCGAGGCCTGGAGTCGGGCCACCGAGCCCCATCCACCGCCCTCGCGCGACTCACCGACAAGCCCGCCGCCGGTCATCTCCTCCACCCGGCCGTCCTCGACGCCGCCTTCCACACGGCCGCGCTGCCCGGCGACGCGCCCCAGGGACGGGCGTTCATCCCGGCCGGGGTCGGCAGGCTCCGCCACACCGGACTCCGCTCCACCCCCGCGTGGGTGACCTGCGAACTGCGCTCCGTGTCCGGCGACACCGCGACGCTCGACCTTCGGCTGTACGACGACAAGGACCAACTCCTCCTGGAGGCAGAGCAGTTCGAGCTGGCCGCGCTCTCGCCCCTGGACGGCGCGCTGTTCGAGACCAGCTGGCAGGCCCGCCCGATCGCCAACGAGGCCCCTTCGCAGGGGAGGTGGCTGATCCTGGCCGACGAGTCGGGCGTGGCAGCCGGACTCGTCGAGCGGCTGGGCACCTCAGTGCCGTACGTGGTCGCCCGCAGGGGCGAGGAGTTCGCAGCCGAAGGACCCGGCCGCTACGTCCTCGACCCGGCCGACCCACAGCACCTGGGCCGCCTCCTCGACGAGGCCTTCGCGAGCGAACCACCCGAGCGCGTCGTCCAGTTGACCGCACTCGACGCTCCCGCGATCGAGGACGCCCGTACGGCCGAGGAGGCGGCGCGGCTGTGCTGCCTGAGTACCCTCCACGTGGTGCGCATGTTCACCGAGCGGACGCAGGGAACGGCGCCCCGGCTCTTCGTCGTGGCGCGCGGCAGCCAAGCAGCCGGTGACAGTACGCAGGTGACACAGCCTCAACAGGCCCTCGCCTGGGGCTTCGGCCTCGCGGTGGCGCAGGAGCACCCGGAGCTGAGGACCACCCTCGTCGATCTCCCTGCGACGGATGGCGTCGACGCCCTGTTGACCCAGCTGCGGCACGCCGACGACGAACGGCTCGTCGCGCTGCGCGAGGCCGGACGTCTGGTGCCCCGCCTGACCCGCACCCGCCCGGACGACGCCGGGCACGGCGCAAGCACCCCGGACGGCGTGTATCTGATCACCGGTGGACTGGGCGGTCTCGGGCGTGTCGTCGCCGAACGCCTGGTCCGTCGCGGCGCCCGCCGGCTGGCCCTCATGAGCCGGAGCGCGCCTGCCGCGGAGGCCATGGGCTGGATCCAGGGACTCGAAGAGCGGGGCGTGACCGTGCACCTGGCCCGCGCGGACGTCGCCGACCGAGATGGACTGACCGCCGCCCTGGACGCCGTACGACACGCACTCGGCCCGATCACCGGGGTCGTGCACGCGGCCGGCGTCCTGGACGACGCCACCATCGCCAACCTGACCGAAGAGCGCGTCCTGCGCGTCCTCGGCCCCAAGGTCCTGGGCACCGCCCTGCTCACCGAACTGACCCCGGACGCCACGGACTTCGTGCTGTTCGCGTCGGCGGCCGGACTGCTCGGCTCGGCCGGGCAGAGCCCGTACTCGGCGGCGAACGCCTTCCTGGACGCCTGGGCGCACCACCTCTCCCGCACGGACCGCCGTGCGCTGAGCCTGGACTGGGGCGCCTGGTCCGGGGTGGGCATGGTGTCCGAGTCCGGCATCCGCGAGGCGGAGACGGGCCGCTCGGGCCTGGTCGCCTTCTCGGCACAGGACGGCGGCGAGCTCTTCGAGCGCGTGCTGGGCACCGCCCGTCGCCAGCTCGCCCCCATGGCCCTGGACTGGGAGATGCTGTCCCTGGACCCGGATGCGGCCCGCACCCGCCCCATCCTGGCCGACCTGGTCACCGTCCCCACGGGTACGCCCGGCACGGACGACCTGGTCAAGAAGGTGTTCGCAGCGAAGACCGAGGCCGAGCGGGCCGTACGTCTGGAGGCATACGTACGCGCCAGGGTCGGCGAGGTGGCCGGCGGCGCGGTCCAGGTCTCGGCCACCACGGCTCTGAAGGAGCTCGGCCTCGACTCCCTCATGCTCGTGCGGCTGCGCAACGCCTTCGCCCGAGAACTCGGCGTCGAACTCCCCGCCGCCACCGTCTTCTCGGCCGCCGACATGCGCGGCCTCGCCCAGGCCCTGAGCACGGCGCTGCCCGAACGGCGGACCACGGCACAGGTCGACGAGCCGCAGCACACCACCGAGGTACCGGCGACGGAGCTGCACCCGGCGACCCGCGACGTCGTACGACTGCTGCGCAGCGCCCAGTCCGGCATGCCGGACGCGGCCCACGCCGTCGGCCTCGCCGTACGCCTCACCACGCCGACCACCCCCGAGACACTGACCGCCATCCTCGGCCGCCTCACCGCACGGCACGCGGCCCTGCGCACCGCCGTCGTCACCGCGGCCGAGGGAGGGCGCGAGCTGCGGGTGCACCGCGAACTGCCGGAACCGCTGCTGCGGTGGACCGTCGTACCGGACGACGTCCCCTTCGACGCCGCCGACCGCCTCCGCGAGCTCCTTGAACCGCCGTTCGACCTGGAAGCCGCGCCGCTGTGGCGCTTCGAGCTGCTGGACGGCGGCGAGCGCGGCCGGCTGCTCGCGTACGGCGCTCACCACGCCGTCAGCGATCTGCAGTCGCTGCTGCTGGTGGCGAGCGAGATCGACGCCGAGCTGTCCGGCAATGTGCTCGGCGACACCGTCACCAACCGCGATGTCGCCTTGCTGATCGAGGCCCAGCAGACCGGTGAGCAAGTCGACGGGCGGGGCGACGGAAAGACCGGCGGCCGAGACGACGGCCGGGCCGAAGCCGCCGCATGGCGCAAGGCCTTCCAGGGCAGCGCACGCCTCGACCTCACTCTCAGCCGGCCGCGCCCCGAGACCCGCTCGTACCGCGCCGGCAGCGTCACCGTGCCCATCCCCGACGGTCTCATGGACCGCCTCTCGGCCGCCGCGAGCCGACTGGCTGTGACGCCGGCCGCCTTCTGCCTCGGCACCCTGACCGTCCTGCTGGCCAGGAAGCGCGAACTCGAACGCTTCGTCCTCGCCGTGCCCGTCGACACCCGCATCCACGCCGACGCCTATGACGCCTTGGGCTTCTTCGGCGTGCCGGTGCCCTTCCCCGCCGAGGCGAACCCGGGGGAGCGCATCGAGGAGGTGCTGCGCCGCACCGACGGGCGGCTGCAGCGGGTCCTGGCCAAGGGGGCGATGTTCTCCGACGTACTGCCGGTGCTCGCCCAGCAGGGCCTGTACCGGGCGAACGCCCCGCTGGTGGAGGTGTACTTCAACTACGTACGCGCCGCAGGCGGGTTGAGCGGCCTGGAGGTACTGCCGGCGGGTACGGGCTACTCCGACCTCGACCTCATGATCACCATGACGCCGGACGCGGGCCGGATCCGCCTCGACCACAACCTCGACATCCTCGACGCGGCGACAGTCGCAGAGCTGGGGGAGGCGCTGGTGCGTCTGCTCGCGGAGACGGCGCAGGACGCGACGGGGCCGGTCCGCACGACGCCGAAGGTGGAGAGGGGCACGGCTGCCGTCGAAGAGCCGCCCACGACGCCGGCCCACACCCTCGCCCTCGCCGGCACCTTCGCCCTCGGCAATCTGCCCCTGATGTGCGAGACGGCCGTCAACGAGTCGGTACGGGACGGCGGCGGGACGACGGTCGCGGAAGCCCCGTACCACCACGTGCTGGCGAGCCTGCGCGACCCGTCCGGCGTGTTCGCCGACCCGGCCACCACAGCGGGTGTCGTACTGCTGCGGGCGACGGACCTGCAACGCTTCGGCACCGTCGACGACGCCCTGCTGGCCGAACTGCGCACCGCCTACCCGGCCGCCCTGCGCACGGTGGCCGAGCGCACCCGCAAGCCGCTGATCGTCGGCGTCCTGCCCGCCGCACAGGGGGAGGACCGCTTCGGGCACTGGGAAGCGGAAATCGCCGCCGAGTTGGCGGAGGTGCCGGGCATCGCCCTGCTCGGCCCCGACGACTGGACCCGCCACCACCCCGTCGAGGAACGCTTCGACGAGCGCACCGAACGGCTGGCCCACCTCCCGTTCACCCCGCAGTTCCAGGCAGCCGTGGCCCTCCGCCTCGCCGAGGTCGTACGCGCGGTCCGGCGCCGGGCGCCGAAGGTGATCGCGGTCGACGGCGACGAGACGCTGTGGGGTGGCGTGGCCGGAGAGATCGGCCCGGACGCCGTGGACCTGACCGGGCCGCGAGCCCTGCTGGCGCGCCGGTTGCTGCAGTGGCGCGCGGCAGGCGCGCTGCTCGTGCTGGTCAGCAACAACGACGAGGACACGGTCCGCGCGGTACTGGACCGTCCGGACAGTCCGTTGAAGGCCGAGCACTTCAGCGTGCTCTCCGCGGCCTGGGGCCCGAAGCCGACCCGCCTGGCGGACGTCGCGCAGACGCTCAACCTCGGCCTGGACAGCTTCCTGTTCCTCGACGACAACCCGGCCGAGATCGCCAAGATGCGCTCGGCTCTGCCGCAGGTGCTGTCGGTGACCTGCCCCTCGGTCGTCGAACTCCCGGAGTTCTTGCGCCGGTTGTGGCCGCTGGTACCCGCCGCGGCGACGGCCGAGGACGCACTGCGGGCGCGGTTCTACGAGCAGGAGCGGGAGCGGGACGCCGTCCGCGAGCAAGCGAGCTTCGAGGAGTTCCTGGACCAACTGGAACTGGAGGTCGACATCCGGGCCCTGGCCGACGCCGACGTCCAGCGGGCGGAGCAACTCGTGGCCCGCACCAACCAGTTCACCCTCCGTGCCCGCTCCACGGACGGCGGCGACGTCGCTCGGTGGCGCGAACGCGGCGAGGTGTGGACGGCTGCGGCGCGTGACAGGTTCGGTGACTACGGTCAGATCGGCCTGCTCGCCGTGCACTGCCAGGGCGACCAACTGGACGTCATGGCCTGGCTGATGAGCTGCCGCGCGCTGGGCCGGGGCGTCGAGGAGCGGCTGCTGCAATGGCTCGCGGACCGCGCCGAGGAACTGGACTGCGCCAAGGTCCGCCTCACAGCGGAACGCACGCCGCGCAACACCCCGGCCCGCCGTCTGCTGTCGGCACTGGGGGGCGGCGACCAGGACGACGACCGACTGGAGACCGTGGTCACGCCGGAGCAGCTGCGGGCGTTCCGCTCGTGGCGGCGGCAGTGACGGCCGGCGACGAGCCGGTCAGTACCGATCAAGGGGCAGGGCAACACCGTGAAGGGCTCTCATGCGTGAGGTGAACGAGAACGTGTCGGCAGCCGCCGAACAGCGGGCGACCGAGGAGGAGATGGAGCGGGGCGGACTCGGACTGTCCGTGACCGACCTGCTGGCCAGGGTCGCGGCAGCGGCCGCGCCGCCCACGCAGCCGGAGGCCGAAGGACCTTCAACTCCGCAGCAGACGGCCGTGATCAGCGCGGGTGCGCCGTCCGGCACCGACACCGACAGCCCCGCGCCGCCTGACGTGGACACCCTCGCGGCCGCCGTCGCAGCCGTGGCCGGCCGTTACGTCCCCGCAGGGCAGCTGTCACCCGACGCCGACTTCTTCGACGCCGGGGGCACCTCCGTGAACGCCGTGGAGCTCGTCGCCGCGCTGGAGGACGAGCTGGGCATGGAGATCGACCTGGACGAGGTGTTCGCCGACGCCCGCCCGATCAACCTGGCCAGGCGAGGGCTCGGGAGCAGCACCGGGGTTGCGGCTGCCGTACCGGAAACGGCCGTAACGGAAGCCGCCGCACCGGAGGCCGACGTACGGGAAGCGACTGCACTGGAGCCGGCCGCACCTGCGCCGGTCCGCACGGTTCAGCGCCCGCCAGCCGCCGCCCCCCTCCCGGCAATCACCGCCCCGCCCCCGCCCGCGGCCCTGGCGCGCCCCACCCCCTCGGACGCCACCGCCCGCCCCGAGGACCTCAACCAGATCCTCGCCGACCTGGCCCTTGCCGACCGCCTCCCCTTCACCGCCTCGCCCGACCCCCTCCCGCCCCGCCGCATCCTGCTGACCGGCGCCACCGGCTTCCTCGGCAGCCATATGCTCCTGGACCTGCTGCGCCACAGTGACGCCCACGTCTACTGCCTGGTCCGGGCCGCCGACGAGGAGGCGGCCACCTCCCGGCTCGGCGACGCTCTCAAGAGCTACTCGCTGCCCTGGTCGTCGGAAGTCCGCCGCCGCATCACCGTGCTCCCCGGCGACATGCGCGACCCCCACCTGGGCCTGTCCGACGACCTCTGGAACACCCTCGCCCAGGAGCTGGACAGCGTCGTCGGCGTCGCGGCCGCCGTGGACTTCCTGCGCGGGTACCAGTCCCTGCGCAGCAGCAACGTCCTCGGCGCCCTCACTCTGGCCGAACTCGCCGCGACCGGGCGTCCCAAGCCCCTGCACCACATCTCCTCCATCGCCGTCTTCAACGAGGTCGGCATCCCCTCCATGGGCGAGGACGACCCGTTCGCGCACATCGACCGCCTGATCGCCGGCTACGACCAGACCAAGTGGGCCGCCGAGGTCGCCCTGCGCCGGGCCCGCGACCACGGCCTGGTCGTCACCGCCCTGCGCCCGGGCGGAATCGGCGGCCACAGCAAGACCGGCGCCTACAACCCCCAGGACCTCAGCAGCGGGCTCATCTCGGCCTTCGGCCGGTTCCGCACCGTCCCCGCCTTCCGCTACCTCAACGCCGCGCCGGTCGACTGGGTCAGCCGCGTCGCGGTCGCCGCCATCTGCGAACCCGACGCCTGGGGCTTCGACTACAACCTCACCGGCGTCCCCAACACCCTCGACGACGTCGTCCAGGACATGGCGCTCGGCGGCATGCACGTCCGCGTCCAGGACTGGGACGAGTGGCGCACCGACGCCCTGGCCCGCCTCCGGGCCGACCCGGTCCCCGAACTGGCCTTCCTCACCCGCGTGTTGCAGAGCCCCACCGCCCTGAAACTGTGCGAGGCGACCCTGAAGGGACCCGCCGCCATCGCCGACCGCACCACGGCACTGGTCGAAGCACTCGGTCTCCAGCCGGCCGCCCGCTACGACGCCCGCGCCCAGCTGAAGACGTTCGAACGCCTCGCCGGCGACGGGCTGGCCCGCCTCCCGCACAAGGACGACCAGCCCTACCTCTGGTTCGACGAGACGACCGAGGGCAGCGTCGGCCCCGTCGGTGCCGCGCCCGACACCCCCTGCTCGATGGCCCTCACCCTCTCCATCGCGAGCATGCACCAGCTGGTGACGGACCGCCGTGTCGACGTCCGCGGCCAGGTCACCTGCCCGGCCGTGCACCCCGAGCCGCTCACCGTGGCACGCGGCGACATCTGGATCCGCCCCGAGGAAGGCATCCCGCACCGCCACGGCCTTCGCCACCAACTCCTGCGCTACCGCATGGAGTTGACGGACGTCGACGGTGGCCGCTGGTGGCTGGAGGGCCACAAGTACGCCCGCGCCCGCCGTGACGTCTGGCGCCAGACCCGGGCCCTGACCGTGGAGCTCGGCCGCGAGGGCGAAGCGGCGAGCCTGGCCGGCGAGGTCGTCGTCCCCGCCGACTCCTACGTACGCGACCAGATCGACGGCATCAAGGTCGACCCGCGCCTGACCAGCCAGGAGAAACGCGCCGCCAAGCTGACCTGGCTCGCCTGGTTCGGCCTGGAGATGGGCCGCGGCCTGCTCGGGCCCTTCGCCCGCGCCGCCGCGGACCTGCTCGACCTGCGCCGCACCCAGACCCCCACGGAGCACCACCGATGATCTTCCGGACGACGAATCCCAGGACCGCCAGGCCGGCCTTGCGCAAGGTCAGGACCACCACGACCCTGCGCCCCCTCCAGCACCGCCTCGACCCGGCCAGGATCGAGGAGATCCCGTTCCACACCAGCGACGGGGTACGCCTCGGCCTGACCCGCATCGCCACCGGCGACCGGGGCCGTCCCGCCGTGCTGCTCCTGCACGGACACACCGCCTCGGCCGACATGTTCCTGCTGCCCGAGACCCGCAACCTGGTCGACGTCCTGCTGGACGAGGGCTACGAGCCCTGGCTGCTCGACTGGCGAGGCAGCTGCCGCCTCCCGTACAACGAGACGGGCCGCCGCTACACCTACGACGACGTCGCCCTCTACGACATCCCCGAGGCCGTCCGCCACATCCGCACCCGCGTCGGCGACCGCCCCCTGTTCGCCGTCGCCCACTGCATCGGCTCCCTCACCCTTTCCCTGAGCATGACGGCGGGCCTGGTCCCCGGGCTTGCCGGCGTGGTGTCCCAGGGCGTGTTCCTCACGCCGAAGCTCGCGGGCCGCACCTCCCTGCGCATGACGCTGGCCGGGGAGCTGCTGAAGTCCCGTATCGACCACATCCCCGTCGACTTCCGCAAGGTCGGCCTGAGGTCGAAGTACACCCCGCTGTTCGCCCTCGCCTCCCGCAAGGCGACCTGTCCGGACCCCACCTGCCAGATCCTGCACAACTCGGCCTGGGGCACCGGCGCCTCCCTGTTCGTGCACGAGCACCTCACCGACACGACCCACGACCGTCTCGCGGACCTCCTCGGCCCCGCCCCGCTGTGGATCCTGCCGCACCTGCGCCGCATCGAACTGGCCCGCACCGTCGTCCGCTGGCACGACACCGACCAGCGCTACCGGGCCCTCCCGCAGAACGCCCTGGACGCGGCGGCCCGCATCGACACCCCCGTCCTGCTCCTGGCGGGCAGCGAGAACGGCCTGTGGCTCGACTCCCAGGAGCTGTGCCGCGACGTCCTCGCCCGTCGCCGGCCGCAACTGGACGTGACGTACACCGAGATCCCCGGCTACGGCCACCTGGACACGTTCCTCGGCAGGGGAGCGGCCCTCGATGTGTTCGGGCACATCCTCGATTTCCTGGACGAACGGCGGTGACGGCGGCCTACGACGCCGGTTAACGTACCGATCAGTAACCAGATCCTTTCCGCCGTATCCCAGGAGGCCACCCATGCCGCAGCTCGAAGTCGACGGCGTGACGCTGACGTACGACGACGAGGGCCCTCGCGAGGGCTCGGGTGTGCCCCTGGTGTTCGTCCACGGCTGGACGGCGAACCGGCATCGCTGGGACCACCAGGTGGCCCACTTCGCCGAGAAGCGGCGCGTGGTCCGGCTCGACCTGCGCGGGCACGGCGAGAGCAGCGGGGCGGGAGCGCGCACGATCGACGACCTGGCCAAGGACGTGCTCGCCCTCCTCGGTCACCTCGAGATCGAGCGGTTCGCGATCATCGGCCACTCCATGGGCGGGATGATCGCCCAGACCATCACCCTCGCCCATCCGGAACGGGTCGAGCGCATGGTGCTGGTGAACTCCATCGGCAGGATGGCCTACAGCCGGGGCCGCGCCCTGCTGATGGCCGCCTCGACGCTCGCCCCCTTCAAGCTGTTCGTCGCCACCAACATCCAGCGCGCCTTCGCCCCCGGCTACCCTCGCGAGGAGATCCGCGAGTACATCCGCGCCTCCGCCGACACTCCCCGCGAAGTCGTCATGACGCTCTACGGCGCCATGCGTGCCTTCGATGTCCTGGACAGGGTCGGCGAGATACGCACGCCCACCCTGATGGTGCACGGCTACCACGACATCCAGCTGCCCCTCGGTCAGATGCTGCGGATGGCCAAGGCCTACCCCGACGCGGTGATCCGGGTGCTGGACGCCGGTCACGAACTGCCGGTGGAGAAGCCGGCCGAACTGACCGTGGCGCTCGACGGGTTCCTCACCGACCGGGGATAGGCGGGAAGGGCACGCGGCAGGCGGACATCCCGCGCTTCGGCCGCGGCCCGTCCAGGTCCGTTGTTTAAGCCTTGCCTTATATAAGCAGCCGCTGGCATAGTGAAGCCGTGCACGCATTCGATGTGCTGGGTGATCCGGTCAGGCGCCGGATATTGGAGCTGCTCGCGACCGGCGAGCAGGCATCGGGCGACATCAGTGCCGTGATCCAGGACGAGTTCGGAATCTCCCAGCCGGCCGTGTCGCAGCACCTGCGGGTGCTGCGCGAGAGCGGCTTCGCGTCCGTGCGGGCGGAAGGCACGCGCCGGCTGTACGCCGTTGATGCCACGCCGCTGCGCGAAGTGGACGCATGGCTGGAGAGGTTCCGCGGCTTCTGGGAACAACGGCTCGACGCCCTCGGAACGGAACTCGCGCGAGGCAAGCGCGAGCGCAGGCTGAGAAAGGAAGCGAGCGGGGATGAGTGAGATCGTCGACGAGTTGAACCGCCTGCACCGGCAGGTCGGTGCACGGCAGGTCGAGACCGGCGAGGCCCGCACGGTGCTGCTGCGGCGCACGTACGAGGCCGAGTTGGCGGACGTGTGGGACGCGGTGACGTCGCCCGAGCGGATCAGCCGCTGGTTCCTGCCCGTCGGCGGGGAGTTCAAGGTCGGCGGGCGCTATCAGCTGGAGGGCAACGCCGGTGGTGAGATCCTCGCATGCGAGGAGCCCTCGCGGCTGCGGGTGAGCTGGCTGTACGGGCCCGACCCGGGATTCAGCGAGGTCGAGGTGCGGCTCACGCCGGAGGGCGAGGAGCGCACGATACTGGAGCTGGAGCATGTGGCCGTCGTGCCGGACGAGTTCTGGGACCAGTTCGGGCCGGGAGCCGTGGGTGTCGGCTGGGACCTCGGGCTGCTGGGCCTCGCCATGCACCTCGCCGGCGGCGGGATGAGTAAGGAGGAGTCCGAGGCCTGGCAGCTCTCGGACGAGGGCAAGGCGTACGCGACCCGGTCCGGGGAGCTGTGGGGTGAGGCCTACACCGCCTCGGGCGCCGACGGGCAGGTCGTGGCGGCCACTACGGCGGCGACGATCGCGGCCTACACCGGCGCTGGGGCCTAGGCGCCTGCTGCGGCAGTCGTGGAGCGGATCGAAACTTTCGATCCGCCAACGGCTGTCGCGAGGGGCATTCTTGAGCCAACTGAGGTTCCTGGGCGTGCAGTCTGTTGACGGCCATGGGTGTCGCTCCTAAGGTCTGCCGCGAAATTCGGAAATCCGTCCGAAACTTTCGAAGCCCCAGGAAGGAGACGAGATGGTGACCCGCACATCCGTCGACCCGCCTCCCCAGCGTCGCCCTCGCCGCTCGCGCACCCGCACCGCACTGGCCCTCGGCATGGCGGGCCTGCTCGCCGCCGGTGGCGTCACCGCCCTCGCGGGCACCGCCGAGGCCGCCAGTACCCTCGGCGCCGCGGCGGCCGAGAAGGGCCGCTACTTCGGCGCCGCCGTCGCCGCGAACCACCTGGGCGAAGCCCCGTACGCCTCGACGCTCAACACCGAGTTCAACTCGGTGACGCCGGAGAACGAGATGAAGTGGGACGCCACCGAGCGCACCCGCGGCACCTTCACCTTCGGCTCGGCCGACCAGATCGTGAACCACGCCCAGAGCAGAGGCATGAAGGTCCGCGGACACACCCTGGTCTGGCACTCCCAGCTGCCGAGCTGGGTCGCCGGCCTTGGCACCGCCGACCTCAGATCGGCGATGAACAACCACATCACGCAGGTCATGCAGCACTACAAGGGCAAGATCCACTCCTGGGACGTCGTCAACGAGGCCTTCCAGGACGGAAGCAGCGGCGCCCGGCGCAGCTCGCCCTTCCAGGACAAGCTCGGCAACGGCTTCATCGAGGAGGCGTTCCGCACCGCCCGCGCCGCGGACCCGGCCGCCAAGCTCTGTTACAACGACTACAACACCGACGGCGTCAACGCGAAGAGCAATGCCGTCTACAACCTGGTCAGGGACTTCAAGTCCCGCGGAGTACCGATCGACTGCGTCGGCTTCCAGTCCCACTTCAACAGCGCCTCCCCGGTCCCGTCCGACTACCAGTCCAATCTCCAGCGCTTCGCCGACCTCGGCGTCGACGTGCAGATCACCGAGCTGGACATCGAGGGCTCGGGCACGGCGCAGGCCAACAGCTACACCAACGTGACACGGGCCTGCCTGGCCGTCTCGCGCTGCACCGGCATCACCGTCTGGGGCGTCACCGACAAGTACTCCTGGCGCGCGAGCGGAACGCCTCTGCTGTTCGACGACAACTACAACAAGAAGCCGGCGTACAACGCGGTCCTGACCGCGCTCGGCGGCTCCTCCTCGGGCGGCGGCAATCCCGGCTCCGCCTGCACGGCCACCTACAGCAAGGCCGAGGAATGGAGTGACCGCTTCAACGGCAAGGTCACCATCACCGCGGGGAGTTCAGGGATCAGCAACTGGACCGTGACCGTCACGGTGACACCCCCGCAGAAGGTCTCCGCGACCTGGAACGGCACGCCCAGCTGGGACACCGGCGGCAACGTCATGACGATGAGGCCGAACGGCAACGGCACCCTGGCCGCCGGAGCATCCACCAGCTTCGGCTTCACGGTGATGAAGAACGGCACCGATGCGGCGCCGGTGGTCGGCTCCTGTACGGCTTCCTGACCCATACGGCTTCTTGACCGAGACGGCTTACTGACCGACCCGGGACCGGTTTCTGACCGGCACCGGACGGGCTCAGGACCGGTGTCCGGCGCGGCGGCCCTTCCAGCCGCGCCGGACACACCTGTCGCTCAGCCGACCCGCAGTGTCTTCTTGGCCAGTTCGTACGCCGGCAGCATCGCCCGGTGCTCCTCGGTGTCCATCCCGCCGAGGTGTATGACGACCGGCCCCTTCTCGGTGGTGACGGCCAGGGCGGTCTCCTCCTTCGTCTCCTCCAGGAGCTTGCTCGTGACGAGGTACTTCACCTCGGCACCGGCGAGGTCACCCGTCTTGAACGCGCTGTACTTCGCCTTGCTCACGCCGTTCTCGTCGGCCAGGAAGGCCTCCAGTACGGTGCGTGCGTCGTCGTCACCCGGCTCACCCGTCCAGATGCGCAGGAAGCCGATGTTCCCCGCCGGCTTGGCGTCGACCTCGCAGGCGGCCGTGACCGGGCCCTGGTGCAGCAGCGCGTCGGCGATCTCCTGGGCCAACTCGCTGTCCTCGGAGTCTCCCGACCCCTCACCACTGCCGCCCGCCTTGTCCTTCCCGGTCCCGCCGTCGACGGCCTCCGCCTCCCAGTACTGGGCGATGTCGAAGGTGACAGGGAGCTCGCAGTCCGATCCGGCGGCGCCGATGGTCCCCCCGCGCTTCACCGCCGTACCGCCGTCACTCGCCGCCTCGGCCGACGCGCCCGCCGACGTCGATGCGCTCGCCGACGCCTTCGGATCGTCCTCGGCCGCCCCCGAACAGCCCGTCAGCACCCCTGCCAGCAATGCCACCTGCGCCAGCCGGCGCCGTACCTGTCCCGCCCCCACCAACATGGTGATCTCCCCACCCGATCCTGCTCTTGCTGATCTTGCTCAGGCGGCACACAGTATCCGAGACCACTGACAAGGCAGATCCTGGCCCTGCGGCATCATGAGGCGATGACCTCGCTGACGTTCGACCGTTACTGCGACGCGATCGTCTCCCAGACCGAGCGGCTCACCGCCCATGTGCGCGGCGCGGACATGACCTCGCCGGTGCTCTCCTGCCCCGGCTGGAACCTCGGCCAACTGCTGCGGCACGTGGGCGGCGACCACCGGTGGGCCGAGGAGATCGTACGGACCCGCGCCACCGGTCCGATCCCCGACGACGGCGTGAACGACGTGACCCCGTACACCCACGAGCACGAGGACTTCCTCCTCCCGTGGCTCACCGAAGGCGCGGCACGGCTCAGCGCCACCCTGCGCGCCGCCGGCCCCGACGCTCAGGCGTGGAACCCGTCCGACGATCGGTCGGCGCCGGTGGCGTTCTGGGCCCGGCGCATGACCTACGAGACCGCCCTGCACCGGGCCGACGCCGCCCTGACGGTGGGGGCCGAGTACGCGCTCGATGGCGACCTCGCCGTCGACGCGGTGCAGGAATGGCTGGAGTTCTCGACGTTCCCCGAGGCATTCGAGCCGGGTCCGGACCTGCCCGACCTGCTCGGTCCGGACCGTGGCCTCCACTTCGACGCGACCGACGCCGGCGAATGGCTCGTCGACCTCACGGGCAAGCACCCCATCTGGCGCCCCGGACCCGGCGACGCCACCGCGACCGCAACCGCACGCGGCCCGGTGACCGACCTCCTCCTGTACTTCTACCGCCGGCCGGCATCCGCCGTGGAGACAAAGGGCGACACCGGACTCCTCGACCTCTGGCGCACGCGCGCGGGCTTCTGGCTGGAGGCGCCGGGGGAGTGACCTACTCGACGGCGGCGCGCGTGACCACCTTGATGTTGAACATGTGCGCGCCCACGCCGCCCGCGATCCCCATGAAGAGCAACGCGAAGTGCTCCTGTCCGCGTGCCGTGCGGATGCCGCCGATGTCGAGCTGGGACGACGGGGCCCAGCCGAGGTCGGTGAGCAGCCGGCCGGTGGTCCGCTTGGCCTCGGCGTCGTCGCCGGAGAGGAACACGGTGCTCGCGTCCTCGAGATCGTTCGGGGCGATCATCACGGTGGCGTCCATGGTGCACAGCGTCTTGACGACCGGGGTCAGGGGGAAGGCCTCCTGGATCTGTTCACCCAGGCTGCTGTTGGGGTGCGAGAGTTCGGTGTAGTCGTCGCTGAGGCCGACCCCGACATCGATCAGCAGGATGCCGGCCAGCGCCGGTGCCCCGATCGAGTGCAGCAGTTCCACGGAGACGGTCCCGGGGGTCGCGTTGACCAGAACCTCCGCGTGGGCCGCCGTCTCGCTCAGGCCCGCCACGGGGAGGCCGAGGTCAGTGCGTTCCTTCGGATCGCGCGAGCCCAGTAACACGTCGTGTCCTGCGGCGCGCCATCCATGGCCCAGTGCTCGGGCGACGTTGCCGGTGCCAAGTAGTCCAATACGCATGGTGTGAGGCTAGGCGGGGCGCGGGCTCGGTAGATCGGGCCGCGGGCTCAGGTGGACCGGGACCAAGGTCGTAGTTCTGTGGTCGCTCACCCCTCGCTTTGCTGAACCGGCAACACTGTTTGTCTCCCTCCACGGCCTCCCGCAGGCTTCATGAGCGTGGGACCGGGCAGGCTTCGCGCCTGTCCGAGTCCCTCCTGACATCTGTGTGTACGGGAGGCGCCATGACCGAGACATCCGACCTGAAGGCCGCCGAGTTCTGGGAGGCCCGCTACCGCGACCGCGACGGGCGTCTGTGGAGCGGTCGCCCCAACGCGCTGCTCGTGCGTGAGGCCTCCGGCCTCGCACCCGCAAGCGCGCTCGACCTCGGATGCGGCGAAGGAGGCGACGTGGTGTGGCTCGCCTCACGCGGCTGGCGCGTCACCGGCGTCGACATCGCACACACGGCTCTGGAACGCGCGGCCCTGCACGCCGCCGACGCCGGTGTGAGCGACCGAACGACCTGGGAACGGCACGTGCTCGGAGAGACGTTTCCCGAGGGTTCCTTCGACCTGGTGAACGCGCAGTTCCTTCAGTCACCGGTCCCGCTCGACCAACAGCGGGTTCTCCGGCAGGCCGCAGCGGCCGTCGCGGCCGGCGGCACCTTGCTGATCGTCATGCACGCAGGCTGGCCCTCCTGGCAGACCGAGCCGCCCTTCGAAGCGGAGTTCCCCACGCTGCGGGGCGTCCTCGACGAACTCGACCTGCCGGAGGCCGACTGGAGCGTGGAGACGCTGGACACGGTACGCAAGCCGAGCGAGTCACCCGAGGGGCTGGAGGGCTTCCGGGACGACCACGTGTGGCGACTTCGGCGTACCGGCGTCTGACGTACGGCGTCGATGTCGATGTCGATGTCGATGTCGATACAGGGCTTGCCGGTCACGCGAAGGTCACCTCTGCCGTGGCATGCCGTTGCTCGCGGTGGCTGGCGACGCGCAGGTCGGCACGGTCGCCCGAGGGCGTGCCGCAGGCCACGATGCCTTCGCCGGCGAAGACCGGGCGGCGCAGCCGGTACGACAGCTCGCGCACCTGCCGGTCCGGGGCCTGGCGCCGCGTCAGTTCCAGCATCAGCAGGGCGAGCAGGAGGCCGTGGACGACGAGGCCGGGGTAGCCCTCCTCGTCGCGGCAGTACGGGGCGTCGTAGTGAATGCGGTGGGCGTTCGCGGTGAGGGCGCTGAAGCGGAACAGCAGCGCAGGGCCCGGGCGCAGCGGAAGCTGCCAGGGGTCCTCGGCCTGCGGGGAGGGTGGACGCGTCGAGGGCGGTCGGGTGCTGTGCACCGGCGTTGCCGCCCGACCGGTAGACGATGTCCTGCTCCTCGACGAGACACGTCCGGCCGTGCTGGCGGAACTCCCGGCGCTCGGTGACGAACAGCATCTCGCCGGAACGGCCCTGTTTGGCGCTGACCGAGGCGAGGCTGCGGACGCGTTCGGCGGGTTCACCGAGGCGCAGCGGTTCGGTGATCTCGCAGCGGCCGCCGGCCCACATGCGCCGGCGGTGGGGGACGGGCGGCAGGAAGTGGCCGTGCAGAGGGTGGCCGTCAGCGCCCAGTTCACGCTGTGCGGGCCAGGCGAGGAAGTGGAGCCAGTGCCAGAGCGGGGGAAGAGGATCGCCGGCCTCGGCGGCGGGATCGGGCAGGTTCAGCACCGCTGAAAGGGCCGCCGTGGGACCGGGGGACAGCGGGTCGCGGTCCGTCACCGGCTCAGGAGTCCACGACTCCACGTACGAGCTGAGTGGGGTTGGAGCGGTCGGCATCGGTGGTCTCCAGGAGGGTGCGGGGAGGGCTCGCGTACTCGCGTACGAGGAGAGTGGCCAGGAAAGGGGAGGGCGATGCATCCGGTGACGTACCGCAGTTGACCATGGTGGCCCAAACGATCGCCGGACCGGCGATTCGGGTGCGGGGTCTGGAGGCCCGCCGGCTCACCCTCCAACTCTTCGCCCCGAGACGCCACGCAGGTCGCCCTCAACGCCGTCCGCATCCACGGCGGTTACGGCTGCTCCACCGAGCTCGACGTCGAGCGCACGGTCGTGAAGAGGGTGCCGATGCGGCCCACCCGCGCGCCGGTCGGAGTCAGGTCGACACTTCGGACCAGACCTGGCGGACGGCATCCAGCGCAGCCGCGCGATCGGCCGGGACCAGTCCGATGCGTGTCCGCCGGTCGAGCAGGTCGGCCTCGTCCAGGGCGCCTTCGTGGCGTACGGCCCACAGCAGTTCGGCGCGGGTGACGGGATGTCCCGGCAGCACAGGTTCGGCCAGCCGGGGATCGTGCGCGGCGAGTGCGTGGATGGCCGGTGCCTCCGTGCCGTAGCGCTGGATGAGGCGGCGTGGTGCCTGGAGGGAGCCGAGGGCGGCGGGTGATGCGGCGCCGACGAGGGGCAGGGTGGCCGTGGGGGAGGGGCCGGCAGTGAGCCGGCGGGCGGTGACGGCCGCGTCGACGGCGTCCTGCGCCATGCGCCGGTACGTGGTGAGCTTGCCGCCGACCACGGTGATCACGCCGTCCGGCGAGGTGACCACCGCGTGCCGACGGGAGATGTCGGCGGTCCGCGGAGCCGAACCGGAGCGTGCCGTCGGCGTGGTGTCGAGCAGGGGGCGCAGGCCCGCGAACGCGCCCACCACGTCGTCGCGTTGGACGGGGAGGTCCAGGACGGAGCCGAGCACGTCGAGGAGGAAGCCGATGTCCGTCTCGGGCACCTCGGGAACGTCGGGGATGTCGCCCCCGACGGGCTCGTCGGTGAGCCCGACATAGACGCGGCCGTCGCCCTGGGGCAGGACGAGGACGAAGCGGTTGGTCTCGCCGGGGACCGGGACGTGCAGCCCTGCGGGCAGCGGACCGAGGTGGTCGGAGCGCAGGACGAGGTGGGTGCCGCGTGAGGGGCGGATCCGGATGCCCTCCACCAGGTCGCCCGCCCAGACGCCGGAAGCGTTGATCACCGCGCGGGCCTTGATCTCGCCCTCCTCGCCGGTGAGTTCGTCGCGTATGCGGGCGCCGGACGCGGTGAGCTCCAGAGCCCTCACACGGGTCAGGATGCGTGCGTCGCGTGCGGCGGCGGTGCGGGCGATCGCGGTCACCAGGCGGGCGTCGTCGGTGAGCCGGCCGTCCCAGGACAGCAGGCCGCCGCGCAGGCCCTGGGTGCGCAGGGCGGGGGCGAGGTGCCGGGTCTCCACGACGGAGAGCCGACGCGGGGCGGGCAGGGTGGCGCGGGCCGTGCGGGCCGCCAGGCGCAGGGTGTCACCGGCGCGGAATCCGGCCCAGGCCAGGGCGGACTGACCGCGGGAGACCAGAGGGGTGAGGGGAAGCACGAAGGGCTGGGCCCGGACCAGGTGCGGTGCCGTGCGCTCCATCAACACCCCGCGCTCGACGGCGCTCTCATGGGCCACGTCGAGCTGTGCCGAGGCGAGGTAGCGCAGCCCGCCGTGGATGAGCTTGCTGCTGAAGCGCGAGGTGCCGAAGGCCAGGTCGTGGGCGTCGACGGCGACCACCGACAGACCGCGGGCCGCGGCGTCCAGGGCGACCCCGGCACCCGTCGCGCCCAGCCCCACGACCAGGACGTCCACGGCCGGACCGCCGACGGCCTCGGCCAGTTCACGCGAGCGCCGCGCGGCGGACAGGGACGATCCGGGAACCAGGAGAGGGGGAGTGGCGGGGCTCATGGCGTGAGGGTCCTTTCCAGGATGCTGCGCAGTTCCGCCAGGAAGGCCTCACTGCTCAGGTCGGCGTCGTCCTCGTCGGTCATGGTCCGCAAGGACAGGGTGAAGGACTGGACGATCAGCAGCAGGGCCCGTGCCTGCCGTTCGACATGGCCGGCGCGCACCGACCCGTCGGCGTGGCCTTCGCGCAGGCCGTCGGCCAGCAGGGCGAGAAGGGCCTGCTGGCTCGCGCCGCGGCGGTCGAGGACGTAAGGCAGAAGCAGTTCCGGGTCGACGTCGACGATCTTCCGGAAGAGCGGATGGGCGCGGAAGGCCCTCACTCCGGTGACGAGCCCTTCGACGATCAGGCCGCGCGCGCTCGTCCCGGGCCGCCGTTCGGGCATGGCCGCCGTGGCCACCGCGACCCACTCGCGGGTCATGAGGTCGCCCACCAGGGAGCGCACGTCGGGCCAGCGTCTGTACAGCGTCATCCGGGAGACACCCGCGCGGCGGGCCACGTCGGTCAGCGTCGTACGGCGGACTCCGACGGCCAGGACGCAGTCGCGCACCGCGTCGAGTACTGCATCGCTGTCCGAGTGGTTGTGACGAATAGGCGTCATGTGTCACAGTGTAACGCCTGCGGGGCCGTCCGGGACACGGCATCGCTCGAATCGACCGGTGAGGACAACAGCCAATGGACATGCTGTGGAGCGGCTGGGGCGACCCGGCCAAGGCGGCGCCGCTGCCCGAGACCGTGACCGGGCTGCTGCGCGACTGGCTCGGCGTCAAGCCGCGCACCGCCGAACCGGTCGCCCTGACGGACATCGCCGTACCCGAGCCGGGACTCGAACCCGCCGCACTCCAGGCCCTGTCCGCAGCGGTCGGAGGCGAGGAGCACGTGCGCACCGACGCGGAGAGCCGCATCCGGCACACGCGCGGCAAGTCCACCCCCGACCTGCTCCGAATGCGCGAGGGCGAGGTCGAAGACATCCCCGCAGCCGTCGTACTCCCCGCCGGCCACGACGACGTGCTCGCGGCACTGCGCGCCTGCGCCGAACACGGCCTGGCCGTTGTCCCGTTCGGTGGCGGCACCTCTGTCGTAGGCGGCCTCGCCCCTGGCCGGCGCGGCCCCTTCGTCGCCCTGGACCTGCGCCGCATGGACCAGTTGCTCGCCGTCGACCCGGTCTCCCGCACGGCCACGCTGCAGCCCGGGATGCGCGCGCCCCACGCCGAGGCGCTGCTGGCCGAACAGGGCTTCACGCTCGGGCACTTCCCCCAGTCCTTCGAGTGGGCCACCATCGGCGGGTTCGCCGCCGCCCGCTCCAGCGGCCAGGCGTCCGCCGGCTACGGCCGCTTCGACGAGATGGTCCTGGGCCTGACCGTCGCCACCCCCGAGGGCACCCTCGACACGGGCCGCGCGCCTCGCTCGGCGGCCGGCCCCGACCTGCGGCAGCTCGTGCTCGGCTCGGAGGGCGCGTTCGGCGTCATCACGTCCGTCACCGTGCGGATCCGTCCCGTGCCCGCGACTCGCGTGTACGAGGGCTGGCGCTTCGACTCCTTCGAGCAGGGCGCCGCCGCGCTGCGCCGCCTCGCCCAGGACGGCCCGCGCCCGACGGTGCTGCGGCTGTCCGACGAGACGGAGACGCTGATCGGCCTCGCCCAGCCCGACGCCATCGGTGCCGCCGTCGACGGGCAGCAGTCCGCGGGATGCACGGCGATCGCCGGCTACGAAGGCACCGACGAGGACACCTCGTACCGCAGGGAGCGTGCGTCGGCCGTCCTCCGGGACTGCGGCGGAACCCAGCTGGGCGAGGAACCCGGACAGCGCTGGGCGCACGGCCGCTACTCGGCCCCCTACCTGCGGGACTCCCTGCTGGACGCCGGGGCGTTCGTCGAGACACTGGAGACGGCGACGTTCTGGTCACGCGTGCCCGAGCTGTACGCGTCCGTGCGCGACGCCCTGACCACCACGCTCACCGAGGCCGGCACGCCGCCCCTGATCATGTGCCACATCTCCCACGTCTACGAGAACGGTGCCTCGCTGTACTTCACCGTCGTCTCGGCGCAGGGCGACGAACCGGTGGGGCACTGGGAGAAGGCGAAGCACGCCGCCAACGAGGCGATCCTCGCCGCGGGCGGCACCATCAGCCACCACCACGGCGTGGGCACCGACCACCGCGACTGGTACGTCCGCGAGGCGGGCCCCCTGGGCATCGAGGCGCTGCAGGCCGTGAAGCGCCGACTGGACCCGACGGGACTGCTCAACCCCGGGGTCCTCCTGCCCCTCGACTGACCGTCCAGACTGTTCATCCCCCGGGGGTCCCTCGGGTCCCTCGGGTCCCCCGGGGCACCGGGTCCGCCCGGGACCTTCCGGTCATCACTCATCCACCTCCTCCGCCCGCCTCCGGCAGCACCCTCCCGTCGGCCCGAAAGGCACCCCGATGCGACAGTTCACCGCCATCGTCAACCCCACGGCGGGCGGATCCGCCTCAGCTGCCGCACTGCTGAACGTGGCCAGGCCGCTGCGGGAGGCCGGGGCCGACCTGGAGACCGAGTACAGCCGCAGCCTCGCCCACGCCCAGGAACTGGCCCGTGACGCCGGGGAGCGGGGCCGGGTGGTGCTCGCTGTCGGCGGCGACGGAATCGCCGGCGGTGTCGGCGGGGCCCTCAGCGGCACCGACGCCGTGCTCGGCCTGGTCCCCGCCGGCCGCGGCAACGACTTCGCCCGGGCGCTGAACCTGCCCACCGAGCCCGCCGCCCTCGCCGAGGTACTGCTCCACCACGAACCCCGGCAGGTCGACACCATCGAGGTCGAGTCGGCCGTACACGACCGCACAGTGGTCCTCGGCAGCGTGTACGCAGGCGTCGACGCCCTGGCCAACCGGCACGCCAACGAGGCCAGACTGCTGCGCGGCTCGGCCTCCTACTACGCGGGCGGCCTGCGCGCCGTCACCACCTGGCGCCCCGCGCGCTACCGCGTCACCGTCGACGGCCAGGAGCACCTGCACACCGGCTACACGGTCGTGGCCGCCAACTCCGGCTACTACGGATCCGGCCGCCTGATCGCCCCCGACGCCCGCGTCGACGACGGTCTGCTGGACGTCGTGATGATCCGCGAGGCGCCGCGGCGGCTGTTCTTCGCCCTGATGAACGAGCTCAAGACCGGAGCCCACGTCCAGCGTCCCGAGGTGCAGCTCCTGCGAGGCCGGGAGATCCGTATCGCGGCCGACCGTGAGGTGCCCTACGGCGCGGACGGTGAGGTGGAGGCCACCCTGCCGGTCACGGTCAGGGTTCTGCCGGGAGCGCTGCGCGTCCTGTGCTGAGGCCGGGCCACCGGCGTTTCCACGGCGGCCGAGTCCGGCGACCGGCCGCCCGCCGTGGCCGAGTCATGTCGTCTGTGCGGGGTACGACCCACCCGCTCGTCTCTGCGGGGCACACCTCACCCGCAGGTCATAGGCCCTCTGAAGCGCACCCGCCGTCAGCGGACCAAGCGCCTTCCGAGCGGCATGCGCCGACCGCAGGTCATCAGCCCTCTGCAGGGCACGCGCCCTCCGTGAGCCATCCACCGCCGGTCATCCGCCGTCCACGGGCATCCGCGGGCGCGCCGTCCTGAGCTGCTGCGAGCCGGTGGTGTGGCCGGCCTCGGCCTGGATGAGCAGCGAGAGCAGTTCTGCCACCGGCAGTCCGGCCTCGGCGGGGTGCCGCAGCACCTTGCCGGCCTCGATCCGGTAGGTGTTGGTGCGTCCCTCGCGAGTGTGGGACAGATAGCCGTCCTGCTCCAGGTCAGAAATGATCTTCTGGACAGCGCGCTCGGTGAGTCGGCAGTGCGCGGCGATGTTCCGGATCCGCACGTTCGGGTTGTCGGCGATGGCCGCGAGGACGCGGGCATGGTTCGTCAGAAACGTCCATCCGGTGTGCGGCTCAGGGACTCCATCCATGCCTCAAGAGTACGGCTGGGTGTTCACGAATACAAATACACGCACTCAATTTCATGTATCTGTTGACGTGTTCCGCGGTTCGGGTTCACTCTTGTAGTGAGACGGGGAATACCTGAGAGAGAGGCGGTCATGCCCGAGCTCGCGTCCTCTGCACAGCCCCCCAACAGGGGCGCTGCCGACCGTGTGAACTTCGACGGCGAACCGGCGGCGGCTTCGTCCTGGCCGCTGGTCACCGCCGTCCGCGCGGGTGGCGACAGGGTCATGGTGAAGGTCTCCGGAGAGCTCGATCTCGACACCAGCGAGCGACTCCAGGGCGTCCTGCGTGAAGCTCTGAACCGCTCGGTCCGTGGCGTCGATCTGCATCTGGAGGGCGTCTCCTTCTGCGACTGCTCGACCCTCAACATCCTGCTCAACGTGCGCCACTTCGCCTTGGAGCAGGGCAAGACGGTCGCGATCCACGCAGCCAGTACGGCTGTCGACCGCCTGCTCTCCCTGACCGGCACGCACTCGCTGTTCGGCCGGCTCGACCCGGACGGGCATGCCGCGGTCGATGGGCATGCCCAGGACCCGGAGGCGCCCGAGGGTGCCCATCACGATCTGCGGATAGAGGTCGCCCAACTGCGCCGGGCCATGCAGACCCGGCCGACCATCGACCTGGCCCGCGGCATCCTGATGGCCTCGTTCAGCCTGAGCTCGGAGGAGGCCTGGACGGTACTGGTCACGGCCTCCCAGAACACCAACACCAAACTGCACTCCCTGGCCGGGGACCTCGTCACCGCGGTCAAGGGCGATGCGCTGCCCGAAGAGGTGCAGGAACATCTGTCGGCCGCGGTCGCCAGGGTCAACCACGTCATCCCCGAGCACTGAGGGCAACACTCCGCACGTCAGGGTTGCGTCGCGAACGGGCACCCCGGCAGGGTTCGGATGTGCCCACCTTGCTGATCGTGCATCACACGCCCTCGCCCAACTGCCATGCCATGCTCGAAGCCCTCATCTCCGGTGCCACGGCGCCGGAGATCGAGAACGTCGAGGTCGTGCGCCGGCCGGCGCTGTCGGCAACGGCCTCCGACGTGCTGGCCGCCGACGGCTACCTCCTCGCCACCCCGGCGAACCTCGGCTACATCTCCGGAGCCCTCAAGCACTTCTTCGACCAGGTCTACTACCCCTGCCTGGACGCGACCCAGGGCCGGCCCTTCGGCTTCTGCGTGCACGGCGGCAGCGACGTCACCGGAGCGGTACGGGCGATCGACTCGATCACGACGGGCCTGGGCTGGCGCAGGGCGGCGAATCCGGTGAGGGTCACGGGCGAGCCCACCAAGGCGGACACCGAGGCCTGCTGGGAGCTGGGGGCGACGCTCGCCGCCGGTCTGATGGGCTGACCTGGACCGCGACTTCTCCCCAACACCCCACAGTGACCAGGGTGTTTACCTTCGTTGTGAGAAATTTCTGTGAATCCGTGAGGCGTTTGAACACAACGCGGCCCGTCTCCGTATTGGACCGGGGGATTTTCATGCCCTGACCGATCACGAGGCGTAGGAGTACTTCCTTGGGACGCAGCACGCGAAGACGCCCCACGGGCGCACGGCGCGCGACTTTTGCAGCGGTCGCGCTGATGTTGGGCGGCGGCGGCCTGGTCGCGGCCAACGTCTATGCCTCGGCCACCGAGGACGGCGGAGCGGATCCCGCCCGGACGCTGTCCACCCCGGCCGGCACGATCGACTGCCCGGATGTCGGCAGCGAACTGACGGATGTGCCGGACGGAGCGCGCGAGGACGTCGCGAAGGAACTCGCGCTGCTCGACCAGCAGATAGCCGAGGCCTACCAGCGGCTGCAGGAGTCGGCTCAGGCCATCCAGCAGGACGCGGGCTTCGCCGACAGCGCGATCATGAACCCGCTCAAGGACAAGCGGGCCGCGACGATCGAGCGGATCGCCATCGCTGTCGACCGCGTGGGAGACCGGCCCGAAGGCCTCGACTCCCTCGCCTCCTGCACCCTGCGCGCCGCGGACAACGGCACCGGTGAGGACGGAGACGGCGGCGACCAGGAACAGGGCGGCGACAACCAGGACGGCGCGGACCAGGGCAACCAGCAGCCCGGCAACGGCGACCAGCAGGGCAACGGCGGACAGGCGGGCAACGGCCCGGTCGCCGCGGACTTCGTGGACATCAAGTCCGTCCAGCCGAACGTGGCCGGCGCGGCCCAGCAGAAGGGAGCCTCCCGAGGCACCTTCGCCACCAGCTGCGGCGTCAACGACAACGGCCTGTTCAACTCCGACAACGTCATCGTGGCCCCCGGCGTCTCCAACGGCGCCCACCACTTCCACGACTACATCGGCAACCAGTCCAACGACGCCTTCGCCAGCGACGAGGACCTGGCGAACGCCGAGACGAGCTGCGTCGACCAGGGCGACAAGTCCACGTACTACTGGCCCGTGATCCGGCTCCAGAACGGCAGCCAGGAAAGGGACGCCAACTCGCCCGGCGGTGGCATCGAGGGCAACGCCGGTGAGATCGTCACTCCCAAGGAAGTGACGCTGGACTTCGTGGGCAACCCCCGCAGCAAGGTCACCGAGATGCCGCGCCTGCTGCGCATCATCACCGGCGACGCCAAGGCGTTCGTGAACGGCACCGCCAACGCCAACGCCTCCTGGAGCTGCACCGGCTTCGAGGACCGGCAGCTGAAGGACAAGTACCCGCTGTGCCCGCAGGGCAGTGACGTGGTGCGCACCTTCAAGTTCCAGAGCTGCTGGGACGGACAGAACATCGACAGCGCCAACCACCGCACCCACGTGGCCTTCGCGGCGGCCGACGGCAGCTGTGCGAACGGCTTCAAGGCCATTCCGCAGCTGGTGCAGCGGATCGTGTACGACGTCGACGCGCCCAGCCTCCAGGACGGCGGGAAGACGACCCCGCTGTTCGCGGTGGACTCCTTCCCCGAGCAGCTGCACAAGCCGGTCACCGACCACGGCGACTTCATCAACGTCTTCAGCGAGGACCTGATGAGCGAGATGGTCGACTGCATCAACGAGGGCCGCAAGTGCGGCGCCGGAGCGGGCGACGGCGACGAGCCGGGCGGCGAGGAGCCGACCGAGGAGCCGACTCAGGCTCCCACCACCCCGCCGGGCGGGAACGACGAGCCGGGCAACGACAATCCGAAGCCCGGTGACGGAGGGGACAAGCCGACCGACGCGCCGGCGACCGAGGACCCCGCGACGGACGAGCCCGCCACGCAGGAGCCGACTGGGAAGCCGGCGACCGAGAAGCCCGCGACCGAGAAGCCCGCGACGGACGAGCCTGCGACCGAACCGGCGGAGGAGGACGGCAAGCCCACCCTGTCGAGCACGGTGGCGCCCAAGGCCGACGGAACCCCCACGGCGAACGAGAACGCCAACGGCCAGGGACAGGGCGACGACGGCGCCGGCTCGGGAAGCACTCCGGCGCAGACCCAGCCCGCCGCGGGCGGCGACGACTCCGGCGCCGGTTCCGGGACGGAGCCGCAGGCGGTCGGGAACGGTGACCTGGCGGAGACGGGCACGTCCCTGTGGCCGGCCGCGGCCGGCGCCGTGCTCCTGATGGCAGGCTTCCTGCTGCTCATGCGCACGAGGCGCCGCGCCGAGTGAAGGTGAGGACGGACACCCCGTAACGGCATGTGACGCCGATACGTTCCAGGGGGCTCGGACCGGTCATCCCGGTTCCGGGCCCCCTGGGTTTTGCAGTCATCCGCCGATCACGGCGTGGGGATGCCCGCCGGCCGCGCCGGGCGGCCCAGACGGACCGGGACGCCGGGGGAGTACAGGACGCTGACCGGGGCGGTGCTCGGGGCGGGCAGCCCGGCCGCGGTGATCAGGTTCTCCTCGCAGCTGACCAGCTCGGCCCGGTACAGCGGCCACCGAGGATGGTGGTTGGCCAGGTACGCCACCGGTTCGGCACCGCCGAAGAAGGCGTTGTGCATGCCCCAGCGTGCGGTGAGGAAGTGCTCCAGCTCGGTGGGCTCCTCGATGCGATCACCGGTGCGTACGGTGATCCGGCTGGACGCGCCGCGCGGGCCGGGCCAGCGACGGGAGCTGGTGTACGTGACCGTGTCGCCGGCCGAGCGCACGGCCATCCGGGACCACAGATACGGCAACCGGAATCCGACCCGTCCCATCACCACCGGGATCAGCCGGGAGGCGTCCATCGACCGGAACACGACGCCGCGCCGTCCGTGTGCGTCCACCGAGTAGAGGCGCACGTTGGTCTCGGGAAACGTCCCGAGATACGGCACCCCGGGCAGTCGCAGCCAGCCGACCCGATGCATCCGGAAGGCGACGAGGCCGACGTACGTGACCCCGTCATGCGTGTCCGGAACGGTACCCCGCGGCAGCAGCCCGGCCACCACGTCCGGCTCGACGGCCCAGTGGATGAAGGCCAGGTCGAGCCACTGCTGGGTGAGCAGCGGGGTGTGTATGTGGGCGGGGGCATCAGGGGTGACAGGAGACGGTTTCGGCACACGGCCAGGATGTCAGAGTCGTGCTCCGAAGCCCCAGGCACTGCCGGGCCCCGCGCGCCGGACCCTGTCCGTCACCTGCCCTACGGCCCCTCATAGCGCGCGGCCACACCGGCGAGGTACCCCCGCAGCATGAGCCCGGCCTCGTCGAGCAGCCCGGGGTCGCCCTCGGGGTCTCGGCGGAAGGCCTCCTGCGCGAGGGCGTCGGCGGCGAGGACCGCGGCGTGGCAGGCCCGGGCGAGCGCATCGTCGTCCCGGGCGACGTCGAGGGTCAGCAGGATACGTCGGACTCCGTCCGCCATACGGCGTTTGTGCTCACGGTCCGCGGCCCGGGTCTGCTCGGTGAGGCTGCTGCCGAACCACAGGGCCCTGAAGCCGTGCTCGGTGCGATAGATCGCGGCGTACACGTCGATGAGCACACCGACCGGGTCGTCCCACTGCTCGGCCGCGGCAGCGCGCACGAGGTCGTCCATGGCGCTCTCGAGCCGGGCGAAGTACCCGGCCGCGAGGGCATCGATGATCGCGTCGCGGTCGGGCAGGTACTGATACAGCGACCCGACCGAGACCTGCGCCTCGGCGGCGATGCGGGTCGTGGTCAGCGCCTGCACGCCCTCGCCGATCAGAACGCGTTCCGCCGCCCGAAGCACGCGGGTGAGGCGGGCCTTGCTGCGCGCCTGCTGGGGAGTACGGCGCAACGGGACATGCCACGTGCCGTCGGCGGGTTGCGGGGCGGGATCGCCCATGTACGGCCTCCGAACCTGAACGTGACATCGTTTCAGGTTTACGTTAGCGTCGCGTACATGACCGACTCAAGCTCAACGCTGGGTCAGGAGCGCGCCGCTGTGGCCGAGGCGTGCCGTCGCCTGGGGGCGGAGGGCCTGCTCATCGGCACGGCCGGCAACGTCAGCATGCGGGTCGAGGACCGTGTCGCGATCACGGCCACGGGCGCGGTGCTCGCGGAACTGACGGCCGACCAGGTGACCGTGGTCGACCTCGACGGAAACGTCGTGGCCGGGACCCTGGAACCCACCTCCGAACTGGACCTGCACCTCGGTGTCTACCGCCGCTACGGAACGGGCGCGGTCGTCCACACCCACGCCCCGATGGCGACCGCGCTGTCCTGCGTGCTCGACGAACTGCCCTGCATCCACTACCAGTTGCTGAGCCTGGGTGGCTCGGTGCGCGTGGCGCCGTACGCCACCTTCGGCACACCGGAGCTCGCCGAGTCCGTGCTGACGGCGCTGGAGGGCCGCAGCGCCGCGCTGATGGCGAGCCACGGCTCGGTCACGCACGCTCCCACGCTGGCCAAGGCGGTCGAGCACGCCCTGCTGCTGGAGTGGGCGTGCGGCGTCCACCAGCATGCGGCCGCCCTCGGTAAGCCCCGTGTCCTCGACGAACACCAGCGACTCGCGGTGATCGAGGCCGCGCTCGCCCGGAACTACGGCACCACCCACCCCGTACCACCCGTGCAGGAGGGACACCGATGAACGTCGTCACGATGGGCGTGCATGTGCTGGACGTACTGGTGCGGCCGGTGGAGGCGATTCCCGAGGGCCAGGGCGCGACGCTGGTGGACGACATCAGGATGACCGCCGCCGGAACCGCGGGCGGCACTGCGCTCACCCTCGCCAAACTCGGCGCGTCGGTGAGCAGCGCCGGGGCGATCGGCTCGGACCCGACCGGGGACATGCTGGTCCGACTGCTCGGCGCGGCAGGCATCGACACCCGGTTCCTCGTCCGCCGCACGGACACCCCCACCTCCGCGAGCGTCCTGCCCATCCGCCCCAACGGCGACCGGCCCTCGCTGCACCTGCTGGGCGCCAACATCACGTACGGCCCCGACGACGTGCCCTGGGACGCGATCGCCGAGGCGAACCACCTCCACCTCGGCGGCCCCGAACTCATCGGCGTCGACACCGCAACGCGCATCCTGTCCTACGCCAAGGAACACGGCGTGGTGACCTCGGTCGACCTCCTCGCGCCCGGCGCCCTCGGAAGTTTCGAACAGATCGAGTCAGTCCTGCCGTACGTCGACCACATGCTGCCCAACGAGGACCAGGTCCTCGGCTTCACCGGTGAGGAGGACGTGGTGGCGGGGGCGAAGAAGCTCCTCGCTGCCGGAGCGGGTCTCGTCGCGGTCACTCGTGGCGGTGACGGGGCCCTGCTGGTGACCCCCGAGGGCACCGAGGAGGTGCCCGCGTTCATGATCGACGTCGTGGACACGACCGGCTGCGGCGACGCCTTCTCGGCCGGCTTCGTACGCGGCACGGGCCTGGGCCGCAGGCCGTACGACTCCGCCGTCCTCGGGTGCGCCGCGGCGGCCTTGGTGGCCCAGGGACTCGGCAGCGACCACGGAGACTTCGACCTCGCCGGCGCGGATGCGTTCGCTGCGAGGTGCGGAACATGCGGGTGATCTTCGGGGCAACGAGGCGACGGCTTCAGCCACCGGGCGTCAGTTGAGGGCTGTCTCCACGTCCGTCTGCCAGTACGTGACGCTCAGGGCGCTGTCGTAGTAGACGCCCTTCGCCGGCAGGGACGGGGTGGCCGACGGGCCGCCGGAGCTGTTCGGCGTCCTGCCCTGGAAGGCGACTGTGAGCGCGCGGCCGGTGTTGCCGCCCGTGCCGCTGTCGTCGGCCGCGCTGAGCCGGACGCCCGCGTAGCCGGAGGCGCCCGACTCCAGGATCGGCACTGCCTGCGGCTTGGTGTCGTCGAAGGCCTGCGGCACCCACTGCATCTCGTCGAAGCGGAGCACCGGGTAGTACGGCAGGGCGCACGGCTTCGAGCCGGTGTTGGTGACGGTGAGCAGCATGTGGTTCAGCGGGCGGGGGACGGGCTGAGCCGTGGTCCTGGTGTTGGAGCCGTTGCAGATGGTCAGGTCCCCCGGTGCGTTTGCGCCTCCCTTCGCACCCTCGCTCGTGCCGCTGCCCCCGCTGGTGCCGTTCTCCGCGGGCTTGCCCGTCTGCGAGGGCGGGGCCGACTGCTGCCCGGAGCCCGCGCTCTGCCCCGGCCGATGGGACGACGGGTCCTGCGCAGGCTTCGACGTGTCCGCCGCCGCGGACGGTGACGTCGGCTGTGAGGCGCCCTCGTCGCGGGTCCCGGAGCCGTTCTCGCATGCGGTGAGGGCGAGGGCGATGATGGCGGCGCCAGTGGCGGCGAGAAGGCGGGTGCGACGGAAGGTGCGCATGGCTGATTCCTTGTCGGTGCAAAGGACTTGAAGGCAGCCGCTCGACCGGGTGCCGGGAGCGGCGTGCTTGGATGACCTGAGCTTGCCCGGTGATCCGTCCCGGTCGCCACGTCCGTCGGCGATCAGGGAAACCGGAACGGCTGCAATGGATCTGACCTGGAGAAACGTCCATTCCCTGGAACGGGGGAATGGGACACGGGGGATGGAGGAACGGTGTCGGAAGGCACGGCTGCGACCGATTTCGCGGCGTTTCTGCGGCAGTTGAAGGACCGCTCGGGGCTCAGCTACGGGGTCCTCGGCAAACGGCTGCACATGAGCACCTCGACGCTGCACCGGTACTGCAACGGGGATGCCGTCCCCACCGACTACGCGCCCGTGGAGCGGCTGGCTCGCCTGTGCAAGGCCTCGCCGGAGGAACTGGTGGAGCTGCATCGGCGGTGGGTGCTGGCGGATGCCGTGCGGGGGAGGAAGGGGGCGGCAGCGGCGACCACCTCCGATGACGGTACGGCCGTCGGGCCCGACCTCGACCAGGCCGGGTCTGAGCCCACGCCCGCTCCCGAGCCCACGCCGGGTCCGGCCCCCGCCGATGTTGTCGGCCCTCTCCAGCTCCAGCGCAGCCACCCGGCCCGCCCTCGCCGCCGTACCGCGCTCCTCGCCGGTGTCGCGGTGGCCGCCGTTCTCGGTGCCGCCGCACTGGCCATGAATCTGCCGTCGGACGGGAGCCAGGGCGACGACCGGGGGAGCAGCGTCGGTGCCGCCGCCTCGAAGGACGTCACCGCCCCGCCCACCAAGGCCTCGCCGCAGTCGTCGCCGTCCGACTCGCGGAGCGCCAAGCCGGGCGGGACGAACTCCCCGTCCGCCTCCGCGACCCCGACGAAGAACGCGCCCGACGGCGGCGCAGGCGCCGGCGCCAAGACGGACGCCGAGCCACCGCTGACCGTGAACGTCCGCCCGTACAGCTGGGAACACCCCTGCTACCAGCACTACTTGATCGACCGGCCCCCGACGGATATCGGCCCGCCCCCGGTCGAGCAGGACGCGCCGGCCTGGATCGGGGCGAACAAGGCGGTGACGGCCGGGGAACAACTGGTGACGCTGACCGTCCAGGGCACCGGCAAGGAGACGGTCGTGATCGACGGCCTTGACGTTCGCGTGGTCCGCAAGGACACGCCACTGGCCTGGAACGACTACGTGATGGGCGTCGGGTGCGGCGGCAACGTGCCGACACGTCCCTTCACCGTCGCCCTCGACGCCGCGCGTCCGGTCGTCGTGGCCGGGGCCGGACAGCGCGACTTCTCCTTCAAGGTGAGCGAGTCGGACCCGGAGGTCTTCAAGATCACCGCCGATGCCTCGGCGTACGACGTGACCTGGTACCTGGAGCTGACCTGGTCCAGCGGTGGCCGGAAGGGCACGCTGGTCGTCGACGACAACGGCAGGCCGTTCCGGACTAGCGGCAACAACGGGCGACCGGCGTACGAATTCCCACTTGGAGGCGAGAAGTGGCTGAAGTCGGCGGAGGGATAGGGGGAACCGCGCAGTGTCGCGGCGGTTTGAAGCAGGGTTCGCGGTGATCGGCGACGTCTGGTTCGGCGCCTGGATCCCGAATTCCGCCGGGTCAACCTGGAGATCCTCGGCAATACGGACCCGCTCCTGCAATGCCCAGGGATTGGACCGGTTGCGATCGATGCCCTGACGGAGCGGGTCAGGGTGACCGCCACGTTCTCAGGAGGCGCCAGTTCGCGTTTCGTAAGGCCGTTCGGGGAGTGCGACGCCGAAGCGCACCCGTATCGTCCGACATGGCCGCTCTCGGCGTAGCTGAAGCAATGCCGGGGCAGCTCTGACGAGTGTCTGGTGGATTCTTGCATGTGCCGGCCTGGGCCCAGGCTGTGGTTCTGGCCGGGGGCCTTCTCCTTTTCGGCTTGTGCGGGATGCTCGCCCGTCCCTGGGCGCGCCGACGGTTCGACGACGATCCGGAACACGACGAGCGCGTCACCTTCCTGGTCGAGGTCGTCGGGGTGTTCTACGCGTTGCTCGTCGGGCTGGTAGCCGTCGGCGCGTACGACCACTATGTGGAGGTGAAGAGGCTCGTCAACCAGGAGGCCTCACAGCTGACCACCGTCTACCGCGCCGCACAGTCGTTTCCCAACAGCCGTCGCTGCAGGCTCCAGTCGCAGATCCGCAACTACGCCGAGAACGTGATCGACGACGTCTGGCCCAAACAGAAGCAGGGCCGGATCGAGGAGGACCAGGGCAGGCTGGATGCCGTATTCGAGTCGCTCATGTTCTACGAGCCGCGGAACGCCCAGGAGTCGAACGCGCAGTCCGTCACCCTCGAGGCGTTCAACGAATACAACAACCTTCGTCGGGAGCGGCAGGGAGAGGTGGAGATCGGTCTGCTGCCCGGTCTCTACATAGTCCTGTTTGTCGGCGCCGCCGTCGTCATCGCCGCGACCTGGGTTCTCGTCGGTGTCAGGCTGAGCGATCACTTGGCCATCACCGGCCTCCTGTCGCTCTTCATCGGCGTCTTCCTGTCTCTGGTCGTGGCGCTGGACTACCCCCTCCAGGACAGCAACTCGATCCCGCCGAAGCCCTGGACGGTCGCACTCACGAAAGGAATGGGTGTTCCCGACGAAGGTGAGAAGCAGGTCGGCACCTACTTCGGAACGTCAACGGCGGACCGGGTACCGGGCTGTCTCCTGAACGTCTCCGACTATGTGTCGTTCGCGAGCTCGGAGAAACTCCCGGAGTGAGGAAAGGCGTCCGAGTCCCGGTGAAACCACGACTGCTGTCCCGTTTCGCGTTGGCGGGACCCCTGATCGCCTTCCTCGCACTTGCCTCGGCCGCCTGCACAGGGAATCACGCGGACGAGAAACGCGCGACGGTCACCGTCGCTGCCGTCGACTTCATGCGCGACATCGACAAGCTCGTCGACGACTTCGAAAAGGACCACCCGGACACGAACGTGGAATTCGCCTTCCTGCCCGAGAACACGCTGCGGGCCAGGGTGCCGAAGGACATCGCCACCGAGGCCGGCCACTACGACGTCGTCGCCATCGGCCCGTACGAGGCACCGATCTGGGCATCACGAGGATGGCTCACCCGCCTCGACGGCTACGCGGGCCAGGGCGGCTACGACATGGGGGACTTCATCCCCACGGTACGCAAGTCGCTGTCGTACAACGGCGGCCAGTACGCAGTGCCCTACTACGGCGAGTCGTCCTTCCTGATGTACCGGAAGGACCTCTTCGCGAAGGCCGGCCTGACCATGCCGGAGCGTCCGAACTGGCAGCAGGTCGCCCGACTGGCGGCGCAGCTCCACGACCCCCGGCACGGCGTCGCCGGGATCTGCCTGCGCGGCGGACCTGGCTGGGGAAACCTGCTCATGCCCTTGAACACGGTGATCCTGACCTTCGGCGGCCGCTGGTACGACGAGCACTGGAACCCTCGGCTCACCTCCCCCGAAACGAAGAAGGCGGTCCGCTTCTACGTGGACCTGGTCCGCCTGCACGGCCAACCCCGGCCGGCCGAGACCGGACCCGCCGAGTGCCTGAGGACGATGCGGCAGGGCAAGGCGGCCATGTGGTACGACAGCACAGCTCTCGCCGGCAGTCTGGAGGACCCGAACAGCAGCAAGGTCGCAGGCCGACTCGGCTACGCCCCCGCCCCCGTGCTGAGCACGGCAAGCTCGGGATGGCTGTGGTCCTGGTCGCTGGCGATCCCGGTCACGTCGAAGAACCCGCAAGCCGCCTGGGAGTTCGTCTCCTGGGCGACGTCCAAGGGCTACCCCAGGCTCTACGGCGAAAGGCTCGGCTGGGTACGTGTGCCACCCGGCAGCCGGCTGTCCACCTACCAGTTGCCTGAGTACCAGCAGGCCACCAAGGCGTTCGTCGCTCCGACGCTGCACGCCCTCGACGCGGTGAACCTCGTGCACCCCGGGGTGCACGAGCAGCCGTGGGTCGGGATGTCCTACGTCGGCATCTCTGAGTACGCGGGCCTCGGCAACCGCGTGTCCGCGGAGATCTCCGCCGCGATCGCCGGCCGCCAGTCCGTCGACGAGGCCCTGGCCAGGTCGCAGATCTTCGCGAGGGACGTGGTCGAGGGGGGTGGGTACAGGGATCAGGGAGGGGAGCGGGGGTCGCCTGAGCAGTGACGCCACAGATGGCGCGCTGCTGCCGGCGCTCGCGGCAGCCGTGGCCGATCGACGCCGCGAGTCTGGATCACCGACGCCGTGACGTCGCGCCCCCGTCAGCAGGAATCGCCATGCGGTCCGCGCATAGAGCATGAGTAAGAGACGGTAAAGTCGCCACCATGGCTATGAGCCTCGATGAGCGAGTACGGTCCGCGGTGGCCGCCCTGCTGCACGCGACCGGTGAGTCGCAGACCGATCTTGCCGCCGCGTTGGGCAGGAGCCAGGCCCAGGTGAGCCGTCGTCAGTCCGGGACCGCCGTATGGAGCCTGGCGGACTGCGACGCGGTCGCCGCGCACTACGGCATCGACGTCCTCGAACTCCTGGCGGGGCCCACCCGGGCCATGGAGTCGCTGCCCGCGGAACGCCGGCGCGTTGCCGGGCGCCATGCCCCCGCCGTGCCCGCGGCGACCGTTCCGGACGGGGGTGTCCGGTGACGGACTTCGACGCGATCGACGCTCTGCTCGCCGGGGCGAAGAAAGAGGTCCCGCTGCCGCCCGCCGAGGAACGCCGTGCCCTGCGCGAAGAGCTCAGCGTTTCGCGTGCCCAGCTCGCGCAGGCCCTGAATGTCAGCCCGTCCACGGTCGGCGGGTGGGAGACGGGACGGGACCCGAGCGGGGAAGTGCGGGAGAAGTACGCGTACTTCCTTGAGGGAGCGCGGACCAAGCTGGCCGCCGATGCGGTCGAGGACGACGGTCCGGACGAGGAACCGGTTCTGGCGGAGGAGGCCCTCCCCGGGGAAGAAGCCGGGGTGGACGCAGGCACGGCGGAAGCCGAGCAGCGGACGGCGCCGGACGAGGCCGACGACGTCGAGGCCCTGACCGAGCCTCGGCCCTGTGTGCTGTGCGGGCAGCTCGCCGGGCATCAGGTCGCCGGGTTTCCGCAGCACCTGGACCCTGCCGAGTGCGGTGCGGCCGGGCCCGTACAACCGGCGGAGCCCGCGCGGGCGGAGAGCCCGGCACCACGGGTCGAGTCCCGTGAGTCGGCGTCCGTCGGCAGGCAGAGCCAGCGCCCCGTGGAGTCAAGGTCGTGCCCGTCGGTCGCCGGCTGAAGACCGCCGACAGCCCCGACCCGATCGGCTCGGCCGTCGCAGCAGCCCTCGCCAAGCACTCCGGCGATGTCGAGGCGGCGACCGCAGCGCTGGTGAAGCGGGCCATCCCGGATGCGATGGCGTTGCTGGACGAGACCCGCAAGGGCGGCCGGTACGACGTCGTCGCCCACCCGTGGCTGCCCGACGTCCTGCGCAAGCAGTCGGCGCGCGGCGCCGACCAGATCTGGGAGGCCCGGCCCAAGTGGGCACGGGCCGAACTGCCGCCCGGCGAGCACGAGATCACCGCGCTCGACACCAACGGCGCCTATCTGTCCGCCCTCAAGACGCATCTGCCGATCGGCCAGCTGGAGCACACGACCGGTGACCACCACGACCGCCGCCGCGCAGGCGTGCACCTGATCACCCCGCCCTACTGGGGGCACGACGCCTACCTTCCCAACCCCATCGGCAACCGGGACGAGCCAGGCCCGTTGTGGGTGACCGAGCCGACCCTGCGCATGCTGCTGCGCCTCGCGGGCCCGAAGTACGGGCTGTGCGATCCGCCGGAGATCCATGAGTCCTGGACCTCGGGGGCCACGGAAGGCCTGTTGGAGAAGTTCCGCGTCGCGCTGAAGGACGCCCGGGACCGGGCGATCGCCGAGGACGACGAGGTGACGCTGGAGTACGTCAAGGCGATGTACTCGAAGTTCGTCTCGACGATGGGGGAGTCGAACTACAACCGGGAGCTGTACCGCACCGACTGGATGCACATGATCCGCTCCCAGGCCTTCGTGAACCTGTGGTGGAAGGCCCACCGGGCCTACGACGAGGGCCTGATGGTCGTCCGCGCGATGGGTACCGACGAGTTGCATGTGATCGGTGACTGGCGCGCGGTGTTCCCCGAGGGGCGCGCTGTGACCGAGGTGAAGGTCAAGGACGTCTACACCGTCGGAGACGCCGAAGCCGTCGGAGACGCCGAAGCCGACAGCGCCGACTGAGCCGGGCTCGCCCGTCGGCTCATCCCTGGGCGGCCCAACCCTCCCCCTCTCTCCCGCATCCGCGTCAGGCTTCGAGGCGTTCCGTGTACGCCTCGGTCGGCGGAGCCGGGGTCGGACTGGTCATGCCCACCGACCAGAACCCGGTGGTGCCGGGGATGGACGTCACGGCATTGAGATACGGCGCCGGCGCCGCGCCGGCCGGGCCCCGGACGATGGTCCAGGTGCTTCCGTCCCGGCGTAAGTACGTACTGCGGCTCTGGTCCTGGAAGTTCCAGCCCGAGATCCACGCGGCGCGCCCCTGCGCATCGCCCGCGATTCCGGTCAACGAGCCGGCGACGAAGCCCGTTTCCACCCGTGTCCAGCCCCTGCCGTCCCAGTGGCTGAGGGACGGGTTGCCCGGACGGCCCGGCGGCCCGCCGACGCCGAACTCGGTGCCCACCGCCCATACATCGTCGGGACCGGCCGAGTGGAGGTCGGCGATGCTGAGGCGCAGGCCCGCGACCGGGGGCAGTACGGTCCAGGCTCCGTCCCAGCGGGCCACGAGCCCGGTCCATCCGCCCCCGTTCGACTGGTCGCCGCTCACCCAGACCTCGCCCGGCGAGCGCAGGACCACCCGGTACAGGTTCACGCTCGCCACGGGCAGCGGCTCCAGCCATCGCCAGCGTTGCCCGTCCCCGTGCAGCAGACGGGCGGCGCCGCCTCGGTTGCCGCAGATCCACACCTGCCGGTCCGGGCCGACTGCCACCGCGTTCAACCGAACGTCCGCCTCGCCCTGGCCCGGGAACGCGACCTCGCGCCATGTGGTTCCGTCCCAGCGCAGCAGCGGGCTGCCGGTGCCGACTGGTTGGCCCACACTCCACGCCGCGGTGGCGCAGACACCGGCGACATCGCTCAACCGCGTGTGGTTCAGATGCGACAGGTCGGTCTTCGTCCACGCGCTGCCGTTCCACAGCATGGCCAGGGCTCGCCCCTGCGACGACCCGCCGCGGGCCTCCTCGCCCACGGCCCAGGCCAGTTGAGGTCCGACGGCGGCGATACGCCGCAGCTGCGCGGCCGGAACGCTGCCGGGTGCCGGCACGGCCTGCCAGCCCTGCGTACGGGGCGTCGGTACGTCGGCCAGGGCCTGGCCCGGTCCGAGCGCGACTCCCGAGAGTGCGCCGATCGCCCCTGCCACAAATCGCCTTCGTCTCACCGCGGTGTCCCTCCAGGCCGATAGGGCGGATAGGAGGGACACCGTGAACCAGCGGGCCTCAGAGGTCTAGATACGGGGATGACAAAGCTCGCCGGGGAGCTCGTTCAGCACCTGCGGCCGGCGCGCAGCTCCAACCGCTCCCCGGTGAACCGCTCGCGGAAGCCGCGGTCGTGCGAGACCGCGACCACCGCTCCCGGGTACGCAGCCAGCGCCGCCTCCAAGTCCTCGATCAGGTCGAGCGCGATGTGGTTCGTCGGCTCGTCGAGTACGAGCAGGTCCGCGGGCCGGGTCACCAGGATCGCGATCTGGAGTCGCCGTTGCTGGCCCGCCGACAGCGCGGCCACCGGTACGTGCAGGTCCTCCTCACGGAACAGGCCCAGTGCCAGTAGCCGTTCGGCGTACTCCTCCGGCAGCCCGGGCCGCCCTGCCGCGAAGGCGGCGAGCAGCGGGAGCCGTGTGGAGCGCGGGGGCAGCTCCTGCGCGAGGTACCCGGTCCGCGCGGGGCGGCGTACCGCGCCTGCGTCCGGCTCCAGGTCTCCCGCCAGGACGCGCAGCAGCGTCGTCTTGCCCGCTCCGTTCTCGCCGGTGACGAGCATCCGCTGCCCGGACGCGATCGTCAGCGTCCCGTCCAGCCGCAGCCGCTCCGCGACCATGACGTCGTCGAGTTCGGCGAGCGGGCGCTCGGCGGGATGCCCGCCGCCCGCCGCCGACAGCGTCGCCGTGAACCGCAGCGGTTCCGGGGGCGCCGCGACCGGGTTGCGCCGCAGGTGGGCCAGCCGTTCCCGGGCCGCACGGACCTGCCCGCCGAGCTTCGCCTCGTGCGAGCGCCGATGCTTGCCGAAGCCCTGGCGGGGGTCCTTGCCGGTGCCGGCCAGCCGCTTCCCGGCGGCCTCGACCAGTTCCTCGGTACGGGCCACTTCTTCCAGCCAGTCCGCGTGCTCCTGAGCCGCACGGCGGCGGGCGGCGGCCTTCGCGGTGCGGTAGCCGGTCCAGCCGTCGCCGTACCGGTGCACGGTGTGCGCGTCCCGGTCGACTTCGAGGATCGTCGTGGCGATGCGTTCGAGGAAGCCGCGGTCGTGGGTGACCGCGACGACGGTGCCGCGGTGTGCGCGCAGATGGTCCTCCAGCCAGCGCACGGCCGTCGCGTCGAGGTGGTTCGTCGGCTCGTCCAGGAGGAGCAGCTCGGGCGCGGCGGCCAGTACGCAGGCGAGCGCGAGCCGTGACTGTTCGCCACCGGAGAGCGAGCCGAGGACGCGGTCGCGGGTGATCCCGGCGATCCCGAGCCCGTGCATGGCGGCGTCGACGCGGGCGTCCGCCTCGTATCCGCCGCGTTCCTCGTACGCCATCAGCAGCTCGCCGTACGCAGCGAGTTCGTCCTGTGATGCCCCGCCGAGACTCTCCTCCGCCTCGCGCAGGCGGCGCTCCATGTCGCGCAGTTCGGTCAGGGCGAGGTCCACGGCGTCCTGCACGGTGCAGTCCGGGTCCAGGTCGAGGGTCTGGGTGAGGTGGCCGACGCCGCCGGGGAAGCTGACGGTGATCTCCCCGGCATCCGGCACCTCGGCTTCGGCCAGCAGCCGCAGCAGGGTGGACTTGCCGGAGCCGTTCTCGCCGATGACGGCGGCCTTCTCGCCGGGACGGACGGTGAAGGACACCTGGTCGAGGACGGTGCGGGTGCCGTAGGACTTGGTGACGTCCTTGACGGACAGCTGGGCCACGGCAAGGGGGGCAGCGGTGTGGGCGCGTTCGCGCATGTGACTTTCCCTGGGAATGCGAAGTGTCTACGGGCAGCAGAAACGGCGGCATCGGCCGTGCCCGGACTCAGAGAAAGAAGAAGAAACGCATACGCCCACTGTAGCAAGACGATGCGTATCGTCTCAACCCGAATGCCGGTCCCGTCGGCATGGCCTTCCAGGACCAGCCCCTCGGGTCACGACAAGGCCGCGCTGGACGCCGGCTGCCGGTCAATGTCCATGTGGAGGGCGGCGCGTCGCGCCGCAGTTGGCGGGCGGGCTTCGTAGGGCAGGCCGCCCGGACGGTCCTGGCCCCGCCCGGCCGGGATTCGGCCTTTGGCTGATCCTCTTCTTGTGCTCCGGTCCGCCGACCCCTCACAGGTCTGAGTAAGGTTAGGCTAACCTATGCCGCGTGCAAGCAGGTGAAGAGACCTCCGCGGCGGTGCGCCCCCGCGGTCATGAGCTGTTGGCCACGGACGTCACCGTGGCCTACGAAGGCGTGGACGTCGTACACGACGCGTCGGTGACGCTGCGGCCGGGTGAAGTGACCGTGCTGGTGGGGCCGAACGGCAGTGGCAAGTCGACGCTGCTGCGGACGATCTCGCGGTTGCAGCGGCCCAGGAGCGCGACGCTCGTCATCGACGGCGCCGACGGACTGGCCCTGACCCCGCGTGAGTTCTCGCGTCGCGTCGCCCTGTTGACGCAGGGGCGCCCCACGCCCAGCGGCCTGACCGTACGGGACGTCGTGGAGTTCGGCCGCTACCCGTACCGGGGCCGTTGGGGCAGGGCAGACCCGGGCGGCCTGGCCGCGGTGGAGCGCGCGCTCGTCATGACCGGCGTCGCCGAGCTCGCCGAGCGGGGCGCCGAGCATCTCTCCGGCGGACAGCTCCAGCGGGTATGGCTCGCCGGCTGCCTCGCGCAGGAGACCGGCGTGCTGCTCCTCGACGAGCCGACGACCTACCTCGACCTGCGCTACCAGATCGAACTCCTCGACCTGATCCGCGACCTGGCGGACGACCACGGGATCGCCGTGGGCGCCGTCCTGCACGACCTCGACCAGGCCGCGGCCCTCGCCGACCGGATCGTGCTGCTCCACGAGGGGCGGATCGTCGCGGACGGTCTCCCCGAGGACGTACTGACGGCTCAGCGGCTGACCGACATCTACGGCATCCGCATCGAAGTCGACACCGACCCCCTGACGGGCCGGCTGCGCACCCGCGCGATCGGCCGGCACCACACGCGAACCGAAAGGCTCAGCACACCCTCATGAGACGCCTCCTCACCACCGCGGCGGTCGCCACCGCCGCGGCCCTCACCCTGACCGCCTGCGGTACGACCGAGCCCGCCGCCGACAGCAGCGACGCGAAGAAGAAGGCCGGCGAGGCCATCACCCTCACCGACGCCTCCGGCAAGAAGGTCGAACTCGACGGGCCGGCCAAGAAGGTCGTCGGAACCGAGTGGCACGAAGTCGAGCTCCTGGTGTCGCTGGGTGTCGACCCGGTCGGCGTCGCCGACGTCAAGGGCTACAACACCTGGGACACCGCGGTCCCGCTGAAGAACGAGCCCAAGGACATCGGCACCCGCGGCGAGCCCAGCATGGACACCATCGCCGCGCTGGCGCCGGACCTCATCGTCGCCAGCACCGACCTGCCGCCGGCCGCCGTGAAGCAACTGCGCAAGGTCGCACCCGTCCTGGAGGTGCGCTCCGCCGACGCCTCCGACCCGATCGGGCAGATGACGAAGAACCTCGACCTCATAGCCAAGGCCACCGGCACCACCGAACAGGCCGAGAAGATCAAGGACGAGTTCGACGCGAAGGTCGCCGAGGGCAAGAAGGCCCTCGCGGACGCCGGCCTCGACGGTGCCGAGTTCGCCTTCGCCGACGGCTACGACATCTCCAACCAGGTCTCCATCAGGCCGTTCACCAGCGGTTCGCTCATCGGCGCGGTCAACGAGGAACTCGGCCTGAAGAACGCCTGGACGGTCAAGGGCGACAAGGACTACGGGCTCGGCACCACCGACGTCGAGGGGCTCACCAAGCTGGGCGACGACGTGCAGTTCGCCTACATCGCCAACGACGGCGACCAGAGCAGCACTCCGTTCACCGCCACCGGCGCCCTGTCCAAGGACAAGGTGTGGACCTCGCTGCCGTTCGTGAAGAAGGGCAACGTCCACCGACTGCCCGACGGTATCTGGATGTTCGGCGGCCAGGAGTCGATGGGGGCGTACATCGACGCCCTCGTCAAGGAGCTGACGAAGTAACACCATGGCCGTGACCGCGACAACTCCCGCCACCCGTCCGCCCGCGGCCCCCGCCACGTCCCGGGCCGGCGCGGCCGCGGTGACGGCCGCTCTGGTCCTGCTGGTCGCAGGCCTGGCCGTCGTCGACATCACGCAGGGCACGGCCGCCGTCGGCGCCGGCGAGGTGTTCAAGGCGCTCACCGGCCGGGCCGACCCGGCCGACGCCTCCGTCGTCGTCGCCTCCAGGCTGCCGCGCATGGCCGCCGGGCTCCTCGTCGGAGCCCTGCTCGGGATGGCGGGTGCCACCCTCCAGGCGATCAGCCGCAACGTGCTCGCCTCGCCCGACACCCTCGCGGTCAACGCGGGCTCCTACCTGGCCCTCGGGCTGGCCGCCGTCACCGGCGTCTCGCTGCCCCTGCTCGCCTCCTCCGGCGTCGCGTTCGCCGGGGGCCTCGTGGCGGTGTCCGTCGTGCTCGGCCTGTCCGGCCTGGGCGCGGGCACCGTCCGGCTCGTGCTCGCCGGCAGTGCCCTCGCCCTCGGCCTGACCGCCGTGACCGAGGGTCTGCTCCAGCTCTTCCCCCAGGAGACCCAGGGCCTCTACAAGTGGAACCAGGGCAGCATCGCCCAGAGCGGGTTCGACGGCGTGGCCCAGCTCGCACCCCTCGGCGTCGCCGGTCTCCTCGGGCTGCTGCTCGTCGCCCGCCGGATCGACGCCTTGGCCCTCGGCGACGACGCCGCCCGCGGGCTCGGCGTGCCGGTGCGTGCCACCCGGGTCACGGCGGTCGTGTGCGCGGCGCTGCTCTCCGCGGCGGCCGTCACCCTCGCCGGCCCCATCGGCTTCGTCGGCCTGTGCGCCCCCGCGCTGGTGCGTCCCCTCGCCCGCAGGTTCCGCGGGTTCACCCGGGCACATGCGAGCCTCCCGCTCGCGGGCCTGACCGGTGCGGCACTCGTCCTCGGCTCGGACGTCCTGCTGCGGGCCCTCGTGCCGACGGACCTGGCGGTCGCCGTGCCGACGGGCGTCGTCACCAGCCTCGTCGGTGCCGTGTTCCTGATCGTGATGGCCACACGGCTGAAGGACACGGCCGCGGCCGCCGCACCCGACCGGCTGCGCATCAGAAGCCGGACCGTCTTCGTCACCACCACGGCCGTCCTGGTGGCGGTGCTGGTCGGCGTGACGATCGCCTCGGTGCTGCTCGGGGACAGCAAGCTGCTGCTGGGCGACGTCGTCAACTGGACGCAGAGCAGGGCAGGTCGGGCCGTGTCGTTCGTACTCGACACCCGCGTGCCCCGGGTTCTCGCGGCGCTCCTCGCGGGCGCGGCACTCGCGCTGGCCGGGACCCTCGTCCAGGCCGTCACGCGCAATCCGCTCGCGGAGCCCGGTGTCCTGGGCGTCTCCGGCGGGGCAGCGCTCGGCGCGGTACTGCTGGTGACGACCGTGCCGCTGGCCGGCTCGTGGAGCGTGGCCGGGGCGGCGTTCACCGGCGCGGCGGTCAGCTCGATCATCGTCTTCGGGCTCGCCGCGCGGGGCGGGTTCCAGCAGAACCGGCTCGTCCTCGTCGGCATCGGCATGGCCACCGGCTCCACCGCGCTGGTCAGCCTGCTGATTGTCCTCACCGACCCGTTCAACGCGGCGAAGGCCCTCACCTGGCTGTCCGGTTCCACGTACGGACGCACGCTGCCCGACATCGCACCGCTCGCGGCTGTCCTCGCCCTGGGTGTGGCCGTGGCGGTCCTGCGGCGCGCGGAACTCGACCTCGTGTCCCTCGACGAGGACACCCCGAGGCTGCTCGGGCTCAGCCTGGCGCGCGGGCGCCTCTGTTTCCTCCTCCTGAGCGTCCTGCTCGCCGCCACCGCGGTCGCCGCCGCGGGCACGATCGGTTTCGTGGGCCTGGTCGCCCCGCACGCGGCCCGGGCGCTCGTGGGCCGACCGCACGTCCGGGTGATCCCGGTCTCCGTGCTGCTGGGCGCCGCCCTCGTCTGCACCGCGGACCTGCTCGGCCGCACCGTGATCGCACCCGCCCAACTCGGCGCCGGTCTGATGACCGCGGTGATCGGCACGCCGTACTTCCTCCACCTGCTCGTGCGCAGCCGCCGCTAGGAGGGTGTCACGGCAGGGTCGTGCGGTGGAGTCTCAGGTGCCGGTGGCGCGGGAGTCCGACCACGCCTGCCAGAGGGCCGCGTACGGGCCGTCGGCGGCGCGCAGTTCGTCGTGTGTGCCGGTCTCGACGATGCGCCCGGCGTCCATGACGACGATGCGGTCGGCGGCAGCCGCCTGGCTGAGGCGGTGGGCCACGATCAGTGCGGTGCGGCCGTCCACGGCATGGGCGACCGCCTTCTCCAGGGCACGCGCTCCGGCACTGCCCGCCTCGGCGGTGGCCTCGTCGAGGAGCACCAGGGGCGGATCGGCGAGGATCAGCCGGGCCAGCGCGAGCGCCTGCGTCCGGTCGCCGCTCAGCCGGTGCCCGCCGTCGCCGACCACCGTGTCCAGCTCGTCGGGCAGCGCCTCTGCCCAGGCGAGGGCGTCGACGCGGTCGAGCGCGGACCGCAGTTCGTCGTCGGTGGCGTCGGGGGCGGCGAGGCGGAGGTCGTCGGCGAGCGGGCCCGCGAAGACGTGGGTCTCCTGGGTGATCAGGGCGACCGTGCGTCGTGCGGTGACCGGGCCGAGCTCCGTCGGTGGGACGCCACCCACCAGCACGGTGCCGGAGGCGGGCGGCTGGATACCGGCGACGAGCCTGGCCAGCGTGGTCTTGCCGGCCCCGCTCGCGCCGACGAGCGCCACCCGCTCGCCATGATGGATCGTCAGGTCGATGTCGTGCAGGACGGGGTGCCCCGGCCGGTACGCATGGCTGAGCGCCCGGACCGTCACCTCGACGGGGCCCGCCTCGACCGGGCGGGCCGGTCCCGGCGGCGGGGCCTGGTCGGTCACGCCCACGAGCCTGGCGAGGCTCGCCGTCGCCGACTGGGCGTCGTCGAGGAGGACAAGAGCGGCGTTGACGGGGGCGAACAGGCTGTGGAAGTACAGGGCGGCCGCGGTCGCCGTGCCGATCGACGCCGAGCCTTCGCGGACCGTCCAGTAGCCCGTGACCAGCACGGCCGTCAGCCCGATGTACTCGGCAATGTGCAGCCGGCTGTAGAAGCCCAGGACCAGCTGCACGCCGCGCATCCGCAGCGCCGCCAGCGACCAGGACCGCTCGCCGACCCGCTCGGCGTGCTCCCGCTCCAGCCGGAACGCCCGCACCGTGGAGCTGCCCGCGACCGTGTCGAGCAGTTGCTGCTGCTGGGCACTGCCCGCCGCACGCTGCTCGGCGTAGAGCGGGACGGCCCGGCTGACGTACCAGCGCGCGGTGGCCGCCTGCACCGGCACCGCCAGCAGCGCGGCCAGCAGGAACCGCCAGTCGAGCAGGGCCATCGCGCCCAGCGTGAGGACGATGGTCAGCAGCGAACGGGCCAGCTCCGGCAGGGCGCCCCGCACCGCCTCGGCGATCAGCGACACATCGGCGGTGACGCGGGCGGTCAGATCGCCGGCGCCGGCCTTCTCGACCCGTTCCAGCGGCAGGCCCAGCGCCCGCTCGACGAACCGCTCGCGCAACCGCGCCAGCGTCGTCTCGCCCAGCCGGGACAGCAGCGACAGACCGAACCCGGAGCTCACTCCCTGTGCCACGGCGACGGCCACCAGCAGTGCCGCCGTCGTGGTGAACGCGTCGGCGGACGCGCGGTCCGCGGCCAGATCGACGATCCGGCCCAGCAGCGGCTGCACCAGCAGGCCGATGGCGGTGGCCCCGACCATCACCGCGAACGCGGCCATGGCCAAGGGCCGTTGCGGTCGCAGCAGTTCGGCCACGGCTGCTCGCGTACGCGCGGGTGTGGCGACGGGCAGGAGGTCGGCGCCGTCGGACGTCGCTCCGGCTTGGGACGGGGTCATGCGAGCACCGCCGTACGGTAGTCGGCGCAGTCGTGGACCAGTTGCTCGTGACGGCCGCTCGCGGCGACCCTGCCCCCGTCGAGGAGGACGACCCGGTCCGTCACTGCCAGGAGGGCGGGGCTCGTGGTCACCAGCAGCGTGGTCAGGCCGGCGCGCACATCCCGCACCCCGGCGGCGATCCGCGCCTCCGTGACCGTGTCCACGGCCGTGGTGGGCTCGTGCAGGACGAGGACCGGCGCTTCGGCGGCCAGTGCCCGGGCCAGCGCGACGCGCTGCCGCTGTCCCCCGGAGAGCGAATGCCCGCGCGCGGCGACGGCCGTGTCGAGACCGTCGGGCAGTGTCCGTACGACCTCGTCGGTGCCCGAGGCGGCGATGGCGGCGGTGACGGGCGCGCCGGTCCGGGCGTGAGCCGCGGCGGCGACATTGTCGAGGAGGGTGCCCTCGAACAGGTCCGCGTCGTGCTCGGCGACCAGGAGCGCGGCCCGCAGCTCCGCCAGGCCCAGGGCGGTCAGTTCCGTCCCGTCCAGTTCGACGGCTCCGGCGTCCGGGTCGGCGCGGCGGCCGAGGCAGCGCAGCAGGGCCGAGACGTCGGCGGGATCGGGGGCGACGACGCCAACCGTCTCGCCGGGCGCGATGTCGAGATCGACCCCGGCGAGGGGCCCGTACGACAGGCCGCGCAACCGCAGCCGGCCCGCCACCCGGCGCAGCACGGCGCCTTCGGACGACGGGCCGGGCTTCACGGCGTGTTCGGCACCGAGGACTTCGGCGATCCGGGCGGCGGACGCGCGGCCCTGGGCCAACTCGGCGTTGACCCAGGAGAACTCGGAGAGCGGGCCGATCAGGAACAGGGCGAGCGCGACGGATGTGACGAGCTCGCCGAGGCCGATGTCGCCGCGCGCGGCCAGCCGTCCGCCGACGAGTACGACCAGGGCCAGGAACGTGCCGGTGAGCATGGTGACGACCCCGCTCTGCCACGCCTCGGCGCGCGCCGCGCGCAAGGTGGCGGTGAGCGAGTTCCGGCTGACCCGCCGGTAGCGGGCGACGGCCGCCTGCTCGGCGCCGATGCCCTTGAGGACGCGCAGCCCGGCCACCAGGTCCGCCGCGACGCCCGATGCCCGCGCCGCACGCTCCTGCTCGGTCTCGCTGCGCCGCTCCAGCGGCTTGCTCAACAGGTGCACCAGCCACAGCAGCAGGGGAGTGCCCAGCAGCACGAGCAGCCCGAGAGTCAGCGACACGCGCAGCAGCACGACCGCCCCGACCGCCAGACCGGTCGCGGCGGCCACGCCGACGACGAGTGCCATCGCGACGGCACCGACCCGCCGGGCGTCCTCGGTGGCGGTGTTGGCCAACTCGCCGGGCAACCGGCCGTCGTCCGCGCCTCCTTCGGGAGCGAGGACGCGGCCGATCAGCTCGGTTCTGAGACGGTGCGCGACCGTCACGGAGGCTCGCTCACCGGCCCGTGCACCGAAGCGGAAGCTGAAGGACAGCCCGATGTACACGACGGCCAGGACCCCGAGCCACAGCAGCAGACCGGCGACGTCCCCGTCCACCACCCCGCGGTCGATGGCCACACCGATGAGCACCGGCACGAGAGCCTCGCCCGTCTGATGGCCCATGCCCAGCACGCCACCGAGGACGACATCGCGGCGCTGTTCCCGCACCGCCCGCCACAGGACGGTCCGTCCCGGCAGGTCCGCCTTTCTCACGCACCCCTCCGGAGCGGATTCACCGTGCACGAACACCGTGCGCACAAAGTTAGGTAAGCCTAACTGTCACCCCTTTGGGTGACCACCCCTCGATCTCCCCGTACGCCCGAGAGGCCGCCCGGCCTGCTAGGCGGCGTTGCGTGCCCGCTTCGCATACGTCCGGATGATGTCCGCGTACCGGTGGCCGCTGCCCTTGATGGTGCGGGCCTGGGTGCGGTAGTCGACGTGCACCAGACCGAAGCGCTTGTCGTAGCCGTACGCCCACTCGAAGTTGTCCAGCAGCGACCAGGCGAAGTAGCCGGCCAGCGGGGCGCCCTTGCGGGCGGCGGACGCGCACGCCGCGAGGTGGCCGATCAGGTACTCCTGGCGCTCCGGGTCGTCCACCGTCCCGTCGGGGCGTACGACATCGGGGTAGGCCGAGCCGTTCTCCGTGACGTACAGCTTGCGGGCGCCGTAGTCCTGCGTCAGCCGGAGCAGCAGGCGCTCGATGCCCGATGCGTCGATCTCCCAGTCCATGCCCGTGCGCGGGACGCCCGGACGGCGGATCGTGCGGACGTGCGGGGCCGGTCCGGTGGGGTCGTCGGCGACGGTGGAGGAGAAGTAGTAGTTGAGGCCCAGCCAGTCCAGGGGCTGCGCGATGGTCTCCAAGTCGCCTGGCTGCTCCGGGAGTTCGACGCCGGACGCGGCGGCGTAGACCTCGCGCATGTCCTTCGGGAAGCCACGGCCGTGGACCGGGTCCAGCCACCAGCGGTTGGTGTGCCCGTCCTGGCGCCGGGCCGCCGCGACGTCCTCGGGGCGGTCGGTGGCGGCCTCGACGGCGGACAGGTTGTTGACGATGCCGACCTGGGCGCCCGGTGCCGCCGCCCGGATCGCCTGCGCTGCCAGACCGTGGCCGAGGAGGAGATGGTAGGAGGCGTGGACGGCCGCCGAGAGGTCGGTCAGGCCGGGCGCCATCTTGCCTTCCAGGTGCCCGATCCAGGCGGAGCACAGGGGCTCGTTGAGCGTGGTCCAGTGCTGGACACGGTCGCCGAGACGCTCGGCGACGACGGCCGCGTACGAGCCGAAGTGGTGGGCGGTGTCGCGGGCCGGCCAGCCGCCCCGGTCCTGGAGCGCCTGCGGCAGGTCCCAGTGGTAGAGGGTGACGGACGGGGTGATGCCCGCCTCCAGCAGACCGTCGATCAACGCGTCGTAGAAGTCGAGGCCCTTCGCGTTGGCCGGCCCGTCGCCGCCCGGCACGACACGCGGCCAGGCGATCGACAACCGGTAGGCGTTGGTGCCGAGCCGGCGCATCAGCGCGATGTCCTCGCGCCAGCGGTGGTAGTGGTCGCAGGCGACGTCGCCGTGGTCGTCGTTGTCGATCTTGCCGGGAGTGTGCGAGAACGTGTCCCAGATCGAGGGGGAGCGGCCGTCCTCGGCGACGGCTCCCTCGATCTGGTAGGCCGACGTGGCCGTGCCCCACAGGAAGTCCTCGGGGAGTGCGGCAAGGTCGATGGTCACGGAATTCCTTTCGGAGACAGCGGAGTCGGAGACAGCAGCGTGGGTCACTTGACGGCTCCCGCCGTCAGTCCGGTGACGAGATAGCGCTGCAGAAGCAGGAACCCGGCGACCACGGGCACGCTGACGACCAGCGAGGCGGCCATGATCTGGTTCCAGTACACGTTGTTGAGCGTGGAGTAGCCCTGGAGGCCGACGGCCAGCGTGCGGGTGGTGTCGTTGGTCATCACCGACGCGAACAGCACTTCGCCCCAGGCGGTCATGAAGGCGTACACGGCGACCGCGACGATGCCCGGGATCGCCGCCGGCACGACGACCCGGAACAGCGCTCCGAGGGGCCCGCAGCCGTCCACCATCGCCGCTTCGTCCAGGTCGCGCGGCACCGAGTCGAGGTACCCGATCAGCATCCAGATCGAGAACGGCAGCGAGAAGGTCAGATACGTCAGGATCAGACCGCCGCGCGAGCCGAACAGGGCGATACCGGTGGCGTTGCCGATGTTGACGTAGATCAGGAACAGCGGCAGCAGGAAGAGGATGCCGGGGAACATCTGCGTGGACAGCACGGTGACCGTGAAGACGCGCTTGCCCCGGAAGTTGTGGCGGCTGACCGCGTACGCCGCGAACACCGCGATCACCACCGAGCAGACGGTCGCCGCGCCCGCCACGATCAGCGAGTTCACGAAGTACCGGGCCAGCGGGATCGTCGACCAGATGTCGATGTACGGCCGGATCGTCAGCTCGCTGGGCAGCCAGCGGAACTCCCCGGAGACGTCGGCCAGTGGCTTCAGCGAGCTGGAGACCATGACGTAGACCGGCACCAGGACGAACCCGGTGAGCAGGGTGAGGAAGACCCGCCGGGACCAGTAGTAGGACCGCGGCGGAGCCATCGGCGAGCGGGGCGCCCGGGAGGTGCTAGACATCGGCCGTCTTCCTTCCTCGGGACGTCAGCAGGAGGTAGACGCCCGTCACCACGAGCAGGAACAGCAGCAGCAGGACGGACATGGCGGAACCGGTGCCGAAGTTCCAGGTGACGAACGACGCCTGGTAGATGTGGACCGAGATGAGGTCCGCGGCCTGCGGAGCGGTCCTGCCGAACAGGACGTACGGCGTGTTGAAGTCGTTGAACGTCCACAGGAACAGCACGAGCACCAGGACCTGGTTGACCGGACGCAGCGAGGGCAGGGTGATCCGGCGGATCTGCTGCCACATGCCGGCCCCGTCGAGGGCTGCGGCCTCGTACTGCTCCTTCGGGATGTTCTGCAGACCGGCCATGACGATGAGGAAGGCGAACGGCCAGCCCTTCCACACCGACACCACGAGCAGCGCGACGAAGCTGTTGTCGCCGATGAGCCAGAAGGACGGCTTGTCGGTGATGCCGAGCTGGTCGTGCAGGACGTGGTTCACCAGCCCGTTGTCGTGCTGGAACATGAACACCCAGGTGATGACCGCCGCGTACACCGGCAGCGCGTACGGCACCAGGAACAGGGCGCGCAGCAGGCCCCGGCCGCGGAAGGTGTCCTGCATGTAGATCGCCGCCGCCGTACCGATCAGCCAGCACAGGCCCACCGACAGCAGGGTGAAGGCGATGGTGACGAAGAACGAGTGCAGCAGCGCCTCGCCCACGGGGGCGTCGAAGTCCACCGACACCTGGTAGTTCGACAGACCCGTCCAGGGCGCGGTGCCCCAGTCGCGGATGTAGAACTGCGTGAGCTCCTTGAAGCTCATCACGATGCCGATCACCATCGGCACCAGATGAACCAGCAGTTCGAGGATCAGGGCCGGCAGGAGCAGCAGATACGGCAGTGCGATACGGCGGATCCGCCCGGGGCGGCGGAAGCGGGGCGTTTGCTCCGCCGACCCGGACGCGTTCTTGTGCGGGGCCGCCTCTGCGGGAGCAGCGGTCGTCATCGTGCTCACTTCGTCGGCATCTGCTGCTGGGCCTTCTCGAGCGCCGCCTTCACCGAGTCGGTGGTGACCGGACGCCCGGCGGCCGCGTCGGCGAACAGGTCCTTCACGGCCGTACCGACGGCCGTCTCGAACTGGGACTCGTCGGCGACCTGCGGCATCGCGACGGCGCTCTGGGCGAGGGTGTCCTTGAGGACGGCGTTGGCCCCGGCGTTGAAGGAGGCGTCCGACTGGGCGCCCTTCACCGGCGGGATCGAGCTGAACGCGGTGTTCAGGACCTTCTGTTCCTCGTCGCTGGTCATGAACTTCACGAACTTCTTGGCGCCGTCGACGTTGTCGGTGTTCTTGAACACGGCGAGGTTGATGCCGGCCACGATGGAGTTGACCTGCTTGTCGGTCCCGGGAGCGCCGGACTGCACCGGTACGGGGGCGACACCGTAGGAGTCCGCGCTCATGCCCTGGGACTCGAGGTTGGCGGACGCGCTCTGCCACAGCAGCATCGCGGTCTTGCCCTTGGCGAAGTCGCTCACCGACTGGTTCTGGGCGTACTCGGCGTTGCCCGGCGCGATGACCTTGTCCTTGGCCATCAGGTCGACGTACTGCTTGATCGCGTCGACCGCGCCGTCATTGGCGAAGTCGGGCTTGCCGTCGGCGGTGAAGAAGTCGGCACCGTGCTGCTTGGCGAAGACGAAGACGTGGTGGATGTTCTCCGACGGGTTCGAACCCTCGGCGCCCAGGCCCCACTTGCCGTCCCCCGACAGCTTCTTGCCCGCGGCGACGAGGTCGTCCCAGGTGGCCGGGGGCTTGGCTATGCCCGCGTCGGCGAACAGCTTCTTGTTGTAGTAGAGCGCGTACGCCATCGAGTACAGCGGTACGGCCGCCGGGTCCTGGCCCTGCGCGCCGGTCGAGCCGAGCGCGGAGTCGACGAAGCGTTCCTTGCCGCCGATCGCGGTGAAGTTCTTCTCGTCCCACGGCAGCAGCGCGCCGGTCGCCTGGAGGGAGGCGCTCCAGGTGTTGCCGATGTTCAGGACGTCGGGGCCCTGGCCCGAGGTGGTGGCGGTGAGGATCCGGTTCAGCAGGTCCGGCCAGGGGATGACCTCCAGTTTCACCTCGATCCCGGTCTGCTTCTCGAACTTGTCGAGCTCGGGCTGGAGGACCTTCTTGTCGACCTCGATGCTGGCGCCCTGGTTGGAGGCCCAGTAGGTGAGCGTCTTCGGTGAGTCGTTGGACCCGCCGCCCGTCGACGAGCCGCCACCGCAGGCGGTCACGGCGGTCAGCAGGGAAACGGTGACGGCACCGACGGCCGCGGCTCGGATTCTGCGCATGGCTCAGGTGTCCCTTTCCGGAGGGATACCCAACGCGAGCGTTCACTTCCCGAACGCCGCTCATGGGTTAATTTAGAGCGTGATTTAAGACCCGAAGGAAGGGCGCGTCAAGAGATCCCGCGGCGGTATGTTGCTGTTCGGGCGCGTCGGAAGGGACCCACATGGCAGGGCGGAACGGGCGGACAGTGCGTGACCTGCGACGGGGCAATCGCAGCGTCGTACTGCAACGGTTGTATTTCGACGGCCCGTTGAGCCGCTTCGAACTGGCTCCGGCCACCGGGCTGAGTGGCGGTTCCATCAGCAACGTGGTCGCGGAACTCGTCACCGACGGCCTCGTCGAGGAGGCCGGAACCGTCGAGTCCGACGGCGGCCGTCCCCGCACCCTGCTGCGCGTCGCCCCCGCGGGCGGCCACATGATCGGCGTCGACGTCGGCGAGACCCGCGTACGCGTCGAGATCTTCGACCTCACCCTCACCGAACTCGCCCGCTCCGAAAGGCCGCTGGAGCGCCAGGGCTACGACGTCGAAGTCATCGTCGGGCACATCCGCGACGGCATCACCGCGGTTCTCGCCGAGACGGGCATCGCCCCCGAACAACTCCTCGGCGTGGGCATCGGAGTCCCCGGCATCGTCGCCCGCACCCCTGAACAGGGCGCCGTGGTCCACGGCCAGACGATCGGCTGGGACGCCGTACCACTCGAATCGCTGCTCCGCTCGACGTGCGAACTCCCCGACTCCGTCCCGTACTTCATCGACAACGGCGCCCGGGCCCTCGGCCAGGCCGAGATGTGGTTCGGCGCCGGCCGCGGTGCCCGCAGCGCGGTGGTCGTCCTCTTCGGCTCCGGCGTCGGCGCCTGTCTCGTCACACAGGAGGTGGAGCAGGGCCGGTCCGTCGAGTGGGGGCACCTGACCGTACGGGTCAGGGGGCGCCGCTGCCGCTGCGGCGCCCTCGGATGCCTGGACGCGTACGCGGGCGCGGAGGCCCTCCTCGACCGCTGGCGCGAGGAGGGCGGCCACCCGCCGGAGGGCACCGACGAGGAGACCGCACTGACGGCGATGCTCGCCGCGGCTCACCCCGCCGAGGGCACAGAGGCCGACCCGGCGGCCCTCGCCGTCCTCGACGAGGCCGCCGAGTACCTGGGCGCCGGCCTGTCCGACCTGATCAACCTCTTCCAGCCCGAACGCATCCTCATCGGCGGCTGGGCGGCACTCCGGCTGGGCCCCCGCATCCTGCCCGCCGTACGCCGCTACGCCACCGCCTACGCCCTGCGCCACCCCGCCGAGCGCGTCTCCATCGACCTCGGAGGCCTCGGCCCGGACGCGGTCACGGTCGGCGCTGCGATCCTGCCCCTCGCGGAGTTCTTCGCCGGGGGCGGACAGCGGGAAATTCCATCGGGACAGGGTGGGAAGCGGCCTAGTGTGGCGCGGTGACTACTCAGGTGATCGTGCTGAATGGCGGTTCCAGCTCGGGGAAGTCCGGGATCGTACGGTGTCTGCAGGCCGTACTGCAGGATCCGTGGCTGGCGTTCGGGGTCGACTCGTTCGTCGCCGCCCTGCCGGCGAGGATGCAGGGGGCGGACGGGGGGATCACGTTCGCGCCGGACGGCGGGGTGAGCGTCGGGGCGGACTTCCGGGCGCTGGACGCGGCCTGGATCGAGGGGATCGCTGCGATGGCCCACGCGGGCGCGAGGGTCATCGTCGACGACGTCTTCCTCGGCGGGGCGGGGTCCCAGCAGCGGTGGCAGAAGGCGCTGGGCGATCTGGCCGTGCTGTGGGTCGGCGTCAGGTGCGACGGCGCGGTCGCCGCGGGCCGTGAGGTCGCACGCGGAGACCGGGTCCAGGGGATGGCCGCGCTCCAGGCGCACGTGGTTCACGAAGGGGTCGGCTACGACCTGGAGGTGGACACGACGCACACCGAGTCCCTGGTGTGCGCGCAAACCATCGCCGCGCGGGTCGGCTGACGGAGGCCAACTCCTCGGCGCCGGGCCGAGGCCCCTGCGCGGTTCGCCGCCTACTGCGGCTCCGTGGCGATCTGGATCAGGTTGCCGCAGGTGTCGTCGAGGACTGCCGTGGTGACGGGACCCATGTCCAGGGGTTCCTGGGTGAAACGGACGCCGAGGTTGCGCAGGCGGTCGTACTCCGACTGGACGTCGTCGACGGCGAACTGAGCGAGGGGGATGCCGTCCTGGACGAGGGCGTCGCGGTAGGTCTTCACGGCCGGGTGGCCGGCGGGCTCCAAGAGCAGTTCGGTGCCGCCGGGCTCGTCGGGGGAGACGACGGTCAGCCAGCGGTCCTTCTCGCCCACCGGGACGTCGTGCTTCTTCACGAAGCCGAGGATCTCGGTGTAGAAGTGCTCGGCCTTGGCCTGATCGTCGACGAAGACGCTGGTCAGGTGGATCTTCATGGGGTGTTCTCCTCGGGTCCGGATGGATCGCGCACGAGCCATCGCTCGGTGATCTGCCGCAGCGGGGCCGTGTTCAGGTCATGGAACTTGTAGCGGCCCTCCCGCCTGGTCTCGACGAGTCCGGCGGCCTCCAGCACGGCGAGGTGCTGGGAGACCCCCTGACGCGAGATGCCGAGCTGATGCCTCATGCTCAGCCGCGCACAGATCTCGAACAGTGTCTGCCCGGACTTCTCCGTCAGCTCGTCGAGAATCGTGCGGCGGGTGGGGTCGGCCAGGGCTTTGAAAAGGTCGTCGGCCACGACCACAGCATAGGCAAGTCGTCGCTTGCCTATCAAGTGGGGACGCGTCGCGTCCTGAACCGGCGCGGCAGGCCCCTGTGACCTCCCTCTTCCGCGATGTCCCGCAGGCTCCTACCGTTCCGTACGCGTAGCCGCGCTCAGCCTGGGAACCAGCAGCGATGAAAGCTGTACGACGAAGTCACGCGGCCGACGGCAGCGGGCCGAAGAAGGTGTGATGGCGACCGAATCGCGTGGGGGCGGGAAGAAACCGCCGTCCGAAGAGATCGAGGACTGGGAGGCAGGGTTTGACGGGGGATTTGGTGATGTGACGAGAGCCCGCCTCAGCGCGGAGGAGTTCCTGACCACGCTCGCGCGGTCGGTCGCGCCGACGACGCCCGAGTACCGGGACGACATCCTGCTCGTCGTCAGCGAGCTGGCGGCCAATGCGATCCAGTACGCCCCCGGGCCGCTGCGGCTGGTGATGCGCAGGACGTTCGACGGGGTGCACGTGACGTTCAGCGACACGAGCACCACGCCACCGGAGCCACGCCCGTTCCACCCCGGCGACGGCACCGGCGGCGGTATCGGCTGGTACCTGATCCACACGCTGTGCGACCAGGTCAGTGTGGTGGTGCGGGACGACGGCAAGGACGTGCACGCGTTCCTGCCCTGGTAGGGGCGCCCGCCTCGGCGGGCGGACTCCCAGCCACTCACGGGCTCAGCCCCTCACGCCAGGGGCACAAGCACACTGACCGTCTTGCCGCCCTCGCGGCGGCGCTCGATGTGGATCTCGCGGGTCAGGCGGATGATCAGCGGCCACCCGTACCCGCTGCCCTCGTGCACGAGCGGCAGCGTGCCGGGCCCGTAGGCCGCGGAGGGCACGGTGTCGCTGTAGTCGTGCACGCTCAGACTCACGGCATCGGGCAGCAGGTCCACCTCGAACCCCGCGAGGCCGCCGCCATGCCGGATCGCGTTGGCGACCAGTTCGGACACCACCAGCAGGAGATCCGTGACGGCCCGCTCACTCGCCGGGTCGGACGGCGCACGCCATCCCTCCGCCACGACCGACCGTACATAGCTCCGCGCCGCCGCCGCGCTGGTGATCGGGACCGGCCTGGCAGGCACGGTCCCGACGTCCCCGGCCGGACGGCGTTCCATCGGCTTCACGGCTGCTCGTACGCTGCCCGCGGAATGCTCGTCACTCCCTGAGCATCACAGGCGCGCACCAAGAAGACTGCGGCTACCGTCACTTCACCATTCCTCGCACGTCGTTGTCTCCGCTCCTCGTCGTCCGACCGTGTTCCTGGCGCTCTGCTACCCGGGCTCTCCCGAATCATGGGGCAAAGTGGCGTAGTACGCACCGACGGCGGACAGGTACTCGGGATCGAGCGTCTCGCGGTCCGTCCTGAAACGGGGAGCCGCCTTGGCCTCCTCACGGGTACACCCCACAGTGACCAGCCGGGCCGTCATGTCGATGCCGGTGATCACCCCCGCGGGGATCAGCAGACTCCTGCCGAAAACCCATACGCCCGTGTCGACGATCAGGTGGCGCAGGGGAGTGTCGTCGGCCTGGCGGTCCACATGGCCGACGACGCCGTCGGCCGCCTCGACCTTGAACCCCGCGAGCGTCCGTCCCTCCTGGTGACCGCTCCCGGGACGGTACGACCAGATTCTGTCGATGCTCACATCGCTTCCCTCTCCTCTGCCGCTCCGGGTGGTGTCCCACTTGGGCATCTCAGCCGACCACCGCCGGCCCCTGCGCCGCCGAAGGCTCGTCGACTGCCGGGCCCGCCGTGGGCACGCGTCGCTTCACCTGTACCGCGACGGGGTCGTGTGCGGCGGCGAGCAGGCGACGGGCGACCTTGAGGGCCTGTCCCACCTCGCGGGTGCCGGTCGACACGCACAGCGTGTAGGCCAGGTCCTGGGTGCGCAGGTCACGCCGACCGGTGCCGGCCTCGACCTCGCCGTCGTGGGCCACGAGCGCCTCGTACTCCTCGACGAGTCTGCGCAGCATCGCCGGATGGGGCATCAGCATGGGTATCCGCTCCTGGATGAAGTGATTTGGGGGGATGGAAGGCACCGGGAACCGGGGCCGGCCGTGCGTCGCACGCCGGCAAGCGGTCCGGTCGTGGCCGCCGTGGGTTACGGCTGGTTCCCCCGGTCGAGCGCCTCTTCCCGCACCTGCGCGCAGCACCGGCTGATGAGACGGGAGACATGCATCTGGGAGATCCCCAGCTGCTCGGCGATACGGCTCTGCGTCATGTCCTCGAAGAACCGCATGTACAGGATGGCGCGCTCCCGCTCGGGCAGCCGCCGCAGCCCCTCCTTCGCCGCCTCCCGGTCTATGACGACGTCGTACGCCTCCTCATCGCTGCCGATGGTGTCGGCGAGGCTGAAGCCGTCGTCGCTCGAGGACATCTCGGCGTCGAGGGACAGGGTGCTGAAGCTGTCCAACGCCTCCAGTCCCGCGTTGACCTCCTCCTCGGTCAGCCCCGCACGGGCGGCGATCTCGGCGACCGAGGGGGTGGAGCCGCCCGAGGCCGTGATGAGGTCGCGGCGTGCGATCCGTACCTTGTTGCGCAGCTCCTGGACGCGGCGGGGAACCCTCAGGGCCCACATCCGGTCGCGGAAGTGCCGCTTGATCTCGCCCGTGATGGTGGGCACTGCGTAGCTCTCGAAGGCACCTCGTCCCGGCTCGAACCGGTCTATCGCCTTCACCAGTCCGAGGGCCGCGACCTGGCGCAGATCGTCCAGCGACTCACCGCGGTTGCGGAAGCGGCCGGCGATGCGGTGGGCCATGGGCAGCCACGCCCGGGCCAGTTCGTCGCGTACGGCGTCGCGCTCGGGCCCTTCGGGCAGAGCGGCCAGCCGGGTGAAGGCGGCCGCGGTGTCGGGGGCGTCGTCGTGGACGCGTCCGCCGGCCACGCGGGGACGGGCAGAGTTGTCGGAACCATGTGCGGACGTTTCAACCAGCATGAGGAACAGCTCCCGAACGACGTTCTCAGGGAATCTCCGTGGGAAACGGTGCAGAGGGCTCGAAGGCCCTGGAGCGGTCACGCCTGTCGCACCGTGGCGCCTCTTGTCCGAAGCACGAAAATCCGCATGCCCCGCAACTCACCACGCAAACGAGCGGACGTAGAAGAGCCGTCCGATGAGGAGGTGGCCGGATCGACCGGTCTCAAGGGCGACTTCACGCCAGAACTCGCCTCCGTGCCGCGATCCGTACGACACAGGAGGAGTGAGTTGCTCGATCTCGGGCACGCGGGGAAACGACAGCAGGTTCCGGCGATCGGGAGGGCAGCATGGCAGCCGTGACGGTGGCGCAGGCAACGGCCACGGCACAGGAGACGGTCACGACGCAGGGGGCGGCGCTGCCGCGGGTCGAGGAGCCGACAAGGGTGAGCCCTCAGGACGCACGTGGGTTGTCGCGTCAGTTCTTCGACCGACTGGTCATGCTGGAAGAGGGCACGCACGAACACCAATACGTACGTAACACGCTGATCGAGATGAACCTCTCGCTGGTGCGGTACGCGGCTTCCCGGTTCCGCACGCGTGGGGACTCGTTGGAGGACGTGGTCCAGGTCGGGACCATCGGGCTGATCAAGGCCATCGACCGCTTCGAGGTCGCGCGGGAGGTCGAGTTCACGACGTTCGCGGTCCCGTACATCGTCGGCGAGATCAAGCGGTTCTTCCGTGACACGAGCTGGGCCGTTCATGTGCCGCGCCGGTTGCAGGAGGCGCGCGCGGAGTTGGCGAAGGCGACCGAGGAACTGAGTTCCCGGCTGGGCCGCGTGCCGACCACCCGCGAACTCTCGGAGCTGATGTCCCTCTCCGAGGAAGAGGTGATCGAGGCCCGCAAGGCCTCCAACTGCTACCAGTCAGCCTCCCTCGACGCGGCCGTCACGTCCGACTCCGAAAACGGCGAGTCCGTTCTGGCCGACCTCCTCGGCGAGGAGGATCCCTCGCTGGAACTCGTCGAGGACTTCCACTCGTTGGCACCCCTGATCGCGGGGCTGGACGAGCGGGAACGCCGGATCATCCATCTGCGCTTCGTCGAGGAGCTCACCCAGGCGCAGATCGCCGAACAGATCGGCGTCTCCCAGATGCATGTCTCGCGCCTCATCAGCCGCATCATCAAGCAACTGCGCGCGGGCTTGTTGGAGCCCGGGGTCGCCTGACCCGAAGGACCCCTAGTCGACCTCGCCGGCCGACGCCCACCTGGGCGTCGGCCGGTTCGCCTGAGTGGCACCAGCAGTGTCGGCCTGTCGGCTGGGGTGCCCGGTGTTTGCACGCTGGCCCACCGGTCTTCTGCGCTCGCCCCAGGACTGTCCCGTCGGCCCACCGACCTATCCGCGTCGGCGTCCGGCCAGTCGTGTCGCTAGGTCAGCCACTTTGGGGCGGCTCAACATCCGCGCCCCGTCCGATCCGTTCGGTAGCCGACCCGCCGGCGTCGGGCCCTGATGACCCGGTCCCGGCCGCCTGACCCACCGGCCCCTCTGTGCCGGTCACCGGCCTCTCCCGTTGACCCGCCGGCCCCACGACTCCGGCGCCTATGGCCCCCGTCCCGTCCCGTTGGTCCGCCGGCCTTTCCGCCCGCTGGCCCCCGGCCTCGAATGCTGGCACCGGGCCCCATGGCCACTGCCGATCACCGGCTCGTCCCATTTTGCCCCTCGGAGCCTCCGCGCCGTCCAACCGGCCAGTCCCCTCGGACCACCGGCCTCAAAGCGCTGACCCACCGGTCTGGCCGGCCCGTCCCGTCCGCCCCCAGCTCAGCCCAGTCCTCGTCGGCCCCGGCCAGTTCCGTCGGCAGCGGCAGCCTCTCCGCCCCGGCCCATCATCCGCGCCCCGTCCGATCGGGCCGGCAAGCCGACCCGCCCCGACCCGCCCCCGTCAGGCCCTGTCGGCCCACTCCGGGCACTCCGTCGGTAGCCGCAGCACCGCGGTGACGCGCTTGCCGCCCGTCGGGAGGTCGGAGACCAGCACCGTGCGGGACAGCCTGCAGACGATGGGCCAGCCGCGACCTCCGCAGCGGTGGCGGCCCTGGCGGTCGATCGGGTCGAGGGCGACCGGCCGGCGGCGCTCGTGGTCGCTGACGGACAGATACAGGTCCTCGCCGACGACCTCGACGTCGAAGCCGGTGACACCACCGCCGTGCAGCATCGCGTTGGTCGTCAGCTCCGACGCCACCAGCAGCGCGTCAGAGAGGGTGTCCGGCTCGCAGGCGGCACCGCGTGCGAGCGACTGTTCGGACAGGACCTGCCGCACAGCGCCGCGCGCCTCCGCCGGACTCCGCGGCCCCCGGCGCACACGGCCCGCGCCCGTTGAGGTCTTGGTGACACCGGTCCGGTACTGCTCACTCATCCTTACGCTCCCTGACAGAGGCGAGGAGGCCCGAGTTCCTTTCCCTCCTCCACATCGTGTGATGTCTCTCTAATCGCGTGACCCGTCGACCGCCCGCCAAACCGTCCGCCCGGCCCTTGCACGCAAAAGCAGTCAGAAGGAGTCGCCGCAAGCGTGACGGCGTACCGCTCGCTCGCACGTGCCCCGTGTGCCGGGGAGATTCGGGGGTAGGCGGCCGAACGCATCGACGGACGGTCAACACGCGTGCAGCACAGGAGCGTCATGCCCGAAACCGCCTGCGACGGGCCCGCGAGAGGCGCGATCGGCCCGGTTGCGGGGAATTCTTCGCTCCTCGATGCATTGAATCCGTCCGTCGGGGCACCCGTCACGATCGCCAACGCCTGTGGAGGTACTTGTGTCCGTTGCCCAGAATCCCTTGTCGATCAAGGTGGAAGTGCCCCGCGAGGATGCCGTGCTGCTCACGGTCGAGGGCGACCTGGACATGGATACAGCGACTGAGTTGCAGCATCATCTCGCGAACCAGCTGCACCATGGCCGACGGAACTTCATCCTGGACATCGCCGGCGTCCCCTTCATGGACTCGTCCGGCATGAACATCGTCCTGCGGGCCTATCAGGAGGTACGGGAGATTCCGGGGGGTGTGTATGTGATCTCCCCGACGCCCGCCGTCCGGCGGATCATGGATCTCACCGGTGTCAGCATCACCGTCCCGATCGTGGGGAGTGTCGAGGAGGCACTCGCCACCGCGGACGCGGGGCCGGGGTCAGAGCCTCCGGCCACCACTGTGGAGTGATGATCGCTTCGGACTGAAGACCGCTGCCCGAAGAGGCAGTTCATCAATCGCGAGCCGCACCCGCATGCCCAACAGTTGCCGTTTGACAACTATGGTCATGAGGCAACAGAGTGAGCGAGTCAAGCGCGGGAGGGGTGTGGAACGTGCCGGTCAGCAACGACGACGGCCCGCGTCGCCGGGAGGCGGCGCGTATCCAGCCCTGTCCTGGCGCCGCGCCGGGGCGTCGGCGGGATTCAGGCACTCCTGATGTCTCAGGCACTCCTGAAGTCTCAGGCGCTCCTGACGTCGGAGGCCTCGTCGCCTTCGTGGATCTCCGCGGACGCCGCGGCGCAGAACGCCTCCAGGCCCTCCAGCAGGGCGGTCCGCTTGGTGGCGGGCATCTGCTCCAGTACCGACTGCAGCGCGGCTTCGCGTCGCGCGCGCAGCTCGGTCAGAAAGGTCCGTCCGCGGCGGCTCAGATGCAGCCGCAGCTCGCGGCGGCTGGAGGCGCTGGGTGCCCGCTCGACGAAGCCGACCGCCTGCAGGCGGTCGCACAGCCGGCTGGTCGACGGCGGCGTGGAGCCGAGGGCCTCGGCGAGCATGCGCAGGTTGATGCCGTCGCTGTGCTCCAGGATGAACAGCACGCGGATCTGGGAGGCGGACACCGGCGCCGTCGAGGCCCGGCCCCACAAGACCTCCAGCAACTCGGCGGCCTCGGAGGTCACACGCGCCACCTCGTCCGGCCGCGGTTGCGAGTAGGAGGAAGTCACGCTGCCACTCTTTCAGGCTTCAAGGGCACTGTCAGCCCACCGGTTCGGACAATACGTGCAGAACACTAGATACGGACAAGAAGGACCGACGGGCGGCGTCCGCGGCAGCGCGGGTCCAGCGCCGTCACTGTGACAAGAATGGCGTATCCAACATCGTGAACAGATTCGTGGCAGCCGAGCGGGCACTTCGCTCCGCGGCCCCGCACCAACTGGTGGACGCGGTCCGCGAAGTACTGTGCAACGACTACGCGGCGAAGACCGTCCAGCTCTACCTGGCCGACTACGGCCTCGCCACGCTCCAGGCCGTCCACACGGCTCCGAGCCCGCCCGAGTCCGTGCCCGCGTACGGCACGCCCGCCGGACGGGCCTTCGGGTCCCAGGAACCCTTCGTCGAGAAGCTGAACGACGGCCGGGTGCGCCTGCACCTGCCGGTGACCGTACGGGGTGACCGACTGGGCGTCCTGGCCGTTACGATGCCCTCGGCGGACCAGGCCGAGGAGTGCCTGGACGAACTGGCCGAGGTGGCGAAGGTGCTGGGGCACGAAGTGATCGTCGCCGACAGGGACACCGATCTGTACGTCCGGGCGCGCCGCACCGACCGCCTCACCCTGGCGGCGGAGATGCAGTGGCAACTCCTGCCGGGCCGCTCCTGCACCCGCCCCGAGTACGCGGTCGGCGCCCAACTGGAACCCGCCTACGCGATCTTCGGCGACAACTTCGACTGGTCCGCCGACGCCGACCGGCTGATGATCTACGTCACCAACGGCATGGGCGAGGGCATCGAGGCCTCCCTCCTGACCAACCTGGGCATCAACGCCCTGCGCAACGCACGCCGTGCGGGCCTGTCCATCGCCGACCAGGCCGCACTCGCCGACCAGGCCGTCTACGCCCAGTACCGCGGAGACGCCCACCTGTCCGTGCTCCTGCTCGACCTCGACCTGCACACCGGCAGGCTCCAGGTCGTCGACGCCGGCTCCCCGCAGATGCTGCGCCTGCGCGGCCGTACCGTCACCGCCGTCGAGTTCGATGCGCAGTTGCCCCTCGGCATGTTCGAGGAGACGGACTATGTCGCCCAACAGGTCGTCGAAATGGAGCCCGGGGATCGGCTCATCCTCGCCAGCGACGGGGTGTACGCCGTCGCCGCACCCGGTGGTGGTGAGCAGTACGGGGAGCGCGCTCTCGCCCGGGCCATCGTGTCCACCAGCCTGCTGCCCGCGGCCGAGGTCCCCCGCGCCGTTCTGAGAGAACTGGCCGGTCACCGGGGCACACCCGTGCCCGACGACGATGCGCTCGTGGTCTGCCTGGACTGGTTCGGGCCCCGGCAGGCATCGTGACCGTACAGTCCGGCGCTCCCTGTGAGATCGGGGCGGCGCACACCATATGAGGAGGGAAGTACGTGCCGGAGCAGCAAGCGGCAAAAGATCAGACCGATCCGGCTGAGGAGGTCGGGGACTTCCTGCGGCAGCGCCGGGAGCAGATCGCACAGCGCTGGGCCGACGCGGCGCTTTTCCGCACCGTGTTCACCGTCTCCCGGGACGAGGCGGTGGAAGCCGGCCGGGCCGTGGTGGAGGCGCTCGCCGCGGTGGCCGCGTCGGGGCGTGTGGAGGACTCGGAGGCGGACGGATTCAACGTCGTCCGTGAGCAGTTGGCGCGCACGGCGCACTCCCGGGCGCGGGCCGGCGCCACCCTCGGGCAGATCTCGGCCGAGATGGACGCCCTGCGGCAACCCGTCACCGACCTCCTGCTCGACGAACTCTCCGACGCACCCGCCGAGCACGTCCGGGAGTGCACGACGGCCCTGACCGTCCTGATGGGCACGCTGCGCCTGGTGATGCAGGAGACGACGACGGTCGCGGGCCAGGAACTCATCAACCGACAGCGGCTCGAACTGCTCGAAATCGCCACCCCGGTGATCAAGTTGTGGGAAGGCATCGTCGCCGTACCGCTGATCGGCACGCTCGACAGCGCCCGCAGCCAGGTGGTGATGGAGACGCTCCTGGACGCCGTCGTGGAGCAGCACGCCCGCATCGCGATCCTGGACATCACCGGAGTGCCCACCGTGGACTCCCTGGTGGCGCAGCACCTGATGAAGACCGTGGCGGCGGCGCGTCTCATGGGAGCGGAGTGCATAGTCTCCGGGATCCGGCCGGCGATCGCGCAGACCATCGTCCACCTCGGCATCGACCTGAGCGATGTGCTCACCCGCGCCAGCCTCGCCGACGCCCTGGCCTACGCCCTTCAGCAGCAGGGCGCGCACATCGTGGCGAACCCCACAGCGACCGCGGAGCTGCGGTGACGGGCGTGGCCACCTTCCCGTACGAAGGCCATGTGCCCGTACTGAGGCTCGGCGGGGTCCTTCTGGTCACCCTCCAGGGAGACCTGTACGACAGCACGGCGGAGCAGCTCCGGCAGGACATCGGCGAGACGGTCTCCGACAGCGCGATCAGAGGTGTGGTCATCGACCTGTCCGGGGTCGAGATCGTCGACTCCTTCATGGGCCGCGTGCTCAGTGACGTCGCGGCCATGACCAGGCTGCTGGCGGCTCAGACCGTGGTGGCCGGGATGCGCCCGGCGGTGGCCATCACCCTGGTGGAACTCGGCCTGACGTTGCCGGGGCTGCGCACCGCCCTCAACACCGAGGAGGCCATGCACCTGCTCGGCGCCGAGGTGTCGGCCCTGCCCCGCGGCCGGCTCGCACGCCAGGAGCGCCCGTGACCCACAGCACCGGCAGTGTCTCCGCCTGCCTGCCGATCCACTCGGACCTCGATCTGGTGCGGGTGCGGCAGCATGTGCGGCAGATGACCGCCCAACTCGGGTTCGGCCTGGTCGAGCAGACCAAACTCGTCACGGCGGCCAGTGAGCTGGCGCGCAACGCCCTCGTGCACGGCGGTGGGGGACAGATGGAGTGTGTGGAGGTGACCAGCGGCGGGATACAGGGGCTGCGTCTCGTCTTCAGCGACGAGGGCCCCGGCATCGCCGACCTGGACCAGGCCCTCAGCGACGGCTACACGTCCGGTGGTGGGCTCGGGATGGGGCTGGGCGGATCCCGGCGCCTGGTCCACGAGTTCGCCATCGACAGCAGCCGTGGCAACGGCACCACCGTGACGGTGACGTCCTGGATCGCCGGGCCGCCCCGTCCGCGTGAGGCGCCCTGATGCCGCGCGTCTGGGAGGTGCCGGTGCACGACTCGACCCGCGTACGCGGCGTGCGCGTGGCGGCCGGGGCTGCGGCCCGATGTGCCGGGCTCGCCGAGGACAGGGTCGTCGCCGCCGAGCTCGTGGCCACCGAACTCGCCACCAATCTGCTGAAGCACGCCGGTGGCGGGCAGATACTGCTCGACCTCGTGGGTCCGTCCGTTCCGGCCTACGGCGACGAGAGGATCTCCATGGTGCAGATCATGGCCGTCGACCACGGGCCGGGCATGCGCGACAGCGACGCGGCGTTGCGCGACGGCTACTCGACCGCCGCCTCCCTCGGTGCCGGTCTCGGCACCTGTCGGCGCACGGCCGACGACTTCGGTCTGCACAGCACACCCGGCCGGGGAACGATCGTCATGGCCAGGATCGGTCCCCGCCCGAACCGGGACCCCGCCGGCCCGCTTCCGGTGCGGGCCGGGGGAGTCAACATCCCCCTCGCGGCCGCGGAGTTCTCCGGCGACGCCTGGGCGTGCGTCCGGACGTCGGACCACGTGACGTTGATGCTGGCCGACGGCCTCGGCCACGGCCCTTTGGCGGCCCGTGCGTCCACCGCCGCGGTGGAGGCGGTGCGCACCGCGCCCCACCTGCCGCCGGCCGAGCTGCTGCGGCGGATGCACGGTGCCCTGCGCGACACCAGGGGCGCGGCCGCGGCCGTCGCGCAGCTCGACGTCACCGCCGGACGGCTGTACTTCGCCGGAGTGGGCAACGTGGGCGCCCGGCTGCACCGCCGCGACAGCTGGCACGGGCTGGTCTCGCACCCCGGCATCGTCGGCGCCCACTTCCCCGCACACCTCCCCGCGCACCAGGAGACCTGGACGGACGACTGCCTCCTGGTCCTGCACAGCGACGGCCTGCCGAGCCGCTGGAGTCCCGGCCCGGCCGTCTACGCCCCTACGTCCCTCGACCCCGCCGTGATCGCCGCGTCGATCGTGCGGGACGCCAGCAGCGCCGCCCGGCCGGTACGCGACGACACCGCCGTCGTCGTGCTGAGCCCCTGCCCTCCGGACCGCTCGTCATGACCCGTACCTGGTACGTCAGCAGCATCACCGACGCCGCGCAGGCCCGCATCGCCACGGCGCGGCTGGCCGCCGCGTGCGGAGTGCCCCCCGTCGAGCGCACCCGCCTGGTCTCCGCGCTCACCGCACAGCTGAAGCAGTGCCTCACCAAGGGCGGTGACTGGCGGGTCGGCGTGGCAGCGACCCTGTCAACCGGCGGGGGCGCCTTCAACGTCGAGGTGGCCCCGGCGATGCGCCGCCCAGAGGACCGGCAGCGCCCGTGGCGCGCGTCCGTCCCCTGCGCCGAGGACGCGGACGTCTCCGGCGGCGAGCACGCGGCCGACGATCCGGCGACGCTCGCCGAGGCCCTGTTCGGCGCCGACGAGGACGCGGCCCTGCTGCTGGAGCGGCTCGACGAGCAGGAGGCGCTGGTCGCCGTCCACCGCGAGGAACTCCACCAGACCAACCAGGGCGTACTGGCCCTGCACGCCGACCTGGACGCCGCGGGCCGGGCGCAGCGCGAGCTGTTCGACGCCGAGCAGAAGGCCCGCAAGGAGGCGGAGAACGCCCGCGGCCGACTGACCTTCCTGGCGGATGCCAGCGCCGCACTGACGGCCTCCCTCAACCCCGAGGCCATCGTGCGGCTCCTGCCCGCCCTGCTGGTGCCGAGATACGCGCGCACCGTCGACGTCTGGCTGTTCGACGGGGTCGACGAAGCGCTGCGCAGCGGCCCCCATCCGGCCGCCGCCGTCCGCGCCGCCCGCCGCGGGCGCCCGCAGTACGCCGCCGACCACCCCGGCGGCCTGCCCGGCGTCGACGACCAGCCGCCCTCAGCCCTCGACCCCGGCCGGCCCCTCCTGTGCATCCCCCTGCTCACCCGCCGGACCTCGCAGGGCGTGCTCACCCTGTCGCCCCCCGACGAGCGGTGGGACGCGGACGACGCCGTCATGCTCATCGAGCTGACCCGCAGGGCCAGCATCGCCCTGGAGAACGCCAGGCGCTTCGAGCACAACCGCGACATCGCCGAGACCCTGCAACGCGCCCTGCTGACCGACCTGCCCACCACGGAGGGTCTGACCCTGGCTGCGCGTTACCTCCCGGCCACCCGGGGCCTCAACATCGGCGGTGACTGGTACGACGCCTTCCGCCAGCCCGACGGCAGCCTCATCACCGTCATAGGCGACGTCACCGGCCACGGGCTGCACGCCGCGGTGATGATGAGCCAGTTGCGCACCGCCCTGCGCGCCTACGCCGTCGACGGCAGCAGCCCCGGCCAACTGCTGACGCGACTGCACCTCTTCCTGCACCGCCTGCGCCTGGACCTGTACGCCACCGCGGTCATCGCGCGTTTCCACCCGGACGACCCCACCCTCACCTGGGCCGCAGCCGGCCATCCGCCACCCGTACTGCGGACCCCCGACGGTCAGGTGCACACGCTCGACGCCAAGCCCGGTGCGATGCTCGGCATCCCGCTGAAACAGGAGATCCGCGACCACACCGTGCCACTCCCGCCCGGATCGACGCTGGCGCTGTACACCGACGGGCTCGTGGAACGCCGCGCCCACGGGATCGACCCCGGCATCCAGCGACTCACCGAGGTACTGGGCGACTTCGGCCCCGCGGAACTCGAAGACGAACTGGACGCATCGGCCGACCGGCTTCTGCACCCGCTGCTGCACGACTCCGAACACGACGACGACGTATGCCTGTTGCTGTGCCACGTGCACGGCGAGGCGCAGCGGCAACGGGCGGCGGAGGCCTGAGCGGCGTGTTCAGTGTTCGGGCCCGGCGTCAGCGCCGGGTTCCGGTGCCGTTTTGGGGGCGCCGGGGAACGCGCCCTCGTCGAAGACACGCAGCGCCTGTTCGAGCGGCGCGCGCTGTGCGGGTGGAACCCTGTCGAGGGCGGTGGACAGCCGCAGCGACAGCCGGTCGGTGACGTCCGCCAGGAACGTCCGCCCCTGCGCCGTCACCTCCAGGTGCACCTCACGCCGGTCGCCTGGATCCACGCATCTCCGGAGCAGCCCGGCGTTCTCGAGCCGGTCGCAGAGCCGACTGGCGGTGGGCAGCCCGACCCGCAGATGCTCGGCCAGGGCGGTGACGTTGAGCGCCGGTCGACGGCGAACGGCCCGCAAGGCACGTATGTGGCGCGGCGGAAGCCGCGGACTGGTCTCCTCGACCGCCGAGAACCAGAGCGACACCAGGTTCTCCACGGCGTCGACGAGTTGCCGGCCGACGAGGTCGGGGGCGCTTTCGGGATCCGGCTCGCGGCCCATGAAGACTTCTCTCTCGGTCGACTCAGGCCTGGGCTCCATCAGTGTTGGGGCCTACCCGAAGCGCGGGAGAGTACACAGGTAAACCTTCACCCGTTCCGCGGCCTACTTGCCGGGAGCCCTGAAGGCGACCTGCCGCCGGGCCGCCTCGTCGATCTCTTCGAGGGTCAGCAGGGGAGTGGCCTGGGTGTGGAGGGCGCCACTGGCCTTCACGGCGAGGCTGGCGGCGGCCATGGAGACGGGATCGGGGAAGTCGATGATGCACACGAAGTCGTGCTCACCGAAGGCGAAGTACATGGCTTCGACGGTGCCGCCGAGTCCGCTGACGACCTGTTCGACAGCGGCGCGACGACCGCTCGCGCCCTCCTTGAGCAGCCCCTTGGTGCCCTCGGGCGTGTAGGTCGCCTGGATGAGGTACTTCGGCATCGGGACGCTCCCTGACCATCGCTTGTCGGTGACAAGGACGGCCTTCCCGTCGTCACTGCGGCTGCCGCTCACCGCACGGGTGGATTCACTCGTTGGCAGCCGGACTTCACGCCCCTGCGCTGTCGGAAGTCGCCACCAGGTGACGGGCGTAGGAGGCGTCCAGCCCGTCCGGACGGAAGAGGATGCGGTACATCAGGGGGGCGACGACGCGGTCGATCACCGTCTCGACGTCGGGAACGGCCTCCCCGCGCTCGACCGCGCGGCCCAGGATGACAGCGATCTGTTCGGCCGCGTACTCCGAGCACTGACCGGCGTTGCTGCCGTCCGGGTCGCCGAGCAGGGCGTCGCGGATGTAGGCGCGGCCCGTGGGGGAGGCCATCTCGTCCAGGAACTGCTCGGCCCAGGCCGTCAGGTCGGAGAGCAGGTCACCGTGTTCCTCCGGCGCCGTCTCCGGGCGCAGGCGCTCGACGGCGACGTCCGACAGGAGTTCCTGGAGGTCGCCCCAGCGGCGGTAGATCGTCGACGGCGTCACCCCCGCGCGCTGGGCGACGAGCGGCACGGTCAGGGCGTCCCGCCCCACCTCCGAGGCGAGTTCGCGTACCGCGGTGTGGACCGACTCCTGAACCCGGGCGCTGCGCCCGCCCGGGCGCACCATCTGTCTGCGAGCCATACAGGGATTGTATCCGCTAAAGCGAATCCTTGGCCTTAGCGGCTCCGGTGCCGAGGGGCGCGACGGCGGCCACGCTCAGCTCGTACGCGTGCCCGACCCGCAGGAGCACGGCCTCCCGGAGGCCGCGCCCGAGGAGCTGCATGCCGATCGGCATCCCGGCGCCGTCGTGGCCGACGGGTAGGGACAGTGAGGGTACGCCCGTGATGTTGGCGGGGGCCGAGAGACGTACATAGGCGTCGGAGGCGCTCTCCACCGTGCCGTCGGACCAGGTGACCGTCTCCTGGTCGGCCGGTACCGCGGTCGTCGGGACCGTCGGGGCGGCGATCACGTCGACCTGCTCCAGCAGCCGTGCCCACTCCTGCCGCATCAGAGCCCGGGCGCGCTGGGCGCGCAGATAGTCCCCGGCGGGCATCAGCTCGCCGGCTTCGAGGAGGATGCGTACGTCCGCCCCGTACAGGTCGGGCATCGCACGCAGCGTCCGCTCGTGATAGGCGGTGGCCTCCGGAACCATCAGGCCCCACTGCGTCGCCTGGATGTAGCGCGTCATCGGGATCTCGACCTCGACGAGCCGTGCGCCGAGCGTTTCCAGCCGGTCGATGGCCCGGCGGACCGCGGTCTCGACCTGCGGGTCGACGCGGTCGAAGTAGTAGTTGCGGGGTACTCCGACGCGCACCCCCGTAAGGTCCGCGCTCACCGCCCTCGACCCGTAGGCACCCCGCCCGTAGTCCTCGGCGGGGACCGGCAGTGAGGCCGGGTCGCTGGGGTCGTGTCCGGCGAGAGCGGACAGGACCACGGCCGCGTCCGCCACCGTCCGCGTCAGGGGGCCGACGTGGTCCAGCGACCAGGACAGCGGCGTCACGCCGTGGCGGGGGACCAGACCGTACGTCGGCTTCAGGCCGACGACGCCGTTCAGTGCGGCGGGCACCCGGATCGACCCGCCGGTGTCGGTGCCCAGGGCGAAAGTCGCGGTCCCGGCCGCCACGGCCACGGCCGACCCGCCACTGGAGCCGCCCGCGACCCGCCCCCGGTTCCGGGCGTTGCGTGTCTGTGGGGTGGTCAGCCCGTAGGCGAACTCGTGCGTATGGGTCTTGCCGACCAGGACCGCACCCGCCGCCGTCAGGCGTGCGGCCACCGTGCTGTCGGAGTCGGCGCGGTGACCGGCCCGGACCCGGGAGCTGGCCGTGGTCGGCAGGCCCGCGACATCGATCAGGTCCTTCAGGCCCATGGGGATCCCGTGCAGCGCGCCCCGGAAACGGCCCGACGCCGCTTCACGCTCGGCCGCCATCGCCGACCGGCGCGCCTGCTCGGCCACCACCGTGACGTAGGCCCCCAGCTGCGGCTCGACCTCCGTGACGCGATCGAGGACGGAGTCGACCAGCTCGACCGGCGACAGCCGCCGCTGCCGTATCGCGTCGGACGCGGCGACGAGGGACAGCTCAGACGGCCGCATCGTGCTTCTCCTCTCCGGCTCGATGGCCCGCATCGAAGCCGGAGGCGGGCGGGGTGTCACCGAAGTCGAGTTCCCGCAGGACCGAGACGACGGAGTGGATGTGCTGGGCGGTGGCCGCCACCCCGGCGTGGCGGGCCTCGTCCAGGGACAGCCCGGCGCGGGCGGCCCAGCGGGCTGCCTCCGGCGGCGTGAGTTCATCGGCGGACATAGGCTGCTCCCGGTAAAAGCTAACGGTTTGCTTTAATTGACCGTAGAGCCTAGCTTTGCTTAAAGCAAACATGTTGCGTTTAGAAGGAGGGGCCTCATGCGCAGGACCACTCACACCCCAACGGCCGACACCGCCGCCCCGGGCTCCATCCCCTCCTGGACCGTGGGCGACCTCACCGTTCACCGCATCGACGAGGTCCTCCTGCCACCGGCGACCGGGCCCTGGCTGCTCCCCGACGCGACCACCGACGTGGTCTCACGGCACGACTGGCTGCGCCCCGACTTCGCCGACCACCAAGGCACCCTGCACCTCGACAGCCACAGCTTCGCCTTCGAAGCGGGCGGTCTGCGCGTGCTCGTCGACACCGGCATCGGCAACGGCAAGACGCGCGCGAACCCGGCCTGGCACAACCTGCGGACCGGCTACCTCGAGCACCTCACGGCCGCCGGATTCCCCCCGGACTCCGTAGACCTGGTCCTCCTCACCCACCTGCACACCGACCATGTCGGCTGGAACACCCGTGAGGTCGACGGCGAGTGGATTCCCACCTTCCCCAACGCCCGCTACGTCACCACCCGTACCGAGCGGGAGTTCTGGGCCGGGTACGACATGGACGAGCCGCGGCGGCACATGTTCGAGGACTCCGTGATCCCGGTCGAGAAGGCAGGGCTGCTCGACCTCGTCGACGTCCGGCCCGAGGGCACCGACATCGCCCCCGGACTGCGGCTGCTCCCCACCCCAGGCCATACCCCCGGCCACGTCGCCGTGCAGCTGACCGACAGCGGCACATCGGCGCTGATCACCGGCGACGCCCTCCATCACCCCGTCCAGTTCGCCCACCCCGCCATCGGCTCCTGCGTCGACATCGACCCGCAGCAGTCCGAGGAATCGCGCCGCAAGCTGATCGGCTCCCTGGCCGGTACGGACACCCTCGTGCTGGGCACGCATTTCCCGCCGCCCACCGCGGGCCGCGTGATCACACACGGGGACGCCTATCGGCTACGGCCGGTCCGAGCTGCCTGACGCGGCCGCGCCGGCACCGTCCGGGCCGGGTCCACATGGATCTTCGGGCCGGGCCCGGCACCCTCCGGTCGCTCACCCGCGAGAACCGGGCCGACCTCGCCGAGAGTGACGGTCGCTGCGACGAGGGGCCTGGGGTCGACCGCTCCGGACGCGTAGGCGCGGATGGCGGCGTCCAGGCCGGGCGAGGCCGACAGGATGCCCACCGCCGTCACGTCCTTGAGCACGAGCGCGCGAGTGTCGATCCTGCTCGGCTCACCGGCCAGCCCGATGTACACGACCCGGCCGGCCGGTTCGACCAACTCCAGTGCTTTCCGCGGCAGATGGGCCGCGTTCGTGGCATCGACGACCGCGTCGAAGGGCAGGTCCGGCAGGGACCCCTCGTCCCATACGTGTTCGAAGCCCAGGGCGTGGGCGAACGCGGGGGAGCGGCCGGGGCGATCCAGTAGGTGGACCTCCGCGCCCGCCGCCCGAAGGAACATCGCGACCAGGAGACCGATGGTCCCGGGCCCCACGACGAGAGCACGGTCCCCGGCGCGGGCCGCCGCGGCCTGTGCCGCGCGCAGGGCATTGCCGCCCGGCTCGACGAGCGCGCCCAGTACCGCGTCGACCGAGTCGGGCAGCGCGCGCAACGAGGACGCCGGTACGGCGAGTTGCTCCGCCAGCGCCCCGGCCCGCGCGCCCCGGATGCCGACCTCCTGGCGCTTCTCGCACACGTGCTGATGCCCCCGGAGACAGCGTCGGCAGCTGCTGCAGCCCAGCATCGTGTCGCCCATGACGCGACGCCCGGTCCAGGCCGGGTCGACGCCCTCGCCGACCGCCGCGACCCGCCCGGCCCACTCGTGCCCAGGCCGCATCGGGTAGGAGGAGTGCCCTTGGTGGAGGTACGCCATGGCGCCGGTGAAGAACTCCATGTCGGTGCCGCACACGCCGACCCGCTCGACGTCGACGACGACTTCACCCGGTGCGGCCGCCGGCGCCGGGAGGTCCTGGACCTCGTACGCGCCGGGCTCGGTCAGGACGAACGCGCGCATGAGCCGAGGGCGGTCGGGCCGTCTCCGACGGGGTCTGTCGAGCCGTCGTACGTCTGCGTATGCTCCATGGCGTTCCAGACTGTAGACCTCCGTACCGACTGCCGGAAGAGGTCCCATGGTGAGGCTGCGCAGCGCACAGTGGTACGCGGGACAGGACCGCAACGTCTACATCCACCGCGCGTGGATGCGCAGAGGCGTGCCCGGCGACGCGTTCACCGGTCGGCCGCAGATCGCCATCGCCAACTCGGCCTCGGACCTGGCCCCTTGCAACGCCCATCTCGACGAGGTCGCGTCGTCCGTGCGCGACGGCGTGTACGAGGCGGGCGGCATCCCGCTGGACCTGCCCGTGGTGTCCCTGGGCGAGACGAACGTGCGGCCGACCGCCATGCTCTGGCGCAACATGGCCGCCATGGCCACGGAGGAGATGCTGCGGGCCAACCCCATCGACGGAGTCGTCCTGCTGGGCGGCTGCGACAAGACCATCCCGTCGCTGATCATGGCCGCCGCGTCGGTGGACCTGCCCGCCGTCGTCGTGCCCGGCGGTCCGATGCTGACCGGGACGTTCCGTGGTACGCCGCTGGGCTGCGGCACCGATGTGTGGCGGCTGTCGGAGGAGGTCCGCGCGGGCACGCTGTCGCAGGAGCAGTTCACCCGCTCCGAGTCGGCGATGATCCGCAGCCGCGGCCACTGCAACACCATGGGCACCGCCTCCACCATGGCCCTGGTGGCCGAGGCCCTCGGCACAGTCGTCCCCGGCGTGGCAGGGACCCCCGCCCCCGACAGCCGTCTGCTGGAGGCCGCGCAGCACACCGGCCGACTCGTGGTCGACATGGTGGGCGCAGACCGCCGGCCGGGCACCTTCCTCACCAAGGCGTCCTTCCACAACGCGATCGTCGCGCTGGCCGCCATCGGCGGCTCGACCAACGCCGTCGTCCACCTCCTGGCCATCGCCGGCCGTCTGGGCATCAGCCTCTCCCTCGACGACTTCGACCGCATCGGCTCGCACGTACCGGTCCTGGTGGACCTCCAGCCGGCCGGCCGCTTCCTCATGGAGGACTTCCACCGTGCCGGAGGGCTCCTCGCGGTCCTGCGCGAGGTCCGCGACCTGCTCGACCCCGACGCCCTGACGGTCACCGGTGAGCCGTTGGCCGCCGCCCTCGACGATGCCCCGATCTGGGACAGCGAGGTCATCCGCACTCGCGCCGAACCACTCGTCGCCGAGGGCGGCATCGCCGTCCTGCGCGGCAACCTCGCACCCGACGGCGCCCTCGTCAAACCAGCCGCAGCCTCCCCACACCTGCTGCGCCACCGGGGCCGGGCCGTCGTCTTCGACTCCATCGAGGACTTCCACGCCCGCATCGACGACCCCGGACTCGACGTGGACGCCGACTCCGTCCTCGTCCTGCGCGGCTGCGGTCCCAAGGGTTACCCGGGCATGCCCGAGGTCTCGAACATGCCCCTGCCGAAGAAACTTCTCGCACAGGGCGTCCGTGACATGGTCCGCGTCTGCGACGGCCGGATGAGCGGCACCGCATACGGCACGGTCGTCCTGCACGTGGCCCCCGAGGCCGCTGCCGGCGGCCCTCTCGCCCTCGTGCGCACCGGGGACTTCGTCACCCTGGACGTCGAAGCCCGCCGTATCGACATCGACGTACCCGACGACGAACTCGCCCGCAGAACCCCGAGCGAGGCATCCGCCAAGGCCTACGCCAACCCCCGGCGCGGCTGGGAACGCCTCTACGTCGACCACGTCCTCCAGGCCGACAGCGGCGCCGATCTCGACTTCCTCGTGGGCTCCAGCGGCTCGGACGTCAGCCGCGAATCGCACTGACCGCGGGAAAAGACATCAGGTCCACCGGGCCCGCATGATGCGGACCTGATGGACCTGATGGCACTGATGTGCGGCTGAGGCTGCGTCAGGCGACGATGCCGCAGTCCTCGACGACGATCTTCTTGGCCGTCGCGCCCGAGCGGCTGCCCAGGGCCTCGACCGCCTTGACGACGTCCTCGCCCTCGATGACCTCGCCGAAGACGACGTGCTTGCCGTCCAGCCACGGCGTCACCACGGTGGTGACGAAGAACTGCGAGCCGTTGGTGCCCGGACCCGCGTTGGCCATGCTGAGCAGGAACGGCCTGTCGTGCTTCAGCTGGAAGTTCTCGTCGGCGAACGTCTCACCGTAGATGCTCTTGCCGCCGGTGCCGTTGCCCGCGGTGAAGTCACCGCCCTGCAGCATGAACTCCGGGATGACCCGGTGGAAGGGCGAACCCTTGTAGCCGTAACCGTTCTGGCCGGTCGCCAGCTCACGGAAGTTGCGCGCGGTCTTGGGCACGACATCGTCGTACAGCCGGAAGACGATGCGGCCGAGGTTCTCGCCATTAGCAGAAATACTGAAGAACACGTTCTCGCTCATGGCCCTGATTCTGCACAATCGACGCGGCCAGGTCGAACTGACCGGGCCGGACGGCTTCAGAACGTGCCTCAACCGCCCAGCAGGGGTGCCGAAAAGCGGCAATGCACGCGTTGGGCATGTGCGGGGTCGAGGGCGTTCAGGACGAGCTGGGCGGCGTTCGAGTCGTAGGCGATCGACAGGTGCTCGGAGTGGTCCTGGGGGCAGACGTCCTGGAGAGTGATGTTGCGTACGGCCGCGCCCGGCCCCGCCGTCAGGAACTGGTTGTGGTACGGCGTGACGGCCTCGTCGTACCGGGTGGCGATGACGGTGTACGCGACGCCTCGTTGTGTGTCGCCGTCCCGGTCGAGCGTGGTGTTCACCCGGGACCCCACCATCTGGTCCGAGAACGCCTGCCCTGCCAGAGCCGACACCGTCGGGTTGAGGCCGAGCGTGGTGGTGAGGGTACCCAGACCGGACAGGGTCGTGCCGTGGTTGGACGGGGCCAGCCCGATGAGCCGGCGCACCTTGTTGTGCGACGGACGCGCGGGGTTCGTGCCGCCCTCGAACCGCAGGTACCAGCGGGGCAGCAGACCTCCGCCCTGGGAGTGCCCCACCAGGTCGACCTGGCGGGAACCGGTGGCCTTGAGGACTCGGTCGACGTAACGGGCGAGCTCGCGGGCGGAGTCAGGGATGTGCCGGGTGCCCTTGAAGGGAACTCCCGGAGCCCCGCCGTAGTTGGGTGCGAAGACGCAGTACCCGGCCCTCTTCAGCTGGGGCGACAGCATGCTCCAGTTCGTGTGGGCGTTCGTGAGGGTCGCGTGCAGCAGGACGACCGGGCGGGGGTGGGCGGCCGTCGGCCGGCACTTCCAGTTGTTCGCCCCGGGCGGCGCGGCTTCCGGCTGGAGGGTTCCTCGGACGAAGGCGGCGGGGGCCGCGGTGATCCCTCCCTCTGGCGGGGTCGGACGGTCGGCCGCGACCGATGTGCCGGGCAGGCCGAGTGCCAGAGCTGTGACCGCGCCGGCGGTTGCCCACCAGGTGATCAGGCGGGAACGCGGCGCAGGCCGGACACGGCGATGGGACATTTCTTCCGCTCCTCGTCAGGGTCAGTCACAGCAGCTGACGATCAAGATCCTCAAGGAGCGGGCGCCCAGGTCACGGCCATTCCGCACCGGAAACCCCCGTTGGAGTGATGGCTTTCATTCGCGCGGCTCCGCTGCGTCCGGCGATCCCGGCAATCCTGCGGTCCGGCGCGTGCGTGAAAGACGCGGAGATGGGCACTTGGCGTTGAGGCCGGGCTTAGCGGCGTTCCCCTTGGGGGCTGGCCTGACCAGGCTCCTCTGGTTCAGACCTCGAGCCGGGGGAGCCGACCGCGAGTTCAGGACAGACCGCCCCGCTCGCAGATCATTGCGGCGACCTCGCGGAGTTTGATGTTGTTCTTCTGCGAGTACCGACGCAGTACGTCGAACGCCTGTTCCTCTGTGAGGTTGTGGCTGCCCATGAGGATGCCCATGGCCTCGCCGATCATGTGGCGGGTGGCGACGGCGTTCTCCATCTGGGCGTGCGCGCGGGCACTGGAGAACGCGACCGCGGCGTGCGAGGCCAGCAGCCAGCCGGCCAGCTCGCTGGCCTCGGTGAACGCGCCTCGCTTGCGGGAGTAGACGTTCAGTGCACCGAGATCCTCGTCCTCGGTGTACAGCAGGAAGCCCATCATGCTGCCCAACCCGAGTTCGTGGGCCTGGGGGCCGAAGGAGGGCCACTTCGGCTGGTCACTGGCGAAGTCCGGGATACGGAAAACCCGCTCGCCGTCCCTGGTGCGAGCGGCGTCGAAGCAGGGCCCCTCGCGCAGCCGCTCCTGCAGCTGGTCACTGCGGACGACCAGGTCCTCCGTGGGTGCCAGCGTCTGGACCTTCTTGCCGTGCAGCACGAGGATGCCGGCCGCTTCGCAGCCCTCCACCAGCTCGGTGGCCGACTTGGTGATCCGTTCCAGGGTGGCGTCGACCGACTCCTGGGCGAGCATTTCCCGCGCCATCGAAGCCAGGTCCTGCGCGAACCGAGCCCAGTCCATCGCACCCGCCACCTCTCGGTCCGCCTCGGTGAGGCTGTGCACCCAGCATTCCACGTGGGGGGCGCTGAATGTCGGGACGGGTTTTGGGGGCCGGTCCCCCTGGGGCGGAGGTGAGGTGAGGTCATCGGCGGAGGACGTCGGTGCCGGTGAGCATCACGTCCGCGAGTCGTCACACCGTGCATGCGACCCTTACTGAGGGTGACACCTCGCGGGCGGCTCCCCGCCGGCCTCGCCCCCTGCTCGCCCGGCAGCCCCAAGGCCCCTACGCCCTCCCGGACTTCCCCGGCACGCACAGCCACGCGAGGCCCGCGGCTGTGAGGTAGGCGAGTGCGCCGATGGCCATGCTGGTGCGCAGCCCGGTGGTGTAGTCGGTGGCCGTCGCGAGCAGGCTGCCGCCGAGGGCCACTCCGGTGGCGCTGCCGACCTGGCGGGTGGTGTTGAACAGGGCGGAGGCGGTCCCCGAGTACGCGGGGGGTGCCGCGCCCATCACGGTGGCGGTCGAGCCGGTGAGGGCGAACGAGGTGCCGAATCCGGCGGCCATCATCGGCGCCACCAGCAGCGCGTATGCGGGATCGGCTCCCGCCGCGGCCCAGCCGGCCAGCCCCGCGGCGGCCAGGAGCATGCCGGAGACCACCAGCGGACGATCGCCCGTGCGGCGGGTCAGCCGCCCGGACAGGACGGACGCGAACATGGTCATCGCCACCGCAGGAAACAGTGCCAGCCCGGTGCCGAGCGCGCTGAAGCCGCGCTGATGCTGGAAGTACAGGCTGGCCGTGAACACCATGCCGTAGAAGCCGAAGTTGAACAGCAGGCCGATGGCGGCTCCGCCGCTCATGGTGCGAGAGCGCAGCAGGTTCAGCGGCAGGGCGGGGGTGCGGGCCAGCCGCTCGCGGACCACGAAGGCCGCGGCGGCCAGCAAGGCCAGGCCCACCCCCGCGAGCACCGCAGGGTCGGACCAGCCGCGCCGTCCGGCCTCGTTGAGTGACGCGGTCAGCAGCGCCACCGCGGCCACGACCGCGACCTGCGCCGGCCAGTCCAGGGCCCGGTCGGCACGCCGGGGCGAGCGCGCGATGTGACGCAGCGTCAGGGCCAGACAGGCCACGCCGACGGGCAGGTTGATGAGGAACACCCAGCGCCAGCCCACCGTGGAGACGAGCAGCCCGCCCAGCAGCGGTCCGGCAGAGGCCGCGATGCCCGCCATCGACCCCCACAGCCCGAAGGCCCGTGACCGTGCGGCCGGCTCCGGGTAGGCCTGCTGGAGCAGCGCCAGCGAACCGGGCACGATCAGCGCCGCGCCCAACCCCTCCACCAGCCGGGCCGCCACGAGGAAGGCGGTGCTCGGCGCGAGCGCGCACGCGGCCGACGACACCGTGAACACCGCCACGCCCGAGCAGAAGACCCGACGATTGCCCAGCCGGTCGCCCAGCGCCCCACCGGTCAGCAGGAAGCCGGCGAAGACCAGGGTGTACCCGTCGGTGATCCACTGGATGCCGGTCAGCGAGGCCGACAGTTCCCGGCCGATCACCGGCACGGCGACATTGAGCACCGTCACATCCAGGATCACCATGAAGTATCCGGCGCAGACCGCCAACAACGGTGCCCAGGACCGACGCCCGACCCCCGGCGCAGACTGCTCCGCGAACGCCACGGCCCCAACTCCATCCCGTCCGCGGAGGCTCTGGATCACCCGTCACAGTAAGGGACATTTGGTCCATATCAATGGAGCCCGGGTCTTGGCCGCCACCTCCGGGCCCGCACCCCACCGCTAGACTGCGCCCATGACGTACTTCTTCCACCTCCGCTAGGCACCGTCGGCGAAGCGAGGATCCCCCGTCGCCGACGACGCGGGGCAGCGGAGCGCTGTCCCGAGTGCTGACGTGGAAGAAGAAACAACACCATGCACACGCCCCTCGTGGCGCGCTGCCTCCGCGGCCTGGAGGCCGTGGTCGCCGCCGAGGTTCTCGGGTCCGGGCTCGGCGCCGTCACCGAACTGCGCCACCGCGAAGTCCATTTCCGTACGCACCGGTCCGTGCCGGCCCTGCGCACCGCTGACGACCTGTTCCTGCTCGCCGCCCGGCGCCCCGACATCGGAACGACGCGACAGGCCCTGCACGACCTCGCCGAGCTTGCCGATCCGACCGCGATCGACCACCTCCTGTCCCTCCGTCGCCACAGTGCGACGACGCCCGCCGCGGACATCACCGGCATAGACGTCTCGGCCTCCTTCCTCGGCCGGCGGACCTTCACCCGGTACGACGCCGAGGACGTGGTGGGACAGGCCCTGGCGCGGCACCTGCGCGTCCCGTACCACTCGCGGCGGGCAGGAACCCCGCCCCCGCCCGGCTGCCGGGGCTGGCGACTGACCTTGGACGGATCGCGGGCCACGCTCATGTTGCGGCTCGACGACCGTCCGCTGCACCGCCGCGCCTACAAGCAGCGCACCATCCCCGGCACCCTGCACCCGCCGCTGGCCGCAGCCATGGCCCGGCTGGCCGACATCCGCCCCGGCCACGTCGTCCTCGACCCGTGCTGCGGCGCCGGCACGCTGCTCATCGAGGCGGCACTCGCCCACCCCGACGCCCGCTGCCACGGCTTCGACCTCTCCGCGGACGCGGTCGCCGCGGCCCGCGCCAACGCAGGCGAGCTGCCCGTCGCCATCCGCCGTTCCGACGCCGGCCGCCTCCCCCTTCCCGACCACTCGGTCGACCGCGTGCTGTGCAATCCGCCCTGGGGCGCACAGGTCCAGGCCCGCGGCCTGCTCGCGAGTGCCCCTTCCCGCTGGTGGACGGAACTGCGCCGCGTCCTGGCCCCCGACGGCACGGCCGTACTCCTCCTGCCCGGCCCCGACGACCTCACCGCCGCCATCCGCCACCACTTCACGCCCGTACACGTGGAACGGCTGCGCCTGTTCGGGGCACAGCCGTTCCTCGTGCGTCTGGCGCCGGCAGAGGGCGCGGGCAGGGTGACAGCTACTCAGCCGCGCGGGCGAGCCACTTCAGGCCGTCGATGAGGAAGCGGTTCTGGGTGGGGCTTGCGAACGTGGAGGACAGGCGGGTGTTGGTGGCGTAGTCCATGGCGTTGTGGCCGAAGTTCGCGTACAGCATCCGGTACTGCGTGTTGGTCCACAGGATCGGGTAGTAGCCGCTGTACCAGGACTGGTTGGGGTCGGTGCCCAGGGGGAAGCTCGACGGGTCGACCGATGCCAGGATCTTGATGTTCGGCTTGGTGCGCAGGTCGTTGGACCAGCTGTACCACTCGCTCACAGCCGAGGTGAACGTCGCCGGCAGCGCGGTGGTCGAGGGGTGCGTACGGTCCTCGGTGCGCAGGTTCGCCGTCGTGGGGCCCCAGGTGTTCGACCTGAAGTTCCCGCTGCCGAGGAAGGTGTTGTAGTACCAGGGCCACGATCCGGCGTCGGTCGTGAACGCCGAGACATGGAAGCCCATCCAGCCGCCGCCCGCCCGCACGTACCGCTCGAAGCCGGCCCGCTGGGCCGCGGTGTCCGGCGCGTCGTCGAGGAAGAGGACGACCTGGTAGTCGTTCACCCCGCCGTTGGCGAGCAGGTTCCAGTCGGTCGTCGCCCGGTACGTGAAGTTGTTCTGGGCGGCGGTGCGCGGGAACCACTCGTTGGCTTCCTTGACGAAGTCGATGTGCGCGGCGTCCCAGGTGCCGTTGTAGAAGGCGATGACCTTGAAGGCGGGCGCCTGGGGCGCGGCGGAGGCGTGGAGCCCGGCGGGCGCCGGGGCTGCTGTCAGCCCCAGCACCAGGGCCAGCCCCGCCAGCAGTCGTGCTGCCAGCCGCCTCACGGGTAGCTCACCAGGTTGGCCACGTTGGTGGACGAGTTGGACGGGCCGCCCCGGTCGTTGATGACGTGCCGGATGGTCCCGGTGCCGCCGAGCGAGACGGTCACCATGTTCTGGAAGCGGACGCCCGGTGTGTTGGGGACCTCGAAGGCGCGCTCCGCGGTGACAGACGGGTTGACGTTGAAGAAGCAGTAACTGCCCAGCCCGTACGCCTGGTGGCTGGTCACGGAGTTCGCGACCTTGTAGGCGGCGTAGCCCTGCGTGGAACCGTTCATCCAGGCTGCCTGGTTGGGCGGGTCGTAGGGCATTTCGTTCTGGTAGAAGTACGTCCGCCCGCCGTTGCCGTTCCAGATGGTCTGGTGCTTCTGGTAGTGCTCGACGAACAGGCCGTACATGGTGACGTTGTCGCCGTTGACGATGAGGCCGGTGTCGCCGGTGTTGCTGTTCCAGCCGATGCCGCTGCCGTGGTCGCCGCGCCAGATCCACATGTGGTCGCCGATGACGTTGTCGCTGTTGACGACAAGGCTGGTGGTCGCCTTGCCCACGGCGGCACCGCCGACGCGGAAGTACACGTCATGCAGGGAGGTGGGGTTCGCCGCGTGGTTGGCGGCGGCGCCGGACGGGCCGATCTCCACCAAGGTCTGGGAGTTGGTCGTACCGGCGTCGAAGAGGACGCCCGCGATCTTCACGCCGTCGACGTCGGCGACCGTCATGGCCGTGATGCCGTTGTCCGGGATGAACGTGGCCAGACCGAGCCCGAGGACCACGGTGTCGGGGCGGGTGACCCGCAGGGTCTGGTCGAGGTGGTAGACACCGGGGGTGACCAGCAGGTTCTTGCCCTCTGCGAGAGCGGCATTGATCTGTGCGGCGGTCGCACCCGGCTTGACGACGAAGAACTGGTCGATGCCGAGCGAGCTGCCCGCCGCGGCCCCGTTCGCCCAGGTCGTGGCCGAGGAGTTGGTCCGCAGGGAGGGCACGAACACCCGGTAGGCGCCCGCGTTGTCGACGTACAGGAAGGGCTTCTCCCGCACGGTCGGGGTCTGGTTGACCGTGGTGTACGGCGGGTTGGGGAACGTGTTGCCCGGTACGCCCTGGCTGCCGACGAAGACCATGTTCCAGTTGGAGCCGGTCCAGCTGCCGAGCTGGGAGTTGCGGGTCAGCCACTGCTGCTGCGTGCCGGAGCGGACCTGTCCGTCGATCTTCGTGTCGGCCATGAAGCCGCCGCTGGACCAGCCGCCGTCGCTGAGTTCGAGGTTGCCGCGGACGTGCATGCGCCGGTACCCGGACGCCTGGGAGACGGCCCAGCGGTCGGTGCCGCCCGTGGGGTTCACCGAGAGGTTCTCCGCGCCCCGCCAGAAGTTCTGGGTCGCGTTCTGCGGCGGGAACCAGTCCGCCTCCACGTGCACGGCGCCGTTGATCGTGACCGAGTCGGGTGACTCGCCCAGGCCCAGGACCTGGGTGTAGAAGCCGACGTTCACGTCATTGCTGTACGTGCCCGGCTTGAACATCACCGCGTAGCGCTGGGAACCGAACTGGTTCGTCTCCTGCTGGCGGAATATCGAGTCCAGCCGGCTCTGGATCGTGGACGACGGCATCGACGGATCGAAGACGGCCACGTTGGGGCCGAGGTCGACATCGCCCGGGGCGGTGCTCACAGGCGCGACCTGGAAGCGCTGGGCGGCCGAACCGTTGCAGGTGTACTGCACCAGCTGGACGCTGTCGGCCGTCGAGGCGGACGGTACGTCAAGGCACTTGCCGCTGTTCCGGTTGACGAAGTGGTAGGCGCCGCCGCCCTCGTCGACGGCCTGCCACTGCTGGTTGTTGCCCCCGCCGTACGTCCACAGATGCACGGCCGCGTTGTCGGCCGTGGACACATCGCTGACGTCCACCACCTGCTGGGCGTCGTTGCGGTTGTTGATCCGCACGTAGCCGTCGCTGGTCGATGTGAAGCTCCACTGCTGCGCCGTGCTGTTGTTGCAGGCGTACTGCTGCACCGCCGTGCCGTTGACGGTGGCGGCCGCTCGTGCGTCCAGGCACTTGCCGCTGCCGCTGTTCACCACCGTGGACCAGCTGGTGGGGAGGGCGGCGGCGGAAGGGGCCGCGTCGGCAGCGCGTTCCGGAACGGCCTGGGTGGGCTGGACGGCGCTGAGGAGCGAGGCGGCCGTGGCGGCTGCGACGAAGACCGCAGTCAATGGACCGCGGCCTCTGACGGATGGTCGCGAGGTAGGGGGCATGTCTTCTCCTGCGCCGACGAAGCGGCATGAGTGGGGGGTGAAGGGGGTGCGGGGTGGCGCTTATTTCAATGCATGATTTAAGAAGTGACGGAAACCACTGTCAAGACTTTGGTATAGGCCAACTCCGATGTTGTGTGCGTCGCCGATCCGCAAACCCGGTAGGGGAGTTGGGCCGCCCGGCTGAAGGACGCACGACCATCCGGACGGCTGCCAGCGCGCCGCGCCGCCGGGCGCGGCACGCGTGATGTGCCCTGAGAGGTCAGGACGGATCACCCACGAAGGAGACACACGGCATGCTCGGACAATCGCACGCGTACAGCGGCTTCTCGGTCGACGATCTCGACGTGGCCCGCCGCTTCTACGGTGAGACCCTCGGCCTCCAGGTGGAGGAGACGGGACAGGGCGAGATGCGGATGCTGACCGTCAAGCTCGGCGGTGGCGCGCACGTCTTCGTCTATCCCAAGGACACGCACACCCCCGCGACGTTCACGATTCTCAACTTCCCCGTGGACGACATCGAGGCCGCCGTCGCCGAACTGGAGCGGCGCGGCGTGACCCTTGAGCGCTACTCCGGCTTCGACCACGACGAGAAGGGCATCGTTCGAGTCGGCCAGGGCGGCCCCGCGGCAATCGCCTGGTTCACCGACCCCGCCGGAAACGTGCTCTCCGTGGTCCAGGAGGACTGACCGACCGACCTCGGCATCATCAGGCGCCCCCTCATCCATACGGCGGTGTCGCCGGGGCCCGCTGCCGCCCCGGCCCGCCCCCGTCGCCGGGCACGCCGCGGGCCGCGATGTGAGACTGCTGAACGACGCGCCCGATCCGCGTCCCACGGTCGCGACGAGAGGAGACGAGGTGGTGACGGCCGAGCCCGGCGACGGTCTGCTGGAGGAGTTCCTCGCCGACCCGGAGAACGCGGCGCTGGACCTGTCCACCGCGGTGGCCCGCTGCTCCAAGGCCCTGGGGCTGCAACACGCGGTGATCTACCTCGCCGACCTCCAGCAGCGCCGGCTGGTCCCGCTGACCGACGCGGGCGCCCCTCTTCCGGTCGACGACTCGCTCGCCGGCTGGACGTACCGCACCCAGTCCCTGCGCGTGGAGGAGTCCGAGGCCGGCGGCATGACGGCCTGGCTCCCCCTCCTGGACGGCGCGGAGCGGCTCGGCGTACTCGCGGTGCACTCGCCGGCCCTGACACCGCTCTCGCTGCGCCGCAGCCGTACCCTCGCCGCTCTCCTCGCCATGATGATCACGTCCAAGCGGGCCTACAAGGACTCCTTCGTACGACGGACCCGCAGCGAACCGATGCAGCTGCCCGCCGAGATGCTGCGCGCCTTCCTGCCGCCCCGCACGATCGGCACGGCGCACGTCGTGTCCACGGCCGTACTGGAGCCCGCCTACGAACTCGGCGGCGATGCCTTCGACCACTCCCTCACCGAGACCACCCTGCACGCCGCCGTCCTCGACGCCATGGGCCACAACCTGGCCTCGGGCCTGACCACCGCGGTGTCACTCGCCGCCTGCCGCAACGCCCGGCGCACCGGGGCCGAGCTGCCGGAACTGGTGCAGAGCGTGGACGACGCCCTGGCGCGATGGCTCCCCGACCAGTTCTGCACCGGCGTCCTCGCCCAGCTCGACCTGGCGAGCGGCGCGCTGCGCTGGACCAACTGCGGACACCCCGCGCCGCTGCTCATCCGGGACCAGCGGTTGCTGGTCGACGCCATGGAGAGGGAGCCCGAACCGCCGATGGGGCTGCCGTCCCTGCTCGCCCAGCGCACCCGGCAGACCCATGAGATCGCCCTCCAGCCCGGCGACCGGGTGCTGCTCTACACCGACGGCGTCACCGAGTCCCGTACCCGGGACGGCGGCATGTTCGGTCTGGAGCACTTCACCGACTACATCATCCGGGCCACCGCCGCGGGCGAACTGGCACCGGAGACCCTACGGCGACTGATCCACTCGATCCTGGACGCACAGCCCGGGAGCCTTCGGGACGACGCGACGCTGCTGCTGTTCGAGTGGTGGCCGCCGACGCGGTGAGTGGCGGCCAGGACGCCCTGCCTATGCGGTGGCAACCGGCTCGTCGCCCAGCGCGGGTGACGACGCGGCGATGAGCTCGAAGGACCGGAGGCGGTCCTTCAGGGCGTACACCGGTGACACGAGCATCAACTCCTGCGCGCCGGTCGCGTCGGTCAGCTCCGTGAGACGGCGTACGACGGTCTCGGGGTCGCCGTACGCCTGGTGCGCGTGGAACGCCGCGAGAGCCTGCCGCTCCTGGTCGGTGAAGGGATGCACGGCCGCCTCGGCGGGGGTGGGAAAGGCGATGTCGCTTCGCCCTTGGAGAAGTCCGACCTTGACGACGTTCATCGGCCCGACGAGCCATTCGGCCTCTTCGCGCGTCGGGGCGCACACCGCCTCCACGCACAGCAGCACACGCGGGCTCGGGCACCAGCGGGACGGCACGAACTGCGCGCGGTAGTACTCGATCGCAGCAATGGTGTTCTCGGGGCGGAAGTGGTGGGCGAAGGCCATCGGCAGACCGAGCTGCGCGGCGAGAGCGGCACCGGCGGTGCTGGACGCCAGCAGCCATGGCTCGGGCAGCGAGCCGAGCGCGACCTCGTCCACCAGGAAGCGCAGGGTCGCGGCCACGTCGTCGCGGTACTCCTCGTCCGTCGCCGGCCCCGCCCCACGCCGCAGCGCCAGGGCTGTCGCCTCGTGCACGGTCCCCGGGCCACGGCCGATCCCGAGATCGACGCGATCGGGGTGCAACGCGGCGAGTGTGCCGAACTGTTCGGCCAGCATGATCGGAGCGTGGTTGGGGGCGAGGACCCCGCCGGAGCCCAGCCGGATCGAGGACGTCGACGCGGCGGCATGAGCGACCAGCACCACCGGTGGGAAAGCGCCGATGGCGGGGGAGTGGTGATGCTCGGCGTACCAGAGCCGTCGGTAGCCGAGCCCTTCGACGCCACGGGCGAACTCGGTCGTGTCCCTCAAGGTGTCCGTGGGGTCCGTACCGCTCTGGACCATCGCGACTTCGAGTACGGAGAGCGGCACACCCATCATGTGATCAGTATGGCCGAACGCGTCGTGGTTGGAGGACTCTTGCACGGTGAGCCGGTCAGCCGGTCAGGCGCCGCCACCGGTCCTCCGTCGCGTGGCCGAACGCGCTGCGCCACACGAGCGCCCCACCGATCAGGCCGGGCTTGTCCCGCGTGGCCAGCGCCGGGGCTTCGAGCATGTCGGCGGCCTCTTCCAAGTAGGTGACCAGCGTGTCGAGTTCTTCGCCCGGGGCGTCGTTGTAGCGGGACCAACGGCCCAGGTAGCCGGTCGCGGTGTCCAGGTACAGGCCGGAGGTGCTGTCAGCGGGACCGCGTGAGACGACAGGAATCCAGGTCGCTCTCCACACGGTGATCTGCTCCTCCTCGGGCCGGCCGGCGTTGCGGGTGTCGTGGTCGGCCTGGTGGTCCGACCTCCGCCGGTAGACGTCGGCGACGGCGTCCAGGGTCATCAGCGCCTCGTTGCCCGGAAGGCATCCCGCGCCCCAGCCAGCGGCCCCTTCGTCGCCTGCGCTCAGAAGCCACAGGGTGCGCAGCTCGGTGGGTATGCGGACGCCGAGATCGTTCTCCAAGGCGGCGATCGCGGAGAGCTCAGCGCCTGAGCGGAGGGCGGCATAGGAGTCGGGGGCGGTGAGCCGGAGACGGCGGAGGATACGCAGCCAGGCGTCGGCGATCTGCCGTACGGTGACGGCCTCGACAGTCGGGTCGACGGGCTGGACCTGCTCCTGATCTGGGTCCTCCTCCTGGACGGCCACTACGGGCTCGGCGGAGGGGGCGAGGTTCACGTACCGGATCTGGATCCAGTCCGGCTCGCGGATGTAGCCGACGGCCAGGTCGGGGCAGTCCTCGTACAAGTCGCCCTCGACGATGACGGTGAGGATGCCGGGCTGATTGGACGGCGTGCCCATGTCCGGGTCGTCGGCCAGCCGGCCGGCCAGGACCTTCAGGGCGTACGGGGCTCCCGCCCCGAACTGGGCAGCGGTCTCCTGCAAGAACGGGGGGAGCTCGACGTTCAACGGTCCTGTACTCCTTGCTGGTTGGCCGGGCTGGCCGGGCCGTGCTGGGCGGGCGGTACGCGTGATCAGTTCCAGGTCATGTTGATCTCACGCCCGAAGTTGACGTACTGGGCCCGCCGGAAGGCGTTCGCCATGGGGACGTTGCCGAGGTCCGTGGCGGCACGGATACGGGGAACGTCTTGCTCGGCGAGGATGCGGGTTCCTTCGGCGAGGACGTCGTCGATGTAGCCGTTGCCGCGATGTGCGGGCAGGACCGCGAGGTAGGCGATGATCGGGTTGTAGCCGTTGTGGGCAGGGACCACGAACCCCACCGGTTCTCCATCCGGCAGTGTGGCGATCCGCCACCAGTCTCGCGGGCTCGTGTAGCGAGCGAGTTCCCCCTCGTAGTGCTGGGTGGCCGCCTCCCGGGGACTCATCCGCGTCAGTTCGTCACGGCCGTGTGCGTCCAGCGTGCCGTCCAGGACGAGGGCCATCAGGGCCACGAGTTCCCCGGCATCCTGGACCGGCCGGAAGAGCAGACGCTTGCCGGGTCCGGGAACCGGTGACGTCGGACTCCATTCCAGGCGCAGGCGCTCAACGAAGAGCCGGGCACCGGTCCGTTCCCGTACCGTCATGCGGTCTTCGACGACCTGCCTGGTCGCCGCGTTGTCACGCCAGTCCGGCGGGATGAACGGCTGTACTCCGGGGGACGGGAAGGGTCCGGGAGGACAGCGGCCATGGCCGTCCGCAGAAGCCGCACCCCGATGTCCAGGCGAGCGGGATTCGGGGCCCTGTCGTCGATGTCGAGGACATCCAGGATCAGTGGTGCGTCCCCGCCGGGCCGACTCCACCAGGCGGCCCTGGCCAGCAGGCGGTCACCGTGCTGGGCGACCCACATCCATTCGGGACGTCGACGGCCGGCGGCAAGGTCGTCGGCCAGTTCCGGGTCGAGGACGTAGGGCAGTTGAGAGACGAGGTCGAGTTCCTCGCGTCCGGTGATCGGACGCATGGTCAGGTCGTTCAGTTCCACGGTCAAGGCACACTCCGGTCAAGGCGCCTGTCCGCTCCGGGGTCAGACGCGGTCCGCGCCCCGGGAGGACACAAGCGCGGTGATCATGGGGATCATCTGCTCATCCCTCCTCTCGCTGTCATCCCCTCAGCCCTCGTGGCCGGGGGCCAGCCGCAACATCTATCCAAGGGCGGCCCGGCCCGCAAACTCTTTTCGCACACAGGGGCGTTCACGCCTCGGCGCGGGGGTCACGCAGGGCGATCGGGACGTGGGCCGGGCGGCGTATGCCGTGGCGGCGGCGCACAGTGCCTGCGGCACGTCGGCAGCGGGGGGTTGGTGTGTATGAGTCCCGTCAGCGGCGGGGACAGCGCTGCCCCCGCCGCCTGGGTGCCCTCGGAGCCGGACGGCCGGGATCAGCGGCTCACCGCGGTCTCCTGCTCCACGCGTGACAGCTTTTCGGGGGTGCGTACGGCGTAGAGGCCGCTGATGAGGCCGTCGTCGATGCGGACGGCCAAGACCGTGTTGATGCGGCCGTCCAGCCGGAGGATCAGTGCCGGATGGCCGTTGATGTGCGCCGATTCCAGCGTCGCCGCGGCGCCGAATCGCCCCAACCCGGCAACCAGGGGGGCCACCTCGGCAGCCCCCACGACGGGCGCCGACACGGCCTGCACGACTCCGCCGCCGTCGCCCAGCAGGACTACGTCCGGCGCGAGAACATCGAGCAGCCGTTGCAGATCGCCCGAATCGACGGCCCGCCGGAAGGCGTCGAACGCGTTCTGCGCCTCGGCCGGAGACACGGCCCCGCGCGGGCGGCGTGCTGCGACGTGAGCCCGCGCGCGGTGACTACGACGACGACCAGATCGCCGCGCTGGTCTCCCTGGTGGCCATGATCAACGCCGCCAACCGGCTCGGCGTGATCACCCGCACGCAGGGAGGTTCGTACGAGCCTGGCATGTTCGCCGACTCGTCGAGCTGACGGGCCGGCAGGTGACGTGGGGCCGGTCCGGCCCGGTCCGGCCCGGCCTGCGCCATTGGGGCGGGGCCGGGCCCGCGCATGCCCGAGCGAAGGTTGGAACTGCGGTGCTGCTGGGTCCTATTGGGCCGTGGCTTCGAGGATGGAGTAGGGCTCGGCGTCGGCGAGCGGGGTGATGGTGGTGAGGGTCAGGCCCGCGCGCCGGCACAGGTCCTGGAAGTCGTTGCGGGTGCGTTCCTTGCCGCCGAGGTTGACGAGCATGTTGAGGTCGCTCAGGTAGGTGATCGCGCTGTCGAGGGCGTTTGCTTCGGGGTGGCCGGCGACGGCTTCGGGGAGCACGGGCTCCACGATCAGGACGGCACCGCCAGGTGGCAGTACCTCGCGGCAGTGGCTGAGAATGGTGACTGCCTGGTCGTCCGTCCAGTCGTGCAGGATGCTCTTCATCACGTAGAGGTCCGAGCCCGCGGGGACGGAACTGAAGAAGTCTCCGGCGACCAGCGAGCAACGGTCGTTCAGCCCGTGCCGCTCCAGCGTCTTGGGTGCTTCATCCAGGCCGTGCGTCGTGTCGAAGACGACGCCGGTGAGGTGTGGATGCGCGTCCAATACACCGGCCAGGAGGGTTCCGTCCCCTCCACCTACGTCCGTGACGGCGGTGAACCGGCCGAAGTCGTAGGCGAGCGGCAGTGCGGCGGTGGTCTCGGAGACGGCTTGGCTCATAGCGGCGTTGAACTGCGAGGACAGTTCGGTGTGTTGGGCGAAGTGAGTGAAGAAGTCGGTGCCGAAGACGGTGTCGAAGGCGATCTCGCCGGTGCGGACGCTGTGATCCAGGTGTTCCCAGGCGCGTACCACGGTCGGATCGGTGAATGCGCGCACGAACGATGCGAGCGAATCGGGGTGTTCGGCGCCGAGCAGCGCGCCGGCTCCGGTCAGCGAGAAGCTGTCGGGGGCACGTTCCCTCAGCAGGCCGAGGGCGGCAAGGGCGCGTAGCAGCCGAGTCATGTGCTGGGGCTGGGCTCCGGCATCGGCGGCCACGTCGGAGGCCCGGCGTGGGGTGTCCCCGACCAGCTCCGCCACCTGCAACTGGACTGCTGCACGGAGGGTTTGCGCGGCCATGGATCCGAAGGTGAGGCGGCCGATCAGGTCGCGGTCGGCTGAGTGCGCTGCTCGGGTATCGAGGTTCGTCACAGGTGCGGTCCCTTCTTGCTTTCGGTGCTTTGGGTGCCTTCGGAGGATTCGAGGATTCGGCGGCTTTGGTGCCGAGGGGCGTGAGGCGTGCAGGCGCAGGTATCGGCGGGTTCTGGGTCTCGGCCTGCAGGGGCTAGCCGGCGGTCGTGTTCCTGTCGACGAGGACGCGTGGTGTGCATCCGGCGTGGGCGAGTACGTCGCGGTGGAGGTGGGACTGGTCGGTGTATCCGCAGGCCAGGGCGACGTCGGCGGCGTTGTGGCCGGCGGTCAGTGCCCGGGCGGCGTGATCGAAGCGGACCAGCATGGCGGCGCGTTTGGGTGTGAGGCCGACCTGGGCGGTGAACCTGGACCACAGCCGCTTGCGGCTCCAACCGCAGGATGCGGCGAGGTCGTCGACCCGTACCCGCCCCCGCTGGTTCACGATCAGATCCCATGCGGCGGCGACCTCAGGCGCCATCGCCGGGGCTTCGGCAGCACGCCTGGTGAGGAACTCGTCCATCAGCGCCAGGCGTTCCTGCCAGGTCGCGGCCTCCCCCAACTGCTCCCGCAGGCGCTCCTCGTGACGGCCCCATAGGTTCTCAAGGGCAGTGATGGAGCGGTCCAGTTCGTACGGGGAGACCCCCAGCAGTTCGTAAGCGGCTCGGGGAGACAAGCGCATCTCGATGCACTCGACGCGCCTGCCGCGAATCCGGGCCGAACCGGGTGACAGCGCGGCAACTAGGCTGTTCAGTGGCTGGAGCCCCGCAGGCCCTTCGACTGTGAGCGGGTCGTCTCCGAGCCCGATGACGACGATCACGGCAGGCTGGGGGAGGACCCGGAGATCCAGTCCACCCGCGATACGATCCCGGAACCCTGCCATCCACACACCGTCCAGAGACGTGCCGCCGTCCAACTGGGCGACTTCCCAGCCGTGTGCGGCGTCGCGGTCCGTGGGGGAGGAGCCCACCTCGTAGCTGCGCATGCCTCTACCGTGGCCGACTTCTCGGGGCTTGTCTTGGACGAATGTTCCGAAGGGTGCGGTACTAAGGGTGTGGTTGGTTCTGGTGCTGGTCGGGCGTGGCAGGGAAGGAACTACGCGCTCGGTCGGCCGGCGGGGCAACCGTCCGGCGACAAGTAGGGCGCGGTACCACGCACGACGGGGTTCGAGAACCAGGCGACGGATGCAACTCCCAACGCCGGTCGACCCGGTAGGCCTCTCGTAGTCAGGCGGCGTTCGCGTCGTAGTCAGGCGGCGTTCGCGTCGTAGTCAGGCGGCGTTCGCGCCAGTGTCAGTGCCAGTGCCAGTGCCAGTGCCTGCACTGCATCGAAGGATGTACGACGTTTTCGTCCGGCCGCACGACGATCGGGCCGCAAAGCGCGGAGAACCTGAAGGCATGCCCAACAGCCTTCGCGGGTCCTTTGACGAAACGTCCTCCACCCGGTCCGCGGCCCCGCCCCGGCTGCCGTTGCTCGATGTGCTGCGTGGAGCGGCGATTCTCGGCACGCTGATGACCAACGTGTGGATCTTCGCGACGCCTGGCTCGGAGTGGGCGATCCTGCAGGGGACGCCCATGCCGGACCCGCTGGGTGAGCCGGCTGAGGCGCTGTTCCGGTTCCTCGCCGACGGGAAGTTCCTGGCGCTGCTGACGATCCTGTTCGGTGTAGGTCTGGCGATTCAGTACGACTCGGCCGCCCGCCGCGGCACCCCGTGGCCGCGCGGCTACCGGCCCCGCGCGCTGTTCCTGTTCGCGGAGGGCACGCTGCACTTCGTCCTGGTCTTCGGGTTCGACGTGCTGATGGGGTACGCACTGACGGCTCTGCTGATCGCGAGGCTGCTGGCGCGTTCCGAGCGCGTACGGCGCGCGGTGATGTGGACGTCGGTGAGTCTGCACGTGGTCCTGATGTCGCTGATCACGGTCGCCCTGCTGGCCGCGCCCTCGGACGACTCCGGGAACGAGGTGTCCGACGCGGCGGTGGACGTGTACGCCCACGGCAGCTGGTTCGACCAGATCGCCTTCCGGCTGGAGAACGCGATCCCCCTGCGGATGGAACCCGTCTTCTCCTTCGGCCTGCTGGTCTTCCTCTTCCTGCTCGGCGTCCGCCTCCACCGCGCCGGCGCCTTCACACCCACTGACCGGGGGCGGCAACTGCGCTCGCGGATGGCTGTCTGGGGCCTGGGGCTGGGCATTCCGTTCAACGCGGCCCTGTGGCTTGGCGGGGAGGAGTTCTTCTTCCTCGGCCGCTATGTCGCCGCCCCGATGGTCGCCGTCGGCTACATGGGTCTGGTCGGCGTCGCCCTGGACCGCGGGTGGTTCCCGGCCTTCCTGACCCACGGGCTGTCCGCGGTCGGCCGTACGGCACTGTCCTCCTACGTCCTGCAGAACGTGCTGTGCATGCTGGCCTGCTACGGCATCGGCCTCGGCCTGGCCGAACACTTCGCCGGCAGCGGCCCCTGGTGGGTGATGGGCCTGTGGGCGACGGTCTGCGCCTTCCTAGTCGCCGCCTCGACCCTGTGGCTGCGCCACTTCTCCCACGGCCCGCTGGAGTCGGTCCAGCGCCGGGTGCTGCGCCGCTGAGCCGGTACAGCGGGGTGGGCGCGCCTTGGATCTGCTTCGGGGCGACGGGCGGCCGCCGCCCCGCCCCGGCGACACGCCCTGACGTAGCGTCAGACAGGCAAGGTCGAACACCTACGCTGACGGCATGGGCCACGACGACAGCGAGGGCACCGCGGGTCTGCCCTTCCCGGCCGGCGGCCCGGCGGCCGGGGCGGGCAAAGATCCGCGGACCACGGCCGATTGGCTCAACTGGCTCAAGGAACGGCTGTACGCGACCATCACCATGATCTCGGTGGTGATCGGCCTGACGGCGGCGGAGCACCCTTCCGCCGCCGGCGCCGCGGCCAGTGTGGCGGCCGCCGCGGTGGGCCTCTGGCTCGCGACGCTCGTCGCCGACGAGCAGGCCCACCGCACAGTGCACGGCCGGGTTGCCACCGGCGCGGAGCTGCGCCGGATGCTGTGGGTCAGCAGCCCGTTGCTGCTGTCCGCCGTCGGCCCGCTCGTCCTCATCGGCTCCGCGGCCTTGGACGTGATGGATCTGGACACTGCCCTGTTCATCGCGGCCGGGGTCAACGTGGCCGGCCTGTTCGGCTGGGGCTGGTACGGCGGCGTCCGGATGGGCAACAGCACCACGGCCGGCCTCCTGGCCGGCGTGCTCGACGCGGTGATCGGGGTGGCCGTCGCCCTGGTCAAGGCCGCCGCCGGCCACTGACCGGCCGTACCGCCCGTACCGGCCCCGTGGCCCCACGTACCGGCCCCGTGCCACCCCGTACCGGCCCCGTGCCGGCCGAACTGGCGCCGTACCGGCCGTCCCTTCCCAGCACCCGCGCCGGCCCCCTCCCACTCCCCATCCCTCAACTCACCCCGCCCCACTCCAAGACCGGTCACCAAAAACACGGCTCAGGCGCTCTCGTCACCCGACCTCGCCCCGACCCCTTCCGGTTCGTCGGTGCGGCCTCGCAGTGCCTGGCACACCGACCAGAGGACGGCGACCAGCGGTACGGCCACAACGGCGCCGATCACTCCCGCCGCCACCGCTCCGCCGACGACCGCCAGCGCCACCACCACCGGGTGCAGGCGGACGGCCCAGCTCATCACGATGGGGTGCAGGAGGTGGCCCTCGATCTGTCCGATGACCACGATCAGGGCCACGACCAGCAGGGCGATCAGTACTCCCTTGGAAGCCAGCGCGACGACGGCCGCGACCGCGAGAGCGATGGGCGAGCCGATCAGCGGGATGAAGGCGGCCGCGAACTCCAGCAGCGCCAACGGCACGGCGAGGGGCACCCCGAGGGCGAGCAGGGCGATGCCAACGAGGACCGCGTTGGTTCCCGCGACCAGCAGGATGCCGTGCGTATAACCGGTGAACGTCCGCCAGGCGGCCGCGCCCGCGACGGCGAAACGCTCACGGGCCGCGACGGGGAGCTGGTCGCACAGCCATTGCCACTGCTTCTCGCCGGAGTGCGTGAAGAAGACCGCACAGAACAGAGCCAGGGCCAGCACGGTCAGCACCTCGAGCAGCCGGCTCGCCCCGCTGAGCGCCGTACTGATGAGGGTCGAGCGGTGACTCGACAGGAGTTTGCCGATCCGGGACTGGAGATCGTCGAACACGTCCGGGGGAAGCCGGAACGGAGGCTCCTCCAGCTGGCGTTCGATCCGGTCGATCCCCGTCACGAACTCCCGCTCCAGCCCGCTTCGCTGGTCCGCCACCGTCTCGCCTACCAGGGCCAGCGCCCCGAGGACGAGGACGATGCCGCCGATGAGGGACGCGGCGACCGCGAGTGGCCGGGGCATGTAGCGGGCGAGGAGGCCGGCCACCGGGCGGAGCACGGCAGCCATGACGAGACCGAGGAAGACGGCGACGGCGATCCGGTGGAACTGCCCCAGCACGGAGAAGACGACGCGAACGACGATGCCGATGGCGATGATCCGCCATGCGTACGCGGCGGCGGTTCGCAGCAGCGCCGGCACGCGCGACTCCACGCCGCTCGGATGCTCGAGCGGAGTGGCGGGCGGATCGGGGGGCGCGGCCATCTCATGCCCGTACCACCCGACGGCCACCGGACCGCGCGGCCGACGCGCAATTCCCCCGAAGGCCGGTACCGGCAGAGCCCAGGCGGCCTGTCCGGCGGGCTGCCTGGCGAACGGTCACCGTGCTGAGCGTGCGTCAGTTCACCGAGCCGAAACCTACTGGCCTTCTCCGCTAACATGTTCGAACTCGCGATGATCGCCCTCATCGCAACTCTTGACCCAAAACCGTATCAATCAGAGCAATGTGACCCGTTTACCTAACATCTGAAAACCGGCCAAACAAATTGATACCCATGTCGTCGCGGGCGTTCTCGCGGATAAAAAACAGAATCAAGTTCGTCTTCGCCGCGTGGCGTCAACCGCGGGCGATGCTGTGGACCGCGGCGGCTCTGGTGGCGCTAGGGTTCCTCGTCGCGCTGGAGATCGCCGCGCGTCACTACGGCATACCGGGGCCGATCACCACACAGGCGCGAGAGGTGATATTCCCGCCCAAGTCGGGTTTCCTGCTCTACGCCGGTATGGCGTTGATGATGGTGGTGCTCACCCGGCGACAACGGTTCATCGCGGTTGGTGCCGCGATGGGCATCGACCTCATAGTCCTCGTGGTGCGGTGGGCGGCCGGCATAAAGGTGACCGAAGGCCACCCCTTCGGCAACGGCGCGTTGTGGGTGATGCTTGGCTGCGCGGTCATCGCCGTCACGCGCCGCACCGGCCGGGAACGTGCCCTGCTGCTGAAGGGCGTGGGGCTGGGCCTGCTGCTGGTGGCCGGCCGCAAGACCGGCGACGCCTGGCTGCACATCACGGCGAAGACCCGCCCGGTGGTGCTGGACCAGTACATGGCAACCGCCGATCAGGCGCTGGGCAACCCGTCGTGGCTGGTGGGCCGGGTCGTTCGGGCCACCGGCCCGGCCGGCGCCCACGTTCTCGACTACGTCTACGTCCAGCTCGCTGTCGCCTCAGTCGTCGTCGCGCTGTACCAACTGCGCCACGTGGCCGCCGAGCGCCGCTTCCCGAGCCATCATCTGGTGCGCACGTTCCTCGTCGTCGGCCTTCTCGGGCCGGGCATCTACATGATCTACCCGGTGGTCGGACCGATCTTCGCCTACGGCGTCGACGGCGGCCAGTGGGCGGTGGCCAACCTGTGGCCGGAGACGGCGCCGCCGATCGGCACGCCGCACGCGATGCCGTTCGACGAGATCACCCCACGCAACTGCATGCCCAGTCTGCACACGGCCTGGGCCACCGTGATCTTCCTGCACTCCCGCAAGGGGCCGCGGATTCTGCGATTCGCAGGCAGCTTCTGGCTGATCGCCACGCTCGGCGCAACTCTGGGATTCGGCTACCACTACGGCGTAGACCTCGTCGCCGGCGTGGTGTTCGCGCTCACGATCGAAGCGGCGATGCGTTCGCTGGCCCGTGGCTGGGATCGGTCGGGAATCCAGTTGGTCGCCTACGGCACGACCGTCTTCGCGGCCCTGTTGGTGACGTATCGCTATCTGCCGACGGAGATGGCCAGATATCCGTTGGTGTTCGGGCCGCTTCTTATTCTGGCGATGGTCTCAGTGATTCTCGGCTACATGCGGACCACCAGACTCTGGGAACCGAAGGTCGTGCCGGGGAGACAACTGGAACCGCAGCCCGAACTGGTCTGACTCGTGGCGCACCAGGTTCTGTGCCGGCCCCTCGGGCTTGGTGCGCCATGGGCCGGAGGCATGACGCCGACCCGAATCGGAAACCATCTGTGATGGTTCGATCACTCCGTGGAGTTGTCGGTGGCGGGCAAGGAGCAGCGTATGGACTCGGGCAGGCGTCAGTTCCTCGGTAGGTTCGGAGCCGTGGTGACGGGAGTCGCGGCCCCTATCCCGCTCCCTCGGCATGCGGTGCAAGAGAGCAACGCCGCCCCGGACTTCAGCCCCGGTACGAACGCGGCGACGGACCTGCGAACCGGCACCGCTACCACCACCGGCACCCGTCACGAGCAGTTCATGTGGCGGGCCATCGAGGAGGCTCGGAGGAACCCCGAGTGGCCGTTCGGCGCGGTGATCGTGGACAACCGCACCGGCGAGATCCGGGGGAGCGGGGTCAACACCGGGGCGGACAGCCCGCTGCTGCACGGCGAGGTGGTCGCCATGAATGACTACGTGGATCGCCACGGCAACCAGGGCTGGTCCGACACCACCCTCTACACCACGGGCGAGCCCTGCTCGATGTGCATGAGCGCGATGGCGTGGGCGAATCTGCGGCGTGTCGTGTGGGGCAGTTCCATCGACGAGATCCGCCGTACCGAGATCATTCAAATTGATCTGTCGGCACGGGAGGTGGCCGCCGCCGCGCGGTCCTTCTACACTCCCGAGCTGCTGCTGTGCGGCGTGCTCGCCGGCCACACGAACCGCCTCTTCCGGGACGCCCAACGGCTGCGCCAGAGCCTCCCGGACGCGCCGTCGGCCGGTCTGTCGTGACGTTGGCTCTCCGGTGATGAATTTTCGGCGATGAAGTTCGGGCGATGAAGTTCGGGCGATGAATTTCTGCGGCGGGACCGGTCGACATGTACGAGGACCCCCGACGAGAGGAACCGATCATGGCCACCGCGGAGACTCCCCACAGCCCCGACGACACGTTCCCCAAGGCCCTGCCGGACACGGAACCACAGACGGCCGCGGGGAAGGTGCTGTTGCACTTCTCCATGTCGCTGGACGGGTTCGTGGCAGGGCCGGAGCATTCGATGGACTGGCTGACGGGCATCTCGTCCCGGCCCGGCATCATCGAGGAGTACGTCGAGACGACCGGCGCGGTGCTGGGCGGTCGGCAGGGCTGGGATGCCTACCCCGAGCCCGGCGCCGTCTACGGCGGCGCGTGGCAGGGGCCGCTCTTCGTCCTGACGCACCATCCTGAGGACGCCAAGCAGGCCGAGGGCGTGACGTTCCTGAGCTGCGACGTGGCCGAGGCGGTGCGGATCGGGTTGGAGGCCGCGGGCGGCAAGAACCTCGAGGTCTTCTCGCCCACGATCGGGCGGCAACTCCTCGAACGCGGACTGGTCGACGAGATCGACCTGCACATCGCGCCTGTGCTGCTCGGCGACGGGGTCCGATTCTTCGACAACCCCGGGGGCGTGCCCATTCGGCTCGAACTGCTCAACGGCAGCGACCGAACCGCGGAGGTGAACCTGCGGTACCACCCCGTCGCGAAGAGCTGACGGCTCTCGGAGCGCAGGATGAGGGGGCGCGAACGGGGTACCCGATGTGTCATCGGGAGGCCTGGGCTGTGGAACTGAGCAACTGGTTGCTGACCTCGGCCGAGCGCGGCAACAGCGCCACACGCCTGGACAGCCGTCGGTCGGGCCGCCAGGCGTGGTCGTACGGCAACCTGGTGCGGCCGCTCGTCCACGGCGCGTCGTACTTCCCGGCGCTCCTCAGCGCGATCCGTGCGCAGCGTGCAGGGGACCTGCTCCTGTTCACCGACTGGCGCGGCGACCCCGACGAGCGCCTGGACGGACCCGGCAGCGAAATCGGTGCCGTCCTGGCCGAGGCGGCCCACCGAGGAGTGATCGTCAAGGGGCTGCTCTGGCGCTCCCACCTGGACCGATTCCAGTTCAGCGAGGCCGAGAACCGGCACCTCGGCGACGTGATCGAAGCGGGCGGCGGCGAGTGCCTGCTCGACATGCGAGTACGCCCCGGCGGCTCGCACCACCAGAAGCTCGTCGTGCTCCGGCATCCCGGCCGAGCGGATCACGACGTCGCGTTCGTCGGCGGTATCGACCTGTGCCACAACCGCAACGACGACGTCGCGCACCGCGGGGACCCCCAGTCAATGCGCATCGCCGCCGCATACGGACCGCACCCGGCGTGGCACGACATCCAGCTCGCGATACGCGGACCGGCCGTCGGCGACATCGAGGCCGGCTTCCGCGAACGCTGGGAAGACCCCGCGCCCCTCACCCGCAGCCCGCTCGTCCGCCTGCGCGAGCTCGCTCACGACGAGGACACCCGTGCCGACACGCTGCCGGCCCAGGCCCCCGACCCGCCGCCCTGCGGCACGCACATCGTCCAGGCCCTGCGCACCTACCCCAACCGGCTGCTGCGCGGCTACGACTTCGCCCCCGACGGTGAGCGCAGCATCGCGCGCGGCTACCGCAAGGCGCTGCCCAGGGCCCGGGCCCTGATCTACCTGGAGGACCAGTACCTGTGGTCTCCGCACGTCGTGGAATGTTTCGCCGAGGCACTCGACGCTCACCCCGGCCTGCGCCTGATCGCGGTCATCCCCAGCGTCCCCGAGCAGGACGGCCGGCTCACCCTGCCGATGAACCTGATCGGCCGGATCACGGCCCTGGACAGGCTGCGCCGGGCCGGCGGCGGGCGCGTCGCGGTGTACGGGCTGGAGAACCATGTCGGGACGCCGGTGTACGTGCACGCCAAGGTGTGTGTGCTCGACGACGTGTGGGCCTCGGTCGGATCCGACAACATCAACCTCCGCTCCTGGACCCACGACTCGGAACTCACCTGTGCCGTCCTGGACGAGAGCCCGGACCCGCGCGAGCCATGCGACCCCGGCGGTCTCGGGGACGGTGCGCGCACCTTTGCCAGGGATCTGCGCCTGGAACTCATGCGCGAGCACCTGGATGTGGAGGCACCGGGAGTTCCGGACGCGCCTGACGAGCTCTGCGATCCCTTGAAGGCCTTCGACGCCTTCGCCGCAAGCGCCGCCGCGCTGGATGCCTGGCACGACAACGGACGGCACGGCCCCAGGCCTCCCGGGCGTCTGCGTACCTATCGCCGGCCGAACCTCTCCCACACGGCCAAGACGCTCTACGCTCCTCTGCACCGCCTGCTCGTCGACCCGGACGGCCGACCGTTCGGGCTGCGGCGCCGCAACGAGTACTGACCAAGCGCTCGGCTTTCGTTACGGTCAGGAATCGAGAAGCGCCGGTGGCCGGCCCTGACTAGCGTCATACCCATGACTTCCATCGAATTCGTCACCCTCGAGGTGGCCGACACCGCCACCGCCAGCAGCTTCTACGCCACCGCCTTCGGGCTCGGCAACCAGGTACGCCTGGAGGCATCCGAGACACCGACGACCGGCTTCCGCGGATTCACGCTGTCGCTGGTGGTGTCCCAGCCGGGCAACGTCAACGCCCTCGTCGACGCTGCTGTGGCAGCCGGCGCCACGACGCTGAAGCCCGCCGCCAAGTCGCTCTGGGGCTACGGGGGCGTCGTACAGGCTCCGGACGGGACGGTCTGGCAGATCGCGTCGTCGTCGAAGAAGGACACCGGCCCGGCCACCCGGGAGATCGACGAGATCGTGCTCCTGCTCGGCGTCGAGGACGTGAAGGCCAGCAAGCAGTTCTACGTCGATCACGGCCTCGCCGTCGCGAAGAGCTTCGGCGGCAAGTACGTCGAGTTCGCCACCGGCTCGGGCCCGGTCAAGCTGGGCCTCTACAAGCGCCGTGGCCTGGCCAAGGTCGCCGGCATTTCGCCCGACGGCACGGGATCGCACCGGCTCGCGATCGGCAGCGATGCCGAGGCCTTCACCGACCCGGACGGCTTCGCGTGGACGACCGCCTCGGAGACCGCCTCGCTGTGAACCGGGCGACGCACGGGGCGGCGGACACGGTTGTCGCAGGCGCGGCCACCATGGTGCGCGCGCCGGCTACCGCCGTGGCCGTACGGTCCATCGCACAGCGGTGACAGAGGCGGGCATTGGTATGGGTGGGACCGCTGAGCAGGGCTGAAGGTTGTAGCTCGCAGCGGACCCCCGGGTGCCAGAGGCGCCCCGACCCTCACCACCTTCAGTGGGCGAACTCGGGCGCCTGATAGGGGGCCCACCAACTGGTGAGGGCCCAGATCCCCAGGGCGGCCGCGGCGACGGCGGCCAAGGCGGCGAGCCACGGGCGGTGGAACCGGCGCAAGGTGAGCAGCCAGAAGGTGAGCGGCACCAGGGCGCCGCCCGCGGCGACCAGCGGCAGGTCTATGTAGAGGACACTGAGGTCCCTGTGGAGCCCCTCGAAGCCGCCCTCCACATTGACCCGTGCCAGTGGGGCCCAGGCCAGCAGCGCCGCCACGGCACCCACACCGGCCACAAGGAAACCGGCGAGGCCCTTGATCTCTTCCCTCATGTCAGGTTCGGACGCCGCAGCCCCGCGGGCAGTTCCAGTCCGAAGAGCTGTGCCGCGTTGTCGTGGCACACGGCTCGCAGCCACGCGTCTCCGAGTCCCAGCCGCTCCAGGGCCTGGAGTTGGTGGATGTACGGGTAGGGGATGTTCGGGAAGTCGGAGCCGAGCAGGATGCGGTCGCCGAGGCCGGCCAGCCGGGGCAGGGCATGGCGCGGGAACGGCGTGAGCTGTTCGGCGAAGTCGGTGAACGCCATCGTCGTGTCCAGCCGCACCTCCTCGTACTGCTCGGCGAGGCCGAGGAACTCCTCGTACTCGGGCATCCCGAGGTGCGCGATGATCAGCCGCAGGCGGGGTGCCGTGCCAGTACCCGTGCGATCGGGTCGGGCCCGGTGTGTTTCCCGGGCGCCGGCCCGGAGCCGCAGTGGATCACGATCGGAATGCGCGCTTCGGCGAGCAACCCCCACGCCGGCTCGAGCAGTTCGTCGGCCGGGTCGTACGCACCCACCTGCACGTGCGCCTTGAAGACGCGCGCGCCCGCCTCGACGGCATCGCGGACGTAGGCCTCGACGCCCGGTTCGGGGTGGAGGGTCGCGGTGTGCAGACAGTCGGGGGTGCGGCGGGCGAAGTCGGCCGCCCAGCCGTTCAGCCATCGGGCCATGCCGGGCTTGTGCGGGTAGAGCATCGCGGTGAAGGCACCTACGCCGAACTCGCGGAGGACGGTGGTTCGTTCGGCCTCCTCCTTGCGGTACGTGATCGGCCATTCGACTCCGGTCAGCGGCCCCAGGGCGTCGAAGTAGTCCCACACCTTGCGCAGGACGCGTTCGGGCATGAAGTGCGTGTGGACGTCGACCAGTCCGGGAAGACCGAGCCGGCTCCAGAAGCGGCGGACTGCAGCGGCCTCCCCGCCGGTGACGTGAGCGGCGGGGCCGGGCTCGGAGGAATCGGCAGGGTGGCCAGGTTGAGGTGCCATGCGGTGATCCTTCGATGTCGCGGTCGGCTTCAGCGCAAGGGGGCTTCGAACACGATGCCCAGGTGTCGTAGGAGGCCGTCCCGCTGCTCGGCTGTGGCCAGGACCATGTAGTCGTCGCCGAGGTCCGCGCCTTCCTGCTCGACGCAGCGGAACTCCCGCGGGTCGTCGGGTGGGCTGAGCGCTTCGATGGCCGCCTGCGCCGCTCCCATGTCGAGGTAGTCGTTCGACTCCTGCTCGATGCCGAAGGAGAGGGGCCGGCCGTTGCATTCGAAGTGCATCGTTCCCAGGCCGCAGTCCTCTTCGTCCGGGTCGCTCTTGTCGAAGCGGTAGTTGGAGACGGCGACGCTGCCGCCGGTGAGGACCGCGGCCTCGTTGAGCAGCCATTCGTAGTGCTCGTCGGCGAAGTCGACGTCGTCGGAGTGGATGGACACGGCCACGCCGAAGCCTTCGAGGGCGTCGGCGACTTCGTGGCGTCGTTCCATCGGCTCGCTCGCGTAGTCGGAGGCCTCGTCCAGGACTGTCCGGGCCTGCTCTTCGGTGATCATGCCGAGTTCGGTGAGGACCTCGGCGATCCGCGCATAGGTGATCGACTGGGTGTTCGCCATGCGTGCATCCTGTCAGCTGCCTGTGGGGAGGTGCGGAGGTGGCCGATCGGTGGCTCCAAGTTGCTTCTCTCACGGCTTACTTCATGTCTTGACGAAAATGGTCCATACCTTTAGGTTCACGGGTCAGCCAGGCACCGTGCGACGCACTCACCGTTCACGAGGTGAATGCGCATCGGTTGTTCACACCCCCCACGAAGGGCTCCGCGCGCATGCCCAGATCGCTCCCCGCAGCCTGCTCACTCACCGTGCTCTGCCTCGCCACCGGCCTGCTCACCGCGTCGCCCGTGCAGGCCGCCACCGGCACCGTCACCGGCCTCGCCGGCAAGTGCCTCGACGTCGCCGGAGCCGACTCCGCCAACGGCACCGCCGTACAGCTCTACGACTGCAACGGCACCGCTGCCCAGCAGTGGACGGCCGGCAGCGACGGCACCCTTCGTGCTCTCGGCAAGTGCCTCGACATCATCGGCAGTTCGACCGCGGACGGGGCCAAGGTGCAGCTGTGGAGCTGTACCGGCGCCGCCAATCAGAAGTGGTCGGTCTCGTCCGCGCGTGACATCGTCAACCCGCAGGCGAACAAGTGCCTGGACGTCACCGGCAACAACGCCGCCAACGGCACCCGCATCCAGATCTGGAGCTGCGGCGGCGGCGCCAACCAGAAGTGGAACGCACCCGCCCCCGGCGACGGCACCAACCCCTCCGCGCCGATGGCCGTGGCGCCCTACCTCTACAACGGCTGGGGAAGCCCGCCGAACCCCACCACCGTCACCAACGCCACCGGCGTCAAGTACTTCACCCTCGCCTTCGTCCTCAGCAACGGCTACTGCAACCCCCAGTGGGACGGCGGCCGTGCGCTGACCGGCGGAGTCGACCAGCAGACGATCAACACCGTGCGGGCGAACGGCGGTGACGTCATCCCGTCCTTCGGCGGCTGGAGCGGCAACAAGCTGGAGAGCTCCTGCTCCACCGCGAGCGAGCTGGCCGCCGCCTACCAGAAGGTCATCAGCACGTACGGGCTCAAGGCCATCGACATCGACATCGAGGCCGAGGCCTACAGCAACCCGACCGTGCAACAGCGCACCGTCGACGCCCTGAAGACCGTCAAGGCCAACAACTCCGGACTGAAGGTCTACGTCACCATCGGCACCGGCCAGAACGGCCCCGACACCAGCCTGATCAACCGGGCGGCGAACTCGGGGCTGACCGTGGACGGCTGGACCATCATGCCGTTCAACTTCGAGGGCGCCGGTCAGAACATGGGCAACCTCTCCGTGCAGGCGGCCGAGGGCCTGAAGAACTCGCTGAAGAGCGCGTACGGCTACACCGACGACCAGGCCTACCGGTCCATGGGCATCTCGTCCATGAACGGCATCACCGACCAGAACGAGACCGTCACGGTCAACGACTTCCGCACCATGCTCGCCTACGCCCAGCAACACCACCTGGCGCGGCTGACCTTCTGGTCGGCCAACCGCGACCGCCCGTGCACCGGCGGCCCCGCCGACAGCTGCTCCGGCGTGAACCAGTCCGACTGGGACTTCACCCGCGTGTTCGCCGGCTACACCGGCTGATCCAGCCGCCCCCGCCGGCTCTTGGCCCCTCAGCGCACCGAAGGAGCGTCCTCGACCATGCCTCTTTCCCACCACAGACAGTCCGGTACCAGACGCGGTCCCGTCGGCCGGTTCGCGGTCTTCGCCGCACTCTCCGCCGTTCTCACCACGCTGTTCACCGTGACGCCCGCCCAGGCGGCCGACGGCACGATCACCGGACTCGCCGGCAAGTGCGTCGACGTGGCGGGCGCAAGCACCGCCAACGGCACCGCCGTACAGCTCTACGACTGCAACGGAACGGGCGCCCAGATCTGGTCCAACCAGGGGGACGGAACCCTGCGCGCGCTCGGCAAGTGCCTCGACGTCGTCGACCGCAGTACCGCGGACGGCGCGGCGGTCCAGCTGTGGGACTGCTCGGGTGGCGCCAACCAGCAGTGGGTGGTCACCGCGGCCCGCGACATCGTGAATCCGGCTGCGAACAAGTGCCTCGACGTCCGGGAGAACAACAGCGCCAACGGCACCCGGCTGCAGATCTGGAGCTGCACCGGCGCCGCCAACCAGAAGTGGAACGCGCCGGCGAGCGGTGGCGGCGGCAACCCGTCCGGGTTCGTCGTGAGCGAGTCGCAGTTCAACCAGATGTTCCCGAACCGGAATTCGTTCTACACGTACAGCGGCCTGACCGCCGCGCTCAGTGCCTACCCGGGCTTCGCCAACACCGGCAGTGACACGGTGAAGAAGCAGGAGGCGGCCGCGTTCCTCGCCAACGTCAACCACGAGACCGGCGGCCTGGTCCACGTCGTGGAGCAGAACACGTCCAACTATCCCCACTACTGCGACTGGAGCCGGCCCTACGGCTGTCCCGCAGGTCAGGCGGCCTACTACGGCCGCGGCCCGATCCAGTTGTCCTGGAACTTCAACTACAAGGCCGCCGGTGACGCGCTCGGCATCGACCTGTTGAACAACCCCTGGCGGGTGCAGAACGAGTCGGCCGTCGCCTGGAAGACCGGCCTGTGGTACTGGAACACCCAGTCCGGCCCCGGCACCATGACCCCCCACAACGCCATGGTGAACCAGGCCGGCTTCGGTCAGACGATCCGCAGCATCAACGGCTCCCTGGAGTGCGACGGCAAGAACCCGGCGCAGGTCCAGAGCCGCGTCGACGCCTACAACCGGTTCACCTCGATCCTCGGCGTCTCGCCGGGCGGCAACCTCTACTGCTGAGCCTGGAGCCGTGACATGCGCAAGCTGAGATCCCTTGCCGAGGGCGCCCTCGGCGCCCTCGGCGCGATGACGCTCGTCGTGGCCCTCCCGGCGAGCGCCCACGCGAACGTCCTGACCCTGCTGCCGCAGAACGCCGACGGTCTGGAGCAGACGTTCTCCCCGGCCTACGACTACGACGGCGACGGCTGCTACGCCACGGCCGCCATCGGCGCCGACGGGACCCTCAACCCGGGTCTCAAGCTCGGCGGCGACGTCAACGGCAACTGCCACGACTACGCGCAGCTGGCGAACGCCAACACCTACTCGCGCGCGAAGTGCAACAACGGCTGGTGCGCGGTGATGTACGCGAGCTACTTCGAGAAGGACCAGATCACCCTCGGTCCGGCGGCCCTCGGGCACACCCACGACTGGGAACACGTCATCGTGTGGATCAGCAACAACCAGGCCGAGTACGTGTCGGTGTCCCAGCACAACACCTACCAGCTGGCGGCTCGTTCGGCGATCCGCTTCGACGGCACCCACCCGAAGATCGTCTACCACAAGGACGGCGTCTCCAGTCACTGCTTCCGGTTCGCCAACACCAACGACGAACCGGCGGAGAACGCCACCGGCACCTGGTTCTTCCCGCGCTTGGTGGGCTGGGAGGGCTATCCGGCCGGATACCGCGACAAGCTCATGAGCGCCGACTTCGGCTCGGCCACGATCAAGATCGACGACGGCGACTTCCAGTGGGCTCTCGACTACGCGAAGCCCTCCGGGATCCCCTTCGACGCCTACGCGTGACGCTCGACAGTGCACGGCCCCGCAGGCGATCGCCTGCGGGGCCGTGCCTTTGGTGTGCGGTGGCTATGCCCCGCGTGCCTTGCGCGCCGCCCGCGCGAGGTCCATGTCAGTCGTCTCCGGGGCCAGGAACTGCGAGACCAGACCACCGACGGCGAGCACACCCGCACCGATGAGGAGCACGAACTCCGCCCCGAACCGCTCCAGTCCCATCGGCAGCAGGAAGGTGCCGATGGCCGCGCCTACCCGGCTCATCGCCGTGGCGAAGCCGACGCCCGTGGTGCGCAGGGCGGTCGGGAAGACCTCCAGCGGATAGACGGCCGTCAGTGCGCTCGAAGCGGCGTTGAGGAAGATGAAGAACAGGAACCCGCCGACGATGACCGGCGTCGATGTCGGCCACAACGCGACCAGGGCCAGACAGCCGGCGGTGATCCAGAACGGCGGAATGAGCAGCCTGCGCCGGCCGATCCGGTCGACGACGAGGCAGCCCGCCGTCACGCCGGCGACAGCGGTGAAGGAGTAGACAAGCAGCGCCGCGACCGCGTTGTCGCCCATGTTGAGGGCCTCGAAGACCTGGGTCCAGAACGTGCCGATGGCGAAGTACGGCAGCACCAGGGCCGCCCAGAAGACGCTCGCGAACACCGTGCTGCGCAGGTGCCGGCGATGGAACAGCGCACCGAACCCCTCCTTCGCGGGCGCGTCACGCTCCTCGAGTTCGGCGTCGACGTCGACCTCGATGCCGTACTTCTCGATCAACGCCTCCGCTTCCTCGCGGCGTCCCTTGCTCAGCAGCCAGCGTGCCGACTCCGGTATACCGCCGCGCAGCGCCACGCACACCACGGCGATGACCGCGCTGCTGGCCAGGGACCAGCGCCAGCCGCCGTCGACCTCGGCGAAGAGGGCGCCGACGACGGTCGCCAGCGCGTAGCCGACGTACCAGCTGATCTCCAGGCTGGCCAGCAGCCGGCCGCGGCCCTGGCGAGGCGCGTACTCGGACAGCAGCGGCGCGCCGATCGCGTACTCGCCGCCGATCGCGACGCCCATCAGCAGGCGGATCAGGAAGAGTTGGAGTCCGTCGGCGACGAAGAACTGCAGGACCGAGCCGATCAGGAAGATCAGCATGTCGACGAGGAACACGGGGCGCCGGCCGAACCGGTCCGCGAGCCGTCCGAAGAGGGGGCCGCCGATGAAGATGCCGATCAGCGGGGAAGCCCCGACCAGTCCCTGCATGAGGGGCGAGAGGTGGAGGTCGGCGGTGAGCGCGGCCATCGCCATGCCGATGCCGCCGATGATGTAGCCGTCGATGCCCTGCCCGATCTGGGTGGCGAGCTTCAACTTGGTGTGCAGACGGCGGCGTTCACGCGTGAAGTCGGGAACTGCCGGGGTGCTGGACTGTTTCTGGGTCGCAGGCGTCATTGCCATGGGCGGTCCTTGTCCTGAGCGGCGTGAGCCGAGGGGGAGGGCAGGAGGGGGAGCGGGGGAGTGCCGTGATCAGAGCGGCCAGTCGAGAGCGATGTACCGCGTCTCCAGGAAGGCCTCGATGCCCTCGCGACCGCCTTCCCGGCCGAGACCGGACTGCTTGACACCGCCGAACGGGGCCGCGGGGTCGGACAGCAGACCGCGGTTGACGCCGACCATGCCCGCCTCGAGGCGTTCCGCGATCCGCAGGGCGCGGCCGACGTCGCGGGAGTAGACGTACGAGGCGAGACCGTGCACCGTCGCGTTGGCGCGCGCCAGCATCTCGTCCTGGTCGGTGAACGTGGTGAGGGGCGCCACCGGTCCGAAGACCTCCTCGTGCAGGATGCGGGCGTCGTCGGGCACGTCGACGAGGACGGTCGCCGGGTGGAAGTGGCCGGGCCCCTCGGGCGTGGTGCCCTGCGCCGCGATCTTCGCGCCGCGCCCGAGGGCGTCGTCGACGAGCGCGCGGATCTTGTCGACGGCTGCCTGGTTGATCATGGGGCCGAGGGTGACGCCGTCCTCCATGCCGGGGCCCGTTCGTACGGCGGCCATGGCGGAGCCGAACCTCTCGGTGAACTCGGCGGCGACCGACTCGTGGACGTAGAACCGGTTGGCGGCGATGCAGACTTCGCCGCCGCCGCGCATCTTGGCGTCCATCGCGCCGCTCACGGCCGCGTCGATGTCGGCGTCCTTGCACACGACGAAGGGGGCGTTGCCACCGAGCTCCATGGTCACGTTGACGACGTTCGCCGCAGCCTGCTCCAGGAGCAGCCTGCCGGTGGCGGTGGAGCCCGTGAACGAGAACTTGCGGACCCGCTCGTCGCCGAGCCAGGCCGAGACCACCTCGGGGGCACGGTCGGTCGGCAGCACGTTCAACAGCCCGTCGGGCAGGCCGGCTTCAGCGAGGAGAGCGGCGATGGCGAGGGCGGTGAGCGGGGTCTCCGGCGCGGGCTTGAGCAGGACGGGGCAGCCCGCCGCGAGCGCCGGGGCGATCTTCCGGGTGGCCATGGCGGCGGGGAAGTTCCAGGGCGTCACGAAGGCGGTGACGCCGACGGGATGCTTGCGTACGACATGCCGGAAGCCGCCTGCCGGTGCGTCCGCGAAGGAGGAGCCGATCCTGACCGCTTCCTCGGCGAACCAGCGGAAGAACTCGGCTGCGTAGGCGACTTCGGCCGCCGCGTCACGGTAGGCCTTGCCGTTCTCCAGCACGATGAGCCGGGCGAGCGTGTCCGTGTGCTCGCGCATCAGCTCGAAGGCGGTGTGCAGGATCTCCGAACGGCGCCGGGGCGGTGTCGTACGCCAGCCGGCCGCCGCCGACCGGGCCGCCTCGATCGCCGCGCGGGCATCCTCGGGTCCAGCCGAGGAGACCTCGCGGATCAGGTCGCCGGTGGCCGGGTCGTGGACGGGGTACGTCCGTCCGTCGGCGGCGGGGAGCCAGCTGCCGCCGAGGAACACATCGCCTTCGGCGAGCGGGGCCTTGGCCAGGAGGTCGATGCCGGCGAGGTTCATGAGCTGCTCTTTTCTCCGTTCCGGACGGGGGCTCGTCCGATGCGCGGTGAATTTACGAGGGCGTCATGAGGCCGACAAGACAACCTCGGCGGATCGCAACCGTGGTTGCTGTGAGGGCAACTCGCTCACCCGGTCGTCCTGCGCGCGAGCACGGGCAGCGGTGGAGCCGTCAGGTCAGGCGGGCGCGCAGCTGCGGCGTGCGCCGGGGTTCCCAGCCCAGCAGCGACGACACCCGCCCCGCCGCCCGTGCCGTCGTACGCCCCGCCACGTCGAGGCGGTCGCCGAGCCGGGACTTGGGGGCGGAGATGTTGATGGCCGCGACCACCCGGCCGCGGAAGTCGCGCACCGGTGCCGACACCCCGACCAGGCCCTCCTCGAACTCCTCGCTCACCCGCGCGTAACCCAGCCGTCTGGCGTCCTGGATGAGGGCCCACAGCTCCTGCACCGGCATCTCACCCGTCGTGCCGAAGCGGACGTACAGCTCGTCCGGTGTCGCGTCGGCGAGCAGGACGCGGCCCGCGGACAGCCGCCAGGCGGGCACCCCGCGCCCCTCCCAGCCGTGGACGCGGAAGGAGTGCCCGGAGACCGACAGCAGGGTGAGGACCTCACGCTCGCTGAGCACACACAGGTGGCTGGTCTCCTCCAGGTCCGCCGACAGGGTGTGCATGACCGGCTCGGCCACCCGCACCAGGCGGCTCTCGGAAGTGCGGGCCACCAGGGAGAACAGCCGCCAGCCCAGCCGGTACTCCAGGGTGTCGGGGTCACGCTCGACGATGCCCTCGGCGGCGAGCGCCTTCAGGGCCCGGGAGACCTGCGTCTTCTCGCGGCCCACCAGCTGTGCGAGGCGTACGACGCCGAGCCCGCCGGCGTTCTGCGCCTCGTCGGACGCGAGCGCCTCCAGCAGGTCGATGTCGCGGCGCAGGCCATGTCCGCGGGAAGCCGAGGAAGAGTCGGTCACGCAGGTCATCGTATGCGGGCACGCAGTCCGAGGAACCCCCAGGTCAGGGAGGAAGTTGTCAGGAGAGCAACCGGCATTTCGATTCCCGCGACCGCCTTGCGAGGGGATGGCGGCCGACCTAGATTCGCCGCATCGAGCCGGATGAACTGCGAGGTATGCGAGCTTTGCGCTCACTCGCCGGGTCCACCGGCCCGCCACAGCTCCCCGCTCCCGGAGATCCAGGAGATCCCATGCCTTCGCCCTTTGCCCCGACCGCGCTCATCGGCGAGTCCTTCGTCGGTGAGGGCGCCAATGCCGCCCACACGAACGTCGTGATCGGGCGCAAGGGTGGCCCCGTCGAGACCGCCTGGGCGACGGCACTGGCCACACCGAGCGCCGGGCACGTCCCGTTCATGACGGTCGTACGGCCGTCCGTCCCCGTGAAGCCGCTGACCCTGTTCGTGGCCAAGGCCGCCGCGGAGGGCGAGCTGCACCAGCGTGCCACCTGGGGTTCCGCCCAGGCCGGGCTGGCGCAGGGGATCTCGGACGCGGTCGACGCAGGGCTGATCCCCGCAGAGGAGGCCGACGACCTGCTGATCATCGCCGCGATGTGGATCAACCCCGCGGTCGACGACCTGGACGAGTCCTTCCGCAACCAGCGTGCCGCCGCCCACGACGCGATACGGGCCGCCGTGACCGGAACCCCCACCGTCTCCGATGTACAGGCCGCCGCCAAGCAGGGGCCGACGAACCCGTTCTACACGCCGACCGCCGAGGTGCTCGCCCGATGAAGATCACAGACATCACCCTGGACCGGCTGCGCCTCGAACTGGACCCGCCGTTCCGCGCCGCCTGGGACCCCGAGCCGCGCCGGCACTTCGACGCCACGATCGTCCGCGTCCACACCGACGAGGGCATCACCGGCATCGGCTCCGGCGACCTGATGGACGGCTTCGAGACGTACAAGCACCTGTTCGTCGGCGAGGACCCCCTCGACATCACCCGGCACGTCAAGGCGATCGAGACCGCCAACTTCCACGGCGCCCACTACTGGCCCCTGGAAGCGGCCCTGTGGGACATCATCGGCAAGGTGCACGGCCGCCCGGTGTCGGAGCTCTTCGGCAACGCGGCGAAGCGACTGCCGGCATACGCCTCCTCGGGCGAGCTCAAGTCACCCGAGGAGCGTGTCGCCACGGCCCTGAGGGTGCGCGAGGCCGGCTTCCGCGCGATGAAGATCCGTATCGACCGCACCCGGATCGACGAGGGCGTCGCGGCGGTGCGTGCCGTGCGCGAGGAACTCGGGGCCGACTTCGAGATCATGGTCGATCTCAACCAGTCCTGGCGGATGGCCGGCGACACGGCGAACGCCTCCGACCTCGCGGGGACCCGCAAGACCATCGCCCGCCTCGCCGAGCTCGACGTGTTCTGGGTCGAGGAGCCGCTGCCGTACGCCGACCTGAACGGCTTCAAGCGGCTGCGCGCCGAGAACCCCGGCGTCCGCATCGCCGCCGGGGAGATGCACCACTCGCCCACCGAGCTGCTGCGCTACCTCGAAGAGGACGCCCTCGACATCTACCAGATGGACGTGGTGCTCGCGATCGGCATGCACCGCGCCCGCACCCTGGCCGAACTGGCGCAGCTGAAGCACCGTCAGTTCACCCCGCACAGCTGGACCAACGGCATCGGCGTGCTCGCCAACCTGCACGTCGCGGCGGGCGTCGGCGGTGGCCCCTTCTTCGAGTTCCCCTACGACCCGCCCGGCTGGACCCCCGAGCGCCGCGACTTCATGCTCGCCGAGCCCGTCCGCGTGAACGCCGAGGGCGACCTCGAAATCCCGGACAGGCCCGGCCTCGGCGTCGAGCTGGACGAGGACGCGATCGACCGCTGGAGGATCAAGTGACGTACACCATAGACGAGTTGCTCAAGCGTTCGCACGACGAGTGGCTGACCGCGGCGAGCAAGCTCACCTTCGAGACACGCCCCTTCATCGACGGCGCCTTCACCGACGCCACCTCCGGCGACAGCTTCACCAGCGTCTCGCCGCGCGACGGCGCCGTGCTCGCGGAAGTCCAGGCCGCCGGCATTGACGACGTCGACCGGGCGGTACGGTCCGCACGTGCCGCCTTCGAGGACGGCCGCTGGCGCGACCTGGCGCCGAGGGAACGCAAGAGTGTCCTGCTGCGCTGGGCCGACCTGATCCGGGCGAACGCCGAGGAACTGGCGCTGCTGGACACCCTGGAGATGGGCAAGCCCATCACCGAGTCGGTACGCATCGACGTGGACAAGGCCGCCGAGACCATCGCCTGGTACGCCGAGGCCATCGACAAGACGTACGACGAGGTGGCCCCGACTCCGGGTGACGCGCTGGCCCTGATCACCCGGGAGCCGCTGGGCGTCGTCGGCGCGGTCGTGCCGTGGAACTACGCGCTGCTGATCGCCAGTTGGAAGCTGGCTCCGGCGCTCGCCACCGGCAACAGCCTCGTCCTCAAGCCCGCCGAGCAGACCTCCCTCGCAGCCCTGCGGCTGGCGGTACTGGCCACCGAGGCCGGGCTGCCCGACGGCGTGTTCAACGTGATCCCCGGGCGGGGCGAGGTCGCGGGGCAGGCCCTCGGCCGGCACCCCGAGGTCGACAAGATCGCCTTCACCGGCTCGGCCGAGGTCGCCCGGCTGTTCCAGGTGTACGCGGGCGAGTCCAACGGCAAGCAGGTCGCCGTGGAGGCGGGCGGCAAGTCGCCGCAGCTCGTGCTGGCCGACGCCGACATCGAGGCCGCCGCGTCCGCCGTGGCATGGGGCATCTTCTACAACGCGGGGCAGACCTGCAACGCGGGCTCCCGTGTCGTGGTCCACGCGTCGGTGAAGGACCAACTCCTGGACGCCGTCCAGCGGATCACCGCCGACACCTTCCGCGTCGGCGACCCGCTCGACCCCGCCACCGTCATGGGTCCCATCGTCGACGAGGCCCAACTCGCCAAGATCCTCGGCTACATCGAGCGCGGCAGGACGGACGGGGCGCAGGTGCTCCTCGGCGGCGGACGCACCCTCACCGAGACCGGCGGCACCTTCGTCGAGCCGACCGTGCTCGACGGTGTGGCGAACACGTCCGCCGTCGGCCAGGAGGAGATCTTCGGTCCGGTCCTCGCCGTCGTGTCGTACGACGGCGACACCGACGAGGGCGTACGGCTGGCGAACCAGAGCGACTTCGGGCTCGTCGCCTCCGTCTGGACCCGGGACGTCACGGTCGCCCACCGCACCGCCAAGCGACTGCGGGCCGGCACGGTCTGGATCAACACCTTCGACGCCAGCGATGTCATCACCCCCTTCGGCGGCTTCAAGGCCACCGGCGCGGGACGCGACAAGTCCCTGCACGCGCTGGACGCGTACACGGCACTCAAGACGACCTGGATCAACCTGGCCTGACCGGGCCGCCACCTCACTCCACCCCGTCACCTGCACACTTTTCACCTGCACACCCCTACAGAGCTGTAGCGAGGACAACGATGAGGATCGGTTTCATCGGACTGGGCAACATGGGAAGCCACATGGCCCGCCACCTGATCCACGCGGGCCACCTGGTCACGGTGCACGACGCCCGGCCCGAGGCCGCCGCCGAGCACATGGCGCTCGGTGCGCGCTGGGCCGACACCCCGGCGGCATGCGCCGCCGATGCCGAACTGCTCGTCACGATGCTGCCGAATCCGCGCATCGTCGAGGACGTGCTGCTGCGCGGCGGCGCCGCCGAGGCGCTGCCCGAAGGCGCCCTGTGGATCGACATGTCGACCTCCACGCCGGCCGCCGCGGAACGGGTCGCCGCCGAGGTGCTCGACCGGCGCGGCGTACGCCGTCTGGACGCCCCCGTCAGCGGCATGGCACGCGGCGCCGAAGCCGGGCGGCTGCAGATATTCGTCGGCGGGACCGCGGACGACTTCCGCATGTGCCTGCCGGTGCTCGAAGCCATGGGCGACCCCGACAAGGTGCTCCACGTCGGCCCGCTCGGCGCCGGCTACACGGTCAAGCTCATGATCAACCTGTTGTGGTTCAGCCACCTCGTCGCCACCTCCGAGGTGCTGGCCATGGGCGTGAAGGCGGGCGTGGACCTGGGCGTGCTGCGCAACTCGCTGCTCGCCAGCCCGGCCGCGTCGAACTTCCTCGAGAACGACATCCTGTGCGTCCTGGCCGACGGCGACTACGACGACTCCTTCGCCATGGCCCTCGCCTGCAAGGACCTCGGACTCGCCATCGACCTCGGCCGCGACGTCGGCGTCTCCACGGAACTGTCCGCGCTCGTGGAGCAGATCTTCCGCCGCGCGAAGGCGCACCACGGAGACCTGGCCGGCGAGATGAGCCCGGTCCGCCTCTACGAGGCCCTGGCCGGAGCGGACTTCCGCCTCCCGAACCCGGCCGCCGCCCACGACGACGCGGCGCTGAGCTCTGTGTGATCCGCTGGATCCGTTCGCGTCCCGCCGGGCCGGTCAACGTCCCGGCTCGGCGGGGTACGGTCCCCCTCCCTCTCCCCTTTGAGTACCGTCCCTCCCCCTTCCGAGCACCGCACGTCCCGCCGCGTCTTCAGGAGCCGAACGCCATGGGCGAGTCCCGCACCGACCAGCTGACCATCGACCCGACCTGCCGCATCGAGTTCGGCCCCGGCCGCATCGCACACCTCCCGGAGCTCGTCTCCTCCCTCGGCATGAGCCGCGCGTTCGTCGTCACCGACCGGGGTCTGCGGGCCGCCGGCATCGTCGACCAGGTGCTCAAGGTCCTGGACACGGCGGGCGTGGAGCACGGCGTGTACGACGGCGTCGGCGCCAACCCGTCCACCGGCAACGTCGACGAGGGCGCCGCCCGGGCGCGCGCCTTCGGCCCGTCGGTCGTCGTCGCCCTCGGCGGGGGCTCCGTCCTCGACGCGGCCAAGGGCATCTCGCTCCTGGTCGGCAACACCGACGCTGCGGCCGCCGACGCGGACGCGCTGTGGGATGCGCTCGACGGCCTGCCGCTGATCGCGATCCCCACCACCTCGGGCACGGGCGCGGAGACCAACGGCTTCGGCGTCATCGAGGACGCCGCCGCCTGCCGCAAGGTGTACATCGGCCACCCCTCGGTCAAGCCCCGGATCGCACTCCTCGACCCGGAGCTGACCCTCGGCCTGCCCGCCCGGATCACGGCCGCGACCGGCATCGACGCCCTCGTCCACGGCATCGAGTCGCTGGCCTCGCGCGGCGCCAACCCGGTCTCGGCCGCGTACGCCACCCAGGCGGTGGCCATGGTCGGGCGCTGGCTGCCGGCCGCCCACCGCGACGGCTCGGACCTGGAGGCCCGCGCCCAGCTGATGCTCGGCGCCCACCTGGCGGGCCAGGCGCTGACCATCTCCGGACTGGGCCTGGTCCACGGCATCGGCCACGCCCTCACCGCCCACACCAGCACCCCGCACGGCATCGCCCTCGCCGCCGTCCTGGAGGAGGTCCTGGAGTTCAGCGCCCCGGCCGCCCGGGACGCCTACGAGCAGACCGCCCGCGCGCTACGCCTTCCCCCGCCCGCCGACGGCGACTGGGCCCACGCCACGATCGACGCCGTACGCGAGATCTCCGGCGCGCTCGACATCAAGCAGCCCCTGCGCGACCTCGGCGTCCGCCCGGACATGCTGCGCCCGATCGCCTCCGGCGCCCTGGCCGACGCGGTGACCCGCAACGCACCGCGGCAGCCGACGGAGGGGGAGATCGTGGGGATCCTCGAAGCGGTGCTCTAGCCTCGGGCCTTCACGAAGGGCGTGGTCCGGCCGGTGACGGAGAAAGGATCTCGACGTACCCGTCGGTTCCGTGTACGCGGATCTGCTGCCCGTCCCGGATCAGCCGGGTGGCCTGCTCCACGCCCACGACGGCCGGCAAGCCGTACTCGCGGGCGATGACCGCGCCATGGGTCATCAGGCCGCCCACCTCCGTCACCAGGCCCGCGATACCGACGAACAGCGGCGACCAGCTGGGGTCCGTGAACGGCGTGACCAGGATGTCGCCCGCTTCGAGATCGGCATCCGCCATGTCAAGGACGACGCGGGCCCTCCCCTCGACGGTCCCGGCGGACACCGGCACGCCGACCAGGGCGCCGGCCGGCACGCCGTCGCGCCGGTACGCCCCGGTGACGGCCTCACCATCCGATGTGAGAACCCGGGGCGGTGTGAGCGCGTGGTACGACCGGAACGCGTCCTTGCGCTGCTGGATGAGCGGGCCATCCACCTGGTGCGAGCGCACGACGTCGTGGAGTTCCTGGAACGTGAGGTAGAAGATGTCCTCCTTCTCAGGAAGCACGCCGGCCGCCACGAGGCGCTCGGCCTCCGCCAACAGGGCCTGCTTGTAGACGAAGTAGCGGCTGATGATGTCGTACTTGGGGTACTCCCGGTATCCGATGAAGGCCCGGACCCGGTCGATCATCCGCTTGGCCTCGTCGGCCTTCCCGCCCCCGTCCGGCAGCGCCCGCAGGCGTGACAGCACGTCCTGTTCCTCCTTCTGCGCCTTCTGCCGCCCCTGCTCGAAGCGCCGTTCGGCGGCGCCCGGCTCGAAGTTCCTGACATGGTCGAGGATCACGGGCACGAGCGTGCTGGGGCGCTCGCGCCACCTCGGCCTCGTGATGTCGATCTCGCCGACGCAGCGCATGCCGTACCGGTCGAGGTAGGCCTCGATGGCATCGCGCGCTTCGGTCCCGCCCGCCGGCTTCGCCAACTCGTCCAGGAAACCGTCGTCCTCGACACCCTGCAGGAACGCCACCACCTCCGCATGCGGGCGGATCACATCGGCGACGTCGAGCAGGGCCAGTCCCATCTCCGAGGTGACGTTGTCGGGGGCGGACAGCGTGAGCGTGTCAGCCGCGTTCTTCTCGCCCAGCCACTCCTGCAGCTTGTCGTTGAGCCACCACGTGGCCTCCATCCCCGCCATGATCGCCCGGATGTTCAGCGGATCACCGAGGACGCGCTTGTGCTCCTCGAACGCCTCCACCAGGAAGTCGAACAGCGCCGGTCCGGTCTTCGTCCGGATGTCGCGCTCCAGAGCGGCGATGGACTCCTGGCTGCGCTCGATCAGCTCGGTGACGATGGCCGGGTCCGGGTCGGTCCCGTTCGGAGCGGGTGCACCGCCGGCCGGCGGCCTGCCGGGATCCGCGTCCGGGACCGACGGGACGAAGCCGTCGCGGTCGAGGACCGTCTCCAGAGCGTCCCTGATCAGCGGATCGCCCTTCCCCATCGCGTCCAGCAGGGCGGCGCGGCTCGCGGGCGCGGCCAGGCGCCGGGTGACGTCGACGAACAGCCTCCCGCCGGCCTCGTGCATCGGCACCATGGCTGTCAACTGCCACATGGAGAGCCCCAGGGGCTTCATGGGGTCGGTCATCATCTGCCCATGACCGACGGAAACATAGACGTGATTCTCCTGGTCGTCGGCCGTCGGGATGGGGAACAGCGTCGTGATCGGCCGGCTCTGAACGATCTGGAAGTCGTCATCGACCAGGCACCATTCGATGTCCTGCGGACAGCCGAAGTGCGCCTCGATCCGCCGCCCGAGCTCCACGAGCCGCACGACCTGCGCATCCGTCAGCGCCGGCTGCTCCTGCCGCTGCGCGTCGATCGCCACTTCCTGCGTACCGCCGGCCGGCAGGGCGTGAACGGCACGCTGCTTGGCGGCGATCGCCTTGGCGACGACTTCGCCGTGCCGCACCTTGAAGACGTCCGGGTTCACCAGGCCGGAGACCAGAGCCTCGCCGAGGCCGAAGCCGGCGTCCACGGTGGCGACCTTCCGGTTGCCCGTGACGGGGTCGGCCGTGAACAGGATGCCGGCCGCATGCGGGAAGACCATCCGCTGCACGACCACGGCCATGAGGACCGTACGGTGGCCGATGCCGTTCCGCTGGCGGTAGGTCACGGCCCGCTCGGTGAACAGCGAGGCCCAGCACCGGCTGACGTGCTGGAGGATCGCCGGCCCCACGACGTTCAGGTATGTGTCCTGCTGCCCTGCGAAGGAGGCCGTCGGCAGGTCCTCCGCCGTCGCGCTGGACCGGACGGCGTAGGCGGCCTGCTCCCCGAGCCGGCCGAGCGCCCGGGTGATCGCCGCCGCGAGATCGTCCGGGATGGCGATCCCTTCGACGGTCCGACGAATCTGCGCGCTGAGCGTGCGGATCGCCTCCCGGTCGGCCGGGTTCAGGCGCGACAACTGCTCGAGCAGACCATCGATCGACGGCGCTTCCGCAATGATCCGCCGGAAGGCGTCCGTCGTCACGCAGAAGCCACCCGGCACGCGGATGCCCTCGATCCGCGACAGCCCGCCCAGATGCGCACCCTTGCCGCCGACGACCGCGACCTGCGTCTCGTCGACCTCGTGCAGATCCACCACGTACTGCTCAATCACTTCGCTACCAACTTTGCCGTCGACAACAACACACGCACGCCGTGCCCCCGTTTCCGCAGGTTGTGGCATCGGCCGACGATTCTGCGCCCTGACCCGGGCCTTGCGGCAAGCCCCCCGGCGCGCTATAAGTTGAGAGTGGCAAGGAGACATCTCTCCTTGCCTTTTCCGTTTGGCCCTCGAATCGAGCAGCCACACCGCGGGTCGCCTCACCCCCCGGACCCATGAACGATCGCGGCTAGCCGCTGTAAGGGCGCCGCACACATCCGTCGGGCAGGGCGGCGCCGGTGCTGCACAGGTGTTCAAGGGCGGCGGCGAAGGAATAGCAGTCGAAAAGCGCGGAGTGCTCTTCACCGGCTGCGGGCTTCGGGAGACCGAGCACCTGCCACAGGCGCCCCACGTTGACCGTCGCCGTCTCCGGGGCGAGAGTATTCAACCAAGGTCGGATATTCAGGAAATGGGCAGCGAGGTACCCATTCTTGACCTCTTCGCCTCGCGCTCGCGCCCAGCCCACGTTCTCCCCGAGAACCACCATGTCGTTGCCGTAGGAGAGCACCGACTCGCCCCGGCAGAACCCCAGGAACTCGCCCAGTGCCTCTGACGGAGAAATCGCCTCTCGATCCAGCGTCTCCTGGTCGATGCCGGTGAGATCAGTGAAGTACGCGGAAAGCCGGGGGTTGGCCATGGGCTGCACCAACGCCTCGAACTCCTCGACGACGGAACAGTCCTCGCGCAGGCGCAGCGCACCGATCTGCACGATCTCGCGAAGCTGACCGGTCGCGCCCCAGTCCTGCTCAAGTGCCCCCGGCCATGACGTGAACTCAAGGTCGAACACAACGAACGTGGACACAACGAGTCTCCCTCTGGCGTGAGTCGCCGTCAGGTTACCCCGGCGATGACAGTCCTCCATTGGAATGGAGGGTTTCCCGCCACAGCAACTTTCGGTATTCGTCACGGAGTCGGCATATTTTGTTAGTGGCCCGTACCGCTTTCATTTCCTTGTGTGCCGGTCGCCTCTGTCGCCCCCGAGTGGGCGACCTGTGAATCCGAAAATTCGGCGAGCGTGCGGAAGTCGTCCTCACGGAGGCCGATTCGGGGGTTGACGTGGTGCAGAAGACCAGGACCCCGGTGGTGGGCGGTTACGTACACGTCGTCGAGATCACTCTGCTCGTCGTCCACCCAGGCGAAGGAACGACCGTTGGCGTAGTCCACAAGGGGACCGGTCTTCCAGTGGACTCCGTCGGGGCGCTCTTGGAGCAGGGCGTCGCCGAACTCGACGAAGGGGAGCTCGGGAAGGCCGAGCACCGGGGCGATCCACCGATTGGCGTCGTCCATCCATGTGGTGGCCCAGCACAGCTCGTAGTCGAGCTGGAGCAAGGCTTGCCCGTGCTCAGGGTTGAGCCAGACCCGCAGAGGCCGCCGCCGAACCGAGAGTCCTCCGGGTTCCCCCGGGTTCCCGCTGTCCTGGGGCACCCTGAGTGTGATGTAGCCGTCGGGGCGCTTCTCTGGGTTGGCCGCATAGGGGTTGAGTGGCCCGTCCACATCCAGGAACAGCAGTGGTCGGTTCACGATCTCTCCCTTGCCGGTTATCACCGTAGGCATCACTGAGTCGGCTTCGACTCCTCTGCGTAACGGGCCAGGCCTTCCGCCATTCCCTGCATGAACTTCTGGAGGTAGCGCGGCATGACCAAGGCCCACAGTCTGCTCGTCTCGTACGTGCCGTACCAGTGAATAACCGTGCCCGCGGTCGCCGTCGGAGCCAGCTCTATGCGCGCGTGATAGTTGCGCATCGACGAATTGAACGCGTCTTCGTAGGCCAGGAGGCGTTGCTCGACCTTCTCGGTCAGCCGCTCACCGGTGACGGTGCGTCCCGTCCGGAAAGCGCGGACGGCGCCGACGCCGTCGTCGCCGCCGGGGTCGAGGTCGACCGACCGTGTCGTGTCCAGACTGTCCACCTTGGACCACAGCGGCCAACTTGCCGCGTCGACCAGCAGCTTCCACACGATTGCCGGCGAGGCACTGGTAGTCACGGTGACGTCGTATTCGTGCATGGTGGAGGGCTCCTGTGAGTGGATACGGGTGGCGTCCCGGTTTGTCGAGGGCGCGGTAGAGCTCGAAGCCGTCCGACGGGACTTGGGCCGGCTGTAGGTTCGCGCGTACTCGTTGATCTCGGCGCCCGTGAACGGCGACCGGGCAGAGGTGCCGCCGAACGCCGTGCCACGGAACGAGACCTGGGGACAGAACAGTGCAGCAGCACGACCGGCGTTCCGCTGCCGCCGGTCACGTAGTGCATACGCACGCCGTCGACGTCGGCGAACCCGTGTCGGAAGGTGCCGGCGAACCGGGGTGAGCAGGAGGGTGAGCACGACGGTTGCCGCTGGGCGCGCGGATCGGAGGAAGCGGCGCGGCGACGGCCGGGGTGCTGTGATCATGGGTTCCCTTCCTGGAGAAGGTGGATCAGCGGCCGGTCGTGCCGTCGATGAGTTCGCGGAGGATGTCCGCGTGGCCCGCGTGCCGGCCGGTCTCCTCGATCATGTGGGTGAGTGCCCAGCGGATGCTGGGAGCGGGGCGGTCCGGCTGCGGCCGGGGGACCGGTGCGCCGAGATCGGGGCACGCGTCGAGAACGTCGTTCGCGCGCTTGACCGCGTCTCGGTAGCGGGCGACGACATCGGCCACGCTGTCCGCCGGTGCGGCTCGGAACGTCGCGTGCCAGTCGGTGACGTCCTCCCCGAGGAACATCGAGCGCTCCACGAAGGTCAGGTGGTTCAGCAGGCCGAGCAGGTTCGTGCCCGAGGGCACTGCGGCTGTTCGCACTTGCAGCTCTGGAGCGCCGTCGACCTTCGCGGCGATCGAGGTGCGGAGGTAGTTGAGGAATCCGCGCAGGACCTCGGACTCGTTGCTTCCGGTCCGGGGCGGCGGGGTGTCGCGGCGGCGGTTGCGGCGCTTGGTGTTGGGCACCGTGGTCTCCCTTCCTGGGGCAGGTCCATACCCACGGCGACTTCCCGCGGGCTCGGGTGGCAGATGTCGGATCCTGGTTCCACGACCACGACCACGACCATGACCACGACCACGACGATGATTTCGATCACGACCACGTCCATCGCGCGGCCGAGCCGTGAGGTGTCGTGTCGCGTCCTGCCGGAATGCACTCAGTCTTGCCACGCACCCCACGACCTGGCACGAAATCTTGCGGTTACGGCAAGATGGCCTGATGGACCGCAAGACGGACGACGACGTGCTTGACGGTGTGGGGCCGCGCCTTCGTGCGCTGCGTCGTGCCCGGGGCATTACCTCGCCCACCTCGCGGCGACGACCGGCGTCTCGGAGAGCACTATGTGCCGGCTGGAGAGCGGGCAGCGCCGGCCGAGCCTGGAACTGCTGCAGCCGCTGGCCCGCACGTATGACGTCCCGTTGGACGAGCTCGTCGGCGCCCCGCGCACCGGCGATCCCCGGATCCACCTCAAGCCGATCAGCCGGTTCGGGATGACGTTCGTGCCCCTGTCCCGGCGGCCGGGCGGGGTGCACGCGTTCAAGATGATCATCCCGGCCTCACCGGAACCGCTCGAACCGACCCCGCAGACCCACGAGGGCTTCGAATGGCTCTACGTGCTCAACGGACGCCTGCGGCTCGTGATCGGCGAGCGCGACCTGACGCTGCCGCCCGGTGAGACGGCCGAGTTCGACACGTCCTTGCCCCACTGGCTGGGCAGCGCCGACGGCGGCGCGGTCGAGCTTCTCATCCTGTTCGGCCTGCAAGGGGTCCGTGCACACGTACGCACCGACCCTCATCGATCGCCGCAGGCGGGGAGCCGGCGATGAACCACCGATGAAGCACCGATGAGCGGCGCGCCGAGAGGCAGGGCGACGCCGACGACCGAGACCGCCACACCGGTGAGAGGACATCCGAACCATGGCATCAGCCAGGCAACGACCGCTGACCGGACAGGGCCAAGCGGCTGTCGAGGCATTTCTGATGGACCGGGGAGCCGCCGCGATGCCTCATCCCGGTGGCACCTTGCTGGAGCATCTGCAGCGCGTTCAGCGGTTGTTGGCCGATTGGGGAGCCGATCCCGCCGTCCGGGCAGCGGGTCTGTGCCATGCGACGTACGGAACCGACGGTTTCGCACCGACCCTGCTTCCCCTCACCGACCGGGCGACGCTCGTCGCGCTGATCGGCGAACGGGCGGAGGCGTTGGTGTACCTGTACGCCAGCTGCGACCGCGCCACCGTCTATCCCCGTCTCGACGGCACCGCCGCAGTCGTCTTCCGAGACCGTTTCACCAGCCGTGAGCACCGTCCAACGCCCGACGACCTGCGGGCGTTTATCGAGATCACGGCAGCCAACGAACTCGATGTACTGGCACACAACGCGGAACTGGCCAAGCAGCACGGACCCGGGCTCTACGGCCTCCTCAAACGGACCGGCCCATTGCTGTCGCCCGCCGCGCAGGACGCCGTCGCCCGGCAGTTGGCATAGGGCACTGCGTCGGCGGGGTTACAAAGTCGGTGTCCCGCACCAACTACGGTGGCCTCCAGACCCGAACACGACCTCCCAGCTCACTCCCGGAGGCGGCGTTCCCGATCCCGCGGCAGGGGACGCGTGCGTCCTGCCGGCCAGGCCGAGCGCACGTCGAACTCCGTTCCGCGGAACATTCGTTGACCCGAGGTCAATATTAGTGGTTCAGTGGATGAGTCACTGATCCACAGCACGGTTGGAGGTGCCGGGATGGAAGCACTGCCACGCGAGACCGTCGTCGACGTCCTTGAGAAACGGCTGCGCGAGGACATTCTCGCCGGGCGGCATCCGGCGGGGAGTTATCTGCCCCCCGAGCGTGAACTCGCCGACGAGTTCGGCGTCAACCGCACCACGCTCAAGCATGCCTTCGGCCGGCTGGCGCAGTCAGGGCTCCTGGAGACGCGACACGGGGTGGGGACCCGCGTCCGGGATTTCCTGCGCCTCGGCGGCGCGGATCTTCTGCCGATGCTCGTGCGGCACAGTCCGGACTGGATCGGTGAGATCTTCGAAGTACGGCGCAGCATCGGGGCGTTGATCGCGGAGCGTGCCGCTGACCGGGCCACCGAGGCCCAGGTCGCCGAGCTGCGGGCGCTGCTGGCGGCGGTCGGGGACGCGGACGGCGCCGACGACGTGCAGCTGGCGGACGCCGAGGTGCACCGGGCGCTCGCCCGTGCCACGGGCAACCGCGTGTATGTCCTGCTGACCAACACCCTGTTCAACGCCTATCTGCCGGTGCGCGCAGCGCTGGTCGGGCCCTTCAAGGAGGCCGGCGCGGCCCACGACCGTCTGGCGCCGGTCGTCGAGGCCGTCGCCGCCCGCGACTCCGAGGCGGCGCGAGTCGCGGCGGGCGCCTATCTGTCGGCGACGGAACGCATCATGCTCGAGGGCCTGGCGCGCTCGCGCGAACGCCGGGACGGTGCGCTGTGACCTCACGCGGAACGGAGTTCCAGGAGGCGATGCTGGGGCGTGTGCACCTGAGCGACGAGGATCGTGAGCGCCCGATGCGCCTGGACCTTGTGGTCCGGTCCGACGACCTGATGCTGCCCCACCGCACGACTCGGGCGCGCCTGACGGGAAGGGTGCGCATAGCCGGGCGGGCGGACGATGCCGAAGCCGCCGGTGAGCTGGAGATCTCGCCGCTGGCCCGCCGCAGGATCCGCTACCGGATCACGTTCGCCATGGAGGGCCGGCGCCTGGTGCTGGACGGCTGGAAGTCCATCTCGCCCGCGCGCCCGCTCTCTTCCATGACCTTGCTGCCGTACACCCTCTACGAGGACGGCGAACGGGTGGGCGAGGGCACACTCCGCTTCCCCCTCGCCACCGGCCTGTTGCCCTTCCTGGCGAGCTTCCGCTTCCCGCCCTCGGCGCAGTCCGCACCCGCACCCGCAGCCGACCGGTATCTGGCCTCGCGGTGGGACGGGAATCCCGGGCGCACGGAGGTCTGGTACACGACCCTGACCGATCCGGTGACCGGCAGCGGAGTGTGGCTGCACCACGAAGTGGTGGCGCCGACCGATGGCTCCGGCGCCTACGCACACGGCTGGGTCGCCGTCTTCCCGAAGGACGGCCCCGCCGAGCACGCACGCTTCGGCCCCGTGCCGTGGACAGAGGACCAACAGGGCTTCGCCACCAAGGACATCAGCGCCCGGCCCGGCCGTCTCACCGGTTGTGCGGGGCCGTTCACCTGGTCGCTCACCGAGACGCCCCTGAGCGCGCCGGTCCACACCTTCCCCCGCTGGTCGTGGCGACGCCCCTGGCTGCCGGCCAGTCACATGCTGCCGGCCGCCCGTTGCCACTACAGCGGAACAGTCCGGTACGGGGCCGACGAGCTGCGGCTGGACCGGGCGGTCGGCGCGAGCGCCCGTATCTACGGCCACGGCAACGCCCGGCGCTGGGCGTGGCTGCACGCGGACCTCGGCGGCGGTGACGTCCTGGAGATCGTCGCCGCGGTATCCATGCGACGCGGACTCGACCGACTGCCACCCCTGGTGTTCCTGCGCCTGCTGCAGGACGGGCGTACCTGGCCCCGTCGCGCCGAGCGCGCCGCCGTGGGCTGGGCGGGACTCGGCCGGTTCCGGGCGGACATCGGTCTGCCCGAGTGGCACGTGACCGGCCGCGCGGGCCGGCGCCGCATCCGGGTGACGGTGACCCAGCCGCCGGAGCGGACGCTGGCCCTCGACTACACCGACCCCGACGGATCTCCCGCGGTGTGCCGCAACACCGAGACCGCGGACGCCGTGGTCAGCGTGGAACGCTGGTGGGGCACATGGCGTCCGGAGGCCACCTGGCGGCTCTCCGGCACCGCCCACGCGGAGGTCGGCGACCGATGAATCCTTCAACTTCCCCTGGACTTACCGCTCTTGCCGAGACGCTGCTCGCGGACGACGGCACGGCCGAGTGGACCCGGGCCGTGCCACGGCGCCTCGAGACGCTCTTGGCTGCCATGCCCGCCCCCGCCCGCATCGCGATACACGGCGCGACCAAGGCGATCAACGCCTACACCGTCGCCCGCACGGGCCGGCGGCTGCCCGCACTCGGGCCCGCGGAACGCGAGCACGTCATGGCGTCGCTCGCCTCCCACCGGGCCCTGCTGCCCCTGCTGGACGCGGTCAAGGTCCCGGTGCTGCTGGCGGCCGGCACCGCACGGACCGCGCACCAAGGGTCCGCAACCTCAGTGACCGCGGCCGACGATCCGCCGCTCGACTGCACCCCTTCCCGGGAGTGGCCGACACGTTCCACCGCAGATGCCGTCGTCGTCGGAACGGGGGCGGGCGGCGCGATGGCCGCCCGGACCTTGGCCCGCGCGGGGCTGCGAGTCGTCATGGTCGAGGAGGGGGAGCACCACACCACCGCGTCCTTCGGGCGCAGGGCTCCCCTCGACCGCTTCACCGACCTCTACCGGGACGGCGGCGCCACGCTCGCCCTCGGGAACCCACCGCTGGTCCTGCCCGTCGGCCGCGCGGTCGGCGGCACCACCGTCGTCAACTCAGGAACCTGCTACCGCACACCGGACCACGTCGTCACCCGCTGGCTGACCCACCACGGATTCGACGTCGCCGAGGGCTTCGACGCACACCTCGACGAGGTGGAACGCACCCTTAGAGTGGCGCGCCAGCCGATGGACGTCCTGGGCAACAACGGGCTGCTCGCCCTGGCCGGCGCGAAGGAACTCGGCTGGGCCGCGGCACCCCTGCGCCGCAACGCCCCCGGCTGCCGGGGCTCGTGCCAGTGTGTGGTCGGCTGCCCCACCGGCGCCAAACAGAGCGTCCAGCTGTCCGTGCTCCCCGACGCCTGCGCGGCCGGCACCGCGATCGTGACGGGCGCCCGCGTCCTGCGGATCCTCACCGACCGCGACCGGCCCGGCGGTCCCCGGGCCGCCGGAGTGGTGGTCGGCCGCCCCGACGGCAGTGAACTGGAGATCCTCAGCTCCCTGGTCGTGGTCGCCGCCGGTGCCCTGCAGACCCCGCAACTGCTGCGCCGCTCGGGTCTCGGCGGGCACCCTCGGATCGGCCGGAACCTCAGCGTGCACCCGGCCATCAGCGTCGCGGGCCGCTTCAGCCGCCCGGTCACCGGCTGGAAAGGGGTCCTGCAGAGCGTAGGAGTGGAAGAACTGCACGCCGAAGGCATCCTGATCGAAGCCACCGCGGCGCCCCCGGGGATGAGTTCGTTCGTGCTGCCGGGCGTCGGACGCGAACTGCGCCGCGAAGTGGAGGAGACGGAGCAACTGGCGACCCTCGGCGCCATGGTCGCCGACCGTCCCTCGGGCCGTGTCCTCGGCCGGGACCGCACCCTGCTGCGCTACGACCTGGCACCGCGCGATGCCCGGCGCCTGCTCCGAGCCCAACGCGCCATGGGCCGCCTGCTGTTCGCCGCCGGCGCCGAGGAGGTACTGACCGGCGTTCCGCATGCCCCACGCGCTCGCACGCCCGAGCAACTGGAGGCGCTGCTCGACACGGTGACGGCTCGGCACCTGCACATGTCCGCGTTCCACCCCACGGGCACGGCCGCCGCCGGGACGGACCCGGAGCGGTCACCGGCCGACGCCGAGGGACGCCTTCGTGGCGTGCGCGGGGTGCTCGTCGCCGACGGGTCCGTGCTGCCGAGCTGCCCGGAGGTGAATCCGCAGCTGAGCATCATGGCGGCCGCCCTGGGCGTCGCTGAGCGCTTCGTGGCGGATGACTGAGCCAGGGACCGGCCCGCCTCCGGGACCACACGCTACGGCGCGAGCGAATCGGCCAGTTCGGCGATGACCTGCGCGTGGCACGGCTGAGGAACGCACCAGCAGCCGAGCCTGCGGCCACGGAGGGCGGGCAGCAGATCGAGCAGGTCCGGACGGCTCAGCAGATGGGTCCGGTACTTCTCGATCACCGCCTCCCGGGTGCCGTCCCGGCCGGGCCGGAAGGGACTTGCGAGCGGTGAGGCATCGAGGTCCCATCCGCCGCGGCGCATCGCGCGGCCGACGTAGACGACGTCCGCGTAGTCCGGGTCGTCGCGATGCCCTTTCATGTTGACGACCGTCGTCCGGTTCACGTCGCTCATACGCACCCTCAGTCCGCGCCGGGCAGGGGGAACACGGCGCAGGTGGCGGTCCCGTGCGCATACAGCTTGCCGTCGGCTGCTCCGACGAGCCGTGCCTGTGCGGTCGCGGTCGTGCGGCCGACGTGGACGGCGGTGCCCTCGCAGCGCAGCGTGGGAGTGGTGTCGCACACCGGCCTGACCATGTTCACGCCGAGCTGGACGGTGGTGTAGGCACGGCCGGCCGGCAGAGCGCTCAATACGGCGGTGCCGAGCGCGGAGTCGAGGAGGGTGGCCATAAAGCCTCCGTGGACCGTGCCCATGGGGTTGAAGAGATGCTCTCCAGGCTCGCCCTCGAAGACGGCCTGCCCCTCCTCGACCGCCACGAGGCGAAACCCGAGGGTGGTGCAGATCGGGGCCTCGGGCAGGCGGCCGTCCAGGCTCATACGGGCCAGCTCGATGCCCGTACGGGCGCCGGCGGTCGCGTAGCTCGTCGGCGGTTGCCAGGTGTGCGTACGTGAGCGGGATCGGGCGGAGGGCACCCCGTCGCCGGTGGTGCTGCCGTCCTTGGTAGCGGGCTGTGCCATGGTCTCTCTTCCTCAGTCTGCCTCGGTCGGCCGGGTCGGGGCCGTGGCCGATGCGCACGTGTGTGGAGTGCGCCGGCCGGCAGCGCAGGTCGGGGCGCTGCCGGCCGGCGGCGGGATCAGGGGAGCTTCACCGCCAGGAGGTCGACCGGCCGGATGTCCGGTGCCTCACTGAGCATGGTTTCGGCCGCCCCCATCAGCGCGGTGGCGATCTTTCCCTGGAGGTGCCCCTGACGCCCCTGCTCGTCGGCGAAGGTGTCGAAGACCCCGAAGGTGGTCGCGTCCTGCCGGAACGCGAACCAGGTGACGGTGTGCTCCTCCTGCTGCGCCAGTTGGACGGCGTCCCGCAGCAGAGCCTCCACCTTCTCGGCGTACTCCGGCCTGGCCTCGATGCGGGCCAGCAGTCCCAGCTTCGTCATGCTGCATTCCTGTCTGTGGTCATGGCTGAACGTGCGGTTGTCTCTGGTCATCGGTGAACGTTCGGTGCTGGTCCCGGGCACCGGATGTCGTCCGGACACCACAAAACTAGGCCGCCGCAGTCGTCTCGCCCAGCGTCGGAAACGACGCATCCGATATCGTTTCCGTCATGGATGTGGCGGTACTGGCGTACGACGGCGTGTTCGACTCCGGGCTCTCCGCCCTGCTCGACGTGATCGACGGGGCGAACGCCATGCGCGAGGAACTCCCCAAACCACCGCCCGCCTGGAACGTCTCCACGGTCGGCTTTCGCCGCCGGATCCGCACCGGAGCCGGGCATGTGGTCGAGACTCTCCCCGCGGACACGGCGAAGGGCGCGGACCTGCTGCTGGTGCCCGCGCTGGCCGAGCGACGGCCCGACGCCCTGATCGCCCATGTGTCGGGTTCGGCCACCGAGCCGGTACGACGCCTGGTGGCCGCGACGCGGGAACGTGGCACCCCCATCGCGTCCGCTTGCACGGGCACGTTTCTGCTGGCCGAGTCGGGGGTGCTGAACGGGCACCGGGCCACGACGAGTTGGTGGCTCGCACCGTACTTCCGTAAGCGCTACCCGGCGGTGACCGTCGACGAGACCCGCATGGTCACCACGTCCGACGGGGTGACGACGGCCGGCGCGGCCTTCGGGCACGTCGACCTGGCGCTCGCGATCGTACGGATGAGCAGCCCGGCCCTCGCGGATCTGGTTGCGCGCTACCTCGTCGTCGACGAGCGCCCGTCGCAGGCCGCGTACACGATCACCTCGGCCCTCGCACAGAGCGACCCCACGCTGGCGGCCTTCGAGCGCTGGGCCCGGGTGCACCTGGACCAGCCGGTCTCGATCGCCGACGCGGCACGCACCCTAGGCGTCAGCGAACGCACGCTCCAGCGCATCGTGCGCCGCACGCTCGGTACCTCACCCGTCCGCTTCGTCCAGGACCTGCGTGTCGAGCACGCCTCACACCTGCTGCGGACAACGGACCTGCCCCTCGAAGCCATCGCCCGCAAAGTCGGCTACGAACACGCCAACACCCTGCGCATCCTGCTTCGCGAACGCACCGGAGAGACGGCGAGCTCCCTGCGGGCGCGATGAGTTCCAGGCCGGCCGAGGGGGACTGCTGCTGTGCGTGGAAGCAGCACGGCTGCCGGCGCACAGACCGCGGCGGCGCGGAGCCGATGTGTGCTCCGCGCCGCCACGGTGGCGTCCGGTATGTGATGCGCTAGCGGCGGGACGCGGCCCTGCCTCGCCGGTACAAGAAGGTCCCGGCGGCCAGCAGCGCTCCGCCGCCGGCCATGGCGGCCAGGACACCTTCATCGATGCCGGTGTCGGGCAACTCCCCGTGCGGGGCCGGCTTCTCGGGTGCACGCCTGGTCGGCGTCGGAGTAGGTGAGGCCGGCGGGGTGGTGTGCGGCGGAGGCGTGGGCTTGGGCGGCTCCTCGGGGCCGTATCCGGCCGGTTCGTCGGGGCCGTATCCGGCTGGTTCGTCCGGGCCGTATCCGGCCGGTTCGTCGGGACCGTATCCGGCCGGTTCGTCGGGGCCGTACCCGGCTGGTTCCTCCGAGCCGTATCCGGTCGGTTCGTCGGGCCCGTACCCGGACGGTTCCGACGGCCCGTACCCGGACGGTTCATCGGGCCCGTATGCGGATGTCTCCCGTGTGCCGGACGCGTCCCCACGGCCGTTCGCGGACGGTTCCCCTGTGTGGTGCCCGGACGTGTCTTGCGAGTCCTGGCCCCACATCTTGTCGAACCGGGACATGGTGTCTTCGACCTTGGAGTGCATGGCGTCAAATTGCTTGACGTCGAACGGCTCGTCCGGGACCTCCCACTGGAACGCACGGCTCGACGGCGCTGTGGGCGCATCCGCCTCTGTGCCTTGTGGATCGTGGGCCGCGAACGCCCATGTGCCGCACAGGGACAGGGCGCTTGTGGTGGCGGCCACGGCCAGTGCCCTGCTGAGGATCTGTCGCACTCTAGTTGTCTTTCTCTCGGACGGCAGGGTCGCGGCGCGTGCGAACGCAACGGCACCTACGCACTCGCCGAGACGGGCAAATTGTGCACGAATGGTGAAGGTTCGCAGGTGTTGAAATGCTTGTACTGCTCTGGAATTAACCCAATCGTCCCTCTGTGGGGCTAGTTGGCACGAAGCGAAAGGCCCTGCCGCGCCGGAGATGAACCCGGCGAGGGAGGGCCTGAGGCTGCTCGGGGACCAGTGCTTCAGTCGATGCGCGTCCCCGCGCCACTGACTCGGACCCGCGGGTCACCCGCGCGCAGCGTCACGGTGAGTTCACCAGGGCGGCCCAGATCCGCGCCCTGGTGCAGCGTGAGGACGGCGGCCTGGTCGACCAGGCCCAGCTCGCGGGCGTACGCACCGAACGCGGCGGCCGCGGCGCCGGTTGCCGGGTCCTCGACGACGCCGCCGACGGGGAACGGGTCACGGACGTGGAACACGGTGGGGGACTCCCGCCACACCAGTTGAACCGTGGTCAGGTCCAGGCGGTGCATCAGGGCTTCGAGGCGAGTGAAGTCGTACCTGAGATCCGCGAGGCGGGCGCGCGTTGCCGCCGCGAGAACGAGATGGCGGGCGCCGGCGAAGGCGACGCGGGGCGGGAAGGACGGGTCGAGATCGGCGGCCGGCCAGTCGAGCGCGGCGAGTGCCTCGGCGAGGTCTGCGTCCCCGATTTCCTCGATGTGCGGCTCCACGCTGGTGAGCGTGGCCCTGATCGTCCCGCCCTCCTCGGTGACCTCCACCGGCACGGTGCCCGCGCGCGTCGCGAACACCAACTCCCCGGGACCGATCCGTTCGGCGAGCGCGACCGCGGTCGCGACAGTGGCGTGCCCGCAGAACGGCACCTCGGCCTTGGGGCTGAAGTAGCGGATGGTGTACGCCCGTCCCGCCTGGCCGACGAGGCCCTCCGGGGGCGCCGTCAGGAACGCGGACTCCGAGTACCCGAGGTCGGCGGCGATGGCCAACATGTCGTTGTCGCCCAGGCCGGCGGCGTCCAGAACGACGCCGGCGGGGTTTCCGCCGTCGGGCGTGCCGGCGAAGGCGGTGTAGCGCAATACCTCGGGCTGCTGCGGTGAGTTCGTCGTCATGATCGTGGCAACCGGGGCGAGCCGGCGGTCATTCCCCCGGGTGGCCCGCCTGCCTCTCAGCCCTTCACCGCCCCCGATGTGAGGCCCTGAACGATGTGCCGGCTGGCGAAGGCGAACAGGAGCATGGTGGGCAGGATCGTGAGCACGGCTGCCGCGGACATCGAGCCCCAGTCGATGTTGAAGCCGGAGATGAAGCCGTTCAGGGCCGTGGGCACGGTCTTGTTGCTGTCGCTGTTCATGAGCGTCACGGACAGGAACAGCTCGTTCCAGCAGTTGACGAAGTTGAAGATGAAGGCGGCGACGATGCCGGGGCGCATCACCGGCAGCAGGACGCGGAACAGCGCAGTGAACCGGGACAGGCCGTCGATCATGGCGGCCTCCTCCAGCGCGTCCGGGATGTTCTCGAAGAAGCCGCGCAGCATCACCGTGCAGAACGGGATGCACACCGCGATGTAGACGAGGATCAGGCCGAAGCGGTTGTCGACCAGCTTGAGATCGGTCATCAGCAGGTACAGCGGTCCCAGCGCGATGAACGACGGGATCATCTGGGTGACCAGCGCGGCCATCAGCAGCGCGGACTTGGTGCGGAACTCGAAGCGGGCCAGCACATATGCGGAGAGCATCGAGATCGCCGTGGCCGTCGCGCCGGCCACGGTGGAGACGATGAGGCTGTTGGTGAGGTAGGTCCCGAAGTCCGCCGTGCCGAACAGGCCGCTGTAGTTCTCCAAGGAGAACCGCTCGGGCCAGTAGGCGAGTGGGAAGTGGAAGATGTCGCCGGGTGCCTTGAGCGAGGTGACGGTGATCCAGTAGAGCGGAAAGACGGTGAAGAGCAGCCACACGCCGAGGAACGCGAACTTGACGATCCGGCCGGCCACGGACTCCTTGCCGATCACGACCGCACCCCCTTCTTCTCGCGCGTGGCCATGAGGAAGAACACCGCGAACACCAGCAGCGCGGCCACCACGAGGAGGCCGAGCGCGGAGGCCCTGCCGTAGTCGCCCTGCTGAGTGATCTTGATCATCCAGGTGGTCACGATGTGCGTCTCGTTGTTCGGCCCGCCGCCGGTCATGCCGAAGATCAGGTCGGGGAAGTTGAAGATCCAGATCACCCGTAGCAGCACGGTCAGGGCCAGTGTGGTGCGGATGTACGGGATGGTGATCTGGAAGAGCGTGCGTGACTTGCTCGCGCCGTCGAGTGCCGCCGCCTCGTAGAGCTCGTCGGGGATCGACTGGAGCGCGGCCAGGATCATGATCGCGAAGAAGGTGACCCCGTACCAGATGTTTGCGATGAGCACGGCCACCATCGCCGTCTTCGGGTCCGCCAGCCAGGCGATCGGCTCGTCGATCAGTCCGGCCTTCTGCAGCAGGTCGTTGACGACCCCGAACTCGCTGTTGAACAGCCAGCGGAACAGGATGCCGATGAGGAATCCGGAGATCGCCCAGGGGAAGAAGATCAGCGCCTGGTAGAGGCCGCGGAAGCGGAAGCGGCGGCGCAGCCACAGGGCGAGGGCGAAGCCGATCACCAGCTGGGGGACGATCGAGCCGACCACCCAGACCGCGGTGTTGCCGAGCACGGTGCCCCAGGCGGGGTCCGCGAAGACGTCGCGGAAGTTCTTCAGCCCGACCCATGACGTGTCCGTGAGGTCGGTCAACTTCCAGTTGCGGAAGGCCATCTGGCCACCCGCGATCATGGGGTAGTAGGTGAAGACCGCAACGAAGACCGCCGCCGGCGCCATGAAGGCAGCGATCTGCAGGCCACGCCGGGTGGTGAACTCCCGCCTCCGGCCGCCCCCTTGGGGGAGACCTCGCTTGCGGGAGGCCTCCCCCCTGCCCGACCCCGTCGTCTTCGCCGTACTTGTGGACGTGACGGACATGCCTACTGCTCCTGCTGCCATTTCTCGGTCCAGTACGCGTCCCAGCCCGCGAGGAGCTTCTTGGGCGTCGTCTTGCCCAGGATCAGCTTCTGCACGTCGGCGTCCGCCTTCTGCTGCCACTCGGCCCACCAGGTGACGCCGCGGGGCTGGGTGACGACCAGGTACGTGTCCGGCTGCTCGGTCATGGTGACGTAGCTCGACCAGGGGCCGGTCCTGTAGAAGGGGTCGCTGGTCGCGGACTTGAGGATGGGCACCAGGCTGTTCTTCTTGGTGAACGTCGTCGACGCCTCGCCCTGCGAGAGGAACTCGACCAGCTTCACGGCCTCGGCCTTGTGCCCGCTGCCCTTGGCGACACCCCACCCGGCGGTGGCCAGCGGCTGCACGGTCTTGCCGCCCGGGCCGGCCACCAGCGGCGCGGTGCCCCACTGGCCCTTCGAGATCGACTTGGACTCCGAGACCGTGGCGATCACCTCGGGGTCCTGGAGCAGGAATGCCGTCGACCCGTTGGAGAAGGCCTCGACCATCTCCGGGTAGCCCCAGGAGACGGACGACTTGGGGGACGCCTGCTTGAAGAGCTCGAGGTAGTTCTCCATCGCGTCCTGCGCCTCGGGGGCGGAGAAGATCGTACGGCCGCTCTTGAGCTTGAAGCCGTTGGCCGGGTCGACCTGGTCGGCGAGGTAGGCCTCGATGGCGGCGGTGGCGTTGCTGTTGGAGTTGGCGCCGCCACGGAAGGCGTAGCCGTATCGGCGCTTGGCCGGGTCGTGGACGGCGGAGGCCTGCTCCACCAGTTCCGCCCAGGTGGCCGGCGGCTTGCTGAAGCCCGCCTCCTTGATCAGGTCCTTGCGGTAGAAGAGGCTCAGGCCGTAGAAGCCGTACGGGACGAAGTACGTCCTGCCCTTGGCGTCCTTCGAGGCGTTGACGGCGTTCTCCGTCATCGCCTCCCAGCCCTTCCAGCCGTCGAGGTCCTTCTTCATGTCGTAGAGCCAGCCGTTGTTCGACCAGGGCCCGACGGTGATGTCGCGGACTTCCAGGACGTCCACTCCGCTGCCGGACTGGAGCATCTGCTGGAGTTTCTGGTCGGCCTGCTCGGTGGGCGGGGAGACCAGGTTGACCTTGATCTTGGGGTTCTGCTGCTCGAAGTCGGCTATGAGGTCCTTGAGCAGGTCGGTGCGGGTCGGGTTCGTCAGGCTCTCGACCATGTTGAGGGTGACTGTTCCGCTCGCCTCGGGGCTCATGGTGGAACAGCCGGTCAGGACCATCGCGGCGGCGGTGCCGAGCGCGAGAGCTGCCGTCCTTCTTCTCATTGTGCTGACCTCTTCCTTCACTTTTCTCGTGCCCACCTGCCGAGGACGGGGACGCATTCCTCGGCGAAGTACTCGTAGTCGGCGGCGGTGTTGTAGACGTGAGCGGACAGGCGCATGTAGCCGACGCCGTCGAAGCTGGTGAACGCCGCCTCCACGCCCAGTTCGAGGGCCACCCGGTCGCGCAGTGCGTCGGCCTCGATCCGGTCGGCGGCGAGTCCGTCCGGGAGACGCACCAGGCGCATCCCGGGCACGGGCATGCCGACGTCGACCGCGGTGTCCGCGCCGGCCGGCTCGGCGAACGCGGAGCCGATGACACGGGCGCCGTAGTCGGCCAGGTCGTTCATGTAGCGGCGGGCGGCGGTCCAGCCCCAGGTGCGCTCGATGAAGGCGAGGGACGTCGGCGCGGCCAGGTAGGCGGTGGCGTCGATGGTGCCCTGCTGGTCGAAGCGGTCGGGGTAGGGATCGGCCGCTGCCCACGAGTCGATGAGCGGGTAGAGCCGCTCGCGCAGCGGACCGCGGGCGACCAGCGCCGCGGTGCCGCGCGGGGCGCAGCCCCACTTGTGCAGGTTGCCGGTCCAGAAGTCGTAGGTCGCGTCGGCGAGCGGCGCGGCGAGGAGTCCTGGTGCATGCGCGCCGTCGACGAGGACGGGGATGCCGCGCCGCCGGGCCTCCGCCCCGATGCGCCCCACCGGCAGCCGGCGCGCTGTCGCCGACGTGATCTGGTCGACGACGACGAGCTCGGTGGCCTCGCAGAACTCCTCGACCACGGCCTCGTACGCCTGGTCCGCGTCCGCGTCCAGCGGAACCCGGGCGGTACGGACCCGGCCGCCCCACCGGCGTGCAAGCCGCTCGGCACCCATGGTCACCGCCCCGTAGCCATGGTCGGTGACGACGATCTCCCCGCCCCGGCGGAGGGTGAGCGCGGCATAGACGACGCTCGCGCCGGCGCTGGCGTTGGGCACCAGGGCGAGGTCCCCGGGACTGACGCGCAGGAAGTCGGCGAGCTCGACACGGGCGGCAGCGAGCCGTTGGGGCAGCGCCGGGAACCACACCACGGGCGAGCGCTCCATCTCCACGCGCAGCAGTTCCTGCCGCTCCTGCGCCACGAACGGCACCGCCCCGAAGGATCCGTGGTTCAGGTGCTTGAGGGCAGGATCCAGCGACCACGCCCGGTCGGCGGGCCGGCCGTCGGCCAGCACCAGAGGGCGCGGCGCGGTGGTCACCTCGGTCTCGCTCACAGGACTCCAGATCTGGGCAGGGGCGGGTCGACGGAAGGTCGGACGCCGCCGGACACATCTGATGACTCGGCATCCTGCACACCTTCTCCGGCGGAAACAAGGGTCGTACAGTGAAAGTCATCAGATGACTTTCGGGCGGTACGCAACCGACACATCTGATGACTCGCCACACCTCGCTACAGTGCTCCGAGGGGACCGCGGCATGATCGCTGTTCCGTCAGGGGAGGAAGAGGGGACGGATGTCCGCAGTCGAGAGGGCGTTCCACGGCCTACGGCACATGATCGCGTCGGGGCGGCTCGGCCCGGGTGAGCGCATTCCGCCCGAGGGGGACCTCTGCGAGGAACTGGGCGTCTCCCGCGGCTCGCTGCGCGAGGCCGTACGGATGCTCGCCGCCCTCGGCGTCATCGAGCCGCGGCACGGCTCGGGTACGTACGTCTCACAGCTGCGGCCCGAGGACGTGATCGGCAGCCTCTCGCTGACCCTCGAACTCCTCCCGCTGTCCGGCCTGTTGGAGGTCTACGAGATCCGGCGCGTCCTCGAGGCCCACGTCGCCGCCCAGGCCGCGGCGCGGTGCACACCGGAGGCGGTGCGCACGCTCTTCTCGCTCATCGAGGACATGGAGGCCACGAGCGACCCCACCAAGGCCTCCGAACTCGACCACCGTTTCCACGCCGAAATCGCCCGCGTCGGCGGCAACCCGACCCTGGCCACCCTCCTTGCGGTCTTCCGTTCCCGCTCCCGCAAGTACCAGGTCTTCACCTTGCCCGAGGGCCCTGAACTGCGCAGGAAGAGCGACGACGACCACCGTGTCCTGGCCACCGCCATCGCCGACCGCGACCCCGTCGCCGCGGCAGGCGCGGCGCAGGCGCACGTCGCCCAGACGGAGCGGTGGCTGCGCGCGTTCATGCCGCCGATCGAGGAGGCGAACGTCCTGGACGGGACGCACGAGGCCGACGAGGCCGACGGGGCTTAGAACGCTCCCCGTGCAGCATCCGGCAATCACGCAGAAATCCGCCGCTGCCGCGGTACCGTATTGCTGAGAGTGTGGTACCGAGAGCGCGATGAGCAAAAATGGTCCAGTCCTCGAATTCATGAGGTACCCGCATGATGCCGACCCGAATGGGGCACCGTGACTGACGCCGCCGCTCGCGCACGGCAGCGGGTGGCGGTTGCGCAGTGCGACACGGCTGAGCGTCTTGCGCTGGCGCGAGAGTTCTACGACGCCGTGCCGGGCGGCTTCTCCCGATACGGGTACGCCGAGTTGAGCTTCATGCGCTGGTCGGCCGCTCGCGGAGTACTGGAACCGGAGTCTGCCGTACCGGCCGGTAGTCCGTGGTGGCGCAAAGTCAATGAAATGCTGCTGAGGGACAAGGTCGAGGCAAGTCTCTTGACCGTCGGTAATTCAGGAAATGCCAGCAGCCACAGCGTTCGATACTGGATTGACTTCCTTGACAAACCGTCGCCAGCTCGGTGGTACCTCGCGCATAACGCCAGCATTGTCGCGGGCTATCTGAAGTATGAAGGCCTGGCGTCCGAGGAACTCAAAGTAGAGCGATTCATGATGAACGTCGCGCTGATTCGAGTTCTTTACACCCACGCCATGCTGGCGAATCCACGACTCGCGCTGGGGCGCCGGCTGGCCTTCCTCGGCCCCCGGCTGGTCGACCCGCGCCACCGCAGCGTCAAGATGTTCCTCGACCTCGGCCGCTCGTTCCCGAGGGAGTACCCGGTGGCCGGATCCCTCGAAGAAGTCGTCCTCGCCGAACACGCCCTCGCCCGCATGCTCGACTACGGCCTGATCGCCCCTCGTCTTCCCGCGCTCTACGAGTTCGCAGCCGAGGCACTCGAGGAGCCCCGGCTGACCTCCCTCCTCGACGACGGCGTGCCGGCCTATGTGTGGCCGCACGCCGACCGTTCGGTCTGGTTCATCGGAAACACGGGACCGCACCTGCGGGCCATCGCCCGGATGACCGGGGTACGGCTGCTGTGGGCGCCCTCTCCGTACCGTCGGCCGTACCGGAGGACGCGAGGCTGAGGTTGGTTCGGTCCGGTTGGCATGCGCCGGGGTCCGCGGGCAGGATGCTGTCCATGCGCAAGCCGTATCAGGCCCAGGCCCAGGCCCCGGCCCGGCCGGGCGCCCGCGCCGACGCCACCCATGCAGTGCTGTCGCTGTGGTCGCAGGACTCCGTGCTGTCGATCGGTTCGGTCGGATCGGTCCTGTCCGTCGGCTCTGTCGGGTCCGCTCTCTCCATCGGCTCGATCGGCAGCGCTCTGTCGGTCGGCTCCATCGGTTCCAGCCTGTCGCTGCTGTCCTTCGGCTCGTGGCTGAGCACCGGATCGGTGCTGTCCGCCCAGTCGACGTGGTCGGCGCTGTCCTGGCGTTCCTCGCGCAGTTTCCTGTCCTCCGAGGGCAGGCGGGTCGCCGGAGTACTGGGGGTCGCGGGCGCGGCGGCGGGAGCGGCGGTGCTGCTCGCGCGCACTACTCGGCCCGGGCGCCAGGTCTAGCCACTCGGCGGGTTGCGAGCCGCAGGGACGCGCGGCTGTGCTGCTCGTGCGCCCAGGCGTTCTCGCAATGCCGGCAGCGGCGTCCTTGGGCCGTTCGGCGCGCGCCCGGCGCGCCTCGGCTGCGCAGGCGGCCCCCGGTGGAGGATCGTCAGGACGGCGGCCGTGGGACGTGCCGCCCCGGTATCGCTCGACTGTCTGAAGAGGTCGGTCATGATCAGGGACATTGAGTCCGGCGAACCCCGTCGCACGCTCGATGCCGCGCGGGCGGCGGCGTGACCGCCGCAGCGGGAGGGGGCGCGCAGGGCGGCGGCCGTTACGGCGAGGACGTCTTCCGCCCCGAACAGGCGGGGGAGGGCGAACGTATCGATTTCGGTGCGCTCGCCTACGACGACATCACCATGGGACGGCTGCGGGCGATGGGGGTCGGCCCGGGCTGGCGCTGCCTGGACGTGGGTGCCGGAACGGGCACGGTCTCCCGTCGGCTCCTGGGCGAGGCCGGAGTCGACAGCGTGCTGGCGGTCGACCGTGACGTACGTTTCCTCACCGAGCGGCCCGCACCCGGGCTGGATGTCCTGGAAGCCGACCTCACGGCCCCGGACTTCGTCTCCGGCACGTTCCGGCTCGTCCATGCGCGCTTCGTGCTGATGCACCTGGCCGAGCACGACCGGCTGATCACAGCACTGGCCGAACTGGTCGCGCCCGGCGGTGTGCTGGTGCTCAGCGACGCGGTCGACCTGACGAGCGACCGGACGCCCGGCACGCCGTACACCGAGGTGATGCGGGCGATGTGGCAGGGGCTGGGGGCCACCATCGGCACCGATGTCTCCTGGGTGCCGTCGTACCCGCACCTGCTGCGCGGGGCCGGGCTCGTGCCTGTCGCCGCCGAGATCCATGTGCCGCCGCTGGTGCCGGGCAGCCCGATCAGCCGTTTCTGGGCGGACACTTGGGAGCGGAGCAGAACGGCGATGCTCGCGACCGGCCTGGTCGACGACGCGGGCATTGATACGGCGATCCGGTATCTGGGCTCTCAGGAGTGCGCCGCGCTGTCGGCCGGCATGCTCACCGCGTGGGGGTGGAAGCCCGAGGCGGGAAGGGCGTAGGTACGCACGCCTGAGGCACCGGAGACGGGGAGAGTCGGAGAGGGGGAGGGGGAGGGGGAGAGGGGGAGCTGGTCAGAGGGGCAGACCGGCATCCGGCCGGCCGTCTGCGGGTGCGGTCCTGCCGACCGTGGAGCACGCTGGGACATGGGGCAGCCGTACCCCTGGGTGATCGCAGTACCTCGGAGGTGGGTCCCGTGGCGCACAGGGATCCCGGCGGGCGCGTCGACGAGGCAGCCGCCCTGATGCTGGAGGCGCTGTTCACGCAGTCCCCGGTAGGGCTCCACCTCATTGACACGGACCTGCGGGTGCTGCGCGTCAACACCGCCACTCCTGGCATGCGGAACCTGTCCATGGACGACCTCCGGGGGCGCCCGGTCCGTGAGGTCTACAGCCTCGTGGACGACGACGTGGAGGCGCTCCTCAGGGACGTACTCGACACCGGGGTCCCCCTGCACCGGCGCATCGTCCGGGCGCATGTCGAGGGAATTGCGCAGGAGCGGAAATTCGAGGTCAGCGCCTTGCGCCTGGAAGGCTCCCAGCGGTCGGTGCTCGGGGTGGCGGTCACCGCGGTCGACGTCACCGAACGGGAGAGGGGCCTGGCCCGCACCAGGATGCTCGACGTGGTGCGGGAGCGGGTGGGACGCACGCTGGAGCCGGCCTTGATCGGCGAGGAACTTGCCGAGGCCGTGGTCCCCGCGTTCGCCGACGTCGCCGTCGTGGACGTGGTGGACGCCGTGCTCCGCGGCGATGATCCCCCTCTCGTCCCGCCGCCCACCGGCACGCACGTCATACGCACCGCGTTCCACGGCGCCGGCAGACGGCCGCCGCCTGCCCGTTCGGTCGGCGACATCCACCGCCTCGCAGGTCCGACGCCCTTCACCCAGGCCCTCGCCGACCTGCGCCCGAGAGTGGTCCAGCTGCAGCCGGACGCTTCTTGGCCGGCCGCCGATCCCGCGCTCGCGGAGGCGATCCGGTCATCCGGAGCCCATTCCCTCCTCGTGGTTCCCCTGACGCTGCGCGACACCGCCCTCGGAATCGTGAGCCTGTACCGGACGGAGCACTCGCCGGCATTCGACGAGGACGACCGCGCGTTCGCCGTCGAGTTGGCCACGCACACCGCACTGTGCATCGACAACGCACGGCGCTACACGCGTGAACACACGATCGCCGCGACGGTTCAGCGCCAACTGCTGGCCCGCCGGCCGGAAGCCCACGCCTGGCTGGAAACCGCCTATCTCTCCGTCACGGGTGCCGATCCCGGTGCCTGGTACGACACCACCACGCTCTCCAGTGCCCGCACAGCGATCGTTGTCGGCGAGGTGTCGGGCCGCGGTGTGCACGCGGCCGCGATCATGGGACAGCTCCGCACCGCCGTACGCTCCCTGTCGGCCTTCGACCTCACCCCCGACGAGCTGCTCGCCCGTCTGCACGACACGGCGGGGCGCCTGGCCGCCGAACGGGCTCACCTCCCGCTCAGCGACCCGCTGCGCCAAGAAGCTCTCACCGCCGACTGTGTGTACGCGGTCCACGACCCTCTGACCGGCACGTGCACGATGGCGGCGGCCGGCCGACTGGCCCCCTTGGTCGTACGGCCGGACGGGACTGTGTCCCTCCCCGGCGCACCGGCCGGGCCCAGGCTGGGAAGTTCGGAGGGCGCGCCCTTCGCGGCCGTCGAGATCGACGTACCGGCCGGCAGCGTCCTGGTGTTCGCCAGCGACCCGCTCCTCACTTCGTATCTGGCCGAACTCCCCGGCCCGTTGGCCACGGTGTCCGCATACGCCGACCGCCCCCTCCAGGACCTGGGCGACGCCCTCGTCTACTCGCTTCCGGCGGATCTGGGCGTCAGTGACGCCGCGGTGATCGTCGCGCGCAGCCGGGCGTTCCCCGCCGACCGGTGCGCCGCATGGCCGCTGGACCCCGAACCGGCGTCCGTGGCCGACGCCCGACGCCGTACGCGCCGGCAACTCGCCGCGTGGAACGTGGATGACGAGACCGCCTACAACATCCAGCTCATCGTCAGCGAACTCGTCACCAACGCCATCCGGTACGGCAGATCACCGCTAGAACTGCGGCTCATCCATGACCGCACCCTGACCTGCGAGATGCGGGACGCCGGCTCGGCCGCCCCACACCTGCGCCATGCCGCCACGGCCGACGAGGGCGGGCGAGGCCTGTTCATCATCGCGCAGCTGGCTCAGGCATGGGGGACCCGCTTCAGCACGCGCGGGAAGACGATCTGGGCCGAGCAGGAACTGTCCGGCACCACGGGGTCCGAGGGCTCGGTCTGATGGCCGTTGACGCCGCGCCGCGCCGATCGAAGGCCTCGGCGCGCGGCGCGGGGTCAGCCGACCGGTGGCATGTCCGTGGGGCTGGAGTCCAGTCCCGGGCGCTTGGCGGACCAGGCGCCGCGCGTGAAGTCCGGGATCTCGACCGGGCGACCGTTCCTCGCCAGGGACGCCGCGCTCAGCGGGACCGCCGAGCACCAGGCAGCGGAGTCGTACACGTCGATGTCGGGCACCAGCCCCGCGCGCATCAACTGGACGGTGCGCCACTGCAGGACGTAGTCCATGCCGCCGTGGCCGCCGTTGTTCGCGGCGTCGTCACCGACCTTCTGCCACAGCCAGTGGTCGTACTCCTTGCGGTAGTCGGCGAAGTCGCGCCAGGTGTGGCCGCCGTGATCCGGTTCGAGATAGACGCGCGCGCCGGTCGGGGCGGGTCCGGTGTAGTCCTCGACGATCCCCCGGCTGCCGGCGAGGGTGTTGATCCTGCTGTACGGCCGGGGCGAACTCACCTCGTGCTCGGCCCGGATGATCCTGCCCTTGTCGGTCTCGATGAGGCAGGTGACCAGGTCACCGTTGATGTACGTCTCTTTCCAGGACGGGTGGTCGCGGGGGACGAAGCGTTCGCGGTAGTCGGCCAGGCCCTTCGGGGCGGTCGCGGTGGCGGCGAGGGTGGTCATCCGGTCGCCGCGGTTGATGTCCATGGCCGCCGCGATCGGGGCCAGCCCGTGCATGGGATAGAGCGACGCGGTGCTGCGGGTGTGCCACAGCCGCCGCCAGGAGTCGGTGTAGTACGTGTCGGAGAACAGGAGTTCACGCAGGTCGTGCTGGTAGCCGCCATGGCCGTTGGTGATGTCTCCGAACAGGCCGGCGTGCGCCATCCTCAGCATGGCCAGTTCGTTGCGGCCGTAGCTGCAGTTCTCGGCGAGGAGCAGGTGCCTGCGAGTCCGCTCGGAGGTGTCGACGAGGTCCCACAGCTCGCGCAGTTCGGTCGCGATGGGGAGTTCCACGACGGCGTGCCTGCCGCTCAGGAGTGCGGCTCTGCCGTGCTCGTAGTGGAACTCCCACGGCGTCGCGATGTACACCAGGTCGATGTCGTCGCGCCGGAGCATCCGGGCGTAGGAGTCGGCTGATCCGCCGTATTCGGCGGGGCGGGGCTCGCCCTTGCTCACCAGCCGGTCGGCGGCGCGGCGCGCGCGGTCGGCGCGGATGTCGCAGACGGCGGTCACGGTGCAGCCGGGCACGGCCGCCCAGCTCTCGACCATGCCTCCGCCGCGGTTGCCCAGGCCGATGACACCGACGCGGACAGTTCTGTGGACCTGGAACGGCACGCCGATCATCGACTTCTGTCCGGGACGGCGGCGGGGCACCTGTCCGGTCGCGGCGGCCGCGGCCGGGGCCGCGGCGGTCATCCCGACCGCGGCCGCGCCGGTGGCGACGGCTCCGCCGAGGAGCAGTCGGCGTGAGACAGCGGGTGTTTCGGACATGACGGCAACACTCCTCGCTGAGGTGGCTTGCATCACTGCCGGGGCACTGTGGGGACTGTCGGGGCATGACTCTGCGGGCTTCGACGGTTCATGTCAATACGTGCTCGATAGAGAGCAGTTCCGAGCAGGAACAAGCATTGATGGGTGGTTGGCGGGCCGCCGGCCAGGTCGGTACGGGGCTGGGTAGGGAGCCTGACGAAGAAGCGGAAGCAGGTGTTGCTGACCATCCCGTCCCATAACCTCGTATGTGGAGACGTCAGATGCCGTGGGCATCCGGCCGGATCGAGGAGGCGATGGTGTTCGTAAGGGGCGCGCGGTTGTTCGCGGCCGCGGTGATCGTCGCCTGCATGGTGCTCGTCGGCCCCAGTGCACCGAGCGGTGCCCTCTTCGCCAGGTCAGTGCCCGTCGAAGCCGTCAAGGACGTCGTACCGAACCGGGTCATGACGTGGAACATCTGCAATCCGTGCGAGGTCGGCAACGTCGACCGGGCCGCGGAGATCGCCGCGTACGCGCCCCAGGTCATCGGCCTGCAGGAAGCGTGCGTGCGGGACGTCGAGAGGATCCGGGAGTACCTGGAGAGTCTTCACGGGCTGGTCTACCACGTCGAGTACGGGACGGTTCTTCGGAGTTGGGGCCGCTGCGGGGGAGTGCCGTGGAGTCCGGGGGCCTACGGCCAGGCGGTCCTCTCGGCGGCTCCGATGACGGACCGCGTCAACGTGGAGTACCCCGACGGAGGATCCGAGGACCGTGGGTACATGGCGGTCACGACCATGGTGGACGGCCGACCTGCCCGGGTCTTCAACACCCACCTCGCCCATCGTCGTCAGGAGGAAGTCCGGGCGGCCCAGATCGGTGTGCTGGCCGCAGAGGTCGCGCGACACGACCGCGCCGTCGTTCTCGGCGACTTCAACGCTGTGCCGGACGCTCCCGAACTCGCCCGGATGTGGGCCCTGGCCGTGGACGCGGACCCCCAGTGTCACCCTTCGCCCGCCGGCACCTGCCAGACGACCACGGACTGGCACACCAAGTTCGACTACATCTATCTGCGAGGCATCGTCCCGCACGGGCACCGTGTTCATCCCAGCTCGTACTCGGACCACCACTTGCAGTACGCCGACCTGGACGCCTAGGGACTGTTTGCGCCACTCGTCCCGGGCTCAGCCCGTCGCGGCCGACTTCAGGCGCCTTCGGTGGGCCCGGTTCGTGGCCATCAACGTGTCGAGGGCTTCCCGGGTGCGGATGAGGTCCTCGATGTGCTCGGAGAGCCGGTCGCGCTCCTCTGCCATGCGTTCCAGGGCGGCGTCGGACGTCTCCTCGCTGGGTGAGTCGACGCAGGGCAGCAGTTCGGAGATGGTCCGGCTGGACAGACCCGCGGCGTACATCCGCTGAAGGAACGTCACGCGGTCGACGTGGTGCTCCGAGTAGTGCCGCTGCCCGCTGGCGCTGCGGGTGCTGGACAGCAGGCCCTGTTCCTCGTAGTAGCGCAGGGATCTGACGCTGACTCCGGCCCGTGCCGCGAGCTCGCCGATACGCATGCCGCCCCTCCCCGTTGTGATCCGGAGCACAACCCTTGCCTCTGACGTCAATGTCAGGTTTTAGCGTAGCCGACGTGCCCGGATGCGGGGCACGACCGATGACGAAGGAGACATGACGTGACGACCCTTTTCTCCGGTTACCGGCTGGGCACCCTGGCACTGCCCAACCGTGTGGTGATGGCGCCGATGACACGTGTACGAGCCGCCGCGGGCGGACTGGCGACGCCGTCGATGGCGCGCTACTACGCCCAGCGGGCCACGGCCGGCCTGATCGTCAGTGAGGGGGTGCAGCCGAGCCTGGTCGGGCAGTCCAACCCTGGCACTCCGGGGCTGTACACCGACGAGCAGGTGGCCGCCTGGCGCCCGGTGACCGATGCGGTGCACACCAACGGCGGCCGGATCTTCGCCCAGATCATGCACGGCGGACGGGTGTCGCACCCCGACACCATCGGTATGCAGCCCGTCGGCCCCTCGGCCATCGCGGCCGTGGGTGAGGTGTTCACCCCCAACGGACCGCTGCCCGCGCCGACTCCGCGAGCCCTGGACACGGCCGAGGTGCCCGAGCACGTCCAGTCGTACGCGGACGCCGCACGCCGTGCCGTCGACGCCGGTTTCGACGGTGTGGAACTCCACGGCGCCAACGGCTATCTGATCTCGCAGTTCCTCTCCTCCAACGCCAACCTGCGCACGGACCGGTACGGCGGCTCGGTGAGCAACCGGATCAGGTTCGCCGTCGAGGCGGCCGCCGCGACCGCCGAAGCCATCGGCGCGGACCGGACCGGTATCCGTCTCTCCCCCGGAGGCGCCTTCTGGGGCATCGAGGAGACCGACGTCGCCGAGCTCTACACCGCGCTCCTGACCGAGCTGTCCCGGCTCGGCCTGGCCTACGTCCACCTCGAGGCCACCACCGACGAGGAGACGCTTCTCGGCCTGCGCCGGGCCTGGGCGGGCACTCTCGTCATGAACCCGGTTCTGCCGATGGGCCCGAAGCAGACCGGCCGGGCCGACGCCGACCACTGGCTGAACCTGGGAGCGGATCTCATCAGCTTCGGGCGCGCTTTCATCGCCAACCCCGACCTGGTGGAGCGTCTGCGCACCGGCCTCCCGATCGCTCCGGCCGACGACGCGGCGTACTTCCAGGGCGGCGACAACGGCTATCTCACGTACTCGGCCTACCAGTACTCGGCGTAGCCGCCAAGGAACCGGCGTCTTAGAGGCCCTACTGCGCCTCCGCCTCCGCCGCCTTCTTCAGGGCATCGAGCCAGGAAGCGAGCGAGTCGTCCAGCGCCGCGGCGAGGTTGTCCCGATCGGCGTCGATCGGAGCGCCGGCCCAGGATTCCCGGGTGCGGACCACGACCCGGTCGCCGTCCTCGGTGAACGTCCACTCGTGCACGCCGGTGATGCCGTGAGCGGGGCCGCCCCACAGGATGCGGTGCCGCTCGGCGTCGACCGCGTAGATGGTGGAGTCGATGGTCAGGCCCGCGGTCGCCCAGTGGAAAGTGCTGCCGGGTGCGATGGGGCCGTCGAGCCGGGCCTCGGTGATGGCGTGCTGCCAGGCGGGCCAGGAGGCGATGTCGGTGTGCTGCCCTGGGCGCCGGTGGGCGGGTGGATGTGCGCGGCGTCCCCGGCGACGAAGACCCGGCCGACGCCGTACCGGTCGACGAGGCGGTGACTGATGCGGAAGACCGACGACCAGCGCTTGGCGGACGCGGTGGTGGGCTCCGGGGCCAGCCGGTCGAGGACCGCCTGGACGTGCTCGATGCGGGGCGCGCGTCCGCCCTCCAGCCCGTGGGCCACCGTCTCCCGGGAGGCGGTCCCACCGGTGCCCTCGCCACTCGCCGACAACTCGTCAGGTACCAGCATCGACATGCGGTAGCGGCGATCGCCGGTCAGCGGGATGCAGACCAGGGCATCGTCGGTGCGGCCCTCGGCGTCGTGGTGCGTGGCCCGCACCCCGTAGCCCTGGGGAAGACCCCAGTCCACCTCGACGTCGGCGAGCATGTACTCCTCCGCAAAAGCGCCCCCCCCTCGAAGGCGAGTCCGAGTTGCTTGCCGACGGTGCTGCGCCCCGTCGCAGCCGATCAGGAAGCGTGACCGCAGCTCCTGCTGGGTGCCGGATGCCGTGACGATCCGGCTGACGACCTCGTCCTCGTGCTGGGTGACCCCACCAGTTCGGTGCCCCGCTCGATCCCGGTGCCGAACCGGGCGAGATGCTCCTCGAGGATCCGCTCCGTCTCGTACTGGGGCAGGGACGCGAAGACGTACGGGACCTCGGGCGGCAGCCTCAGCTCGATGCGGGCCTGCTCGACCCCGTCGGCGTACATCAGCTGTCCGCGCAGCGGCACGGCGACCTCCAGAGCGGCGCGCACCATGCCCATCCGGTCCCAAATCTCCAGCGTCCGAGGCTGCACGCCCACCGCCTTGGCGTACGGCAACCGGGCCGGAAGCCTGTCGATGAGCCGGCAGGCGACACCCTGACGCCGCAGCTCCGCGGCCGCGGTCAACCCGACCGGTCCCGCACCCACGATCAGTACAGCCGTGTCCACCACAGGCGTCTCCCGCCAGGAGAGCCCCCCCTTCTGCCTTGCCTCAATCGTCCACCGCCGGCACGGGACGAGCGACTCAACTGGGGGCACCCAAGGCCGCTGACACGGCGCCGTTGCGGTAGATCGGCCCGGTCCGGCGTGACCACCGCAGGGAAACGGGCACACGACTGATCAAAGAGACGATCCCGCCTGAACGATCCAAGGAGCACCTGATGTCCAAGCCGCCGCTGCCCTCGGAGGCCGTGGAGTTGCTGCGCCGAGCCAACCCGTGCGTGATGGCGACCCTGCGTTCGGACGGCACGCCGGTATCCACTCCCACCTGGTACCTGTGGGAGGACGGCCGCGTCCTGATCAGCCTCGACGAGGGCCGCGTCCGCCTGAAGCACCTGCGTCGCGACCCGCGTGTGACCCTCACCGTGCTCGACGGCGACGACTGGTACACGCACGTCACCCTGATCGGCCGCGTCGTCGAGATGCACGACGACGAGGGCCTGAAGGACATCGACCGTCTCGCCACGCACTACATCGGCACGCCCTACCCCGACCGTGTCCGGGCCCGCGTGAGCGCCTGGATCGAGGTCGACCGCTGGCACGGCTGGGGCGAGATGAAGGACAGCGACCAGGCTTCCGGCTGACAACCCGCCCGCAGAACAAGGCGGCGGCGACCCCGGACCGTAATCGCAAAGGGGTGGACCCTCCCACCGTGGGAGGGTCCACCATGATGGCGTGCGGGACGAACTTCTCACCATCGGGCGCTTCGCCCGACTGTGCCGGCTCAGCGTCAAGCAGCTGCGCCACTACGACGAGACGGGGCTGTTGACCCCGGTCCACGTGGACGTCGGCTCCGGCTATCGCTACTACGCGCCCGAGCAGGCACGCGACGCCCTGACCGTCGCCCTGCTCCGGGACATGGATCTTCCGCTGGCCGTGATCGCCCGTACCCTCGCTGCCGAACCCGACTCCAGGGCACAGATCCTGCGCGCCGAACGGGACCGGCTGGCCGAACGGATCAGCAAGGACCAGGCACGGCTGAGGACGCTGGAGCGACTGGCAGAGCGCGGCCTGCCCGGCTACGAGGTGACGATGAGTCAGGAACCGGAACGGCGCCTGGCCGTCGTACCCGGGGTCTGCACCCCGGCGGAGATCGGGGAGAAGGTGGCAGAGTGCGTGGCACGGCTGCTGCCCGGGCTCGGCCGGGCCGGAATCGCCTGGGAGCCGCCCCTGTGGGCTCTGTACCCGCTGGACCTGCAAGAGCCCATGGAGATCGCTGTGGGAGTCCAGACGCCGCCGGGGGAGGCGACGGCGGCGGTCACGGACTTCGAGGTGCTGCCCGGCGGACCCGTGGCCGAGACCGTCCACGTCGGCCCGTACGCACAGCTGCCCTTGGCCTACAACGCGCTCTTCGCCGCCATCCACGAGCGCGGGCTGCACCCGAAGGCACCCGCACGCGAGGCCTACCTCGTCGGGCCGGCCGAGGCGCCGCCGGAAGACCTGCTGACCCGGCTGATCATCCCTATCCAGGAGAGCACGGCATGACATTGCTGGACGTCGACGCCCGCGGTACGCAGCACTGCGAGACGACAGCTCTGGGAGTGCTGCTGCGCACTCAAGGGCTCGATCTGTCCGAGCCCATGCTCTTCGGTCTCGGCTCGGGTCTGTCCTTCGTCTACTGGGACAGCAAGAAGATGGCCTTCCCTTTCCTGGGGGGACGAGTGAAGCCCTTCGACCTCACCAGGAACCTGGCCTCCGGACTCGGGCTTGAGCTCGTCGTGCGGGAGACCAGCTCCCCCCGCAGGGCATGGGAGAACGTGGCAGCCCCCATCGACTCGGGCCACCCCGTCGGCCTGCAGCTCGACAGTTTCCATCTGGACTACTTCGGGTCGAAGGTGCACTTCGGCGGGCATGTCGTCGCCATGTACGGCTACGACGACCACGACGCCTACCTGGTGGACACCGACCAGCAAGGCGGAGCGGTGACCACGAGCCTGACCAGCCTCGCGCAGGCAAGAGCCGCACGCGGCCCGATGACCGCCAAGCACCGGTCCTTCACGCTCACCGTTCCGACGAACCTGCCCTCCCCCCAGGCCCGGATCACTGCCGCCATCACGGCCTGTGCCGACGCCTTCCTCGACCCGCCCATCGCCAACCTGGGCCACCGCGGCATCGAGAAGGCCGGCAAGCTGGTACGCACCTGGCTCCAGCGCACCGACGCCCCGCACCGGGACCTGCCACAGGCGGCCCTCTTGATGGAGAAGGCCGGCACCGGCGGCGCACTGTTCCGCAACCTCTACCGCGACTTCCTCGCCGAATGCACCGACCTGCTCGACAGCGATCACCTGCGCGCCGGACACAGGCTGTACACCGAGGCAGCCACGCTGTGGACGGAAGCCGCGGCACTGATCACGAAGGCCGGTGAATCAGGCGACGCACACTGCCTCGCCCGGGCAGGGACCGTCCTGCACGATCTCTCCCGCATCGAGCGCGAGGCCATGCAGTCCCTGAGCCGTCTGACCGTGCCGGCCCGGAATCCGGCATCTCCCGCAAGAGCCGATTGAGGTCGATGGAACCGGTTCGACCCGTGAGGCGCGGGCACTCGGGCGTGGCCGACGGGCAATCCGGTCGAGGCATCCTGGAGGTCTCCATGGCCGTTCGCCATCGTCTGATCCACGCCGGCCCGAGTGCCGTATGGGCCGTACTCGCCGACGGCAGCCGGTATGCGGAGTGGGTGGTGGGGACCGCACGGTCCGAGCCGCTTCGCGGGCGGTGGCCGGACACCGACGCCGCGATCCGCTACGAGGTCCGGGTCGGCCCCGCCCGGCTGTTCAACGAGACGGTCGTTCGCCGCTGCGACCCCGGCGTGTCCATGGAGCTGGAGGCTTACGCCGGCGTGCTCGGCACGGCACGTATCGCGATCGAGCTGCGGCCGTGGGGCGAAAAGTGCCTGGTGCTCGTGGACGAGCACCCTCTCCAGGGAGCGGGCGGCCGGCTGCACAACATGGGCTTCGAGGCGCTGATCCAACTGCGCCACCGGGCGATGCTCGCCCGCCTCGCCCGGCTCTGCGAGAGCGAGGCGCAGGACGCCCGCCGCGCCCCACGGAGGGCACCGGCCGCGTCGGCGGCGCCGGGCGTGGATGGAGCCGGTCGTGCCTGACGCCGTGGTGATCGGCGCCGGACCCAACGGTCTGGTGGCCGCCAACGTGCTGGCGGACGCCGGGTGGAGCGTCGAGGTGCTGGAGGAGCAGCCGGAGCCGGGCGGCGCCGTCCGTCACGACCGCGGCGTCGACCCCGACTTCGTCAACGACGTCTTCAGCTCCTTCTACCCCCTCGCAGCCGCCTCGCCGGTCCTGTCCGCCCTGCGGTTGCAGGACTACGGGCTGCGGTGGAGCCACGCGCCCAGTGTGCTGGCGCATCCCCTCACCGACGGCAGCTGCGCCGTGCTGGACCGGGACGTCGGCACCACTGCGGCGTCCCTGGAGGCCTTCGCACCGGGCGACGGAGCCGCGTGGGAGCGGCTGCATGGCGTGTGGCAGCGCCTGCACCCCGACCTGCTGAACTCTCTGTTCACCCCGTTCCCGCCCGTCCGCTCCGCGGCGCGGCTGGCGTTGCGGCTGCGGGCCGCGGGCGGTCTGCGCATGGCACGCTCCCTGGTGCTGCCGGTGCGCCGCCTGGGGGAGGAGGAGTTCGACGGTCAGGGAGGCCGGCTGCTGCTGGCCGGCAACGCCCTGCACGCCGACCTCGCCCCGGAGTCGGCCGGCAGCGGCGGCTTCGGCTGGCTGATGGCCATGCTCGGACAGACGTACGGCTTCCCCACCCCCGTCGGCGGCTCGGGCGCCCTGACCCAGGCTCTGATCCTGCGCCTGAAGGCCCGGGGCGTGCGGGTGCGCTGCGGGCAGCGGGTCGAGCGGATCGTCGTGCGGGGCGGGCGGGCCGTCGGCGTGCGTACGGCGGTCGGCGACGCGGTACAGGCACGCCGGGCGGTACTGGCCGACGTGTCGGTTCCCGCCCTGTACGGCGATCTCCTCGAACCCGAGCACGTGCCCGACCAGCTCCTGGACGACCTGCGTCGCTTCCAGTGGGACTTCGCCACGTTCAAGGTGGACTGGGCGCTCGACGGCCCGGTGCCCTGGGAGGCGGAGCAGGCGTCCCGGGCAGGCACCGTCCACCTCGCCGACGGCATGGACGAACTCACCCGCTTCACGGCGCAGATCGCGATGCGGCAGGTTCCGGACCGTCCCTTCCTGCTGTTCGGCCAGATGACCACCGCCGACGCCACCCGCTCCCCTCTGGGCACCGAATCAGCCTGGGCCTACACCCATGTGTCCCGTGAGATCGCCGCCGACGCCGCCGACGAGGGCATCACCGGCCGCTGGGACACCAAGGACCAGGAAATCATGGCCGACCGGGTCGAACGCCAGGTGGAACGCTTCGCGCCCGGTTTCCGCTCGCTGATCCGCGCCCGCCGCATCCTGGCGCCCCCGACCCTGGAGGCACGTGACGCCAATCTGTGCGGCGGAGCCATCAACGGCGGCACGACCGCGATCCACCAGCAGCTCGTCTTCCGCCCCGTGCCCGGCACCGGGCGCCCCGAGACCCCCGTCCCAGGGCTCTTCCTGTCCTCCGCCGGGGCCCACCCGGGCGGCGGCGTGCACGGCGCACCGGGAGCCAACGCCGCCCGGGCCGCCCTGCACCGCCACCGGCCACCCGGCCTCGCGCGCGCCCAACGCCTCCTGAGCCGACGTGACCGCACCGGAAACGCACACTGACTGATGCAGACGTTCCTGCCCCACCCCGACTTCCGCCAGACGGCCCTGCTCCTCGACCGGCGCCGACTGGGCAAGCAGCGGGTCGAGGCGCTCCAGGTCCTGCGCGGCCTGACCGTCCCCGGCTACGGGTGGCGCCGGCACCCGGCCGTACGGATGTGGACCGGGTACGAGGAGGCCCTCGTCCGGTACGGCTTGGAGATCTGCCGGGTCTGGCGGGAGCAGGGACACCAGGACAGCTGCGCCGCCTCCCTGGTCGCCGGGCTGGCCGTGCACAGACCGGGCGTTGCCGTACGCGAACAGGCGGAGTTGGCCGCCGCCGGTGAGCTGCCGCCCTGGCTGGGCGACGAGGCCTTCCACGAGAGCCACCGTTCGGCACTGGTCCGCAAGGACCGCGAGGTGTACGGCGACCTGTTCTCCGGCGTCCCCGACGACCTGCCCTACGTGTGGCCGGTATCGGACCGTGAACCCCGGTACGTGCCCACCGGCAGGTGAAGCGCACGGGCATGGCCGGTTTCGGGTCGGCATCGCGGACACTGGCAGCAGGAGAGGGGAGGCCGACCGTGCTGACCTCAATCCGCGACCAACTGGGCCAGGCCCTGTTCCGCCGCGTCGCCGGCCCCGACGGCCCGGCCACACGCGCCCGCATCCACGACACGCCCGGCCCGCGCTGGTTCGGCCCGGATCGCCCGATCCGCACGGTCCACGGTGACGCCTCGATGTTCATCGGCGGACTGAGCGCACTGCTGCTGCAGTCCCTTCATCCGCTCGCCATGGCGGCCGTGGCCGGGCACTCCGGATACCGCGGCGACCCGTGGGGCCGACTTCAGCGCACGAGCGCATTTCTGGCCGTGACGACCTACGGCACCGCTACAGACGCCCAGCAGGCCGTCGACCACGTCCGCAGCATCCACGAACGGATCCGAGGGACGACGGCCGAGGGCGTGCCCTACCACGCGGCTGATCCACACCTGCTCGGCTGGGTGCACGCCGCCGAGACCGACAGCTTCCTGCGCGCCCACGAACGCTACGGAGCGCACTTGCTGGACGCCGCCGCCTACGACGCGTACGTGGCCGACACCGCACGCATCGCGGAGGCAATGGGGGTGATCGACCCGCCACGCGACCGCCGCGAACTCGCCGAGCGGCTGTCCGCCTACCGGCCCGAACTGCGGGCCGGTCCCGAGGCCCGCGCCGCCGCCCGCTTCCTGCTCTTCCAGCCTCCCCTGCCCCTCGCGCTGCGTCCCTTCTACGGCGGCCTTGCCGCGAACGCCGTCGCACTGCTCCCGCCCTGGACCCGTGGCATGCTGTGGCTGCCCCGGCTCCCGGTCGTGGAGGACCTCGCCGTACGTCCCACCGGCCAGGCACTGACCCGGACCATCCGCTGGGCCATGCACCGCTGAGGAGCGACGGCCGGCTACGTACGCGTCCTGTGCGACCCGGGCGGGGCACCCGTTCTGCCTCTTTGCCCGCACGGCCGACGTACCTGACAGGTCGGTGCACGCGCTGCGTCCGCGGCAGCCGATGAGGGCCGGCGCGAACGTGGCAGCCGGGTCGTCCGCGGGTACTCGGTGGCTGCACGGCGGTGAACGGCACCGCCCCAACTTCGCGGAGTGACGTTCCCATGACTCAGCATGTCCGCGACGTCATGACGACCCACCCGATGACCGTGGAACCGCAGGCCTCGGTGCAGGCGGTGGCCCGGATGATGCGCGACGAGGACATCGGCGCCGTGCTGGTCACCGAGGGCGGGCGGCTGCGTGGGCTGGTCAGTGACCGTGACCTGGTGGTACGCGCGGTGGCCGAGGGCGGCGACCCGGACCGTACGACCGTGGCCCAGGCGTGCAGCGAGGACCTGGTCACGGTGGGGCCCGACGACGACCTGATTCTCGCGGTGCAGGTGATGCGCGAGCATTCCGTGCGGCGTGTGCCTGTCGTCGACCGAGAAAGCCACCCGGTGGGCATAGTCGCCCTCGCCGACCTCGCCATGGAACGTGATCCAGGCTCGGCCCTCGGCGACATCAGCGCCGCGCGCCCCAATCAGTGAACCGGCAACGCTCCATGGCCGGCCCGAGAGCGAGAGGAGGGCGCGCCATGACGAACCCTGATCGCGAGCCCACACGAGCCCCAGGACACGACCCCGGAAAAAGGGGAGTACCACCCGGTGAGACCCCGCCCGCCGAGGACGACACCACGTCCGCCATCTCCTATCCGCAGTCCGAGCTGCGCAGGGGCTGGGGCCCCATGCCGATCGTCCTGATCATGCTGGTGGTGGCGCTGGTGGCGATCGGGCTGATCGCGATGGCGGTGGACCTGATCGCGTAGCGTCGGCGGGCGAGCACGGCATTCGGCGGCGAAACCGGGGCCGGGGTCTGCGGCTGCCCGAGCGCCCAGAGGCTCCCTCACTTACGCTCGTTTGTGCGAGCTGCATCTCAAACGCGCAGGCGGCAGGCTTACGTCCCGAGGGACTGGGAACTCAGAGCACACCACAGCCGCCCCACCGCCCGGGGTCGGGTCGCCCCCTCCCTTGCGGCAGGCGCCGGGATTCGTAGGAGTGAACGTGAGCATGCGCATCGGAGTGGAGGAAGAGTTTCACGTCCTGGAGGTGGAGAGCGGACTGCTCGTGCCGCGAGCCGACGCGATCCTGCGACGGCTTCCGGGACGGACCTACACCACCGAACTGCATCAGTGCACCGTGGAGTCCAACAGCTCCGTGCACACGTCCCTGGATGACCTCTACGCCGACCTCACGGGCCTGAGGCGACGGCTCGACGCGGCAGCCTCCTCACTGGGGCTGGCCGTGGTGGCCGCCGGCACGGCACCACTGGCGCCCGCGGCCTCGGCCCACACCACAGCCGGAGCACGCTACCGCCGCATGACCGAGGAGTACCGCAAGGTCGCCGACGAGCAGCTCATCTGCGGCGCCCAGGTTCATGTGGACGTACCCGACCGCGACACCGCAGTACGGGCCATGTGCGAGATCTCGCCCTGGCTGCCGGTGCTGCTGGCCCTTTCCGCCAGTTCGCCGTTCTGGCAGGCCGCCGACACGGGCTACGCGAGCTGGCGCACCCTGCTGTGGCAGCGCTGGCCCACCGCGGGGCCGGTCGGCTGCTTCCCGAACGCGGCCGAGTACGACGCTGCCGTGGAGGACTTCGTGCGCGCCGGGATCATCAGCGACGCGGGGATGATCTACTACGACGTCCGCCCGTCGGACCATCTGCCCACGCTGGAACTGCGCACCTGTGATGCCTGTCCGCGCCCGGAGACCGTCGTGCTCATCGCCGGACTGTTCCGTGCCCTGGTGACCGAGGCCCGCGAACGCCTCGGCCGCGGCGATGCCCCCGGGTGCGCCGGGCGGCACGAGTGGCTTCGGGGTGCGTCGTGGCGTGCCGCCCGGTCAGGACTCGAAGGGACGCTGGTGGACCCCGAGACCCACGAGGAGGCACCCGCGCACACGGTGGTGCGCAAGCTGCTCGTCCGGCTGCGGCCCGCGCTGGAAGCCCACGGGGACTGGCACACCGTCCGGGAGCTCACCGAGTCGGCCCTCGCGAACGGAAGCGCTGCCCGGCGGATGCGCTGTGCGGCACAGGACGAGGACCTGCTGGCCTGCGTCGACATGCTGATCGCCGAGACCCGTGGCGAACACGGCCGCCGCAGGCCTCCACTGCCCGACCGCAGCCCCGCCCGTGCCGTCGTCCAGGACGGCTCACCCTCCTCCATCGTCCCGGGCGGCCCGCCTCCGCCGTAACCCCCGAGGCACCGGACGGCATCGGCCGCCGGCCCGCCAGTGGCCGCCCGGCGGCCACGGCGAAGTCATCGTCCCCGCGCAGAAAGGTCTCGTGATGTCTCGCAGCACCGCCCAGACCCTCCTGACCGGCGCCCGCGCACCGGCACCCCCGTGCAGGCGCGCCGGCGTCGACGCGAGCAAGGGAGGCGAGACGTCATGTGCGGTCTGACCGGCGAGGTCCGCTTCGACGGCCGGCGAGCCGACGAGGCTGCCGTCGAACGCATGGCCGACCGGCTCGCCGCCCGTGGACCCGACGGGCAGGGCACCTGGGCGCGGGGCCCGGTCGCACTGGGACACCGGCGACTGAAGATCATCGATCTCTCGGACCGGGGAGCCCAGCCGATGACCGACCCCCGCGGTCAGGTCACCGGCGTCTTCAACGGCTGCGTCTACAACCACCCTGAGCTGCGCGAAGAGCTGCGCGGCCTCGGGCACCGATTCGAGTCCACGTCGGACACGGAGGTCGTGCTCAAGGCCTACCAGCAGTGGGGCACCGCCTGCGTCGAGCACTTCCTCGGCATGTTCGCCTTCGCGCTCGTCGAGCACCGGACCGGCCGTGTCGTCCTCGCCCGGGACCGGCTCGGAATCAAGCCCCTGTACCTGGCGCGGACACCGGACCGGCTGCGGTTCGCCTCGACGCTGCCCGCTCTCCTCGCCGGCGGGGACGTGGACACCTCGCTCGATCCGGTCGCCGTCCACCAGTACCTGAGCTGGCACGCCACCGTCGCGGCGCCGCGCACCGTCCTCAACGGGGTGCACAAGCTCCCGCCCGCCACCGTGCGGGTCGTCGAACCGGACGGCACTCATCGGGATCACTGCTACTGGCAGCCGTCCTACACACGCCGGGCCGAGTACGCCGGCATGGGCGCGGACGAATGGCGTGACGCGGTGCTGGACGCGCTCCGCACGGCCGTGCGCCGCAGGATGGTGTCCGACGTGGAGGTCGGTGTCCTGCTCTCCGGCGGCCTCGACTCCAGTCTGATCGTCGCGCTGCTGGCCGACGAGGGCCTGCACGACCTGATGACGTTCAGCGTCGGGTTCGAGACGGAGGGCGGCGAGAAGGGCGACGAGTTCCAGTACTCGGACCTGGTCGCCCGCGAGTTCGGGACCGACCACCGACAGCTGATGGTTCCCTCCGACCGGGTGTCGATGGCTCTGGACGGGGCGGTCGCGGCCATGAGCGAGCCGATGATCAGCCACGACGTGGTCGCCTTCTACCTGCTGTCCGAGCAGGTCTCCAAGGAGGTCAAGGTCGTGCAGAGTGGCCAGGGAGCCGACGAGGTCTTCGCCGGCTACCACTGGTACCCGCAGCTGGCGGAGGTCTCCCGCGAGGACGAACCGGAGCGGTACGCCGCGACCTACTTCGACCGGCCGCATGCCGACCTCGCCAGGGTCCTGCAGCCGGACATGCTGCCGCGCGACGACGTATCGGGCAGCTTCGTCCGCAGTCACATGGCGGTCCCGGGGGCGGAGACCGCGCTCGACGCGGCTCTCCGGCTGGACACCCACGTCATGCTCGTCGACGACCCCGTGAAACGGGTCGACAACATGACCATGGCCTGGGGCCTGGAGGCACGGGTTCCGTTCCTCGACCACGAGCTGGTCGAGCTGGCGGCGGCCTGCCCGCCGGAGCTGAAACTGGCCGACGGCGGCAAAGGTGTGCTCAAGGAGGCGGGCCGCAAGCTCCTGCCTCGCGAGGTCGTCGACCGGCCCAAGGGCTACTTCCCCGTGCCGGCCATCCGGCACATGGCGGGCCCCGTCCTGGAACGCGTACGTGAAGCGCTCCAGGCGCCCGAGGCGAAGCAACGCGGCTTGTTCCAGGAGTCGTACGTGACCGAGCTCCTCGCGGCGCCCGACGAGCACCGGACCCATCGGGGTGCGAACGCCCTGTGGCAGATTGCTTTGCTGGAGATATGGCTGCAGACCCACGGAATCAAGTGACCGAAGCCGGGGGCAGGCGGGTGGCGCACGGCCCGGCGCCCGTGTTCGCGGGTCCCGGGTCACTCGCTTCGGCCACCGTGGAGCCCCCTGACAGCCGGACGGGGGATCTGTACGGTGCCGCCCGCGCCGCCGCTCCAGCGCCCCTCCCGTTGCCCGAGGCAGGCGGCCCCCGGGACGCCGTGACCCGGCTGCGCGCCCACGGCTGCTGGTACCCCTCGGCCAACGCCGACGGCACCGAGGTGGCCTTCATCTGCGACCGAGGAGGCGTCCCCCAGCTGTGGGCCGGCTCCGTCGACACTGACGACGTGCGGCTGCTCGACTCCTCACCGGACCCTGTGAAAGAGGTGTCCTGGTCACCGAACGGACAGTGGATCGCGTACACCACCGCGCCGGGCGGCGGAGAGCACACCCGGGTCCTGTGCGTGCGGCCCGACGGCACCGGCCGCCGCCTCCTGGCGGGGGCCGACCCGGCCAGTTCCGCCTATCTGGGCTGCTGGGCACACGACGGCTCGTCCGTCGCCGTCACGTTCGCGGCTCCGGCCACCCAGCAGTACGGGATCATCACGGGGAACGCCGTGCGGGACCCGGACCTTGCCGACGGCCGCCCCGACGGCATCCGCCCGCCCACCGACTGGGCGGACCGGGGGCGTCGCGCGACACTCCTCGGCCCAGCCGCGTACGACGGGGCATCGGGGGAGCAGCCGAGCCGAACGGCCGGCGACCTCCGGACTCCGGCGGCGCCCACGGTGCGTCCCGACGGCGGCCTCTCCGTCTACCTGATCGATCCCGACGGCCTGGCTTCCCCCTCGCTGCTCACCAGGGAGACCCACGCCGCCTCCCTCCGCGTGTGCGACCTCAGCCGGGACGGCAGCCTCGCGCTGCTGCGCCGCGGCCCGCGCGGACGCAGGGAGGCGGTCGTCCGACGCACCGCCGACTCGGAGAGCACCTTCGCCATGCCGGTCGCCGACGGCGATCCTTGGATCGGCCGGTTCTCTCCCGACGGGGGGACACTGTGGCTGCGCAGCAATGCCGACCGGGAGTACGCGGCGCTCCTCGCGGTCGCTCTGGATGCCGGCGGCGGCCCACGCGGTGTGTCCCTCGCGGCGGAACGCGAGGGCGTCGACCTCGAACTCCTGACACTGGCGCAAGACGGCCGCACGGCCGCGCTGGCATGGAACGTCCAGGGCGCGACCGAACTGGAACTCGTCGAGACCCACCCGACCGGACAGCCCCCGGACGACACGGGCCCGGCACGGCCCGTTCCCCTGCCCCACGAGGTCGCCACCCGCGTGACCGCCGCCGGCGCCGGGGGCCTGGTCCTGGCGCTGTCCGGCTCGCAACGCCGACCCGGCCTCTGGTGGGCCCACGAGGGCGTGTCCATGCAGCGCACGCCTTGGTCCTCCCAGGACGAGGACGCCGCCCCGCCGGGCCGCCCTCCGGTACGCCCCGTCCCGCTGCGTCTCACGGCGAGGGACGGGCTGCCCCTGAGCGGTTGGTACTACCGGGCGCCGGGCCGGGCCCCGGACGAGCCGGCACCCTGTGTGATCCACCTTCACGGCGGTCCCGAAGAACAGGAACGGCCGGTGTTCAACCCGCTCTACCACGAGCTGGTCGGGCGCGGCCTGGACATCTTCGCCCCCGACGTCCGAGGCTCCCTGGGGCACGGCCGGTCGTTCGTCGACGCCGACCTGGGCGCAGGGCGCTTCGCGGCGTTCGACGACGTCGCCGACTGCGCGGGCCACGCGGTCATGGCAGGCCCCGCCGATCCGACGCGGCTGGCGGTCATGGGCCGCTCGTACGGCGGCTATCTGACGTTCGCCTCCGTCGTGTGGCACCCGGATCTGTTCCGCACCGCGGTCGCGGTCTGCGGCATGTCGGACTTCCTCACCTTCTTCGCCGGCACGGAGCCCTGGATCGCGGAATCGGCCGCTCACAAGTACGGCCACCCGGACCGCGACCGCGAGCTCCTGCGCACCCTGTCGCCGATGAGCCGCATCGACGCACTGCGGGTCCCGCTGCTGGCCGTCCACGGCGAACACGACACCAATGTGCCGCTGGGGGAGTCCCGGCAGTTCGTACGCGCCGCGCAGGAACGCGGCATCGAAGCCGAACTGCTGACTCTGCGCGACGAGGGCCACGACTTCCTGCGCGCGGACAACCGGCGACTGTTCCGCCGGGCCGCGGCGGACTGGCTGGAAGGCCACCTCCACTTGTGAACCGGCCTCATGCGGGGCCCAGCTCCACCGTGGTCGTGACCCGTGTGACGGCGGGCCTGGCCGGCACAGAACCGAACCCGAAGCGCACCGGCGGTTCGACGGGCGCCAGCTCACCGAGGTCCTGACCCTCCCAAGCGGCCGACACGGTGGAGACCGGCCGCAGATCGCGGGCGCCGTACCACTCGCGGCGGCCCGCACCGGCACTGCCCCGTGTCCGCACGCCGCGCAGCAGCACATCGGCAGGCCGGTCCGTCAGCGCACTCCATGCCGGACGGCGGGCGAGGAAACCGGGCACGGCGCACAACAGGAGCCCCAGCGGCCCTCGTCGGCCGGTGGTGAAACACAGGTCGAGAGGCCCCGCCGCGACAGTCCAGGCGCCGTCGGCCACACGTACGTCGACCGGGGCGACGCGTACGGCGTCGAAGGTGTAGGTGCTGCTGATGAAGCCGGCTGTCTCCGGTGTGGGCGCCAACAGAAGCCGTTCTCCGTCGGCCCGCTCCACCATCACGTCGCTGAACCGCCCGAACGGCGACCGCTCCCAGCGCCCGAGCACGATCCGCGTTCCGGAGGACGTGCCCAGACCGGCGATCCAGCCGTCGAAACGCAGCCGCGGTGGCCCCACAGCAGGCGAGTCCCCCACGCAGGGTCACAGGAAACGGGCGGGACAGACGGCCCCGCATGGGCGTAGCGTCCTCATATGGGCGAGCACGGCTACGTGCGGCGTCCGAATGCCGCCCCCCGAGGGGAGCACTCGGCATGACCGGTACGGGTGATCCGGCCCCGGACGACGACGCACTGGATGCCGCGTTCGCGGAGACGGTGCGCCGAACCGGCGCGTCCATCGGCGCGTTGTACCTGCTCGCACCGGACCAGCGGCTGCTGTGTCTGGACGTACTGTGCGGGGTGCCGATCGAGTTCGCCGCACCGTGGGCCAGGGTTCCCCTCGCCTCCCCGGCCCCCGTGGCCGACGCCGTACGTGAGGACCGCCTGGTGTGGGTCGGCAGCCAGGACGAGATGGTCCGCTCCTACCCGCGCACCGCCGTGGTGCTCCCGTACCCGTTGGCGCTGGTCGCCGCGCCGGTCACCGGCGTACGGCCGCGGGGGTCCCTGCTGCTGATGTGGCCGGCCACGCGCCCGCCGTACATGACCCAACGGGAGCGGGGCAACATCACGTCCAGCTGCCGACGGCTGGCCCGGCTGCTGGAGGAGGCCGCCGAGAAGCCGGGATCCGCAGCCCGCCGCGAACAGCCACGCGTCGTCCCCGTCGGCACCGGTCGCCGAACCGGGAGCACCGATCCGGCCGCCGCGGACTTCGTCGAGCGCCTGCCCGGCGGAAGCTGCGCCCTGGACCTGGATGGGCGCTTCACCTACGTCAGCTCCGGTGCCTGCGCACTGCTGGGCTGCGAGGCCGGCCGTCTGCTGGGCACCCGGCCCTGGCAGTCCCTTCGCTGGCTCGACGACCCCGCCTACGAGGACGGCTACCGCGCCGCGCTGATCAGCCGGGAACCCGTTTCCTTCACCGCGTGCCGACCCCCGGACCAATGGCTGGACATCCACCTGTACCCGGATGCCAGCGGCATCAGCGTCCGCATCGTCCCCACCGGCGGGCCCGCGCCGCCCTCACCGGCGCCCCGTCGGTCCACGCCCACCGCCACGCCGGCCCGCGGCGGACAGCTGTACCAACTCACCCACCTCGCCGCCGCGCTGACCGAGGTCGTCGGCGTCCAGGACGTCGTGGACCTGGTCGCCGACCAGATCATGCCCGCCTACGGCGCCCAGGGCCTGGTCATGTCCACGGCTGACGCCGGCCGGCTCCGCATCACCGGTCACCGCGGCTATCCCGCCGACACCATCAGGCGGCTCGACGGCCTCCCCCTCGACACGTCCTTCACCCCGGCCGGCAAGGTCCTCAGCAGCGGCATCCCCGCGTTCTTCGCCAGCGTGGACGAGATGCGGCGCGACTACCCCGAGGCACCGCTGATCAGCGGCAAACAGGCCTGGGCGTTCCTGCCGCTGATCATCTCCGGCAGGCCCGTCGGCGTATGCATCCTGTCCTACGACAGCCCTCACGAGTTCCCCGCCGAGGAACGGGCCGTCATGACCTCCCTCGCCGGACTCATCGCCCAGGCCTTCGACCGCGCCCGCCTGTACGACATCAAACACGAGCTCGCCCACGGCCTCCAGCAGGCGCTGCTCCCGCGCAGCCTGCCCGCCATCGCCGGCCTGCGCGTCGCCGCCCGCTATCTGCCGGCCACGCGCGGCATGGAGATCGGCGGGGACTTCTACGATCTGATCCGGCTCGGCGACACCGCGGCCGCTGCCGTCATCGGCGACGTCCAGGGCCACAACGTCGCAGCCGCCGCCCTGATGGGTCAGGTACGCACCGGTGTGCACGCCCACGCGACCCTCGGCACGCCTCCCGACCAGGTCCTCCACCGGATCAACCGGGTCCTCATCGACCTCGCCCCCGACCTGTTCACCAGCTGCCTCTACGCCCACCTCGACTTCGCCCGCGGACGCGTGACCCTCGCCAGCGCCGGCCACCCGCCACCCCTGCTGCGCAGCCCCGACGGGGACACAGGGCCCGTCGCCGTCCCGCCCGGGCCCCTCCTCGGCATCGACCCCGACGCCGACTTCCCCGTGACGGGGATCCCGCTCACCCCCGGGACGCTGCTCGCCTTCTACACCGACGGCCTCGTCGAAACACCGGGCACCGACCTCGGCGACTCCATCACCCGGCTCGCACACCATCTCGCCGCCGCCGACGACCGAGACCTGGACGGCCTCATCGACACGCTGCTGAGGAACGCCGCCGCCACCGCACAGCGCACCGACGACATCGCCCTGCTCGTCCTGCAGCACGAGACGGGCCACTGACGACAGGGAGTGACAGCGCCTGCCCGGCCGCCCCGGCCGGCCTCCTCAGGAACGCTCGTCGGGGAAGCCGGGTTCGTCGTGGTGGGTGGAGGCCTCCGCGACCCGCTTGAGCCCCGATGCCGTGGCCGGGTCCCCGACCTTGGCGGGTTCGTCGTGCACGGGGCCCGCGGGACGGTCCTGGTGGAAATGGGAGGAAGCCAGCTTGTTGCCGGGACCGTGGGGCTCCGGACGGGCGTCGGCGGCTTCCGTGGAGGCAGGGCCGGATCCGGCCGCCGGGCGCTGCCTGCCGTCCTGCGCCGACTCCTCCTGCCCGCCCTGTCGCGGACGCGGCTGGGTCAGCCAGGCGACGGCCGCGCCGGTGACGGCGACGGGCCATTCCACCACCCCGGCCACGCCGAGCACTCCCGCTCCGGTGTAGACCGCGATCCGGCGGCCACGAGGAGACACCGCCCCGATCCGGTCCAGGGCACTGCCGGCGACCTTGCCCACCTGCTCAGCCCCGGGCAGACGCCGGAGCCCGGAGCCGACGACCCGCAATGGAAAAGGCAGATCCGACGCACTCGTCCTGACCTGGCTCATCTCGAACTCCCTCCGCAGGTCTCCAAGGGTCTTCGCCCCGGGTTTCCACTCTCACCCCGCCTATCCGGTGTTCAGGAGGTTTGTGCGAATGACGGCCTGACCAGGCACGCTCAGTGCTCGCTCCGCTGCCTGAGAGTGGTCCTGGCCGTATGGCGGATCCGCTTGGTACGGCCGCCCGCGGCGAGGATCTCCATGGCCTTGGTGCTCGACGCAGTGGCGGCCTTGAGCTGAAGCCAGTCGGAGGCCGCGAGCAGGTCGCCCCGGTGCCACGGCTGCTCCAGGGCGATGGCTCGCAAGAGGGACCACTCCCGCAGGCGCCGGGTCAGGAAGGGCCGGCTGAGAACAACGTGCCTCATCGCCGCCGCCCACGCCGGATAGGAAGGTTCGAGGCACAGGTCCGCGGCTCGGCGATCCAGGTGCCGTAGCACGGCGGACTGGGCCATCGACTGGTCCGTATCGGTGAGAACGAGGCCGACCAGGTCCATCTCATCCGCGTCGGCGACCCGCCGCAGCTCATCCAGGTAGACCGCGAAACGGACGTGCTCGTCCGGTTCCACCATGGCCTCGTGAACCTTCACCCGGCTCCTCCCGTCGCTCGACCTGAACGCCACTCTCGCACCCGGCCGGTCAGCCCTTGGCGGCCTCGGCGCCGTCCTGCTCGTTGTCGGCCCGAGCCGTCGACAGCGTGCCGCCGGCACTCTCGAGGTGCGCCCGCACGAACCACTGGAACTGCTCGAGATCCCGCAGCTGTTCGATGAGCAGGTCCTCCGTCGCCGGGTCGATGTCCCCGACGACCTTGATCGCGGCGCGCACGTCCTCGATCAGGCCCGTGTAGACGACGTCCAGAGCCCCGAGGTGAGCGATGGCGTCCTCACGGCCGATCGAGTAGTCGTCCCAGGTCCGCTCCTTGACCAGAGAGCCCGGCGTGCCCTGGGCGACTCCGCCGAGCGCGGCGATGCGCTCGGCGACGTCGTCGGCCATGTCGCGCACCCGGTCGACCTGAGGGTCGACCATCTGGTGCACGGCGATGAAGTGCGGTCCCACCACGTTCCAGTGGACGTGCTTCAGCGTGAGGTGGAGATCGTTGAGGGCATGCAACCGCAGGCGGAGGACGTCGATGATCCGCCCGGCCGCCGCGCGCTCGATGCCCGGCACCGTGTACTTGGGGGTGAGATCCCGTGCCATGTCCGCAACTCCTTCTCCGTAGCGTGAAGTAGGAGTCAGGTGCCCTGCTTTCGCGATCACAGACCTGTGACGTCGCTTGCATTCACTGCGTGCTCAGTCCACCCGGACGCCCACGATGCAGGTGTCGTCGTCCGTGTCGGACTTGCTGTAGGTGAGCAGACGGTCCAGCTGCTGTTCGAGCGTGGGCGGGACCGTGCGGGCAGCGGCAAGCAGCTGGGTCAGCGATTCCTCCACGGTTCGGTCACGGCGTTCGATCAGACCGTCCGTGTACATCAACAGCGTGTCGTCGACGGCCAGTTGGACCTCGTGTTCCTGATACGCCGCTTCGGGTACGGCACCGAGCAGCATGCCCTTCACCAGGGGCAGCGGCGTCGCTTCGCTGCCGCGCACCAGCACCGGCGGCAGATGGCCGGCCCTGGCCCAGCGCAGCGTACGGCGCTCGGGGTCGTACAGGCCGCACACCGCGGTGGCGGTGACGGCGCCCGTCAGATGGTGGGCCACCATGTTGAGCCAGGCCAGCAACTGGGCCGGTCCGGCACCCGTCACGGCGAGTCCGCGCAGCGCGTTGCGCAGGACGACCATGCTGGTGGCCGCCTCGATCCCGTGCCCGGCGACGTCTCCCACGCACAGCAGCACCAGCCGGGACGGCAGTACGACCGCGTCGTACCAGTCGCCGCCGACGAGCTGCTGGGTCTCCGCGGGCCGGTAGCGCACGGCCACGCGCAAGCCGGGGGCCTCCAGCGGGGCATGCTCGGGCGGCATGATCGCGTGCTGCAGCTGGAGGGTGAGCCGAGCGCGTTCGATGGCCTGCTGCTCGGTGTGGGCGAGCTGGTCACGCGTGGCGGCGAGCGCGACCTCCGTCCAGTGGTGGGCGGAGATGTCCTGGTAGGCGCCCCGTACGACGAACAGCCGCCCGTCGGAGTCGAGTTCCGGCTCGGCGACCACGCGGATGTGCCGGGTCACCCCGTCCGGCCGCAGGAGCCGGAAGGCCGTGGACGCGGGACGGCGGTGATGCAGCAGCGTGCGCAGAAATCTGCCGATGGCGACCGCGTCGTCGGGGTGGGCGTGGGCGGGCAGGTCCTCCAACGGAATCGGACCGCTCGCGGCGGGCTTGCCGTAGAGGCTGTAGAGCTGAACGTTCCAGGTGATCTCGCCGGTGAGGAGGTTCTCCTCGAAGCCGCCGATGCGGCCCAGGCGCTGAGCGTGCTGCAGCAGGCTCGCCAACCGTGCTGTTTCGTCCTCTATGCGCAACAGGAGCAGAACGCTGCCACCATGTCGGCTGATGCTGATGTCGGCGACCGCTGCCAGCGGGACCTCGTCGACCAGTGCGGTGAGCCGCATACGCTGGGCGCGGAACGGCTCGCCCGTGGCGTAGACACGCTCGATCTGCTCGAACAGCTCGCTCTCCCCGGCGACCATCGGGTACGCCTCCAGCAGCAGGGAGCCGTTGACGACACCCCGCGGCCGGCCGGTCGGGTCCAGGAAGCGGCTGTTGACGTGGTGGATGTGGAAGTCGACGAGTTCCCCGGCGGCGTCCAGCCGGGGGACGAGCACCAGCGCCGGGTCGTGGAGGCCGTCGGCCAGGTCCATCAGCTCGGCGACGTCCGGCAGGACGGCCGGCCGCGCAGCGCCGTCGGGGTGGTGCGGGGCGGAGGTCTCCAGGGTGTGCGCACACAGCTCGGCCAGGGCCTCGACCTGACGGACGATCTGCGGCGGCTGAGGTTCGAGCGGTACGGGCCAGACGATCTCCAGTACGCCGTGGATCCGGCCGCCGGTGCCAGCAGGCACGGCGACCCGGCCGCCGTCCGGGTGGTGATGCCCGCCGATGGAGGGCAGCCCGGTCTCCGACAGACAACCGATCCACTGGCCCGTTCGCTCACCGAGCCCACGACGCGCCACGGTCGCCACACCGGGCGGCACATATCGCCAGCGCCCCGCCTCCGCGAGCGAGAATCCCGCGCTGCCCGCCAACGTGAGCGACCCGTCGCCGCCCAGCGCCCAGATGGCCACCGCCTCCGCGCCGAGGGGCCTCAGCGCGTGCTCCATCAGTGAGTCGGCCACGGCTTGGGCGTCGCGTGCGGCCAGCGCACCGCTCTCGGCGGCCCGCAGCCGTACGGCGGAGGAGTCGCTCCTCGGCGGGCCGGTGACTTCGGCGCCGCCCGCTGTGGTCGCCAGGAAGGCGGAGGTCACTTCGGAAAGCCGGTCACGCGAGGCCTGGTTGATGACCTCGACCGCGAATTCGAGCGGTGTCATGCCCGCCTGCTCGGTCAGCTCGGCGAGCTGCCGTGCCGCTTGCGCCGGCCCGCACCGGAGCCGCTCGACGAGGATGCCCTTGGCCAGTTCGATCAGGGCACGCCCGTCCGCCTCCGCCTGGGCCGCCCGTACCTCTCGGCGCAACCGCTCCACGGTCGCCGCCAGCCTGCCGACGGGGGAGGGGTTCGGTGTTCCGGCGGGTGACCTGCCCGCCGGAACACGGGCGGATTCCGGCTCTGCCGGCTGGTGGGGATGGGTCACGGTTGACCTGTTCCTCGGCTCGGACGTCCAGGGACGCCGGGTGGGGGGCTGGTTCGGACGGCGGCATGACAGCCCGTCACATGGCCAGCCAGTGCTGGACGCGGCCGATGAGCTCGTTGGTGTCGACAGGCTTGGTGACGTAGTCGTTCGCGCCGGACGCGAGACTCTTCTCCTGGTCCCCGGGCATGGCCTTCGCGGTGACCGTGATGATGGGCAGGTTCGCGTACCGGGGCATCGCGCGGATCTCCGCGGTGGCGGCGTAACCGTCCATCTCCGGCATCATCACGTCCATCAGGACCAGCGAGATGTCCGTATGGGCGAGGAGCGTCTCGATGCCCTTGCGGCCGTTGTCGGCGTGCAGGACGCGGAAGCCGTGGAGCTCCAGTGCCCCGCTGAGCGCGAAGAGGTTGCGCGCGTCGTCGTCGACCACGAGCACCGTGCTGCCGACGAAGGCCTTGTCGACGACCTGCGCGATCGGTCGCTGGGGTTCCTCGACGCGTACCAGCGACAGCACGTCTCCCGGTTCCTCGGCGGACAGGTGGAGGGTGATGCGTTCGCGCAGATCGTCCAGGCTGGACAGGAAGTCCAGCGGGCGGCCGTCCGCGCGGGAGCGCAACATCTGCTCCTGCGCCAGGTCCACGTGATGACCGGTGTGTACGAGCACCGGCACGCTGGCCAGCGCCGAGTCGCCCTCCATGGCCTGCAGCAGACGGGCGCCCTCGTCGTCGGGCATGTCCAGCTCCAGCACGACGCAGTGGCAGGGTTCCGCGGCCAGCGTGCTCGCCGCTTCCTGCGCCCCGACGGCCGTGATCACGTCGATCGCCCCGAGCGGGTTGTGGGGGTCGGTGGCGATGTCCGCCACCGCGCGCTCGGCGACCAGGGTCAGCAGCCCGCGCGGACGGCCCTCGACGACGAGCAGGCGCCGTCTGCGCTGCTCGGGAGCCTTGATGGCAGCGGCCTCCGACGGGGAGGCCGGCAACAGGTCGGCGGCGGTGGCATGCGGCTGGTCCGCCCCGAGGTTGCCACCGTCGAGCAGATCCTCGAAGTCGGCGCGTGTCACCGGAAGGTAGAGCGTGAAGGTGCTGCCCTGGCCGGGCGTGCTGTCGACCGTGACGGCGCCGCCGAGCAGGTAGGCGATCTCCCGGGTGATCGACAGGCCGAGGCCGGTGCCGCCGTACTTGCGGCTGGTCGTGCCGTCCGCCTGCTGGAACGCCCCGAAGATCGTCTCCAGCTGCTGCTGCGGGATGCCGATGCCGGTGTCCTTCACCCGGAAGGCCACCACGGGGGCGCCGCGGAGGACGCCCACGGGCACCTCCCGGTCCGCTGCGGGTTCGATACGCAGCTCGACGCCGCCCTGTTCGGTGAACTTCACCGCGTTCGACAGCAGGTTGCGCAGGATCTGACGCAACCGTGAGCCGTCGGTGAGCAGATCGGCCGGGGTGCCCGGCGCGGTCGCCACCGTGAAGGCCAGACTCTTCTGCGTCGTCATCGGCCTGAACGTCGCCTCGACGTACTCCAGGAGCTGGCGCAGCGGGATGCGCTCGGGGGCGACGTCCATCTTGCCGGCCTCGACCTTCGACAGGTCGAGGATGTCGTTGATCAGCTGCAACAGATCCGAGCCCGCCGAGTGGATGATCCCCGCGTACTCGACCTGTTTCGGGGTGAGGTTGCGCGACGGGTTCTGCGCCAGCAACTGAGCCAGGATCAGCAGGCTGTTGAGCGGCGTACGAAGCTCGTGGCTCATGTTCGCCAGGAACTCCGACTTGTACTTCGACGCCAGCGCCAGCTCCTGCGCACGGGTCTCCAGTTCCTGTCGTGCCTGCTCGATCTGCAGGTTCTTCGCCTCGATGTCGCGGTTCTGCGAGACCAGCAGGGACGCCTTCTCCTCAAGTTCGTCGTTGGAGCGCTGGAGTTCGTCCTGCTGGACCTGCAACTCCTCGGACCGCGCCTGGAGTTCGGCGGTCAGCCGCTGGGACTCGTCCAGCAGCTCGTCCGTGCGGGCGTTGGCCACGATGGTGTTGAGGCTGACGCCGATGGTCGGCATCAGCTGGGCGAGGAAGTCCTGGTGGATCTGGGTGAAGCGAGCGATGGACGCCAGCTCGATGACACCGAGGACCTGGTCCTCGACGACGATGGGCAGGACCACCAGGGCGCTGGGCACGGCCTGCCCGAGACTGGAGGAGATCGTCACATAGCCCGGCGGCAGTTCCTCCACGCTGATCGGACGGTGGTTGCGTGCGGCCTGCCCGACCAGGGAGCGCCCGACGCGGATGCGCTCGGGCCGGCCGGTGTCGTCGGGATAGCCGTACGACCCCACGAGCCGCAGGTCGGAGCCACGCTCGGTGTCCTCGGCGAGGTAGAAGGCGCCGTACTGCGCCGAGACCAGTGGCGCGAGTTCGTCCATGACGAGCTCGGCGACGACGGGCAGGTCGCGGTGGCCCTGCATCAGTGCGGAGATCCGGGCGAGGTGCGTCTTGAGCCAGTCCTGCTCCTGGTTGGCCCGTGTGGTCTCACGCAGGGACCCCACCATGGAGTTGATGTTGTCCTTGAGCTCGGCGACTTCGCCCGATGCCTCCACGTTGATGGAGCGGGTCAGGTCCCCCTCGGCGACGGCGCTCGCGACCTCGGCGATCGCACGGACCTGGCGGGTGAGGTTCCCGGCCAGTTCGTTGACGTTCTCCGTCAGCCGCTTCCAGGTGCCCTCGACTCCCTCCACCTCGGCCTGTCCGCCGAGCCGCCCCTCGCTGCCGACCTCACGGGCCACGCGGGTGACCTCGGCGGCGAACGACGACAGTTGGTCGACCATCGTGTTGATGGTGGTCTTCAGCTCCAGAATCTCGCCGCGGGCGTCCACGTCGATCTTCTTCGACAGGTCACCGTTGGCCACCGCGGTCGTGACCAGGGCGATGTTGCGGACCTGCCCGGTCAGGTTGTTGGCCATGGAGTTGACGTTGTCGGTGAGGTCCTTCCACGTGCCCGCCACGTTCGGCACGTGCGCCTGACCCCCGAGGCGTCCCTCGGTACCGACTTCGCGGGCGACACGCGTGACCTCGTCCGCGAACGCGGAGAGCGTGTCGACCATCGTGTTGATGACGTCCGCCAGGGCAGCGACCTCGCCCTTGGCCTCCACCGTGATCTTCTGCGAGAGGTCACCGCGCGCGACGGCCGTGGCCACCTTGGCGATCGAGCGAACCTGCCCGGTCAGGTTGGACGCCATCACATTGACGTTGTCGGTGAGGTCCTTCCACGTCCCCGACACGCCTCGGACGGTCGCCTGGCCGCCCAGATTGCCCTCGGTGCCGACTTCGCGGGCGACGCGGGTGACTTCGTCGGCGAAGGCGGAGAGCTGGTCGACCATCGTGTTGATAGTGGTCTTGAGCTCCAGGATCTCACCGCGGGCGTCCACGGTGATCTTCTGGGAGAGATCGCCCTTCGCGACGGCAGTGGCCACCTGGGCGACGTTGCGGACCTGCGCCGTCAGGTTGCCCGCCATGAAGTTCACGGAATCCGTGAGGTCGCGCCAGGTGCCCTTCACTCCCTTGACGTCGGCCTGCCCGCCGAGGCGTCCCTCGGTGCCGACTTCGCGGGCGACGCGGGTGACTTCGTCGCCGAAGGCGGAGAGCTGGTCGACCATCGTGTTGATGGTGTTCTTCAGCTGGAGGATCTCACCGCGGGCGTCCACGGTGATCTTCTGCGACAGGTCGCCCTGCGCTACCGCGGTCGTCACCTGGGCGATATTGCGGACCTGGGAAGTGAGGTTACCGGCCATGAAGTTGACCGAATCGGTGAGGTCGCGCCACACACCACCGACACCGGGCACCCGGGCCTGTCCGCCGAGGCGTCCCTCGCTGCCGACCTCACGGGCGACGCGGGTGACTTCGTCGGCGAAGGCGGAGAGCTGGTCGACCATCGTGTTGACGGTCTCCTTCAGCTCCAGGATCTCGCCGCGTGCGGGGACGTCGACCTTCTGCGACAGGTCGCCCTTGGCCACCGCGGTCGCCACCTGCGCGATGTCACGCACCTGCGTGGTCAGATTGCCCGCCATGGCGTTGACCGAGTCGGTCAGATCGGCCCAGGTCCCCGAGACGCCCGGCACCTCGGCCTGGCCGCCCAGCGTGCCTTCGGTACCCACCTCCCGCGCCACTCGCGTCACTTCCGACGTGAACACGGACAGCTGGTCCACCATGCCGTTGAAGACGGTGGCGATGTCGCCCAGGAGACCCTCGCCGTCGGCCGGCAGCCGGGTGCCGAAGTCACCGTCCCGTACGGCGGTCAGTCCGGCCAGCAGCTGCCGCAGCTCCTGCTCGCCCGGGGGTCCGTCGACGGCCTCGATCATCTTGCTGGTCATGCGCACCCTCGTTCCGCTCCCCAAGAGCCCTCACCCCGAGGACTCGGAACCGCGCCGGGCCTGTGAAGGCCCACTCACCGTCCGGTTTCCGCTGTTCACCCGCCTCGACCGGATGAGAAAATCCCGTGAAGATTAACTCAGTTGCCAGGCGACAACAAAAGCCTGATGCAGAGGTTCCGGCTGGACGGAAAACCGCCCTTCCGGGAGGCATGCTCGACGGGATACGAGGTACTGGGAAGGTTTTCACTCGGACTTCGAGAACGGCGAAGTGGTCTCCCTCGGGGTGTCGTATGCACCGCTTCGGGGGTACCCGGGGCCGCATGCCGAAGAGGGTGAAGTATGCAGGTTTTGTCCTGGTGTTCTTTGTGCTGCTGGCTGTGGTGATCCGGTTCGGAGGCGCGGGAGTCGGCTGGGGCCATGCCTTGCTGGGTGCGCTCGTGGCGACGCCGCTGGGCCTATGGATGATCTGGTTGCGTCGTCGCATGACGGAGCAGGCGCAGGAGTGGGGACGGCGGAGGTTCCGACCGTGGCCTGAGGAGCGCCGCCGCTGAGACGTGCGGCCCGCCAAGGCGTAGGCGAGACTCGCTCGACGGCGTCTCTGGGCGCCGCATTTCGGGGGTCTGCAACAGCAGGAATCACCGCCCTGACGGACCGGCACCACAGCACCGCAAGTGGATCCGCCGAGCCGGGCTGACCGCGCCGTTCCTCTGGCGCGGCGTCTTCTTGGTGCGCCGCTTGGTGCGCCGCGGGTTGTTCAGGGTGAGGGAGCGGCTTACTGAACAATCGGGCGGGCGCTGGAATCGGTGCTGCGGGGCACCAGCCGGCCGGGCCGGACCCGAGCTCACCGGGGCGTGTGGGCTCCGGCGGCGGCAGGCGTTCCCGCCGTACCGTTTCCAACCGATCGAAGGGCGATGACGTGAACCGTATCCGCCGACTGACAGCCGCCAACCTGGTCACTACCGCCGGTGGGCGCCGCCGGGCCACGACGACGGCCGTGACACTGACCATGGCGGGCACACTCGGGTTCGGCCTCATGACACCGGCGTCCGCTGCCAGCGGGCCCTGCTACGACGGGCGGTGCAAGACCACCGTGTCTGCGCCCAGGACCATCAAGGTCGACAGCCGCAAGTTCGGGTTCGGGAGCCTGAAGATCACGAGCATCAGCTCTCGATCCGTGAAGATGTCGGCCGCCGGCGGAAGTCTCAGCGGCAGCACCAGCCCGGGCGGCACCGTCAAGTTCAACAACCTGAAGATCTGGGTCAAGTCGGTCTCCGGCAGCAAGGCCAACCTCCAACTGTTCCCCACGCGGTACTGAGCCTGTCTGCTGGAGGAGTGTCCGGTGTTTGGCCGGTCACGGGCTGACTTCTTTGTGTCATCGGTCTGTACGGCGGCCGAGCAGCCGCGCACGAGACTGTCTGTCACGACCGCGACCCGGCAAGCCTGTGCATCGGGCGGGCCGGCGCGGCCGTGTACAGGACGACTAACAGGGGAGCGCAGCCGTGAGTGTGCAGCAGTACGACCAGATCGGCGAGGCATTCGAGGGGTTCAAGTCCCTGCCGTTGACGCGCTATGGGGAAGTACCGAGCTTCCTCGGATTGGTCGGGGAAGTGAGCGGCAGGTCCATTCTCGACCTTGCGTGCGGCACCGGTTTCTACAGCAGGGAGTTCAAGCGGCGCGGCGCCACGGATGTGCTCGGTGTCGACATCTCCGTCGAGATGATCGCCGCCGCGCGGGACTTCGAGCAGCGTGACCCGCTGGGTGTGCGCTACGAGGTCGGTGACGTGGCTGAACTGGGTACTTTCGACCGGCGCTTTGACATCGCGGTGGGAGTGCAGTGCCTCAATTACGCCGAGGACATCGCGGCGATGGAGCGGATGTGTCGCAACATCCACCGGAGCCTGGTACCGGGTGGAGAGTTCTTCGTGTTCGCGCAGAAGCCCGACTACCGGTTCGACTGTCCCTCGCTGGAGAAGTACGGGTTCCGCTGCGAGCCGACCGGCGAGGAGATGGAGACGGGTCCGGGGGTGCGGGTCACGGCTCTCCTCGACCCGCAGCCCGTCAGCATCGTGGCCACGGCACCGCGCCGCGAGGTCTACGAGCACTGTCTGCAGGCGGCCGGATTCAGCGCGGTGGAGTGGGTTCCACTGCAGGTGGCCGAAGCCGGCATCCGTGAGTTCGGCGAGGATTTCTGGGCTGATCTCCTCGCCTACCCGCCGCTGGAGATGCTGCGCTGCCGCGCCTGACAGGCTGATCGGCTGACTGGCCAGGTCTTCGTTGTCCCGACAGGGATTGAACGACGGCCGTGTCGTCTGCAAGGGCGGCGCCGCCGACTGGAGACACCGGCAGTCCGGCGCCGCCCAACCGGCTGGCCTGGCTCAGCCCCGGCCGCACCCACGGACCGGGCTTGTTGCACCGACGACAAGGCCCGAGTGGCTGTCACAAGCTGCTGCACGAACCGACCAGGGCAGGGCGTGAGGGTCAGGAGTTCATGGTCGCCCGGTCGGACTCGCTGCGCAGAACGCAGAACTCGTTGCCTTCGGGATCAGCAAGGATTGCCCATCCCGAACCATCGGGATTCCGGTGATCGGCGACAAAGGTGGCACCGAGGTCCAGCAGCCGGCCCACCTCCTCATCGCGCGACGTCTCAGGGCGCAGACACAGATGGATCCGGTTTTTGATCGTCTTGGCTTCGGGCACCTGGTTGAAGTGCAGCACCGGGCCCTCCCGCAGCAGCACCTGAGTCTCCCGGTCACCGGGTCGGTCCTCCGTATGCAGCGGACGTCCCGTCACACCGCTCCAGAACCGAGCCAGCTCGTAGGCATCCGCACAGTCGATCGCCACGTTCTGCAATATCGAGACCATGCGCGCGAGCCTTCCTGATCTCCACGCCGAAAGCCACCTGTGGGGCGTCCCATCAGGTTCCCCGGAGAGTGTCAACGGCCTGGATGGGAGCGCTGCCGCGACGGCGCTGGATATCCGAGCGGCCGACTCCGGGAAGGCGTCCTCGTCAGCGAGGGTGCGCAGGACCGCCTCGATATCGAAGGGCAGGTCTGGCCACACGGCCGAGCGGGCGCGGGGAGCGAGCCCGGCGCGCACGTCCGTCCAGCCCGAAGCCCTCCACCGGGGCTCCATGCCGAAGTGCGTGAGGGAGGCACCTGCGGTTCACGCACGGCCAAGTGGTCGACGCCGGTGGAACTGGCGAAGGCCGCCGCCTGTAAGCCGGCCGCCTCAACCTCGCCGTGATCGCCGGCGGTGTCATCGGTGCCGATGTAATGCCCGTGTTCGTTGATCAGATCACTGGGATCTTCACGAAGCGCGTCGCTGTCGCGTACTCCGTCTCGATGCGGGCCGCCGTGGCACGGAGGTGGGGGAGGAGGTCGGTGGTGCACTCTTCCGGGGTGCGGCGGCTGGTGTGCATCGCCACGTTGACGGCCGCCACCACCCTCCGGTCGCGGTCGTGCACGGGTACGGCGATCGAGCGCAGTCCTTCGTCCAGTTCGCCTTCGTTCAGCGCGTAACCCTGCTCAGCCACCTGGTCCAGCAGCTCCTCCAGCCGTCCGCGATCGGTGATCGTACGGCCCGTCAGTCGTTCCAACGGGCCGACACCATCCAGGACATCCCGGCGCTCGGCCGACGGCAGCCCGGCCAGAAGAACGCGTCCCATGGACGTGGCGTAGGAGGGAAACCGGGTGCCCACCGTGATGTTGACACTCATGACGCGGTACGCGGGGACGCGGGCGGTGTACCGGATGTCGCTGCCCTCCAGCACCGCCATGGAGGCGGAATCCTGCACCCGGGCTGCCAGGGCGCCGATGTGGGGCTCGGTGAGCTGGGCGAGCGAGGTGCGGGACATCGGTGGGAAACCCAGCTCCAGAACCCGAGGGGTGAGCCGGTATCGACGGTCTTCGGCGACCACGTAACCGAGGTGCTCCAGCGTGATCAGTACGCGCCGGGCCGTGGCCCGGGGCAACCCCGTCGCGTCGGCCACGCCGGTGGTCGACAGGGACTCGTGCCCCGAGCCGAAGGCTGTGATTGCGGCGAGGCCGCGGGCCAGCGACTCGACGAACTCCCGCCCGATGACCTGTTTCGACGTACCGGTCCAGGTCGCTGTCCCGACCGGCGGTTCCGACGTGGGGACGGGGATGCGGCGCAGGGCGTCCTCCATCCGCGCCACCGTTCGCTGAAGCCCGGGCAGGGCGGCGTCACGCAGCGAGGCCATGGTGTGCCGACTGGTGTGGCTGACCACGCTGACGCCGCAGACCCGGCGCCCGCCCGGGTCGCGTACGGCGACTCCGAGCGCGAGCAGCCCCCCGGCGATCCGCTGGTCGTCCTCGGCCCAGCCACGCTGCGCTGCCTCGGTGCAGACGTCCGGGGAGAAGAGTGCCCGCGGATCGCCTCCGGGAGGGCCGGCCGGGAATTCGTGGATCGTCGGCAAAGCAGGTCCCGCGTGCCACTCGGCCCAGGTCTCGGGGGACCAGTCGGCTGCCATGAGCGCCCCGGGCGCGGCCCGTTCCACCGGCAGCAGGTCTCCGATGCCGAAGCTGAAGATTCTCGCCCGGCGGTGTTTGACCTGGTGGATCATCCGCAGGCCGGTGCCGTCCGGAACGGTCAGGGACACCGACTCGTCCAGCTGGTCGGCGAGTTCGCGCACATGCGGGCCGAGGACCTCGGGGATGTGTGTGGCGTCCAGATAGGCGTTGCCCAGTTCCATCACGCCGGGCAGGACCGTCACGTCACGGCCGTCGAGCCGTACGTATCCCATGTGGGCCAGCGTTGCCGCGATCCGGTCCACTGTGGACCGGGCCAGCCCGGTGGCGTGCGAGAGGTCACGAAGGCTCAGCGTGCCGCCTGCCTCGGTCAGCGTCCGCAGTACGACGACCCCGCGGACCAGCGGGGTGATGGCCTCAGCCGGTGCCGCCGGTGCCGCCGGTGCCGCCGGTGCGGAGGGTGAGCTGATGAGGCTGGTCATGGGCGCTCCGTGCGTCGATGGCGGGTGGGGACGGGGCTGATGGCAGCGACCCTAACGGTCCGGCCGACGGGGGGGGCCGGGCCGGCTGATGAGCCTGAGAGCCCCTCAGCGGGTGTGCCGCAGGGCCCCGGGTTCGTCCGCCGGCCGTGGCCGGATCCGCCCGGGAGCCTTGCGGCACAGGGTCAGTCCGCGGAACCCGCCAGTGCCGGTTCGCGGTTGGCTGCCCTGTCCGGCCTGCCCCGCCGAGCCAGCGGGACCAGCGAGATCGCGGCTGCGGCGAGCACGGCGGCCACGGCGAAGGTCGTGAAGCCGAGCTCCGCGTCGCCGCCCGCGATCACCATGCCACCGAGCCAGGGGCCGACGACGGCGCCGGTTCGGCCCACTCCGGTGACCCAGCCGAGACCGGTGGCGCGCTCGCCCGGCGCGTACAACCGTGCCGTGGAGGCGTAGACCATCACCTGGGCGCTGAAGAGCCACACACCGGTGATGAAGACGACCACGTAGGCGACGCTCAGCGGCAGTTGGGCGCGCAGCAGGAAGGCGCCCGCGGCGGTGAGGAGGAACCAGATCGCCGAGACCTTGACCGGTCCGAAGCGGTCCGCCGTACGGCCCGCGATCAGCATCCCGACGATACCGCCGGCGTTGATCACCATGAGGAACGTGATGGAGGAGGAGAGCGAGTAGCCGGAGGCGCGCATCAGTTCGGGCAGCCAGGTGGAGACGCCGTAGACCAGCAGCAGCCCGGCGAAGGACGCGATCCACAGCAGTGGCGTCGCCAGACGGGTGCCGGGAGCGAAGAGGGCGCCGATCGCGGCCATCCGTCCCTTGGCTCCGGCGAGAGGCGACTCGGCGGCACCCGGGCGCTCCAGACCGTACCGGTCGGCGACGGCGTATGCCTGCTCCGAGCGGCCCTTCGCGTAGAGCACACCCGGGGACTCGGGCAGCCACTTCACCACCAGCGGGAGCGCGATGACAGCGGGGAGCGCGCCCGCCCAGAAGACCCAGCGCCAACCGTGATCGGGGGCGACGACCAGGCCGATGCCCGTGGCGGCCATGCCGCCCGCGTGGTACGAGGTCATCATCACGCCGGTGGCCAGCGCCGCCCGACTCGGCGGAGCGAACTCCGCCACGAGCGCCAGCCCGATGGGCATCAGGCCGCCCAGCCCCAGACCCGATATGAAGCGACCTGCGCCGAACACCGTGGCGTCGGGCGCGACCGCGCACAGTGCCGACCCCAGTGAGAACAGCAGGATGCTGCCAGTGACCAGGGGCTTGCGGCCCAGCCAGTCGGTCAGCGTGCCGGTCGCGAGAGCGCCGATCAGCATGCCGAACGTGGTCCAACTGCCCACGGTGCCCGCTGTCGAGGGGGAGAAGCCGAGGGCCGGGTCATCGAGGAGGTGCGGCATGACCGCGCCGTAGATGTTCACGTCCATACCGTCGAAGAAGACGGCTAGCCAGCACAGTGCGATGACCGGGGCCACGGCTTTGAACGAGCGGGTCGGCGGGGACGCGGAAGGTGCCACGGGGTTGCTCACTTTCTGTCACATCATCGTGATGAGCGAGGCGGGGACGTGTCTCGGCTCAGATGCAGGCGATCCGCTACGGCCCGCGGCCCGGTGGGGCCGGAGGCGTTCACCGCCGCGGTTGTGTGCGACTAGTTGCCCGCCTGGTGAAAATTGGTTCAGTTTTGGTGCGGAGGAGTCTGCGGTTGACTCGGAGGGCCTGTCAACCGGTTCGGGACGCAGACGAGCGGACGCACCGAATGCCCGGTCGAGCGGATGGCTGCGACCGGGCATCCTGCCTGTGCGGCTTCAGTCGGCGGTCGGCCCCTGGAAGCGGCCGACCCAGTACGCGGTGCGGTCCAGGTACGCCGTCTGGGCCGCCTCTCCCGTCTGGCCGTACGCCCCGTTGTACGTCCGGTAGCCGTGGCCGGCCGGCGGGGTGGAGTCGGCCGGCTCGATGGAACTCCCTTCGTGCCACTCGTTGAACGAGGTGACCGACACCCAGGTCGGCGACCCGCCGATCGCCGGATCCAGGGCGTTGGACCACTGCCGGTCGTACGCCGCGCCGTCGGCGCGCTCCACGGTGGGCGTTGCGTTGCCCGGCACCGCCCGGTCGTCGATGTAGCCCGGCGCGACGGACGGGGCCCAGATCAGGCCGTGGGCGCGGGCGTAGTCGCCGGCCTGCTTCCAACCGGGAGCCGTGGCGCCCGCGATGCCGTCGTAGGTGTACATGCCGGAGAAGTGCGCGATCTTGGTGGTGTCCGTGGTCTGGGCGAGGACGATGCTCGTGTCGGTGACCTGGTCCAGTGCCGTCCAGTCGGTGATGTCGAGGCTCTGGAAGACGTAGAACGCGCCCTTGCCTCCGTGGTCCGCCGAGCGGTGGAAGGCGGGGTGGCTGCCGTAGGTGCGGTTGATGTACTCGATGTCGGCGGCCGTCGACGCCCCGGTGCGGCCCGAGTACGGCTCCAGATGCCAGGCCACCCGGATGCCCTGCTCCTGCGCCGCGTCGAGGACACCGCGCGCGAGCCGGTCCTCGTAGCTGTCCCGGCCCCACCAGCTGTAGACGATCACGCCGGCGCCCGACCGGGCGACCCACTTCATGTGCTGGTCGACTGCGCCGTCGAAGTCACCGGAGTCGTACGGGCCGAGTGCCGGATAGAGGTCGGCGCCGATGCCTTCGGGTGGGGTGTGTCCGCCCTGCTGCCAGTGCCGCCAGCCGCCGTTCACCGCCGGGCTCCCGTACCAGGGGTAGTAGAAGAGGTGGACGTCGTCGGACAGGGTCCCGGCGGTGGGTTCGGCGCCGAGGCTGAAGGTGTCGATGTCGAACAGGGCTCCGCCGCCTCCGGTGAAGCGCAGGAAGAGCGGGCCTGACGCGGTGCCGGTGAGGGTCGTGGTGACGGTCGTGAAGGTTTCCCAGTCTCCGGTGACCGGTACCGTCACCGAACCGAGCAGGGTGCCGCCGGCCGAGCCGGACCGGATCTCGATGGTGCCGCCCGCGCCGGCGGAGGACACCTTCGCCGTGAAGGTCTTGGCTCCCGCGGTGGTGACGTGGGAGTAGCCCGCCCAGTCCCCGTTCTCGATGTAGCCGAGCGTCTGTCCGCCGCTGGCCGGGGCGTGCGCGGCCACCTGGACACCGGAGCCGGAGCTGTACGACTCGGCCTCGATCTGTCCGTTGCCGGCCGGAGCCGAGCAGTTGGCCGTCGCCTGCCCGGCGGCGTACCGGACTCCGCCCAACAGCAGGGAACGGAAGGCGGGGTCGGCGTAGGACTCGATGGTGTGGCCGAGCCCGGTGTAGAAGGATCGGCCTGTGCCCTGGTTGTGGCACCAGGTGATGGGGTGGTCGGCGCCCATCGAGCCGCCGCTGTAGGTGCTTTCGTCCAGTGTCTGCAGGACGCGCACGTTGGGGCGGGGGTTGGTGCGGTAGTTGTACCACTCGTCGGTGCGGGTCCAGGTCGCGCCCAGGTGGGAGGTGGCCGGGTGGGTCCGGTCCTCGTTGCGGATCGTGGCCTGCTGGATCGCCGGGTGGCTCTGGAACCAGGCGCCGACGAGCTGTCCGTAGTAGGGCCAGTCGTACTCGGTGTCGGCCGCCGCGTGCACGCCGACATAGCCGCCGCCGGAGTCGACGTAGGACTGCATGGCGTTCTGCTGTGCGGAGTTGAGGACGTCGCCGGTGGTGTTGAGGAACACCACGGCCTCGTAGCTCGCGAGATTCGACGCGGTGAAGGCCCCGGCGTCCTCGGTGGCCGTGACGGTGAAGTCGTTCTGCCCGCCGAGTGTGCGCAGGGCGTCGATGCCGGCCGGGATCGCGTCGTGCCGGAATCCGGCCGTCTTCGAGAACACCAGGACCTCGAAGGCGGCCGCGTGTGCGGTACCGGCCGGGGTGAGCAGGGCGCCGAGCAGGCCCAGGGCCAGAGCCGCGGTGCCGTGGCGCAGCCGTCGCATCAGGATGCTCATGGTCATCGCCCCTTTCGCGCGGCGGAGGCGGAGGAGGTGAGCGTGAAGGTGTCGACGTCGAACAGGGACCCGGAGCCTCCGGTGAAGGTGAGGAACAGCGGACCCGATCCAGCGCCGTTGAGTGCGGTGCTCACGGTGGTGAAGGTGTCCCAGCTGCCGGTCACAGGCACGGTGACGGAGCCCAGCAGGGGCCCGGTCTGCGAACCGGAGCGGAACTGCAGGGTGCCACCCGCACCGGCCGAGGAGACCCGGGCGGAGACGGAGGCCGCGCCGGCGGTGGAGACGTAGGCGTATCCCGCCCAATCGCCGTTCTCGATGTAGCCCAGCGTCAGACCACCGCTGGCCGTACCGTGCGCGGCCGACTGGACACCGGAGGCGGAGCTGTACGACTCCGCCTCCCACGGCGTGGTCGTGGTGGAGCCGGAGCCGAGCGTGAAGGCATCGACGTCGAACAGATTGCCCTGCCCGGTCGGCCCCCGGAACACCAGGAACAGCTCGGTGGTGCCGGCGGGCGCGCCGGAGAGGTTGGCGGTCACGTCGGTGAAGGTGTCCCAGCCGCCGGTCACCGGCACGGTCGCGGTGCCGAGGAGGGTGCCGGCGGCGGAACCCGCGCGTACCTGGAGGGTGCCGCCCGCGCCGCCGGATGCCACCCGGGCGGTCAACTTCGTGGCGCTCGCGAGGACATACGGCTTGAACGAGATCCAGTCGCCGTCATCGGTGAACCCGACCGTCCTGCCGCCCTCGGCCGTGGCGTGATCGGCGATCTGGATGCCGGACTGGGCGCCGAAGTGCTCGCCCTGCCGATGACGTGGTTGCAGGGTGCGCACGGAGTGCGTGGTCAGGCCGCCGGCGTCGGTGTACTCGGCGTCGAAGACACCGTACAGATTGGCGGCGCTGTCGTGTTCACCGTCGGCGGGCACGGTCAGGTTGCCCTCGCAGCCGTTGGTGGAGGTGATGGCGTGGGTGTGGCTGTCATGGCCGAGGAGATAGGTGACCTTCACCTTGGAGCAGTCGACGCTGCCGTCCTCGGGGTCGCTGACCTGCACCCGGAACAGGACGGTGTCGCCGAAGGTGAACGGCTGCCCGTCCAGAGGCTGTTGCAGGGTCACCGTCGGTGCCGTGTTGCCGGCGGTGACCACCAGGCTCGCGGTGCCGGTCAGGCCCTCCGGGTCACGGACCGTGAGGGTGGGCCGATAGGTGCCCGCGCCGGTGTACGTATGGCTGGGGTTGGCCTGCGTGGAAGTGGTGCCGTCGCCGAAGTTCCAGGAGTAGGTCAGCGTCCCGCCCTCGGGGTCGGAGCTGCCCTGGGAGGAGAACCGCACGGTCAGCGGCAGGGCGCCGGAGGTGCGGTCGGCGGCGGCCTGCGCGACCGGGTTGCGGTTGCTGCCGGCGATGTACTCGATGCGGTACAGGGCCGAGTTGTTGCTGCCGGTGCCGTAGTCCAGGACGTACAGCGTGCCGTCGGGCCCGAAGTCGGTGTCCATCACCTGGGTGCCGTTCCAGGGGACGTCCTCGATCGTGCCGTAGGAGCCGTCGCTCTTGACCTCGATGGCCTTGATCCACTGGCGGCCGTACTCGGCGGCGAAGTAGCGGCCGTCGAGGGACTGCGGGAACTTCACCTGAGAGGTCGAGTTGGGGTCGTAGCGGTAGACCTCGCCGCCCATCGGGGACTCCGAGCCGCCGCCGAACTCGGGCGGCGAGCCGTCCAGCCCGTACTTGATCCAGCTCGGCCTGGCCGGGGGCAGCTGGGCCAGCCCGGTGTTGCGGAAGGAGTTGTTGGCGGGCCCACCCGCACAGTTGTACTTGGCGCCGGAGGGGCCGCTCGGGAAGGTGTACTCGTTGTACGTCTCACCCGTGGTGTTCGTACCGGTGCAGTACGGCCAGCCGTAATTGCCGGGCGAGGTGATGCGGTTGAACTCGACCTGCCCGCCCGGTCCCCGGTTGGGGTCGGTGCCGCCTGCGTCGGGGCCGTAGTCACCGAGATAGACCGTGCCGGTGGGCCGGTCGACGGACATCCGGAACGGGTTGCGGAAGCCCATGGCGTAGATCTCGGGTCTCGTGCCGGCGGTGCCCGGTGCGAAGAGGTTGCCCGAGGGGATGGTGAACCCGCCGGCCGCGGTCGGCTTGATCCTCAGCACCTTGCCCCGCAGGTCGTTGGTGTTGCCGGAGCTGCGCTGGGCGTCGAACTGGGGGTTGCGGTTGGTGCGTTCGTCGATCGGCGCGTACCCGGACGAGTCGAACGGGTTGGTGTCGTCGCCGGTCGTCAGATAGAGGTTCCCGGCCGCGTCGAAGTCGATGTCGCCGCCGACGTGGCAGCACTGGCCGCGGTCGTTGGGCACCTCCAGGACGACCTTCTCAGCGGCCATGTCCAGAGTGCCGTCGGTGCGCAGCGTGAACCGCGACAGGTTGAGGTGGCCCTTCCAGGGCTCGAAGTCGGCGGCCGTACCGGTCGTGGGGGCGTCGCCTGCCGGTGTGTTGAGCTTGGGGGAGTAGTAGACGTACACATACCGGTTGGAGGCGAAGGAGGGATCTGCGGCGATCCCTTGCAGGCCCTCCTCGTCATGCGTGTAGACGTCCAGTTTTCCGGCCTGCTTCGTGTTGCCCGCGGCGTCCGTGAGGCGGATCGTGCCGTCACGGGCGGTGTGCAGGACCGACCGGTCGGGCAGTACGGCCAGGGACATGGGTTCGCCCATCTCGGCCGCGCCGGTGGCCAGTTGGACCTGCTGGTAGTCGCCGGGCGGAAGATCCGCCGGGGCGGCGGAGGCGGTGGTGGCCGTGGGAGCCGCCGTGGCGACGCCGGCCAGCATGAGCGCGAGCGCGGTGAGGCTTCTCAGCCCCGCGCGAGGGCGCCAAAGCATGGGGGGTTGTCCTTCCTGACGGTGAGAGATGTCAGGCAAGGCGCGCGCCGGCCGCGCTTGCCGGTGGGGTGCGGGGCACGACGACGGACCTGTCGGACCACCGCGTGGGAGCGCTGTACGTGAATTGCGCTGCAGGCAAAGGGAATTGCGACCCTCTGATGGCATTTTGCATGCTGGTGGCCCCGGCTGAATATGTCAAGGCCCTGTCAAAATGCTGGGTGGAACCGACTCGTGGCCCACGGTTGAGAGCGGCCCGAAGTGGATCGGCGCGCACCCGCCCTGGGAGGAACCAGGCGCAGACGGCCAGGATTTCGACGGAGACGGGCTCAACGTCGAGGGGACCGCAGGAGCAGCGGAGGCCTGCGGTGCGCTCTCCGTCGACCCTTCGGAGATCGGCACCGGGACCCGGGTACGGAGGGCGCGGGCGGCTCGCGCTCAGCGCGCCGGGGGCGGGCGGGAGGAGCTGGGTGGTTGGTCTAGCCGAGCTTGGGGCTGGAGGCGGGGGAGCAGGATGGGGGTCGGCTGACCAACCGCACGGTCCGCCCACCAGGCCCACGTCGAAGCCCTGTTGGCAGTGGGTCGTGCAGCGGCAGGGACTGAACGGCAAGCAGCGCGCGCAGCGGCCGCCCTGTGCCGGCTGCCTCGGCGCCCCGCCCAGCGCCTCACCCTGGGCACCGTCGCCGGCCCCCTGCGCGGCTCTGCCGCTGCCGTCGCCCTCGCCGGCCCGCTCGTCGGCCTGTTCGCGGCGCTTCCAGTTCGGGGGTCGGCCTGCCGAATGCGCAGGTACGGTGCTGACACCAGGCGCTCGTCCAACGCCTTGTCAGGGCGAAGAGGGCGGATGTATAACGTTGTAAAAGTCAAGCACTGGGACTCGGCGCCAGGCTCACGGTGACCACACCGTACCCGCACCGACCACCCGAGTCGGGCCGCTTCGAAAGGGAATGCCGTGCGGGTCAGCCTCAAGGACGTCGCCGCCCATGCGGGGGTCTCCATCAAGACCGTCTCGAACGTGGTGAACAACTACCAGCACGTCACCCCCGCCATGCGCGAACGCGTCCAGCGTTCCATCGACGCGCTCGGCTACCGGCCCAATCTGGCCGCCCGGCACCTGCGCAAAGGCCGCACGGGCATGATCGCCCTCGCCCTGCCCGAACTCGGCAACCCCTACTTCGCCGAACTCGCCGCCGCCGTCATCGATGCCGCAGCCGCCCACGACTACATCGTGCTCCTGGACCACACCGGGGGACGCCGTGAACAGGAACTCCTGGTCAGCCAGGGCTTCCGTGCACGCGTCATCGACGGACTCATCCTCAGCCCCATCGAGTTGGAGACCGAAGACCTGCGCGACCGAGCGGAGAACGTCCCCCTGGTGCTGCTCGGTGAGCGTGACTACGACCTGCCGTACGACCACATCGCCATCGACAACGTCGCCGCGGCCCGCGCCGCCGTCCGGCACCTGGTCGGCCTCGGACGCCGGGAGGTGGCGTTCATCGGCGACCGACGCGGCCGCAGCGAGCCCGCACAGCTGCGCGTACGCGGCTGGCGAGAGGAACTCACCGCAGCCGGACTGCCCGCCGACGACGGGCTTGTCGCCGCCACCGACGGCTGGGGGCACGCGGACGGCGCGGCGGCCATGACCCGCATCCTCGACTCCGGCCGGTGCCCCGACGCGATCTTCGCCTACAACGACCCCATGGCCATCGGCGCGATGCGCGTCCTGCACGAGCGCGGACTGCGCGTCCCCGAGGACATCGCAGTCGTCGGCTTCGACGACGTCGTCGAGGGGCGTTTCGGCGCGGTGACGCTCACCTCCGTTTCGCCGGACAAGGAGGCAATCGGCCGACTTGCCGTGGAGTCGGTGCTCGCCCGCCTGGGCGGGGATGCTCCCGAACCCCGCCGTGTCTGGGCAGACTACCGCCTGGTCGAGCGAGAGAGCACCGTCGGACGCGGGGCGGCGAAGGACGGGCCCCAAGCCTGACCCGCCCGTAGTGAACTACGCCGCGAACTCCGTCAGTTGGGCGACCGGCACGGCGGGGGGCAATCGGCCGTGCCGCCGTCAGGCGGGGTTTGGGCGCCGCGTCAGGCGAGTTCGGGCGCCCCGTCTTCGCCGGCCGGCCCCGCGTCCTCGGCCGGCCCTGCACACCGCAGCGGCCCCTGCACAGCACCCCACCGAGGCCGACGGCCCTCCCCGATACGCCAAGGCCCGCCCCGGCGTTCAGATGCTCGTGCCCCTTCGGCGCGCCGGCGGCCAAGTCCCGCGGGCGTCACATCCCTCCCCGCAGCGGCGAAGACCCTGGCCGTCCTAGGCCCCAACGCCGTACGGGAGTTGATGCCCGCCGCGAGAGCCGGCCATCGAGCAAGCGCTTCCCCCGTACCCCCGCCTCCTCGCGATGCGCACAGGTGTGCGCACAGGGGGTTTACAGCCTCCTTCCAACGATGTAAAAACCTCCTTGCAGCGGGCTCGACAACGTTGCCCGCCGGGGGAGATGCACCGTTTCTGCTCATGCGTCAGCTCCCCAGTTCCCTTTCAGCGTCGCCCGGATCGGGGTCACCATGCAGCGCACCACTCACCGCCCTCGTCTCCTCGCCCGCCCCGGGGCCGTGGCCTTGGCCGCCGCGGTCGCCCTGACCGCCGGCGCCTGCGCGAAGTCGGAGGACGACGCGTCGAAGGACACCAAGTCCCCGGCGGCAGCCGGGGCCGAACAGAAGGTCGTCACGCCGAAGCCGGGCAGTAAGACCTGCGCCATCGACACTTACGGCGCTGAGAAGCTGGATCTGAGGAACGCGACCGTGGGCTTCTCCCAGTCGGAGAAGGAGGCCAACCCGTTCCGCATCGCCGAGACCCAGTCCATCAAGGACGAGGCGAAGAAGCGGGGCGTCAAGTTGCTCACCGCCAACGCCCAGTCGCAGTTCTCCAAGCAGATCAGCGACGTCCAGGACCTGCTCGCCAAGGGCGCCGACCTGCTGGTGATCGCCCCGCTCAACTCCGACGGCTGGGACCCGGTCCTTCAGGCCGCGGCCGCCAAGAAGGTCCCGATCGTCACGATCGACCGCAAGATCAACGCCACCGCCTGCAAGGACTATGTCTCCTTCATAGCCTCCGACTTCGTCGAGCAGGGCCGCCGCGCCGCCGACCAGATGATCGAGGCGACCGGCGGCAAGGGCGAGGTCGCCATCCTCCTCGGCTCGGCCGGGAACAACGTCACCACCGAGCGCACCAAGGGCTTCAAGGAGCGGATCGCCGAGAAGGCACCCGACTTGAAGGTCGTGTTCGAGCAGACCGGTGACTTCGCCCGTGAAAAGGGCCAGCAGGTCACCGAGCAGCTCATCCAGTCGAAGCCCGGAATCAAGGGCGTCTATGCCGAGAACGACGAGATGGGGCTCGGCGCGGTGGCTGCGCTGAAGGGCGCGGGCAAGAAGGCGGGCGACGTCAAGATCGTGACGGTCGACGGCACTCGCAACGCCGTCCAGGGCATCGTGGACGGCTGGATAAGCGGCGTCATCGAGTCCAACCCCCGCTTCGGCCCGCTGGCGTTCCAGACCCTGGACACCTTCACCAAGGGCGAGAAAGTCCCGCAGGACGTCATCATCCAGGACAGCGCCTACGACGCGGACAACGCGAAGACGGAGATCAGCAAGGCGTACTGACCACCGGGGGGCACGGGCAACCGTGCCCCCCTCGCCTTCCCTTCACCACGTTCCGCACCACTCTTCCTGGAGGCACAGGTGGCACCCCCCGCCGAAGTCCTCGCCGTCCGTGGACTCAGCAAGACCTTCCCCGGCGTCCGGGCCCTGGACGACGTGCACCTCACCCTGCACGCCGGTGAGGTCCACGCCCTGATCGGCGAGAACGGCGCCGGCAAGTCGACCCTCATCAAGCTCCTCACCGGCGTGTACCGCCCCGACGCCGGCGAGATCACCTTCCAGGGCAGCAAGGTCGCCTTCGCCACGCCCCTGGAGGCGCAGAAGGCGGGCATCTCGACCATCTACCAAGAGGTCAACCTGATCCCGCTGCTCAGCGTCGCCCGCAACCTCTTCCTGGGACGCGAACCGCGCAACCGCTTCGGTGTCCTGGACATCGCACGCATGAACCGGGAGGCCGAGGAGACCCTGCGCGGCTACGGCGTCCGCGTCGACGTCCGCCGACCGCTGCGCACCCTCGGAGTCGGCGCCCAGCAGATGGTGGCCCTGGCCCGTGCCGTCGCCACCGACGCCCGCATCGTCATCATGGACGAGCCGACCTCATCCCTCGAACCGCGCGAGGTCGAGACCCTGTTCTCGGTGATCCGGCGGCTGCGCGACGCGGGCATCGCCGTCGTCTACGTCAGCCACCGCCTGGACGAGCTCTACGCCGTGTGCAGCACGGTCACCGTGCTCCGCGACGGCCGGCGTGTTCACCACGGCCGCCTGGCCGACCTCGACCGCCTCGCCCTGGTGTCCACGATGCTCGGCCGGGACCTGGGCGAGGTCCGCGAGGAAGGTCTCACCAAGTTCACCGGCGACCACCGGGCGGCCGACACCGAACCGGTGCTCGACGCCAAGGAACTGACGGTGCCGCACAAACTGCACGGAGTGTCCCTGAGCATCCGGCCCGGCGAGGTCGTCGGCCTGGGCGGACTGCTTGGCTCCGGACGCACCGAGACCGCGAAGGCCATCTCCGGTGCCCTGCCCGTCCGTTCGGGCCGCGTCACCGTGGCAGGCGTCCCGCTGCGCGGCGGTTCGGCACCGGCCGCCATCCGGGCGGGGGTCAGCCTGCTGCCGGAGGACCGCAAGAGCGAGGGCATCGTCCCCGGCCTTTCGGTCCGGGAGAACATCGCGCTCGCCGTCCTGCCCCGCCTGTCCCGCTTCGGCCTCGTCTCGGAGGCCCGCGTCGACAGCGTCGTCGACACCTTCATCAAGCGGCTGCGCATCAAGGCCTCCTCGCCCCACCAGAAGGTCGGTGAACTGTCCGGCGGCAACCAGCAGAAGGTGCTGCTCGCCCGCTGGCTCGCCATGAACCCCAAGGTGCTGCTGCTGGACGAGCCCACGCGCGGCATCGACGTCGGCGCCAAGGCCGAAGTGCAAAAACTCGTGGACGAACTGGCCGCCGACGGCCTGGGCGTCCTGCTCATCTCCTCCGACCTGGAGGAACTGATCGAAGGGTCCGACCGCGTGGTCGTACTGAAGGACGGTGCCGTCGTCGGCGAACTGACCGGGGACGACGTCACCGAGGACATGCTGATGCGCACCATCGCCGGGGACGCCGCGGTGGAGCACCTGGCCAAGGAGGTGGCCACCGATGGCTGAGGCCACCCTCCGCACCGCCCCGCTGGACAAGGCCCGCGCGCTCCAGTGGCTTCAGACCTACGGCGTCTACGCGGGCGTGACGGCGCTGCTCGTCGTCAACACCGTCATCACGCCTCACTTCCTCTCCGCGGAGAACTTCCGCACCCAGGCCGTCCAGGTCGCCCCCGTCATCATCGTCGCCCTCGGCATGGCCCTGGTCATCGGCACGGAGGGCGTCGACCTGTCGGTCGGTGCCGTGATGGCGCTGGCGGCCTCCGTCACCGCGCTCTACCTCGGCTACGGACTGCTGCCCGCCCTGCTCGTGGTCGCGCTCTTCGCCGCCGGGGTCGGACTGGCCAACGGCGCGCTGGTCGCGTTCGTCGGTGTGCAACCCATCGTGGCGACCCTGGCGCTCATGGTCGGCGGCCGGGGCCTCGCCCTGGTGCTCCTGCCCCAGCTGGAGGACCTGCGCAACCCCTCCCTGGCCGTACTGGGTTCCGGCGACGTCCTCGGCATCCCCTACCTGATCCTGATCGCCGCCGTCCTGGCCCTGCTGGTGGCCTTCGTCGTGCGCCGCACCACCTTCGGACGCCAACTGCTCGCCATCGGTGACAGCCGCCCGGCCGCGCAGCTCGCCGGGCTGCCGGTGCGACGCGTGCTGATCATCGTGTACGTCGTGTGCGCGCTGCTCGCCGCCGTGGCAGGTGTGCTGGCGACCGCCCGCCTCCAGGCCAGCGACCCGACCTCCCTCGGCAACCTCATGGAGCTCTCGGCGATCACGGCTGTCGTCGTCGGGGGCACTCCGCTGACCGGCGGCCGGGTCAACATCGCCGGCACCGTGGCGGGAGCCGTACTGATCCAGCTGCTCACCGCCACCCTCATCAAGCACGATCTGCCGCCCTCCTGGACCCAGATCGCCCAGGCCATAGTGATCGTCGCCGCGGTCTACGCGGCACGGGGACGGGGGAAGCGATGACCGTCACGAAAGCGGACGCACCCGTGACCACCGCGAGCAACGAGCCGACGGGGGAGACCGAACCGGTCGGCTCCGCGCGCTCCGAGAGGCTGAGCGCCCTGATCCAGCAGCACGGCGCACTGGCCGTGCTGGTCCTGGTCTCCCTGGTGGCGTCGTTCTCCTTCGATGCCTTCGCCACCGGCGACAACATCGGCAACATGGCGACCAGTTCGGCCTTCCTGGCGATCGTCGCCCTCGGCATGACCTTCGTGATCATCACCGGCGGTATCGATCTGTCCGTCGGCTCCCTGTTCGCCCTCGGTGGCGTGCTGGCGGCCTGGGGGTCACGCCACGGCACCCTGGTGGCCCTGCTGCTGCCGCTGGCGGTGTGCGGACTGATCGGCGTCGTCAACGGCCTGCTGGTCGCCCGCTCCCGCCTCGCCCCGTTCATCGTCACGCTCGCCGCCATGCTGGGCGCTCGCGGCCTCCTGCTGGCCATCACCGACGAGGGCGCGGACACCTTCCTGATCGGCAAGGGCTCGTTCCTCGCGGAGCTGGGCCAGGGCACCACCCTGGGCCTCGGCAACCCGGTGTGGATCACCCTGGCCCTGTTCGTCGCGGGCGCCGTGGTCCTGCGCCGCACCCGCTTCGGACAGCACGTCTACGCGGTCGGCGGCAACGAGGACGCGGCGGCCCTGATGGGCGCCCCCGTGGCCCGCACCAAGATCCTCGTCTACACCCTGTCGGGCCTCCTCGCCGGCCTGGCCGGCGCACTCAACGCCGCCTGGCTGGCCTCCGGCGTCACCATCCTCGGCAACGGCATGGAACTGGAGGCCATCTCCGCCGTGGTCATCGGCGGGACCCTGCTGACCGGCGGTCTCGGCTATGTCAGCGGCTCACTCGTCGGCGTGCTGCTCCTGAAGGTCATCCAGAACGTCATCAATCAGATCGGCTCCCTCGACTCCTCCTACCAGCAGGTCGTCAGCGGCGCCTTCCTCGCCGTCGTCGTCATCGCCCAGACCTGGCTCGGCCGCAGACGGCAACTGATGTGACAAGCCCCGGACCCGGCGGCCGAGCCCCCACGGCCCGGCCGCCGAGTCCGGTTCCAGGCGGCCGGTTCCCCTCCGGCCGTCGCCTGCACGCGCACGTCTCCACCCCACGACTCAAGGAGGCACGATGCGTCGAGTACTCGCAGGCCGAAGGCCGTTCGCCTGGCTGAGACGACGAGCGCGGTGGGCGACCGCCGCGCTCACCCTGGTCGGCGGCACGGCACTGACAGCCACCGGTTCCACGAACGGGGGAGTGCGGCTGTCCGCGTACAACTTCCCGGAGCAGTACCTGCGCCACTACAACGCCGAGTTGTGGCTCGCCACCCCGGGCGGCACTCACACCTGGGACAACCCCGCCCTGTTCACGGAGGACACCACGTGGGCCGTGGAGGGCCCTTGGGCGCCGTGAACGGGGAGTAGCAGGCCAGATCGGGCGGCGCTGTCCCTTGACGCCGCCCGATTCTCGGTGCGGGTGTGCCTAAGTCTCTTCCAATGCTGCGGCGGCAGCGTCAACGAAGGGCCCGATCAGGCGAATGTAGGCACGCAACGTCTCTTGGAACTCACGACGGTTGTCCCGGCCGGCGCTCTCGGTGGTGGCCGCCAGAGCGGTGGAGAGTGTGCCCGACATGATCAACAGGTTCGATGCGGCAACTTTGACCGTGGAGGGGCCCTCCAGATCGATCAGTGTCACCGCCCGACGTAACTGCTGGTGCCGATCGCGGTGAGCGGTCAAGGCCGCCTTGGTTCTGGGAGCCGAAAGGCCATCGACTCCCCGGAGCCCGTCAGCAACGACCTGGGCCTGCTCGATGAGGCCCAGATAGGCGGCCCGCCGAGTCTGGCGGGTACTTTCGCGGCGCTGCGCCGCAGTGGCGGCATCGACCTGGATCCGAGCAGCGTGGGCGTTGCCCCGGCTGGTCAGCCAACTCGCCAGCGAGCTGGCCGCGATCGCCGTGACACCAGTGAGGGCGGCGACGAACAGCGAGTTGTCAGGCATGCCCAGGAGTCTCTCCAAGAACATCTCAGGGCTGCCACCATTTCCGTGTCATAGGCCGGGATGTGAGCGGCCCCGGCGGGGGATCATCCCGCCGGGGGCCCTTTGGTCGCCGTTGCCGCTACGGCTTCTCGCCCGTGTAGAGCGCGCTCACCTCCTCGGCGGTGAGGGCCTTGTCGTAGGCGTGGACCTCGTCGACCGCGCCGTTCCAGAAGTCGGTGTCGTTGCCACCCCACTGGGCGCGGCCGACGGCCAGGGCGCCGGTGCTGGGGTAGGCCGCACCGCCGGTGGCGCTCGCCGCCGGCTTCCCGTCGACGTACAGCTTGATCGTGTTGTCGGCGCTGTCGCGGACGCCGACTAGGTGGTACCAGCGGCCCTTCTCCGGGGTGGTGACCAGGCGGGCACGGCTCTCGCCCGGTGTGCTGAAGGCGAACGCGCCCTGTCCGTACTGGAGGTAGAACGGGCTGGCCTGGCGCCGGGTGTCCTGGCTGACCGCGGTGGCGTAGTTGCCGGGGAGTTCGTCCAGCCGGACCCAGGCGGACACCGAGTAGCTTCCGGTGGTGTCGAGCACCGGTCCATCGGTCTCGGCGTACTGGCCGTTGCCGTCGAACTTCAGCGCGCTGCCGCTGACTCCGGGCGTCCAAGTGGTGCCCGTGGCGAGCGTCAAGGGCTTGGTGTTCGGGCCGTGGTCGTTCGCCGTGGTCCCGGTGCCCTCGTCGAGGGTCCAGTGCCCGCCGCCCTCGAGCGGCTGCCGTTCGCCCGCGGCGGCACCGGCGGCGATGACCTTGCGGTTGACCTCACGGACCCGGACCGGGTCGACCTTGATCTCCCGACGGTCGTACGTGTACAAGCCGTTGAGCTCGTTCTCCAGGTCGGAAATCTGCGTGTAGACCGAACCGGACAGCTCTGCTCCGGCCTGGTCGAGATAGAACTTCTCGGTGTTCTCGACGTACTTGCGGGTCAATGCCTCCTTGTCGTTGACACCGCTGTAGATCACAGTCGGGGCGCCCGGCCACATGTGCCCGGGGGTGCGCAGCGTGAAGCCGCCGTGCTCACCGTCCATCGCCGCCCGCTTGTCGTCGGGGAACGGCGGGTCCTCGTTGTTGTAGTCGTGGTGGTCGATGATGTCGCCCTTGCCCGAATCACCCTTGGAGTTGCAGCAGTTGACACCGCTGTGGGCGTTGACGACACGGGACGGGTCGGCCTCCTTCACGGACTCGGCGATCTTGCCGGTCTCGGTGCGGTCCCACTCGCCCCAGCCCTCGTTGAAGACGATCCAGCCGATCACGGAAGGCGCGTTGTGGTGCTCGCGCATCATCTCCCGGCCCTGGTCGACGAAGGCACGCTGCCCGGTCTCGTTCGTGATGTTGCCGGAGACGAAGTCCTGCCAGACCAGCAGTCCGAGCCGGTCCGCGTGGTAGAACCAGCGCGCGGGCTCCACCTTGATGTGCTTGCGCACGGCGTTGAAGCCGAGCTCCTTGTGCGCCTTCAGGTCGAACGCGAGGGCCTCGTCGCTTGGCGCGGTGTACAGGCCGTCGGGCCAGAAGCCCTGGTCGAGGGTGGCCAGGGAGAAGACCGGTTTCCCGTTGAGCACGAGCTTCTGGAAACCGCCTACCTTCGCGACGCCTATTTCGCGCATGCCGAAGTAGCTGCCGACCTTGTCGGTCGACCTGCCGTCGGTGAGCTTGACGTCGAGGTCGTAGAGGTAGGGGTCGTCCGGGCTCCACAGGTGCTGGTTCGTCACCGGCAGCCGCAGTTGCTTGTTGGCCGGTCCGCTGACCTTGCCGACGACTTTGCCGCGCTTGTCGCGGGCGACCGCCTCGACCCGGGCCCCGGCGGACGCCTTGCCGGATTCCACCGTCACTGCGAGGCTGCTCGTGTCGATGTCAGGGGTGGAGACAACGTTATCGATCGCTGCGACGGCGACCGGCTCCATCCAGACCGTCTGCCAGATGCCCGACGACTGGGTGTAGAAGATGCCGCCCGGATTGGTGGACTGCTTGCCCATCGGCTGGTCGGCGCCCCCGGTGTCGGTGACCGCGACCACGACCTCCTGCGGCCCTGTGCCCTTCAGCGCGTCGGTGATGTCGGCGCTGAAGGCGTCGTAGCCACCGGTGTGTTCGGCGACCTTCGTGCCGTTGACGAAGACGCGGGCCTGGTAGTCCACGGCGCCGAAGTTCAGCTTCAGCCGGTTGCCCTTGCCGTCCTTGCCGACCTTCCAGTCCTTGGGGACGTTCACCAGCCTGCGGTAGAACATGTGGTCCTCGTGCCGCTCCAGGCCGGAGAGCTGCGACTCCAACGGGTACGGCACGACGATCTTCTCGTCGAGGTTCTTGCCGAACACCGGCTGCTCGCCCGCCTCGGCACCGCTGAACTGCCAAGGGCCGTTGAGGTTCTTCCACTTGGAGCGCACCTGCTGCGGACGCGGGTACTCCGGCAGCGGGTTCTTCGTGTCGACCTTGTCGCCCCACTTGGTCGTCAGCCGGTGGGTGGAGGCGTTGTCGGCATAGCGGATGACCTTCGGTACGGTTTCGCCGCCCGATGTCAGGCCGCCCTCGCCGTCGTAGGTGACCCGCACCTGCTGGTTCTTCTGTATGGGTTCGGCGAGCGTGACGAGGAGCGAGTTGCGGTCGCCGGGAGCGACGGTGACCGACTTCAGTGGCATGGCCGTGGTGTCGGCCTCGACCTTGAGGTGGTCCTTGACCGCCTGGAGGTCGCCGACCCTGCCCTCGAACCGGGCCCGCAGCCGGCGTCCGTCCGCGGCCACGGACATCTCCACCGGGTAGACCTCGAAGCCCTCGGGCGGAGTGAATGCCGACATCGGCACGAGCTGCTTGGACAGGCCCGGACCGGCCCAGCGCAGGAACATGTTGGAGCCGCCGAAGTCCTGGAACATCTCCAGGCGGAAGTCGTGCTTCTCGCCGCCGGTGAGCCGGATCGCGGCGCTGGTCTGCTCCTTGTCCCAGTCCGGCTCCCAGTGGTCGATGACGGGCTTTCCGTCGATGTGGAGCCGGAAGCCGTTGTCGCCGATGGCGTAGAAGGTGTAGTCGCCGGAGGCCGGTGCCTCGATCTGGCCCGTCCAACGGGCGGTCGTGTGCTCCGACTTGCCGGTCAGCTCTTGGAAGGTGCTGGTGAGGCCCGAGAAGTTGATCTGCGGATCGAGCAGCGTGCCACCGAGTTCGGCGAAGTCCCGTGCGCCCGGGGCCGACATGCTGAAGTACTCGCCCTTCAGACCGTGGACCTCGACGTCTGCTGCTTCGGTGGAAAGCACTGCGGCGCTGCCGGTCGGCTCAACTGCCGCCGCGGTGGCGGCCAGACCGCTCGGGGGCACAACGAGAGCGGCCGCAGCCAGCAGCGCCCACAGTCTGGCCCGTGGGCTGATGTGTTGTCTTGTCATCGAACCTTCCTCGCACGGAGGCCGCAGACCGGGACCGGCCATCTGGGCCCTTTCAACGTTGGAAATTCTTGTGACAGCCGAAATGACAGCACGGCCCTCGATTGCTGTCCAGACTTCGCGCGCCACTGTGTTACTCACCTTCACCAGGCTTCTACGGCAGGCAACTTGTGGCATTCGCCGCTCGTTGGCACTGACCGGCGACCGGATTGGAGTCCACCCGGCTGGAGCTCACGTCCTCGAGTGGGGGAAGGTGGCCGCCGGATGACCGTTCCGTCCCGCGAGGTCGCACAAGGTGCCCTCACCGCCGGGGCAACGATCGGGCCGTCTCGGCAGTCGTAGGGAGTGACGGACTTCCCGTCTCCCGGGCCCCCTGCCAACTACCGTTCCCCGTCCGGTGGATGGCAGGGCCTGTCACCCCTGGAGGGTTCATGAGCCGCTACGCCGCACCGTTTGGCGACAGACCGAGCCGCCTAGTCGTGCTGGGGGCCGCCGTCGTTCTGCTGGCCGGTGTCGGCGCCCCGGCCCATGCCGCGGCCGGCGAGCCGGTGATCAGCGGTGCCACCGTCAACTCAGGACGGGACGTCGTCGTGGGTATCACGCACGACGTGGTCTTCCCGGTCACGGTCAGCGGATCGGACGACTCCGGCCTGTCCTTCGTAGACGTGGATCTGAAAGGACCGCACGGCGGCTTCTACACCACCGACGCGTTCTGCGAGAGCGCGACGACCTGCACGACGGCGTTCACCGTCAACGCCCACCCTGCTCCAGGCAGCGACGATCCGGTGGACCTGACCAACGCCAACGCGGGCACGTGGTCTGTCGACGCCTTGGCCGACGCCAACGACGGCGCATCCGTCTTCGCCCCGCGCGCGGGGTCGTTCAGCCTCAAGCGTGCCGCGCAGCTCAACGTCAACGCGTCCCCGGAGCCGGTGACCAAGGGTGCGCGTATCACCGTCAACGGCAAGCTCGTGCGGGCCAACTGGGACACCTATCGGTATGCGGGATACGCGGGTCAGACCGTGCACCTGCAATTCCGCCCGAAGGACAGCAGTACCTACGCCACGGTGGTCGCCGTGAAGAGCAGCAGCACCGGCACACTGCGCGCCACGGTCAAGGCGGTCAAGGACGGCTACTGGCGTTGGAACTTCACCGGCACGACCACCACCGGACCGGCCAAGGCCACCGGTGACTACGTCGATGTACGCCCCTGATCCACGTACGCCGTCACACCTCGCCGCGCCGAACGGCTTTCGCTGAGGCCACTGCTGCGGCATGTGAGGATGTGCAAATGTCGTCGCTGAGGAAATCCGGGAGGCGGGCGGTCGGGCTCGTGGCCGCGGCCAGTGCGGTGCTAGCGCTGACCGCCTGCGGACCGGGCGGACTCGATGACGAGTCCTCGGGGGACCGTGAGGCGAAGTACAAGCGCGTCATCGAGGATCCTCGCCCGCAGCCGGCCGACGTCATCGAGATGGCCGGCGCGCCCACCGCAGTGGTCCGCGCGGGCGAGGGCTCGCTGCTTCTGACGTACGACGCCGGCAATGTCGAGGACGACGAAGGGCCGGCTGCGTCCGCGTGGCGCATCATCGACCCGGACGGCGCTACGGTCGCCCAGCACGCGGAACACACCGACGCGGAGGCGACACAGGCCGCGTTCAGGGGAGTGACCGGCGGCTTCGTGCGGGTGCCGCCGGGTGAAGGAGCCGACGGAGCCTACGCCCTCGACGTACGCGGCAAGCGGCAGAAGGTCGTCATCACCGGGACCCCGTTGCGCAGCCGACCCGGCGACGTCCTGCTCGCCGAACTGGAGCCGACCCTCATCTACCGCCCCGCCACACGCACCGTGGCGCCACCGGCCGGCGTGCCGCAAGACGCCGTCCGTCTCGCCGTCGACGAGCGGGGCACGATCTGGAGCCTGGAGCAGTCACTGACCGAGGACCCCCACCGCGTCCTGTGGCAGCGCGACGGCCGCACCCTGGGCTCCACGGCGGTCCCGAAGCCGTACGCGGGTGGCGTCCTCGTCGCGCGCGGTGGCACCGCGGCGCTGTCCCTCATCCGGGGCGAGAGCGTGGCCGGGCTGCTGGTGACGACGGACAGCGGTAAGCACTGGCGGACGGTACTCGGCGGCGGCGTTGCCTGGAGGGACCTGAAGCGTGGCCCGGAGTCAATGGCCCTTGATCTCCTCGACGACGGGCGACTCCTCCTCGGCGAGGAAGGCGGCCGCTACTGGCTCGCCGACAACCACGCCAACAGCGCCTTCCACCAACTGAGGACGCCGACTGCATTCACGTCGCTCACCGTCCACGGCGAGACGCTCCACGGCATCGCGGACGCGACGACAGCGACGTACAGCCTGGTGAAGGGCGAAGGGCTGTGGATCTCTCGTGACGGCGGCCGTGCTTGGCGGCGCCACGAACAGCGCGGATGACGACGTCCGCTTTGTCCTCTGGCCAACGCGCGTAGACCGCGGGCACCATTCTTCCAGCACCACCTGCACAGCCGCCCCACAGGAACCGTGGCCCACCGCAGGAAGGTCCCCCTATGAAGGTCACCCAGGCCTTGAGGCTCCGCTCGGTCCTGACCGCTTTCGCCCTCGTCATCGCCCCCAGCGCCGTCGTCATCGGCACCGCCGGCGAAGCGTTCGCCGTCACCAAGATCAGTCACGCCACCGCGACCTCCATGTTCCAGCAGGTCGGCATCACTTGGTCGTCGTCCGGGAACTGCTCCAACCGCAACAACCCCACCTGCACATCCTTCGAGCAGCTCAACCTCGCCACCGCCCAAGGCGCACAGACGCTCAAGCGTGCCAGCGGCTGTGCCCTGAACATCACGGGCGGTACGGAAACGGGGCACGCCTCCGGCACGTACTCGCACTGGAACGGCTACAAGCTCGACTTCGGCAAGTACGCCTGTCTCGGGAACTACATCAAGAACACCTTCACCTACATCGGCCCGCGTGGCGACGGGGCTCTCCAGTGGCGTTCCGGCTCGGGCAACATCTACGCCGACGAGGGCAACCACTGGGACGTCCTCTACTACAACTGCGGCGGCTGCTGACCTGCCCGAGCGATCAGCAGGGCTACGTCGTCGTGGTCGTCATCGTGACGCAGGGTGTGCAGGAGAACGTCACAGGTGGCGTCGATGGAGCGGTTGGGGTCGTCCAGGACGTCGAGGAGGGCGTCCAGGCGTGCGTCGATCGGCTGGTCACGGGTCTCGATGAGGCCGTCGGTGTACAGGACAAGTTGGTTGCCGGGCCCGAAGTTGATCGAGGTGGAGTCGAAGGAGATACCGCAGCCGCCCAAGGGTGCGCCGGTGGGCAGGTCGAGCAGCTCACGTGTGCCGTCCGGGCGGAGGAGCACGGGTGGCAGGTGTCCGGCGAGGGAGACGCGGCACTGCGTGGTGTGGGGGTCGAAGACGGCGTAGACGCAGGTCGCGATGGTGTCGAGGTCGTCCGTGATGTGGTCGAGGTGGTGGAGGACCTGGTCGGGGGGCAGATCGAGGTCGGCCAGTGTCCTGGTGGCGGTGCGCAGCTGTCCCATGCTGGCGGCGGCTGTGACGCCGCTGCCCATGACGTCGCCGACGACGAGGGCGGTCTTGTCGCCGTTCAGAGGGATGACGTCGAACCAGTCGCCGCCGATTTCGATGGTGGCCTGGGCGGGGCGGTAGCGGAAGGCGACATCGAGACCAGGCCGTTGTGGAGGCGGGTGGGGCAGCAGGCTGCGTTGGAGGGTGAGGGCGGTCCGCCGCTGTTCTTCCACGGCGTGGTGCCGGTCGGTGACATCGACGCTGGAGGTGGCCACGCCGAGCACTTTTCCGTTGGGGGATTCGAGCCGGTAGAACGAGATCGACCAGGCGTGATCGTTGTCCGGGTCGGCCGCCGTGCGGCCGACGATGTACTGGTCGACAATCGGTGTCCCGGAGGCGAGAACTTCACGCATGGCGCCTTCGAAGGACTTGTCCAGATAGGGCACCACCTCGTGGACGTGGCGGCCGATGTGATCGGTGGCCGGCACGCCGTTCATCCGTTCCTCCGCGGGATTGACGGAGATGTACCGGAGATCGGTGTCCAGCATGCCCAGCCCGATCGGTGACTGGGACACCAGTTGGGCGGACAGGGCCAGGTTCCGCTCCACCTGCCGTAGCGTCGCCTGGTCCGTTGCCAGCCCCAGAGCCCAGTACTCACGGTGGTCGTCCTGCAACCGCATGTTGCGGAATTCCACCAAGCGCCTGCTGCCGTCCTTGTGCCGAACGGGAAAGACCCCGGCCCAGCTCTCGCCGTCCTCCATGACCTGCGTGAACAGTGCCAGCACCGTGTCGAGGTGCTCTCTGTCGATCAACAGCTGTCCCGCGTACTGGCCCAGTGCCTCGTCGGCGGTGTAGCCGAAGAGGGTCTCGGCCTGTGGGCTCCAGAGATCGATCCTGCCCTCGGCGTTGAGGAGGACCGCGGCCACATTCAGCACATCCATCAGGCCGCCCGGCCGGGACGCAATCACACCCGACGTGCCGGGATCACCCCGGAAGGGTTCGGTCGGCCCCATGCCCGACCTCCTTCCCTGCCGCAGATCGGGCTGCCGTGCTGCTGGTCGGAAGTGTTCCGGCGCAAGTGTCCGCCCTCCCATCGTCCTCCACTGCGGCCGACGCATGCACGCCAGCGTCGGCAGCGGAGCAGGAGCCTGCCGGACGTCATCCCGCCGGGTTCGTCGGCGGCGCTGGCTGCGGCGGCGGGCCCGCAGTTCGCCGGGGTGCAGGCCGGGCGGGCGGATCGACGGACGACCGGTCTGCGTGGGCAGCGGCATGCCAGCGCAGACGACCTTCTCGGAGCTGCAGGCAGACGCCGAGTCCTACGCCTTCCGGGCAAGACCGCCGTGCTCGGCGACGACCTCCCCGGTGGGCGAGCCCGGCTCGGGTCGCCACTGCGTCACCGAGACGACGCCAGGTGCGATGAGGTCCAGACCGTCGAAGAACGTGGTGATCTCATCGACCGTGCGCAGGTTGTAAGGGACGGCGCCACTGGTGTTGTAGGCGTCCTGGGCCTGCTCGAAGACCGGGTCGATGCCGCGCGATCCGTCGTTGATGGAGAGGTAGCTGCCCGACGGCAGGGCGCTCATCAGTCGGGTGACGATGGAGCGGGCCTGATCGTAGTCGGGGACGTGGCCCAGGATGTTGCTGAGGATGAGCGCGGTGGGGCGGCCGAAGTCCAGTGTCTTCGCGGCGGCTGCCAGGATGCGGTCCGGGTCCGTCACGTTGGCATCGATGTAGGCGGTCGCGCCCTCGTCGGTGGAGTAGAGCAGGGCGCGAGCGTGTGCGAGCACCATCGGATCATTGTCGACGTAAACGATCCGTGTCTCGGGGGCCAGTTGCTGGGCGACCTCATGGGTGTTCTGGGCGGTTGGAAGACCGGTGCCTATGTCCAGGAATTGCCGGATGCCCGCCTCGGAGACGAGATACGTGATGTTGCGGCGCAGGAAGGCGCGGCTGGAGCGGGCGATGGTGACGATGCCGGGGAAGACCGCGGTGTACGCGTCGCCTGCTTCCTCGTCGACGGGGTAGTTGTCCTTGCCGCCGAGCCAGTAGTTCCAGATGCGGGCGGAGTGCGGAACCGAAGTGTCGATCTTCTGATGGTCCGCCGGTTCCGGCGTCGTCACGGGGTCGGTCATGAGTCGTGTCCGTTCTTGAACCGCAGTATGGATGCTTCACGGCATAACCTACGTCCGAACGCCCTGTGTATCTGCGGCAGTTCAGACTTGGCCGGCCGCGGGCACCTCTGCCTGGGCCTGCTCCGGCTGTGTGGCCATGGCCCTCAGCGTCTCGAAGCCGGCCGCTGTCGGGCTGGCCGGTTCAGCCTGATAAACCACCAGTTGCTGGTGCGAGGCCCCATTGACGGTGAAGGCCGCGAACGTGATGTGCAGATCTCCGACCTGAGGGTGTTTGAGATGCTTGCCCTCCTGGGACTTCGCCTTCACGTCGTGCATTCGCCAGATTTCAGCGAACTCCACGCTCTGGTCAGACAGTTCCGCCACGACTTCGGCGATGCGGGCCGATTCGGGGTCGCGTCCGTACGCCGCTCTGATTTCGGCGACGCAGGAGTGCGCGGCTCGCTCCCATTCCTGGTAGAACTCGCGTCCTGCGGGGTCGACGAACATCATGCGGGCGAGGTTGTCGAACTTCTCGAACCCGCTGTGGAGGGCTGTGGCGAGGGAGTTGCCCGCCATGATGTCGAGGGCCGGGCCGACGACGAAGGCCGGAGTGTGCGCCCATCCGTCCATCAGCTGCAACAACTGCCGGCTGACGTCCCTCTCGCCCCATTCGCGTGGGCGCTGCGAGGCGGTGAGGCAGAGGCGGTTGAGATGGTCGGTGGCTTCCACGCCCAATCTCAGGGCCCGTGCCACGGCATCTAGGACCTGCGGGGACGGGCTGTTCTCGCGCCCCTGTTCCAGCCTGATGTAGTAGTCGGCGCTGACCCCGGCGAGGAGCGCGACTTCCTCTCTGCGCAGTCCCGGCACCCGGCGTCGCCCGTGTTCGGGAAGACCGACATCGTGTGGCTTGAGGGCTTCTCGGCGGGCTCTGAGGAAAGCACCCAAAGGTGTCCCACTGCTCATGGGGCAAGACTAGGCGTTTCGCGGCCGAACAGAACAAGCAGCCATAGAGGAACGATGAAGGGAATGCCGGGGCGGCGGGGATGTTCAGGAGGCGGTGGCCGCGGCGTTCAGTACGTATTCGCGAGAGGCCTGCACCTCGCCGCGTAGGGCGTTCAGGTCGACGTCGAGGACGTGTCCGTCCCACTTGCGGGGCTCGCCGTTGATGAGAACGGCGCTGATGTTGCGGGCGTCGGAGCCCAGCACGATCGTGCCGATCGGGTCGTTGAGCGGCATGTTGTTGAGGTCCTCGGCCTGGATGACCAGCAGGTCGGCCTTCTTGCCCGGAGTGAGTGAGCCGGTGACGCCGGCCAGGCCGTTGGTGTGGGCGCCCTGGAGGGTGGCGAAGTCCAGGACGTCGTGAGTGGTGATGCGCGAGGGCTGATCGTCGGTGCCGTAGGCGGCGTGGACCGCGCGCATCCGCTGGATGGCGTGCAGGGCCCGCATCTGCGTGAACATGTCGCCGGCCAGGGCGACTTCGACGTCGATGCTCAGTCCGGGGCGGATGCCGACGGCGAGGGTCGCGTCGACGGCAGGTATCGCGGTCTCCAGTCCGATCTGGGCGTCGGAGGTGGGGGCGAGGGCGACCGTGGTACCGCTCCCTCCCATGGCCTTCCATGCCTCGGAGGTCAGTCCGGTGGAGTGGATGAGGGTGACGTCGGGGCTGAGGATGCCGTCCTCGGCCCAGCGCAGGACCGCGTCGGAGGAGGGCGTGCCGAAGACGGCGTCCACGCTCACGCCGATTCCCAACTCCGCTGCGACGCGCGAGTTCGGGGCCGTAGGCGAGTACCGGGCCGGCGATCTCGTCGGTGGCCAGCGTCGCCAGGCGCAGCGTGAGCAACTGGTCGCTGCTGCTGAAGTACTGGTCCTTGAGGCGGCTCAGGTCGCCGGGCCACTGCCGGTCCCACTCGCCGAAGTGCGGTCCCATGGAGGCGTGTACGCCGCGGATGCCGGTGTCGACGAGGGCTTCGATGGCGGCGTCGGAGTGCTCGCGGGTGCGGAAGTTGTGGGAGAAGTCGAGCATCGTGGTGATGCCGCTGTCGATCGCGGTCAGGGCGGCCAGCCGGGTCCCGATGTACATGTCCTGGGGCCGGTAGACGGTGGCGTATCCGGCCAGGGTGGACATGACGTAGCCGCCGAGGTCGTCGACGTCCGGCATGATCCGGCGCAGCTGGGCCTGCCAGGCGTGCCGGTGGGTGTCGACGAATCCGGGGGTGACGATCGTGCCGGTGGCGTCGACGACCACGGCACCGCCCGCGTCGAGGTGACGGCCGACGGCGGCGATCGTGTCGCCCTCGACGACAAGGTCGCCGCCGTTGATGACGCCGAGGTCAGGGTCCATGGTGACGAGGGTCGCGCCGGTGAACAGGATGCGCCGCCGGTCGGCAGGCCGACGCCGCAGCTCTTCGAGGACGGCGGCGACGGTGGTGTCGTTGACGTTCATGAGAGGTCTTCCTCTTTGTACGGCGGACAGGGGTCGTGAGGGTGGCCGTGGGCTGGAGGGGAGGGGAGGGGGAAAGTCAGCCGAGCTTCATGACATAGCCCGCGTGATGCAGCTCGTCGTCCCGGAACTCGCCGTAGGCCCAGAAGCCGAGGTCGTCCAGGTAGTCGATGCGGTCGCCGTCGATCCAGTAACGGCCTTGGTACGCGTGCGGGCGCTCGCCCCGGGTCTCGTCGTAGCGGCCGTCGGCGGTGAGCTCCTGGTGCAGGAAGTCGTTCCTGTCGATCCAGACGCCTACGCGAGGGCTGCCGGTCAGGTCCGCGGCGGCCGGGATACCCGCCTCGGGGGCGGTGGCCCGACCCGAAACGTCGGTGCCGGCCCACAGGACCGGGCGGCCGGCTGCGACGAGTGCGTGGACGTGTCCGGGCCGGGTCATGAGGGTGGCCACCGCGCTCGGCACGTCCGCGGCGAGTTCGTCAGGCAGGACCAGAAAGTCGGGGGCGTTGCCCGGGGTCAGCGTTGCGACGTACTCGGAGCGGTGGCCGCGGCCGCCGGCCAGTGCGACGGTGTCCACGACGGCGGGGGCGATGGTCAGGCCGGTGCAGTCGACGACGATGGCGTTGTCGTCCCCCGCCGCCGTGATGATGCCCGGGCCGACCCCCAGGAGCAGGGAGCCGACGAACAGGAGGTCGGCGCCGCTCATGGTGCCGATCAGCGGGTCCATCGTCAGGATGCGGGCGTTGGCGAAGAGGACGGGACGCCCGTTGTCATTCGAAAGGATCTCCTCGAGGGCCTCGGGGTTCCAGCTCATGGTGCCGGTGTCGGTGGTGCTCATTGCCTGCTCCTCAGTGGGGTCGCCGCGTCGGTTTCCCCCGCTGTGCGAGATGAGCGCCGGCACAGGTCCGAGGCGAGAGTTCGGCAGCTGCGGTGGCCGCCCGACCACCAGGTTCGGCGAGCGGTGGATCCGGAACCAGGGCGCGCTGTACCTAGGTGTCGGACACCCACGATCCGTCCCCCGCCTGCGGAAATGGGGCATGGGGCGTGGCCCGCGGTCCGTCCTGGGTGCGCGACACCCAGGAAGCTCTCACCTGGGGAGACTGCGGCCTGGCTGCCGCCGGCCGCCCCGGCGACCGTAGAGCCATGACGAGCACCGACACACCCCGCGACCCTCACCCCTACGTCGGAATGTGGGTGACAGCGAACGGCTTCATCCGCCAGGAACTCCTGCCCGACGGCCGCTACGACGAAGCCCGCGGCAACCGCCTCAGCGCCTACACCGGTAGCTATGCGGTCACCGGCAACCACATGGACTACGTCGACGCCACCGGCTTCACCGCCACCGGCGACGTCCGCGACGGCGTTCTCTTCCATGAGCACCTGGTGCTCTACCGCGAGGGCGACGAGCAGACCAGGCGGGCATCTCGACCGTAGCCAAGATCCACACGCAGGAAGCCGTACTGGCCTCGATTTCGTGGCGCGTCCCGCCCGGACAGCTCGGTGGGACGTCTTGAGCCAAGTGAGGCGGGTTGAGCCCGGCTGCCGATTCGCTCGTAGATTGGAGGTACAGGCGGTCGCACTCGCAACTCTGGGAGAGCGCCCGATGACAGCGGAGATTGAATTCACGGCGTTCTTCGACGCCACACCGAGCCCGTCCCTGGTGATGGGTACGGACCTCGTGATCCGCTACGTCAATCATGCATACCTGCAGGCCACCGGGCGGTCCCGGAGCGAGCTGGTCGGAAAGTACTTCTTCGACGTCCTCCCGGAAAACCCCCATGCCCCCGTCGAGGGGCAGCGGAATCTGAAGGCCTCACTGCTCCGGGTCCTGGAGACCGGGTAACCGGAGGCCCTGGTGCTTCAGCGGTACGACATCCCCGCCCTCCAGCATCCCGGCGAGTTCGAAGAGCGCTGGTGGTCGGAGATTCACACACCTATTTCCGGGCCTGACGGCAGCGTGAAGTGGATCGTTCAACGGGCCGAAGACGTGACCGTCTTCATCCGGTCACGCCGGGCACGCGCGCTCACCGCGGGCTTCACCGAACGCGAGAAAGGCATGGCGGCCGAGCTGTTCGCGCGGCCCGCGAGTTGCACCACCTGAATGAGGAGCTGCGCCAGGGAAAGGAGCAGCGGGCGCCGTGGTCCGCCAACGGGTTTCGCGGAGCATCCGTGCCGGATGCAGCAAAACGCTCGCTTGCCATTGGGTGGGAGCGCGAAGAGACCAGGCCCCGCCGCATCCGTCCAGACGGCCGCGCCGAGGTCTGAGGCGGTCGATGCGCTTACGACGGCAGTTCGGTTCCTGCCTGCTCGCGCACCATGTACTGGGCGTACCAGTCCGGCCAGTTCGGGTCCTCCGCACCGATGCGCGCCTCGTGCTCACCGTGCGCGGCCGCGGCGCGGCGCAGCGCGTTTGCCAGGTCCTCGGCCGAGGCGAACGTCGTGGTCGCGGGATCGAGGCGCCCGGGGAGGCGGGCCGTGATCTCCTGCAGGAGCCAGCCGTTGCCGTCCGGGTCACTGAAGGAAAGAAACGAGCCGTAGCTGGTGCGCTGGGGGTCGGGACCTGGCACTCGGGCGTCGGTCCCGCCGTGGTGGAAGACGCCGCCGGCGTCGTGGAACACCTCGCTCGGGTCGGCGCCGAGCCGCTTCAGCTGATCGTGTGCGGCGTTGATGTCGTCCACGATCAGGTGCAGCCCCTGAGCCGAGCCCGGCGTCTGCGACGTGACCGAGGTGCCGAAGATGACCGACGCCGGCGAGCCCGGCGGCGTCACCTGCACCACCCGGAAGTTCTCGTCCGCGGCGACGTCCGCGTCCAGCCTCCAGCCCAATCGAGTGTAGAAGCCCTTGGCCCGGTCGACGTCGGACACAGGCACCACGACGACTTCGAGTTTCATGTCCATGACTGGCACCTCCTGCGTTCGTACAAGGAGCCGAGGCGAAGAGACCCGCACGGCCTCGCCGAGCGAGTAAACGCCGTCGCCATTAAAAGGGTGGTTCGTGAGTTGACTGTCGGCAACGCGGGGATCGGGCAACTACACCGAGGCCGCATTGCCGGCCGGCCCGCGATGTCCCAGTCGATCTCACCTGCTCTTCCTGCCCCGCGCATCGGCGATGGCATACGGCAGTCCGGGAAGGAGCAGCGCCGGGGCCACCCATAGCGGCAATGTGAACAGCGCCCCGTCGCCGACCAGCCACTCGGAGAGCAGCACTGCGCCCAAGCCGGCGACAAGGGCGACCGCCAGGCTCCTGCCCAGCCCCAGGCTGCCGCGCCGCAGCTCCCAGGTGACCGTGACCGCTGCGATGGCGGCCCAGAAGACGATGTCGCCCACGCTCACGACTCGTTCGGTGGTCCACCGGACCAGACACGTGGCCAGCAGCAGCGAGCCGATAACGAAACAGACCATCGCCGCCGTGCGCAGCAGCCGGCGGGGGAAAGAGGTTCGGGCCCGCGCCCAGGACGCGGCGAACCGCTTGATGTCGTCGCCCACGACGTCCTGGGGCGTGCGGCCTGCGGCCACCGCGTCCTCCAGGTGAGCGGAGAGCTCGTCGAGCATCTCCCGGACGGATCCGTCGTCGATGCCCCGGTACTCCCAGTTGCTGCGGCAGACCGCGAGTACCTGTTGGTTCGTCATGGTTCGCTGGTCCGTCATGGTGCGCTTCCCCCCGTGGGTTCGGTGTCGGTCAGGATTCGCCCCACACGCCCGCTGAAGGCGTGCCACTCGGCCCGACCGCTGGTCAGTTCGGTACGTCCCGCTTCGGTCAGGCGGTAGTACTTGCGGGGGGCGCCACCGCTGGCCGACGGGGCGCTGTACGAGGAGATGAGCCCCTCACGCTCCATCCGGGCGAGCAACGGATAGATGCTGCCCTCGCTCACGAGATCGAGCCCGCTGTCGGTGAGTGCCGTCACGAACTCAAAGCCGTAGCGCGGCCGTTCGGCGATCAGCGACAGCAGGCACAGATCGAGCACTCCTCGCAGCATCTGACTACGACGCTGGTCACCGCTGGCGGGCCGCCCCTTTGTCATGCAGTACAAGATAGTCATCCATTGCCATGCACTGCAAGATACTTGCAGTGCATGGCAATGAGCTCGGACGGTACGCCGTGTCGGATTACCTCCGGGCCAGCGTGCGAGTGAGTCCGGCTGCGACGGTCGTGGCGAGCATCCAGCCGGCGGCAATGAGCCTGCGGCCGGCCACTGCTGCCAGCCCTGCGGGTTGAAGGCCTGCTGCTGGCCGAAGCCCACGACGGGCCACAGCAGGTCAAGTGTGTACAAGACCGGAAACCAGCGAGGACCCCAATGAGGGTGACAGTCGTAGGCCGAACTCAGTGCGAGTGCTCGGGGAGTTCGGCGGTTCGGGTCGTCGAAGGGTGGGTGTGCGCCGCTTGGAGGAGTCTTGCTGCGCCGCGGACGGCGGCGGTGTGCGGGGCAGCAACGGGCTTGATGGGGGCGTACAGCCGGGCGGTGAGGGGGTAGGTGATGTCGGGGCGCAGCGCGCCTCCGCCGGCCAGGAGTACCCCCCGTTGCAGGGCGTCGAGTGTCTGCGTGGTGTGGTCTTCCTCCAGCATCGTGGTCACCATTGCGGTGACCGCGTCGGTGATCTGCGTGGGCGGGGTGAGACGGTCCAGGTCGCTGGTGCCCAGGACGGCGTGGCGGGCATCGGTCACGGTGCCGTCGGCGAGCAGGACGACCTCGGTGATGTCGGCGCCGATGTCCACCACGAGCAGCGGCCGGGTCAGATCGGCACCGGCCGCCGTGGCCACGGCTCGTGCGGAGTGGACGGTCAGCACGGTGTGCGGCCGCAGGGGCTCCAGTGCGGTGCGGGCCTCCTTCCGGAAGGTGACTCCACCCAGGACGGGCGTGGTCAGGACGATCAGGCGACTGCCGAAGCGGGGCAGGAGGTGGCCGAGCAGGCGGTCGAGCATCCGGGCGGTGGCGGGGGTGTCGACGATGGTGCCGCGCAGGATGGGGTGGATCGTGCCGTCGCCGGGCAAGGTCACCGTGGGCACGTCGAGGATCGTTCGGCGTGCGGACACCCAGGCGCGGGTTCGGGCGCTGCCGAGGTCGAGGGCGATGCCGGAACACTGGCGGTACAAGGGCCAGGTACGGTTCGGGGCGGTCGCGGTCCGGGGGCGGGCTTGTGTCGTCATCGTCCGGCCTCTCTGACCTGCTGGCAGCGGGCGCAGTAGCGGGCCTGCGGCACGATCATCAAACGATCGCGGGCAATGGGCCTGCGGCACAGGTGGCAGGTGCCGTAGCGGCCCTGATCCATGCGCGTCAGGGCCGCTTCCACGTCGGCGAGCACCATGCGGGCGGAGGCGGCGAGTTTGACGTGCACTTCGAGCTGAGAAGCGGCCCGCCGGTCGAGCAGCGCCTCCGTGCGGCTCGTGGCGGGGACGGTGAGCTGCTGGAGCTGTTCCTGGCGGAACAGACGCTGCTCGTGCAGGTTTTCGCGCAGCGCGGCAAGGTCCTCGATCGACAGGGTCGAGTCGCGGCCACTGATGATCTGCTGGTTCACCACTTCACCCCTCGGGCAGGGCAGGAGACGGAGACTGGGTGGCGGTTGTGTCAGGCGGCATTGCGCTGGCAGGAGACGCAGAACCGTGTGTAGGGCAGGATCTCCAGGCGCTCGACCGGGACGGTCGTGGAGCAGCCCTGGCAGATTCCGTAGCTGCCGTCGTCGACACGGGCAAAGGCAGCCTCGATCTCCTTGAGGACCCGTTCGATCGTGTCCTTCTGTACCGACATCAGCTGTTCCGCCGCGTCAGGCCCGGCCTCGTCCATGGCCTGCAGCTGCGTCAGCCGGGAGCCGCGTTCGTGCTCCAGGCGCTGGCGGGCCTCGTGCGCAGTCAGACGCACAGGACGGGATTCGGTGCGGGGCGTATCGAGCGACATGGTCGGTCCTTACCTACGAAAGACGGATGGCGCAGAGGGCGCGGGGATGGCGTACGGAAGCGGGGCTGGGAGCCGAGGCGTCGGGGGGATCACGGTTGGTGGTCATGCCCCACCGTGGCCGATACGCCGCGTGAAACCCATCGGGCGTGATACCCATCTGCGGCCGTTAGCGGGGCCCACCGCGCCGTAGGCACGCCGAGGTGCGGAAATGGGCATTGGAGCCCATCGACGGATCCAGCCGGGCGGGGCAGGCTGGCACCAGGCCGGTCAGAGCAGTGGCCGCGGCTCATGCTCGGGGAACGCGTTGACCGACAAGACGGACAGAGCCGTGTCACGAAAAGGAAGGCGTCATCCCGGTGTCCCTGTTCTGGCGGATTTTCGTTCTCAACGCCGTGGTGCTGGGAGGCGCGACCGCGCTGCTGCTGTGGGCTCCGGTGACCGTTTCCGTACCGGTCCTGCTGACCGAGGCGATCATCCTCGTGGCCGGCCTGGCAGTCATGCTGATCGCCAACGCCGCCCTGCTGCGCATCGGGCTCGCCCCCCTGGACCGGCTCACCCGGTTGATGACCACCGTCGACCTTCTGCGCCCCGGGCAGCGGCTGCCGGAGCAGGGCCGCGGTGAGACCGCCGAGCTGATCCGCACCTTCAACGCCATGCTGGACAGGCTTGAGCATGAGCGGGCCGCGAGCAGCGCCCGCGCACTGCTCGCGCAGGAGGCCGAGCGGCGCCGCATCGCCCAGGAACTCCACGACGAGGTCGGCCAGAGCATGACCGCGGTCCTGCTGACGCTGAAACGGGCGGCGGACGACGCCGATGAGCCCTTGCGCGGTGATCTCCAGCAGGCACAGGAGATCACCCGGGGGAGCCTGGACGAGGTCCGCCGCCTGGTGCGCCGGCTACGGCCGGGCGTACTGGAGGATCTCGGCCTGGTCAGCGCCCTGACCTCGCTGACCACCGAGTTCGCCACCCACACCGGGCTGCGCGTGGTGCGCCACTTCGAGGTCGGCCTGCCCGAACTCGACCAGGAAACCGAACTGGTGCTGTACCGCGTCGCTCAGGAGGCTCTGACGAACGTGGCCCGCCACGCCGAGGCCGACCGGGCGGAGGTGCGCCTGAGCCACACGGACGACACGGTGGTGCTGGCCGTAGCGGACGACGGCAGAGGGACGGGAGTCGCGCAGGAAGGCGCCGGGCTCCGCGGGATGCGCGAGCGGGCCCTGCTCATCGGGGCCACGCTGGATGTCACCTCCCAACCGCAGGCCGGCACACAGGTCCGGCTGACCGTGCCCGTTCCCAGGAAGCAGTCATGACCACAAGCGACACGCCCGTGATCCGGATCCTCCTCGCCGACGACCACGCGCTGGTGCGGCGCGGCGTGCGGCTCATCCTGGACCAGGAGCCGGACCTTCAGGTCGTCGCCGAGGCCGGCGATGGCGCCGAGGCGATCGCATCGGCTCGCACCCACGAGGTCGACCTGGCCGTGCTGGACATCGCCATGCCCCGGATGACCGGCCTGCAGGCCGCCCGCGAACTGATCGCGCTGAGGCCGGACGTGCGCGTGCTGATGCTGACCATGCACGACAACGAGCAGTACTTCTTCCAGGCGCTCAAGGCCGGCGCCAGCGGGTACGTGCTGAAGTCCGTGGCCGACCGCGACCTGGTCGCCGCCTGCCGGGCGGCCATGCGTGACGAGCCCTTCCTCTACCCGGGTGCGGTCACCGCCCTCATCCGCAACTACCTCGACCGCGTCCGCCAGGGCGAGGAACCTCCCGACCAGGTGCTGACGCCCCGGGAAGAGGAGGTGCTCAAGCTCGTTGCCGAGGGCCACTCCTCGAAGGAGATCGCCGAGATGCTCTTCATCAGCATCAAGACCGTCCACCGGCACCGGGCGAACCTGCTGCACAAACTCGGCCTGCGAGACCGCCTGGAACTCACCCGCTACGCCATCCGCGCCGGCCTCATCGAACCCTGACCCGGTTCGCCCTTCTGAACTGCCTCAAGGTTCCGGCTGCCACTCCCCAGCCGGGACCTTGAGGTCCCTGACAGCCCGGCTTTCACTGAGCCACCGCCAGACCAAGAAGGGGACGGCGCATGGCACGCTCCTTGCAAACCGCCCCCCGCGCGGGCGGCCTCGGCCCAGCCGCAGTGATCGCTGTCCTGCTGGCCATCCTCGCTGCTGTGGTCAGCCCGTCGGCGCAGGGCAACCCTGACTTCACCGACAGCGCGGCACTGACTCCCGGAGTTGCACAGGCCGCCGGCGAACCGCACGCAGACGATGGGCACTTCGCTGTCTGCAACGCGCTGGTCCGAGGCCATCGCGACATCCCCGACGAGCGTCTTTCACTGCCGGTCACCGCCACCCTCGCCTCGTACTGCAGGGCCTACAGCCCGCCGCAGTCCGCACACACGTCCTTGCCGGCGGCGAACCTGCCTGCCTCTCCGCACCTGACGAGCCGTCACCAAGGGCGGGCACCACCACTGGCCTCAGGCACCTGAACCTCTCCCAACTTCTTCCTCGTCACCGCTGCCACTGCCCTGGCCGTGGTGTGCCTGCCGGAGGCCCACTTGACCCGCGCCCTGCGCATCCGAGGGCTGCTCGCCCTCGCTGTCCTTGCCCTGTCGCTGTACGTCGCCCTCACCGTCCCTGTCCACCTCGGACTCGATCTGCGCGGCGGTACACAGATCGTGCTGGAAACCCGCCCCACCGCCACCGCCACCGCGGACGCCGATGCCACCGACCGAACCCTGGAGGTGCTGCGCGGCCGCATCGACGCGCTCGGCGTCGCCGAACCCACCCTCGCCCGATCCGGCGACAACCGGATCGTCGTCGAACTGCCCGGCGTACAGGACCCGGCCAAGGCCGCGGACGTGCTCGGCCGCACCGCCCAGCTCACCTTCCATCGCGTCGTCGGCACGGCCACCAGTGCCGACGACACCGCGAAACCGCTGCCCAAACGGCCCCGCCAACAAGTTCTGGCCGACGAGTCCGGCCGGCTCCTGAGCCTTGAAGCAGCCTCGCTGACCGGCACGGACGTCAAGGAGGCAGCCGCCCAATTCGACCAGCGAAGCGCTGCCGGATGGCAGGTCGCCGTCGACTTCGAGGGTTCCGGCCGCGACGGCTGGGCCCGCCTGACCGGCCAGGCCGCCTGCCACCCCGCAGGGGATCCATCCCGCCGGGTCGCCATCGTCCTGGACAACAAGATCATCTCCTCGCCGCAGGTCGACCCCTCGGTCGCATGCGGCTCCGGCATCAGCGGCGGCACCACGCAGATCACCGGATCCTTCACCGCCGACGAAGCCAAGGACCTGGCCCTGCTCATCAACGGCGGCGCTCTGCCCGTACCCGTCGACACGGTCGAACAGCGCACCGTCGGCCCCACCCTGGGTGCGCAGGCCATTACCGCCAGCGCCTGGGCCGCCGCCGTGGGCACCACGCTGACCGCGCTGTTCATCATCGTGATCTACCGGCTCATGGGCGCTCTGGCCACCATGGCGCTGGCCTGCTACGGCCTGATCTCCTACGCCGCCCTCGCCGCCCTGGGCGCCACCCTCACCCTGCCGGGTCTTGCCGGGTTCGTGCTGGCCATCGGCATGGCCGTCGACGCCAACGTCCTGGTCTTCGAACGAGCTCGGGAAGAGTACGCCTCCCGCAACCGGCCCAGCCCGCGCTCGTCCCTGACCGCGGGATTCCGCGGCGCCTTCAGCGCGATCGCCGACTCCAACATCACCACCCTCATCGCCGCCGGCCTGCTGTTCTTCCTCGCTTCAGGACCCGTGCGCGGCTTCGGCGTCACCCTGGGCATCGGCGTCCTCGCGTCCATGTTCAGCGCCCTGGTCATCACCCGTGCCCTCGCCGAGTACGCCGCCTCCCGGCGTTGGCTGCGCCGCCGCCCACGCCTCACCGGCATCGCCCACACCGGTGCGGTCCGCGACCGCCTCGCGCGCACCAACCCCCGCCTGATGCGCAGCCCCCGGCGCTGGCTGGCCGCCTCCGCCACCGTCCTGGTCCTGGCCGCCTCCGGAATCGCCGCACGCGGCCTCGACTTCGGCATTGAATTCACCGGAGGCCGTCTCATCGAATACACCACCGCCACCCCCGTCGACCCCGACCGCGCCCGCACCGTCCTGGCCGACGCAGGGTTCCCCCGCGCCGTCGTCCAGACATCCGGCGACACCCAACTCACCGTCCGCACCGACCAGTTGACGAACGCGCAAGCGGCCACCGTCACCCAAACCATCGGCGCCCTGGCCGGTGACGCCGAGGAGCTCCGCGACGAAGCCATCGGCCCCAGTCTCGGCAAGGAACTACGCCAGGGCGCTCTGATCGCTCTCGCAGTCGCCCTGGGAGCTCAACTGCTGTACCTCGTGGCACGCTTCCGCTGGCTGTTCGGCACATCTGCGGTCGCTGCCCTCGCCCACGACGTGGTGATCCTCACCGGCATCTTCGCCTGGCTGGGAAAACCCGTCGACGGCGTCTTCCTCGCCGCGCTGCTCACCGTCATCGGTTACTCGGTCAACGACTCCGTCGTCGTATTCGACCGCATCCGGGACCTGAGCCGACGCGACCCCAAGGCACCCTTCGCCGCCATCGCCAACCGGGCTCTCCTACAGACCCTGCCCCGCACCGTCAACACCGGCATGGGCGCCGCCTTCATCCTCACAGCCCTGGCCGTCCTCGGCGGCGACTCCCTCACCGACTTCGCCCTCGCCCTGCTCATCGGGCTCGCCGTAGGCACCTACTCCTCCATGTTCACCGCGACACCCCTCGCCATCGAACTCCACAAACGCACGTAGGCAACGCTCGCCGCCCCCGGGCTGCCGGAAGGGACCACTGCCCCGCCAGGCCAGCCAGGTCGATGACCTGCGCACGGTGGCGTCCGTACGCACCCAGAAATGGGTACTGCGCCCGATGGCGAAGCCACGCGGCTCCATGTGACGGTGGCATGGATCCCAACCAGCCGCCGGTTCCCGCAAGGAGGGAGTCATGCCCCACCCCGGTACCGATCCCCTGCACTACGAAACCCGTACGCAGCCAAGCGGCCCGCAACCAAGCGGCCCTCATGCCGCCCGCAATCGGAGAGCGGGGCGTCAGTTGCGCGAAGACCGGCGACGACGAGGCCGGGTCTGGGCCCTGCTGACCCTCTCCGTGGCGATGGTGATCACGGGCATGATGCTGCCGCAGGGTCTGCTCCTCGCGGCGGGTCTGGTCACGGCCGGGATGGCGACGTATCTACTCGTGCCGCCGCATGGCCCGGATGGCCCCGGCCTGTCCTTACCCGCGTCGGCCCGTCACGGCAGCGATCACACTCGATGACAGCCCGGCACCAAGCCGGTCCGTCCGGCGGACGCGGGGCTGCTGGGAAAGGCTCATCGGATCGCGTCTGCGTCGGCCAATAAGCCGACCACGGTCGACGCGGCGGTGCGGTGCCAGTGTCCGCTCCGACGGAGCATGGCGTGGCCCCCTCCGGTCATGATCTTCAGCTCGGCCCGTGCGCCGGCCGCACGCGCGCGGCTCACGAACGACGCCGACGCGCCCGGATCGGTGACCCGGTCGCGGTCACCGTGGAGGACGACCACCTCCTTGTCTCGCAGGTGGGCCACCGGCTCCCCTTCCGGGCACCAGGGCGCAAGCGCGAGGACCGCCCGTACCTGCGGAGCGACGGCCGCGCGCAACGCCGCACGCCCGCCCATGGAGTGACCGACCAGGACGACCGGTACGTCTTCGGCCAGCGCGGCAAGTTCACTGAGCGCCCGCCGGGTGTCGCGGACAGGATCAGCGTCGGGACCGTTCCAGCCGCACACCCTGTAGCGCACCTCGGCCAGCAGGACATCGTCATCCGGCACGGCCGCGGCGACTGCCCGTACGAAGGGTCTCATTCGGAGCGGTGAGGGATACCAACTGCGCGACGTGGCCCGACTGTGCGCTTGGCCGCCGTGGAGGAACAACACGGCTGCGCGAACCGAGCGTGGACTGCGCCGTGCCCGCAGCGCGGCTGCGCTCTTGCGTGTAGCCGTGGACGCGGACATGCGTTCGTTGCCGCCCATCCATCCTCCTGAAGTGATCAACGAACGTCGCCGACCGTGCTGCAGCGTAGAGGGTTCACACAAGGGCCGGCTCCAAAGCGTGCCGTAGTCGTCCTGTAGACGTCACCTCCACAACCCAGCGCCTCGCCAGGGTGGGGGGGGGCGGGGCGAGGCAGGGAAGCCGCCCACAGTGTTGTGATCATTCGTTCGCCTCGTCCTGCGCCGGGTATTACGCTTGCTGCTCCGTGTGGCCGGGGGAGGTCACCGATTCATGGGGGGATGCGCCATGCGCGCCTACATTCGCCGTGTCTGTGTGCCGGCCGTGCTGCTGTCCGCCGTTCTGTTGGCGGGGTGTTCGTCAGAGAGCGACTCGGGGGACTCGGTCGCAAGCCAGGAGCCGGCGGGCGAAGCGCCGGTCGACGAAGCGGCCGTTGAGGCGTCGAAGTCTGCGTCCTCATCCGGTGCCGGCCCCGTACTGGAGGTCGGAGAGACGGGCGAGTTCGCCACTGGCGAGACGGACGAGGACGGTGAGAACTACAAGGTCACGTCGAAGATGTCCGTCAAGGTCGTGAGTGCGGAATACGTGACTGCCGAACAGGCCGGCAGGTCGAACGAGCCGGAGAACGGCCAGTACGTCAAGCTGACGCTGACGTTGAAGAACGTGGGCGCTGCTCCGGCGGAGATCATGACGTACGGCAGGATGGAGTGGGAGGACACCGACACGGCCGCTCAGAACGCCTCCACGCGGGACGGCGCCGGCGACGGGCGGATTCTCGACAGGGCGTACAAGCCGGGTCAGTCCGTGACGGGACATCTCATCCTCGACGTCGGCGACGAGGGCGGGACCGTCAGCTACAACGGGTCGGAGAATCCCAACGCTGACGGCCCGGTGTTCTCGGTGAACCTCCCGGAGTAGCGGCGGCCTGGTGTCGTGCTGCCAGATGATCCGCGTGCGCCAGTACTGAGCGCATCTGCGTCACCGCGCGACCAGCAGCACCCCGGCGTACGAGACGCCTGCCACGACCAGCCATGCCGAGAGGCCCAGCAGGGCCGTCCGCGCGCCGGTGCGTGCGAGTGAGGGGAGGTCGACCGCGCTGCCGAGCCCGAACAGGGCTGCGGCAAGCAGGAGTTCCTGCCCGGTGTGAGCGGCCTCCAGGAATTCGCCGGGCAGCAGCCCGGTGCTGCGCAGAGTCACCGCCGCGAGGAAGCCCACGATGAAGAGCGGTATCAGCGGCGCCCGTTTGCGGCATGGCTCGCCCGGCCCGACCACGTCACGGCTCGGGCGCCGCGAGGACAGTGCGACGGCGGCGACGAGCGGTGCGAGCAGCGCGACCCGCACCAGCTTCACCAGCACTGCCTCGCCGAGGGCCGCGTCCCCGGCTGTCTGCGCCGTGGCGACGACCTGGCCGACATCGTGCACGCTCGCGCCGACCCAGCGCCCGAACTCGGCGTCGCTCAGTCCCAGTGGCCCCTGGAGCAGTGGCAGTACGGCGATGGCGAGCGTCCCGCAGAGGGTGACCAGGGCCACCGAGGTGGCCGCGTCTCGCTCGTTGCTGCCCCTGGCCTCACCCACGGCGCCTATGGCCGACGCGCCGCAGATCGCGTAGCCCGCGGCGATGAGCAGGGGCTGGTCCCTCGGCAGTCCCAGACGCCGAGCCAGCCACCAGGTGCCGGACAGCGTGGCCAAGACGACAGCCAGGGTCATGACGACCGTCGTCCAGCCGAGACGGGCCACGTCGTCGAGGCCGAGCTGGAGCCCGAGGAGGACGATGCCGACACGCATCAACCGCCTGCCCGCGTAGGCCAGTCCCGGGCGGCCGGATCCCCGCACCACCCTTCGCAACCGGGGGAGGTGCGCGGCAAGGATCCCGAGCACCACGGCGACGGTGAGCATCGGCATGGCAGGAACGAGCCGGTGGATGGCGAGGGCGAAGGCGAGGCCACATGCCGCGAGGAGGAGTCCCGGGTGCAGGGCGGGCGCTTCACGCTCCCTGCTCCGTTGCGCAGGACGTTCCCTGAGGAGAGCCATCAGCAGTCGGCGGGCAGCTGGTAGACCCGCCGGACGCTGCTGCCGAGGCGGGAGATGTCCGCGCCGTAGACGTGCAGTGAGATCGCCGGGGAGGGGCCGGCGTTCCAGACCCGGTGGATGTCTCCGGGAGGGGCGAAGCCGCAGAACTCGCCCTGCTTGTTGAGGACGTCGGTGGTGGCGACGAGCCTGGCGGCGCCGTCCGCCGCCGGGAGGAGCCGGTAGCGCCGCTCGCGTTCCTGGCCCTGGTGCACCCCCGTGGTGCACCAGGACACATGGTCGTGGACGGAGGTTCCCTGGCCAGGCAGCCAGACGAGCGCGACGACGGAGAAGCTCCCGTCGTGCTCCGCGTGCAGCAGGTGCTGCCGGTACTGGGTCGGGTCGCTCTGCTGTTGCTCGTCGGTGAGCAGGTCGGGCGCGCCCAGGTGGGGTGCGAGGCGTTCACCGACGAGGTGAGCGGTCAGGTCGGGCGGGAGGCCTCGCCCGACGTCGTCCCGTAATCCGGCTAGCAGCGCTTCAAGACGGTCGGTGGTGCGGGCCGCCGTGAAGGCGCCAGGAGCGGTCGACGCAGAAGTCATACGCAGAGCGTCCGACCGCTCCTGTCATCACGTCCAACGACAGTTTCTTCGCATGTCCCAAGGAGCGCTTATGGATTGAGCGGTCAACAACCCATCTTGCTCGCGGCCACGGCCTTCAGTTCTTGGAGAACCAGCGCCGTGGCGGGGATGCGCAGATGCTCCCGCAGTACGTAGGCCGAGACCTTGCGCCGGGAAGCGGGCTGAAGCGGCCGGCCGGCCACCTTTGCGCGGTGCATGAAGGCCAGCACCAGCGCGGGAACCATGGCCACGCCCAGCCCTTCCGCCACCAGGCTCTGCACCGCCATGTTGTCGTCCGTGGTGAAGGCGATGTCGGGTACGAAGCCCGCCTCCTCGCACTCGTGCAGCAGGTTGGCCCGGCAACGCGGACACCCGGCTATCCATCGTTCCCCTGCCAGGTCGGTGAGCTGGACGACCCTGCGCCGGGCGAGCCGGTGTCCGCTGGGCAGCAGTACGGTCAGTTGGTCTTCCAGGAGCGGGGTCTCCACCAGATCGTCCGGGACGTGCTCGTGCAGTCCCGGATAGGTGAACGCCAGGGAGATGTCGCACTCGCCCTGCGCCAGGCGGCGAAGGGATTCGGGCGGCTCGTTCTCCAGCAGGTCGATGCGGATACCCGGGTGGGCAGCCGCGAGACGGGCCAGAGCCTCGGGCAGGAGCGTGGAGTTGGCACTCGGGAAGGAGCAGACACGGACCCGTCCCGCGTGCAGCCGGGCGAGGGCGTTCATCTGCTCCTGCGCCGCCGACAAGGAACCGAGTATGTCGCTGGCGTGCCGCGACAGAGTCTCGCCCGCCTCGGTGAGCCGTATTCCGCGGCCCACCCGGACGAACAGCGGTATGCCGACGTCCCGTTCAAGAGCCTTCATCTGCTGGGTGATCGCCGGTTGGGTGTAGCCGAGAGCGCGTGCGGCAGCCGAGTACGAGCCGGTCCGCACCACTTCGTGAAAGGTTCTCACGTACCGCGAATCGAACACCGCTGCATCATAGGGAATACGAGGGCGCGGCGCTGCCGTCACCGTTCGCGTCAGGAGCGCCCATGTCGGCTCGTGCAGTAGACGGCGCTGGTCCCGTTCCCCCGGGTCGTGTGGCTCGCCGGTGTGGAACCGTGATCCAGTCGGATCGACGGCTTCCGGGTAGCGATCGAGAAGGGTGGTCCGCGCCGTTGTCCGGGACGACCCGGTCTTCGTCCTGGAGGAACCGGCAAGAGATTTGGCTTCCACGGTCTCACCGAGGAGGACGGCGACCTGCTTCTGGGTGAAGGCAACGGTGGCGGGTATCCGAACCTGCATGGTGCGTACGGTGCGACAGCTAGGATCGGTCATTCTCGGCGCACGGCTCTGGGAATGGCTCCCCGTTTCGGCAGCGCACCGCGCCAGGCCGGTGGCGCCCAAGCCGACTCACGCCGAGCCGGAAGAGCCGCGCCTTGACCACGACCGCGACGGGGAGGTCGCCCACTCGTGGGGCAGGCGCCTGGCGCAGGGCAGGACGTTCCACCCCTGGACAGCCCCTGCCACCGAGGGACCGGGATTCCGGGAGCGCCGCAACGGACACCGGAGGAACCTGACGGCCCTGCGGCGGACCCCGGTGTCCATCTGGAACGACGATGTGAGCGACTGGGCCGCGTCACTCACCTACTACTCGGTGCTTTCGATCTTTCCGGCGCTACTCGTCACCGTCTCGCTGGTCGGCCTCACCGGCGCAGCGACCGTCCGGGACCTCATCAGTAACGTGAACGCCGTCGTACCGGCGGAGTCGCGTGCCGTAATCGAGAACGCCCTTAATGACATGGCCGACCGGCAGACTGCGACGTGGCTGGTGGTCGGTTTCGGGGCCGCAGGTGCACTGTGGTCGGCTTCGAGCTACCTAGCAGTGTTCCGTCGGGCATTGCATGCCATGCATGGTGTCGAGGACCGTCGACCGGTGTGGCGGACCGCTCCCCGCAACGTGATCACGGCTCTCGTGCTCCTGGGGCTGTTCGTCTCCAGCGCCGGGGCGCTCATGCTCACTGGAGAGTTGGCGCGCACCGCCGGCCGAGTGATGGGTATGAGCGAGGCCGCCGACACCACTTGGGCCATCGCGAAATGGCCACTGCTCTTGCTCTTGACCGCCGTTTTGGTCTGGGTGCTGTTCCATACGGGACCGGCGCAGGCGCGCGGTCTGGCTCAGAGAGCGCTCGGTGGTGCCCTCGCCGTGGTGTTGTGGCTGATTGCTTCCGTCGGCTTCGCCCTCTACGCCTCCCTCGTTGGCACTTACAGCCGCCTCTACGGTTCGTTGACCGGGATCGTCGTCTTCTTCGTATGGCTGTGGGTGTCCAACCTGGCCCTGCTGACCGGCGCCCAGTTCAACGCAGAGCTTGTCAAACTGCAGAACGGCGAACGGTGACCCGCGGAAGTGGGGGACCCGAGGCGCACACGAGTCGAGCCCGAGGACGCACCCTCCGAGTGACCCGATTCCTCCTTTTGGGGGCTTCGCTCCGGGGGAGACGCGGCTGCGGACACGAATGTCGCTCCATCGCGTGTGCCGGGGGAGAGATTTCATCTCCTCCCGCTGTCCGCCGTAATGCGGGGCACACGCACCCGTAGGAGTGCCGTCCAGACTGTTCCGGAGCCCTCGTGCCGCAGCGAGGTGGATGGCCTGCCGGCGTCGGATCGAGCAGTCCGCTCGGTCCGGAAGCAGGCGTCGGATGGAGGTGCGATGTCCACGCAGACCAACCGCCTGACCATCACCGAGGTCACCAGCTGCGACGACTGCGCGGTACTGCGGCTCAGCGGTGAACTCGACCAGAGCTGCGAGACCTACTTCTTGTCCACGGTCGGCAGCAGCGTCGCTGTCGGCCACCGTCACCTGGTGCTGGACGTCACTGCCCTGGCCTTCTGCGACTCGCGCGGACTCAACTGCCTGCTGGCCATACGGTGGCTGCTGGCCCGACGGAGCGGAAAGCTTCTGCTGGCCGGAGCGGGGCGCCGCCTCACGGAACTACTGGCCCAGACCGGCAGCACCCGTCTTCTGCCCAGCTATCAGGCGGTTGGCCAGGCACTGATCGAGTTGCCCCCTCAGGAACGCCCCGTGTGGCCTCCTGCACCGCCCGGGCGAGGTGCGCAGGACGGCGAGCCCGAACAGCCGTAGGGCAGGGAATCCCCGCGGCGTCAATCGGCGCATGTGCGGCTGCCCGTCGCGGGTCAACGTGTCGCGCTGTGCTGCGCCCTGGCGCGGCTGGACTGGATCGGAGCGGCCTGTCGAAGGCGCTAGCATCAGGCCAGTTTCACCTACCGAGAGAGTGGTCTCATCACGATGGCCGATGACGCTCTGCTATTCGTACTCCCCGACGATCACCCGCGCCTGGGCGCCGCCTTGGCCGCGGTGGGCGAGCTGGAGTGCGTGGAGACGCCCGCAGTCCGGGGCTGGCTGAACGCGCACGGGATTCCCGCCTCCTCCGAGCGGGTCAGGATTGTTCCGGCGGGAGCGGAGGTGTTGGTTCCCGACGATGCGGAGCGGTTGCCGGTTCCCTTGAGCGAGGATGAGACGGTGCGGGTGGAGCAGGCGTGTGCGCCCACGCCGGTGACCGCCATGGAGTCGGAGCTGCTCGGCTTCCGTAACACCACCCAGGACTGGGAAGCTCTGGTCCACCGCGCATTGACCGCAGGGATTCCTGCGCCACGCATCGTCCAACTCACCGGCCTGGATCCGCAGCATGTCGCGCGGGTGTTGGCCGACTGAGCCGCCGTCCTGCCTGAACGGCCCGGCACTTGAGGTTCCGTGTCTGCGGCCGAGCGATGCTTCGGTCAACAGCGCGCGGCGGGTTGAGCGGAGTCCATGCTGAACACAGGACTTCCGGGAGGTGCGCCCAGAGCCGATGGCGGAGGGGCCGTTCCCGGCCCCTCCCACGGTGTTCCTGGTCCACATGCTCCGGAGGCACGCACCGCGTACCGGTCGGGTCAGACCGGATCGGTGCGCCCGAACAAGCCCGCATGTCCCGGGGGGAGTTGGGTGAGGACACGGCGCAACAGCGCGTCGTCCACCGACTCCGCCAGCGTCGGCAGCACGGCAGTGACCGCACGCCTGGCTTCCGAGGCGTCGTCATCGGCACGCTCGGCCACGGCGCGTACGAAACCGTCCGGGGTCAGGGGCTCACTGGCCGGCTCGGTGGCGCTCAGCAGCGGGCCGCAGTGATGAGGCAGCAGCCGGGCCAAGTCGGTGCGGTCGTCGCCGACGAGGTGTGCGCCCAGGACTTCCAGCACGTGCTGGACGGCCCTTGCCGTCTGCTGGGCACAGCCGTAACCCCCGCGGTCTGCGACCCGGGCAAGGAAGCTGTCCAAGGTGTCCGACACACTGACCATGGCGGCTCCTGTCGTCTGCGGCCTCATCATGACGCTGGAATTCGAACCTGTCCGCGACCTCACGCCGGTGCCCCCGAGTGGACCATGCGGTGTACGTTTCCTACTCGGCCACACCTCTCCCTCAACAGCTCCCCGCGCGCGCCGGCGAAGCCGACGGTGAGTTCCTCCCGGCATTGGGGGGTGAGGCTTGCACATACCTTGTTGATGAGGGTTCGTTCTTCCTCGTCGATGTGGCGAGAGGTGACCGCGGTCAGTTGCTTCAGCCTCCAGTCCCACTCGACGGAGCCGATCCCGGGCACCTTCAGGAGAGCGAGCAGAATCTTGGCGGCTTCCCGGTGGTCCGACTCGACGTGATCGACGGCGTCGGGTTCGTCGTACTGGCTGAGCAGCGGGTAGACCGTGGTCTCCTCGGCTTCGCCGTGCGCGATCATCAGATCGGCGAATGCGTGCAGCGCGGTCTGGCGATCCGCTTCGACGCTGCGCATCAAGCGGAGCAGGTCTTCCATCGTCCGGTGATCCTCGAGGATCATCTCGACGACATCCTGGGATGGGGCCATGAGAGGCACCTCCTGCCTGCAGTAGGTTGCACCGCTGCTACCCAATCCGTCGCCGTACCTATGCGGGCACTACCCGTATGCGTCAAGTGCCCAGGTCAGCAATGGTTGGGCGCAGACCTCATTCCAGTTCGAGTCAACAAGCCCGCCTTCGAAGGGTGGGCACCTCAGACGCTGGGGCCCCTTCCTGACGCACCAATGAGCTGACTGTATGACTAGTCAAGTTGCCGGTATGTGAAGCCAATCAGGGGGGAATCAGCCAGTCCACGCCGGGCCCACAGCCGGTGGGCACCTTCCTCGTTTCGGGAGCGACAATGGCGACCGCGACACCGATCAAGACCGCCACCAGCGACAATCCCGCCCACACACCGCCGTACGCAGACCGGCATACCACCGAACCGGACGCCGCTGCTGCGGTCCCGCCGGGCCTCGAGGACCTGCCACCCGACCTTGCGCTCGTCGACGTTGCCGACGCCAGAGCACTGTCCAAGATGCTCTTCGCACGTCTCGACGCTCTGGAAGAGGGCACACCGGAGCACGCCTACGTGCGCAACTCGCTGGTCGAGCTCAACCTCGCCCTGGTTCGTTACGCTGTCGGCCGCATGGGGGTGCGAAGCGAGTCGTACGACGACGTCGTACAGGTCGGCACCATCGGGCTGATCAAGGCGATCAACCGGTTCGATCTGCAACGCGGAGTAAACTTCCCCAACTTCGCGATGCCCACCATCATCGGCGAGATCAAGCGCTACTTCCGCGACAACACCTGGGCCGTGCATGTCCCGCGCCGCCTGCAGGAGCTCCATCTCGACCTGGCCAAAGCCACTTCCCTGCTCGAGCAGACTCACGGCCGCCCGCCGACCGTCACGGAACTCGCCGACGATCTGGACCGCGATCCGGACGAGATCATCGAGGGACTGGTCGCCGCCAACGGCTATACCGCCGCGTCCCTCGACTTTCCCGACGGTGGCGAGAGCGCGGATGACACTCTCGCCGACCACATCGGCTACGCCGACCTGAACCTGGAAAAGGTCGAGGACCTGCACGCCCTCAAACCCCTCCTCGCCGCCCTCCCCGAGCGCGAGCGCAAGATCCTCGCCCTCCGCTATGCCGCCGACATGACGCAGAGCGCCATCGGAGAGGAACTCGGGATCTCCCAGATGCACGTCTCCCGCATCCTGAACCGAACCCTGAACCGACTGCGGGAGAAACTCGGCACGCCACGGTAGGCGGGCTGACCGGCCCGGACGCGTCGCCCAGGGACTCCACCCCCGGCGAGCCAGGCTGCTCGTCGCCGGCTGGCTGACCCCGTTGGGCTGGGCCCCTTCTCACTCGCCGGGCGGCCGGTGCCTCGGCTCGGTGGTCTGCGACAGCTCTTGAGTGATCCGTTGCCATACCCGCCCCAGAGGCGCGACGGGCAGATCGGCCGCGTCGACGCTGCGCGCGAGGACCACCACCCGTGTCATCCGCTCCAGTTGCTCCCGGCAGGGGCGACAGGTGGAGACGTGCTGGTGGGCATGGGTCTCCTCAGTGAGCGTGGCGCTTCCCAGGGCCAACTCCACCAGGCGCGCGGACTCGAGGTGTGCCACCGTTTCCTCCGGTTCCCTTGCTGTGTCTCGTCGCCCGCGCAGCTTCTTCGCCGACCCGCGTGAGCTGTCCGCCGCTGAACTGCTGCTGATGTTCCACATCTACTTCCTCGGCTCGGCCGAGGGCCTGCTCTTCGACGTGCCGAACGAGCCCTTCCCACAAGCGCTGTGGGAGCAGTCCTTCGCCGTCCTGTTGCGCCGGATGAACGGCGAGTTCAACCGCATTGCGCAGGAGTTCGCCCAGTCCCAGGGGCTGCACCTGACTGACGTGCAGGCGCTGATCGCCGTCCTGGACGCGGACCCCGACGACGGCCCCATGACGCCCGGCCGACTGCGCCAGCAGCTCAATCTGACGTCCGGCGCCGTCACGGCCTGCATCGACCGACTGGAAAGAGCCGGCCACATCCAGCGGGTCCGGGCCGTCGACGACCGCCGCGTGGTTCATCTGCACTACGCCGAGGCAGCCAAGAGCCTCGCCAGGGACTACTTCCGCCCTCTGGCCCACAGCACCGAGACCGCGCGAGGCCGTTTCACCGCCGCCGAACTGACGGTCGTCGTCCGGTTCCTGGCCGAGATGAACCGTGAACTCGTCCTCGTGCGCCAGGGCCCGGACCCCCGACCGGCACAACCACCCGTCGCGGACCCCGGATCCGCATCCATGCCTGCCGTAACTCGCGAAAAGGGGGCATGAAGCTACGAGATGAACTCCCGGTCGATCATCATCTGGCGACCGTCTATCGCTACGGTGCCGGCTGCTGCGGGCTCATCCTGCTGGCCTTCGGCGTTCTCGGCTTCGCCGACGCCTTGAGCCCCCTCGACACGGCGGGCGACACGATCGCGGGCATGTCCACCAACGTCGCCCTCAGCGTCATCTCCATCGTCGTGGGTCTGGCGCTGCTCGCCGGGGCGGCGATCGGAGGCAACTTCGCCCCCACACTCAACATGGCAGTTGGCTCGCTCTTCGTCCTGAGCGGCTTTGCCCACATCTTCGTGCTGGACCGCGCCGCGAACATCCTCGACTTCAGCATGACCAACGTGATCTTCAGCTTCGTCATGGGACTGGTCATCGCCACCTTCGGCATGTACGGCCGCGTCTCCAGCAAGCTCTCGCACGGCAACCCCTACTGGCAGCGCAGACACCCGGAGCAAGCGGCACGAGAACGCGCCGCGGCCACCGCGCTGCCCGGAACGGCACGCGAAGGGCATGTGCGGCCCGGAGCCGGACAGGCGGGGACCCGGGGCGAACACTCGGTGAGCGCCGCCACCACCCGGGGTTCGACGGGAAACTGCGAGCCGATGTGCCCGGGGCGCCACACGACGGCCACCGCGAGCGCGGCTGTCGCGATGAAGAGCGACACTCCGGGCCCGGGCGCGGTCCCGAGCACGTAGCGCTGCATCACCGTTCCGCGGGCGCTGCGCTCGGCCCGGTTGCGGATCCGCTCGTCGGAGGCGGTCGAGAAGGCGGGAAGCGTGACAACGAGGTAGGTGAAGAGATAGGCGAACAGCACGAGCACGCCCGCATCCACCACCGAGAACGGCGCCGTGCCGTCGTCGAGCACGAGCACGAGGCCGAACAACGCTGCCACGCAGACCGCGACGAGGCTGCTCACTCCCGCTCGACGGCGTTCGGAGAGCCAGGAATGCACCGACAAGCTCCTCTAGATTGCGGTCATCGTCATGGTTTCTCCCTTTTCGGGCGAGCCGTAGCTTAGCGGCCGGGTATCGGTTTTCAGCCGCGCAGCGCGGAGGCGAAGATCCTCGGCAGCGCCGACCAGCGGGGGCGCGGCAGCGAAGTCGGCGAGAAGCCGCCCGGTGGTCGCCGCGGTGCGGTTGGTGACGAACCACGGGGGCTGCGCGTTCAACGCGACTTTGCTGTAGCGGAGTTCGGCGATCGCCTCGTCCCGCGCGGGGCCCAGGTCGGCCATCGTGCCCGGATGCGCGATCAGGTTCACGCCGAGCGAGCGCGTACCGGCTCCTCCATGCCCGCGGCGTCCACACCGCGGCGCTGAAGCCGTTCAGCAGCAGTTGGTCCCAGACGCTGTGGGGCTAGGACCCGGACCGGGACGCGTCCGCCGGGTGCCGCGCGGACGGATTACCCGTCGACCGGACTGCGGCCCTTCTCCAGTGCCTTGATGTATGCCACAGCGGCGTCCACCCACGCCTGGGCCTGCACGGCGGCGGCGTGCACCCGGTCCAGCAGCTCCCGTGCCGCCGGCGCAGCCCTCAGGCGGCCCAGGCGATCTCACCGCGGACCAGATCGTCGACGTCCGGTCGAGCGCTCACCTCCTGTCGGTCGCGGGCAGGGGCGTCTTCATCACGCGGCTCCCTTGACGAGGTCGGCCGCCTTCTCCGCGGCCATGATCGTGGGCGCGTTGGTGTTCCCGCGCGGCACCGCCGGGAACACGGACGCGTCGACGACCCGCAGGCCCTCGACGTCGTACACACGCAGTTCGGGGTCGACCACCGACCCGATGGCACAGGTCGAGGTCGGGTGGTACAGGGTCTGCCCGGACCGCTGCGCCCAGGCCAGGAGTTCGGTGTCGGAGTCCGCGGCCGGCACGTCGTACGGCCCGGTCACGAGGTCGGCCACCGCCCGCTGCTCGGCGATCTCCAGGGCGATCCGGATGCCGGCGACCAGCGCGTCCCTGTCCTCGGCCGTCGTCAGGTAGTTGTGCACGATCCGGGGCGCCACGTCCGGGCGCGGTGAACGCAGGGTCACCGCCCCGCGGCTGGTCGGGGCGAGCACGCACGGGCCGAAGGAGAACCCGTGCTCTGCGACCGGGCCGAGCCCCTCCTGGTGGAACAGCACGGGCGCCGCGTGGAACTGAAGGTCGGGGGCGCCCAGTTCGTCCCGGCTGCGAAAGAAGCCGCCGGCCTCGCCGATGTTCGAGGTCAGCGGGCCGCGTCCCTGGCTCTGCAACAGCGCGGCGTTGTCCGCACTCGCCGCGCCGGTCAACGACTCGGCTTCGGTGCGGAAGTTCAGCAGCGCCATGTAGTGGTCCTGGAGGCCCTCGCCGACCGGCAGATCGCGTACGACGCCGATGCCGAACGCGGACAGGGCCGCGGCCGGGCCGATCCCGGACAGCATCAGCAGCTTCGGCGACTCGTACGCGCCCGCGGAAAGGATCACCTCGCGCTCGGCGCGCACCACCTCGACCGTGCCGCCCCGCTCCATCTCCACGCCCGTCGCCCGGCCGCCCTCGACCACCACGCGGTGAGCCCGGGCCGAGGAGAGCACGGTGAGGTTGGGGCGTTCGAGGGCCGGGTGCAGATAGGCCACCGCCGCGCTGCAGCGCAGTCCGTTGCGCTGGGTGAGCTGATAGCGCCCGACACCGAACTGCGTCACGCCGTTGAAGTCGTCGTTCGCCTTGTGCCCGGCCTGCTCGGCGGCCCGCACGAACGCCGACGTGAGCGGATGCGAGGACCTGCCCTCGCTGACCGTCAACGGGCCGCCCGTGCCGTGGAATTCGTCCGCGCCCCGCTCGTTGTCCTCGGCACGCCTGAAGTACGGCAGCACATCGGTGTACGACCAGCCGGTCGCCCCGGCCGCGGCCCAGCCGTCGTAGTCGGTCCGGTCGCCCCGTATGTAGATCATGGCGTTGATCGAGCTGGAGCCGCCGAACACCTTGCCCCGGGGCAGGTAGGCCCGCCGCCCGCCGATCCCGGGCTCCGGGTCGGAGTCGAGGTCCCAGTCGACATCTGACTTGAACAACTGCGGGAAGGCGGCCGGGACATGGATCTCCTGTGCGGTGTCGGGGCCGCCCGCCTCGATCAACGCCACCCGGACCCGGGGGTCCTCCGACAGCCGTGCCGCGAGCACACAGCCGGCGGATCCGGCGCCGACGATGACGTAGTCGTACATGCTCATCTCATCCCCTTTGATGGGAGCGGCAGTTCGGGAAAGCAGTTCGGGAAAGACACTCTCGGGAAGAACACTGGTGAGGGGAAAGGCACTTCTCGGGCGTGATTACCGAGGCGCCGGGCCGAGAGCACGCGTGTGGAATTCGAGCTGGTCGGCCGGCGCGCGACGCAGCCAAGGGCCGTGGAAGACGTCGAAGTGGTCGACGGGGGTACTCGCGCAGGTGCGCCCACCGCCCGGCCTTCCTGGCGGTACGACGCGCAGCGCCGGGCGGTGCGACCAGGTCCTCGGTGCCGACCTGGAGCAGGACCGGGCAGCAGGACGCGGCGCGCGACCACTGGTCCTTCGAACAGACCGAGTCCCGGCTCGCCGCCGTGACGCGCGACCTCCACACTCAGGACCGCGCCACGACCGAGGCATACGGTGGCGACCACGACGACTATGTCCTCGGCGCCAATGCGGCCGGGTTCCTCAGGGTGGCGAAGGCGATGATGGAGCAGGGCGTCATTTGAGCAGGACGCTGCCGCGGTAGTCGGCGTACGACCGGATGCCGAATCGAGAGGTGTGAAGACACGGACATGCCAGCCACGGGATACACAGCGGTCGAATACGGCGGCGTCAGCGTGCTCGTAGGCCCACGACAGGGTGCCTATCCGTACGGCAACTCACTCCTCGTACGTGGCACGAGCGCATCCCTGGTCGTGGATCCGTCGCTGTCGCTCGTCGAGGCCGCGCCGCCCGCGGACCTGGTCCTCGTCAGCCACGCGCACGAGGACCACATCGCCGGTCTCGGCAGCTACGACGTACCCGTCCACATCCATCGCGGCGACCTCGACGCGCTGCGCTCCCGCGCGGCGCTGGTCGCCGGGTACGGCCTTCCGCCCGGTGACGTGGAGGAGGTCGACCGGACGATGCGCGACCAGTTCCATGTCCAGGGACGTGCGGATGCGAAGGCATTCGACGACGGCACGGTGTTCGACCTGGGTGGGCGCACGGTGACGGTCGTACACCTCCCCGGCCACACCGAAGGCCACAGCGGCTTCCTGGTCGAGCCGGACGGTTTCCTGTTCATCGCCGACATCGACCTGACGTCGTTCGGCCCGTACTACGGCGACGTCGGCAGCGATCTCCCCGACTACGAGGCCTCCATGCGCCGTTGCCGTGACATCGATGCCCGCTGGTACGGCACCTCCCACCAGAAGGGCGTGATCGAGGGCCCCGCGGAGTTCCGCCACCGGCTCGACGTCTTCGCCGCTGTCGTGGAGAAGAGAGAAGCGGCGCTCCTCGACTTCCTGAGCGAGCCACGCACGGTCGAGGACATCGTCGACCACCGCCTGGTCTACCGACCTCACGTCCAAGGTCCACACGTGCGGCCGGTCGAGCGCAGAACGGCCGTACAGCACCTGGAGCGACTGAAGAGCCTGGGGCGAGTCGAGGAGGTGGAACACGGCCGATTCCGTGCGAGACAGTGGAGCTGACCGTGACCGCAGACAGCGCTGGCTGGCCATGTGCTCGCGCACCGTTCCGCCCTGCGAGCAGGGCGCGACGGTCACCGCTGTGGTCAAGGAGTTCCGGAGCAGGGTTAGGGCGGCGACGGGGTGTCAAGAGACCACTGAGAACGTCGGACTCATTCAGCCGACCTGCGGTTGCGCTGGACCGAGGAGAAGAAGGACCAGGCGATCAGGACGACGCCGACGAGGCCCGTGATGACCTCGTGGATCTCGTACCGGATGGTGACGAGCAGGATCACGGCGAGGGCGCCGATCGCGTAGTGCGCGCCGTGCTCCAGGTAGACGTAGTCGTCGAGGGTGCCTTGGCGGACCAGGTAGACCGTGAGTGAGCGGACGTACATCGCGCCGATGCCGAGTCCGAGCGACATCAGGACGATGTCGTTGGTGATCGCGAAGGCGGCGATGACGCCGTCGAAGGAGAAGGACGCGTCCAGGACCTCCAGGTAGAGGAACATGAAGAACGCGGCCTTGCCGGCCATCGCGACCGCCGAGACCTTCTTGCCGCTCCTCCTGGCCTCTTCCTCGGCCTCGTGCTCGCGCTCCTCCTCTTCCTCGAGCTTGTTCTCGAAGTAGCCGGAGAGGCCACCGACGATCAGGTAGGTGATCAAGCCCGCGATGCCGGCGATCAGGACGGTCTCGGCCTTGTCCGCATGGATGCCGCCGTGCTGGTGGGCGTTGGTGGCGAAGGTCATCGCGGAGACGAGCAGCACGACGAGCGCGATGCAGACGGAGAGCATGTCGACCTTGCCCAGCTTGGCGAGCGGGCGCTCCAGCCAGCCGAGCCACTTGATGTCCCGGTCCTCGAAGATGAAGTCGAGGAAGATCATCAACAGGAACATGCCACCGAAGGCGGCGATCGACGGGTGGGCGTCGGTCACCAACTGCTGGTACTTGTCCTTGTCGTCGAGCGCGAGCCGCACCGCTTCGATCGGGCCGATCTTGGCGCTGACGGCGACGATCACGACCGGGAAGACCAGACGCATGCCGAAGACCGCGATCAGGATGCCGATGGTGAGGAAGATCTTCTGCCAGAAGGCATTCATCTTCTTCAGGATCCCGGCGTTGACCACGGCGTTGTCGAAGGACACCGAGATCTCGAGGATGGACAGGATCGCCACGATCCCGAAGCCGGTCCACCCCCCGTACAACACCGCCGCGACCAGACCGAGCGCGGTGACCGCGAACGACCAGCCGAACGTTTTCAGAAGCACTGGCTACCCAATCGTCTTGTACGGGGCTCCCCGCGCCGTACCTGGCTTTGCGAAACACTGACCTAGGCGAGCGGGATCATCCTACGTAGAGGGGTTGCTCAACTGCCGTCGTTACCCAGGGAGTTAGGTCAAAGCCCGGCGCTGCGGAGGTTGTATTCGACCGACCGAGGGAGGCCCGTCCTCAGGAGCCGCAGTCGTGGCTGGCGTCGCATTGCCAACCGGAGAAGCCGCCTTCGCGGGGGTTCTCCACGTCGTGGTCGAACTCGAGGAATCCCCAGGCCACCCAGGCGATGAAGGCGATGCAGAGGGCGAGTCCGGTCCAGAGGGCCAGCTTCTTCAGGAGGGCTTCGCGACCCGCGTCGTCCTCGCGGGTCGCCACGCCCGTCTCCGTCGTTCGGCCCGCCGCTGGACACCGTGGCGCGGTGCTCGCTGAGGATGCCCCACTCGTACCGCTGCTGGACCTCGAAACGTGGTACTTGATCTCGTCCCCTCCTTCCCCTGAAGAGACGGTACTGCTGCGGCCCGACCGCGCCGGCGTCGGTGATGTCCACGCCTTCGGTCAGCGCCTCCCGTTGGGGGTTCTCGGCGCGTAGCTTCAGGCTCGCAAGGCCCTTTGCACCGCCGCGGCCGGTGGCATCGTTCCGGGTGCACCCAGCGCCGTCAGCGCCGCCACAGTCATCGCCGTGGCCGCCGACGGCAGGGCGAGGGGCAGGTGCGGGGCGAACTCGGGGGAGTGGTTGGCCGGGAGTGCCGCGAAGCGCTCCGCCGTGCCGCCCGCGCCCGCCGTCGCGGCCCACTGCCGCGGGCCCACCACACCGACCATCCAGTAGCCGAGCGGCACCCCCGGACACCCGTGGATCTCCCGCCCGGCATCGCCGTACAGACCGAAGTCCTCCGTCGCCATCGACGGCGGCCACGCGGCCACCCGCTCGGCGCCCAGCGCTTCTCGGTGGGCGTCTCGGATCGCCGCAGTGAGCTTCTCGTCCGGCAAGGTCACCGGTGAGCGGGACACCATGGTGATCTCCGGTTCGCGCGGACAGCCGGACGCGTCTGCCTCGGCCCGTACGATCCGCTCGACCGCCGCCACGGCGCGGTCCAGCGCCGCCGGGGTGAGAGCCCGCACGGTGATGCCGAGCGCCGCGCTCTCCGGTACGACGTTGCTGTGCGTGCCGGCGTGGAGCGAACCGACCGTGAGGGTCGTCTGCTCGGCCGGCGCGCTCTCGCGGGCAACGATGCCCTGCAAGCGCATCACGACCGCCGCGGCGGCCAGGACCGGGTCCACCGTCAGCTGCGGCGCCCCCGCGTGACCGCCGCGCCCGTGCAGGGTGACGTCGAGGCCGACGCTGCCCGCCAGCACCGGCTGCCCGTGCCCATGGGCCACCATTCCGCCCAGCAGCGGCGCCGTGTGCTGCGCGAGCACGGCGTCGGGGCGGCCGAAGCGGTCGTAGAGACCGTCCGCCAGCATCGCCCGCGCGCCAGTCAGGATCTCCTCCGCCGGCTGGCCCACGACCACCACCGCGCCCCGCCAGTGCGCACGCGCACGCGCCAGCAGCGTCGCCGCGCCGAGCGCCGCGGCGATGTGCAGGTCATGCCCGCAGGCGTGCATGTGGGGGCCGTCGGCCGCGTACGGCAGTCCGGTGCGTTCCCGGACCGGCAGTGCGTCGAGTTCGGCGCGCAGGTACACGCGCGGGCCCTCGCCGTTCGTGAGGACGCCGACCACACCGTGTCCGCCGATGCCGCGCGTCACGGTGAACCCCTCCGCCTGGAGCGCGTCCGCGAGGCAGGCCGCCGTCCGGGCTTCGGCGCCGGAAGGTTCCGGGTGCTGGTGCAGGTCCATGGCGAAGGCGACGAGTGGGCGCAGCACGCTGTCCAACTGGCGCAGGACGGGCTCGTGTCGGCCGGTGGGGGCGGTCGCGGTGGGGCTCATCAGGGCATGGTCCGGCGGACCGGCAGCCAACGGCCGTCACCTCGCTGGCAGAACAGTGGCAGATCACTCAGATCACTGACAGATCACTGACAGATCGATGTCACTTCGCTGACCGATCCCCGGCGCGGTGCTGGCGCGGGCCGTCAGCGCTCCGTCAGTGCTTCGCAGCCGGTCGCGTCAGTGGTGCCCGGTCCAATGAAAGGGACCAACACCCCGGGAGGAGCCCGGTGGTGTGACCACGTCAGGAGTCATCATGGCTGACAAGTCGACCCTCGCCGCCCTCGCCGACGAGATCCTGGAACTCGAGTCGGAGACCTTCGAGATCTCGGACTACTCGGACGCCAGCGAGGTCGTGCTCGCCGGTTCCACCAGCTGCTCCTCCACCTCGACCTGCTCCTCCACCACCAGCACCACCTCCTGCAGCGCCTGATCCCACGGATTCGGCACGCGCCGGACGGCCGGGCGCCGCTCGTCACTCCTTCAGGAGCGACGAGCGGCGCCCGGCCGTCCGGCGTCTGACCGCTACGGAAAGGGATGTGGCACCCGCCGGATCTCCCCCTTCGCGAGATCGGTCTCCCGCAGTCCTGCCCGGCGTGCGGCAGTTCGCAGGCGCGGCATCCGCAGGGCCCGCTGGCGCGACCAGCCGAAGTCGATGGGCAGCAGACCGGGCGCCAGGACGCAGACCGTGCGCAGGCCGATGCGTTCCTGCTCCGGAGTGGTCTGGTCGACCACGACGACATCGAGGCCGGCCCGCTCCAACTCGTCGCGGCACAGCGCCACATCGTCCAGCAGATCGCCGGTGCGAGGCCGTCCGCCCGCCTCCCAGGACGCGTACACCTCCGCCATCGGACGGACAGCGGTGGGCTCGTGGTACGGCGTCACGTGCGTTGCCGTCTGGGGCAGCCCGTACAGCTGGGCATGGTCCTTGAGGTGCAGCACCTTCGTGAAGTCGGCTGCCATGGCCTCCAGTTCGGTGCGCCGCTCGCGTACCTGGCCCGGCAGGTGCGGGATGTACGTCAGTACCTCTGAGAGGGCTCCCTCCAACGCCGCAGCCGGGTCGAGGGAGGCGCCCGCGCCGAAGGAGTGGATGCCGGGGCCGCCGTCCCGGCGGACCGCCAGGCCCGTCACCACCGGTACGGCGAGGTCGATCCGGTTGTCGAAGGCGTGCACGTCGTAGCCCTGCAATGCGGCCCGATCGATCATCGCGCGGACGGTGGCATCGGTGATCGTGGCCAGGTCGATCTCCGTGAGCCGGATGCCGCCGTACCAGGCGAGGAGGAAGGCGTCTCGCTCGATCAGTTCGAGCAGCCCGCCGAGCACCGCCTCCTCCAGACAGCTGCCGATCGCACAGCCGTTGGAGCACTCGAAGACGAAATTGTCCGCCGCGAGCCCCGCGCTGTAGTGGACGAGCCGGGCCGGCACCAGGAGCGGACGCTCGTCGCGCAGGGAGTACCCCCAGACCCACGGGATCGGCCGGTCCGGGTCGAAGGGGTCCACGAGCGGATCGTCGCGGTAGGTCTCGTGCGCGTAGAAGCCGCATTCGGCCGGGTCGAGCGCGTCCTCACCGAGGCTGTTGTACGACGCCGTCAGCAGTCGTGTGCCGCGCCGCCGGTGTGTCCCGGCGTACCGCTCCAGGCCCTCCAGATAGGCCAGGTTCCGGCTCGCGGAGAAGCCGTTGGCCTGCCCGCTCCAGGTCACGTCGGTCAGACCGGCGTACCCGCGCATGAACACACTGCCCGCGACGGGCGCCGTGGTGGGCGAGGTGATGTTGAGCCAGGTGCCCGCGCCGAGCAGTCCGGTGACCGGGTTGGCGAGTGCGGCCGGCGCGAGCCCGTAGGAGGACGTCGGGCGCAGCCGGTAGCTGTCCTCGGCCGGCTTCGGCCGGTTCACCAGGGTGAGTTGGGCCGACTCCCGGGTGTCCGAGCCGCCGGTGCCGCAGTGAGGGCACAGCGGGTCGGCGTACAGCGGGAAGGTCCGTACGCTCAGCGTCGCGAGGTCGAGGCAGGTCACCTGCGGCAGGGCCCGGTCGGATGCCGTCTCGCCGGGCGGATCCGGGTTTCCGAGGATGACCGCCTCGTACAGCGCGCGCACGGCTGTGGTGACGAAGTCCGGCAGCTCCGGCCAGGCCGGGGCGAAGCTCCACGGCGAGCCCGTCTCCAACGCGTCCCGCTCGGTGCGTGAGCGCAGCCGCTGCCAGCGCATCGCGAGGCAGGTGCCGCACGCCCGCGCGTCCGCGTCGCCACCCCAAGGGCCCACCAGCACCTGCCGGGACGTCAGATGCACCAGCGCGCCGGGCCGCACATCGGCATACGGGTCGTCCCGCACGGCACGTGTTCCGAGCGGCACCACCTCGGGCCCGGGGCCGTCCGGCCGCGACGTGCGCGTTCGACGGGTCGAGGCAGACGGTGAGCCGGACCGCTCCTCCAGCGCCGACTGCAGCCGCAGCCGTGCCTGCTCCAGCGGCAGGCCCTCCAGCACGGGTGTCATGCGCGGTTGCTCCAGCGGAAGGTCTTCAGCCCGATCGCCGCGAAGACCACGGTGAAGCCAACGAGCGCGGCGCACCCGATCCCGATGTCGCCGAGGCTGCCGTTGCCGGTGAGCGCGGCGGAGACGGCGTCGTTGAAGTAGCGCAGCGGCAGCACCCGGGAGATCGTCTGCAGCCACGACGGCATCAGGTCCAGGGGGAAGAACGAGCCGGACAGGAACGCCATCGGCACCATCATGAAGTTCGCGATCGCGGCCACCGCCTCCGGCGTGTCGGCGTACGAGCCGATGATCACGCCGATCGACAGGAACGCCGTGATGCCGAGCACCAGCACAGGCAGGGCCAGCGGCCAGCGGGCGTCGAGCTCCAGGCCGAACCCCGGCAGCATCGCCACCGCGATGAACAGCACCGCCTGGACCGCTCCCACGGCCAGCGCCAGCACGTACCTCGACGCCAGGACCGTCGGCAGGCTCGTCGGCGTCATCCGGATCAGCCGCAGCAGATCGTCGCGCCGCCACTGCATCAGCGTGAACGCGATGCCGAACACCGCCGCGTTGGCCACGCCCCACGACATCACGCCGGGCGCGATGTAGGAGATGTACGGCCTGCCGGTCTCCTCCACCTCCTGACCGCTGAAGATCAGCCCGAACACGAGCAGAAACACCAGCGGGAAGGCGAAGGTGAAGAAGAGTGTGGCCGCGTCGCGGACCTGGGCCCGGTAGCCGGACGCCGTAAGTGCGCCGTATGCGCTCATGCCTGGTGCTCCGTGTTCTGCGCGTGCGGGATGGTGCCGGTGCTCGCGTCCGACGTGAGCTGGAGGTAGACGTCCTCCAGGGTGGCGGTCCGGGTCTGTACGCCGTCGAGGCCGCCGAGGGCGTCCAGCGCCGACATGACCTTCCCGGACACCTTCGTCTCCAGGACGAGGCTCCCGCCGCGAACTTCCGCGCGGTCGACGCCGGGGACCGCCTCGGCCTCCGCCACCGTCATCCGCTCGGGCGGCAGCAGTACTGACGTCGGTGCGTCCGCCGCGCCGACGAGTCCGCGCGGGGAGTCCAGTGCGGCGATCCGGCCCTCGACGAGGATCGCCACCCGGTCGCAGAGTGCCTCGGCCTCGTCCAGGTGGTGCGTCGTGTACACGATGGTCCGGCCGGCTTCCTTCAGTCCGCGCAGCACCTCCCACAGATCGCGTCGGGCCTGCGGATCGAGGGCGGCGGTGGGCTCGTCGAGGAAGATCAGCTCCGGGTCGTGGACGAGCGCGGAGGCGATGGCGAGCCGCTGTCGCTGGCCGCCCGAGAGGTTCTCCACACGGGTGTCTCGCTGGTCCACCAGGCCGACGGCGGCCAGCGTGCGCTCGACGGCCGCCGTGTCCGCGCGGTACAGAGCGGCCACGGTCGCCAGGTGCTCGTACGCCGTCTGCCGTACGAAGAAGGCCGACGACTGGGTCTGCACACCGAGCCGGGGCAGCAGCGCGACATTGCGGGGCCAGGGTGCGCCGCCCAGCACGTCGACGGTGCCGGCGTCGGCCTGGCGCAGGCCCTCCATGATCTCCACCAGCGTGGTCTTGCCGGCGCCGTTGGGCCCGAGCAGGCCGAAGAACTCTCCGCGGTTGATGCGCAGCGACACTCCGTCCAGCGCCTGGCGGCTGCCGTAGCGCTTGCTCACCCCCTCGACGTGGATCGCGGTGTCCGCCGCGCGGTTGCCGGGGCCCGCCGGCACGGTTTCGGTCTCCGTCATGAACAGCTCCTCGGAACAGGTCCGTCAGGGGGTGAGAAGGACAAACGCGGCCGTGGCCAGGCCGGCCGCGATCAGACAGGCCAGAACGGACGAGCCGATCCCGTATGCCGTGTACAGAGCCCGCGCCCGGCGCGGGTAGGCGGCCGCGGCCTGCCGGTCGCGCAGCCGCAGTCTCAGGTAACGCCCGCTCTCCGGGGCGAGGTTGGACACACCCAGTACGTGACCGAGCATGGTGTATCCGTCGAGGGGCGGGAGTGGCACCAGGTTGACCAGTGCCTGAACGCTGCCCAGCAGGAGCAGTCCCGAAAGCACCCGGCGCGTCGGGTCGCCGGGCTCGAGTGCCGCCCACCAGGCTGCGAAGGGCAGCAGGAACAGCAGGTTCGCGAAGGCCCCGGCCGCGCCGACCACCAACTGGTGCCGACGGCGCGCGAGGAAGCGGTAGTTGTCGACCCGGCAGTACATGATCGCCACGGGCAGCCGCCAGCGCAGCCCGATCTCGCTCACCTTGCCGCCGTGGTGCCGGGCGGCCACGCCGTGCGCCAGCTCGTGACATGCGGTGCTCAGCCACAGCAGGGTGAACACGCCGACCAGGGCCACCGGTTGCCGCAACAACCACCACGTGTCCCGTACGAGCTGGCCGGCGCCCGCGGCCAGGATGATCTCCATGGCCAGGCAGAGCGTCAGCAAGGCGATCAGGACCGGCGGGCGCAGCAGCGGGCGCAGGGCCCGGTGCAGTCGCCCGGTCGTCGCCCCGGCGTCGGCGACCAGCCGCAGGCTGCCCTTGTAGAGGTTGCCGGTGAAGGGTGAGGAAGGCGGGGCCGCGGGGACGGCACGCGCGGGCGCTCCTTCGAGGAGCCGCTTGGTGCCCAGCAGGCCCAGAAGCTGCTGCCAGTTGGCCTCGCCGAGGCGTCGCCCGAAGGCGGTGGCGTACTCGGCGCCGATCTCCTCAAGGCTGCGGTCCCCGTCCAGCCGGGAGATCAGGAAGTACTCCTTCGGCCCCACCTCGAACGACGAGCCGTCCGCCGGATCCTTGATCAGGTGCACGGTGGCAGGACCGCGCAGCAGGGGCGCGCTGAGCAGGATGTCCGGCCGCAGCCGGGGCCGGTGGGTGAAGACGTCGGGTCTCATGAGAGGGCCTCCGACGCGGCTCCCGTGCCCGCGCGCAGCACCCGGCCGAGGATGTGGGAGAGGAACGCCTCGTCGCGGATCGTCACATGCAGCCGGTTGTTGGTCATGTGCATGTATGGCGAGAGAAGCAGCGGCAGGGCGAGCGCCGGGTCGGTGACCTGCTCGTCGCGGGTGCCGTCCCAGGACCGGAAGACCAGGTCGCCGGCCTCGGCCAGCGCGACCGCCTGCTGCCGCAGCTCCAGGCAGTGCGCCGCCCAGCCGCGCAGAAACGCGGGCAGCCGGTCGAGCCGCTTCGCGGCGACGGCCCGGCGTATCTCGTCGAAGCGGCGGCCCAGCCGGGGCGCCATCTCGGCGTAGCTGCGGTCGTACTCCGAGGAACCGATGAATCCCGTGCCCGGGAACGCGCGGTGCCAGAACTCGTAGTACCGCTCCAGATAGTCGGTGAGGTCGTCCTCGTCGGGCAGGAAGCAGCTCGCCATCACCATCATCAACTGGGCCGACGTGCCGAGCAGTACGGTCCTCAGGTGCAGGTTCATCGAACCCAGCGCCGCGATGACCAGATCGCTGGAGTGCGCGAAGTGCCACTCCGCCAGTGCGACTCCGGCCGGCCCGCCGTACTTGCCGTACTCGGGCTCGTACGGCTCGTAGGAACGTGAGTTGTTCGGGCGCAGCCGCATCCGGCCGTCCTCGCCCATGAACTCCCCGCGGTCGCCCTCTGGGAACTCGATCTCGAAGAGGGTGTTGTAGAACTCGTTGAGGAACCCCGAGTCGACCTCGTACAGGGCCGGACGGCTGCGCAGGAACGCGTCGACGGCCTTTTCGGCCCGGCGGCGCACTTCGGCCGTCGCGTCCTCGCTCGCCGGCCGCAGCCGCAGCCGCACATGCGGGCCCTCCAGCCAGTAGTTGATGAAGAAGTGCCCGGCGAGCAGCCCGTCGCCGCTCAGGTCCCGGATCAGCGGACCCACGCACTTCACCAGCAGGGGCTGCGGGTTGGCGGCGTAGAAGACGTGCATGGCCTGCCACGCGCCGGGGGTGGGGGTCAGGTCGGTCATGCGGCGCTCTCCTCGTAACGGCTGTGGGAGGTGAAGGTCTCGACCGACAGCTCGGCCACGTGGCTGCCGCGTTCGGAGACGACGTGCAGGCCGCTCTCCGCCGGGAGCATCTCGCGCAGCTCGATCCGGTCGTCCGGCGACTTGACCAGCGCCTCGAACGCGGTGAGCGACAGCGGGCTGTCGAAGTCGAGGTACTGCGGCTTGGCGCCCGCCCCTCCCCGGGGGCCGCTGGAGACGGTGACGAAGACGCGGGCGGGCAGCCCGTGAATGCGACGCCAGCGCCGCCAGGCCAGGAACGCCTCGTCGTCCGGCGTGCCCGCGGGCCGACCGGGCAGCGCAGCGGCGGTCGTGGACCAGCCGCGCCGGGCGAGCACGAGGTTGCCGTGCCGCACGCGGGGCCGGCGGGTGACGCCCTCGTGCGCCGGGCCGTGCGGGACACCGGCCCAGACGTCGAGCGGGGCCATCGAGGTGGGCGACAGAAGAAGCAGTGTGCGCGGGGTCTCGGGGAGGGCGAGCGGCACCAGATAGCCGAGGTACACCGGGATCACCTCACGGCCGAGCCGCTCGGAGCGCAGCAGCAGCCGGTCCTCGACCTCGTCGTGTTCGAGGCGGAGGTCCTCCAATTGGATACGGCGGTCCTCGGGGACGCTGCTCGACTCGCCGGGGCAGACGATCTGGTACTCGGTCAGGCGTCCGTGCAGGTTGAGGTTGGTCGTCACCGACCCGCCGGTCAGCTCGGCGAGCACGGCTCCGGGCGGCGTCAGCCGGGTGGCCTGTTCCCGGAGCGGTGCGGAGAGGCCGGGGCCGGCCGGCTCGTCCCAGACGTGCGTGAACCGGCTGAACGGGAACGACAGTCCGCCGTAGGAGCGATTGAGCACCATCAGCGGCTCACCGCCCTCCGTGGTGAGCTGGAGGTGGTGGCTCTGCGGGGTGAACGGGGCTCGTAGGCCGTCCAGTTCGGCCGCCACCTCGTCGAGGTGCGTGTCGTCCAGCACGACGTCCGTCTCCCCGGTGTGCCCGGCCCACAGCGCGCGCATCCGGTCGATGAACGTCCGGCGGGCCCGGTCCAGGGACTTGATCTCCGCCAGCCCGAGCCAGTTCTCCTCAGGCACGTACTCGCCCCGCGCGTCGAACGGGGATCGTTTGGCGGTGAAGGAGAGGTACTGGTCGAAGAAGTCCTCGTGGAAGTCGTGCACGAGACCGAGCAGGTCGTCGCAGCGGCCGCCCTTGCCGTAGCGGGCCAGGAAGAACCCCTTTAACGTCACCCGCTGAGGCAGCGTCAGGTCGAACGCCGGCAGGATCCGCTCCACCGAGCGCAGCGCGCCGCCGTCCGTGCCGGTCCAGGCACCCAGCCCGCAGGACACGTCGTCTCCGGCGTCGGCGTCCTCGTAGAGCAGGGTCTGCGGCAGGGACGGCTCCTCGACGCCCAGCAGCTTCTGGGCCCCGCCCAGACCGGAGCGCAGCCGGCGCAGCAGCCGCGCCCGTCCGGCGGTGTCCGCCTGTGGGTAGGCGTCGATCAGCCCGGCCGCGTTATCGAGCTCTCCGGCAAGGTCGTGAGCCCACGGCCGGTCCAGTGCCCGCAGCGCGTCCTGGAAGGTGCGCAGCGGGTCGGCGGTGTGCACGTCGGTGTCCAGGCTCGGGACACGGATCATGCCGAGCTGGAGCAGCGCCGACACATACGTCTCGCACAGGGAGGCGTCGGCGTCGTACTCGGCGCACAGCCAGTCGACCACCTCGCCGTAGCGCAGGTCCCGTTCGCTCAGCAGGGCGATGAGGCGGTCCAGCGTGCCGCTGCGGCGCAGGAAGAACAGCCGGTCCTTGACCGCGTCGAAGGTGACCGCCGCGTCGTCGTCGCCGGTCGTGACCCAGCGCCGCACGTACCGCACCCGCTGATCGTCGCCGCCCCACCCGGACGCGAGCCGCACCGGAAGGTCGGCGCGCAGCGCGGGAGAGGCGAGGATCTGCTCCGCGAACCGCGCAAGGACCACGACGTTCAGCCGCACCCGCCCCCGCCACTCGGCGCGCAGCGCAATCGACGGGTCGTCGCCGTCGCCGAACGTGCCGAGGGCGACACCCGTGAACGTGCTGAAAGGGCTGGTCTTGCAGGCCGTCCGGTACAGGTAGGACAGCACCGAACGCTCGATCTTCCGCAGCCGCTTGTCCGGCCGTTCACCCGCGCCGAGCCGCACATACGACTCCAGCCGCCCTTCGAGCGTCGGTGACGCGAGCAACAGCCCGTGCCGCAGCCGGTCCTCGTCGAGCAGCGCCCGCAACACGCCTCGTGCCCCGGCGAGTTCGTCGCCCAGCAGCGTGGCCCCCCGGCGGTGCAGCAGGTCGAGCCCCCGCCTCCCCTCCAGCCACTGCCCGGTCCGCTCGGCAACGGCCGGGTCCAGCGCCTCGATGAGATCGAGCGCGGGCGGGTCGCCCTTCGGCAGACGGTTGTTGAAGATGTCCCGGCGCAGCGCAAGCAGGTGCCGGCGGCGGCCGTCGTCCGGGAAGAGCCGGTCGGCGGCCGGGACGAGCGCGTGCAGTACGTCGCTCAGCTCCCGGCCCCGCACCAGCAACTCCTCCTCGGCGACCAGCACCTCGTCGGCCCAGCGGGCGGTGTCTGGGCAGCGCAGGGCACGGACGGACTCGACGGGCAGCCCGGCGACCCGCAGAAGGAAGCGGTGTCCGGGCTGCCAGCTCGTTCTCGGTGTCACGGCGACCCCCTCTCAGACGATCTCGGAACGGAAGTCGGCAGGACACGGACGCTCGTTGCCGAGCAGCATGATCAGCAGCGGCGCCTCGCCGGAGTCCGCAAGCCCCAGCTCCTCGATGTACGAGATGTTGTCGAAACCGAGGGCCACACCGGCCCCCAGCCCGAGCGCCGCCGCGGCGGTGTAGAAGCTCTGCGCGATCGCCCCGACGGTGGCGTTGACCAGCCGGTAGCCCCGGTCGCCGACCGCGTCCAGCACCGCCGTCGTACGCAGGGTCGGCACGATGACGGCGCCGGCCTGTTCGAGGTTGTAGTTGGACAGGAAGTAATTGCGCTGCAGGAACGAGCCCGGCGCGCCGGGCGCCACCAGGTGCAGCGTGTGCGTGTCGGGCTCATAGGCGTACGCGCCGGGCGTGACACCGTCGACATGGTTGACGAACGCGTACAGCCGGGCCTGACGCGGGGTGCCGGCAGGTTCCGCGTCGCTGCCGAGCCGCGTCCCCGCGCAGGCGGCGAGCGTGGTGGCCAACTGCGTGGCCGTCACCGGGACCGTCGCGTCGAAGCGGCCGAAGCTGCTGCGCCGGGAGCGCAGGGCCGTACGGACGCTGACGTCCGGGAACTCCGCGGGCGGTAGGGCGAACGGGTCGGTGGCCGTGGCGGGAGGGGCGGGCGCGCTTGGCCGGAGCGCCTCGGGCCCGGGCCGGTCGGTGGCCGACTCGGCGGTGGCGCGGTGGATCCGGCGCAGGGTTTCGAAGTCGAGGACGGTCCGGGACCGCTCCTGGTCACGCCGACGGACGGCCGCGCCCGGCGCCCCTGCCGACGTGATCTCCGCCTCCGTGCCGTCCCACAGCAGCGGAACGACCGCGAACAGCCCTTCCTCGTCCTCACCCAGCCCCAGCAGCCGGGCCAGCTCCGCCTCGTCGAACCACAGCGCGGGGGCCACCCTCAGCCCACGAGCACGCGCCCAGACGCGCCAGGTCTGGAGCAGCGCGCCCACGTCCATGCTCACGGCGTGGAAGGAGAAGCTGTTGTATTTGAACGCGTTCTGCCAGTACTTGACGCCGAGGACCAGGAACTGGTCCGTCGCCGCCCCGTACGACCCGAGCGCCGCGGCCACCTCCCCGCTCACGTTCCCGGCCAGCAACCGCTGCATGGCGTGGCGCGGCGGTGAGTAGTAGTGCACGCCGGGCGTGAGCGGCCCCGACGGACCGGAGACCCAGTAGATGCTCACCGGGTAGAGACCGCCGCCCGAGGCGGTGCCCCGGGACCAGTTGGCCTGCGTGTAGTGCGGGAGCGCACCGAGGTCGGTGTTGGCCTGGACACCGAGACGGCGGCCGGTCAGGCCGTAGGAGTCCAGCAGCATGCCGGAGAGCAGGGGCAGCGAGAAACGCCCCGCGCTCGGCATGTCGTCGGCCAGTAGACCGGCCGTGACCGTGGCGTCGGCGGGGTAGGGCGCGTCGGGCAGCGGAAACGAGTTGGCGCCCGGGTAGTACTTCGCCTTGCGCGGACGGTCCGCCCAGTCGGGCACGAAGTCGGCCGGCTCCATCGGGATCCGGCCCCGGTGCATGATGGCCGTCGCGTATTCATGGGCGTAGCCCATGGGTCTCTCCTCTGCTGGGCGTGGAGGGTTGTGGGGGATTGGGAGATCGCGGGTCGTCAGGGGAAGGGGTGCGGAGCCGGATTGAGGTCGGCGGCCTCCAGGTCCTGGTCGCGCAGGCCCGCCTCACGCAGAGCCGTACGCACCCGCGGCATACCGAGAGCCCGCTGGCGCGACCAGCCGAAGTCGATCGGGAGCAGGCCGGGTACGAGGACGCTGAACGTGTTCAGTCCCAGCCGTCGTTGTTCGGGCAGCGTCTGGTCCACGACCACGACGTCGAACCCGGCGCTGGTCACGGCGCACACACACCGTTCCAGGTCGTCCCGCAGATCGGGCGAGACGGACGCTCCGGTCGCGTCCGGCCAGGCCAGATCGGAGACCGCGAGCTGTTTCGTGGCCGTCGGGCCGCGCAGCAGGAAGTCGGCGTGCACGCCCATCTCGGGGATGCCGTAGACGAGCGGGTGGTCGTGAAGGTCGGTGACCTGTGAAAAGTCTCCGGCCATGGCGCGCAGCCGGGCCTCGTCGCGCTCGGTCCGTCCCTGGAGGTTCACCGCGTCGGTGGCGATCTCGCACAGTGCCGCGTCCAGCGCGGACTCCGGGTCCAGACCGGCACCCGCTCCGAAGCACATCCGGCCCGGCCCGCCGTCGACGCGTTCGGCGACGGCGGTGACGACGGGGATCGGGAACGTGACGCGGGTGTCGAAGAAGCGGGCCCGGTAGCCGTACATGGCCAGCCGGTCGACCATGTTCCGGGTTGCGGGGCGGATGCTGGTCGCCGGCTCGATCTCGGGCAGGGGCTGCTGCCCGTACCAGGTGAGCAGGAAGGCGTCCCGCTCGACGACCTCCATCAGCCCGAAGTAGACGGCCTCTTCGGCGCAGCCGCCCGAGGCGCAGCCGTTGGAGCTCTCCTGCACGAACCGGTTCTCCAGGCCGGGCGCGTGATAGTACGTCAGGATCTCCGGCACCAACCGGGGCACCCGGTCCCGCAGCGACCAGCCCCACACCCAGGGGATCTCCCGCTCGGGGGAGAAGGGCACGACGTGCGGGTTGTCGCGGTGGAAGGCCTCGGAATACAGGCCCACTTCGCGCGGATCCACGGCCTCGGCGCCGAACTGGGCCAGTCTCCCCGTCACCCGGGTCCGCTTGCCGCGCGCCCGCATACCGGCGTACCGCTCCAGCCCCTCAAGAACGCCGATCCGCGCGCTGGCCCCGTACGACGCCGCGTGCCCGCCCCAGAACGTCTCCCGCAGATACTCCCCGGAGCGCATCGAGAAGCAGCCGATGGTCGCCGACGTCGACGTGGACGACACGTCCTGGACGAGGGACGGGCCGAGCGCGCCGCACACCGGGTTTGCGAAGGCCGCGATGTCGATGCCGTACGCCTCGACCGGGCGCAGCCGGAAGGACCCGGGCGTGTCCTTGGGCGCGGAGCCGAGCGAGACGACGGCACCCTCGGGCGTGTCGGCGACCGGCCGGGAACACGCCGGGCACTGCGGGTCCGGCACCAGCGGATGGCCACGCACCGACAACGACTCCATATCCAGCACCCGTACGTCCGGGAACGGCTCGCGCGCCGGGGCCGCATGCGCCTGTGCCACGACCACGGCGAGTGCGTCGGCCGCGAACGGGACGGCGTAGGGCCACACCCCCGACTCGTGGGTGGGACCGCCGAGTTCCAGCGCGTCACGCAGCGGCACGGAACGTACCGCCTGCCAGCGCCGGCCCAGACACCGCGGACAGGGCGAGTCGCCCATGGGGCCGACGATCGCGTGCCGCGCGTAGAGGTGCACCGGCACCGGGCCCGGCTCGTGCGCGCCGTACTCTTCCGCGAAGGCGTCGTCGAACCCCAACGCGCGCACCGACACACCGATGTGCCCCTGCCCCTGCCGGTCGAGCGCCGCCCGCAGCAGGCCGGTAACGAGACGGACGGCACTCGGCACGCGGACCGCCGGAGCCGTCGTCTCAACCGACACGCCGGGCCTCCGACGTCAGTAGCACGCGCACGACGTGGATTCCGGCGCGTTCGAGGTCCGCGGAGCCGGTCGGTACAACGAGTGCGTCCCGGGCCTGTTCGCCGAGACGGCGCAGTACGTCTGCCCAGGATGTGACGGCGTCCGGGTCGGCGGTCACAGTGCCGATCACCGTCAGGGCGCGCGGGTCGAGATCGCTGAGCACCGGATCCCCGAAAGACGTGTCGTCGGCCGGCCCCTGCTGCTCCAGCTGCACCTGACCCAGCAGCTCACGCAGCGCCGCCACGGCCGCGGCCCGGTACGACAGCTCGGCCCCGACCGACCAGCGGGTGCCGGCCCGGGCGAGGACGACCGACACGCCGGACCGCTCCCGCTCACCGAGGTCGAGCAGCTCGGCCTCGACACCGAGGTTGACGGCGGAGCGCATCAGGAAGGTGAGTTCGGGATCGGCGTCGGCGGGCACGGTCACGCCGGGCACGGCGGCACCTCGGACCGCCCGCCGGAGCGCGTCGTACGCGAGCACCGACAGCATGCCCTGCGCGGCGGCGTCGGACACGCTCGCGCCGGCCCGCATCCCGGCGCTCGTGGCCTCGAAGAGCCGCTCCGGGTTGCCGGCACCGAACGGGCGCACGGCCTCGCCCGGCACCAGGAACCGCTCCTTCGTAAGCAGCGAGACCGCCGCCTCCCACTCCCGTACGTCCGCCTCCGCGCCCCCGATGCCGGTGGCGGTGGCCAGCTCGGCCGGGGCGAGGCGCACCGCGGGTTCCGGGGCGGTGGTGCGGGCGTGCGGGACGACGTGCTCGGCGTACGTCTCGGCGGCCCGGTGCAGGGCCCGCAGCCGGGCGCCGGCCACGTGGTGGACGTCGGCGGCGGCGATCCGCCGGGGGCGGCCGTGCCCCACGCCGAGTTCGACCGCGCTGAGCTTCAGCGGGGTCTGGGTGATGTCCTCGTCGTCGTAGCGGCGGAAGACACCGGCGTGCGGCCGCAGCAGCACCGAGCGGCGGTTCAGCTCCGCCACCAGCTCGTCCGCCTCGCGGGCGGTGTCGACGGTAGGCAGCGCGAGAGCGTCGGTGTCTGCGGTCGCCAGATCCACCTCGGGCACCTCGGCGGGCGCGTCGTCGGCGCAGAACGGGCAGCGGGGGTGCGGGAGCAGGGGCTCCGAGGCGACATCGAGCGACTCCGTGTCCTGCACGATGAGCTGCCCGGCCGTCTCGGCGGGCAGCGCGCCGGTCGCCGACTTGAAGACCTCGAACCCGAGCAGGTTGCCGAGCATCGCGGACAGCGGACCGCCTGGAACCGGCGTGCCGGCCGGCAGGTCCAGCGCGAGCGCACTCCACACGTCGGCGGCCTGAGAGGAGGCCCCGTTGGCGCCGAGACGCAGCACCGCACACGCCCAACACCCTGTTGTCTGAGCCGACATGGCCGGTCCGGCGACCGAATGCCGCCCGAAGGACCAGGCTGGCAGGAGCGTGCGGCCCGCGGGCACGCCGGCCCGCAGCAGCGCAAGAATCACCCGCGGCGCGTGCGGCCCGCCGGTCACGACGACGACGTCGTACCCGTCCAGGCTGTCCCAGGTCACCGGCCCGTCCGCGAGATCGCGGACCTCGACCGGGCAGCCCTCGGCAGTGGCGGCCGCCGCCTCCTCCGCGATTGCCTCCCGGTCGAGGCCGGGCAGTACGCCGACGGCCGCGCCGCCGTTGCGGATCAGGCTCAGCGCACACCAGCGGGCCACCAGACCGGTGCCCACGACAGCCACGCGCGTGTTCCGGAACCGCTGGAAGCGCCGCGTCGCGTCGTCGGCGTAGTGGTCGACATAGGCGATCTGCGCCTCGAATCGGCGGGCCACATCGGCGGACGGCTCCGGCTCGGCAGACGAGTCCGCCGCGGGTCCGGCCGGGGCGTCGCGAGCGAAGCCTCGCTCGTACAGCGTGCCGACAAGCTCGCCGACCATGGCGCGCTGCCGGTCGCCGAACCCCTCGCAGATCTCGGCGACCGTGTGCTCGCCGTCGAAGTGGGGCACGAGAAGCGTGGCGAACCGGTACGCCGACTTGGCCGTCAGCCGGAATCCGCCGTCGGCGTTGTGGAAGAGGACACCGTCGGGGGTCTCGGTGAACAGGACGTCACGGCGGATCCGGGGGCGGGTCGCGGCGACGGCGTCGTACCGTGCGGAAAGCATGCGGATGTCACCTCGGGTCGGAGGGTCGGTGGGGGCGGGGACCGGGTGGTTCGGGGTAACGGGAAGCGGTCAGCCGGGAGTTCGGGCGGGCGCGGCGAGCTGACGCGCGTAGATTCTGAGCAGTTCGTGGATGCGGTACGGCTTGGGCGGGCCCTCCTCGACGAATCCGGCGTCCGCAAGCTGTTCGAGCACCTCGTCGGGCGGCGGCGACTCCGGGTTCCCGCCGCCCTCGAACTGCGCGGCCAGCCGCAGGAAGGCCTCACGCAGATCGGGATCGAGCCGCCCCAGAGCGGCTTCGAATACCTGGGGTACGGACATCAGCGGCTCGTCGGCGAGGGAGAGCCGGGCGGGCATGTCCTTGGCCAGCCAGCTCACGCAATCGGCGATGCCGAGGCCCGGCCGGGTCAGCAGACGGGCGGCGGCGATCCGCAGGCTGAGCGGGAAGTGCCCGCACATGCGGGCGAGTTCGCTTGCGGCGTCAGGTTCCTGGCCGACCCGCTCGGCACCCAGGGTGGCGACCAGGAGATCGTAGGACTCCTGCTCGTCGAGCGTGTCGAGGCGATGCACGACGCCGCCGTGCGTGGCGACCAGGCCCGCGAGCCCGCGTCTGCTGGTCACGACGGCGGCACCTTCGGCGGGGGAGGGGAGCAGAGGCCGTATCCGCCCGGCGCTCGCCACGTCGTCGAGGACGAGGAGCCGACGCCCCGGTCGGCTCGGGGAGGGAAGCCGCTCCAGGGCCTCCGCCGTACTGAGCGCACTGCCGTCAGGGTCGGTCATTGCCAGGGTGAAGCAGCCGCCGGGAAAGGCGTCCTGCACCAGATGGGCCGCCTGCAGGGCGAGGGCGGTCTTGCCGATGCCGGGGGCTCCGGAGATGACCACCAGGCCGGCCTGCGGGTGAATTGCGGTCAACGCGCGTTGAATCGCAGCAAGTTGAGTGGTGCGGCCGGTGAAGCAGGGGACGGGGGCGAGGGAGGGCACGGAGGCGACGGTGTGGCCGGGGGTGGTGACGGGGAGGCCGGGAGTGGTGTCTGTGGCTCGGGCGGACGTCGGGTCTTGCGGGGGGTCTGGTGCCTTGCCGTGAGCCGTGGGGGCGCCAGGCGGAAGGGCCGCCGCGACAGCCGGTGCCTGTTCCTGTGCCGGCGTTTGGGCCGGAGCCTGACTCGGCAGATCGGCCCTGGCGACCCCTGCCGGCAGCGCGGCCGGTCGCGTGGGTGTCCGTGCCTCGATCGCGGGGAGGACCTTGGGGACCGGGGCGGTATCCAGCTCCTCGCCACGGAGGATGGCCAACTCCAGCCGCTGGAGAGGTGCGCCCGGATCGATGCCGAACTCCTCCTTCAGCCGCTCCTTGACGGCCCGGATCTCCACAAGGGCTTCTGTCTGGCGGCCGGTTCGGTACAGCGCCTCGATCAACTGCTCAGCGAAACGTTCCCGCTCCGGGTGGCGTCGGGCCGCGTCCCACACGTCGGTCAGGACCTCGCGACATCGCCCGCGCGCCAGTTCGATGTCGCACAGCCGCTCCAGCGCCCTGAGCCGTTCCTCCGACAGCCGGGGTGCCTCGTAGCGGTGCAGCATGTGCGAGGAGACGTTGGCGAGTACGGGGCCCTGCCACAGGGCGAGGGCCTCGCGCAGTACGTACGACTCCGTCTCGGCGTCGCGGGCGGAGTCGGCCGACTGGACCAGGCCGCGGAAGCGGAGGAGGTCGAGGGTCTCGTGGTCCATCCGCATCCGGTAACCGCCCGGTACGGCCTCGATGGTGTCGTTGGCTATCCCGTACTTCGCGAAGATCCTGCGCAGCCGCAGGACACAGCTCTGCAGGGCGGCCCTGGCCGTGGCTGGGGGCTCGGTGTCCCAGACGGCGCGTAACAGATAGTCGGTCGAGACCACCGTGCCGGAGTGAATGAGCAGGGCGGCCAGGAGATTCGTGGGCTTGGAGGGCTGCAGGACGGCGGCGTGCTCACCGTCGGTGATACTCAGGAGCCCTAACAGCTGGAACCGCATCCTACTTATCGCTCCGTTGTGTCCTCTGGCGGTCCTGGCGCGCGGCTGGTCGAGCTCGCTCCTGGGCCCGGCAAAATACGGTTGCGAACGTCGGCGCCGTTGACTGATTAGGGGACGCGCGACGACCGGAAAGAAAGCCATTTCTATGGCGGCAATGTCCGGAAGCCTATTGCGTTGGCTTCCTCGCCTGTGCCAGCGGATACTTTAAGCGTGAGATTGCGGCAAGTCGATCCCCTGGTTTAAGAATATTGCCCAGGTGTCGGAATTTCGGCTGTATTCCATGAACGTCTCACATGGGCCCTTTGTCGGCCCTGTGTGGATGGTCAGGTCGGATCGCTTTCATAAACTCGCAGGTCAGTGTAGGTGAGGCGGCGGTTGTAGGCCCCGCCGTGACGCTTCGGAGGGTCGGATCCCGGTTGCGATCGGAAGGTGAAGGGGCTTCTTCTTTCCGTGCGGAAGCGATTGTTCCGTCATTGGTTCAATCCAATTCGGTGCGTTACCTGGGGTAACGTATAACTATACGCGCGAACGAAATGAGAGTCCCCGGCTGGCAGGTGAAGTGGGCCGGTTGAATAAGGACGCCTGAATTCCTTCTGACCGTCCGGGTGCGCGGGGCTCGGCCGTCCGGGACGGCCTACCACGACGGCGGCCCGCCTTCCTCCTCGCGAGCCATGCCTTGGTCGGGAGGTCCGAGACCGCTACCTCCATTGCGTACACCGACAAATCGCGGGCAGGCGGATGTCAAGGAACGAGTGAACAGCACGTGGTTCTTACGGCGGCGACGGAGGCGGATACGCCATGGACGCGAAGGTGTTGGAGCGGTTTCCAGCGGGAGCTCCGCGAGGATCGTGGCCCGCGGAGGAGTGTGCGGCCCGGCTGCGGGCTGAGGGCGAGCTCGACGCGACCGTCGTCATGGACCTGCAGTCGGACGCGTTCCTTGTGGTCGTCGGGGATCGTGGCAAGGACTGACGTGCCGTAGGGCTTCACGCGACGTGGGCTTCGGTTGGCGGACCCGTCCCCTAGCGGCCGATGTAGAACCGGATGACCGTGCCATCGGCGTCAGTGTGCACACGCACGAGGTCTGCGACGCAATGCACCAGCAGCAGGCCCCTGCCTCCCCGCTGGTCACGAGCGGGCGGACGGCGCCCGACCAGCGGATCGCTCAGATACCCGCGGTCGCTGACCTCGCACACCACCTGAGCGTCCTGCGCCCACACTCGCACGGTGCCGGAACCGCCCCCGTGTATGACGCTGTTGGTGGTGAGCTCGGCCACCGCCAGCGCCAGATCTTCCAGACTCACCCCCTGCAGCCCGAGTTGCGCTGCACACTCGACGGCGAAGTGACGCGTGGCCGACAGCTCCTGCACACCGAACTTCCGCGACTGGGCCGACGTGGGCGCAGGCCCCAGCGGCTGGTTGTACAGCTCCACGATGTGCCCGGGGGCAAAGGACGGGCTCGGATGCCGGGATGGGCCGGAGACGATCAGCGGGTGGGTGGCATACGCGTCGGCGAGGACGCGTTCCTCGAGCCGGTCAGCGTCGTAGGGACACAGGATGGTCGCTTCCCGGCCTTGGAAGGCGGGGTTGATCAGTGCCTCGTGTTGGGCGCAGGCCGGGTACTCCAGGCCGCTGCGGCCGGGCCAGATCGGCTCCCCGATGATCCGGACCCGCTTGCCGGGGTGTGCATCGGCGAAGGCGCGGAGCACGTTCGGGATGATCCGCCCCGGGTTGCGGCCGGCTTCGGTCATGTCGAGGAAGCGTACGGATTCTGCGTCAGCGCCCAGAGATAGCTTGAGTATGGCCAAGTTCGGGCCGGGCACGGCGACCGCCACCGGCTCCCCACCTTTGAGCCCGTCGCGGATGAAGGGGACGGTGCCTTCGAGGTACTCCTGCTCACCCCGGTAGAGCAGCGCCGGGTGCACGAACGGTTCGGTGGCAGCCGACGCGGTCATCATGACACCACCTCGATCGCGTGCAGCTTCGGCCACACCCCTGCAACGTCGGCGAAGGTCACCGCGGACCGTTCCTGATGACATACCGGCGCATCGCTCCGAACGAGTCCGTCCCGCATCTGCTCCCCATCTCGGTGCGTGGCCGGCGTGATCTCACCGGCCGCCCGCCACCCCGTATCACCGGTCAGAGGTGACACAGTCAGCTCACCGTCCAGCGGAGTGGGGAGTGATGTCGTTCCCTCTGCCTCCGGTGAACCACGCATTTTCTGTCACCTCCAGTCACATGCCGGCCGGAGACCAGTCTCTCGCGCGCAACAACAGGGCGCGAACCGTTCACCACAACTTGCGGGTGCCGGCTGTTCTGGAGCGAGGCGGGGAATGGCGCGGGAGGTGCCAGGCGACGGTCCGGGGCGTCCGGGTTTGTTGAGGCGCGGGGACGTCACTCGGATCTCGCGAAGCGAACGCCCGCCCTGCCGATCCCGGCCCTCAGCCCTTGCTGCTTCCATCTGGCGGGGCGGCTGCGGGCGGCGGATCGAAGCAGGCTGTGACGTCCTTGCCGCGAGGGCAACGCCGTGTCGCTACGTCATGGGCGAGGGCGTCGACCAGGAACAGCCCACGTCCGCCGGGGGCTTCGTTGCCCGCGTGGCGCTGTTCGGGTAGCTGGGCCGAGGCGTCATGCACTGTCACGTGCAGGCATTCCTCGTCCCGCGTAAGGATGAGTTGTGCTGGGGTGTGGGCGTGGATGTGCGCGTTGGTGACCAGCTCGGACACGGCCAGGACGATTGAGTCCACCAGATCGGGTGCTGTCCGTTCCCACCCGAGGGCCGCCAGATGACTGCGCGTCCAGTCCCTGGCCGTCTTCACTCCACTGCTGATCGGCAGCGAACGCGCCCATCCCGCAGCTCTCATGTCCTGCGCCACTGTTTCTCCTCCGGGCCGATTCAGTGCGTGGTCCGTGTGCCCGGAAAGTGCAGGTTCTCACCCCTCATGACGCCGAACCCGTGCGCGGGTTCGCGCCGTGTCAGCCGCGGCTTGAGCCGGCGCGTCTGCATGCTGCTTCGCGCCGCGCCGATTTGGCAGTGGTTCCGCGCTTCGCACGGTGGTGGGTGTGAGCGCGGAACGACGGGGTACGCGCTGCTCGTCAGCCGTTTCAAGCGGCAGCGGCTGCCGCGCTTCTGGGAGAGGAACATCATGGCGATCACGAGCACGCCTGCAGCGCATACGCAGACCAGCGAGCTGCCGGAGGTCGCCGATCCCTCTCAGGTGGCACCGAAGGATGCCCGCGAGCTGTCCAAGGTGTTCTTCGATCAGCTGGCGGTGTTGGAGGAAGGCACTCCGGAGTACCAGTACGCGCGGAACACGCTGATCGAGATGAACATGTCCCTGGTCCGCTTCGCGGCCGGCCGGTTCCGCAGCCGAGGACCGGAGGAGATGGAGGACATCGTCCAGGTCGGCATGATCGGGCTGATCAAGGCGATAGACCGCTTCGACCTCTCCCGGGAGGTGGAGTTCACCTCGTTCGCCATCCCCTACATTGTGGGTGAGATCAAGCGGTTCTTCCGCGACACCACCTGGGCCGTGCACGTGCCCCGTCGGTTGCAGGAAGCCCGCGTCCAGCTCGCGCGCGCCACGGAGGAACTGCGCAGTCGTCTAGGGCGCACCCCGACGGTGACCGAGCTGTCGGAGCTCATGAGCCTTCCCGAGGAAGAGGTGCGCGAGGCCCGCCTCGCCGCGAACGGCTACAACTCCTCTTCTCTGGACGCCACCCTCAGCGGCGGCGAGGACGGCGAAGCGGTGCTGCAGGACTTCATCGGCGCCGAGGACGAGGCTCTGGAGCTGGTGGAGGACTTCCACGCTCTGGCCCCGCTGATTGCCGAACTCGACGAGCGGGACCGGCAGATCATCCACATGCGGTTCGTGGAGGAACTCACCCAGGCCAATATCGGCGAGCTTCTGGGCGTCTCGCAGATGCACGTGTCCCGTCTGCTGTCCCGCACCCTCGCCCGTCTGCGTGAAGGCATGCTCACGAATCAGTGAGTTGCCCGCCCCCGAGCGTGGCCGGAATTGGGTTTCCTCGCCGGTGACCAGCCACTTCCTGAGTCTTCAGTCTTCGGGTCTGCGCTGCCGACGCCTTGCAATACCTCGTGCGCGGGCCGGCGTCCGCTCGAGTGCGGATGCCTGCCTGACGTTTGGTAGTGGCGTTTCGTAGTGATGGCGCGCGCGTGTGAGAGAGGCCCTTCGCCCAGGCCTCGACACCGCACGCACATTGCCTCTCGGTCAGCGCGAAGGCGCTGCCGCCGTAAGGCGGCAGCGCCTTCGCGCTATGCGGGGGCGGGGTGCGTGCGGTGTCAGATCCGACCGCCGGTCATGCGGGTGATCGGACCCAGTGTGCGCCGGCCCGCACGCCGGCCCGCCGCGTACGACGCCGCGCCCAGCGCGGTCAGCCCGGCGCCGGCGCCCGCGACGACGATCTTGCGGTTGGCGATGAGCGTCCAGGTCGTCTTGGCGAGGGCGACGGCCTGTCCCGAGGCGGCGACGACGGCCTGGCGGCCGGCTTCGACGCGCTCGGCTGCCGTGTGGGCGACAGCGGTGGTCGCCGCGGCCGTCCGCTCTGCCGTGCCCGCGGCGGCTGATGCCGCGTCACCGGCCTTGTCGGCAGCCTTGCCTGCCGCTTTCGATGCCGGAGCGGTCGCCCGCGACGTGGTGCGACGAGCCTTGGCCGCCGCTTCCTTCGCGGATACGGAGTCTTGACTGGTGTCATTGTTCGATGGGCTCATGGACATCGCGTTGCCGTATCCTCCGGCAGCAAACATGTTCGAGCGCGGCCGTGTTTACGGACTGGGTCCCGCTCGACTCTGGTTCACCGGGTACCGCTCGGGCTCCCTGCGCCCCGCGGTGTGTCATGAGTCCGCCGCCTGGTCGCCGCCCGCCGGTGAATGACCGGGCCGAACGTCGGCATCACTCCAGTGTGACGTAGGCACCGACCGCCTCCACGCGGGCGGCGGCGACCACCAACGCGGCGGCCACGGCATCCTGGACGGCCACCCCAACTGACTTGTACAGGGTGATCTGGGTGGGTGAGGTGCGGCCCGGTTTGTGGCCGGAGATGAGTTCGCCCAACTCGGCATGCACGTGCTCGGGCGTGATCACGCCGTGCCGGATGGGCATCAGCAGGTCGTTGCTGCCGGCCGGGAAGGGAGCCAACGCGGCTTGGCGCGATTCGACGCACACGAGCGCATCGGCGATCGTGGCGTCGTCGATCTCACGGCCGTCCGGGTTGTAGCCCACCGAGGTGACGTGCACTCCAGGAGTCAGCCAGGGACGGCGGACAACGGGTTCGAGGGCGTGGGTGGTCGCCGCGGCGATGTGGGCACCGTCGAGCGCCTCGACGTAGGTGGGCACCGCCCGCACTTCGACGTCCAACTCGGCTGACAGCTCTGCGGCGAGGTCAGCGGATTTCGCCGGCACCCGGCCGGCGATTCGGACCTCTCGGATGGGGCGAACTCGGCACATCGCACGGATGTGGGATCGGGCCTGTACTCCGGTGCCCAGGACCGCCAGTAGCGTCGCGTCCTCGCGCGCCAGCAATCGCGCCGACAGAGCCGAACAGGCAGCGGTCCGTGCTGCGGTGATGGCCGTACCGTCCAGCAGCGCGGCAGGCGCGCCGGTGACCGAATCGAAGACGAGGATGGCCGCTTGATGGGTGGGCAGTGGAGTCCCGGCATTGTGCGGGAAGAGGGAGACCAACTTGGCCATGAGCACATCGGCCGATGGCACGTAGCCCGGCATGGCGGCCAGGAAGCCTTCCTGCTCGGGCACGAGTGCCGCGATCCGGGCCGGCGCCGAGGCGCTGCCCGAGCTGAGGTCCGCCATGCCTGGGGCCAGGGCGTCGATCAGCGCGTCCAAATCGATGAGGGCCTCGACCTGCGAGCGCCCGAGCACAAGCATCCTGCAAAACCTCCTGAGGGGCAGTCGCGCCCGACCCGACGGTTGGTCGGTCAAGCGTTGCCCTACGGCTCCTACCCCTGCTGTGACACGCCGTCCCCTTGAGCATGTTCATCCGCACACACTGGGCAGGATCGTTCGTCTGCATGCTGCGCCCACCCCCTGCTCACTGGCCACTCGGCCCGGCGGCATACGCCAGCGGCGGCGCGATCGCCTGAGCATCCGCCCCTTGGCCGACCCACAGGGCGATGAACAGCGCGGCGGTCGCCTCCAGGAGTCCCGCACGTTCGAGATCGCCGCCGGCTACGGGCTCGCAGCCCACATCCCGCACCAACTCGCGTACCTGCGCGAGAGCTGCCTCATTGTCCCCGCACACGGGAACGGCCAGTGGCCGCCCTTCGAACACGGGCGGCCGCATGCGCCACACATCCTCGTGACAGAGATTGAACGCCTTGACCACATGAGTTCCCGGAGCCGCCGCGGCCAGCTGCTGCGCCGCCGAGGGGCCTCCTTCCGTCAGCAGTCGGAAACCCGGCCCGACCGGATTGGAACAGTCGAGGAGGACCCTGTCGTCCAACGCTGCCCGCAGTTCCCCGACCACGACCGCCCCTGCCCCGAAAGGCAGCGCGGCCAGCACCACCTCACCGAACTCGGCCGCCGCGCGCAGACTGGCAGGCGTCGTGCTGCCTCCGATACGCGTCGCCAGTCGCTGCGCCTTGTGCGCGTCCCGTGCCCCGATGGTCACCTGGTGCCCGGCCCGCGCCCACTGGGTGGCGAGTGCGTCCGCCATGTTGCCTGTTCCCAGCACGCCGATTCTCATCACGTGTTCCTCTCCCCGCCTGCTTCGACCGTTCAGCACGACGTTAGAGAGCCTCTCGGGCACCATTTGGTAAGTGACGACCGATGCCTTCCTCGCCGACTGCCGCGCCCGCCTCGCCTTCGACCTGTTCTCCAACACGTGGAACGCCGTGGTGCTCTGGGCGCTGCGCGACGGCCCAAGGCGCCCCGTCGAACTGCGGGAGCGGATCGGGGGCATCAGCTCCAAGGTCCTCAACGAGACGCTGCGGCGCCTGCAGTTCAACGGCCTGGTGGCACGGCACGCCCATCCCGGGGCACCACCTCGGGTCGAGTACCAACTCACCGCTCTGGGACGGACCTTGCTGGTCCCCATCGACGCCGTCGGGGCCTGGGCTTTCGAGCACGGCGACGAGGTCATGGCGGCTCAGGACGCGGAATGCACCGCCGCCACGCAGCAGTCCCCTCACACCCGCTAGAGGGGACTGACCCGGGCTCTCGGCCGGCCACTGTCACCGCGGCCGGCCCGCCGGCCGGCTCATGATCCGCCGCGCTCGCGGGGAATCTTCTGACCCGCCTCGATTGCCACCGGCAGCCGGTTCTCGGCCGGTGGCAGCGGGCAGGTGGCCAGGTCCGTGTAGGCGCACGGCAGGTTCGTGGCGCGGTTGAAGTCCAGGACGACCGTGCCGTCGACGGCGGGCGGCTCGACGGCCAGGGCCCGGTTCGCGGCGTAGGTGGTGACCCCGGAGGTCGCGTCGGTGAACAGCACCGTCAGCGCGCCCGCACCACGGCCGGGGAAGGCGGTGAGGGACAGCCGGCGCCCGCCCACCTCGAACTCGATCCTGCCCGGAGCGTCGTACACGTGCTCAAGGCCCTCGACGGCGGCGCCCACGGTGGTCGGGCGCGGCTCGTCGAAGGGGACGTACCGGCCCGTCACGGCCCAGCGCGGGTCGGGGGCGTAGACCGGTGTGCCCGTGAAGGCCGTGACCAGTGGCGCGTCCGGGTGCCGGGGGCGCACGATGTCGTTGCCGCCCCGTTTGGCGACCTCGATGACGGCGTCTCCCCAGACCGCGTCGACGCCGCCGCGCTCGGGGAGGACACCGAAGCGGTGTTCTCCCCGCGCCGGCGTTCCGTCGACGACCAGCTCCTCGCCGTCGTCGAGATGCACGACGACCCCGTCGGGGCCGGTGTGCCACGCGCCGGGTGCGTCGGGGAAGCGCTGCGGCCGGTCGTCGAGCCAGTGCAGACCGGTGATTGCCAAGAACCCGTGCGGGTCGGCGAGCCGGGCCTCTTGGGTGCGGTGCCACTCCAGCCAGTCCTCGGTGAAGGCATGGATGTCCTTTGCGGTCGCCTCGGTGGTCATGTGTTCTCCTTCGTCACGCGAGGTTCTGCCTCGCACGGGGGTACGGGAAAGATGTCGGGCCGTCGGCCCGACGGGCGTACTCAGCCGGCCAGTTCGCCGAGGAGTGCCCAGGTGCGCCGGCGGTCCGCTTCTCCCGCGATCTCGGTGCCCGAGAACACGACCTCGGTGGCACCGGCGTCGCGGTAACGCCGTACCTCGGTTTCCACCGCCTTCTCGTCGCCGATCACGGCCAGGTCGGCGGCCCGTCGGCCGCCGGAGAGTTCGATGACCCTTGCGTAGGACGGGATCTGCTCGTAGAACGCGAGGTTCTCGGTGGCCCTCGCCCGTACCGCATCCACGTCGTCCGTGACCACGCCATGCACCAGGGCCACGATCCTGGGCGTGGGCCGGCCGGCGGCCTCGGCAGCGGCGGTGAGGGCGGGAACGATGTGCTCCGCCAGGGCGCGCGGTCCCGCCAGGTAGGGCAGGATCCCGTCCGCCAGCTCCCCGCTGACCCGCAGCGCCTGAGGCCCCATTGCGGCTACCAGTACGGGGACGCCGCTCTCGGCGCCCGGTACGCGCGCCGGAATCGGGGTGGCGGCAGTGAGCAGCTCGCCATGGAAGTCGGCCGTGCCGGTCCGTGTCAGCTGCCTTAGTGCGGTGAGGAATTCACGCAGACGGGCGATGGGGCGCTCGAAGGGCAGGCCGAAGCCGGTCTCCGTCAGCAGTTTCGTACCCAGGGCCAGCCCGAGGTGGTAGCGGCCGTGGGTCGCCGCCTGGGCGGTCTGGGCCTGGCTGGAGACGATCAGTGGGTGACGGCCGAAGACGGGGATCGCGGAGCTGCCCACCTGCAGTCCGGGCACCGCGCGCCCGACGATCGCCGCGAGCTGTGGTGAGTCCGCGCCGAAGGTCTGCCCGAACCAGGCCGACCGCAGACCAGCGGCCGCGGCCTCCTGGACCAACTGCACGGTGGCGTCGACCTGGTTCCCTGCGTCGGACGCGTTGAGCACTACTCCAACAGTCATGCCAGTCACAACGGGCCCCGGCCGAACCCGCATTCCGGTCCGTGTGTGACAGCTTCTTGTCAGTCATGTGTACAGGAGTCGGGCAGGAGTGCGGGGACCGGGCGCGACCGGCGGGCCCATTCGGCCGGATCGCCATGTGGGCCTCGCCTTCGCGTCAGCACCGCGCGTTGCCGTCGCTTCGCGCACCGCCGTGAGTGCCATACGGCCGACGACCAGGGCTCCGGCCGCCTCAATCCGCAGACTGTCGTGCTTCGTCGCTGGGGAAGCGCGGCTTGTAGCTGCGGGATACCTCGTGCACCTTGCGCAGGCCGAGGAACCCGAGGACGACCGCGGTCACGATGCCAGTGGCGGAGGCGACCAGGGGCTGCAGGGTGTCCCCGGCGTCGGCTGCCTCGCAGGCCACCGCGGCCAGAACGGCGGTGACGAAGGAGTTGATGAGGCCGACGACAACAGGTGAGCCGGACAGCCAGTGCGTCACCCCGATATGGCGGCGGAAGCTGTAAGTCGTCCAGATCCCCGGTGGGTCGTCGTGGTGGCTCGCGATGAGGTACGGCTCGAGCTCCGGTGCGAGCTCGACGTACGCGTGCCGCAGCCGGTTCATGCCGATGATCAGCCAGGTGTCCTCGATGTCCGCCTCGATCAGCCGGAAGTACGTCCCGAACCCGACGAGCAGGACGACCGGCAGCACCAGCAACGCGAACGTCGTGAACTCGGACCCGAACCCCGCCGCGTTGGCCACCAGCGAGAGCGCCACCACCGCGGCCGACAGCACCGTCAGATACGTCCCGGTCCGGCTGAAGATCTCCTGCCACGTCATGCTCCGCGTCGCCAGCAGACTCCAGTGCTCCGTGGCCAGAAACTGCGCATGCGGCGTCCCGGCATCCACACCCTTGAGTTCTCTCATCCCCCGAGTGTGGGACCTCAGCCGTCGACGAGTTCGAAGGGCCCGCCGGTGGTGTGAGCGGTGAGTTCGACGAATTCCCGCGGGGGGCCATGCACGTGCGAAGGGGGAGTCGTTCGTCGACGGGTTCGGGAGCCATGGCCAGGTCCGGCGTCCTGACCGATGCCGTTGACTTCGGGAGTCTGCCCGGACCCGCATGCCGACGTGGCCGTCGGTGACCCCGGCCCGACCGATGCGGGGCAGTGCGGCTGTCCTGGGCGCTACGCGGTCGGCGTGCCGGCGTCCTCTGCGCCAGCTCGTGCGGCATGCTCCCAGCGCGCGTCCTGGTCGGCGGCCCTGAGTCCCTGTGTCACGTTCCTCAACGACATCAACGATGTCCTGTCCTTCTACAAGGAGGCGGTGCACGGCGGGGACTTCGTGGCCGGCAGGATCTACCGCCGCTCGGTCAAGGAGAACCTGTCCTACCTCGCTGTCTACCGCGAGATCCTCGAAAGCGGTCTGACGGCCTACCGCCGTGTTCTGGCCCTGGCCGACGACGAGCAACGCCCGTCATCTCGACCGCTACATGCAGGCGTTCATCCACTGGCACTTCCGCAGCCCCCGCTATGGCTGGCAGAGGATCTACCCGGGTCTTACCCCGATCCATGTCTGACGCATGATCTTGCAAGGCGCGGTCGGGCCGGCTGGTTCGGTCCGGACCGTTTCCGGAGCCGACGTGATCAGTCGGCGATACGCAGCAGCAACTTGCCCGTGGACGTGCGCCCGCCCATGAGCCGGTGGGCCTCGGCCGCTTCCGACAGGGGGAACTCCGCGGTGACCGGAAGGCTCACACGGCCGTCGGTGACCGTACGAAAGGCACGCTCGGTGAGCGATCGCAGTGCCTCGGGCGCCGACTGCGCGAGAGCGAGGATGGAGAAGCCCCCGACGGAACGGCCCCGTGCGTAGAGCTCGGGCTGCCCGACGTGCCACGGCTCCGCCCCGCTCGCGTTGCCGAAGGACACGAGGCGCCCGAAGACGGCCAGCGTGTCGAGGCCGCGGCGAAGGGTGTCGCCGCCCACCGGGTCGAGGATCAGGTCGACGCCCCTGCCCCCGGTGGCGCGGCGGACGTCGTCGGAGAAGGTTTCGGTGGTGAACACCTCGTCGTAGCCGTGCTTGAGGGCGTGGCCGGCCTTGGCCGTGGAGGAGACCACGCCGTACACGGCATCGGCGCCCGCCGCTCGAGCCAGCTGCCCCGCCACCGTGCCGATGCCTCCTGCGGCGCCGTGCACCAACACGCTCTCTCCAGCGCGCAGTCGACCCACTTCGTGGAGCAGGGCGTGTGCGGTCGGAAGCACGGTGGGCAGCGCGGCCGCGGTCCGCAGGTCCAGGCCCTCGGGCAGTGGGAAGACGGTGGTGGTCTCGGCGACCACGACCTCCGCGTAGGCGCCGGTGTTGACGAGGGCGGCGACCTCCTGGCCCGGGTGCAGTTCCTCGACACCGGGGCCGACGGCCCGGATCCGTCCGGAGACTTCCAGGCCGGGGCGGAAGGGCAGCGAGTCCACCCGGTACCCTTCCGCGCGCGCCTTGAGGTCCGCGAAGTTCACGCCCACGTAGGCAGCGTCGATGGTGACCTGGCCTGGCCCGGGCTGGGGGGTTTCGGCGGTCACGAGCTGCAGCACCTCGGGATCGCCGTACTCCTGGAACTCGACTGCACGCATAAGCGGAACACGCCCCTCAGTGAAGTGTTCAATGGAAAGCGAACACTGGCACTGTAAGATACGGATCGAACACTGGGCAAGCAGCTGGGACCCTCCGTGAGGTGACCCAGCGAGGATGCGCATGGCGGGGAGAGGGGCATGTCGAACCAGGCTGTCGGCAGGAGCCACCGTGCGGCACCGGTGCACACGGATCCCGAGGAGGTCTCCGTCCTGACCGCGCTGTCCGCGCTCGCCGACCCCGTACGTATCCAGCTGATCCGCGAATTGGCAGGGTCCGCCGACTGGACGCGCAGCTGTGGCAGCTTCGCCGTGCCCGTCGGCAAAGCGGCACTCAGTCACCACTTCTCGGTCTTGCGCAGTGCCGGACTGGTCGAACAGCGTGACGAGGGGCCCAAGCGGGTCAACCGACTGCGTCGCCAGGAGTTCGATGCGCGCTTCCCCGGGCTTCTGGACCTGCTCCTCCGCCCCGACGGCGCCAACTGAACAACTGGCCCGTGTGCCGACCAGGGTGGTGAACACGGGCGATCCGTCCGTCGGCCGGCAGGAGTGCCTGGACGAGCACGTCGGGGATTGTCGTGTCTGTCATGCGTGGTCACCGGCTCAGGTGCCTACGTGCAGGGCGTCCGAGACCGACTTGACGCCGCCGTTCGCGTTGGAGTGTCCACGCGCGGCATGCAGGAGCACCACCTGTGTACCCACCCGCAGTCGGTGCTCGGTCTCGTGGCCGTAAGCCATCTTCTTCAACCGCACGCGTTCGGCGGCACTCGGGGCTATCGGACAGGGGGTGCCGACGGGCATGGCGGGCGGCGAACCGATCGGCCGAAGTGGATCACTGGTAACCCGCAGCCTGACCGCGACGACGGTCCGCAGCGCGCTGGCGGCCCGTCAGCGCCCCAGGCTCCGAAATGACCGGTGCAGGAGGCCACTTGGGCAGGAAAAACGCAACTTCGACATGGTCCGCAGAGACAGCTACCTTCACCTGGTCTTCGGCGATCGCCCACGGTCGCGCAGGAGTTCCTTCAGGCCACGCCACCTGCGACGGCATGAGTTGGCCATGCCCCACGAACCCTCGCCCCCATGCGTAAGCCACCGAACCGGGTCCGCACCAGGCAGTCTCAACCAGGGAGAGACGCATGCCCCATCTTGCGCTGTACACATTCGGCGTCCTGAAGTCACCTCTCGCCGATCCCGCACCTCTCACGCGCGAGTTCTACGACATTGGTGAGGCCGTCTACCGGAAGATCAGTCAGCACCCCGGATACCTCGCGCGTGCTGAAACAGCAGACGGTGACCGGGGCATGCTCTTCGAGGCGGACTGGGGTGCGTGGGGAGAGTTCGCCGTACCGACTTGGTACAGCAAGGGCCGTACTGTGGAAACCACCGCCCTGGCCGCGACCCTCTCACTCTGGACCGACCTGTGCCCTGCCTTCGACGCCGTCTACACCGGTCTGCATCGTGACGCGCTGAACAGGCGTTACGACTGGTTCGAGAGGGCAGGACAGCCGAATTACGTGTGCTGGTGGGTCTCCGCCGGCGTGATACCCACCTGGCAGGACGGGGTTTCCAGGCTGGAACACCTCCACGACCACGGCTCCGCGCCGCACGCCTTCACCTTCCACCGCTCGTTCACCCCGGACGGAAGTCCGACCAGGATCAAAGGCATCGCGCCGAAGAAGGACCAGGTTCGCTGACAAGGAAGCCTGAACGACTGGGTTCGCCGTCAAGCGCCGCGATTGAATGACGGCAAGCAGATGGGCCTGCGCCACGGCGGCTCCGCCAGTTCCTGGGGGTTCGCCCGCTACCTCACGGCTTCCAGTGGATCGTGTCCGTGGAGGGCGACCGCGAGGCGGACCTCGATGTGTCGGCCGGGTGGATCGTCATGGTCCGCCACCTGACCGAGCGGCTTCCCGGCACGGCGGTGAGGCGTCGCGACGCCCGGAACACCCGTCGCGACGTCCGCGAGCTTGCCGACGGGCCCTTGCATGAATCCTGATTCCTTCAACCCGGGCAAGCTTCGCGCGGCCGCCGCTTCCGGCTCCGACCTCACGGCTCTCGTTGCGTTCCCCGACATCACGTCTGCGCCCCGGGCTTTCGTGGAGATCCGTGACGCGTGGACCAGATGTCAAGGCGGCCAGGCCGAGCTCTTCGGCGGCCGCATTGAGCAGTGTGCTCCTCAACCGCTCGGCGGTCTCGGGCAGCGGTTGCCTGAGGGATGCACACCCGAGGGCCCGGACGGCCGCCTTTTCGGTGATCCATGTCCCGTCGTCCGGCCCGCCGAGCGGGAGCAGCCGGCCCAGGCCGAGCTGGTACCCGCGGTGAACTATTCGGGCAAAGGTGCTAAAGCGCCAGTAATCTGAATAGTGAGTGCCAGGTGCGCCTCTGACAGGAGGATTGGCCGATGACTGAGAACGCCGGCGCAAAGTATGGCGGAGCGCCCGGCTCTCGTGGCCGGACGGACATCGCCGATGTGGTGGTGGAGAAGATCGCCGGAATGGCGGCACGGGACGTGCTCGGCGTCCATGCTCTGGGGAGCGGATTCGCACGCTCGATGGGATCCATGCGGGAGCGGATGCCTGGCGCCGGTAGTGGCAAGTCCGTCACACGTGGCGTCAGTGTCGAGGTCGGAGAACTGCAGGCGGCCATCGATCTGGAGATCGTCGTCGACTACGGCGTCTCGATCACGGACGTGGCCGGTGCGGTGCGGGAGAACGTGATCTCTGCCGTGGAGCGGATGGCAGGCCGGGAGGTTGTGGAAGTCAACATCACGGTCAGTGACGTGAAGCTGCCCGACGAGGAGGACGAGGAGGACGAGAGGGAAGAGCGGCAGCGGATCCGGTAGCCGGGGCGGAGCAGCTCGCTTGACTAAGGGGGCGCGTGATGAGCAGGGCCGTGGTGGGCTTGATAGCCGGAATGACCCTGGGTTTCGCCGCGTATTTCGGTGACTTCTGGGCCTTTCTGCTGGTGCTGGGGCTGGGTGTCGTCGGTCTCGTGGTCGGGCGGCTCATGGAAGGCGATCTGGGACCGGGCGACTTCGTCCGCCGCCGAGACCGACAGGATCGGATCCGCGATGACCGGCGACGGGCTCGGGGAGACTGGCGGCAGTGACCGGTGAACACAGATCGGCGTCCCGGCATCCCCGCGGGGAGCGCGGCACGATCACAGTCGCCGACCGGGTCGTTGCGAAGATCGCAGATTGGACGAGATGCGCATTGCCTGCGCGCACTCGCTTAGCTGTCGCGGGGCACAGAAGCAGCCAAGGTCACCGCACTGGCCCGCTATATCCTGCGGGCCGAGGCCACCCGCCATCTCTCACATGCCGCCATCCTGGGGCACCTCAACTCCGCCCCCGGCAGCATCGCGGGCCGTCTGCGCACGGCGGGCCACCTTCCGGCCCTGATCCGCCGCGCCGCCGGCGACACCCTGCTCCGCTACACCGACGGCGCCACCGAATCCCGCGCCCGCCGCACCGCCGCCCCATCGCACCGGGGTGAACCCTGTTTCCAGCCGAATATCCAAGCGCAGTAACCAGGGCGGGTGCCCTCTCCGCGTGTGTACGCCGGCGGATTGTAAATTCCGGCGCTTAGGGGGAGATTTGCTGGGCAGGCAGTGGTTCGGAGGCTAAAATCCCGATTCCCCTCATTCTTGTTCTCTAGCCGGCCCTGATCCTTTTGTCGCGGGATTCGTGCTGAAATTTCTGCGGTGGATCGCGGTCGCCGTGGCCGGTCGGGTTCGCGGCTCGCCCGATGGGTGGGAGTGACCGCTGATATCGCTGGTAGGCGAGCGGTCTCGGTAGAGCAGGAGCCTCCGCAGGTTCCCGATGCCGGGTTGAGAATTTCCCGCGCAAGAATCAGAGAACCTGGCTTGATTTTGGGCGTGGAACCCCGAACGCAGGGCACCCGCAAACCGGAGGAACAGCGGGGGACCCTGCTGTCCTCTGTTTACCGGAGGAGTTGTTTTTCGCGTGACTGAAAATGTGTGGAGCTACAAGCCGACGGCGCGGCTGACGGACGCCGACCTCACCGGCTACAAGGTCGAGGCGACGGACGGCAGCATCGGCAAGGTCGACAAGCACTCCGACGAGATCGGTGACGCCTATCTGGTGGTGGACACCGGTGTGTGGATCTTCGGCAAGGAGGTTCTGCTCCCGGCGAGCACGGTAGTCAGTATCGACCTGGAGGAGCAGAAGGTCTTCGTCGACCGCACCAAGCAACAGATCAAGGATGCTCCCGAGTTCGACCGCGAGAAGCACCTCGGCGACGACCGCTACCGTCACGACCTGGGCACGTACTACGGCCCCGCCGGCCCGCTCGTCTGATCCAACGCCTGTTCTGAGGAACACGACCCTGGGACTCTGCGAAGAGTCCCAGGGTTCATCTGTGCCCAGGCAGATCACTGAACAAGGCCTCAAGAGCCTCGGTGGCCACCGCGTCGCCCGGGCCGGTCGCGTAAGGACCTCCCGGTCTGGCGTGCCCGACTGGACACCTCCGGCATGACCCGCCCCGTTCGCTGTGCGCACTGGCCCCGCTGGGGGAATGCGCTCCGTCGGCTCGACTCCGCAAGCTGACGCCGACCCGCCACGGGTCCCAGTACAAGCCGAGGGGCAGCCCCGCTCCGCAGCGTGTCCGTACTGACACGGGCGGCGCGTGCTGGATCTCTGGGGAGATGCGCGCTCGCAAATGTGGGAGGAGGCTGGAGAGAGGGGCGCAGCCTCCGAGACGGGGCGCTGGGGCGAAGGCAGGCGCTGGGGAGCTGGGGGCGAAGGCAGGCGCTGGGGCCGGGCGGCGTGGCCGCGCGCGACCGAGCAGCCTGATTCCGCTGACTTGACTTGAGGCCATTTATGGAAACCGAAACAAAAGCCACTCTGGCCGCAGCCCTCGCGGCCGGATACGTGCTGGGCCGTACCAAGAAGGGCAAACTCGCCATCGGAGTCGCCTCCGTGCTCGCCGGCCAAGGACTACTGAGTCCCAAAGAGTTGGTCAACCGAGCGCTGCGCATGGCGGCCGAGAGCCCTCAGGCCGCCCAACTGCTGGACCAGGTCCGCGGAGAGCTGATGGACTCCGCCCGCGCCGCGCTGTCCGCCACCGCCGACCGCCAGCTGGGAGCGCTGGCCGACTCGTTGCAGCAGCGCATCAGCGCTCCTGGGGACAAGCTCGACGACGAGGAAGAAGAGCCGCTCGACGAAGGGGAACCGGACGACGAGGAAGAGGCAGCAGAGGAAGAGGAGCCGGAGGAAGAGGAGCCGGAGGAAGAGGAAGAGCCGGAAGAGACACCGCCCCCTCGCAGCCGAGCGAAGAAGAAGACTCCCGCAAAGCGGTCCGGAGCCAAAACACCTCCAGGGAAGAAGGCTCCCGCTGGGAAGAAGGCCGCCGCGTCGAAGCCGACGGGGAAGAAGGCCGCCGCGTCGAAGCCGACGGGGAAGAAGGCTGCCGCGTCGAAGTCGACGGGGAAGAAGGCCGCCGCCGGCAAGACACCCACTCGCGGCAGCCGTAGGAGGTAGGCCATGGCCAAGGCGGAGGAGAAGACCACTCCGACTGGAACCTCCGGTATGGACCAGCTCAAGGAGCAGCTGTCCGCGTTCGCCGCAGCACAGGGCCAGCGGATGGCGGACAAGGCCGGAGACAAGATCAGTGATCTCGCTCAGGGCCTGGGAGAGGTCGGCGACGGCAACGGCACGTTGCTCAACGTCGGCAAGCGCGTACTGGGCGGTGGGGAGTCACCGGTCAAGGCGTTCCTCAGCGAGAAGGCAGGAAACGTGAAGGACAAGGTGGTCGACACCGTCAAGGGAGCCTTCGGGGGCGGCGGCGGCAAGGCGGGGAGCGGGAAGGTCACGAACATCGTCGAGGTCATCGACGTCGGTAAACCACTGCGCACCGTGTATGACCACTGGACCCAGCTCGAGGAGTTCAGCTCCTTCGCCAAGGGTGTCCAGAGCGTCTCTCAGTCGGACGAGATCGAGAGCGGCTGGAAGGCCAAGATCGCCTTTTCCAGCCGTAGTTGGAAAGCCACCGTGCAGGAGCAGATTCCCGACGAGCGCATCGTCTGGAACTCCGAGGGCGCCAAGGGCACCACGCGCGGTGCCGTCAGCTTCCACGAACTCACTCCGAACCTCACGCGCGTCGTCATCGTGGTCGAGTACTACCCGTCCGGCTTCTTCGAGAAGACCGGCAACATCTGGCGCGCGCAGGGACGTCGCCTGCGACTCGACCTCAAGCACTTCATGCGGTACGTCACGCTTTCCGATGACGAGGACCTGGAGGGCTGGCGCGGCGAGATCCGCGACGGCGAAGTGGTCCGTTCGCACGAAGAAGGTCTTGAGGACGACGCCGAGGAGGACGAGCCCGAAGAGGGTGAGGTGGACGACGGCGACGCCCGGTACGAGGACGAGGAGGAAGAGGAAGACGAAGACGAACTGGAGGACGGAGACGAAGAGGAAGACGAGTACGAAGAGGAGGATGAGGAGGACGAAGCGGACCGGTAAGCGGTAGGCGCAACCGGACCGGAGAGACAGCCCATCACCGGGCCATGCCACTACTGCAGTGCGCGGACCGCGGCCGAGAACACCGGGGGCATCCGGGACGCCGCAGGGACGATGAGACGGGCGGTGCCAGGACGACGGCTCGCGGCCAACAGGGCCCCGGTCAGCAGCCGGTGGCGCCGGGTCAGCCGATTCCAGGCGCGCTCGTATGCCGCCGGTTGTCCGGCGGCCAGGCAACGGACGGCGGCCCCGGCGGTTGCCACTGCGAGGGCGATGCCTTCGCCCGTGAGGGCGTCCACGTAGCCCGCGGCGTCGCCGACGAGCAGGACACGGCCGGCGGTTCTGTGCCGCACGCGCTGCCGCAGTGGTCCGGCGCCGCGTACCTCCGTCGCGGCCGGGCCGCGCAGCGACGCGGTGAGGGTCGGGAAGTCGGCCAGGTGTGCGTCGTAGCCCCGACGGCTGCGGCTGAGGACCGCGACGCCCACCAGGTCGTGGCCGATCGGTGTCACGTAGGCCTCGCCGTGCCGGGACCAGTGGACCTCCACGTAGTCCGTCCACGGTTCGACGCGGTAGTGGCGGCGCAGTCCGTAGCGGCCGTGCGGGCGGGCCGGCAGTTCCAGCCCCAGGCCGCGGCGCACCGGGGAGTGCAGGCCGTCGGCGGCGATCAGCCAACGGGCTGTGGTGCCCGCGGCGGTGACCGTGTCCGCGCTCTGGCGCACTTCGCCGACCTTGCCCGGCAGTATCCGCACGCCGAGGTCGAGCGCGCGCTGGTGCAGTGCGGAGTGCAGCGTCGTACGGCGGATCCCCAGCCCACTGCGGCCACGGAAGGACGCTTCGGCGCGGGTGGTGCCGTCCACGTAGCGGATGCCGCGCAGTTCGCGGCCGGTGACCTCGACGCCCAGTGCTCGCAGCGCGGCGACTCCGCCGGGCATGACTCCTTCTCCGCAAGCCTTGTCCACAGGAGTGGTCCGGGGTTCGACGACGGCGGCCTCCAGTCCGGCGAGTGCGGCGTGGATGGCGGCAGCCAGTCCGGCGGGGCCGCCGCCGGCCACCAGTACGTCGATCATGCCGACGCGGCCGTGGTCGCGGTGGCCAGTGCCCGGTTCTCGCAGCGGATGCGCACGGTGAGCAGGGCGGCGTTGAGTGCCGTGAACGCGGCGGCGGTGGCCCAGGCGGTGTGGACGAGGGGCAGCGCCACGCCCTCGGCGACGACGGCCACGTAGTTCGGATGCCGCAGCCACCGCCACCGGTAGGGGCCGCCCGCCACCAGCGGTAGACCGGGTACGACGATCACCCGGGTGTTCCATCGAGGGCCCAGGGTGTGGATGCACCACCACCGCAGTGCCTGGGCGCCCGCGAGCACGGCCAGCATGGGCCAGGCCAGGGCGGGTAGGAAGGGCCGGTCGGCCAGCCATACCTCGGTCGGGCAGGCGATCAGCAGGCTGGTGTGGAGGGCGACCATGGCCGGGTAGTGGCCCTGCCCGGTCTCGGTCGCGCCGCGGGCGGTGGTCCAGCGTTCGTTGCGGCGGGCGACGACGAGTTCGGCGACGCGCTCGGCGGCGACGGCGGCCACCAGCAGTCCGTACCAGATCATGTGTCCTTCGTGTCCTTCGTGTCCCTCGTGTTCCTCGTGTCCTTCGTGTCTTGCGTGTCCTTCGACGTCCGAACTACCAGCGCAACAGGACGAGTTCGCAGGCGAAGCCGGGCCCCATCGCCAGCAGCAGGCCCGGCGTTCCGGGCGGCGGGCGGCGTTGCGCCAGGGTGTCGCGCAGTACGTGGAGCACTGACGACGAGGACAGGTTGCCCACGTCGGCCAGGTGACGCCAGGTCACATCGAGTGCCTCCTCGGGCAGGTCGAGGGCCTCGGTCACGGCCTGAAGGACCTTGGGGCCGCCCGGGTGGCACACCCAGGCGGTCACGTCCTTCGGCTTGATCCCGTGGTCGCCGAGGAACCCCTCGACGTCATCGGCGAGGTAACGGCGCACCACATCGGGGACCGTCGGGTCGAGGATGACCTGGAAGCCGGTGCTCTTGATGTCCCAGCCCATGACGCGCCCGGTGTCCGGATACAGGTGACTGCGGGAGTCCACGATCGTCGGGCCGGCGGTCTCTTCCGGGCGGCCCGGGCGGCCCGGGCGCTCCCCGCCGTACGCGACGACCGCGGCGGCGCCGTCGCCGAACAGCCCCGTGGCGACCAGGTTGGCCATGGAGGCGTCGTTTCGCTGGAAGGTGAGCGAGCACAGTTCGACCGACAGCAGCACCGCCACCTGGCCCGGACGGCCCAGCAGGTAGTCGTGCATACGGGCCAGGCCGGCGGCGCCGCCGGCACAGCCCAGGCCGAACAGGGGGAGCCGTTTGACGTCCGGCCGCAGTCCGAGGCGGCCGGCCAGCCGTGCGTCGATCGAGGGGGTGGCGATGCCGGTGACGGAGGTGAAGATCAGCAGGTCCACGTCGGCGGCGGTCAGGCCGGCCATGCGCAGAGCGCCTCGGACGGCCTTGGCGCCCAGGTCGGTGGCGGCGGCGATGAAGACGTCGTTGGCGGCGCCGAATCCGTCCAGTTCTCCGTATCGCTCGAGCGGCAGGGTCATGTGACGCGAACTGACTTTCACGCTGCGGTGCAGCCGGTCCAGGACCCGGCGGTCGCTGCCCTCCGGCAGACAGGTACGGGCCACCATGTCGGTGATCTCGGGCTGGGTGCGACGGTGCGGTGCGAGGGCACCGTGAACGGCGACGATCCGCGTCATGTGGTTCCCGTCCAGTGACCGACTGGGGTGAGTTGCTTCCCACCCTTTCCCCGGACCGGCCCTTCATCACCATGGATCGCCCGTCCGGCCGTCCGGCCGCTCGCCACGAGGGCGCGTGCTCCAGCCAGGTGGGGCCGGGACGCCTACGATCGGCCGGGTGGGCACTCCCGAGCAGTCGACGGTCGGCGGCCCGGCCGCGAGTTGGTCCGGCCGGGTGGGCGGCCTGGCCGGATCGTGCCACCCCGGGCCTGTCGCGGCGGTCACCGCCCTGATGGCCGCCCTCGCCGTCACCGCCGGCCAGGGCGCCGCGCGTTGTCTCCTGACCGCCGCCGCTGTGCTGACCGGGCAGTTGTCCGTCGGCTGGTGCAACGACGCGTACGACGCGCGCCGGGACATCGCCGCCGGCCGTCGGGGCAAACCCGTTGTCGACGGCACGGTCGGCGTGACGGAGGTGTGGGTGGCCGCGTATGCCGCGCTGGCGCTGTGCGTGCCGCTGTCGTTCGCCTGTGGGCTGTGGGCGGGCGCCGTTCACCTGACCGGGGTGGCGGCGGCGTGGGCGTACGACCTGCGACTCAAGGCAACAGCGTGGTCCTGGGTGCCGTACGCGGTGGGGTTCGCCGCGCTCCCGGCGTTCGTGGCACTGGGGCTGCCGGGCCAGCCATGGCCGGCCTGGTGGGTCGTCACCGCCGGGGCGTTGCTGGGAGTCGGCGCGCATCTGGGCGATGTGCTGCCGGACATCCGCGGGGATCTGGCGACGGGCGTACGGGGCTGGCCGCACCGGCTGGGCCCGGACGGCGCGCGGCTGCTGCTGCCGGTGCCGCTGGTGGCCGCGTCCGCGGTGCTGGCACTGGGGCCCGCCGGACCACCCGGCAGCTGGGGAATTGCAGCGCTCGCGGTGGCCGGCCTGATCGCGGTGGCGGGCACGGTGCTGGGACGCCGCTGGGAGCGAGCGGCTTTCGCGGCAGCGGTCGCCGTGGCGGGGGTGGACGTGGCGTTGCTGCTGCTGCGCGGCACCGGGATCGCCTGATCGCGCCACCTGAGTCCTACGACCGCTGCATCCCGAGCGTGGCGACCACGCTGGACCTCCTGCGCGAACACGGCCCGGCCGGACGGGCATTCTGGCGCTTCGGTCGAGACCACCGCGCGCCGTCGCCGGGTGCGATCGGCGATCCCCGCCAGGACGCCCTACGTTCGCACTGCCATGCGCGGCATCGCCCCGCTGCCCAACATCGCCCTTACGAGGTAACTCCCGCCCCATACGAGACCAGAGGTCCAGGGGAGGCCGCTCCCCGCCTCTCCGGCTCGGAGGAACGTTCAGTCGATACAGAACTCGTTGCCCTCGATGTCCAGCATCGGGATGCACGCATCATTGCCGTCATACAGTGTTCGCACGTGTACCGCGCCGAGCGGGACCAGTCGGGCGCATTCGGCCTCAAGCGCGGCAAGGCGCTCTTCACCCACGAGCCCGGTGCCGACCCTCACATCGAGATGCAGCCGGTTCTTGACGGCCTTCTCTTCGGGGACGCGCTGAAAGTACAGGCGCGGGCCCACACCTGAGGGATCACTGCAGACGAACCATGAATCCCGCTGCTCAGGTGGCTGCGAACGCTTGAAATCGTCCCAAGTGGCAAACCCCCCCGGTGGCGGCGGTATGACGTACCCCAACACCTCGCACCAGAAACGAGCGAGGCGCTCGGGTTCTGCGCAGTCAAAGGTGACTTGGAACTTCTTGATCGCTGACATCGGCGCACGATAGCAGGGCACTCTGCTGCTCATTTGCCCTAGCTGCGCCGGATGCGGGAGGCGCGCCCTCCTGACGGATCACTGCGGGTGCGGGTGCCTTCCGTTCAGGGCCTGTTCGACGGTGAGGTGGCAGTCGATGAAAGTGTCTACGCCGACGAGCCGGACGACGCGCTGAACGGGTTCGGTGAGGGCGGCCAGGCGGAGCCAGCCTCCGTCTGCGGCAAGGCTGCGGTGGGCGGCGATGAAGATGTTGATGCCGGTGGAGTCCATGAAGCTGACGCTGCCCATGTCGACCACCACGCGGGAGGGGGCAGGTGTGGTGGCGTTGAGGGCCTGCTGCAGCGGTTGGCTGGTCTGCTGATCGATCTCCCCGGTCACGGCGACTACGCGGATTCCGTCGTCGACGGTGGTCGTGACCGACAGATGGCCCAGTTGCCCGGTCCGTTCGGTCCCCGTCATTGCTTGCTCAGCCATGCCTGTGATCCTGGCACGCCTTGTTCGTGGACCCAAGGGCTGCCCGTACCGTGTGGGTGAAATCTGTGGATGGTGGAGCCGGCGACGCGCGTTCTGGCGTCATCGTACGCGGGGGGGGGGGGAGTCAACCGGCCGCCCCTGGGTGGGCGCGGGCCTGTGAAACGAGGGCGACGGGATTGATAAGGGAAGTGGACCCGCTGGGCGAGGACGGCAACGCCCAGGACGGACGTTCCCAGGTGCAGACCACGGTGGCCCTGGAGGGCGGCGGTGCGACGATCGCGCAGGCCCGTCACCTGGCCGTCAGCTTCCTCTCCCAGGCGCAGGGCCGGTACGGAGTGCCGGTGTCGCAGCGCGCGATGGAACTGACGCAACTGGTCGTGAGCGAGCTGGTCACGAACGCCCGCAAGTACGCTCCGGGCCCGGTGCTGATGCATTTGGGCATTGCGGGTGAGTGGGTGGAGGTCGTGGTGTGGGACTCCGACCCGGCGCTCCCGGTGGCCCGGGCCGCCGATGCCGGCCGCATCGGCCAGCACGGTCTGGAGATCGTCATGGCAGTCGCCGAGAGTTTCGAGGCGTATCGGGAGCCGGTCGGCAAACGCATCTCCGTCCGCATCGCCCTGCACGATGATGCCGACGCCTCCGCGAGCCGGCCCCAGTAGGCCACCCGTCGGCCGTCGACGCGTCGACGCGTCCATCGCACCGCTGCCGGAGCCGGCCGACACTCTGGACCGCGTCCGGCGGATCCCGGGGCACCCTGCTGCGGCGGGCGTCCGCGCGGCTGTGGCTGCACACCCTGGCGGATGCATTCGTCGAATGTCGGGCGCGCTGGACCGGTGGGAGCCATGGGTCTCGGATCGGTGCACCGAGTCACCCCGCTCACGCGGAGCGCCTGTCGTCGACGAATCCGCCTGATTGCCGCCGCCTTCACGTCGGGCTTGACGGGTCGGCTGCCTCGTCGTCCAGAGGCGTGTCTGCGTCAGCCGGACTCGGGGCGGGCTGCTGTGTGACCTCGGGCAGGGCTTGTTCGGCCCAGATCACCTTGCCATGCGGGGTGTAACGGGTGCCCCAGCGATCAGCCATCTGTGACACCAGGAACAGGCCCCGGCCTCCCTCGTCCGTCGTCGCGGCGTACCGCAGATGTGGTGAGGTGCTGCTGCTGTCGGCCACCTCGCAGATCAGCGCGCGGTCGCGGATCAACCGCACGTGGATCGGCCCGGCGCCGTAGCGGATGGCGTTGGTGACCAGCTCGCTCAGAATGAGCTCCATGGTGAAACCGAACTCTGAAAGGCCCCACGTTTCGAGCTTCTGGGAAACAGCGTCGCGCATACCCGCGACGGCGGCCGGGTCCGGTGGTACATCCCAGTCGGAGATCCGGTCGGGAGGCAGTTCTCTCGTGCGGGCGACGAGCAGGGCGACGTCGTCCTTGGGACGCCCGGGGAGCAGGCTGTCCAGCACGTCCTGGCAGGTCTCCTCGGGCGGCCGGCCGGGGTGGCCCGCCAGCGCATCCCGCAGCAGTTCCATTCCCACGTCCAGGTCGCGCTTGCGGTCCTCGATCAGGCCGTCGGTGTACAGGACGAGCTGAGTTCCCTCCGCGAGGCACAGCTCCGCGGTCTGGAACGGCATGCCGCCGAGGCCCAGAGGCGGACCGGCCGGCACGTCCGGGAAGGTGACGGTTCCGTCGGGGTGGACCAGCGCGGGCGCCAGATGCCCCGCACGTGCCATGACGTAGCGACGCGTCACGGGGTCGTAGATCCCGTACAGGCAGGTGGCGCCCACGACGCCCGCTGCACTCTCCGCCGTCTCGTTCTGGTCGATGCTCCCGACCAGGTCGTCCAGATGGCTCAGCAGCTCGTCGGGTGGCAGATCGAGGGCGGAGAAGTTGTGGACCGCGGTCCGCAGCCTGCCCATCGTGGCGGCGGCGTGCAGGCCGTGGCCGACCACGTCGCCGACGGCCAGTGCCACCCGGCTCCCCGGCATGGGAATCACGTCGAACCAGTCACCGCCCACGCCCGACTGGGCGGGGAGGTAGCGGTAGGCGATGTCGAGGGCGTTCTGCTCGGGCATCGCCTGCGGCAGCAGACTGCGCTGGAGGGTGACGGCCAGGGCGTGCTCGCGGGTGTACCGGCGAGCGTTGTCGATGCTGACGGCGGCCCGGGCCACCAGCTCCTCCGCCAGCGACAGGTCCTCCTCGTTGAAGGGCTCATGCTGCTGCCCGCGCCAGAAGCTGGCCATGCCCAGCACGACGCCACGGGCCTGGATGGGGGCGGTGATGAGCGAACGGATGCCGTAGTCAATGATCGCCTGGGCACGCTCCGGGTCCTGCACGCGCCAGCCCGTTGCGGTCGGCAGATCGCTCACCAACTGGGAACGGCCGCTGCCGTAGCCGCGTGCCTGGGGAGTGGAGGGAAGGTAGTCGAAGAGGCGGCCGCGTTCGGAGAGCGGGTGGTCGTCCCGGATGCCGCACACGGCCGCGCGTCGCATGTCCGTCCCCGTGGGGGCCGGCTCATCGCCGCGCAGGACGGTGTCGGCCAGGTCCACGGTGACGAAGTCCGCGAAGCGAGGAATGGGGACCCGCGCCAGCTCGTCGGCGGTGCGCAGCACGTCCAGGGTGGTACCGATGTGGAGCCCGGCGTCGTACAGCAGCCTGAGCCGTTCGCGTGCCACCTCCGCCCTGCCGGTCACTGCCTGCAGTTCGGTGGAGTCACGCAGCGTCACCACCGTTCCCTTGGGGCCTCCCTTGCGATCCGTGGGCCGCTGGTTGATCGCGAGCAGCCGGTCTCCCGCGAGGTGCACCTCGTCGGTGGCCTCGCGCCCGGAGGCGAGCAGTGCCTTCGTCTCGGGATCGAGGCCGGGCAGTCCCGAGACGAGCCGTCCCTCCACGTCCGGGGGCAGCTCCAGCAGCCGTCTGGCCTCATCGTTCGCCAACATCAGGCGCCCGTCGGCGGCCACGATCAGGACCCCTTCCCGGACGGAGTGGAGCACCGTGTCGTGGTGCTGGTACATCAGGGTCATCTCGTCCGGGGCCAGGCTGTGTGTCTGCCGTCGCAGCCGCCTGCCCACCAAGACCGTCACACCGATGGACAACGCGAGCGCCCCGGCCCCGGCGCCCAGGATGATCGGTAGTTGCCGGGTCAACTGACTTTCGACGTTCTTGACCTTCATCCCTGCCGAGACCAGGCCCACCACCTTGTTGTCGGCGTTCTCGATCGGGACCGTCGCCTGCACTTCGCGACCGAGCGGGCCGTCGACGCTCTCCACATAGACCCTCCCAGCCAGCGACGGTCCGATCTCGCCCACGAACTGCTTTCCGATCCGGTCCGGCAAGGGGTGCGTGTACCGGATGCCCTCGGTGTTCATGACCACGATGAAGTCGACGTCGGCGGCCCGGCGCGCCGCCTCGGTGAGCGGCTGGAGAATCTTGCTCGGATCCGGGGTCTTCAATGCCTCCAGGACGCCTGGGGAGTGCGCGAAGGTCTGTGCCACGGCCGTGGAGCGGCGTCTGGCCTCGGCGTTGGTATCCCGCTCCGACTGCAGGATGAGAGCGAAGACGCCGCAGGCCACGAGCAGCACCACGAGAGCCACCTGGAAGATCAACACCTGTCCGGCCACGCTCCGCGTGCTCTTGCTGATCACGCGCTTGACCGACGGGTGTCGAAAACGGGCGAAGCGATTCGCCATGCGCCCTTTTTAACACTGGTGATCCCGAGCGGCCAGGCCCCGACTGATCCTCGCCTGGTCGGCCCAGGGAGTCCGGGCGGCCATGCGTTGCATGTCATCGCTCCTTCGGGCAGGGCCGTCCGCCGCAAAAGCCGGCGTGCGGTGCATGATTTTCTCCGCGCCCGATGCCCATTTAGGCCGATATGATGCACTTTGTGATCACGTCTGCACGGCTGAGGCGCCGCCGCCCCGCCTATAGCGGCCGATGGGAAGCTGCCCGGCTGTCACCCGTGGTCCTGACGGTCCTCATCGCCGTCCTGGCGTTCTCCACACCCCGGGAGATCGCCATCAGCCGCCTTCTGCCCGCCGCACCCGCCCTTGCCGCCGCGATGTGGCCCGTGCTGCCCACGGTCCTGTTGGGGGCGTTCTGCCTGCTGCTCATGACAGTCCTCAGCCTCTTCTACACCGATCTGGGGACGCAGTACACGTCGGCCGCAATCGTCGCGGTCACCTTGGCGGCCGCATACGGGAGTCATGTCCGACTTCAGCGAGAGGAAATACTCTTCCAAGTCCGGCTCGTCGCGGACGCGGCCCAGAAGGTGCTGCTGCGCCCGATGCCGCGCCGCATCGAGGACGTCGAGATCGAGTCGTTGTATCTGGCGGCCCAGGAACAGGCGCGGATCGGCGGCGACTTCTATGAAGCAATCGGTACACCGCACGGGGTCCGGCTGCTCATAGGTGACGTACGGGGTAAGGGCCTGTCCGCAGTGGGGGTGGCCTCGGCGGTGATCAGCTGCTTCAGGGAGGCCGCGTACGACGAGCCCGACCTGCTGGGCATCATCCGTCGCCTGGAGGCCACCGTCACGCGCCACAGTGCTGTGTTTCCGGCCCAGGACCAGCCCGAGCACTTTGCCACCGCGCTCCTCGCCGAGGTCCCGTCCGACGGCGGCGACATGCGACTTCTGAACTGCGGACATCCACCGCCGCTGATCGCGCATTGCGGGAAGGTCCGGGTCCTGGAGCCCGCCGTCCCCTCCCCGCCCCTCAACCTCGCAGCGCTTATCGGTGACCGCTACTGGGTCGACAGCGTCGCCTTCGCCCCGGGTGACCAGTTGCTGCTCTACACGGACGGCATATCGGAGGCCCGGGACCATGCCGGCCAGTTCTTTCCACTCCCGGACTGGATGCAGCGGCAGGGCCTGGAGCAGCCCCGCGAACTGCTCGTTCAGCTGCACCGAGCTCTGCTGCGGCACAGTGGCGGAAGGCTGGACGACGACATCGCTGCCCTCGCGCTGAGGCGCTCCGACGCACAGGATCGGGGAGCCGTCGGCGCAGAGGGCTGATGACGATGCTGGTCCGGTGCGGATTCGTGCGCCTGCGATCAGCCAAACTGCCCGTTCAGCACGGCACTGCCCGTTCAGCACGGCGTAGTCGAATTCCCCCACGTTGCGGAAATATGCATTCAACTATTTACGTGCATGAAGAGGGTTCTGCGGGGCACCTGATTGCGCGGAGGTTGATAATCATGGTTCCCCTGCTTCTCGTTCTGCTTCTCGCCCTGATCCTTTTCGGTGCCGGATTCGCTCTCAAGGCCCTGTGGTGGATCGCGGTCGTCGTCCTGGTGGTCTGGCTGCTGGGCTTCGTGGTCCGGCCGGCCGGTCATGGCGGCCGCAGGAGCCGCTGGTACCGCTGGTAAACAACGCCCAGCGCGAAGGACCCCGCCGAAGATCGCCGGCGGGGTCCTTCGGTATGTCAGCGCGGCGCACGTATCCACGGAATTCCACATCGGACTGTGACGGTCACTCGCAGATGCCGCCTTTCAGGCAGTTTCCGAGGCATCCCCGGGATGCCCCGCCGCGCCGCTACGGCCGCGATGCCGCCCGGGTCTCCTCGTGGGCATGCGGGTACTCCGCGGAGCGGTGCTGGAAGGCGAGCACCTTGGGGTTCTGGACAACGCCCTCGCGGATCTCGATGGCGTGCCGGATCGTGTCGTCGGCGTCCCAGCCGTCGGGGCCCTGGAGCACGGTGTCCAGATACGGCAGAAGGGCCTCGCTGTTCTCCCAGGTCGCGGAGTTCCACAGGTAGGAGGGGCTGTGGTCCACCCCGTAGTACCTGACCTGGTCGCCGACGGTGAACATCGGGTCGGTGAAGGTGGTGGGGCGAGCCCAGCCGAAGCCCATGCCCTCGTCGCAGGAGACGTCGATGACCAGGGTGCCGGGTGCCAGCTTGGGCAGGTCCTCGTCTATCAGGAACATCAGCGGCGCGTCGGTGTCCTGCAGCACGCAGTTGACGATGATGTTGTGTCCGGCGAGGAACTCGGCCAGCGGCTGCGGGCCGTCCTCGGTGAGGGCGACACTGCGTCGTGGGGCGAGCGTGTCGTCGGCCTTGTCGTGGTCGAAGTGGACGATCCGCGCGGAGTGGATGGGGGAGCTGACGGCGGTGACGCCACGCGCGGTGAGGACGTCGACGTCGTGCACGCCCAGTGCGCCGAGCGCGGTCACTGCGCCGCGGGCGGTCGCGCCGAAGCCGATGACGACCGCGCGCTGCCGTCGCCCGTAGTCGCCTGTCACGCCGGCCAGTTGCATGGCGTGCAGGACCGAGCAGTACCCGGCCAGCTCGTTGTTCTTGTGGAAGACATGCAGGTTGAAGGCGCCGCTGCGGGTCCAGTGGTTCATCGCCTCGAAGGCGATCAGGGTCAGCCGCCGGTCGATGGCGGCCTGGGTGACCTTCTCGTCCTGGACACAGTGGGGCCAGCCCCACAAAACCTGACCCTCGCGCAGTTCCTCCAGGTCTTGGTGGAGCGGTTTGGCCAGCAGGATGACATCGCAGTCGGCGATGAGTTCCTCGCGTGTGCGGAAGCCCGCGACGAGCGGGGCGAGCTGGCTGTCCGGGACGCCGAAGTACTCTCCGTAGTTTTCCTGGAGGTAGATGCGCTTGCGGAGACCGGCGTCGATGCGGTCGAAATGAGCGGGGTGAACGGGCAGACGATGCTCGTTTTCCTTGCGGGTCTGCGACATGATTCCGAGCGTGAGCTGCTGCAAAATGCCCCTTTGGTTGCTCCCTGTTTAGCACACCGGGGCAGCCCCGCAGCCGAATGCGCCAGGCGGGACCAGGGGCGGGCGCACGGGCGGGCGCCGCTTCCGGGCGACTCCGCGTGGCCCTGGGCGCTTCCGGGCAGCGGCATCGGTCTCTGCGGCGATCAGGTCGCGCGGCACTGGTGCGCACGGAGGTCGCCGACCGGACGTACCTGGGGACGGCGCGGCATCACCCCCGGTCGTGAAGGCGAACGGCCGCGGCTTCGGGCAGTTCTCGGTCGCCGGGCTGTTGGCGATGCGGGCTGTTTCACGTGGGTCCATAGGTACTCGACCGCGTTCAGCTCGGCGCGTAGGCAGGCAGGGTGACCACCGTCAGCCGGGCGCGTGCGTCGATCAGGTCGCGCATCTTGTGGGAAACGTAGGTGTTCAGGCGGCCCCACACGAGCAAGACCGGCGGCTTGAGCAGTTGCTGCACGTCGGGGCGTGCACTGGAGGCGCCTGAGACGGTTGCGTACGAGCGCGGCGAGTCGGTCGAAATCAACGCCGGCGAGGTTCGCGAGGGCTTCCTCGCCGGGACCGGACTCGCCATCGACATCCCGCCACCATCAGCTTGAAATGCCTGGTCAGTTAATCGGTTGCACGCCACCGAGACGGGGTGACTGATCCCGGCTATGACGATTGTGCTGAGGACGCCGACGGCCGACGGGGTGCGCGAGGCCAGTGCGGCGCTGCGGGAGTGGCAGCACGACGAGACGCCGATGCAGCTGCATCCCGGGGACATCAGCTGGAACTACAGGTTCGGAACGGCCGAGGCGGCCGCGGCGGTACGGACCTGGAGCCGGAACGGACGGATCCTCGCCGTCGGGATGCTGGATACGCCGACGCTCGTGCGCATGACGGTCGCTTCCGACGCCTTCCATGACGAGGACTTGGCGCGGCGACTCGTTGAGGACTTCTCGCTGCCCGAGCGCGGCGTACTGCCGGAAGGAGCGGTGTCCATCGAGGCGCCGCAGGGCCTGCTGCTCCACGACCTGTTGACCAAGGAGGGCTGGGGCGTCGACGAGCCGTGGACGCCGCTCTTCCGCGACCTCGCCGAAGCGGTGGAGGACCCCGGCCTGCGGATCAACGAGATCGGCCTGGAGCAGGCACAGGACTTCGCCGACGTCCTGCGGTCCGCGTTCAACACCACGAAGCCCACGCGCGAGTACCGGCACAAGATGTCCGCTGCACCGTTCTACGCCGACGCCCGCTGCCTCGGTGCTTACGACGACCAGGGCAACCCCGCGGCGGTGGTGACGGTCTGGTCGGCCGGCCCTGGGAAACCAGGACTGGTCGAGCCGATGGGCGTCCACACGGACCACCGCGGCCGCGGCTATGGCCGGGCGATCACCGTCGCGGGGGCGGCCGCACTGCGGGAGATGGGCTCGTCAAGCGTGCGCGTGTGCACGCCGAGCTCCAACGTCGGCGGCGTCGCCACGTACAAGGCGGCCGGGTTCGCGGCGAGGCCGGAGATCGCCGACCGGATCCGGAAGGCCTGACGTCGGTCTGCGGACCTTCTCACCATGCCGCAGCACCTCGAACGGCGACCGTGCGCGCCGGAGTCAGTAGGTGGCGACGGGGCGGGGACACCGAACGTGGGCGTCTCCCGCCCCGCCCGCGGGGAGATCCGAAGCCCTGTTGTCGGACCATGCGGCCTCGACCACCCTTCCCACGTGGGGGAGAGAGGCCCTTGTGGTGGATGTCGACACGGACTGGGGTGATGGCGACGCAGTACGACCAAAGGGCCCCGCTCGTGAGGCATCTACTGAGCTGTCGGGCTCAGAAGGCGAACGCCGAAGCCCCCTGCGTTTCCTTTATGCAGGAATTGGCGAAGGTGTGCTCGTAGTTCACCCGCGTACCGCGCCATACACCTTCAACGGTGACGACAATGGGGCGGTATTCCTTGGTGCAGGGCCGACCCGCCTCGTTTCCCCGGAGAGTGGCTAAGCGGTCGAGGTCCCCGTTCACGCGGTCCAGGTCCGCACAGGCTTGTCGCGGATCGGGGTGAGTTCCCGTAGTGGTGTACGCACAGTTCACGGTGACCGCGCGCTCCGGTGCTGTCATGGCGGCCTTCTCGCCGTGGCCGGTGGTCATGACCAGGGACGAGGGGGCGTACAGCGAGGCGGGGGCGCTGTGGGCGGGCTCGCTCAGGGGGCCTGCGAGGGTTGCGGTGAGCAGGGCTCCTGTCATGGCCCAGCGTGTCATCGGTTGCATGGTGTATCTCCTTTCTGTTTGCGGTGCTCAGTGCCTCCTAGTACCCGTCTCGTTGCGCCCGTCCCACGGCTAAGCAGCTGGAGCCCTTGCTGTCGTGGCAATTCAGACCAGATTGTGTATTCAATCAGTGGCTTGATTGGCTGACCACTCTTCACGGTTGAGGAGGTGAGCGGCTTTTCATTCGGTTCGTCGGTTGCAGGTGTGGCCGATGTGCTCGCGTGCGAAATGGCCTGAAATTGGAAAGGGCGCTTTCGGCCCGGTGCTCGCGCGCCGGCTCGAGCCGTCTCGGACGGGGGCTGGCGCGAGTTCCGCTCTGTGATGGTGTATGAGGCATCTGGTGCGGGCGGGAAGTGATCGCGACCCGGTCAACCGCTTCTTCCCGACCTCCAAGCGCACTCGTGCGTGCTGGTGTTGATGGGGATGCGGCTGGACGGCTCCAAAGAGCGTTCCAGCCGGCCGAGGGGTTGGGTGAGTCGGCCGAGTCGTGGGCGGAACGCCCTATCTAAGTCCGACCAGCCCAGCGCGGAGAGGTCGATGCAGCCGCGCACGCCACTGCCGTGGCGGGGGCCTCACCGAATCGCCCAGGGCGTTCCGTTGGCTGACACGCTCGGACTTGGTGCGGCCTGCCGGTTGTGGAGGTCCTGGCGTGTGCCGGACTCGACTCCCCGGATTTTGCTCTCCCCCTCTTGGCGTTGAGCCCTGCCACCAGGAGTCTGTGGTGGACACGTCAAGGTGGCGTGGATGTAAAACCGTGGCTTGCTGGAGGACTTGGTGCTGAAGAGCGCACGGATCCGAAAAGTTCCGGTGATCGTTGCGGGTGCTTTTGCCTTGGTGTTCGCGGTTCCGGACGTTGCTTTCGCGGCGCCGCCGCCAGCTCTACCGGCCAACGCGGACGCCCTCGACCGCGCTTTCCAGCCCGGGTACGACTACGACAGTGACGGCTGTTACGCGGTGCCCGCGATGGGCCCCGATGGCTCCATCAACGGCGGGCTGAAGACCACCGGGTCCCTCAGCGGGAGCTGCCGGGATGCATCAGACCTTCTCAACACCAATGGGTATTCGCGCTCCAAGTGCAACAACGGCTGGTGCGCCATCGTGTACGCCTCGTATTTCGAGAAGGACCAGGCCATCCCGGGCTGGGACCCATTCGGGCACCGGCACGACTGGGAGCACGTGGTGGTGTGGGTGCAGGACAACGAGGCGAAGTACGTCGCCACCTCAGCCCACGGGGACTTCGACATCTACCCACGCGACAGGATCCGCTGGGACGGCACCCACCCCAAGGTCGTCTACCACAAGGACGGCGTGTCCACTCACTGCTTCAGACCCGCCAGCTCCCAGGACGAGCCGCCGGAAAACCAGCAGCACACCTGGCAGTACCCCGCCCTGATCGGCTGGAACGGCTACCCGGCCGGCCTGCGCGACAAGCTGGCCGCCGCGGACTTTGGCAGCGCCCACTTCGGGCTCAAGGACGGCAGCTTCGAAAGCAACATCGCCGAGGCGAAGCCCTCGGGGATCCCGTTCGACCCCTACGCGTGAGGTCTCGGGTGCTGGACTTCGTCAACCTTCGGCATTCTGACCGTCAGGAACGGCCTGGCGGCTGGAGCTTGTCCCACAACGATGCGCAAGAAGTTGCAGCAGAGCGGGGCGAGAGCGGTGACGAAGCCGGTCAGGGCGGTGAATCCGTCCTGCCGCAGGCCGATGCGTGGGTTGACATGGTGGGGCAGCGCCGGGGCGGGGTGGATGGTGGAGATCTGGACGTGGTCGGCGACTTGCAATGGACTCCGTCCGGCCGCTCTCGCATCAGGTTGTCGCTGAAGTCGACGAACTGCAGAGGCGGGAGGCTGAGGACGGGGCCGATCCACTGGTTGGCATCGCCCGTCCAGCCGCTCGCCCAGCACAGATCGAAGATGAGGGTCAGCAGGGCCTTGCCGTGTCTGGGATTCAGCCACATCGTCTCCGGCCGCCTGTACGACCGCGTCCTGACGGTAGCGCCCAAGGCCAACGGCAGGCCCGGATGCGCTTCCTGGGATGCTGGCTTGACCGTACGTCCCTGGAGGAGCGCTGGGGCAGGCCGGAGACTGTCCGCGACAGCCTCGCCGATGTGATGACCCAGCCGTTCGTGGTGCGCGGCGCCTGACAACTCGGCCGTGAATCGCGGACGACGACTCGTGAATCCTCGTGAAAATCCCTGATGCCGCCCTGGCCCGAGCGGTCGCCGGGCCCGGGCCAATGGACGACCGGCTGTACCTTGGTCAGCCGCCGTCGGGCGTGAGGTCACCACGCGCCGGACTGGGCACTCAGGATCTACGGCGTGGACGCCTTGGTGAGTACTAGGGCAGGCGGCTGATCCGGATCGTCCTGGAAGTACACCGACTTCGGGCCTTCGGCCAGAGCTGGACGCCACCGGTCCTGCCTAGTCCGCCGCCCTCTACGACCGTCAGGTATATGAAGTCGCTGGCCGCTTGGCTGTCAACGAACTCCCGTCGGCCATTGAAATTCGCCGGAGCCGGAGGACCTGTCTGTCGATACTTCGGTGGCGGAGTACGTTCCGTCGGAGTCAAGTCCGAGTCCGTAAGCACCTTGAGGTGAGTACCGCAGAAGTGGTCAGTGCGGAGACGAGCCACGGTCCGCCTGTCCCCCTGATCATCACTTCAGTCGGCCTCGGGGGCGCGGGTTGGAGACGATGGTTCGGCGGTGGCGGCGAGGAGGGCGGTGTCGTCGTCGACCCGGTCGGGGGTGTTCAGCAGTTCCAGGGCTCGTTCGGTGATCTGCTGGGGGTCGGTGCGGGCGGCGGCGGGCAGCGTGCCGCAGGTCTCGCGCAGGGCCTCCATGCAGCCGTCCAAGGACAGTGACCGGTTCTCCACCAGGCCGTCGGTGTACATCAGCAGGCTGGTGTTGGGCGGGAACGCCACCTCGCGGTCGACCGGCGTGCTGCCCAGTCCCAGCGGCAGCGCCGGGGGCAGGTCCAGATAGACGGTGTCGGTGGCCATCAGCAGGGGCGGCAGGTGCCCGCTGGCTGCGTAGCGCAGGCGGTGGCGGTGTGGGTCGTAGACCGCGTACAGGCAGGTGGCGAAGCGTTCGGTGGTGAGCGATTGCATGTAGGCGTCCAGCCTGGCCAGTACCTGGGCCGGGCCGGCGCCCTCCATCGCGAGGCTGTGCAGGGCGGAGCGGAGTTGGCCCATCACGATGGCGGCTTCCACGTCGTGGCCCATGACGTCGCCGATGGCCAGCCCCACGGCACCGTCGGGCAGGGCGAGCACGTCGTACCAGTCGCCGCCGACCTCGGCGCCGCGGTTGCTGGCCCTGTAGTGGGCGGCCAGGCGCATCCCCGGCACCTGGGGCAGGCTGTGGGGCAGCAGCGCGCTCTGCAGGGTCAGGGCGAGGCGGCGCTCGTTGTGGTATCGGGCTGCGTTGTCGTAGGCCAGGGCCAGGCGGTGGGCGAGGTTCTCCAGATATTTGTGTTCGACCGCGGAGTAGTCGGTGTTCCGGACCAGTACCAGGGCCCCCAGTGTCTGGTCGTGGGCGTGCAGCGGCAGGGCCAGTACGGATGCGGGCGGCGGGTGCGGGTCGGCTGGGGCCTGGGCGGTGCCGTTGATCGCGTGCGTGGCGGCGGTGGCCAGGGTCTCGCGGGCAAGAAGGGGCGCGCCGGCGATGTATGCCGGAGGCGACTGTGCCGGGGCGTGTTTTGCGGTGGTGAGGTGGATGCTGATCTGGTCGGCGAAGTCGGGCACCAGGATCTGGCCCACCGTTTGAAGTATCTGGTCCGGGTCGAGGGTGGCGGACAGCCGCAGGCCCGCGTCGGCCAGCGAGCCCAGTACGGCCAGTTGGTTACGGGTCTCAATCAGGACCTGTTCACGCAGCCGGGACAGTTCCAAGCCGGTGCGGACGCGCGCCAGCAACTGGCGCGCGGAGAAGGGTTTGGCCAGGTAGTCGTCGGCACCGGCCTGTCGGCCCCGCACGGATTCCTCCTCGCCGGCGCGGGCGGTGAGCAGGACGATGGGCAGGCGGGCGGTGCGCGGGTCGGCGCGTAGCGCCCGGACCAGCTCGAAGCCGTCCATGCGGGGCATCATCACGTCGCTGAGTACCAGCTCCACCGGCTGCGCCAAGGCCAGCTCCAGGGCGGCCCGGCCGTCGGCGGCGAGCAGTACGTCGTAGTCGGGCTCCAGAAGCTGGGTGAGGTAGGCGCGCATGTCGGCGTTGTCGTCGACGACCAGCAGGCGGGCCCGGCGGGGGCCGTCGGTTTCGTGCGGCCCTGGGGCGTGGAGGGCATCGCGGGCCGCGGGGGCGGGCGGCGTGCGTGCCCCTGGGGGCGCCGCGGCGGGGACGGGGTCAGCCGTCAGCCAGCCCAGCGCCTCGTCCACATAGGCCGTGACGCGGCCGGACCGGCTGCCTCCGCCATCCCCGGGGCCATCCCTAAGGGTTTCCCCGGAGGAACCGGCGTCGGCCGGGGGCGGGGCCGGGTGGGACCGGTGGGCTGCGGCGAACGGGAGGTCCACGGTGACGCTGGTGCCCTGTCCGAGCCGGCTTTCCACGCTGACGGTGCCGCCGTGCGCTTCCACCAGGTCCTTCACGAGCACCAGGCCGAGGCCGCTGCCCTCGTGGGAGCGGGAGCGGGCGCCGCGGACCCGGTAGAAGCGCTCGAACAGGCGCGGCAGCTCGTCCGCGGGGATGCCGGTGCCGGTGTCGGTCACGGTCAGCCGGGCGCGGTCGCCGGCCGCGGTCACCTGCACCTGGGCGCCTCCGGTGAAGGTGAACTTCAGGGCGTTGCTGAGAAGGTTGAGGATGATCTTCTCCCACATCTCCCGGTCCAGGTACACCGGCTTGGACAGCGGCGGGGAGTCCACATCCAGCGTCAGCCCGGCCGCCTCGAAGGCAGAGCGGAACACCCCGGCCAGCTCGGCCGTGGCACCGGCGAGGTCGACCGGCTCGAGGGCCGGACGTATCTGCCCGGCATCGGCCCTGGCGACCTCCAGGAGGGTGTTGACCTGCTTCAGCAGGCGCAGGGCACCGCGCTCGGCCAGTTCCAGCTGCTCGCGCCGCCCGGGCCGGTCCTCGTCGGCCAGGGCCTGCTGAAGCGGGCCCAGGAGCAGGGTGAGCGGTGTGCGCAACTCGTGACTGACGTTGGCGAAGAAGGTGGTCTTGGCCCGGTCCAGCTCGGCCAGCGCCTCCGCCCGCCGGCGCTGCTCGTCGTGGGCGTGTGCGCCCGTGAGCGCCCCGGCCACGGCGGCGGCGAGCACCTCCAAAAAGTCCCGGTAGGTCCCGGCAGGCGGGAAGCAGGGATTTATGCCCACGACCAATACGCCGCCCACCTGGCCCGCGCTGTCCAGCGACAGAGCCAGCGCCTCCTCGACCGGAAGCCGGGAGGCCGCGGCGTGCCGGCCTGCGGTGTTGCCGCCGGTGAGCGCGGCGGCCGACAGCGTGGCAGGGGCACCGTCGGCGACAACCTGCGCCAGCCGAGCCGCGACCTCCGATCCGCCGGCCGCATTCAACGAGACGGCCTCGGGGGCCTGCTGGAGCCCGGTGGAGGCCGCCGGATGCAGCATGCCCGGCTCGGAGGCCAGGTACAGGCTCAGGAACGGGATCTCCTCGGGATAGGAGCCCAGCACCTCCGCGACGACGCGGGCGACTTCGTCCGGAGTGAGCAGCCCGGCGGTGCGGGCGCCGGTCTCGCTCAGCAGGCGCAGCCGGCGCTCGCCCAGTACCCGGCCGGTGGTCTCGGTGATGATCTGCAGCACGCCGCCGGAGGTGCCGTCCTCCAGCAGCACGGGCTGGAAGGAGGAGTCGAAGTAGCACTGTTCCGGAAAGCCGTGGCGCTCCATGATGAGCGGCTCATCGGGGATCAACAGGGATTTGCGGGTGTCGGTCACATAGTGGAAGTGGGCGCTCACGGGGTGGGCCCAGACCTCGGGGAACACGTCCTTGTAGGGCCGGCCGAGGGCCCAGGGATGCTTGGCGCCGACAATGGGTGAGGAGCCCAGGTTGTACAGCGTGGCAAATTCAGCGCCCCAGTACAGAGCCATCCCGTGCTCCGAGGTAAGCATCAGTCGCAGGGTGTCCACCAGGGGCCCCGGCCAGGACTCCGGGGGCCCGAGCGGCGTCGCCGCCCACTCGATCCCGGCCAGCAGCTCGCCGAAGGCGCCGGCCTCGGCGAACATCCGGGCCGCCGCGGTGCTCGGGTCATCAGGCCGGGTCATCGAAAAATCTTCCTCCTGGCGCCTATGTGCTTCGCCCGCGCCCTCCCAGCGCTGCCGACAGCCGCTCACTGCGGATCATCCGTGCAGATCGGACGCCAGATCCGACGGTTCTGGCTGCACTGCTGTCGAAATTGCTCTATCAAAATAGCCCAAACTACGATTTGTATAAGAAGTGTAAACTTTCGCGTTCCGCAACGCCGGGGCCCAGCCCCCGCCAGACGCTTCTCTCAGGGCAGCGAGGAGATCGGCACCCTGGACCGGCACCCGGCCCTGCTCGCGTTCGATCTCAACGCGGTGGACAGGAGGTCGCTGCGCTCCGGCGGGGTGACTCAGCCGTATGTCCGAGGCAGGCGGCGCGCGCTTCGTTGCCGCCACGTCGTCCGCATGCACGTCCTCGGACCACCCCGTAGCGTGGATTACGTGCGTTCCGCCAACACCGCCTCGGCGTCGCCCGGGAGGTCCCGTGGCTATCGGTAGGGAACGGGATCACATGGCAGAGCGCAGCTTCCGCATCGGGGCGCCGGCTGCCAGGGCGTCCTGGTCCTTCTGGCAACTCGGCCCGGTGCCGACGGGCGCCGCATCACGGCACACCGGTAGCGGCGCGTCCGCAGCGGACTTGATGACCTCAACCTTCCGAGTTCGAGATGGCACTGAGACGACCGCGTTCAGGTGGCGAAAGCAGGTGGTGTCCGTGAATCGGATGGCCTCGTTGTGTCCCGCCGAGGGCGCCACGGCTGTGCTCGAACTGCCCCGTGTCGTGAACCCGCAGGCCTACGCGAGCGGCGACGACCGGTCAACGCGCAGCGCGGAGGTTCTCCAGAAGCCGGTGCCTTCCCAGGGCGGCCCGGGCTGTGCGGCAGTTGCCGACGTACAGGGAAGCGTTGTCGGGGAGGCGGGGAGTGGAAAAGCCGACCTGACGACAGGGCGCGCCGTGACCTCGAAGACCGCCTTCGACATGGCCTCCAACTCCAGACAATTCACCTCAGACACGGTTCTGTTGCTGGCGGGACGGCACCAACTCGCGCTGAACGACCCCCTGTCCAACTACCTCGACAACCGTCCAGCCTGGGCGCGGGACGTCACGCTGGGCGACCTTTTGCGCCACACGAGCGGCATTCCCGGCTACCAGGATCTGCTGGAGGCCAAGGGCATCGAGCTGACGTATCCGGCCGGCCAGGCGGACCCACCCGACAACTTCCGTGCGGCAAGCCAACTGCTGGACATCTGGACCAAGTGATGCGTCAGGGCCGTCCGGCACCTGCCGAATCGCCTCGCCCGCGACGCTTCGGAAGGTCCATCCTGCCCGTGCTCATCCTCATCGCCTTCTTGATCGTGGCGGCGGTGGCCGTTGGCTCGTGGCTGCAGTTCACCGAGCGGCAGGCGGTCGACACGGTGCACACCGTCGGATCCTCGGCCGCCGACCGGGTGGATGTCGAGGCCGTCGTCCAAAGCGTCGACGCCGCGGGCAGGGAGCTGGTACTGCGGGTCTGGGTGACCCCGCGCGGGACCCTCGGCGAGGCGAACGGGGCGGCCCCGGTGGCCGATCTCAGCCTTCAGACCTCGGGGGCGACCGTCAACGACCTGGAGTTCGCGGCGCATGAGCGGCTCGCGACGAGCGACGTGCACGTTGCACTCACAGGCGGATCGATCAGTGACTACCCGTTCGACACCTACGAGACCGACATCGCGTTCCGGGCGCAGCTGGGCGGCAAGCAGGTTCCGGTACGGATGCTGTTCTCCAACGCCGACACGCTCTTCTCGGTCTCCGCGGAACCTGCGCCCTCCCGACAGGACGCCGTGGTGGCGCTGGAGCTGGCGCGATCGGGCAGCCTGCTCGTCTTCGCGGTCTTCATGATGGTGGTGATGTGGGCGCTGGCGGCGGCCGTGCTCATCGGGGCCTGGTACCTGACGACCAGCAGCGAGGGCGTGGTCTGGCCCGGCTTCGCCTGGATGGCCGCCACCCTGTTCGCCCTCGCCGCGTTCCGTAACACCGCCCCTGGCACCCCCCCGATCGGCTGTGTGCTGGACTGGTTCGCCTTCCTGTGGGCCGAAACCATCATCGCCCTCTGCCTGATCACCGTGGTCATCACCGGCGTCAACAAGGCACTCCACCGGGACGCGCCGCCCACGTAGTGGCTCCGCCGCCCGATGGAGTCGGTCCGGAGCCGACGCAGCGAGTCCTCGACCGCGCGGATGATCCAGCGGCGGGAGGTGCCGAGCGGGTGTGATCACTGCACGGAGATGTCAGTGCGGCGGGCAACGGTCTAGCGCCGTTGCCCGCCGCATGCCTCTCGCCGGATCAGCTGTACGGGATCACCAACACCGACTTGTCCGTGCCCGTCTGCAGTTTTGAGGCGCCGTTGCCGATGGCGCTCCAAACTTCGAGACGTACGGTGCCGCCCCTGAGGGTGCCCGGTGTGCCCGTGGACGCCTTGAGACCTCGTGCCTGCGTGTACTCCTCCCACCCGGCGACCGGGTCGGTGGCGAAGTAGTTGTACGTCTCGGTCCGGTCGAACGTGCCGTCACCGGTGAGGTCGTAGCTGACCCGCGCCTGTTGGCCGAGACCGACCGTGGTGCCGGCGTCCACCTGGAGCCGGAACGTGGTTCCGACGCCCGGGGTGAGCGTGCCGTTGACTCCGCGGACCTCGTAGACGAGGGGCTGGTGCGGGGTGCCGTCGTGGTTGGCGCCGCCGGCGGAGGCGATCGTGTCGCTGCCCAAGGTGCCATCGGTCGCTGTGGTCAGGACACCACCGCTGCGCAGCTGGAAGGTGTTCCCGGTCGGCGGATCGGGGTCGGGGTCCGGGTCCTGCGACCCCGACCCGGTGCCGGTCGCGGTGGAACGAGCCGGCACGGCAAGGGTTTTGCCGTCCGAGAAGGTGACGGTTCGGGCCGACGATCCGTGGTTGTGGGCGACGTACGTGCGTGTCGTCCCCTTGGTGAGGACGGCGGATGTGGGGATGTCGCCGGTCACTGTTGCGTCCGGGGCGCCGAGCGCGTCGAGGGTGTTGATCCAGTGGTAGGTGTGTGCCTTGGACTCTCCCTGCTCCGGGGTGTATCCGGCGTTGCCCGCGTCCCACTTCGCCTTGGCCGTGCCCGGGTCGGCCATGGCCTGGAACTCCCAGAGGATGTCGCGCCATTCGACGGCCGGGCCCCCGTTCTCGCGCTCCATCTCGGCGATGTTGCGCCGTATGGCGGCCTTCTCACCGCCGAGATGGAGAGAGCCGCCCGTGACGGGCAGGACATTGATGCCGTGGATCTCCTCGGGGTTGGCCGTCCACCAGGTGGCGTAGGCGGCGCCGCTGCCCCAGACCATGCCTGCCGTGTCATGCCCGAACGAGGAGGGGAAGACCTGCTCGTCGGCGTCGAACCAGTACTGGGCGATCGATTCCGACTCGGTGGTGAGCAAGTAGGTGCCGAGGTCACGCAGCGAGGTGTCGCCGGTGGCGGAGCCCCAGAGGACGAGGGCTGCGCTGAGGTTGGTGGACTCGGAGGAGGACTCCTGGTTGTTGCCGGCCGCGAAGCCCTGGTGGCCGGATGCCCAGCTGTGGCCGGCATAGACGTCGAAGCCGCGCAGGAAGGGGAAGGAACCGTCGGAGCGGCTGGGGTTGGCGGTGTCCCGCACGAGGGTCTTGACCATGCCGCCCCATGCGGAGTCGGCGGCCCATCCCTGGTCGTACTGAGCGACGATAGCCGCCGCGTAGACGTAGTAGCTGTAGTGGAAGTGGTGGTCGTTGAGCTCGGTGTCGCTGCCGTAGGACGCGGGATAGCCGGTGAGGGTCTTCCAGTCCTTGTCGTAGCTGAACTCGTTGGCGCCGCCCGCCGTGAACCACTCCTGGAGCTTGCCCTTCATCAGGCCGAGAAGCCTGTCGCGGATGCCGGTCTCACCGATCTGCTCGGCCACCGGAACGAGTTGGGCGAGGCGGCCGAGGGCTTTACCCGTCCAGTAGGTGTCCGTGGCCCCGGAGAAGGGGTCGGCAGCATTCACGACCTCGTTCAGGTATCCGCGTAGCCGGGCGGCGTCCACACCGTTCGACTTCGGCAGCGCGGGCAGGACCGCCGCCGCCTTCTGGCTCGTGGTGAACGAGGCCGACTCGCGGACCTTCATGGTTCCGCGCGGTGAGACGTACGTGTAGGAGGTGAGGGCGTCCGTGGTGTTCAGCCACTGGTGGCGGTAGAGCGCCTGGAGTGCGCCGCGCTCGGTGCCTTCCTTCGCCTCCGTGGTGAGGGTGTAGGTGGCTTTCACCGTGCCACCGGTGTAGTTCCAGGTCACCTTGGAGTCGGTGACGAAGCTGTAGGCGTACTTCTTGAAGGTCGCCAGCGCGTCGGTGTTCGGCAGTACGGCGACGGAGAAGTAGTCCTTGGAGCCGAGACCGGCGGTGATGGTGGAGCCCGCGACGTTCCAGTCGCTGCCGGTCGGCGCGAAGAGGGCGTAGTGGTGCCCGCCGACGGTGATGCCGAGGACGTTGGTCTGGTCGGCGAAGACGGTGGGCGCACCGGCGGTGGTGATCTGGGCGTTGCCGCCGGAGCCCTTCGCGTATACGAACGGGGAGCCGTGGCCGATGGTGGTGCGCAGGGTGCGGGCACCGTCGGACCACAGGGGAGTGACCGTCCAGTCGGACCAGTCGTCTGCCTTGGTGTCGGGGGAGTTGAGGCCGGTCAGTCCGATGGTGAGGTCGCGCTTGTGGGCGTACTCGTACTGTCGGCCGTCACCGACGATCGCGGGCGACGTCGGGTAGCCGACGTCGAGCCCGCCGGCCGTGGCCTGGTACGTGAGGGGATGCCCGTACATGGGGGTCGACCAGGGGTTGTCGCCGTAGCGCTGGAAGGCGAGGGAGGACCACCAGTCGTTGGTGGGCAAGGGCCGGTTCCGGGCGGCGGTGGTCAGCTTGGGTGTGACGGGTGTTCCTGTGTTGGTCGTAGGGCCCGACGTGCCGGCGGGCCGGGTCTCGGAGTAGCTGCCGGAGCCTACGGGAACGGTAGCCGCGGCCGCCGGTACGGCGGCCGGGACCAAGCCGACGACGGCGAGCGCTGAGGCCAGCAGCAGTATGACGGCCGGTCTGGTGCGTGGGGATGGCATGCGGCACCTCAAGTCTTCACAGAAGAGGAGTCTGAGAGCGCTCTCAGATGGCCGGAACGTAAAGCCTCTGTAATGCACGTGTCAATGCATTGAACGCGCCTGGGAGTTGACGACGAACCAAGTCCGTTATGTCTTCGTCCCTTGATGATGTAGCTCGGTGAAGCTCGGTGTAGCCGGCTCCCGGCGGGCGCGGACCAGCGCTGCGGCTGGAAGTTCCGTTGCGGCGGTCGGTCCGGCTGAATGTCCCGTGCCTGTGACCAGGGTTGCCGCCGTCCGACTCCGCGCGGCGGAACGTTCCCAGGCGCACGACCGCGTCGGTCACCGACGCGGCGTAGGAGACGACTGCCTGGTGCAGTTGCTGTTTGTCCGCGCTCAGCCGCTCCACCTCAACCCGCCGATTGCTGTCTGCGGCGGGGGCGGGGTGGTGGGTGGGGGGGCTGGTCAGAGCGATGAAGCCCCGGTCACCGCGGGCGCGGTGACCGGGGCTTCATTCCGTACCCGTCCCGGGTGAGCAGCCGGCGCTCGGGTCACTCAACCCAAGCCTCGCGACATCCGGTCAGGCGGGGTGAGGGCCCGGGGCCGGACGTTCGGCCAAGCCGGGCCCTCGCGGGGGATGTTACTGGGTGATCTTCAGGAGCTTGTTGGGTGTGCCCGCACTTGGGCTGGTGATCTTGTCAGGGGTGGCGCCGTTGGTCAGGGCGGTGGCGACGTCCGCCGGAGCGGCGTCCTGGTGTCCGGCGAGGTAGACCGCGGCCGCGCCGACCACGTGGGGGGTGGCCATCGAGGTGCCGGAGATGGTCTTGGTGCCCTCGTCGCTGTCGTTCCACGCGGAGGTGATGTCCGAGCCCGGCGCGTAGATGTCCACGACCTCACCGAAGTTGGAGAAGTCGGACTGGGCGTCTTCCTTCGTGGACGAAGCGACGGTGAGAGCCTCCTGAACGCGGGCCGGGGAGCCCTGGCCGGCGTCGGCGGAGTCGTTGCCCGCGGCGACAGCGAAGGTGATGCCAGCGGCGATCGCCTTGCGAACGGCCGCATCGAGGGCCTCGTCGGCGCCGCCGCCCAGGCTCATGTTGGCAACGGAGGGCCCCTGGTGGTTCTGGGTTACCCAGTCGATGCCCGCGACGACCTGCTCCGTGGTGCCCGATCCGTTGTCGTCGAGGACCCGCACGGCAACGATCTTCGCCTTCTTCGCCACGCCGTGCGCGGCACCGGCTATGGTGCCGGCCACATGCGTGCCGTGGCCGTTGCCGTCGTCGGCACTGCCGTCATTGTCAATCGCGTCGAACCCATGCGTGGCGCGACCCTCGAAGTCCTTGTGCGAGATGCGGACGCCGGTGTCGATGACGTAGGCGGTGACGCCCTCCCCGGCGGCGTCCGGGTAGGTGTACTTGCTGTCACCGGCGGTGCCGGCCTGATCGACGCGGTCCAGGCCCCACGACGGCGGGTTCTGCTGCTCCGCGTTGATCGTGAACTTCTTGTTCTGAACCACCTTGGCGACGGCCGGGTCGGCGGCCAGGCGCTTGGCCTCTGTCTCTGAAAGACCGCTGGCCGAGAAGCCGTTGATGGCGGAGCGGTAGGTGCGCTTCAGTGTGCCGCCGTACTCCTTGGCCAACTCCTGCTTGTTGGCCTGCTGGTCGAGCATGACGATGAAGCTGCCCGCGACGGCGCCGTCGGCGTTCGCTCCGTAGATCTTGCCCTCCGCGGGCGCCGCGGCGCCGGCGGAGAACGGGTTCAGCAGCGTGACGCCTGCCGCGGTGACCGCGACGGTGATGGCGGTGAGCCGGATCCGGTTCGAGCGCTTGTGAGTTGCCATGAAGAGGGGTCTCCTCGCCGGTTTTTGTGGGGGGTTGAGCCTTCAACCGCAGAATCTCCGGAGATCTGCGGCGACAGCCGTGACTCATTGATGTGCTCATGCAGTGGATTCCATGCACTCGCGATCCGATCAGCCGCGGGTCAACGCGGGAACCGGACAGAACCAGCCCCGCCGCGACACGCCCGGCTCTCCTCCGCATGTATGGGGCTTCAGTCGAGAAAGCGTGAACCTTCCCTACGCCCCCGTGTCGAACCGGTTGGGCAGGGCAGACGCGCGCCCTGAGCGCGCCGAGCGTGAAAGCCCTGCGAAGACGTGGGTGCCGTGAGGAGGCACAGCAGGAAGAGAAGCTACTCGCAGGTATCGAATCGGCTTGAATGATCTGGGTGTTGGGCTTCCGCTTCGCTCAACTCACCCTGATTCGTGTTCTTGCGTAGGGTGTGTCCCTCGATGGGCTCGATGGGAGGGTGCGGGGCGTGAATCGGGTGCGGGCCTCGGGTCTCCATGTCGCCGTGGCGTGAGAGGCGCGTGTGCGTACGGGGCTGCGCGGCGACGCTGCCCGCGTTCGACACGCGCCGCGAAGGAGCCTGCGAGGACTACCTGTCGCGCCCGGCGTCGCCGTGCTGCCGCTGGACGCGGCGGCAGGCCCTGTGAGGCTCGGCGCCGTCACCCGCACTGCGGCCGTCCGCTGGGCCGCCATGGGCCCCGTCTCGTAGCAGGTGACCGGCGGTCAGTAGTTCTCCCACTCGTCCTGCACGTACTCCAGCACGGCCGGGTCCATCAGCGTGCTCGGCCGGACGCCCTGGCGGCGGCGGTCCACGGGGAACACCGCGGCGGCCTTCAGGACCGCCTCGTCCAGGTAGCGCAGTTGCGGGGCACCAGATGCCAGCCCCAGTGGTGGGGACGTACCGCCGCCCGGGGTGGCCAGGACGAAGCCCCAGTTGCCGAAGCTCGGTACGTCGACCTGGAACTCGGTGGTCGAGTAGCCGGCCGTCTCGATCGTCTTCGCGATCGACCAGTACGTCTTCGGTGCGAAGAAGGGCGACCCGCTCTGCACCATCACTCTGCTCTGCGGCGTCAGGACCTGCCCGAGCAGGTGGTAGAACTCGACCGAGTACAGCTTCGCCAGCGCTGCCGTGTCCGGGTCGGGGAAGTCGATGACGACCGCGTCGTACCGCTGTCGGGCGCCGCGCAGCCAGTTGAAGGCGTCGGCGTTGACCACCTTGACCCTCGGGTCGTCCAACGCCTTGTCGTTCAGGTCGCGCAGGGGCTCGAAGTCGCGCGCGAGCCGGGTCATCGCCGGGTCCAGTTCCACGAGCGTGACGTGCTGTACGTCGTCGTAGCGCAGCACCTCGCGCAGGGCGAGTCCGTCGCCGCCGCCCATGATCAGCACGTTGGCGCGGGAGCCCGCGAGCGTGGGGTGGACGAGGGACTCGTGGTACCGGTACTCGTCGACGGAGCTGAACTGGAGATCGCCGTTGAGGAAGAGGCGGATGTCCGGTTCGCCGGTGAATGCCGTGGAGCGGGTGACGACGATCTCCTGGTACGAGGTCGTCTCCGCGTGGACGATCGGGTCCCGGTACATCTGCTGGCGGGCGGTCACCTCCAGGTCGTCCGCGAACGCGTACGTCGTCCCGAGCACGGCCAGAACCACTGTGACCCCGGCCAGCAGGGCGTTGCGCACCCAGCGCCGGATCTGCCGGCGGAAGATGAACACCACCACGATGACACCGGCCACCGCGTTGACCGCGCCGACCACCAGCGTGCCCTTCAGCTGGCCGAACGTCGGCAGGAGCCACAGCGGGAAGCCCAGGCCGCCGACGAGCGCTCCGATGTAGTCGACGGCGAACATGTCGGCGACCGCACTGCCCGCCTCCTGCCGCCGGATCCGCTGGAGCAGGGTCATCAGCAGCGGGATCTCGGCGCCGATCAGCACGCCGACGGCCACCGCGACCACGATCATCGCCGGGGTGTACAGCTGGAGCCAGGCGAACGCCGCGTACAGCACCAGCACCGACAGCCCGCCGACCAGCGCCAGCACGCCCTCCACGAGCGCGAACGCGCCCACCGCGCGGCGGCGCAGGGGTTTGGCGGCCAGCGAGCCGAGCCCCATGGCGCACACCATCACGGAGATCACCACGGAGGTCTGGAGCACCGAGTTGCCGATGAGGTAGCTGCCCAGCGCGGTCAGGGCCAACTCGTAGACGAGGCCGCAGGCCGCGCAGAGGAAGACGGCGAAGAGCAGCAGGAAGCGGGCCCCCCGGGTGTGCCGGACGGCCGGGGGGCGGGAGGGTGCCGCGGAGGCGTCGCGGCCTTGCAGGGTTGTGGTGGCGCTCATCGAGGCGCGCCGTTACGAGATCGCCGCGCCGACCATGAACCCGGTGCCCAGGTACATGCCGGCCTGGACCCAGGCCGCGGGGTGCGGACGGCCGTCCTGGTCGTCCAGGACGACCGCGCCCATCTGGCCCGGAGTGAACACGCCGATCACGATGCCGACGACGGTCATCACCAGCACCCCGGCGAGGCCGTACAGCAGTGTGCTGATCAGGCCGTAGCCGAGGCCCTGTTCGGACTCGCTCGCCTCGATGGCCTTCATGATGACCAGGCCCACGGCGACGGACTGGCTGCCCAGGAGGACGGCCGCGCCGCGATTCCGGTCGGTCCACACCACGTGGTACAGCTTGCCCGGCGTGACGAGGTCGAGGGCGATGAAGCCGACGGCCATCACGACGAGGCCCACGACTCCGTAGAGCAGGGCCTGGCCGGTCGACTCGAAGATCTCGGTCACTGCGTTGCCTTTCTTGGGGGCGGGATCGGGGCGTGATCAGGTGCTGTGCGGGAGGAGCATGGGAGGCGTCAGGCGATGATCCGGCCGGTCAACGGAGGCTATTTGCCTTCGCCGGGGCCGCCGCCGCGGAAGCTCGCGCTGTTCGGGTCCGGCCAGTAGGTGAGATGCCGCTGGTGGCGGCGGTAGCCGTTGCGGTAGTCCTCGATCTCGATCAGGCTGCCGCTCCGGTACGGCGAGACGGTGACCATGTCGTCGCCGTAGCGCAGGAACTCCATGGCGTCGCCGGAGGCACGGTCCATGGCCGTCCGCTTGGTGTGGATCGCCTGGGCGACCTCGCTCGGGGTGCTGTCCGGGTCGAGCCAGTCCGTCCCGGTCGCGGTGTACGTCTTCCTGATCCAGTCGCGCGGGACTGCTTCGGAGTCCCCGTCGCTGGAGCAGGCGGTGAGCAGGGCGGCGGCCAGCACGGCCGCCACCGCTGCGCGGACGAGTCGGGCGCTGTTCATCGGGCCTCCAGCCGGCTGTACGTCGATACGATCTGGCCGTTCTGCGGATACGTGTGCCAGGTGCGCCAGACGAGCCCGGCGCCGTACGGCCCCTCGACCGCCTCGACGACCACCGCGGTGACCGCCTCCGGCGAACCGGGGAAGACTCCGCACAGGCTGTGCTCGGCGTCGGTGGCCTGGCCGAGGACCTGCGCCACCTCGGCACTGAACTCCTCGGGAATCAGCCGGCGGGTGATGGCGCCGAAGTCGTAGACCCAGCCCGGCAGATGACGGGTGCAGGTCTCGGGCAGACCCCGCACCGTGCCCTGCAGACAGGCCACTGTCTCCCGTACGGGACCGGCAAACACCTGATGCGAGGCTCCGAGCAGCCGCAGCCGCACGTCCAGCCCGCCGAGCGACACCACACGTTCTGCTAGCGCTGGACGCTCCGTCAGGTCCAGCGAGAAGCAGAGTTGATCCGCATCCGTGTCCAGATAGGGGGCGTCCAGAGAGACGGCGTTCACACGGCCCCCCGGTCGTTTCCTGCCATGATCGGCGCCCGAGTATGACACATGTGTTCGTGGGATTTGAGGGGTGGGGGAGGGGTAAGGGTGAAGGCCTCGCACCCTGCGGGGGCCATTCCGTGCACGGTTTCGCGCAAGCCCTTCCCCGGGGCGTGCCCTGAGATAATCCCGTGACGGGCCGCATCGGGTCCTCATCCAGCATCACTGGATGGTGCGGACCCGCGCGCCCGCGAGATCGGCCTGGATCGAAGCCCTGCAGGCCCCCGACGCGCGGTCCCCGCTCGGCCGGCTCAAGATTGGCGGCTTGAACCAGGGCGAGCAGCTCCCGGTATCGGTACAGGAAGGTCCCGGTCCACCCCGGCCTGGCGGGCGATGCCCAAGACCGTGATGTGACTGCCCTTCTGTGCAGCAGTGTTGATGGCCCGACCTATCCCGGATGGTGGTTCGCCGTTCCCCCACCGCCCCGCAGAAAGCGGTCGTACGGGCCGGCTACGTAACCTCGCGAGAGGACTCGAAGCTCACCGCGTATTCAGTGGATTGGGCCGAGGAGGCCGAGGGGTAGGTCCCGGGAGCGGGCCGGTCCCGGCGCAAGCCCCGGGCGTTGTATGCCGACCGCGGCTCCGACCACGACATCTGGCGCCGCCCCCGGCTGCGCGAGCGCGGCACCGTCCCCAAGATCGCCCGGCGCGGCCGACCACATGGCGAGGGCCTCTCAGGCGATCGCGTAGTCATGGATGGCCGGTTCGAGAAGGTCGAAGGCGCGTGCCGCTTCCTTCGCGATTGTCTTGGCGATCTCGTCGTGGGTGTGCCCGGCCAGGGTCAGGTCCTGGATGCGCTGGAACAGGACGCGGTGCACGGCGCCGAGCAGCCCGGCGACCGTGCGGACGGTGATGTCGTCCGGCTGCGCACCGACGGCCTCGGCGAGGGCCTCGGCCAGCGCCTGCTCGCGCTGGTCGTGCAGGTTACGCAGGCACGCCGACAAGGTGGCGCTGTCGGTGATCATGCGGGAGAAGTCGGGGTCGGCGAATCCGGCGACCGGGTCCTGCGCCGCGACAGCGGTCTCGAAAGCACGGCGAAGCGCCGCGAGGGCGGACTCTCTCCAGGGCGGCGGGAAGTCACGGCGCGCGCCAGCGTGGCGCTGAACTCTTCCTGGTGATCGAGGGCCAAGTCCTCTTTGCGCGCGAAGTAGTTGGTCACTGTCTTCTTCGCGACGCGGGAGGCCGCTGCGATCTCGACGATGGTGGTGTTCTCGAAGCCCTGCTCGATGAAGAGCCGTGTCGCATGGCTCGACATCGCCCCGATCCCGCAGCCTGGAAAAGGAACCCCTCTTGAGGATCACCGCCTCCACCGTCTCCCTCACGGTCGAAGACATCGCCGCTTCCCGCAGTTTCTTCACCGAGCACCTCGGCTATCAGGAACAGGCCGCGGCCGAAGGATTCGCCTCCCTCACCCGTGACGATGCCGCCGTCGACATCGTCCTGCTCCGGCGGGGCATCGGCGTCCTGCCGCCCGACCAGCGCGACCGGCAGGCCGGCGGACTGATCCTCGCCTTCACCGTCACCGTCACCGGCCTCGAAGCCGAGGAGAAACGACTGCGTTCCGTAGGCGTCGACATCACGATGCCACTGCGCGAAGGGCCATGGGGAGAACGCCTGTTCCAGATCACCGACCCCAACGGGGTCATCGTCCAGTTCGTCGAATGGACCACACCGGACCACTCCTGATCCCACGGCCCTGTACCCACGCCAACCTCACGGCCCGCACAGCACGCTGCCGACCGGATCGTGCAGCCCCAGAAGAGAGAGCACTGCATGCGCAAGCTCGTGTACTACATCGCCACCACGCTGGACGGTTTCATCGCGGGCCCGGACGGCGCCGATCCCACGGGCCCGGACGGCTTCTGGCCGATCCCCGAGGACTACATCCAGAACCTTGTGACGGAGTACCCGGAAACCCTGCCTGCCCCCGCCCGGGCGGCGCTGTCCGTCACCGCGCAAGGCACGCACTTGACACCGTCCTGGAAGGACGGCGCAGCTACGAGATCGGTCTCAAGGTCGGCATCACCGATGCCTGCCCACACCTACGTCACCTGGTCTTCTCCCGGACCCTTACCGAGAGCCCCGACCCGGCCGTCGAACTGGTCGCCGACGACCCTGTGGACAAGGTGCGGCAGTTGAAGCTGGAAGACGGCAAGGACATCTGGCTGATAGGCGGCGCGGAACTGGCCGGTGCCCTGTACGCCGAGATCGACCAGCTCATCCTCAAGATGGCACCGCTGACCATCGGCGCCGGAATCCCGCTCTTCTCCCACAAGGCCGCCTTCGATCCGCGCGGCTGGGAGCTCACCGGCCACACCCTGCTCGACAGCGGCGCCGCCTTCGTCACCTACGCGCGCGCCACCGGCCCCGACACCACGGCCACCGGGAACTGAAGTCATCCATCAAGATCCCGCTGACCGGGGTGCTGGTCACCAGCGCCCCGGTCAGCGTGCCACGCTCGCGAGTCCGACTTCCACGTTCGCGGGCGGCCGAAATCGGCCGCAGCCGGGCGCTGCTGGCTTCTTCAGCATGGTGAACGGTGCGGCAGGCGGTGCAGTACCGGACGCGAAAGTCCCTGCTTCCCCCGTCAGTTGGCGTGCTGGGGCCTGCTGAGGCGCGTCGACCTCATCCCGGAGTCACCCCCATCCGAGCGCGCCAAGCTTCCGGGTATCTCGGCGCTGCGGGCAACCGCACACTGTGACGTCAGGACCGAACTCACGCGGATTACGCGACGCCTCAACGTGCGAGCCACCAGTCAAGGCCGCGCTAGGACCGCGTCGCCCTCCTGCACTCGTCCCCAGAGGTCTCGCCCCGCCCGACCGGCGCGGTGCGGTCGTACGGGTCGATCTCCGTGCCGGTCTCGTCCGCCCGGCGGTCCGTGCCGAAGGGAGGGGTGAAGTAACCCGTGGGGGCGCCGCAGCCGCCGTTGGTCATGTCGTACTTGTAAGAGACGATCGAGAAGGTGCCCGGCTCGGTGATCACCTTGGCAGGGTCGTCCCAGCTCAGGACCAGCTCGCGCCGGACGATCGTGCGCACGATCTCGTCGTTGCCGCCCGCGTCCGCGCGGGTGACCGGGTAGACGAAGGTGACGTCAGCTGTGACCTGGAGCGCGCCGCGCTCGCCCTCCTGGTAGGTGAGCCGGCCCCGGGTCTTCACGACGTCGCCGACCAGGTGGGCGCGGGAGGGCTGAAAGCGGCTGAAGAGGAGGAGGGGGTCGTTCTTCTCGCTCGGCGTTCGGAAAGCGGTTTTGAGGAGGTCTTGGACGTCCTTCTGGTGCGGGTTGATCAGTGCAATCGCCTTCTCGGGGCGCCCGCCCTGCAGCACCCCGCGGTCCAGGCCGGACGCGACGAGGAAGTCCCGGCTGCGGGCGAGGGCCCGCTCGACTTCGGCCGCGCTCATCCACCCGACCGCAGCGGCTTTCGGCACGGTGATCCCCGCAGCTCCGCTCGCCCAGCGCGCCGCCGGCGAACCGCGGAACGGCTCGTCCACGGTGGGGCGTTGGGCTGCTTCCGCCGGGGGTACCTGGGTCGGTCGGGCGGTCTCGGCCGCCAGCGGCGGGGAGTCAGGGTCGTCGCCGGCGAACAGGTCCACCATCTGTCCCGGCGCGAGCGCCACCACGAGCAGCACCAGCGAGGCCAGCAGTCCGACCACGTACCAGCCCGTGCGCCGCTTGGGCCGCGCAGGCGTGTAACTGCGCCAGCCCTCCAGGTCACGGCCGGGCTCCCCGCGCAACCGCTTCGACACGGCGCGGGCCCGCGCCGACGGCTCCTTGGGCGAGTCGGCGGCGCCCGCCACCGACTCGCGCAGAAACCGCTCCCACTCCTCGTCGGACCTCGACGATCCGTCCGGCTCCGTACCCGCGCCCATTCCCAACCCCCTGGCAAAAGTAGACCGCGGCCCCCTCCCCAGGGACGCGTCCGCATCATGACACAGAGCGCTGACAGCGAGGCTGGCTGGGCGGACGGTGTGGGCGCGCCCCCTGTCTCAAGTCGCCACATCGCAGCCGCATCAGGGAGCGAAGCACACGCTGAGTGACTGAACTCCTCTGCAGACATTGAATACGCGACACCTGGTCACAACGGGCCTTCGAGCTCGCCGACGCCCGGCCCGACCCGCTGCGCCGGGACGCAGCGGGTGAGTGAGCGTGGCTGCGCGGGATGTCAGCAGCGCACCCAGGTCAAGTACGGGGTGGCGGTTTCGCAGCGCGCCTTGGACCTCACGCTGGTCGTCAGTGAGCTGGTGACCAATGCCCGCAAGTATGCTCCGGGCCCGGTGCCGATGCACCTGCGGCTTGACGGTGACGTGGTGGATGTCGAGGTGTGGGACTCCGACCCGGTCCTGTCGGTGGCTTGGGCCGGATCGGCTCAGGAGTGGTCGAGCGCCCAGTCAAGGGCGTAGTCGGCGATCTCCTGCCAGCCGTCCTGGACGGCCATCAAGTGGGAGCGGCCGGGAAATACCTTGACCTCGGTAGTTGTGCCTTCCGCCTTGTAGTGCCTGGCGTTGGATTCCTGGACTTTGGGCGGCATGAGGTGGTCGTGCTCGCCGGAGAGGAACAACAGGGGCGCCCGGTCGGCGTTGCGGAAGTCGACATGCGTGTCGGTGTGACCGGGGTGGAGGTTGGCCAGCGAGCTGCTCCACACGATGTTGCCTGGTGCGGGGATGTGGTAGCGCTCATATGTCGCGCGGGCTCGGTCCTCGGAGAATGTGTTCGTGAAGGCGTAGCGCCATTGCTCGAAGTCCAGGCCGACGGCGCGGTGGCGGTTGGCAGGGCTCTTCAGGACGGGGAAGAGGGAGCGGATTTGGGAAAGCGGTACGGTCAACACGCCCTCGGCGGGAGCGGAGTTGATCACTACTCCGGCGGAGCCGAGGCCGCGGTCCATGAGGACCTGCGTGAAGGCACCACCGGCGGAGTGTCCCATCAGCAGGGGCGGCCGGTCCAGGCCCATGATCAGCTTCTCAAGGCTGGAGAGAATCGCCGGGACGGTCGCGTTCTCGATCGCGGTCGGGTCGGCGTTGAGAGCCTCCACCTCCGCCTCCGCCTCGAACCCGGGGTACGCAGGCGCGATGACTCGAAGGCCCTTGTTCTCAAAGTGAGAGATCCAGTCCTCCCAGGCTCGCAGTGTCACCCAGAAGCCGTGAATGAGGACGACGGTGTTGGGTTGCATCATTGTGCTCCTTGGTAGGGGCCGACGGCCCGTCATGCCTGTCGAGCGATGCCGCGCAGCGCAGCTGGCGTCGCTGGACGGGTTGCGCCGACCGGGATGTCGTTGTCCGTCGCAGGTCTGGATGGCGTTGTCGATTCACGGGCCGCCGAGGTTGGTTCGGCCATAAAGTGGCGTGACAGTGCCAGTTCTGCTCTTTTGCTGTATGTGGGAACACGCTTTACGGTGCTCGTCGTCGTGCCCGACACGGCGATGGCTCTGTGTCGACCACCAGCTCTTGCCTTATCCGGTCGGAGACTGGCCCGCTGCCGCTCAGGCGGGCCCTGCCGTTCCCGTGGGCGGCACACCGTGCCGCCCACAGAGTGCGCCGGTCAGCGGACCGTTTGCGCCGCCTTCTCGATGATGCGGGTGACGGCGTCCGGGTGGGACACGCTCACAGCATGGGAGGACTGGATCTCCTCGATGTGGGCGTTGGCACGCTTGGCCATATGGATCTGCAGGTCCCGGGGGATGATCCGGTCGTTGGTGCCCACGAGTGCCCAGGAGGGGATGGTCTTCCAGGCAGGCTCACCAGAGGGCCCGTTGAGGGCGGTGCCGGTGCCCGGGCGCTGGGTAACTGCCATCAGGCCAGCGGTGTTTGCGGGGACATCCGCACCGAACGCCTGACGGAACTTGGACTGGTCGATGTAGAAGTCGAAGTCCTTTGAGCCGTCGGCGTTGGTGATCGGGACGGGCCGCAGAACGTCGCCGATGACGCTTCCCTCGAACTTGCTGATCAGCTCATTGGCGCTCTCGCCCTTGGCGGGGAGGAACGCGTCGGCGTAGACGAGGGCCTTGACGTTGTCGGCGCCGTGGGCAGCGTTGCTGATCACTGCTCCGCCGTAGGAGTGGCCGACGAGGACCACGGGCCCGTTGATGCTGGCCAGCAGGTTCTTGACGGAGGCGGCGTCGCTGCTCAGATCCCGCAACGGGTTGGCCGCGGCCATCACCGGATAGCCGTCCTCCTTGAGTTTCTTGATGACGCGGTTCCAGCTGGAGGAGTCGGCGAACGCACCGTGGACGAGTACGACGGTCGGCTTGCTGCCCTTTGGGGTCTGGGTCTTGGCGTTCGCCGGACCGGCTGTCGTGGCAAAAAGGCTGGCAGCGACCGCCGCCGTTGCCGCGAGAGTAAGAGGGGTGCGGGCACGCCGAAGGCGCGGATGACGGTACATGGGTGAGCCCTTTCGAGGCGGAGGCTTCAGCCACGTCGGCAGGTGGACATGGCCGCCGTGCGGCAGGATGTTGCCGCAAGTTCATGGAGGGGTCGACCGTGGGCGGCAAGCGGGACCATGCCCAGGGCTTGCCCGGCGAGCGACTGCCGAGGATCGGCTCGCCCACGGTTCTGATCGTGTTGTGGGACCGGCGAACAGCGGCAAGTACGGATGATCACCGTTGTTCGTATGTACGGTCCACGCGCACGCGCGCCGAGGTGATGAACAGCTCGCTGCCGGCTTTTGAGGCGCTAACGCCGAGCAGCGCAGTACTTCTCAGCTGCTGCGGAGGACGGTGCGCAGGGTGTGAATGGCGCGCTCCATCGCAGCAGTTGTGGCCTGTGTGGGTCGCAGGGGGTTGAGCATCATGAAGTCGTGCAGGGTGCCGTTGACGCGGATGCTCGTGGTGGGCACGCCAGCCTGGGTCAATTTGCGGGCATAGGCCTCGCCCTCGTCCCGTAGCACGTCGTTCTCATCGACGATGACGAGCGCGGGCGGCAGACCCGCAAGCTCCTCCAGGCTCGCACGCAGGGGAGATGCGGTGATCTCCGCACGCTGGGCGGGATCGGTCGTGTAGCAGTCCCAGAACCAGGCCATGGCCTTCGCCGTGAGGAAGGGGCCATCCGCGAACTCCCGGTAGCTTTCGGTGTCCTGGGCCGCGTCGGTGACGGGGTAGTACAACGACTGGTGCACGAAGGCCACGTCGCCGCGCTGCTTGGCCATGAGTGCCAGCGCTGCGGTCATGTTGCCGCCGACGGAGTCGCCGGCCACCGCCATGCGGGAGGCGTCCAGGCCTTCCTCGGCGCCCTTGGCAGTGATCCACTGAGCAGTCGCGTACGCCTGCTCGATGGCGACCGGGTACTTGGCCTCCGGGGAGCGGTCGTACTCGACGAACGCCACGGCAGCGTTCGTGCCGACGGCCAGCTCACGCACCAGGCGGTCGTGGGTGCCGGCATTGCCGAGAACCCAGCCGCCGCCGTGCACGTAGAGGACGACCGGCAGTGTGCTCTGGCTACCGACGGGCTTGACGATGCGGACCTGCACATCGCCCACGCCGGCCAGCACCGTGATCCACTTTTCCGTCACCTCCGGCTTCTCCACGGGCGCCGCCTGCAAGTCGTCCAGGACCTTCCGGGCGCCTTCCGGGCCGAGCTCGTACAGGAACGGCGGGCTGGCCGTCGCGTCCGCGATCTCCTGAGCTGCAGGCTCCAGAATGGGCTTCGTCATCATGCACTCCTTGGGTCGGTGGGCTCTTGCCCGCTTTAACCCCAATGACAAGACACGTACGAAATGTGTGACACCCGCCGAAGCAAACGGCCCCGGGCCGGCAGAGAGCGCCGCCGGACCGGACATGCCTTGCGGTCCCCAGCACACAAGCCATGCGCGGAACAGCGCAGGAAGGTAACGAGCTGACGGGCCTCGGGCGAGAACTTGCCAAGGAATGTCCTAAGGCGTCGGCCGCGTCCACGCCGAGCAGCCGGCATGGCGTGCACCCCGAACCAACTGGAGCGCTGCGGGCCGCCCGCGATCACGGGGACGGCTCATCGAGGCTGCTGCCCTCTGACGATCGCAGTGGGCAGTGACCCGTCGAGGATCAGATCACGCGGCAGCGCCAGTTCGAAGCGCTGCTCCAGAACGGCGAGAGAGGCACGGTGCGCCGTGTCCCTCTCCACCTCCTCCGGGATTCCGGCCGCGACGATGTCAGCGCGGATGAGGTCGGCGCCGGGGCCGGTGATCTCCTGCGACCAGGTGTACATGTACATGTCGAAACCGCACACGTAGTGGTCGTCGTGGAAGTAGGCGAAGGCGGGTGGCGGGACCTTCGGGTTCTGCTTCTCGTAGTAGAGCTCGAAGACGTGGACCCCGTCTCGGGATGTCCCGTCGTGGTACGCGGGCCCGAGGACGGACGGCCAGTGGCCGTAGGCAATGGCGAAGCCCAGGCCGGCGTGGTCGCCGTAGCGGACGGCGATGCTGTCGGCGTCGCCGCGCTCCGCGTCGAGCCCGTCGATGAGCTCTTCGGCCTGCGGCCGGGTGGTGGCCTGGACAGGTACGGGGCTGCCGGGAGCGGCGAGTCGGGCGGCGAGCTGCTCGCCGGTCAGGCCCCGGGCCAGCTTGGCGTAGTAGCCGAGCCAGGAGATGTCCTCGTCGGCTATCCAGGTGATCCCGCGGGAACTCACTGCGTGTCTCCGTTCTCCGGTGTGGCGCGGGTGTGGCGCCGCTCGGGTCGGCCCTGTGACCGGCCCCGAGCCGCACATGCGGTGTGCGTCAGTATCGTGCTACCGGATGCCGCACTTCATCGTCGGCTTGGAGGCGTCGCACTTGTCGAAGCCCGGCGTCCTGACGAAATACGCGTCCTGATCGATCAGCCGGAGCTCCTTGGCGAAGGTGGGGAAGCGAACCTCGCGCCATGTGCGGTGCTCGTCGGTGGCGTCGGGCGCGTCCTCCTCGTGCCCGAGCCGCTTCCAGACCTGCTTGAACACCGCGCCAGCCAGCACACCACTGACGGCGCCCATGGCCATGCCGATCGGCTTGTAAGCGATCTTCGAGGCTTTCATCAATGCCTCCTGGCACGTCGGATGAGCAGTAGCGCGGTGAGCCCGCCGGCGGCGGCGAGCAGGGGGTGCGCTTGGCACGCACCGGTTCCGGAGCCCCGTCCTGCACCGCGTGGGCGGCGTGGGTCGGTCGCCTTGTCCCTGAGTTGGGCTTTGGCCTGTGTGGGGCCTCCTCGGCGACCTGCTGCTTGACGGCCCTCGTCTTCTCGTGGGGCGGTTCTTGATGTCGGTCTTCGCCGCGAGTGCCTCGACCGCCTCGCCGAGTTCCTCTCGGGTCGCCTCGACCTCTTCCCGCAGTTCCTCGGAGGAAGGGGCTGCTTCATCGCCCCTATGTTGCTTGTCCGGGGGCATCGCTGTGCCCTCTCCTTGATCTCGGCCACATCGGACTTGACGCTGTCCAGCGTCCGTGTGGGCGGGGATGCCCTGCTGATCTGCTTCTTGCCCAGAGCACCCATCAGAGCAGTGAGGGCGGCCAGGACACCCGTGGCCGTCGCCGACCCCCGCTCCACCTGTTCGTCCGGCCCGGCCACTTGGCCGCTGCTGTGGCCCTCGCCGAACAGGGCCTGCATGCAGCACGAACCGCACGAAGATTCCCTGTGAGCGCCGTGGGCCGGCAACACACCTTCCTCACGCGCTGCCATGGAGCGGAGCCGACCACGAGCTCCCGTCCTCGAGACTCACGGACGTACGTACAGGAGACCGCGGCCACCCGGGCTCCGACACGCGCGGCAAAGCTGCCGATGGCAGATGATGTGTTTCTTTAACGGTGGGCAGGCCGTCGTCGTCCTTGGGCCCGTCGTCGTCCTGGGGCAGGAGGGCCCGGAGGTCAGACGCGGGTGGAGTGCTGGTCCAGGAGGGCACGCAGCCGGTCCACGTCGTCAGCCGTGCTCAGCCCATGCTTGGGCAGGACCTCAAGGCACATGATGTTGGGATCCCGGCTGAGCAGGACGAAGTGGCCACGCGTCTCGCGGTAGCCCTGCAGGACCGACCACTTCTGGATGAGCGTGCTGTGGTCACTACTGGTGGTGATACCAGCCGGGGACACCACGGTGCGGTACTCGCCCTGCCATCCGACGAGTCGCTGCACCTGGGCGGCCTGCAGCCGCGGATAGCCCCCCACCACCAGGACAACGAGCAGGAACAGAACGGTTGAGACCACGTCGACACTGCCCCGGCTCATGGTGCCCAACAGCCACTGCGCGACCCACAGGGTGAGGAACACGCTTCGTAGTACAAGCCCCCACCGCTTGATCCGCTGCCGGACCCGCAGACCGACCAACGTATCGGCGGGCGACGGCCGGTACGCCAGCTGCACCACCGCCTCCTCCACCACATCTGCCGCGCTGTTGATGCTGTTGTTGGTGACTTCGCGGTCCTCGGCCATGGCCCCTCCCCCTGCAAGACGACCCGCGGATCCTATCCGGCCCTGCACAGACGCGGTTGCCCGTCATCTCATTTTGGGGAGCTTGAGTCTGAGAACAGGAGGCGTGCGACGATTCCTCGGCCACAAGGAAGCCACGAGCGGGGGCGAAGGCCGATGGAGTACGTCAATCTTGATGCGCAGGTCGGCGACCTGTCAGGGGTCTTGGACCCGGCTCCCTACCTGGATCATCTGCCTTTGATCTCTGGTGATCTGCCGCCGGGTGCCCGGGCTTTCGCCACTGACACCGACCACTACGACTTCCGGAGCAGGCGATGTGTGAAGGACCTGTCGCTTCGGGCCGTCCAAGGTGCCGGCGGCGAGGAGATGGAGATCGAGTTCCAACACAACTGCTGGAAGCATGATCGAGACCTGGTCATACGCTACGCAGGCGTGTCCAGCTTCATTGTCGATCCCGCCGACGAGGACCCAGGGGTGGACCTCGGGGCCGTGATCTTCGACGAGATCCTGCCGCACGGGGACGGCTGCAGCCACGAGATCGTGTGCTGGGACGGCACACTCACTATTGTCTGCCGTGACCTGCAGGCGACCTGGACTGAGACCATCTGCTCAAGCAAGTCGTAGGCGCGACAGTTCGTGGGGAGTGTTGAGTAGCTGGTGCCGGATGGAAAGCGCCGCGGGACGGCTTGATCGTGCTGCGGGAGGGCTCCCCGCCCAACACTCCAACACCAGACTGTCCGCCGTCGCAGAACACGCCCTCAAACACGACCATTGTCGAGCAGAGCGACGCGGGCCGTGATGCGTTTGCCGACCGGCTCTCGCCGGGCCTCGAATCCCTGGGCGGCGGCCAGCACGATCTCCAGACCGTGCTGGCCCACCCTGCCGGCATCAGCGGCTACGCGGCGCCCCGCCGGCACTGGCGTCAGCGGCCGACTGGTCACAGCCATCACGACGCGGGTCGGGGGCCGCAGGAACCGAATGCATGGCTGGCCTGGGCGTAGGTCCCCGAGGCAGCTACTCCCCAGGATGCCGACGAGGACCAGCTCAACTCCATCGCTCCGTGATCGCACAGGGAGCACGTCGAGCACTTTCCAATCCTCGGACTGGTGGCGGCGGGTGACATCGCATCGGTTGAGGCGCTCTCCTGGCAGAGGTGACCGGCCCTACCGTCACGTTCGTACCCCGAGGAAGATCGCCGCGACCTGAAGTGCCGCGAGGTAGTTCAGGGCGATGATCAAAGGTCCATCTGATCCACGGGACGCAGCCTAGTGGCCTGGTCGTAGCCATATCCCGTTCCTGGCTGATTCGGCAGTGCTCCGGGAGGCGCTCGAGCCTGAGCTGTACGAGGCCGTACTGGCCGTCTGCCGCGCGGAGGCGGAGCTGTTCGCGATGTTCACCGACGCGGACGTCATCGAGGCGGTCCGCTGGCGGGATTGACTGGCTACTCCTCGGGCTCCCAGGCGATCAGCTGCTCGAACACCTGCTGGTCGCCCTCGATCTTCAGGTCGCTCAGCGTGAGGCGGCCCCAGACGAAGAGGAGCAGCTGTTCGGCCGTGCCCGTGGCCGAAGCGGAGGCGGGCGCGGCGTGGTCCGTGAGGGGTGCGGGCCAGGCGCCGGTGCCGTCCAGCACGAGGCGCCAGGAGCGGCCCTCGGTGGCGTGGTAGTGGATGGTGGCGGCCTGGTGCGGCCAGGCCGCCGGGGTGGAGTTGCAGGTGTCGAGAAACTCGGCCACGCCGTCGATCGCGACGTCCGTCGGCATCGGCTGCGCGGCGCCTGCGGCGAGCTGGGCGTCGTAGGTGTGCACCAGCACCTCGTGCACCCGGCGCCGGGCAACGCCCCAGGCATTCGCCGGCGACACGCCGGCGCCCCACCACGTCCAGCACTCGCGCTCCGGGCCAGCCTCGCGCAGCGCACTCAGCAGCAGTGCGTTCGACTCGGCGTACCAGGCCAGCAGCGCCTCGAGCTCGCGCGGGACCTGCGCGGCATCCTTGGCCGGCGGAGCCTCGGCCGGGCCCGCGGCGACGATCGCGGCCCACCAGCGCTGGCCCGTACCCAGGTGCTGCACCAGATCCAACAACGTCCACTCAGGGCAGGACGGCACCGGCGCGTCAAGGCTGGGCGCGGCGGCAACCGCACTGCGGAACGCGGCCGACCGCTCGTCGATCAGTTGCAGCAGGGCGGAATACTCAAGACTCTCTGTCATATTGCTTAGCTATCACCCCAGCTCAGCCGACCGCACCCGATTTCTTGGAAGCCGTATCTCAACCGAACGGGATCCCATGATTTCTGCTGGTCAAGCATGGTTTCGCTCGGGGTGAGGGAGGCATATCGACGTCTTGTGTCCGCTTCTTGGTCGAGGGGTGCGCGGTGATGCTCGGCCAGGAACGCGAAGACACTCCCGGCCGGGATCAGATCCCGGCAGGTCTCCCACACGTCCGCCCCGACCATCTCGCGACCCACTCGCCCATTGCCACATGACGAGTCTGGCCCTGCCGCTCACGCGGCAGGGCCAGAACCCAAGATCTTCATCGACCTTCTAGGGGGCTTCTGATGAATCTGGGCGTCCCGGGACGCTCAGCCGCCGTACTCGATCGCCACGCCGCCGACGCCGGTGCTCAACGGGCCGCAGCCGATACCGATGCTGTGGGTGTTGCCCGGCGTCGCATATACCCAATTCGAGTAAGCGTCGGGGGCCCAGCCGCAGATGGCGCGTACGGAGAACGCGTGCAGCTGCGTCCCGGGGTTGTAGCACTTGCCGTAGGCGACATTGTTCTCGATCCAGGTGCTGCACTGGAGCACGTTGGGCTCCGCGGCCGCCGCGGCCGCCGCGGGTGAGGCGGTCGCGAGACCGACTCCGCCGGCGAGAGCGATTCCCGCAGTTCCGGTGACGAGTGCGCGCTTCCAGAGGCTCTTCATGACCTGCCCTTCAGTTCCGCCCTGTGCCGGGCGTCCTGCGCGAAAGGGTAGGAGACAGGCAGGCAGGAGGGATCCTGACACATGTCAGGGCCCCCGAGCATGAGTACGGCGAGGCCCGGTGTGCTGCGCACGATGGTCACGGCAGTTTTTGAGGCGCTCCCATCGCGCACAGGCTGAGGGGATGGGGGTGAAGCAGGGTGAGGACTGATTAGGCCGTCAGCTGCGGGAGTTGGAGCACCTAATGGAAGCCTGGTCGTAGCCACATCCCCTTCCTTGCTGGCTCGGTGCACGAGTCATGGGGAAGGGGAACGGTCCTCCGGGGATGGTGCCGGATGATCTGTGGGGGCGGATCGAGCCGTTACTGCGGGTCAGGCAGCGGCGTCCGCGCCATCCCGGCCGGCTGCCACTGGACGACCGTGGTTGCCCGCAGGCCATCCTGTTCGTGCTGCACACCGAGATCCAGTGGGAGTGGCTGCCGCAGGAACTCGGCTTCGGGTCCGGGATTCCGCGTGCTGCCGCTCGACCGGGGGCGTCGCCCTGGCCGAGCCGCTGCACGAGCACGTCAGATCGCGCGCACCTGCTGCGCCTGCGGGCCCTTCTGCCCCCCCCGATCTCGAACTCCACCCGTTGCCCCTCATTAACTGGATCCAGACCGACACCCTCAACGAAGGGGCCGATGGACTGCGCATCGGCTGGGAGGGCCAGCTGTCCTCAGCGGGCACCGTTGGTCCCCGCAGCGTCCGTGCTCGCGCCGCCAAGACACAGAAGGAGGGCATCACTCCTGCCTGGCATACCGACCGCAGCGCCTACGCCGACCGCCACGACACCCACTGGACTCGCAGCAACAACCTCCCCGCCTACGTCATCGCAAAGACTGGCGACCTGAGGGTTATCTCCGGCTTTCGTCGACTCGACTACTGGCAGTGCGACATCCACGCCGCGCACCCTTGCCCCAACGGACGCAGCTGCCTCCGGTGGCCACTCCCCACGAGGTTCCCCAACTCGCCTTTCCAAGCGAGGACATGACTGAGTCGGCGGACGACGGTGCGCGGCTTCGTGTGGTCCAGTGCCGGGGCGACTGAACCGAGCCGGCCGCGGATCAACACACGGACTCGAAGAGGCACGAAGCGACCCGACGCCTCGCGGCCCCTCCCCCCGCATATACGGGAGGGAAACGTGAACAGATTCAAGCGCCTTATCGGGTGCGGCTCGGCCCTTGTGGTGGCGGTATCAACGCTCGCCGCAAGCGCTGGCGGTGAGAAGGAGGAAGCACTCCAACTCGCCCGCGCGGCCTGCACGATGGAGTTCCCCGAGGTCTCTGATGATCCACTGATAGACAGCGCAGCTCGGCAGGAGTCCCGGGACAGGGTTTTTCCCCTCATGGAGAAGGCAGCCGACAAGGCAGCCCAGGCCGCCCGCCTCGATGACACCAGGCAGCCTCTCGCTACGGCATTGAGCCGGAGCGCCGAACTCACCTCGGTCACCCTCGAACTCGGCGACCTGCGCGGCACCCAGCTTGACGGGGACTACAGCGACCCCGCGGACGTCGACAAGGACAGCCAACTCGATGAGCGACGTACCAAGCTGATCAACAGGCTGGACGAGCCGAACATCATCAGTGAGTGCCGCAAGACGACGGGGGACTGATCGGCGTTGGGGCGGTCCGCCGTACGAGCTGAGCTTCGCAGTGCGACCGCCTGGCCATGCGCGAAGTAGGCCGGGCCTGGCAGGTCACGCTCATAGGCGCGGTGCGGGGGCGCAACACGGTGCTGTGTCCCGTCCAATCGAGGTCGCCGACCCGCGCCTGGGTACCCCGGCGGGCGGTGCGCCAACTCCGCGACGGTGACGACGTCACGACAGCCGGAAGCAAGGAGATCGCGGAGAACGAGACCGTCGCGATCTCAGGATCCAGCGCGATGCCGTCCAGGCCGCGCTCGCTAGGGCCGACGCTCGACCACCACGGCGTCCTCGGCTCCCCAAGGGCGGCGCAGGCCTCGGCCCGGTGACGCAGATCAGCGCGCGCCCCACCTTCACCGTCCAGCAGCGGCGCACGCCCCGGGGACCCGAGCCCGCGATCAACCACACGGCGGTCTGCTCGATGATCGAAGGGCGGCCGCACCGGATCACTGAGCACGACGCGCGGGTGTCCCTGACGGATCCGAACATCGAAGGGTGCGCGTTCTGTCGGCCGGACACCGAGCTCGCCATCCACGACTAACGGGCTCAGCCCCGTCACTTGAGCTTGTCGATCACGTTCTTCTGGGTGCCCGAGAGGCGCTTCATGATGTTGCTCAGCGCGGTGAACGCCCTGGCTCTCCGATCCAGATGCATCTGGAGGCGCTGCTGAGATTCGCGGGACTCCTCGGGCTGGGAACCCTGACGCTCCTGCGGATCGGAACCAGGCGACATGGACTTCTCGCTTCCTCTGTCCCGGCGACTGCCCCGAGCACCAGCCTATGGGCGCCCGGGTCACCCTGCATGCGTACAGGTGGGCCTCGTCCAGCCATGGCCTCCGTGATGACCCTCGGGGAGGATTCGAACGGTCATCAGCGACATCGAGCCGATCTTGTTTCCGGTTCGATGACTCGTCCTGTTTCCGCTGTTCAGCAGCCCTACGAAGGACTCCGTGTCAGCTTGGCCGGCGCCGAAGACAAGCTCGCCCAGGTCGACGCACTGGCCGAGAGACAGTTGGCTGCGGTCCAGCTCGGAATGCCGGGCTTCAGCCGGTCCGCAGGAACCGCTGGGACGCCGAGACCAACGTCATGATCGAAGCCAGAGGCGAGCGAAGACGAAGATCAAAACGGAACCGACAGCCCGGCCTCCCGCAGCTGGGACAGGGCTGTGGACATGCACTGCTGCACGGTCCTTCCGTCAGCACGCATGCCGTGTTCCAAGGGACCCCCACTGGCGGCGAACGTCCACGCCGGCGCGTTGTCGGCCACTCTCTCGGCGTCCACTCTGATCATGGCGTTCACGCCCTGCTCACCCAGCCACTCCAGGACGAAGAGGGTCACGTCCTCGATGCCACCATCTTGGGCGGTCTTTGACGAGCGGCCCTGGTTTCCTGTCATCGCCCAGACTCTAGCGAGAGGTCCGAAGCAGTCGGCGTTCAGCGCTCAGGTCGGGAGACTCAGTGCCTGGTTTCCATTCTGGCAAAGAGTTCAGCGCACTCGCGGGCGAAGGAACACAGCTGGTCCACGACATGCCGGTACTCCTGCGGATCCCACACTACGTTCGGCGTGGCATCGGTCCACTGCTGCCACAGGCCACCGGCGGCCAGGTATGGGGATGCTCTCTCGGTCCCAAGGACCGCATCGAGGTGAAGCAGTGTGCTGAGAGCAAAGGTCCGGTCGTAGCCCAGCTCGGGTTGAGGCAAGTAGCGATCAAGGTATCTGCAGACCAGATCGGCGTCCGCGCTGGTGCCGAAGGTGGCAAGAGTGATGCAGTAGGCCCCGCCGTAGGGGCCTCCGCTGGCCAGTAGGAGTTCGCCGATGCGGCTGCGGAACTCGGTCCTGCCGGCTACAGCAACCAGCCAGGAGGCAGTCCTGCGCTCTCGCCAACCCCCTTCAAGAAGGATGCCGAGTTCAGCGGGAGTGATCTCCCCGGCAGCCTGGACCAGGTTCCTCACGAACAGTTCGCGCTCAAGCCCGCTCAGCCGCAGGAAGCTTCCACCCAGACGAAGGTACCGTCGGCCGGGCGCGACGAATCGTCGGACCACGTCTTTGAGCTCGGGGTCGGTGTGGGCATCGCGCATGGCTCCATCTTTGCCCGGCGAGGACCCAGCTGCCAGCGGTTCACCCAGAGCCCCGAGTAGCGATCGCTGGTTCAGAGAAGCAGGCGTGCTCGTGCTTGCAGGGGGTTACGTAGGGGCGCCCGCAGGTGCCGAGTGAGACCTTGCGGAGTTCGAAGTGCTGCTGGAAGTCGCGCCACTCCTCCGGAGTGGGCTCGCTGTACTCCTCCTGGGGACGCGCCGCGCGACGACGGTCAAGGAAGCCGCGGTATGTCCTGATCAAGTAGTCCTGAAAGACCGCGAGATACGCCTGAGTGGTGGTCAGCGTCTTGTGTCCGAGGATGCGTGCCGCGATGTGGACGCCGCCAGCGACGGCCTCGGTCGCGAACATCCTGCGGAAGTCGTGGGGCGTGCAGAGCAGTGGCTCGCCTGCCTGGTCCCGCAGGCCGGTGCATTCCAGGGTGCGGTCCATTAGCCGCTTGACGGCGGCCTCGCTCATGACCTGCGGCTGCCAGTAGGGCCGGCGCTGGAAGAGGTGCGGGAGCGGAGGGCCAGTAACGCGCGCGTGGGAGTCATAGCGCGCGACGGGCGGGATCTTTCCGCCGTCGCGTCGCGCAGGCACTTGATGATCGTGGCCAGGACGCTAGCCAGTTCGGGGCTGACCAGGAGCAGTCGTTCCTCGTTGCTCTTGGACGGCACGATCTGCAGCAGCGGGACGACCTCGCCTTTGTTGGGGAGTTGATCGAGAAGTTTGTAGGAGACCAGAGCCAGGTGGGTCAGTTCGGTGAGCTCTTCGGCCCGGACGCCGGTGTGCCGCAGGGTCTCGATGACGGCCCAGACCCAGAAGGCGTCTTCCTCGACGAAGCTCTGGTTGATGCGCCGGCCGGTGCTGCCGACTTCCTTGATGTAGACGTGTGGTTCCTCCGCCAGTTCCCGGGCGGCTGCCGCGAGGCTGGTCTCTCCGGCGTCGACGTGGCCCGCCGGGGGAAGCAGGCGGGTTCGTTGATGTGTGGCCGGTGAGTCGCAGGAACCGACGCGTGAGCGGTTCACCGACAGCTATGAGTATGGCGGGTTCGCGGCCTACCGAGCTCGGGGCAAGCAGTCCGTCGTTGCTGCGATGCGTCTGATCGACCGGTGATCTGGATGTCATGGTCGGAACAGGGTTGACCTTGACGCTGGGTCAACCCTCCATTCTTCCGGAGGAGCTTCCGCGCAGTCGCCTGGAACAGCTCCACGAGGGAGGAAGATGACCATGACAGTCCAATCGATCGCCGGACCGGCGATTCGCGTGCAAGGTCTCAAGAAGTCGTACGGGAAGCTCGAAGTGCTGCGCGGTGTGGACTTCGACGTGGCGCCGGGCGGCATTTTCGCCCTGCTCGGTTCCAACGGGGCGGGTAAGACCACGACCGTGAGGATCCTCGCCACGCTCCTGAAAGCCGACGCGGGGGCGGCGAGCGTCAATGGCTTCGACGTCGCCACGCAACCGGCGAACGTGCGGGAGTCCATCAGTCTCACGGGGCAGTTCGCGGCCGTCGACGAGATCCTCAGCGGTCGGGAGAACCTCGCCCTCGTCGCCAGGCTGCGCCACCTCAAGGACCCCGGCGCTATCGCGGATGACCTGCTGAGGCGTTTCTCGCTGAGCGACGCGGGCGCGCGGCGAGTGTCCACGTATTCGGGCGGGATGCGCCGCCGGCTGGACATCGCGATGAGCCTCATCGGGAATTCACCGGTGATCTTCCTCGACGAGCCGACGGCCGGACTCGACCCCGAGGCGCGCATCGAGGTGTGGGATGCGGTCAAGGAGCTCGCGGGCCACGGAACGACGGTGCTGCTCACCACGCAGTATCTGGACGAGGCCGAGCAACTGGCGGACCGGATCGCGATCCTCCACCAGGGTCGGATCATCGTGAACGGCACCCTCGCCGAGCTCAAACAGCTCTTCCCGCCCGCCAAGGTCGAGTACGTCGAGAAGCAGCCCACTCTCGAGGAGATCTTCCTCGCAGTCATCGGTGGCAGCGACAAGAGCGACGCCACGCGCACGACAACTGGGGGACAACGATGACCGCGTACTTCTTCAACGACACTGCCGCGCTCACGGGGCGGACCCTGCGCCATGTCACACGCAGCATGGACACCATCATCACGACCGCCATCACGCCCGTCGCCATGATGCTGATGTTCGTCTACGTGTTCGGCGGCGCCATCGATACCGGGTCGGTTCCGTACGTGAATTACATGCTGCCCGGCATCCTGCTCATGACCATCGCCTCAGGCATCTCCTACACCGCGTACCGGCTGTTCACCGATGTGAAGAGCGGGATCTTCGAACGCTTCCAGTCCATGCCGATCGCGCGGTCAGGTGTGCTGTGGGCCCACGTCGTCACCTCTTTGGTCGCCAACCTGATCGCGCTCGTGCTCGTCGTGGGCGTCGCTGTGCTCATGGGCTTCCGCTCAGGGGCAGGAGTGTCGGCATGGCTCGCGGTCGCCGGCGTCCTGCTCCTGTTCACCCTGGCGCTGACCTGGCTCGCCGTGATCCCCGGGCTTTCCGCGTCGTCGGTCGAGGGCGCTGGCGCGTTCGCGTACCCCCTCATCTTCCTGCCGTTCGTCAGTTCGGCGTTCGTGCCCACAAAGACGATGCCCGGCCCGGTGCGCTGGTTCGCCGAACATCAGCCGGTGACGTCGATCGTCAACACGATCCGCAGCCTGTTCGCCCAGCAGCCGGTCGGCGACGACATCTGGACCGCCCTCACGTGGTGCGTCGGCATCCTCGTCGTGGCGTACATCTTCGCGATGGCCGCCTATCGCCGGAAGATCGCCTGAGGCAGGCTGAGGCCCATGCTCACCATCAGCCAGCTTGCGGCGTACGCCGGGGTGACGGTGCGGGCGGTACGCCACTACCACCGGATCGGGTTGCTGCCGGAGCCCGAGCGCGACCGGTCCGGATACCGGACCTACGACGCTGTCGCGGTCGTGCGACTGATCCGGGTCCGCACCCTCGCAGACGCCGGCGTGCCGCTGGCCCGGGTGCAGGAACTCCTCGCCGCCGGCCCGGACGAGTTCGCCGGCGGCGTCCAGGAGATTGACAAGGCCCTGCGCGCCGAGATCCGGCGGCTGCAGGACACTCGCAGCCGACTCGGCAGGCTCGCCGCCGGAGAGCACCTGGCGCTTCCGCAGAGCGTCGTGGACTACCTCGACCGGCTGCGCGGTCTCGGCGTTGAGGAGCGGTACATCGAGATGGAGCGGGACGCCTGGATCATGATCGCCGCCCAGGTGCCGGATTCGATCGACTCCGTGATCGCCAAGAAGCACGAGGAGCTGGACGACCCCGACATGGTGAAGCTCTACAGCCTTCTCAGCGGGGCACTCGAATGGCCGGCCGACGATCCGCGGATCGTCGAGGTCGCCGACATCATGGAGCGCTTGATGATTCGCGCTGTGGAGGCCGGCGAGGTGGATGGCGAGGACGGCATCGACGACCAGTTCGTCGACCTGCTGGACTCAACCATGGTCGAGTCCTCACCGCACGCCGCACGGCTGTTGGCGATCCTGGAGGAGCGGGGCTGGAAGGGCTGGACCCGCATCGAGCGAGTGCCTGCCGACAGACTCAACACTGAGCTGCCGCCCACTTGAAGGCAGGTCAGGGTCCTGGAGTGACGCTATTCGAGGGTGCACGTGCTGGCCGGGAGCGGCCGTCTGCCTCCGTGAGGAACAGGGCCGACGCGGTGGGGGCGGGCGGCGTGGATGTACTTCATGGCTGTGGTGGAGATCCCGAATATGCGGATGAGGTGGACGGGGTCCTCGGTGTCACGGGCTTCGTCCAGATCGTCGGGGTGATGGTGCCCGCCGCCGTCTCGTCGTCCCCGCGCTCGCGGGGGTACTCGCCGCTACCTGTGCCAGATGGCACGGCCCAGCGGTCGTGCCCGCGCCCACGGGGATAGCTCGATCGTGCTGTGGCTCAGCCAGCTGATCGGCAAGGGGCTGCCTCAGCGGCAGGAGTGCGGCGACCGGCTGTGCGACGACCGCATGTTGCTCGACTCCGGCCGGGACTGCCCACGGTGCGAGGACCGGCAGGCCAACAGTCGTGCCCAGCGGCACGCGGTGGCGGCCGCCGTCGACGTCACGATGCCGTACGCCTCCGAGGCGGAGCGCCGTATGGCGATCGACCAGCAGCTGCATGAGAGCGTGACCGTCCGGGCGTGGGCCCGCGAGCACGAGTGGGAGCGGGTGCGGGCCCGGCGGGCGGCGGCCGCCAAGGCCCGTGCCGAAGCCGCGGCCGTGCAGCCGGCCGACGTCGTCCCGGCCGCGCCGGTGGCCGCGGTCGTGCTGCCCGTATCGCGCCCGGCCGCCATCGTCTCCGCACCGGCGCGGGAAACCGCCACTGTCGACGAGGAAGGAGCTGGTCCTCAAGGAGCTGATTCGTGAGCAGGTTCGCGACTGGCGGGTGCGGGGGAGAAGGACCACCAGGTCGTCATGCGACCACATCGCCCGGTACGGCGAGACGTCCACGAGGCGGCTGTTCAGCCACCAGTTGGTTCGACCAGGTGCAGCGACTTTCCGGCACTCACCGAGGTTGCTCTCAGCAGCAGCGATTGTCCGGCAGTTTGGGCAGCATCTGGAGGTCGGCGGTCTCAGGAATGTTCATGAGAGATGGCTCTGGCTCCACTTCTGCGGCAGCGGCCTGACGCTGCCACTGCCTGCGACACTGACGTCATACGCGTCGCGGCATGCGACGTCGAGGGGGTAGGGAACTGATCGCGAGATGCCTCAATGGATAGTCCTGGCTGTGCCTGTCAGCGGCGTGTCGGATGCAGGTCGTGACGGGCGGACCGTCGCGGAGTTCGAAGGCAGCGCGGAAGAGGCAGAAGCGGCTCTTCTGCAGGCGGCGCACACATACGAGCACACTCTGTGGAAGGTGCGCCGCCGCGAGATCTTCAAGTGCTCAAGCAGGTCCTACTTCATTCGCCTCCAGAATCGTCTGGCGACGTACGTTTTCCTCATCCAGCTTGCCGAACTGGTCCACGACTCTGATTCGAAGCGACTGGACCGTCCTGCCACCTGATGGATCACCGTCATAGACGTTGTGCCAGAACCCCGCCGGACCTGTTCAAGTCGCCGCGGCGACTGGCGTGATGTACCTGGAGGCTTCCGGGATCCCGGTCAAACCCACCCGCGAAGACGCCCTCGCCCTACGCGACCTGTTGCGCGGCCCTGCCTGCACCTGCGGCGAGATCGCTGCTGCGCTGCGCGCCTGGCCCGTCCCCAGTTGACGCCGAGTGGCCCTTCTAGCTAACCCCCGCACTGATCATTCCCTTTGGGGTTCCTGCTCTCCGTCGGTGGTGAGGTGCCCCAACCTGCGGAGCAGGGAGGCGAGTTCGGTGGCCTCGGCCGCACGGCAATTGGCCCACATCGCCCTGCGGCTGAGCGGCGGCGTCCTAGTGTGAGGGGCAGCGTCCTCCATCGACCAGCAAGGAGCAACAGGCCGTGATCGTCGAGATCCCCGCGCACGTACGCGAGCTCGCCCCCCAGCTCGGAGCTGGCGTGCCCTACGCTCTGAAGGTCTTGGTCGGCCAGTTGGCCGACGACCCGGGCATGGGTGAGCCTTCGGCTCTGCCCGGCGTCCTCACGGTGTTGGTCGACGGCGACGTGTTCGAGGACTGCCCCGACCTGACTGTGGGCTATGTCCGCGAGCCCGACCGGATCGAGATCCGGTACGTGAACCCGGCCGCCGTTGCCGAGCCCGCAACGGATACCCAGGACCAGAACCAAGAGCTGGAGGAGCCTGCTGATCCTGCCGCCGACGCGGTCACCGTACGGGAGGTCGCCGATGCCTGGCGGCGCATCACCGACTGGCTCCAGCACCATGCGCCCGATTCCTACGCTGCGTTGCGCGCCGGCGCGAGTCCTGCCGCCATCACCGCCCTGGAAGAGGACCTTGGCATCCGGATACCCGTCGAGCTGCGCGCCCTGTGGCTGCTGACCGCGGGCGACGACGGGGCCAATGGATGGGGATGCCTTCCAGGCAACAGGGCTCTGATGACCCTGGACGCCGTGGCTGCCACCTACCGGCTCAAGACGGACGCCCAAGCTGATCAGGACGCCCTCAACGCCATCCGCACCGAAGACAACCGGATCACCGTGTGGCAGGCAACCTGGATTCCGGTGTTCGCCTTGGGGCCGGCCGACAGTACGTCGGGTCTGTACCTGGACACCGCGACCGGATACCTGGGCCCCTGGTCCCGCTACAACGACAACCCCGTCGAGGAGCTCGACACACTGGTCACCTACCTGGAAGAGACTGCCGACATGCTCGAAACCCCCGCCCTGGCCGCGCGCGACAAGCCCGGTCTGATCGGTGGGACGCTGGTGTGGCTCAGCAGTATCGATCCGGCACAGGAAGACCGGTGGCAGCGTTGGGCCGACTGACCACAAGGCCAAGGGGGGCCAGCCCTGCGGGCTGGCCCCCCTCGTAGTCTTCACCTGCTGGCGTTCAAGCTACGTCAGCCGATCTTGCGCCACGTGCAGGTGGTCGTGGTCGACGTGCAGTGCTCGTATCCCGGCAGGGTCACGAAGAACCCGTCACCGTCCAACGTCCGCCACTCTGGGGCGGGGAACCCGCTGAACGCCTTCTGGTTCTGCGTGCTCGAGATAGCTGCACGCCCGCACCGCTCAGTGCCGCTCGGTCCGTTCGTTGCCGTGCGGGTGTCCGCGAGGAGACCGAAGTTCGCCGAGCCGTCGCCCATCTTGTCGGTGAAGAACTGGGCGCACTTGGTGCCCGACGACACCAGGTTGACGCTCTTCGGGTATCCGCCTGACTCGTGCGTCGAGGCCAGCGCGTACTCGTCGCAGTCGACCGAGCCCACCGAGGCATCGGATGGGTGCACGCTCCAGGAAGAGGAGGCCCCACAAATGACCTTGCGGCTGTCGTCCCTCGTCCACGGACTGCCCGCGCTGTTCTTCACCGTGGTGTCCGGGCCCAGGTAGTGCATCAGCGAGTCCCACCGCTTGGAGCCGGCGTGATCGGGCATCACCTGCTGCATGTACCAGTAGTACGCCCCAGCGGCCGGGAACTTGTTCGTGTCGACGGTCCAGGTCGTCTTGAAGTACGGCAGCACGCAGCCCGGCGCCGAGGACTTGAGGTAGTCGTCGCAGCGCGGCGCAAGCTCCCGCACCCCATCGATCCCGGAGGTCCCGAAGTTGGCTGTGTCGGTCGCGGCGTCACTGGCGTCCACGGTTGCGGTTACCGACCAGCCCAGATCGATGATCTCCTTGCCCGAGCCGTTCCACTGCGTCGTCACGCGGCCCCACCGGTCACCGTACGGAGGGCTGGTGCCGTCCACGTCCCAGTACGCGGTCGATCCGGCGTTGTTGTTCTGCCCGTCCGTCCACTTCACGTTCGACGTCACACACGACTGGCACGTCGTCCCGGCGTTCCACTTCAACGTGACGCCTTCCAGCGCCTGGTCGATCGAGACCGGCATGATCGCGATCGCCTGGTCGAACTCCGCGAAATTCGACCCGGACGCACCCTTGTTCGGGTACGCCTTGATTCGCTGCTCGAAGTCGAATTCGGCGGTGCCGATCGTCACGTCCCGCCCCGGGTCAATGAAGATCAGCGTCGCCGATCCGATGTTCTTCAGGCAGGCGTCGGTGCGGTTCATGTAGTCCTTGCCCACCGGCTTGTCCCAGCACCAGTCGACCAGCTCCACAGCAGGCGCCACCCTTGCTGCCGCGGCCGCTTCCGCTGGAGACATCCCGGCCTTTCGGGCCTTGGCCTCCTCGGCCTTGCGTACCGCCTCGGCGCGCTTGTTGGCGCGCGCCTTGGACTTCTTGGTGGGAGGGGACAACTCGATGCACAGCTGGCGGCCCTCAGCATCCTGCTTGCCACAGGTACGTTCCTGCCTGGCTTCCCGCTTCACCGCACCGCTCGCCGTGAACGTAGGCAGAGCCGGCCCCGGATCCGTCCGCGTGACCTCGGCGATCTCCTGGTTGTCGGAGTCGATCGTCGACGACGTCTGCGCCGCGGGGAACTTCATGTAGGGGTCGATGCGGAAGTCCGCATAGGGCGACCAGGTCGTCTCGTACAGGCTGCCGTCGTAGGCGGAGGTGCGGAACTTGTACAGCACGCCGGGCTTCAGCAAGCCGTACGGCACGGTCACTTTCGCTGTCCCGCCGGAGACCACATACGACGACACCAGTACGTCGTACTCGCCCGTCCCGTCCAGGTCGACCTCGGCCTTCGGGGTGCCGTCCGCGTTCGTGGTCCACACCTGGAACGTCAGATTCGATTTGTCTCCGTCAGCATCGGTCACAGTGTTGCGCAGCACCACATCCGGAGTGATGACCCGCCAGACACTGCCCGACTTGGAGAACTTGGGGCCGGCCGACGGCGCCCTGCCCGACACGGGCCGCTCGCCCCCGGCGGCGACGGCCGAGAGGTCCTGCGGTCCCGCAGCAGCTAACGCCGCCGGGGAAGCCCCCCGCTCGGGCGCAGGCGGCGCGGGAGCTGCTGCTGCCGTTCCCATCCCCGCCAGTAGAGCCAGTGCGGCACCAGCCGCAACATGCCCCCACAACGACGCACGTAAAGGTCTCACTTCGTCAATCCCCCTGTAGGTATGTGAGTTGTGCACGTCAACCCACACACCCCATCACGCGCGCACGCAGTGCAACATGAGCGAGCTCATGGTTTATCGAACGGGCGCTCGAATCCAGTCAATGGGCGCGGCGCACCCACGGCGCCAGCAACTTGTCCTGGTCACCGCCGCTGCGGGTGAGCTCATGCGCGGCGATTCCGGCGGCCCCGATCCGGCGCAGCGCGAGCTGGAAGGTCCGCCGCGCCGTTCCTGCGGTGACTGCGGCGCCCACTCAGTGGTCTTCCGCTCCTCGGGGCAGGACCTCACCACCACTGGCACCTACACAGAGATAACCTCCCGGCTGGCCGAACCCGTCCTCCTCGGCCTGGCCGTCCTCGCCGTCCGCAGTCGCGTGAAGCGCTGAACTGCCCACATGCGGCGGCAAGACTGGGGTGCCACAGCAAACTGAACTGATCGGTGCACTCGCACCACCCCGAAGTACCGCATGGAAGATTTCCGTGACCAGGTCACAGCTCCGCCTACTGAAATCTTCCGTGCGGTTCGACAGCTGGGGGCCAACGAGGGCACGGAGCCGGTAGCAGCCTCAGTCCGGACGGTTCGGGTCGGCCGGGTCGCGCCACCGGAAGTACTAGCGGCCCTCGTCATCCTTGGCCGGTTCATGGTTCCAGTTGCGGAGCGTCCACAGGTAGATCTCCGGCTTGGGCGCCTGCGGCCTGAGCAACTCGGCGATCCCTTCAAGGGCCCGGGCTCTACAACCAGGTGGGCCGGGGGCCATCCGTTCCGGTTTCAGCTCGATGTCGACGACCCGGCCAGCCGCCGGACCGCGCAGCAAAAGGCACACCAGGCTCACCGTGTCCGGGATGCTTGCCGCTTCGGGCTGCGACCCCGTTTTCCAGCCATCGAAGGATTGGGGCCGCACGTGGCTTCCGGGTCACGCGGGTTCTCCGTATGCTCCTGCGCCGGACGGATGGTTACCTGCGGGTAAGCGGGGGGAACAGATGGCTGGTTCGGGCGCATCACGACGCACGTTCATGGCTGCAAGCGCAGCGGCCGGCGGTGCCGCCGCCGCGCTGGGTACGGCCCGTACGGCGACGGCCGCGGTACGCACGCCGGGGTCGGTCGCCGTGCTCGGCGGTGGGGTGGCCGGGCTGACCGCCGCGCACGAACTCGCGGAACGCGGCTTCCGCGTGACGGTCTATGAGCGCCGGGCGCTGGGCGGCAAGGCCCGCAGCATGGGCGTGCCGGGCAGCGCGCGCGGCGGGCGGCGGGAGTTACCCGCCGAGCACGGCTTCCGCTTCATCCCGGGCATCTACCACAACCTGCCCGACACGATGCGGCGCATCCCGTTCCCGGGCAACCGCAACGGTGTCTGGGACAACCTCGTCGCCCCTTCCGAGATGTCCTTCGCCCGCACCGGCCGTGAGGACCTGCGGCTCCCTCTTCCCTGGCCGGGCCACCAGCCGCCCGACCTCACACTCGACGACGTGCGCCGCGCGCTGACCGCCGTCATGGAGACCGTACGCGGGATACCCCCGCACGAGACGGCGTACTTCGTGAACCGCGTCCTGGTCTTCCTCACCAGCTGCGATGAGCGGCGCAACGAGGTGTGGGAGGCAACGCCCTGGTGGGACTACATCAGGGCGGAACGCATGAGCCACGACTACCAGCGCATCCTGGCCGTCGGGGTCACCCGCAACATCGTCGCCACCAAGGCGGAGGAGGCCAGTACGCGCACGGTCGCCAGCTTGCTGGAGGCGTTCGTCTTCAACGCGCTGGGGCGCGGCGCGGACGGCCCGCTCGACCGTATCCTCAACGCGCCCACGAACGAGGCGTGGATCGACCCGTGGGTCGCCCATCTGACGTCGCTCGGTGTCGAGTTCGAGGTCGGCAGGACCATACGGGAGGTGCTGTACAGCGGGGGCAGGGTCACCGGAGTACGGATCACAGACCCGAACGGCCAGGCGCGGACCGTGATCGCCGACCACTACGTGTGCGCGATGCCCGTCGAGCACGCCCGTCGCACCTGGGGCGCGGACCTGCGGGCCGCCGATCCCCAGCTCGCGCGCTGCGACAAGCTGAAGACGGACTGGATGACCGGCATCCAGTTCTATCTGACTGAGTCCGCGCCGCTGCTCGACGGGCACCTCAACTGCGTTGATTCGCCCTGGTCGCTGACCGCCATTCAGCAGTCCGGGCACTGGCCGGACCGCGACTTCCCCGCCGACTACGGCGACGGCGCCGCCGTCGACTGCCTCTCCGTCGACATCTCCGAGTGGAGCAAGCCCGGCATCCTGTACGGCAGGACGGCCAAGCAGTGCACCCGCGCCGAGGTCGCCAAGGAGGTGTGGGCGCAGCTGAAGGCGGCGCTGAACGACACGGGGAAGGTGGTACTGAGGGACAGCGCGCTGCACTCGTGGTTCCTCGATCCGGGCGTCGACGGCCTCGGCACGCCGCATCCGGTCAACGAGGACGAGCTGCTGATCCACCCCGCGGGCACCTTCCACAACCGGCCCACGGCGGCGACGAGGATCCCGAACCTCTTCCTCGCGGGTGACTACGTGTCCGTCGACATCGATCTGGCGACCATGGAAGGCGCCAACGCCTCCGCGCGGGCAGCGGTCAACGCGCTGCTGGACAGGGCGGGTTCGGACGCACCGCGCTGCACGATCACGCCGTTGTACCGGGCCCCGGAGTTTGAGGCTCTCAAGCGCCACGACCGGACCCGCTACCGCTGGGGCCTGCCGAACGCGTTGGACCTGGGCTAGCGAGACCTCGAGTTTGACATGCAAGGGTCCTTTCAGACGGAGCGTCAGGTTGGCTGATAGTTAATGAACCCCTGACCTGCGACGATTGTGAAAGCGGCTCCCGCGCCGCTGCCCCTATTCCACGCTCGCTTTGATCACCGGTGACGTCGTGAACGCCACCGTGCAGCCCGACGGCCGGATCGCGGCGACGGTCCAGCCCCCGCTCGGGCCTGGTCCACTAGGCCAAGGTCATCGATGGTCAGACCTACAACACCCGGCTCTCGTGGTCCCGTGCTTCGGCCCCCAGTCGTACGTCCCTGCGGTCCGCGAGCGCACCGGTGGCGACCCGCGTGTATCACCGGACGCATGAAAGCACAGCCTCCTCCAGGCGTGCCGAAGGTCATCGCCATGGTGAAGCCTCTACCACCCGAGGAACTCATCGACTCAGAGCAGGGAGGTGAGGAGGCGCAGTTACTCGACGAGGGACGGCTGGGAAGCGGGACGATGCAGAGTTCGGGGTAGTGGGGGCGAGTGATGTGGGGGTAGACGCCCCCAATGAGTTCGGGGATGGGCAGGGGCGCTGTGGCCCGGTCGCCGCACAGGAGGTCGGGTTCGAACTGGTGGTGCAGGAGTTGGGTGCGCCAGTGCCCCGCGTCGTCGTACTCGCCGCAGTGGGCGTGATCGAGGACGAGGCAGTACTCGGCGACGTGATGGTCGGCGCCGGCGGCAAACCGCCACCAGAAGCGGGTGCCGTTGCTGTCACCCCCGAGGTGGAGCAGGCACGCGAAGACGAGGGCGCCGGCTTTGTAGGCGTACTGGCTGGTGATGAAGGCGGCGAGCTGGCGGTCGGCGTCGGGGCCGAACAGGGTCAGGAGGCTGACGGCGTTGAGGTCCCACCAGGTGCGATCGGCGTCCGGGGTGCGGTCGGCGTCGGGCGCCGAGGTGGTGGCACGCAGTGCTGCGCGATCAGGATGAGGCGATGGCGAGGGGCGCGGTGGTTCACCACCTGGACCGCCGGGCAGCCCAGCTGCTGATCGACACCGGGTTCACCGTCTGGGCTCACATCATGGCCGGGGTCATCGGGGACCGGGACGACCTCGCCCGCCGCCTGCGCGAGTGGACGCTCCTGAGGCCCATCGCCCTGGACGAGCCATGGGCTGCCGGGGCGCTTACCGCCGCGTCCGACTGGTTCCGACGCCCAGCCGCGACCGCGCGGATCATTACCTCATCCGAGCCGTCAGCCTGCTCGCCGAACAGGGACGAACCCGCCGCGTCCGCAACGCGGCGAGCCGACGGAAGGAACAACTGGATCAACCATCGAACTGACTAGTGCCGCGTCAGGCACGTTTGTGACGTTCGTCGTTGACCCTGAGCCGACGGTAGGTGACGCGGCACCGTGCAACGAAGTCGAGCGCTACGGGCGCCGTCCCTTTGCGAACCTGAACGCCCCGAGCGTGGAATCGGTCGCGCGCTCGGTCTGCGGTCTGGTTCGCATCACGACGACGTAAAAGTTCGCATCATGACGGCGTCAAAGTAGGTGTGATCGGGGCGCCGATGAGAAATTGGCGCCGGCAGTCGTCTGAGTGCGGTCCGGTGAACTCGGGGCGCGCATCAAGGGAGAGCAACGAGATGAGACCACTTCGATACTCGATCAACGTCACGCTCGACGGCTGCTGCCATCACGAGGCAGGGCTCCCCCCGGACGATGAGTCGATGCGCTACTGGACCGCTGAGATGGAGCGAGCAGATGCCCTGCTATTCGGCCGCGTGACCTACGAGATGATGGAGTCGGCGTGGCGGAAGCCGGCCACGGGCACATGGCCTGACTGGATGGATGAGTGGCGGATCCCGTTCGCCGAGACCATCGACCGGGCGAAGAAGTACGTCGTGTCGAGCACGCTGAGCGGGGTCGATTGGAACGCCGACCTGGTGCGAGGCGACTTGGGGCAAGCGGTTCAGCGGCTCAAGCAGGAGTCAGGCGAGGGCCTGTGGGTGGGTGGCGTGACGCTCCCCCTGACGTTGGCAGATCTGGGACTGATCGACGAGTACGAGTTCCTTGTTCAGCCGGTCCTTGCTGGACACGGGCCGACGTTGCTCGCCGGTCTGCGCGAGCGCATCCAGCTCGAGCTCGTGGACCGCCGCGAGTTCCGGTCGGGGGCGGTAGCCCTGCGATACCGGCCCACGTGAGCTACGGCTTGACGTGATTTGTCCTGGCACGTTCGCCGCTGCCCGCCGATCGAGGCCCATGCGCCATGTGGGTGGAACATCACCACTCGACTTCGTCCACTCCGTTGTCGCCCCCCTGTTCGCAAGTGTTGCGGCCGCCCTCATCTCCGTCGGGTTCACGATGCCCGGTTGGGTCGCCGGCCTGAGCACGGCCTCTGCCTGGGTATCCGACGACCGCACCTTCCAGCGCCGCCACCCACTTTGGCGCGCGATGACCAAGGCCCTCCCCGCAGTCGTCCTAGAACCTCCCTCCCGCAGGAAGGTGGCACGCGATCTCCGCTTCTACATGTTCTACATGGGCCGCCAAGTCATCGAGATCTTCGACTGCGAGATGAGACTCCGACCTCACTACAGCCCAGAGGCCAGCCGAATGGCACTGGCAATAGCTGCAAGCCAGAAGATCACCGGGGACAAGGCTGCTGCCGCCGCAGTAGCCGCACAAGTCGGGGCAGCGCCGCAGGCCGGGTCAGCCGGTGATCACGCGCCCGCCAGGCACGACACAGATTTCGACGACGTCGCCAAGGGTGACCTCGAGCGGGAAGGCGCTCGCATGCCTGGCGTCGCCGGAGCCTTCAGCGAATCCGTGCTCGTCTCCCACACCCTCACACGGCTGCAGCTGGCACCGGCCAACGCATGAGCAAACCCATTCCACCCGACGGCCGCGACTCCTTGTTCGGAGAGGCCCTCCTCGCCGACCCGCACGGCACGTACGCCCGGCTCCGCGAGACGGCCTCGGTCCACCGCACGACGACTCCCGACGGGGAACCCGTGTGGGTCATCACCGGGCACGCCGAAGCACGCGCGGCTCTGGCAGACCCCCCGGCTCTCCCTGAACAAGGCCAATGCCAAAACCAGCGGGCAGTACAAGTCCTCCATGCCACCGGAACTGGGCGCACATCTGCTCAACATGGATCCGCCCGACCACACCCGTCTGCGCCTCCTGGTCTCACAGGCCTTCACCCCACGGCGGGTCGACGACCTCCGCGACCGCGTCCAGACCATGACGGATGACCTGCTCGACAACGTGACCGGCCCGGACGTAGACCTGATGCGGACACTGGCCAATCCACTGCCCATGGAGGTCATCTGCGAACTTCTCGGCGTCTCAGGAGAAACCCGCGGCGACTTTCGTGCCTGGACAGACACCTTGCTGTCCCCCGCACGAGGAGCAGCTACAGACTCCCGGGCGGCGATACGGCAGATGTACCAGTTCCTCACCGCCTGCATCCAGGACAAGCGCCAGCACCCCACGGACGACGTCCTGTCGGGTCTGATCGAAGCCCGCGACGAGCAGGGGGCCCTGACCGAGCAGGAACTCCTCTCGCTGGCCTTTCTCACACACTTCGCCGGCTACGACAATGCAGTGCATCTCATCGGCAACGCCACCCTGGGCCTGCTGCTTCATCCAGAACAGATGAAAGCGGCCCGCAGCGGCGCTACACCCATCCGGGCGCGCGAGAGCCTGGACCAGGGCCACCCCGCTGCCACCGACGCGGGCAGCGACGACTGACCCGAACCCCAAACACGACCGCGGCCCCCTGCACGGTTCTGCGCAGGGGTCGTGGTCGCATTCGTGAGCCGGCACTCTGTGCGGAACATTGGGCCTGGCGCGACACCCACCAAGGAGGCACTGCCGATGAACGACCTCACGCACGCATGGGCGCGCGTCGAGACCTGGCTCCGAGAGCACCGGTGCGTGAGCGCCCTCGAGGCACTCAACCCGCCCGCCAGCGAGCAGGCCACCCAGTCACTCCAGGACGCCATCCCCTACCCGCTCCATCCGCACCTCGTGCAGTGGCTCCACATCCACGACGGCGCCCCCATGTACGACGCCCCGATCTGGCCGGGCGGCTACGTCCCCTACGGCATCGACGCGCTCAAGGGCGGGCCGGAGTACATGGCCGAGATGCTCGACGAGTTCAACGATCAGCGCGACGAGGATCCCGAGAACTGGATCCTGGACCCGTGGGCGGATCCGCTGTGGCTGCCCATCGCCGGTACGAACACGGGAGAGAGCCTCCTTATCGACCACCGGCCCGGCGCCACTTGGGGCAACATCATCGAGGTCGACTACGAGGGCAACGAGGTCACCGCGGTCCGCTGGCAGAACCTCGGGGAGATGCTCCGGCTGATGGCCGAGTCCCTGGAGTCCGGATCCCCGATGCCGTACTCGCGTCAGTACACGTACGCTCCCCGCCTGGACGAAGGCCCACCCCGCTACCTCAGCTGGAAGCTGGAGCGGATCCAGGACTAGGACTAGGACGCGAGGAGCCCCCTCCCGCCGACCGGCGGGAGGGGGCTCCTCACATCTGGCTGCTAGGTGTATTGACCTGAAGCGTTGTTCACACGGCTGATGGGTGGCTGTCCGCCGAGTGCGGTGTGGCAGCGGTGGTGGTTATAGGTGTGAAGAAAGTCTGTGAGGGCTTCGGTCCGCTCTTGGTTGGTGGTGTAGGGCCGCAGGTAGGCCCATTCGTCGAGCAGGGTGCGATTGAAGCGTTCGACTTTGCCGTTGGTCTGCGGCCGGTAGATGCGGGTGAGCTTGCCGGTCGCGCCGAGGTCGGCCAGGGCCTGGCGCCAGGCGAAGCTCTTGCGGTAGGGCCAGGCGTTGTCGGTCAGGACCCGCTCGATGCGGTCGATGCCGCAAGTGGCGAAGAAGGCAGCGGCCCGGCGGAGGAAGGCGGCGCAGGTGGCGGCCTTCTCGTCCGGGTGGATCTCGCTGTAGGCGAGGCGACTGTGGTCGTCGACGGCGGAGTGGACGTAGTCGAAGCCCACGCTGCTGCGCCGGGCTCGGCCGGCCTGTCGGCCCAGGACTTTGTGGCCGCCGCCGTCGGGGATGCGGCCGAGCTTCTTGACGTCGACGTGGACCAGTTCGCCGGGCCGGTCGCGTTCATAGCGGCGGATGGGCCGGCCGGTGGGTCGGTCCAGGAAGGCCAGGCGGTTCAGGCCGTGCCGGGTGAGGATGCGGTGCACGGTGGAGGCGGGCAGGCCCAGGATCGGTCCGATACGTGCCGGGCCCAGCTTGCGGTCCTGTCGCAGCCTGCAGACATGCGCCTCGATGGCGACTGCGGTCCGGTGCGGTGTCCTGCGGGGACGGCTGGAACGGTCGGTGAGTCCGCTCTCGCCCTCGGACCGCCAGCGCCGGATCCACTTGTGGGCTGTGGGACGGGAGATGCCCATCTCCGCGGCGACGTGCGCGACGGGACGGCCGGAACGGACGCGTTCGACGAGCAGTCGCCTGCCATGAACGGTCAGCCGGGCATTACGGTGGGACACGAAGGCCTCCGTGCGGTGAAGATTTCGACACCTCCACCACACACGGGGGCCTTCGCCACGATCAAGACCGGCCGCGTCAACAACGCTCGTGATCAATACACCTAGGGCCTGACCAGACCGGGGACGTCGATGAAGTACGCATCATTGTCCAGCATCCGGTTCTTGGTGTAGAAGCCCGACAGGCGGGATCCGGCCCGCTCGTTCTGGGCACCGGCCATGGTGGCGCGGGCGCACTTCTCCGTGTAGGTGGGTGCGGTGTTCGGCGGCCGCAAGTCGTCGTAGAGACGCCACTTTCCGTCAGCGTCCTTACGGGCGTACGCCTGCAAGCACTGCGATCCGTTGGTGACGTCCGGCTGCGATCCTCCGCTTTCCTTGGAGGCAGCGAACGCGTACTCGTCGCACTGGATGTTCTTGGTGTCGCCGGTCGCCAGCGGGTGCAGAACCAGCGCGTACTGACCGCTGTCCGGGCAGACGACGGCACGGTTCGCGTCACGCTTGACCGGGTCGAACTCGCGGTGCAGCGGGCTGTTGTGTGCCTTGCTTCCGGGGTGCCAGTTGAGCTTGTCGCGCATCTCCATGTAGTACAGCGCGGCGGACTTGTGCTTGAGGTCGAACATCGGCGTGTGCTTCGGGAACACGCAGCCGACGGAGGCCACGTTGGGCATCATCTGGTCACAGCGGATCTGCTCCCGCCCTGGCCACCGAACTCGGTCGGTGGCCAGGCGGCCGCGCCCTGTACGACCCGCGCCCCGGCGAACCCCGCCCTGCAGGCCCGGGCGGGAGCTGCCGCTTCTACTACTCCGGTGACACGCCCTGACCACAGGCCCCACCACGCCAGGCGACCCCGTCAACCATGACCCCGACCACGGCTGGTCAGTGTGCTGTGACTTGTGGGCCGCGCGAGCGTCAGGGTGGTTCCCCGCGGCACCGCTAAGCGCTGCGCGGCTTGCGTCCCGAGGCCTTCTTTGCAGTCCTCTTCGCTGCCGTCTTCTTGGCGGGATGCTTCTTCGCTTCTGTCTTCTTGGCCGCCTGCTTCTTCGGCATCTCGTGTACGTCGGCCGGTCCCTCGCCGCGGGATGCCTTGGCCTTCTCGACGGACTCGTTGAGGGCGGCCATCAGGTCGAGCACCTTGCCCCCCGCCGCCTCGGGCTCGGGTGCCTCGGGAAGGGGCATGTCCTCGCGCTTGGCTTCGATGATCTGCGCCAGGACGTCGGTGTATGCGTCGTGGAACTGCGGGCCTTCCAGGTCCTCGCGGGTCATGCTGTCGATGAGGGCGAGCGCGCCGTCGATCTCGCTCTCGGTCAGTTCCACGGGCGGGGGCAGCAGCTCGGTGGGGTCGCGGATCTCGTTGGGCCAGTACATGACGTGCAGCACGAGCGCTTCCTCTCGCACACGGAGGATGCCGAGGCGTTCGCGTCCGTGCCACGCCCATTTGGCGATGGCGACCCGGGAGGATCTGCCGAGGGCTTCGCGCAGCAGCTTGTACGGCTTCGCCGCGACTTGGCCGTGGGGGGTGAGGTAGTAGCCGGCGCCGATGCGGATCGGGTCGATGGACTCCAGCGGCACGAACGCTTCGATCTCCACGGCCTTCGTGGTGGGCAGCGGCAGGTTCGCAAGGGCGGCGTCGCTGATCGGGATGACATGATCCTTGCGAGCTCGTAACCGTTGCCGATCTCACTCTCGTCGACCTGGCGGTCTTCCAGCTCGCAGATCTTCCGGTAGCGGACTCTGCCCATGTCCTCGAGGTGGTACTGGGGGAAGCTGATGCTGTGACTCTGGGTGGCGCTGGCCACGTTGACCGGCACGATGACCTTCTCTGAACTGGCAGCCGCGTCTGCCTTGTGAAGCTTCCAGTGTCATAGGCACGTTCCCCATTGGCTAGGTTCTGTCTCTTTGGTCATCTGCGGGCCCAGATGAGGATGGCGGCGAGGTGGAGTGCGGTCTGGTAGGCGATGGCGAGTTTGTCGGGACGCATCGCCGTTCGCGCAGGTGGGACCGGACTCCGCGATCACTATGTCCGGTCTGGTGCGAGGACGTCCGCGCCCGCTGCGAGGCACACGGAGCGCGGCCATCACAGCGGTGAACGCGGGTGCGTCGTCTGCCTGTCCGGCGGTGACCGTGATGGCAAGAGGCCGGGCGTGGAGGTCACTGGCCAGGTGGACCTTGGTGCTCAGGCCGCGGCGGGATCGTCCGAGGGCGTGATCGACGGGTTCTCCTCTGACCGGGATCACCCTTTGCGGGCCCGGCGGCATGCTGATGGGCCCGGCAGGCGGCATGCTGATGGGCCCGGCAGACAGTGGAATCCACGGAGGCCGTCCAGCCGATGTCGTCGCCTGCGTCCGCTGCGGCCAGGATGGCTGCGAAGATCCTCTCCCACGTCCCGTCGACCGCCCACCGCAGCAGTCGCTTGTGCGCCGACTTGAAGGAGCCGAGCTCTGCGGGCAGGTCACGCCAGGGCGAGCAGGTGCGGTACTTCCACGCGATGGCCTCGACCGTGCGGCGGTGATCCGCCCACCGTCGTCCACGAACCGGATCGGCCTTGCCCTGGTGGCAGCGCCGAGGCGGGCGTGGTGTCGGGGAGCGCCTCCAAGGGACTGACCGGTCAATGCTGGTGCGGCATCGGTCCCGTCGTCTGGGATGGACTCTCGAACAGGAAGCCGGAGCGAAGCGCTGTTTTGCTATTGGCTCCTTCTTCACGCTTCTCGGAATAATCCTCTCCGTGGTGCTCATTGCCATGGGGAACACCGGAGGATGGGCTCTCCTTGCGATCGCTGTCATCACTTGGAGCGCCGGCTACTTGTTTCTCAAGACCACGCGCAAAAGCCAACCTTGACGCATGCATCGCCGTGCAACCGCGCTGGGTGTTGCCACGGATTACAGCATCCCACGGCGGGCCAGCGAAGGTTGAGTCACGCGCTGCCTGTCGGCACGACTGCGGTAGATGCTGACTCTGGTGACGGCAGCTCCTAGTGCTCCAGCCGTAGATCGTGAGCTTCATGCTTGGGCGGCTTGTCGCCGGTAGTGGCTGGTCTGGGATCGGGCCTGGTGGCGGCGTCGCCAGACGGACCAGCGAAGTCGGTGGACAGGGTCAAAGACGGTCCGGTTGACGAGCGTGATGAACAGTCGTTGGATCTCGTCACAAGTGAGCCGTATCAGCTCGTCGGGCGAGGGATGACCCACGTGTTCGTTCGCGCGGAGGCCAGCGAGGAAGGCATGCGCGAGCATGGCCAGGGTGACCCAGCGGGACCAGGACGGGTAGCGGCGGACCTGGTGCTCGTCCAGGGCCGCCAGGCCCTTGCCGGACTGGAAGAACTCCTCGACCCGCCACCTTGATCCAGCGACGCGCACCAGGGTGGTCAGCGGCACTGCGGCAGGCGAGTAGCAGCGGCAGTAGGCAAGTTCGTGGGTGCTGCGGTTGCGGCGGATCAGTAGCTGCCGGCTCCCGGGCCGGGGGTCGGTGAGGTCGATGACGGCCCAGTCGTAGAAGCGGTGGCCCTTGGCTCCGGCCCCTGCGGACAGCTTCTGCCAGGCCCTCTTGGGCACCTTCCTGGCCAGCATGTCGGCGCGGAACTTCCCGGCGCCTGTGGTGACTTCGTGCGAGCAGGCCACCGCGAGGACGTGGCCGGTGCCGCGTTCCTCCAGCGCGGTGCGCAGCCTCGGGTTGCCGCCGTAGACCTCGTCTCCCGCTACCCAGGCGGCCCGATGGCCGGCGTCGAGGAATCGGGTGACCATGTGGCGGCCAGCTCCGGCTTGGTCGCGAACTCCGTCTTGTCACCTAGGCCGGCGGCCCGGCAGCGGTCGGGATCGGAGGTCCAGGAACGCGGAACGTAGAGTTCCCGGTCTACCGCGGCGTGCCCGCGGCGGCCGGCGTAGACGAGGTAGACGGCGACCTGGGCGTTCTCGATCCTGCCCCCGGTGCCGTGTACTGCCGCTGGGCACCGACGGTGTAGGTGCCCTTTCTTCACGTCACCGCTCTCGTCGACCACCAGCACCGCCTCGTCGTCCTGCAAATGCTCCACCACGTAGTCACCCACCTCGTGCGGACCTGGTCGGCGTCCCACTTGGCCCGCCCCGAGCAGGTGCTGCATGCCGTCCGGGGTCCTGTCCCCGGCCCACTCTGCGATGGTCCAGCAGTTCTTGCGCGGCAGGTCCGACAACAGGCCGAGTACCAACTTCCGGGGCCGGCGCCGGGATTCGACCCGTGTGAAGCGTCCCGCTATCCGGCTCATCAGGACCTCGAACGGCTCCTGCCAACGCGCAGGGTCTACGCTGTGACCTGCGGCCACCGCATGATCGTTTGTCTTCACGCACCGATGATCAACGGTGGCCGCACCCGTCTCCACACCGCGTCAGGTCGCGCAGCGTCTGCCTGCCGTCCTGTGTATCGGAGGGCTTGTGCAACGTGGCGAAGTCTGGTGGGTCCAGTTCGACGAGCGGAGGTTGGTCGTACTGCTGTCAGGAGACGACGCGTCCGGGTTCCAGGTCATGCAGGTCGTTGCTCCGGCGGGCGTCGACATCAGCGGTCTGGGCATCGAAGTGATGGTCGGCGCGGGTGAAGGGCTGCCGTTCGAAGGCGTGCTGCGGCTCGCGTTCCGGCGTCCTGGCTTCACCCCGTGCACGTGGTTGACCACCGTGTCCCGGGACGACCTGATAGAGCGGGCGGCCGTCCTGTCCTCGGCGAAACTCAGCGAGATCGACGATGCCCTCCGACTCGCTGAACAAGCACAGGAGCAGACCCCGGCAACGACCGCGAAGCTCAGCGAGATAAGGGACGCCCTCCGTCGCGGTGAACTCGGGTAGACGGAGAAGGAGCCGACGCCCTCGACGGCACGGTCGATCTCGGGCGAGAAGATTCACGCTGGACACCTGCCGACGCCCCTCACCATCGAGATCACGATCTACGGCTGGAGTACTAGGCACCGACGATCGAATCGAAGAGGCAGCGGAGCAGCCTCGGTGGAGAAGGTGCAGGGCCAGACGGGGCGGGGTGGACACTCACGCATCTGGGGACCGTGAGGGGGCGGCGAGGAGCAGGGGAAGAGACCCAGCGGCGTATCCCTGCACCGTGTCGTACGACGGCCGCCCCGCGCATCGCGGCGGGCTCGCTGCGTCGCGCTACGAGCAGAGGCAGCTGCGGTGTTCCGGAAAGGCGTCCGCGCACAGGCCGGGTTCGGAGGCCGGCTGTGTGTCAGGCAGGGCGGAGGGTGGGGTAGGGGCTGAGGGTGAGGTAGTGGCCTGCGGCTGCGTGGTCAGGGGTGATGGGCAAGGGGAGCATGTGGCTGGTTCCGTGGCCGCCGAGTCCCTGGCCGGTCCGGCCGGCCACGGGGTCGCGGAGCTTGGCGTAGAGATGTTCGGGGGAGAGGGAACGGGCGTCGTGGAAGTCTTCGGCGCCGGTGATGATGTTGAGGAACGATTCGTGCAGCCGCAGGGGGCGTTGATCGCGGTGGCTGAGTTGCTGGGCTTGCCGGAAGTAGGCGTCGCGGCCGTCGTGGATGCGGTAGAACGCGCCGACAAGGATCAGCAGGCGTTCGTAGGCGTTGCGGTACGCGGTCTGGTAGAAGGCTCGCGCGGCCTCCGCTTCGACCTCGCCGCGCAGGACGGCGGTGATCGCGGCAGCGGAGAGCAGCCCGCTGTGCATGGCCAGGTGCACGCCGGTGGACAGCAGCGGGTCCAGGAAGCAAGCGGCGTCGCCGGCGAGGTACCAGCCCGGCCCGCAGAACGCTTCGGCGGTGTAGGAGTAGTCGCTCTCGGTCTTCAGCACGGAGTCCTGTCGCGCCCCGTGGAGGATCCGCCCCAGCAGGGGGCACCGGCCGAGTGCTTCCTCGTAGACGGCGTCGATGGAACCAAGGGTGTCGCGGGCTTGCTGGAAGGAGCGTTTGTCGGTGACCAGGCCAACGCTGAGGGTCCCGTCGTGGAGCGGGATGGCCCACAGCCAGCCGTGGTCGGGCAGCGAGAACACGCCGATCGAGCTTTCCGGGGCCTGCGGCAGCACAGTGGCGTCTCGCCAGTAGCCCCACACGGCGACGTTTCGGAAGACGTCGTGGACCCGCCGCATCCCCAGCTGCCGGGCGCCCAGTACTCCGGCCCGGCCCGTGGCGTCGACCAGGTGCGTGAAGCCGATGCTCCCGCCGCGGCCGTCCTCGTCCAGCCACGCTGCAGACACCGCCCGCCCCCCTTCCAGAGCGATGCGGCGTACGCGCGTTGCCTCCCGTACGTCCGCCCCGAGGCGGCGGGCGTGGTCGAGGAGCAGCTGGTCGAATTCGGAGCGGATGACCTGGAAGCTGTACTGAGCCTCCCTCTCGGGTCCGTCGAAGCCGAGCGCCCACTCCTGGCCGCCCCACCCGTAGAAGGCCCCACTCTTGCGGACGAATCCGTGCCGCTCGACCGTCTCACGGACGCCCAGGATGTCCAGCACCGGCAGCAGCGAGGGCAGCAACGACTCCCCGATGTGATACCGCGGGAAGCGTTCGCGTTCCAGCAGCACCACGTCGAACCCCTGCCGCGCGAGCAGCCCCGCGGTCGTCGCCCCCGCCGGTCCGCCGCCGGCGACCACCACATGCCTGTCCTCACGCACGCACATTTCCCGTCCACTTGAGGTACTTGCCGATTTTGCCTTCTGCCCCAGGCCCGCTGCCCGTGCCAGCATGACCACCATGACGAGTAGAGGGCACACGCCGGCCGTCACACAATCACCAGCCCTCGGCCATGGCCGAACCCCACCCCCTGCCGCACGGCTCACCCCCTTCCCCCCCGCTCACCGTCGGTGCCGAAGAAGAGTTCCTCCTCGTCGACCCGCTCACCCGCGAGCTGCGCCCCGACGCCGAGAAGGTCGTGGCCGAAGCCGCCCGTGACCTCGGTGACCGCGTCGGCCCCGAGCTCACCCGCCACCAGGTCGAGACTCGCACCGACCCCCACACCCGCCTCGCCGACTTCGCCGCCCAGATCCGCACCACCCGCCGCTCGCTCGCCCAGGCCGCCGCCCGTCAGAACCTGCGCATCATCTCCACCGGTACCCCCGTCCTCTCCCCACCCGGCCCCCCACCCCTGACCGACGGCCCCCGCTACGCCGCCAGCGCCGCCATGTTCCGGGCCCTGGACGACGAGCAGATCGCCTGCGCCTGCCACATCCACATCGGGGTACCCGACCTCGCCACGGCCCTGAAGATCAGCAATCACCTGCGGCCATGGATCCACGTCCTGATCGCTTTGTCGGCCAACTCGCCGTACTGGCAGGGCCGGGACACCGGCTATGCAAGCTGGCGCACCACCACCTGGGGACGGTGGCCCGTCGCCGGCCCCCCGCCGTACTTCGAATCCCCCTCACACTTTGAGGACCTCATCGCGGACCTCCTAAGCAGCGGCACGATCGTGGACTCCGGCGGCCTGTACTGGGACATCCGCCCCTCCCACCATCAGCCCACCCTCGAGTTCCGTGCAGCTGACGCCGCCGCCACTCCCGAGGACACCGCGTTGCTCGCAGGCATCGTCAGAGCGCTGACCGCGACCGCCCTGACAGCCATCGACGCGGGCCAATCAGGCCCGCAACCCGCCCCGGAACTCCTAAGGGCCGCCAGCTGGCGAGCAGCCCGCGACGGCATCACCGGCCACGGCCTCGACCCCCTCACCGGCCACCTGACGCCAGCCACCACGCAAATCGACCAGCTCCTGGCCCACCTGCAACCCGCACTTCACCACTACGGTGACACCCACCTCGTCCACACGCTGTGGTCCCGGCTGCGCGCCCAAGGCAGCCGCGCCGAAGCCCAACGCGCGGCCCATCGCCACCGCGCCCGTCTCACCGACGTCGTCGACCACCTGATCGCCACCACGGCCCCGCAGCCCGGGCCAGCCGCGGACCTGCGTTAGAGAGCCCCGACACCGCCACCGCACGCATCGACCTCATGAACGCCGCCCGCACCGCCCAGCTCGACACAGGCATCGTCCTACCCGCCGCCTCAGCCGCGCTCGACCGCATCCACGTCGCCGCCGACCACGCCAACGCCGCACACTGGAAACCCTCGACCACTGCCTCTGTAGCCGGACCCGTTCCCCTTCACCTGGGCGATCTTCGGCTCGAACCCCGGCTGCCTCCGCTCTACGGGGCGCGCCCCCTAATCCCCTGTTCCGCCCACCGCTCGACACGGCGCCCCCCACCAGCCCTGCGTGAGTCGACATGGCGGACACCGTGGCGACCTCGGCATCATCAAGGCCGGTCCGGGTGGGACCGTCACCCAAGGCATGGTTGACCAGGCGAACAAGGTCAAGCCCGTTGTAGACAAGCCAACGGCTGACCTCACAGTCACCGTGTCCGGCCTCGGGAAACATCGGTACAGCGGGGTCCGGCCGGCGCGAGGGTGCTGACCCGGTTCTCGTACTCGCGGCGGGCCTTGCGCTAGGCCGGGAACGCCGGGCACGTGCGCCACCGTATTGGAATACATGTCCTTAAACCCTTCGGCGATGATCCCACGCATCTGCTGGTCGCCAGCGCCCGCGTCGCGGGCGTCGAACAGGAGCTGGGCGTACGGCGGAGGAAGGTGCACGGTGAGTCGCCGGAACCGTCCGTCGTCGGTCGTGCCGACCGGCGCGGTGTAGCCGAACCGGGCGCGTCTCCACCGTGACCCCGCCCGTGGTGGCGGCCTGGCGCTGCCGGCGCTTGCGTACCTGGGGCTGCCACCCCTGCCTTACCGGCGTCGTCGAACTGCGCGCCGGTGGTTGCGCTCACGCTTCGCGCGAGCGCTGCTGCTCGCTGCGCGAGCAGGTCACCCGCCATGCTGCGCAAGGCGGGTGACGCTCCGTCCGCTGCGCTCCCGGAGCTGCGAGCCGCATCGGGGCCACCGGCCCGATGCGGCTCCCACCTTCGCAGGCGTGCTTCCGCCAGGTGCCAGACGACACAGGGTTGGCTCGGTCGGCGTCATAGCTCTTTGCAAGGAGGACGGCGCGCAGCCGGTCGGCCGCCGGGCCGGCCGGCAGCTTGTTGTCCAGCACCCGCAGCCGCTCGGAGAGCGGGACGCCCAGCCCCGCGTCCTGCCGGGCCAGATCGAGCACCACACGCATCAGGCTGGACAGCACGTTGCGCGGCGGATTGGCCAGGGAAATCTCCCGCAGGTCGTTGACCAGGCTGATCTCCCACTCGTCGGCCTCCGCCAGGCACGCGGCGAGCACAGCGGCCACAGCGGACCGGCTGATCACCCCCAACCGGTCTCCGGCAGGGCGCAGTTGGCCATCCGGGTGTGCCGTCTGGACCAGACTGCGCGCCAGTTGCGCCGCTTCCCAGGACTCGTGGGCACCGAAGGACGACTGACGCAGCACGTCCTCAACGACGCGGACCCACTGGCCGGTGCGCTCGGACACTGGGACCTCCCGGGCCCAGTAATTGATGCGCAGCAGCACGTGACGGTCGTGCTGCGCCTGAGCGAACTGCTGCAATTTCAATGACCGTGCGCCTGGCCAGGCCGCTGCGGGCGGCGACCTCGTCATAGCTCCACTTCCGAGCGGCCCGCAGACGCGCGAGCTCCAACCGCAGCGCGTTGAGGTCCGGATCGGGCGGCAAGATCGTCACCCGTCCATCCGACGGGGCAGACCCCTGCCCTGTCAGTGCAGACCCCTGCCCTATTTCCCCAGGTGACGACGCCCGCGAGAGGGCAGAGGTCTGCACTACGGTGGGCGGCCGCCCCCTCAGCTGAGGACGGGACCGGCGCGCAAACGACAGGAGGAACACGCGCCCATGAGGCTGCGCACGACATGCCCAGCGAGGCCACGCGCCTGGACCGTGGAACTGCGCTCGCACACCAGCGGGCTCGTCCTCGTGTGCCACCAGTGCCCGCAAGCGGGCGGACAGGTCGCCGCGGCCTCCGCCCGCTCAGCCGCCCTCGCCCACCTCGCACGCCACGCGCGCGGCGACCTCGTCCCGCTCCACCTGAGGGTCTGCCAGTGCCACGAGCGCGGCTGCCGCTGGCACCCCCGCCACCGGGGCTGCGACGGCCCCATCCGCCTCCTCCTCGCATCCGAGCGCGGCGGACGACTCTGGCGGGTCGCCGACACCTGCGGAGCCTGCGCCGCCGCAACGGCCCGGGCCGCCATTTGCGGTCTTGGGCCGTCGCCGGCCCGAAGGCCGCGAGGTAGTACCGGGCCAGGTCGGCCCGCGTTTGTGTGACCGGTACGGACGGCAGTGGTTCGGCCAGGGTCCAGCGGAACTGCGCGGAGGTCCACGAACCGGCCGGCCGGGCCCGGCGGATCAGGCCCTCGGCCGCGAGCACGCCCAGCACGGTCGCGCTGATCCGCTGCCGGGCCTCGTACGGCTTGCCCGGGAAGGTCACCAGCTGCTTGCGCAGTGCGGGCACGTCGGCGGCCAGCTGGGCGGCGGTCGTCTGGCCGTGCGCTGTCAGCGCGGCGAGTGCGTCCCGTTCCGCGGCGGCGTAGTACTGCGGGTCCCAGCCGAGGGCCTGCTCCAGCTTGTCCGTGGCCTCGGCCCGCAGGGGCAGGGTGTCGGCGGCCGTGGCGGACCGTACGGCGGGGGTCAGGTCGGCCGGGACGACAACATGGTGCGGCGCATGCACCGGATGCGCTCAAGCAGGGGCGTGCCGGTGCCGGACGTCGTCCCGTAGGGAGTCCGGTCGATGGCGTCGGCCGTGGGGGCGTGCATCCGGGCGGCTGCGGAGAGGAAGACGGTCGCCGGGTCGGTGGCGTGCAGGCCGATGAGGGCGCGGGCCACCTCGTGTGCGGTGTCCACGCGCTCGGCGGGGGCGAGTGGCTGTCGGTGGACCAGGCGGGCGCGGCGCTGGTCGGCGGTGGTGCGGAGCAGGAGGGTCATGGCGGGCTCAGCGCACCACCTTGATGCCGAAGTGGCCGCCGAACTGCTGGCCGAGGCCGAAGCCGATGGCGGAGTGCATGTGGGCGTACATCTCCAGGCCGCGGGCGCCGACCAGCGCGCCGACGTCGAGGATGTCGATCCAGCCGTAGGCCTTGAGGAGGTCGGTGACCTGCTGCTTGGCGTCGGCGTGGTCGCCGGCCACGAACATGGTGTGGTCGCCGCCGCCGATCGCCTTCGGGTCGACCACGGTGGTCTGCTCCTGGGTGACGAAGCTCTTGACGACCTTGGTGGCGGGCAGGGCCCGCTGGATCTGCTCGCCGAGGCTGTCGGTGTCGCACGGGTCCAGCTTGGGCATGACGCCCCACGGGGTGGGCCAGGGGTGCTCGGTCTCGTGCTGGTAGACGAACGGCACCGCGTAGTCGACGACGGTCTTGCCGGCGAGCTGCTCGGCGACTGCGGACAGGGCGCCAACTGCGTTGTGGCCGTCGATGCCGTTGATGACGAGACTGTCCGCGGCGGCCGCCGCGTCGCCGAAGGTCAACAGGGTGATGCCGGGGTGGCTGGCGAGCCACTGGCCGTAGGGGATGTTGCCCATCATGTCGGGCTCGGTGCGGGCGAGGGTGGCCTCGGGGGCGCGGGTGCCGACGAAGACCTGGTGGCCGAGGTCAAGGAGCTTGGCCGCGTGGGCGCGGGCGCCGCCGCCGGTACCGAGAACTGCGATCTTCACGATAGATATCCCGTTTGTCCTGATGTGGTCGGGTTGGGCAGGTCCACCGTAGAGTCCTTTCAGGACAGGAGGTGTCCTTTGACTCGGTCACAGTGGAGGTCATGACCAGCGAGATGACAGGCAGGGCGCTGCGACTGCTGTCGCTGCTCCAGACCCGCCGGGAGTGGTCCGGCGCGGACCTCGCCGAACGGCTGGAGGTGACCGTCCGCACGGTCCGCCGGGACATCGACCGGCTCCGCGACCTGGGCTATCCGGTCGACAGCGCCCGCGGGCACGCCGGCGGCTACCGGCTCGCCGCCGGCACCGACCTGCCGCCGCTCCTGCTGGACGACGAGGAGGCCGTGGCCATCGCCGTAGCCCTGCGAACCGCGGCGGGCGGCCTGAGCGGCATCGAGGAGACGGCCGTGCGGGCCCTGGCCAAGCTGGAGCAGGTACTGCCCCGCCGGCTGCGCGGCCGGGTCTCGGCGCTCCAGGCCGCCGCCTCGGGAATCGCCTGGGAGACCGCAGGCCCGCGCGCTGCCCCCGAACTCCTCGCCCTGCTGGCGGTGGCATGCCGTGACCACGAGGTGCTGACCTTCGACTACGCGACGAGGGCGGGGACGGCGGCCACCCGCCGGGTCGAACCACAGCACCTGGTCGCCTCCGGCAACGTCTGGTACCTGCTGGCCCATGACACCGACCGCAACGACTGGCGCATCTTCCGCCTGGACCGCATCACACACCCCACGCCGACGGGCCGCCGCCTGCCGCCCCGCCCCCTACCGGGCGACAGCACCCCCGCGGACTTCGTGGCCGCCCGCCTCGCCTCGGCCCCCACCCGCTACCGGGCCGTCGCCACCGTCCAGGCCACCGCGGAGCAGGTCCACGCCCGGACTCACGGCCTCGGCACCCGCGTACGCCCCGTCGACAACACCACCTGCCGGGTCGACGCCTCGGACGACTCCCTTGCCCGCATCGCCCAAACCCTGGCCATACTCCCGCCCGCGTACACCCTGGACGCGGACGACGCGGTCCTGGCACACCTGCGGACTGCGGCCCAGCACCTTGTCCGGGCCACCTCAGGGAACAGTGATTTCTGTGGCGACTAACCCCCTACCAAGAGGAGAGTGAGCGTGTAGTGGGCGAAACGGGCCAACTACGGCACTCAGCCACACCCGGGTGACTTCTCGAGATAGCTGACATCGAGTCGTTCCGACTGACACCGACACGTGCGACGTCAGTCAGGAACGACCCCTGCGGCCCTGGCCTCGTCGTCCGAACGCGGTCGCGGCATGATTTCCGCTGTGCATGAAGACGAGAAGGAGCGCGGGATCACGCCCTACGCACTGACCGAGACGGAGCACGGCCATGTCTGGGGCGTCTGCGCCGAGGTGGAGGGGCTGTTCGGAGAATCCCAGCGCGGGACGTACGAGCTGTTCGGCTGGGTTCCGGAGGGATCCGGCGTGCCCGCTTGGGCCGGCAGCAGGGTGTGGCTGGTGCCGCAGGACGAGGCGTTCGATGCCTGGCTGCTGGAGGACGCGGAGAGTTTGGGGCAGCCCCCCGGGACGGACAGTCTGGTGCTCACCGGCCTGGACGACTACGAAGGTCCGCCCGAGAGGTACAGGGGTCGCGTTCGCGTACACGACGGGCATCGCTGGCTGGGCTCCTGCCGGGAATTCACCTGCATCCTGTCGCCCGACCAGATGCCTGCACCAATTGTTCTGCGAGGGCTCGCGCAGAGTGATCAGCTCAGGGCGGCATTGACGAAGGGCACCCGGCGGGCGCTGGATCTGGAGGAGGCCGCGCTGGAAATACGGGACGGCCGAGGCGAGCTGCTCACTGATCGGGTGCTGTGGGCCACGGTCAGCGCCTGGCGCCCATCCTCCTGCGGAGCGGACCTGATTGACCTTGAGCTCGACGGAGGTCGCTTCACACCGGTCCCCGAATATGCTCGGCCGATCTGGGAGCGGTGGCTCGCTGGACCACCGGCCGCCGTGAACACCTGGGCTGGCCTCGACACCCGCCGCCGCGGGGCCTGGCATGACCTTGTGCGCGAGCGGGCCTGCCGACGATCCCACCGTGACCGGCCAGCCGGCCACGCCTACGAACTCGACGGCCGGTACATCACCGACGAACCAGCTCTCTATCTGGCGCTCGGCGAGGCGGTCAACGGACCCGGCGGCTACTTCGGCGGCTGCCTCGCCGCCCTCGACGATTGCCTGCGCGGCACCTTCGGCTACACCGCCCCCGCCGCCTTGCTCTGGCGAGACGCCGCGACCGCGCGCGGGCACCTGTCCCACGCCCTCACACCGGACGGCCAGCCCCACGACCTCTTCACCGCAGTCCTTGAAAGCCTGGCCGAGGGTGGCATGGACGTCACCTTGGCATGAGCCGCTGCCCGATCGGTGCCTTCGACCCGGCGGGGCTCGCGCGTGCGCCCCCGACCCCATGCGGGCGCACGCGTTGAGTTTCGCCTAGTTGATCACGAAGGGAATCAGGGCCACCTCCACGTCCCACGGCGTCGGCGAGGGAGACCTCAGCACGAAGCTGTACTGGCGACCGTCGTGGTCGGGAACGGCGGCGGAGACACAGCGCGGGTGATTGGCCAGCAACTGAGTGGCCTTCTCCACGATTGGCGCCGGCTGGGCCGCATAGATGAACAGTGGAAGCACCGCGTAACGGTCGTAGTGGGTCAGGTAGCGGAACAGCTGGTCGATGGCGTCGGTGAACTACGAGGCGCCCTTCCAGATTTTGCACTCGTCGACGGCGGAGAACTGCCCGGCAGCATCGGCGAGAGGCGTGGTACGCCGTGCGGCCGGCCGGGGCACAGCCGTCGCCGGCCCGGGGCGGCGCACTGCTTCTGCATGGCCTGGTGGTGCGCGAGGGGGGTGGTGGCCCGTACCGGGTGGCCCTGCCCGTGACGGATGGTCCGTTGGCCGCGCGCCGCTTCGCGGATCTCGGTGTTTTCGTGGCCGTGGCTTGCTCGGCGAGTAGACCCGGGCACGTCGTGGGCTCGTCCGGCGTGAGCATCGCGGCATCACGGCAGAACGCGCGGGCGACGGCAATCCGCTGCAACCGCCTGCCTGCCAGGCAGTCCGGTGCCGTTCTGAGGCACGGTATTTCGGGCCCTGACGGACCTCCTTGACGGGTGGGGATTGCTGTCGCCGAAGCGGGGGCGGGGCTGTGGCTGGTGCGGGGCGGGACGGTAGTCTGCCGGGTTGTGATCACCGCGCGTGGACTCAACCGGGCGACCCTCAGCCGTCAGCTGCTGCTGGAGCGTGAGCCGTTGACCGTGGTCGACGCGGTGCGGCGTGTGGTCGCGCTCCAGGCGCAGCACCCGGCCTCGCCGTATCTGGCGCTGTGGAACCGCATCAAAGGTTTTGCTCCGGCCGAACTCGATGCCGCCTTCACCGGGCGTGCGGTGGTCAAGGCGACCCTGATGCGGATCACCCTGCACGCCGTGCATGCCGGGGACTACCCGGTATTGCGCGCCGCGATGCAGCCCACTCTGTACGCTTCTCGGCTCGGTTTCCGCTTCGCCGGTGCGGGGCTGACTCCGGCGGACGCCGACGAACTGGTGCCGCAGCTGCTGGCTTTCGCCTGCCGGCCGCGGACTTCGGCACAGATGCAGGCGTGGGTCGGGGAGCGGCTCGGTGCCGGGAGGAAGGACGGGGCGTGGTGGGGGCTGAAGGCTTACGCGCCGCTGCACCATGCCCCGACAGGCGGGCCGTGGTCATTCGGCCTGCGGCCGTCGTTCGTCGCGGCGGGTACCGGGACGGTCCCTGCGGGGCGGGCGGTGGATCCGCAGGCGCTGCAGAGGCTGATTCTGCGCTATCTGGAAGGTTTCGGGCCCGCGTCGGTGGCCGACGTGGCGCAGTTCGCCATGGTGCAGCGGGCACCCGTCCGCCAGGCGCTGGCCGCTCTGGACGGCGCCATCGAGCAGATCCAGGGGCCGGGCGGCAGCACGCTGTTCGACCTGCCGGGCGCCTCCCGGCCGCCCGCGGACACGCCCGCCCCGCCCCGGCTCATGGCGATGTGGGACAGCGTCCTGCTTGCCTACGACGACCGCAGCCGGGTGATACCCCCGGCCTACCGTCCCCTGGTGATCCGCAGGAACGGAGACGTACTGCCCGCATTGCTGGTGGATGGCTATGTCGCCGGTGTGTGGCGTCCGGTGGAGGGCGGCATCGAGGCCACGGCTTTCCACTCCCTGTCGCCCGCCACCTGGGACGGACTGGCCGCGCAGGCCCAGTCCCTGAGGGCGCTCCTCGGCGAGCGTGAGGCGGAGGTCTACAGCCGCTACCACCACTGGTGGGCGAAGCTCCCGCAGACCGAGGTGCGGATGCTGTGACCGGCTGATGTGCCGCTCGGACTCGAGCGGTGCCGCTCAAGGTCTCTCGGCACAGACCTGGCGCCTCTGCGCAGGACGGCGCGGCGCTGCGCGAGGGTGGCCGGCGCCACTTTGCCTGCTTCGCGCCGGCTGGTGAGGAGTGAAGTGCTTCGCCAGTGACAGCTGTGGTGCCTGGGTCACGGCAACTCGCAGGTCGACGCGCCCCCCCGGGGGGGGCAACTGCGGTGCGCCGGCACACCCGTGCAGGGTGCTCGGCACCTGCGTTCAGGTGTCATGCCGACGATCCGGCTCGCCATTGCTCGGGGAGGATCTCTGATGTTCACCGCCGTCGTTGCCGGCCCGGGCACGGTCGCCGGTTCGCTCCTGGCCGGCGTACTTCGGCACGGCGGCCGGGGAGCCGGCGGCCGTGCCGAAGCCGCGTTCCTGCGCAGCCGCGAGGGCCTGGCGGGGCGTCGCGGAATTGGCCGCGGCGCCGGCCGGCCACGGCCGCGCGGTGTGGGTGCGCAAGGACGTGCGCCTGCGTGGTGAGGACGTGCGCCTGAGTGGTGAGGACTGCACCGAGGCCCGGGGCTGAGAGCCGCCGCACCCACTCGGCCGTTCCTCTGCTGCGGGTTCAGCTGCTCGTGCCCGGCGTCGCACCACCTCCCTGGCCGGCCGCCGCGAGAACGCCATCGCCAGGCGGACGACCGGTCACCTCACCGGGCCGCCGTCTGCCCCGCAGCCTGACGTTGTCGCAACACCGGAGCTCTGTGGCCGGGGGACGCGTTCGCCCTCCGCTCAGCGCAAGGCCGACGTAGCCGGCCATCGCCGGGCCTGTGGGGGAGCGGGCGGGACCTTGTTCGGGCGCGAGTCCGGCGGCGCGGCGGATGGTTTCTGCTTGGCGGGCCCTGTTGGAATCGGCCCCCGGCGGTCACCGGTCGTCGGTTTGTTGCCGAGTTCCTCAGGCTGCCTGCCGGGCCGGCATCGCCTGCACCTGCACCTGCGTCTGCGCCTGCGACTGGAGCTGGGGGCTGGATGCATGAGCACCGCGCCGGCGCCTGCTGTGGTGTGCCGGCTCCCGCAGCAGTACCGGTGGCCGCTCCTGTGTCGGGCGAAGACGGCGGTGGGCGCCGACGCCGCCAACTCCACACCGCCACGACCGGTATCACGGGTGGCAGCGGTATCACGGGTGGCAGCGGTGGCAGTGGTGGCAGTGGTGGCGCGGTGGCTGGGGTGGCTGGGGGGCAGCGGTGGCTTGGGTGGCTTGGGTGAGAGTGGCGGCGGCAGCGCGGGCGGCGCCGTCCTGAGGGCTGGCTGCGGGTGGAGCGAGGAGGGGTGGGGCCGCCGCCACGGCTGGGGCTGGGTGAGCACGGCCTCGGCTGGGAGCCGATGACGGGCGCGCAGGCCACCGCCGGCTTGGGACCCTGCGGTGAGACCGGTGAGGGCGGCATGCCTGGATTCAGTCCTGTGCCGGGGACGGCCAAGGGGCCCGCGGCACAGGAACAGCCGCGGCGGCGCCCACGGCGTCTCCGTGCCGGGGCATGTGTCGTGCGCCGGGCCGCTCCTGGGCCAGGGCTGGGTTCGGGGTTTCGACAGCGCGGATTGTCGGGCCTGGGGTGATGGCACCCCGCTCCGGTGGTGGCTGCGGGTTCTGACTTGTCGTCGGCTGCCTGGGATGTCATGGTCCTGGTCTCTGGCAGCTCCCCTTGCGTGGCTGCGGCGACTGCGACTGCGACTGCGACTGCGATTGCGACTGGACTGCGCGCGATCTGACCTTCCCGCGGCGGCTTCGGCAAGTCTGTCCGCGGCGGCTGTGTGTGCCCGCTACAGTTCCTGCTGTGAGGCGCTGATCAGGGCAGATCCCGATGTCCGAAGGTGGCGTCTTAGTCGTCGTGCGGCGCGTTGTCAATGCCCGACACGCGCGCAGAAGTGTGACGGGGTGTCAGTCAGGTCACCCGTATGGCCCCATGGTGCGGCCAAGTCGCTTCTGCTTCCACTTTTTTGATGGTCCGTCACATGTGCCGTTCCGGGTTCTTGAACGCCCGATCGGCCCCTTTGCGGTGTCTGTCATGGATTTCTGAAGTGGCGACAGTTTTCGGCGTGAGTAGGTTCTTTCGTAGGCGGCCGGGTCGGCTGGCATCCCTGAGAGATGGAGAAAACGAAATGCCTGCGAGAGGGAGAACCGGAATGCGTACGCGTACCGTGGTCGGGATCGCATTGTCGGTGGGCATCACCGTCGTCGCTGCAACCACCGTGAATTATGCGTCGGCTTCGAATTCCGTACCGGAGTCCGCCGCGTCGGTGCAGGAGGCCGCTGCCTCCTTGCCTCAGGGAGGGGACGTGGGCGGGAACGGCCAGACGGGAGGGAACGGGCAGACGGGCCACGACGGGCGGTCGGATCACGGCGACTGGAGGGACGACGACGACCGCGAACGGGTCTATGTCAACGAGCGGACGTATTCCGTCGAGGGAGGCGAGTGCATCGCTGTGATCAGTAGTCCGGCGACCAGTTTCAACGTCCGGAACGAAACTGACAAGAGGATCGAATTCTTCACCGGAATTACCTGCGACAACGGTGCCGCAATTGCGACTATCGGGCGCGGGGACTCCAGCAGCGCAATCCCCGGAACGGTCGTTTTCGACGGCAGCGTGGTGCCGTTCGCGCTCGTCGGCAGCTTCCGGGCCGTCGACAGGAAGCACGACCACCACTGACCCCCACGCCGGCCCAGCGGCAGCGACAACCCGGCCCGCCCGGCAGACGGGCCCCGGCCCGCCGCCTTTAAGCCGGGTCCTGACTGTCGGGCCGCGGTACGGCGGTAGACGCCCTCCCTTCCCTCTCACCCCGGCCGTCTGCTCACGGGTCGAGAGGGGACTGCCGGCCTCCTGTCCCGAGGCGATACGGACAGGGCAGGTGACTGTGGCGGCAGCGTTGGGAACCAGTCCTGGATCAGGGACAGCCGGGACGCCCGCGGCGGCGAGTGTGCAGCCGCGCCCGCGCGCAGGGCACCCCCCACGACAGGGTGCACGCGATGCGCTGATCCGTTCCCAGTGACACGACCGACTCGATCCAGAGCAGCAGAAGTCACCCACGATGGGCCCGGACCGCTCGGTCCGGGCCCATCGTGCGCTTGGTCAGGTCCCGACGCCGCGGGGCCTGGTGGCGAGCGTGACCGGTGACGTCCATGTCGCACCGCAGGTCGAACGACTGGTGGCTCAGTCGTTCACTGCGGAGCCCTGCCCGCCTACCCTGTGCGCTGAGCCGGGGGAGTGCCTTGTTCGCCCGAGCACGTTGGCAAGGGGTACGTGCTACGGCCGGGGGCCGGCTTCGAGGGGCAGCGGCGGTCGTGTTCGCGGTGGCGCCGTTCGCCGGCGCCGACCAGACCGCGACGGTTTCCTGCTGCGGTGGTACGGGCGGCTTCCCCAAGGGCGCTCACGTTGGCTCGACGTTGTGGGAGGGCACGTCAGCTCGCTGGCGGGCCCTCCCATTCGCGCGGAGCGGTGACCGGGCGGAAGCCGGCCGGCCCTCGATCCGCAGCCCCCCCAGCAGGGCCTGGGACCCTGACATCTGTCAGGGTCCTTCTCCGCCCGCGCCTTTCTAGTCTTGCGCGTACGACGCCCCTGTCGTCCCGGTCGCGAGGAGCGCCATGGATCCGGGCACCCGAATGGTGCGAGCCGCATACCAGGAGAGGCGGATTGCCGGCCGCCCTGTTCACCGCAGAGGAAGCTTGCCGGGCGTGTCGCCGGACACGTGGCCGGCCCTTCACCGCTAACGGTTCAACCCATGTGGGGTGCTGCCGGCAGCAGGGCGCACCGAGCGTGGGCGGCAACCCGTCACGGGGGTACGGGTGCTCACCGCGGGCCGCGACGGCGACCGTCCGGCCGGTTACCGCACCGACCCCCCAGCGGGATCGGCAACGTCCCGGACTGCTGACAGGCCACCGTCCGCTGCGGCCCACAGCCGCCCGCCCGGCCGCCCGGAGAGGGCGCTCGTCAGGAGCGGCAGGACCGGGATCAGGTTGTCCCTTTGTCCCTTCGATTAAGGAGTTGTGATGCGCAAAGCAGTTCTCGGCGTGTTGATGGCGCTGGCGGCGGTGTTCGCGATGGCACCGCTTGCCGACGCCGCTCACATGCAGACCGCGGCCGCCACCGTCCCTGCGGGGGCCGCCGACACCGTGACGTCCGGCCCCCGGCCCGCGGTCGCAGGCAAGAGCGAAGGCGATGTCTCCATCAAGCGCGCCTTTTCCACCTGGGCCACGAACGTGAACGTACGCCACAACAACGCCAGCCTCACCACCTGCGGCATGTCGCCATCCACGGCCAACTGCCCGAACATCCGGGGGCAGGTGAACCCGGGCGTCTCCTTCGAGGTCTGGTGCCAGAAGATCGGCAGCCAGACCGTGGGCGGCAACCCGTACTGGGTCTACATCATCACACCCAACTTCGATGGCTGGATGGCCAGTTACTACATCGACTACCCCGACAACGTGCTCCCGGACACCCGGTCCTGCTAGCGGCCGCCGGACCGCGACCACGAGCAATTCCCGCACGGCAAACCTCAAGGGTCGTTGCAGCACCGCGGAGAATTGATCAGTCCACGAGCAGCTCGGACAGACGCTCGGCTGGGTCTTTCCAGCCGAGCGTTTCACGTCGGCGGCCGGATCGTTGAGCACTCGCTGTGCCCCGGGCCCCAGGTGACGGCGCATCAACTGCACGCCCGCACCCGCACGCAGTGAGGCTACCTGCCCCCGGGACAGAGGCCCGGCCGGCCTGACCCGTCCTCGCACCACAGAAGGAGCCCGGTCCCCACGCTCAGCAGGGACCGGGCTCCGGCCCGCCGGCCACACGACAGCCGGCCCCGACGGCGGGCGGATCGACCGCTTCATGGATGAGGACTCGGCGCGAGTGTTGCAGCCGTCGGCCGGGCCGTCACCCGTGTCCCATGGCGGAACATGTTCCGGTCGCATCCATCGCGGGAATCCGGTGGCCACGGGCAGACGGGCGACGGCTTCGGTCAAGGGCCAAGTCTCGGCAGCGTGAGCGGGGACGGAGACCGCGACGGGAACGGCGAAAGCGACGGCTGCAAGGCCGCGCAGGACAGCTTTGACCATGCGCCGTTGATAGCCGCCCTGAATGAAGGCGTGATCAGCGATTTCCCCGAGGCACCGCCCGTGTGAATGGAAAGGCCATATCGGAGAAACGAAACGCCATGCCGCCCGAAGACGCCGGGCCTGACTGCGCGTACCACCTGCCAGGCGAGGAGTACGGCGCACTCCTTGAGCCCGGTGAGCACAGAGCCGGGGGCAAGGCCACACGACCGCTGACGCGCCCGGGCCGGCCGCTCGTGCCAGCCCGATCCCATCACATGGGCAACGCCAGAAATCTTCCTGCTCCGCTGCCCGGCGCTGCAGCGGAGCGGCAGCGCAACCAAACAACGCAAGCCGCAGGAGGGAGCGCAACACACCGCGCGGGACGGAACGGAGCCGTGGCCCTGCCGACTACAGCAAGCCGATCACGGCTGTGTCCTCCCAGCCCGACGCCCTCCTCGAAGTAGCCCTCCATGACCGCACTGCGGGGCACTCAGCTGCCCTGCCCGGCCGTGGCGGAGCGGCCGCTACCGGCGCGCTTGGAGCTGGTGGCGCCGCCGGGGCGGTGGAGTGGCCGATGAGCCCAAAACTCAGCTCGGCCCACTTGCCCAGCCGGATGATGACGTCGCTGATGCTCTCGGGGCCGAGTCCGCCATGACGGCGTGCCACCGGGGTGCAGCGGCTTGCACGCAGCAGTACGCCGCCGGCACCGCGGTCGTGGCGCGGGAGAACGACCGCCACATGACCGGCCGGTTCACCCCGTCTGACAGAGCTCCGCGTACGCCCGGATGTATCTCCAGGCGCGCACCGTTCCGACGAGGGAGGAACAGATGCGCGGATTCCTCCTCGCCTGCGAGGAACTGACTGCGCGGCAACCAGAGTGGAAGGCGGCGTACGAGAAGTCCTCCCCGGCGTCGGCCCAAGCCGAGAACCGCGCGGACTGAGTCCATGGAGCTGCGCACCCATCGCGGCTCTGAAGTGCCGCAAGCCCGTCAGGAAGGAGGCTGGAAAGCAGCCCAGACACTCGGGTACAGGCGGCGGCAGACTACGCCCCCCTGCTGGATGCCGCACACCAGCAGCGCGGCGGCGGTCCCGTCGTTTTGGTGTGGGACAACTTGAACACCCACGTCACGCAGCAGGGAAGGTGTGATTGGGCGTTGGGGTGGCAGTGGTGGGCGTCAGTGGGTTGGTGATGTGGGTGTCCTGGTAGGGGGTGTGGGGTGGGGTTGTGGTCGCTGTCATGGGGTGACTAAGCGGCTGTTGTGGTGTGGCTAGCAGGTTGGTTGCTGGCTGTCATGGGTTTCGTTGTTCCTGTGTGAGGGGTTGGCGGGGTTGGGTGGGCTGGGCCGTGTGACGGTTCAGGGGGTTTCGGCGGGTGAGCTCCGGGCGGGGTCGGCTGGGGTTGTGTCGGCGGGGGGTGTGCCGTTGGCGCGGGGTGTGGTGGTGCGGCGGCTTCTTGCGGTGGATGGGGAGGGGACGCTGTCGCGGTTGCATGTGCGGATTGCGGCGGAGCTGGCGGGGGTGTCGGAGCGGACGGTGTGGCGGTGGCTGGCCGATGGGCGTCGGGGGCATGTCGAGGCGCGGCCGCGGCAGGATGGGTTTTCGCTGAGTGACGCTTTGTGGGAGGTCCTCGCTCAGGCGGGCGGGAATGTCGCGGAGTTGCGGCGCAGGATGCTCCGGGCCCAGGAAGAGGGGGCGTTGGAGGGGTGGGGTGCGCGGTGTGTGCCCTCGCTGCCGACGCTGCACCGGGTGATCAAGCGGGATCTGGGGGCGGGCCGGGTTCTTGAAGTTGCTCGTTCGGCAGGGGCTCGGGTGGGGCTGGAGCCGAGCCGGTATGAGCGGGCGCTGGCGGATTTGGGGCTCGTGGACGGGGCGGGTGGTCCGCTTGTTGTCGATGGGCCGTCCGCCGATGTGCCGGTGCCGGAGGATGCTGCGGATGCGGGGGTGCGGGGCGGCGGTGTGCGGTTGTATGTGCCGGGGGCCCGGCTGGTGTCGACGCGGCAGGTGGCCGCTGTGGCGGAGGCTGTGGGGCATACGGTCGCGGCCCGCGGGATGTGCTGTGTGTACGGGGATACGGGCCTGGGGAAGACGGTCGCTGTCGAGCAGGCGTTGCATCTTCTGCCCGGCCGGGTGCCGGTGTGGCGGGTGGTGGCCGGCGTGGCGCCCGGTCTGCCGCAGTTGCGGGCCTCGCTGTGTGAAGGGCTCGGGCTGCCGTCGGGGGCGCTGCCGCACCGGGCCGGGCCGGCCAGCCAGGCTCTGACGCGGGCACTGGCTGAGCCGGGTGTGCTGTTTCTCGATGACGCCCAGCGGCTGACGCCGCCATTGCTGGATTATCTGCGGCAGTTGTGGGACGCGCCGGGCTGTGCGGCGGCGCTGGTGCTGTGTGGGGCTGGAAGCGAGCGTGCCCTGGCGCGTGCTTCGGCGCTGCGCTCGCGCGTGCTGACCTGGCACAAGGTCGGCCGGCTTGAGCCGTCTCAAGTACCGCAGACGCTGACCCTGTTCCATCCCGTGTGGGCGCAGGCGAGCCCGGAGGACCTTGCGCGGGCGGATGAGCAGATGGCGCGCGGCAATTTCCGCACGTGGGCGAAGATCACGTCGCATGTCTACGCAGCCCGCGAGCGTGGCCCCGCAAGGCGTGTGGACCGGGAGTTGATCGAGCAGGCCTGCGCGCGTCTTGGCCCCTACCCGTGACGGTCCGCGTTGCTCGGAGGGCTCGTGTGCGGGGGGCCTTCACCTGTTTTGACGGAGTGAGCGAAGACGGGCTTCACGGAAAGCGGATGAGAACGAAGGGGCATGGCGTGGACGGGCAGCGGTTGGCGCCGCCGGAGGATCCGGCCGGTGTTTTGGGGGAGGAGTCGCTGACGGCGTTGCGGGCGCCGGCGGTGCGTCGTCTGCTGGCGCTGCGCGCCGAGCGGCGGCTGTCGCGGGAGCATGTGCGCCTGGCCGGGGAGTGCCTGGGGGTGTCGGAGCGGACGGTGTGGCGGTGGTTGGCTGAGGCCTCCCGGTCGCCCCGGGCCGCGATCCGCCCCGGGGAACGCAGCGGTGACCGGTTCGAGGTCACCAGGGAGATCCGGGTGCTGCTGGCGTACTGGCACGGCAACGCTTCAGCGGTCCACCGCCAGTTGGTGGCCCGGGCCCGGACCGGCGGCCGTGAAGAGCAGCCGACGGCGGCGTCTGACTCCGCGGCTTCTCCCGCGGGCGCCCCGCCGGCTGCGGTGCCGTTGCTGGACCCGGTGCCGTCGTTGTCGACGTTCCTGCGCGCGGTGCGTCGTGATCTCACCGCGGGGGAGCGGGCCGGTCTTGCGACGGGACCGGATGCGGCCCGCGCGCATGACGTCTTCGGCAAGCGTCCGGCTTCTTGGCGCAATCATGTGTGGGAGGCCGATCATGTCCAGGCACCGCTGCTGGTCGATGCCGACGGTGACCTGGTGCGCCCGTGGGTGACCTGGTTCATCGACACCGCTACCAAAGTCATCACCGGCACCGCGGTCACCCCTGGCGTTCCTTCCCGTGCCTCCGTGCTGGCCGCGCTGCGCGCCGCTGTGCTGCGTGAGGAGCCCTACGGCCCCGCGGGAGGGACACCGGAGCAGGTGCGGGTGGACCGGGGCAAGGACTTCCTGTCGACCACCGTCACCACCGCGTTCGGCACGATGGGCGTGACGGTGAAGGATCTTCCCGCTTACAGCCCCTATCTCAAGGGCACGGTGGAAAACCTCAACAGAGCGGTTGACCGGATGCTGTTCGCGGCCCTGCCCGGCTACAGCCTCACCCTCACCAAGCCCCGCTCCGGCCGGCGTAAAGGCGCGGGCCGCAGGCCGGAGACTTCCGGTGCCATGTCGTTTCAGGACTTCACCGCGCAGGTGCTGGCCTGGACCCACTGGTGGAACACCGAGCACCGTCCCAAGGCGCTGTCTGGCCGTACGCCGCTTGAGGCATGGCAGGCTGATCCGACTCCCGTCACGGACGTCCCTGCCGCCGACTTGTGGACGTTCACCCTGGAGGACGACGGCCGTCCGCGGAAGCTGACCAGCCACGGTGTGCGGTGGCGCGGGCGCGCCTACATCGCCCCCTGGATGACCGGACAGGCCGGCCGTACCGTCACGGTGCGCTACATGCCACACCACGATCACGAGATCGACATCTGTGGCGCGAGCGGCGGTTATCTCGGGCCCGCGCACCTCGCGGACGCGGCCACCCCCGAACAACTCGATGCCCTGCGCACAGCCCGTGCGGAGCGTGCCCGACGTCTGCGTGCCGAGGTGAAGGCCGCCGAGACGCTGCGCCGACAGCGCTTCGCCCCGGCCACCACGGCCGGGCCGGCCCAACGGCTGGGAGCTCTCACCTCCGCTCAAGCCGGGCACGAACTGGCCGCCATCGAGCACACCGACGCCTCGAAGCTGGCGCTGCCGGACCTCATCCCGCCCGCCGCGCCACCGGCCGACTGGCGCACCCCGCCCTCCCTCGCCACCCGGACCGCGCCCGGCCGGCCTGCTCCCCTCCCCGCCGAACCGGCCGCCGACGGCCCGCCTGGCCCAACCGCACAGACCGCTGAAGACGGAGACGCCACGTGACCGCGGCCACCTACCAGTACGTCGACCTGCCCGATGCGTCCGTGGTCACCACCCGCGCCCTGCTCACCGCCCGGGAGAACATCACCGATACCGCCGCTGCCCGCGCCATGATGTGCATCCACGGCGGCGCCGGCTTCGGCAAGACCCTCGCCGTCAACACCTGCCTGCGCGCACTCGAACCCAGCGAGGACGTCCGCAAGATCACCTTCCGTGCCCGGCCCACCGCCCGCGCGGTGCGCTACGAACTGTTCACCGCGCTCGACCTGGCCGGTGAACCGCCGCGCCACCCCAGCGAATTCGACCGTCTGCTGAAAACCGCTCTGGCTGAACGCCCTCGCACCTTCCTGGTGGACGAGGCCCAGTGGCTCAACGGGGAGGCGTTCGAATACTTCCGCTATCTGTGGGACGAACCCTCAACCCAGCTCGCGATTATTTTCGTCGGCGGGGAGGGATGCCACACCGTGCTGCGCCGCGAACCGATGCTCTCCTCCCGCATCTTCATCTGGCAGCACTTCACCCGCCTCACCCCCAGCGAAGTCCTCGAGGCCATCCCCCTGTTCCACCCGGTCTGGGCCGACGCCGACCCCGACGACATCACTTTCGCCGACAGCCACGCCGCACACGGCAACTTCCGCGCCTGGGCCCAGCTGACCGCCCACACCCGCACCGCCCTGGCCCGCACCGGCCGCCCCCGCGTGGACCAGGAGCTGCTGCGCTGGGCCTTCAGCCGCCTTGCCTGACGACCACGCGAGGGTTTCCGCAGACGTGTCCGCAGGCCCTCGGTCTGGGTCTGGCGCCGGGTCCGTGAACAGTGGGGGCGGTCCCGATGGGACCGCCCCCACTGCCTTTTCCTTGCAAAAGGTGCTCTCAAGAAGGCCTTGGCCGGTTGGTTCGGCCCCGCCGCGCAATGGCCGCTGGTCTCGGCGTTTTGGTGCCCTGCTGGCTTTGTTCTGCCTGCCTCGTGGTCTGTTGTCGGCAGCGACTGGTTGTGCCGCATGCCCGGACGCAGCCGCCGCGGCGCGGCGGCTCGGCGAGAGTCGGCTGCGGGGCAGAGGGGTCTGCGAGGGGATGCGGGAGAGCGTGCCGGTATCGGGTGAAGGTATCCGAAAGTCGTGGAAGAACTGAGCCCGTGCAGCGGGCCGGTGGCCGGCCGGGAAGCGGATGGCGGGGAAAGGAAATGGTTCGCAGAGAAGGCGAGAGGCCGGTTGGGGGTGGTTGCCGGCCCAAGGGCAACAGTCGGGCGCGAAGCGGCTGTTGAGCGCATGTGGCTGTCTCTGACGCGTGTAGTCGCTTTCAATGCTGATGTGGGGGCGTTGCGGGGTGACGGCGGAGGGCACACCGGCGTCGTCACGTGACGGCAGCGGGGTCTGGTGGCGGGGTAGCAGAGGACGCCAGCTGGGGGCGCTGCCGGCATCGGCGGTGGCCGGCGGGCGCGCGAGAGAGCAGCTGCTGAGGAGTGCGGGCGAGGCGTCTTCTGGAGCCCTTGGCGGGTGCAGGCTGACGTGAGGCCCTGAGCGGTTTCTGGGCTGTGTGAGGGCGTGCGGGGCGCGGGGCTGGGCCGGCGTCGGAAACAGGCCCGGTGGGTCCTGTTTTCCGGTGCTGAGTAGCCGGCCAGGCAGGAAGTGGCGGGCAGGGGGGCGGCGTCTGAGCGTCTGGCGCTGCACGCGAGGGAGTTCGCCGGGCAAGCGGAAGCCTGCAGAGGCTTTCCTGCGGAAGAAGGCTCCGGAACAAGCTTGCTGAGGCCCTCAGTGGCCGCAAGGAGCTCTGCAACCGGCCTGTTGGCCTGAGAGTGCTCACAGGGGTGGGCGGCGCGCCAGGTCCTGCGGCAGGAGGCGTGACTGGTGCCTTGGCCCAGGTGCGTCCTGAGGGCTGGGTGCGGGCGGACGCCGGGGCGCGGCCTGTGGGGGCATTGCGGCCGGCGTGCGTGGGCGGGGTTGGCGCGCGGGGAGTCTGCTCCGCAAGGCAGGTGATGCGGCCCGTGTGGCGCAGCGGGTGCGTGCCCGGTTGTTCCTCACGGGCCTTGCCGGGGCTTGGCAGCGTGGCGCTGTGGTGCCCGGCGGGTGGCTGTCCGCGGTGGGGGCAGCCGGGGGTGGTTCAGCAGAGTGTCCGTCGGCGGCGGGACGCGGCCTTCACGGACCGGTGCGCTACGGCCGGCTGGGCCGCCTGCGGGGGCCGCTCCCTGGGTGGAGCTGCTCGGGCCATCGGCGTCGTCCTCGTCCTGGCCCGGACCAGCCGGGGGAGGGCAAGGGGCGCCGGGCGGCGCCTGTGCGGGCCAGCCGGGTGCCCGGTGAGGGGTGCGCGATGGGCAGAAGGACGCTGTGAGCGGTGGTGGCTGCCAGTACGACCACTGTCATCAGGGCGGTTGGTGTCTCCATGCCGCTGTCCTCCTTCGCCTGTCGTGTCTCGCCGGCCCGGCGCTGCGCGGGGCGGATTGCTGCTGCTGAACGGTCTTCTCAAGTCGGAGCGGCACACAGCGGGGCTGCGCACCGCGGCCGTGGCCAGGGCAATGGCCAGGTGGACGGGCGCCTGTCCGGGTCGAGTAAGGCGCCTCAGGGCGAACCTCCGGGAGCGGGCGCTCCTGGCAGTTCGTGGTCTCAAGGCTGAACTTGTCAGTGATTACTTGCAAGGTGAGACCTCAATTTTGGACAAACCCGAACGCCGTGAAAAAACGAATTCCGGAAAACGCCCTGACCTGCCGAATCTCTCATTTTCCGCGGCTCTTTTTTCATGGAAAAACCAGAAAATAAATCTCTGCTGGTGGGGGAAATGAATCCGGTCTCAATTCCTCGCCCGGACGAGTGTGACGCCTTCACGGGGAGGCAGGCAGGTGTTGACGGGATTAGGGCGCGAGAGATTCGGCGGACCGGCTTTACGCGTAGCCTACTTCCCGCATTTCGATCCACTCGAACTGGACTTTACCCCGCTTCCAGAAGCGGTAGATTAAGTGGATTTTACAGCTCCACTTACGCTCTGGCCTGCACATACTTCCGACCTCCGGTCAACCCGGATCCCCGGATCCGGGTTTTGAACGGACGTCAGGAAAAAAGCATGGGCCACGAATCCAGTGAAGATCCACATTGCTGGTGATGATCACTCGCAGCATTATTACGGACTGCTGGAAGAGGAACTTGTCGTCCTGTATACGGCCGTGCGATTCTTTTTATGCGTCGGAGGGCAACCCGGCGTGCAGCAAGAAAACGGACGGGGTTCGTCCGGGTCACCAGAGAGTAAGGCGCCTAAGGGAGGCACCGAAAATGATCACCAACTGGAGCGGGCTCCGCCCCCTTTCCCCTGCCGGGGGATGCGTTATAGACGCTCCCGCGCACACCGGTTTCGGTTTCACCGGTAACCGCATCCCCGGCATCCTCACCAAGATCGGCATCGCGGTCGGCTCCTTCGCCCTGGCCGGCGCCTCCGCGCTCGGCCTGATCCACGCCGGCGTCGACTCGACCACGGCCACGGCCGTCATCGTCGCGGCGGGCAAGACCAGCGCCGCGGCCACCGTCGCCGCCTACGCGATCGCCGACCGCCGCGCCCGTCGCCGGCGCCGGCGTGAGGCCCAGCACCCGGCCTTCACGCCGGACGAGCGCGTCCCCCCTTCCACCCAGGCCCCGGCCGGCGACCAGCCCGCAGGGGCGAACTGAGACGTGCGGCAGGCAGGCGCACCCCGCGGTGCGCCTGCCTCCCGCACTCCCGGTTCAAGGGAGGAACGACCATGGCACGTCCCAGGCGCGACCACACCAAGATCACCGGCAAGTTCGCCCGGCTCGCCAAAGAACTCGCCGCCCTGCGCCCCGAAGACCTCACCCTCAAGGAGATCAGCAAGATCACCGGGCTGTCGACGGCGACCCTGTCCCGGGCCACCGACCCCAACCGCTGCCCGTCCTGGCAGACCATGGTGGAGTACCTCACCGCCTTCGGCGAGGACCCCAACGAGTGGCGCCCCATGTGGGAGATGTACGCCAACGAGCGACAGCGCCAGGCCGCCGGCGTCCCCGTCGACCGCACCCAGCGCGCCGCATACCAGCGCCAGCGACCCACCCACGTCGTGAACCAGGCCGAATACGCCATCGCGCTGGGCGACTTGCGCCTGTGGCGGGGCAACCCCCCGTACAAGACGATGGTCTCCCGCGCACGCGAGGCCCACGTCCCCATCTCCCAGAGCACGATCTCGGAGGCCCTCAGCGGCAAGATCCTGCCCACCGAGGACGCGGTCAAGGGCATCCTCGCCGGCCTCCTCATGGACTCCAGCGACCCCGAGTACCACGAGTGGCTCGAGGCCCGCCGCGTCCTGGACGCCGGCCGCAGGCGCGAGAAGATCACCGCCAAGTCCCTGCAGCACTCCGCCACCCGGCGCGTCATCCGGCCGCGCCCCATGCGCACCGTCGTACGGCGAGAGGACTGATCCCCACCTCACTCGGACGCCGGAGGGCTCCCGCCGTATCCAGCGGCGGGAGCCCTCCGGCGTTCCCCAGCCCAAGGCCTTCCACGGCGCGGCAGACGACCGTCAGAACGAGTCGCGCAGAAAGAGCCACTTGGGGACAGGGCATCGGCTCTGACCCGTATCGCGAGAGCGGTCTTCGCCCCGAGATGAAACAGCAGGACCCCGGGCATCTGCGGCCTGGGGTCCCTGCGTGCTGTGGGAATCCGTCCGGTTCAACGGCCCGACGGCCGGACTGCGTTACGCCCACTGCATGCCCAGTTCCCGTAGTGCGGCGAGCTGGTCTGCGCTGAGCTTGTGGCGGCGGGTTTTGGTGTTGGTGACCCATACGCCGAGCTTGACGGTCACCGGTTCTGTCTCGCCGTCGAGTGTGATCTGCTCGCTGTGGCTTCTTGGTACTGGCCGGTGGGTGCCTTCTCGTTCGACCCACTGCGTGAGGGCTGTCAGGCCGCGTTGGAAGGCCTGTTGCGCTTTGCTCGGGCCCTTCGCCGTGCGACCGGCCGCGGCCGCTGGGGCTGGAGCCTCGAGGGGTGTGATGCCCAACGCAGACAGCTGCTCCTGCTGTTCCGCGGACAGCTGCGTCCAGATGGCCGGATTCTTCTGCCGTTGGAGCCACTTGCCGATGTCGTCGCCGTCCATGAGTACGCCGGGGGCGATGTCGGGCAGGTGGCCGTCGGCGTCGACGAGGTCGGCGAGTACGCGGTAGTGGCGCTGCCAGTCGAGCGGCCAGGGGCAGTCCCAGTCCGGGTCGATCTCGGTGAGCTGCGCCGCGCGCACGGCGGCTCGTTCCGGGTCCTTGCCCAGGCCGTTCTTCGCGCCTTTGCGGCGGAGGTTGGCCATGTGCTGCCCGACGGGTACCAGGCCGTCGGCTTCGCTCTCGCCCCACACCGCGTCCTGACGCGGCGCGAGGTGCCCGGTGGCCCGCCGGAACGACCGCAGCGCGGCGAGCTTGGCCTCCCATGCCTCTTCGCCCGGCTCCCAGACCATCCCGGCCTCCGACGCGTCGAGCAGTTCCTTGCGCCGGTCCTCCAGTTCCCCGGCCCGCAGCGCCTTGCGCTGTTGGTGCACCCAACGCCCGAGGGGGAAGTCCTTGGTGACGCCGACCTGGGTCTCGGTGTCGTAGGGGACGGCGTGGAGGCCGGTGATGTGGTGCTTCTTCCGCCAGCGGAGGAGGGCCTGGTAGCCCTCCAGCCACACCAGCGACTCGGGCCGGTAGACCCGGGTGCGCAGGAACGCGGCGATGGTCGCCGCGTCCCTCGGCGACGAGAAGTGCAGCAGGGCTGCTTCGGCAGCGGCGTTGGTGTCGTCCTGCTCCTGGTCCTCGCCGTCGCTTTCGCTGCCGGCCCCGACGATCTGCCCGTCTTCGTCGCGCTGGAGGTGGGCCTTGCGCTTGCCGTGGGTGAGGGCGCGGGAGGCGAGTTGCTCGACGAGGCGTTCATCGTGTGAGCGCAGGCCCTGGAGTACGGCTACGAGGGGCCGGAAGCTGGCGCTGGCGACCATGTCGGTGGGGTCCTCGCCAGGCTCCAGGAAGACCGGCACGACGATGCGCGCGATCTTGGTGGTGCCGTCTTTGTTGAGGCGGAGTGCGCGGCCGATGTTCTGGACGATTTCTACCTGGGAGCTGCGGGTGTCGGCGAAGCAGACGGCTTCCACGCCGCGCTCGCCGGTGATGTCTACGCCTTCCCCGAGCACGCGGACGCTGGCGAGGAAGGCGCGGTGGACCCGGCGTCCGGTGGCGTCGATGCCGTTGGCGAACTGGCGGAGTACCTCGCGGCGTTCGGCTACGAGGTGGTCGCCGCACAGCCACGCCGACCACACCCGGTCCGGCGGGACGTGGCGGCCGGTCTCCAGCTCGTAGAACTCCGCGTCGATCGACGACGAGGGCAGCTTGTCGGCGGCGGCCAGGTCGTCGCCTGTGGCGTCGTTGACGTAGAGCTCGGCAGCGGTCTCCGGCAACTTCTCCGCGAACGCCGCGGCCTCTTCCACCTTCTGGTGGAACGTCATCACCGTGCGGAGGTTGTGCGCGGCGGCGTGCTCCAGGAGCGCGGTCTGCAACAGGGCCAGGCGCCGGCCGCGCCGCGCCTCCTCGGACTCTCCGAGGACGGGGGAGGGGTCGCGGATCTCCAGGACGTCGATCTCGAATCCGGCGAGGATTTCGCGCTCGATCGCCTCTGAGAGTCCGAGCTCTGCGAGCCACGCGCCGTAGGTGCCGTCCGGGTCGTCGGCCATGGTCGCGATCTCCGCCTCCTGGCCGCCGGTGCCCTTCTGCGGCCGGGGCGCGGCGAGGATGCGCGGGGTGGCGGTGAGGTAGAGCCGGAAGTCGGCGGGGATGCGGGCGTTGTCGTGGATCGCTGCCCAGGGCCGCCCGAGATCGCCGGCGGTTCCGTGGGCCTCATCCACGATCGCGAGGTCGAGGCCGTCCATCTGCTGCCCGTACAGCCGCTCCCCGCCTGCCAGAGCGGCCTCCAGCGGCCCGCGGACCTTCCGTTGGCCCACAGGTGCGTCGATGTCCTCGCGGTCCACCAGGGAGGCGTACGTGGCGAACACGACCACGGGCCCGGACCCTGCCCACAGGGCGAGCTGGATCGGGTTCGTAGTGGTGCGCACCCCCAACTCGTTCAGCACGGGGTCGTTCTCCAGCGAGCACACCGCGACCATCGGGGCCCGGTGGCCCACCAGGCGCCACGCCTGGGCGGTCTGCGCGAGTAGGTCCAGGGTCGGCACGGTCACGAGGATCCGACCGCCCGGGAAGCACTCCAGCGCGCACGCGGCAGCCGTGATCGTCTTGCCTGAACCGGTCGCTGACACGATTGTGCCGCGCGCCCCCTCCGGGGGCACAGATGATCTTGCAGAGAATTTCACCCATTTCCGGAACGCTGACTTCTGGTCGACCTGGTGTTCCTTGAGCTGAATAGCTGACATTTCCGAGCCTCCCCGATGCTGAATTCTAGTGGCTTTCAGACGGCCGCGTGCGGGGTGCAGGCCGCACGCGGCGTCACTCAAAATCGACCTGCCCGCGAGATGCCATCCGACGGGTGCCCCGTCCGACTTTCCGCGCTTGAACCCCGGCGGGTCGTCCGGGGCGTGGTGCCCGGCCTCGCGCGTGCAGAAGATGACGTCCCCGCTGGACATCTCCACCGTCCGCGCCGGCCCAGACCGCCGACCTCGCCCAGCGCCTCCAGCACCCGGCGCCACGCGGTGGTGTCCGGGTGCGTGCCCGGCAGCACGGTCCCTCAGCGAACCTCTCCAGCCGTACCAGGTCCGCCCGTTCACGCTGCCGCACGCTCGCGATGTGTATGGCCAACTCAGCAGCCCCGGCCGACCTGCCGCCGCGCCGCACCCCGTCCCGATCCGCGATGCCCACCAGATCTTCGCTCACCGCCGCAACGCCTTCGTCCCACTCGTCCGCGAACAGCGCACCCCGAGAGGCCGGCGCCATCCCGTCCAGCTCGACAACCTCGCTCTGCGCCCTGGAGACCGCCCCCGGCTTCCAGCGCGGCCACCAGGTCGTCAGCCACGCTCTGGGCCAGGAGAAGGCCGAACAGCCTCAACCGGGTCTTCACGCCCGCTGTCTGGTACTCCGTCACCCGGCGTACAGAATCGCTGATCAGCGCGGGATCTGGTCCGGTAGATTCAGGACAACCGGCCATCATGGCCCTTCCTATCGGAATTGATGGAGGGATTCCGAGTGGCCGTGAGGGAGACCTATATTTCTGCCAACGGTACATGCTGTTTCAATCTGATGCACTCACTACACTCCAACCCGCACGATCGGCCCTCTCCCTCGTAGCCAGCCTGGCCCGCGCGAGCGGGCCCCAACGGTTCTGGAGGCGCAGCCGGAAGGACCGTCAGGCGAGGAGCGCAGCGGACTCGCCCCGTCAGGATGGAGCGAAGCGGAGGCCTGACAGCGGGACGAAGTCCCGCAGCTCCGGGAGCGCAGCGGACGGAGCGTCAATCCGATTGCGCAGCAATCGGATTGAGCGGAACGCGCAGCGTTCCGCCAGCGCTCCCGCGGGCGGAGCGCAACCACCGCGCGCAGCGCGGTGGTTCGCTTGCACATCGCG